>CAWGUZ010000001.1:0-319716 GCA_963825975.1 uncultured Actinomycetota bacterium
AACTCGTATTGGTCGCCTGCGTTGGTGGCGGCCCATTTCCGGTCGTTTTCGTCAAGGTCGGCAAGGAACACATAGCGCTGCCGAAACTGCTGTTCCCACTTGGGGATGTTCACCGGTGAGGTGAGAAAGCCGATGCTTTCGTGGTCGATGTCCTTCTCATCGCGGGGTTCGAGGATGGCGGACGGTTCGAACGTTCGGCTCCATCGGTCATCGATGACGACGTCCTGGTACACCTTCAGCAGCCACAGACGTCGGATGAATGGTTCGTCTATGGCTCCCTGGTTGCCGTACCACACGAGGTCGTACAGGTCGCGGGCGAGACCGACGCGGGCGTAGCGGGCCAGTTTCTCGCTGATGGCTTCCTCGGCGCGGACCACTGGCAGTGCGGGCAGACCTTCGGGCAAGTCGTAGGACGAGTGGACCGGCAGCGGGAGGAAGGGCAGGTTCTGTGGTGGCAGCCACGGCGGTTTGGGGGACATCTCAACCTTGCTCGGGATCTGCACGGCGGTACGGCCGGTGTCGGCGGGTTGGGGGCCGAAGGGGCCGGTGACGTGTAGTGCCGCCCGGCCGGTGTCGTCGTCGCGGTCGGTGAGCGTGAACGTGAAGGGCGGTACTTCAAGGCCGTCGACGACATCCATGACCAGGCTGCGCACCGCAACGTCGGTTACGCAGAAGTCCAGATCCGTCGAGAACCGTCCGGCCGCTCCGGCGCGCATTTTCCGCAGGCTGGTGCCGCCTTTGAACACAAGTCCGAGATCGAACAGCCCCTGGGCGTGTAGGTATGCGAGAAGGTGATCCTGGGCGACGTCGAGCATCGCCGGGTGGAACCCGCCCTTCTTACCTTGAAAGTGCCGGCCCAGATATCCGCGGGTGAGGGTCACGAGGCGCCCTGCCCGGCGTCGGCGTACCGGTCGATGACGGAGTCGATCACCTGGGTTTTCGCATCGCGGTTCCCGCCACGTCTGGGGCCGAGATAGTACGGCCCTGTGCCGCCCGGCTGCGAAGCCATCACCAGCTCTGCGGCCGCGTCGTTGCCGCCACGGTGTAGCAGGTACGCGGTCCGTGCCCAGGCGGCGGCTGGCCGGCCAGCAAGGTATTTCAGGAGGGTGTCGCCGGCGGCAGCAGCGGCAGCAGCAGCCTGCAGCCATTCGGACAGACCCGGCCAGTCACGGAACGAGTTCGGCCTAGTGGCGATGGTGACCAGGATGGCGGCGGGTGTCTGGACCTGAAGCCCGGACAAAGTGGTGTACGCGTCGCCGGGTAGTTCGATAGTCACCCGGCGGAACTCCCTGAGGGCGTCCAGAGAGCCACCCGCGCTGTCATCGACGGCGATGACTTCTTGGTTGGGTTGCCGAGAGGCCAGGCCGCGGAGGAAGGCAGCGGACTCCATGGCCACGCCGATGCGGATGTGGGGCCGTACCGCTTGCAGTGCGCGGACCTCGATGAACGGGTCGCCACCCGAGATCGGTCCGGCACGGTCAGCGGGCGCGAACTCCCAGGCTCCTCGGACTCGCAGGCTCAGGAGCCAGCCGCGCCTCTGCAAGCGGTGGATGATCTCGTCGGTAGCGAGGCCGCTGCCGGTCGACGCGGCGATCTCGGCGATCATGGCTTTGGTGACGACCGCGGGGCGGGTCAGTTCCAACTCGGTCACAACCGGCGCGAGCGACGACGGCAAGGTTCGCATGTGTCATTCACTACCGTCTCTTGTCGCACTGTTGCCTAAAACGGTAGCAGATGACACGCTGGTGTGTCGCTTGCAGGTGTTTCTGGTCGCATAGAGACCGCAAACCCGTGTGAGGGACACTGCTATAGGTCGGGCGCTCCCGGAACGTTCCGGCGGAACACGGAACGCTCCGACGCCCGCGACTAGACGAGCGTTCCGCGTTCCTCAACCCCTGTGTGAGGAGCAAGGAACACCCACCAGATACCTGGTGCTGGCATCGCGTGAACCCTTGAAGGACGGTTTGGTCTGCCGAGCGACTCATCCGATTCACCGAAGCGGAACGTCGTCCCACTTGAGGCTGCGCAGGTAACCGAGCACTGCGGTGTTGTCCGGGCCGCGGCCGACGGCGGCGACGTAACCGTCCGGACGCACCAGCACCCACGCTCGCCGCCGTCTCAGCGAAGCGGGAACGATCTCGACTAGGGCGCGATGGGCGGCCAACCCGGCGGGCGGCTCACCGGACACCAACAGAATGTGCCGCCCCCGGCAAAGGGCCGAGCGAAGCGCGCGGCTCGTTCCATCGCCACCGTCCACGCTGGTGTTCTCGATCCGCGTGCCCGGTCGCGGCAGTCCCCGAACCCGAGCCGGACGGGTCAGCGGTCCGTCCTGATAGGCGAAGCGGGTCTGCGCCATGTCGCCTGCCAGCCGTCGCTGCACGGACGGCAGTCGGAGCACAGGCAGTGCCGCCTCCCGAAACCCCACCATCCCCGTTCGTGGACGAGTGGCGAACGACACCAGCCGTTGGCTGAGACCGAGCACCTGCGCCGCCGCCCGCGCCCGCTCGGTTCCGTAACTGTCCAGCAGGGCGTCGGACGCGCGCCCGGATACGACGAGGGCCAGCTTCCAGGCGAGATTCGTCGCGTCCATCATCCCGGTGTTCATGCCCTGCCCGCCCATCGGCGAGTGGATGTGCGCGGCGTCGCCGGCCAGGAACACCCGCTCCCGGCGGTACACCCGGGTCGAGCGGATCTGGCAGCGAAGCGTGGTCAGCGTCTCCGGATCGTGCACCCTCATCGACCCGGGGCCGCGTTCTTCGACGAGCGCCTGGATCTCCGCCAAGGAGGGTGCCACCCCCGCCCGGTCGCCCGGCGTGGGCAGCGAAATTCGCCACAAGTCCGGTGTGATGGGCACGCACAACAAGGGGAATCCGTCAGGCCGGGAGTAAATGTGCACCAGGTCTCCGCGGCCCGACCAGTCCAGGTGCGTGTCGGCCAACAGCCAGTCCCACGAGTAGGGCTGTCCGGTGAACGGGGCGTCGATCTGATGTCGGACCCGGCTGTGGGCACCGTCGCAGCCGACGACGAATCCAGCGGTGATGCGATGCTCCCGCCCCGCCAGATCGCGGGTCCGAACGCCGACCAAGTCAGGTGCGGCGCTGAAGTCCAGCAGTTCCACGCCATTCTCGACGGCACCGCCCAGCTCCGCGAGTCGCTCCCGCAGCAGTGCCTCGGTGCGGTGCTGCGGTAGATGCAGGGCAAAACGGAATATCGATCCGCTATACGCCATGTCGATTCCGAGCACCTGCCGGTCCCCGGCGTAAAGCCGTACGCCGCGGGTACGGTGGCCCTCGTCCAGGAAGCGATCGACGATTCCCATCATGTCCAGGGTCTCCAGCGTGCGCGGGGTGATGCCGATCGCCCGACTCAGTCGCGGTGTTCCGGGGTCCTTGTCGATCACCCGGGTGCGAACTCCGCGGGCGAGCAACTGCGCCGCCAGGGTCAGACCAGTCGGTCCGGCGCCGACGACCAGTACATCGCAGTCAGTGCTTGCGCCGTTGATGACCATGCCCGCGACGGTGCCGGCCGGGCAGCGCCAGGTCGTCCGCAGAACTACGTAGTCGCTACGTATTTCGCGGTAGCAGCCCCTGTTCGTGCGCCCAGGCGGAGAGTTGGCCGCGGCTGTGGAAGCCCAGCTTGGTCAGGACGTGATCGACGTGGACTTCCACGGTGCGCACGGACAAGAACAGCCGGGCGGCGACCTCGCGGTTGGTCAATCCACCGGCCACCAGGCGTGCCACCTCCACCTCACGCGCAGTCAGCGCGGGGCCGAGCCCGGAGCGCCACGGTTCCTCCTTGCCTTCGGTCAGTGCCTCTGCCACCGCCTCGCCAAGGTCCAGCCGCCGGCCCTCCGCCCGCAGGCTGCCGACCAGGTCCCCGGCCGCGGCCCGCGCGGTTGTCAGGAATCGGTCGGTGAGCTCCCGTAATGGCTGGGGTGGCACCACCTGGTTGACCTCGGCGAACTCATCGAGGACGCCGACCAGACGCAACGCCAGCCGGGGCCGGTCGGTGGCCGCTGCCAATTTCGTCAGTGCGCCGATCCCGACGACGATACCGAAACGATCACCGAAGGCGACGACAACCGGGACCCCTTCCTGCAGTGCTGCTCTCGCGCCCTCGGCGTCGCCTGCCAGCAGCCTGGCGACTCCGAGCAACTGCTGAGCCCTGGCACGCAATGCGCGCAATCCGAGCTGCTCGCAGTGTCCGACGCAGCGGGCGAAGATCGAACAGGCCGACTCGACCTGACCGGTGAACAGCGGAGCCAAGCCGCTGAACATCAACGCGACGGCGACCCCGACGCCGTCCCGGACCTCCGTGAACACGGCAAGTGCGCCGGCGACGTCGGCGCCGCCGGCCTCGATGTCCTGGCCACCCAGCCGTGCGCGACCCCTGTTCACCAAAGCGGTTCCCTCACCCACGCGATCGCCGATCGCGCGGGAGAGCTCCAGGCTCTCGGTCAGCAGCGAGCTGGACAGTCCGAGATCGCCCTGGTCGACCGCCAGCCAACCCGCCGCATTCAGCCCGGCAATGCGTTCACGGCTGGGCCCGCTGCATCGAGAAAGCAGGTCCCCCAGTCGCTGCCGCCCTTCGCCGAAATGGCCTCGGAGCGACCAGTATGTGGTCAGTTGTGCGGCCATCAGCATGGCCCGCATCGGATCTCGGTTCTGGAGCCAATCCAGCGCGGCACGCACATTGTCGAAGTCCGCATCGAGCCGGACCAGGAGGTCGCCGTCTGGCCAGACCGGAGGTCGCTGAAGGCACCCGGTGAGCTGGGCGAACCGATCTGCGTGTGCTTGGTGAATGGGAGCGAAATCGGTTGAGACCGAAAGCTTCTCGTCGGCGAACGCACGGACCGTCTCCAGCATCGCGTACCGCGGTTGCGGTGCACGCTCGGAGCGGTGCAGCAGACTCTGGTCGAGCAGTTCGTCGATGGCGTCGAGCACTGACGTTCCGAGCCGGACGGTGTCCCCACACACCGCCTCCACATCGTCCAGGCCGGCGTCACCACGGAAAACGGCAAGCGCGGCGAACAGTCGTTGCGCGTCCTCGCTCAGCAGGTCATGACTCCACCCGACGGTGCGGCGCAGGGTCTGCTGCCGATCCGGCAGGTCGCGGTTGCCACCCACCAGCAGACTCAGCGATCGATCCAGTCGTTCCAGCAACACACTCGGCGGCAACAGCTTCGTGCGAGCGGCTGCGAGTTCGATGGCCAGCGGCAGGCCGTCGAGGCGCCGAGCGATCCCGGCAACGGCTGTCGCCTCCGCCCCCTCCGGCGCGAAGGTGGGGACGACGGCGCGGGCACGGGCGAGGAACAGCGCCGTCGACTCGCACCCCTCCAGTGACGTCGGCGACGCCCGACCGGCGTATTCAGGTACGGGCAGCGGTGGAACTGGAAGTTCCTGCTCGCCGCTCACGTGCAACCGCCCGCGGCTGGTCACCACGATTCGGGAGCCGGTCGGCACCGTGAGGAGGTCGGTGACCGCGGTGGCCGCGCCCATCACCTGCTCGAAGTTGTCCAGCACGAGTAGCACCGTTCGTTCCGCCAGGTACGCGCGGAGGTGCTGAACCAGCGGGCGGCCGCGGGAGTCCTGCAGCCCCAGTCCCTGCGCGATCGCCGACGGAACCAGAGCGGCGTCGCGGATGTCGGCGAGTGCGACGAAGGTGACGCCGTCGGGAAAGTGGGCGCGGACCTGGCCCGCCAGTTCGATGGCGACCCTCGTCTTGCCGCTGCCCCCCGGCCCGGTCAGGGTCAGCAACCGGTCTCGCGCGAGCAGCGCGGCTGCTCGGGCCAGCAGGTCCTGCCGCCCGACGAAGCTGCTGAGCGGACGCGGCAGCGGGCTCGTCACCGTCTCAGTGTGACAGCGCTGACATTGTGCGGGTGATCGAAAGGCCGCGGCTGCATCGCGACCGTGATCCGGTTCGATCAACCGCCATCCAGTTTCATGTGCGGCCGATTCATGTGCGACCGATTCAGGTGCGACCGATTCATGTGGGACCGTCAGCTCATGACGGATGAGGCCATGATCGAGGCGTTTGCGACCGCACGGGTGGCCCGCCTGGCGACGACCGGCCCCACCGGTCCGCACATCGTCGCGATCGTGTTCGCGATGGTGCAGGGCGTGGTGTGTACGGCCGTCGACCACAAGCCCAAGACGACGTCGAATCTGCGCCGGCTGCGCAATGTCGCGGACGATCCGCGGGTTTCCGTGCTGGTCGACCACTACGCGGAGGACTGGTCGCAGCTGTGGTGGATCCGGCTCGACGCGCGCGCCCGCGTCGTGGACGCGACCGATGCCGCCGGATCCGCGGCCATCAACGCGCTCGCGGAGAAATACCAGCAGTACCGCTCGCGTCGGCCCGCAGGCCCGGTGATTCTCCTCGAGCCGGTGAGTTGGACGTCCTGGACCGGAGGGTGATCAGTGCCAGAACTCGGCGAGCAGCTCCGCGAGGGCTCGGCCTTGGCCGTAGCCTCCTCGTGCGGCCTGTGGGCGCGTTGACGGATCCGATGCGTTGGCGTTGAACACGTCGCCCGCGCCTGCATCTGGAAAGACGGTCTCAACCCGGCTGCCCCTTGCGCGTAGCTCGTCGACTTGGGTTGCGAGATCCATGCCCCACTCCAGGGGCATCCGCGTCCTGCCGCCGAACGGTGACAGGATCAGCACTCGCCCGTATCCGGCGGCCAGGTCGGCGTTCTCGCTGCGTCGATAGCCGCCGTTGATGAACCGGTGTGCGCCAATGCGGTGGGAACCCCCGAAGCCGTTGCTGGTGCTCGCGGCGACGGCGTCCACCAAATCGATTCCGCTGTGGCGGTCGAACACCACCGGGTCCCCGGTGTACGCATCGACAGCCGGGATGAGCACGGGCTGCTGCGGCCAGCGCCGGCTGGGAAGCCGGGCCGCGACGATGTCGCGCCACCGCGCCTGGTTGGAACCCTCGCGAGCATCGATTTCGAGCGCCGCTGCGCCCATCCTGCGGCGCATGTCGGACGCATCCCGCGCAGAACCGATGATTCCGTTAGACCACTCCAGGTAGGCCGGCGTCAAGAAATTTGGAGCCCGTCCGCTGACCGATCTGGCGTCGCCGGCCTGCGGCCGAGGCACCTCGTCGAGAATGGCCGCGTACAGCTCGGTCGGTCGGATGCCGCTGGTGATCTGGGCGGCCACAGTCGATCCGGCCGACGTCCCGATGATGAGATCGGCTTCGGTGACATCCATCCCGGCATCAGACAGGCCTGCGATGAGACCGAGCTCCCACGCATTGCCTGCCGCTCCGGCGCCGGCGAGAACCAAGGCTCGTTTGTTCGGGTCGCTCGCCCGGCGGCCGGGGTCTACCTGCGGGTCGGCCATCGGCCAGTTCCCGTGCACGATCGCGTCACCGCGACGCCACCGTGGGGTGGCCGTCGAGCTGACGCGATCAGTCGGGGGAGATGTGTTCATGGGGTGGCGCCTTTCGCGGGAATGCCCATCGGGCGCTCCCAGCGGCGACTACCTCAGTCGCACGACCCTGTCAGGCGGGAGAGCACCCATTACGGATACTGCATACATGGGTCTCACCTCCTGCATTTGGATTGAGTGATCAGAATCCTGACGCCCCCTCCGACACGGTGCGCATAGTCATCATCAATCGACGAACCGGATGACGCCGAGGAGCGGAGGGGTCAGTCTCGGCGGACGTTTTGGATGGCGACGCCGTGGCCTTGTCCGTGGTTCGCGCCGCTGGTGGTGGAGGTTGCCGTCGCCTGCGCGGGGGTGGCCACCGTGAGCGGGGTCGCCGGTGCGTACATCGCCTCGTCGTAGGCCGAACCGGTGTGGGGGCGCCCGACGGCGAACACCGTGGTCGCGGTGGAGCCGGAGAAAGAGGTGGAGATGTAGTCGCCGACCATCGCGCCCTGGGTGGTCTGGGCGATGTCGGCGAGTGACATGGGCCCGGCGAGTTGGGTGGGCGCGCTCCAATGCGCTCCGGCGTCGGGGGAGGAGACGTAGCCGACCGTGAGTGCGCATGAGCTGCCGCAGGCCGCCACCGGATAGAAATAGTAGGTCAGCGCGAGGTGGGTGCCCTGGCCTCCGGTGGCGGGGTCGACGGCGAGTCCGGGGATGAAGTGGTCCGCGCCGCTGGTGACCGGGTCGATGGGCACGCGGGCGACAGCGGACCAGGTGGTGCCGTTTGTCGAGGTGCTGAACACGATGTCGTTGGAGCTGCACGAGGCGCGGAAGCGGCAGTCCTCCCACGCCACGAAAACGGTGCCGTCGGCGGAGATCTCGGCGCTGGGCAGGGGGCTGGTGCGTAAGTTTCCGGCGACTGTGTGGAATCGGATCGTGGAGACGGAGACTGTCCTGGTCCAGGACTTTCCGCCGTCGGTCGAGCGGAAGGCGGCGATCGTCCCGTTGATGGTTTCGATCGGGACGATGACGGTGCCGTTGGGTTGCACGACCGGTTGGCCGCCCAGGCCTTTTACTTTGCCTGCGGGGCTGATCGGAATACTCCAGGTGGCCCCGCCGTCGGTGGAGCGGCTCATGTAAACCAGGTCGGAGGCGGCGTTGTTGTCGAACTCGGTGTAGCAGGTGCCGTAGTACGGGCTGGTCGCGGTGTTGTCGCAAGCGGTCCAGTTCTTGTCCAAGTTCACCGAGCGCACCGGTGGCGGTGGGATGTCGACGGGGTTGCTCCAATTGAGCCCGTCGCTGGAGCGGCTCACCGTGACGAAGGGGACGGTCCCACCGGCGGTAATGGGGATTGAGGAGATTAACCACGTGCCGTGTTTGACGTCGTAGGCGACGGAGGCATCGCTGACCCGTTCGAACCTGACGTCGGGCGACGGTGAGGTCGCGGTCAGGCCGGGTAAGAAGCCGTGGGTCCAGGTGTTGCCGCCGTTCAGCGACGTGGCCCAGCCGATGTCCGACGCCCCGCCGTTGTTGAAACGGCCGACCTGAAACGCCGACACCACCGTCGCTCCGTGCGCGAAGGTGTCAGGCTCCTCCTCGGTCGCGTGCTGACTCGTCGCGTTAGTGAACGGATCCGTACTGACCCGAGTCAGTGGGACGTCGGCTCCGGCCGATGCGGCGCCGGCGAACAGGAAAACGGCGGCGGCGGCAACGCAGGTGAGGGCGCGGCCTGGCCGCGATTTCGGCAACATGCCTGCAAACGGTAGACCGACAAACCGGGTTGCGATAGGGAGACTCGACCAGGTCCCGGGGTGCGGCGGCTCCTCACAATCGGGGTGGGCACGACGGACGAATCCGCCGGTGTCCTGGAGCGCGCGGGGCGGTGTGGTGGGCGAGGTCGGACAATCGACGGCGTCGTCGCAGCGGACCTCGTTGAGATTCTTGCCTCGAACTCCGTCCATCCCGGCGGATGAGTGTGGGACGGCTGACCGGCGGGAACTACTCGGCGAGGATTTGCTCGCGAAGGATGTCGGCATGCCCGCAGTGCTGAGCGAGTTCGCGGAGCACGTGGAGATACACATAGCGCAGCGGCAGCGGGCCGCGTCGATTGCCGTGGACGAGGTCGTCCAAGTCCAGTGAGGCAGTGGCCCGCCGCGACGAGCTGCATGCTTCGAGGTGGGCGGCGCGTACCGTGCTGACGGTGTCACCGTCAGCGAGGATGAACGACTCGTCGGGGGTCGCCGGGATGCCGATTTCGGTGCGCGATCGGCACGTGACGGCTTCGTCGAACCAGACCTTCTCGACGAAGGTCGCGTGCTTCACCAAACCCAGCAGTGTCGTCCGGGACGGCACCAACGATCGGCGGGCCTGCTCCTCGGTCAGCCCGTCCAAACAGCTGGTCAGTACCATCCGGTGCTGGTCGAGGAACGCTTCGAACTGGACTCGGAGCGGTTGATGGATGAGGTCGTCGGGGAGCGACACCTTGGGGGTGGACATGATCGAAGCATCGCAGATGCCTGACCGCTGATCAGCTCTTCGTCTCGTGCCACGGGTGCCGGTAGGCGCGTGGCGACCAGTCGGATCTCGCACGACAACTGAGACCGCGTCAAAGAGCGTGGCTGGCAGGGGAATCCCGAATGCTGCGAGACGTCAGGCTATAGCTGATAGCGTTCGGGCTATGCAAGAGAGCATGTCGATGGAGAACGCGCACGCCAGTCCCCCCGCCGACGGGCCCGAGTTCTCCGAGCTGACCGGACCCGCCGTCGTCGACTTCGTGACCGGGCCGGCAGGTCATGCCTAGAGCGGGTCTGAGCTCGCAGGTGGTGACCCGAGCCGCCGCGGATCTGGCTGATGAGCACGGCTGGGCGCAGCTGACTCTGGCTGCGGTAGCCGCCCGGTTGGGCGTGCGCCAACCCAGCGTCTACAAGCACGTCGCCTCGTTGGCGGCGTTGCGCGGGGCGGTGAGCAGACAGGCGCTCACCGAGCTCGGCGAGGCGCTGGGTGTCGCGGTCGCCGGACGCGCCGGGCCGGAGGCGTTGACGCACCTGGCCGTGGCCTATCGCGACTACGCCCACACCCACCCCGGGCGATACGCGGCGAGCGTCGTCGCCCCCGCCGCCGAAGATGAGGATCACCTCCGGATCAGCAGGGGCGTCTTGAATTCCCTGACAGCGGTGTTGCGCGGCTACGGCATCGCCGCCGATTCCGACGCTGCGGTGCACGCGATCCGAGCGCTGCGCTCGCTGCTGCACGGCTTCGTCGACCTGGAATCCGCCGGGGGGTTTGCGCTCGCGCTAGACCTGGACGACAGCTTCTCCCGAATGGTCGCCGGCTTCGACACCGCCCTTCGCGACGTTGCCCCCACTGAGAATTTGCGATGATCGCCGCAACGAAGACTGATCCCATCGACTCGGTTTCGGCCGACAGCGCATTCGCTGAGAAAATAGGCGCGTAGGGGCTTCCACGTACCCCGGACCGACCTCGACGTCCCGGCCCTCACGAGGCCGAACCGAAATCTCCGCGCGAACACTGTGCACGTTCGGAATACTGATACACCACGCGTGTATGGCTTCACGAGTCGGATTGAGGTGGTGTGATGTCCATCGTCAAACGAGTGGCACTTGCAGTGCTGGGCTTGGTTGTCGCCCTTGCGGGCATGCTCAGCTGGAGCTTGGAGAATGAGTATGGGTCGGGGCTGAACTTCTCGCTCAGCGGCCATCCAGGCGGAAAATGGGTCGTCTCGGAGATCGACGAGCAAAAAGGAACATCCGTAGTCGCGTTCGAGGGCTCGCAGGAAGAGGCGGCCGCTTACACGGCTGAGCGGCGGTCCGCAGGGAAGAGTTTTCTGCTACCCGGGCTGATCATCGCCGCCGGTGTGCTGATGTTCGCCGCCGCGATCGGGTGGCCGTTGCTGCGTCGATTCCACCGTCGAGACGGCAGTGTGCGGTGACAGCGCTGCAGGCCGAGCACTCCGCCTCTCAAGCTCACCCGCCAGACCCGCGATGGGCTCGAACTCATTCAAACCCAACGTATTGCGCATCGCGACGTCGATGTGAAACCCGCGGGTCAGGCTCGCCCGACGCGCCACCAGTTGAACGCCGGGCCCGCACCCGGCAGTCGGAGCCGGCCATTTTCGGCGGCGAGATCCGTTGTACCCGTCAACCCCTCGAGGCGTTCACCGAAGTACCCGGCGGGGAGTTGCAGCGGCTCGCTCACGGCCCGGGTGACGTGGACCAGCACGGACTCAGTCTCCGACTCGCGGAGGAAGGTGAGTGCGTCCTCAGTCACCCCGATCCATCGCAGGCCACCGTTGCGCAGGGCCGATACCGATGCGCGCTCGCGGAAGACAGCTCGAATCCACTCGAGAGTGGTTGAATTCCAGTCACTTTCGTGCAGCCAGGGGAACGGCCGACGACCGTCTTCGCCGTTCTCCCCCTCCTGACCGATCTCGTCTCCCGCATAGAGCATCGGGATGCCCGGCATGGCGCCGAGCAAGCCGAACGCGACCTTCACGAGCTCGACATCGCCGAGAATGGTGATGATTCTGGCGGTGTCGTGCGACCCCACCAGGTTCAGGGCCGTCGCCGTCGACCGCCACGGGCTGGCTGCGGCGAACTCCCGCATGGTGGCGGCGACCTCGACCCCGGTCAGCCGGGGAATGACGGTGAATGGACCGGGTTCGAACCGCACGGGGGCGGCCGGTTTGAGCCACTGCCACAGCGGTCTGGTGAATGCCGCGTAGTTCATCACCCCGTGCCAGCCGTCACCGAGTAGGTCCGCGGACGAGTCGTGGCTGTGCTCCGCGATCAACAGCGATTCGGGTTGCGCTTCGGCCATCGTGCGCCGGACACCGGTGGCCACTTCGTGATTGAGGTCGATGGTGCCGTGCCGGCCCGTCATGTTGGCGACGTCGATCCGCCAACCGTCCAGCGCAGCGGGTGGCTTCAACCAACGCGCCACCACCGAGTCCGGGCCTTCATAGAGCCGGCGTCGCAACTCGGGGTTGCGATGGTCGAACTTGGGCAGCGAATCATAATCGAACCAGGAGACGTATTCCGTCGGGTGGTTGCGGAACATGAAGAATCCCGCCTCCAGCGACGACGCATCTGCGATGGCGGTGCGGAACCATTCGTGGGCGTCCCCACAATGGTTGGTGGTGAAATCACCCATCACGCGCAGGCCCTTGCCGTGGGCTGCGTCTGTGAGACGGGCCAATGCCTCGTCGCCACCCAGAATCGGGTCCACCCGATCGAAACTGGAGGCGTCGTAACGATGATTGGATTGGGCGGGGAAGATCGGCGTCAGATAAACGGTGTTCGCACCGAGCGACGCTATGTGGTCCAAATGGTCGATGATCCCATCGAGGTCTCCGCCGTAGAGCTGATACGGGGTCTCTTCTCCGCGGCCGACCACCGGGTCGTCCCATGCCTGCGGAACTGCCCACGCCGGTGTTTCCCGCGAGTCCGCAGCGGCGGACCTGGCGAACCGATCGGGAAAAATCTGATACAGGACGGCATCGGGCGCCCAGGAAGGTGGGCCAGGGTGGGTGCTGAGGCGGAAGTCGGCGGCATCGGTGACATCGTGCGGATGAAGGCCGGTGCCGTTGAGCCACTGATATCCGGCCGGGCCGCCATTCAGTAGCCACCGGTAGTTCACCACCGGATTGAGCATCGTCACCACGCCCCGATACCACCGGTCCCTGCCGTCTTCGCGGTCCAGTTGCACGAGATCGAGCGACTGCTCGCCGTCGACGTAGGTGCGTAGGAGCACATCGGTGACGTCAGATGCCAGCGGGATCCGCAGCAGCACATCGACCCGGTCACCGAGCGCCGGATAGGGCTCGGAGACGTAAATCTCCGAACCGTCGTGATGCGGAAAGGTCCAGAACTCGGTCAAAGTGTTCCCTTCTCCGGGTGCTAAATCGATCTAAGTCGAGGAGACTAGCGAGACTTTCGCAACCCGGCTTGGTTACATGGTGTCGATGTGTGGTTGCAGCGGGTGACCTGGGGCCGATGTGCCCTGCGTGAATTCCGGATCTGGGACCGTGATGCCGTGCGGGGAGGCCGCGAGCGGGGCTCGCGGTGGTTCGATGATTGCCAGGCCGACGAACGTGTACCGCCGCAGGTCGGTGCGGTGATCAGGCTCAAACCCGCGAATAACCAGTACGGCAACACTTCTCACGATCTGCGCGACGCGGCGGCACGACGAGGTCGTCGAGCCGGCGACACTGTTACCCGTTCGCAACATTTTTTGAGTTGACAGCCTTCCGGGGCGGGTGCAGCCTTTGCTGGTCCGATTTAGCATCGGAGTATGGCGCGGTTCCCAACTCCATAGCCATCGTTTGCCAAGGATCACGGCTGCAAGACACGGCACAGAGTCGTGCAGCTAAATCGATTCAGCTGACGGTGGTGCTGCGCGAGCCGCCGGACCGCGGGCGACTGCATCCATGGCCCTTATCCCTACGGCAGTGTCGAGGAGTCAGTAGTGAAATTCAGACGGTTACAGGTGGCCGCGGGTGCGGCCGTCTTGTCGGTTGTGGTGGCCGCATGTGGTGGCAGCACGGCGCCCACCACCAGTACAGGCACGACAACGTCTACGGCACCCAGTGCCGCGGAGTCGTCGGGCACCGGCGATACGTCGTCCGCCGGCGAGGAGCCCGCGCCGACGTCGGAATCGGGCCCGCCCGCCATCGATCCGAATGCAGATCTGGTCATCTGGGCCGACGGCACCAAGGCACCCGCCATGCAGGCGGCCGCCAAGCAGTTCGAGGCCGACAACGGGGTCACCGTGTCGGTGCAGACAGTTGCCGACATCGGCAATGGGTTCATCACGGCGTCGCAGGCGGGCCAGGCACCAGATCTCATTCTGGGCGCGCACGATGGCACCGGAAACCTGGTCGCGAACGGCGCCGTCGACCCGATCCAGATGGACGACGCGACGAAGGCGAAGTTCCGCCCCATCGCGATTCAGGGTGTCACCTACGACGGGCAGATCTACGCGGTGCCGTATGCAACCGAGAGCTTATTCCTGTATCGGAACACCGACCTCGCGCCGACGGCACCCACGTCGGTCGAGGACATGGTTGCACAGGGCAAGGCACTGGTGGCCGCAGGCAAAACCACCGAGATCATGGCCCTTCCGGTGAACGCCACCGGCAATCCGTACCACATGTATCCGCTGTTCACATCGGCGGGCGGATACCTCTTCGGCAAGACGGCAACCGGCGATTACGATCCGAAGGATCTCGGCCTGAGCCAGCCGTCCGCAGTCACCGCGATGCAGAAGATCGCCGATCTCGGCAAAGAAGGCGCACTGAAGACGTCCATCGAGGACGGCAACCTGCTGAACTTCTTCACCGACAAGAAGTCGGCGTTCATGGTCAGCGGTCCGTGGAACCTCGCCCAGGTGCGCAAGTCCGGTGTGCCGTTCGACATCTCGCCGATCCCGGGCTTCGAGGGCATGAGCCCGGCCAAGCCGTTCGTCGGTGTGCAGGCGCTGTACGTGGCGAGCAAGGGCAAGCACAAGGCGTTGGCGGAGGAGTTCGCTACGAACTTCTTCTCCACGGACGCTGTCTCCAAAGCGCTCTACGACGTCGACCCGCGGCCGCCGGCCACCATCACGTCGTTCGATGCGCTCTCCGCCACCGACCCGATGCTGGCGATCCAGGCGAAAGCCGCTGACGGCGGCGACATCCTCCCGGCAATTCCTCAGATGAGCGCGATCTGGGGCCCGTTCGGTAACGCCGAGGCGAACATCCTCGGCGGCTCGGATGTCGCGTCCACGATTGCGTCGGCAGCGACCGCGATTCAGGCGGCAATCAACAAGTAGTCGCAGGTGGCTGTCGGTCCCGCGGGCCCCGGGGACCGACAGCCGCCTTTCGACGGCCCGACATCACCCCTCATCTCGACAGGAGAGCCAGGTGGCTCAGCAACCTACCGCCGCGACGATCGTCGCCAGCGGTCCACCACCCCAGGGCCCGACGCCCACGAGGGGGTTCAGTGTGTCGTCGCGGTCCGGCTCCACGCTGGGAACCCTGGTAAAAATCCTGCTGCTCTGTGTGGTCGCGGGAATCGCCACCTTCGCAGCGACTCCGCTGATCAGTCAAAAGAACTGGGTCGGCCTCGCCATCGTCATCGTGGTGACGCTCATCCTCTTCTACATCTACCTGTCGCCACGGGCGATCCCGGCGAAGTATCTGGTGGTCGGAACGCTGTTCCTGCTGGCGTTCCAGGTCATTCCGATCATCTACACGATGACCACCGCGTTCACGAACTTCGGCGACGGCCACCGGGGTACCAAGGCCGAGGCCATCACCGCCATCCGCGCCAGTTCGGTCCAGGTGGCGCAGGGCGGTACCGAATACCAGTTGAGCCTCGGTGTAGCCGGTGATTCGACGGATGGTCCGCTGGTCCTGCTCCTGTCGGACCCGACCGGTGGGGCCTTCGTCGGCACCGACTCCGGTCTCGCGCCGCTGGCCGCTTCAGACGTGACCCTCGGCTCGAACGGCAAGATCACCTCAGCCAACGGCTACACGGTGCTCAAACTCGGTGAGGCCACCGCCCGGGGTGACGAAATCAAGGCACTCGTGGTGCCCACCGACCGGGGCGCCATCATCGCCCAAGGTGTGAGTAAGGCATTCGAGGGTGCGCCCACCCGCACCTATGACGCCGCCTGTGACTGCATCACCGACAGTGGAACCCGTCAGGTCTGGAACGCCGACTCCGACCGCGGGACCTTCCGGTCCACCACTGACGGGTCCGAGTTGGCGCAGGGCTGGAAGGTCGGCGTCGGATTCGCCAACTTCGCAAGGGTTTTCACCGACAAGACCATCGTCGGCCACTTCGTCGGGGTGATCATCTGGAACTTCGCCTTCGCCTTCGCGGTGATGGGTCTGACCTTCGCGCTCGGCCTGGCTGTCGCATTCGTCATGAACAGCGACAAGCTGAAGGGCAAGAAGATCTACCGGTCGGTCTTGCTGCTCCCGTACGCGATGCCGGGCTTCGCGATGATGCTGGTCTGGCGCGACATGTTCAACTCGCAGTACGGGCTGATCAACAAGCTGTTCGGGCTGAACATCGACTGGTTCGGTAACCCGTGGGCCGCCAAAGTCGCGGTGATCCTGGTCCAACTGTGGACCGGATACCCCTACATGTTCTTGATCTGCACCGGCGCCCTGCAGGCCATTCCGTCCGATCTCGTCGAGGCCGCCGGTGTGGACGGGGCGAAACCGTTCTACGCCTTCCGTACCATCACGTTCCCGCTGCTGCTGGTCGCCGTTGCGCCGCTGCTCATCGCGACGTTCGCGTTCAACTTCAACAACTTCGGGGCGATCTACTTCATATCCGGCGGCGGACCGTTCCCGGCGGACAACCCGACAATCGGAGCGACGGATCTACTCATCACGTACACCTACCGATTGGCGTTCACCAACCCGACCCAGTACGGCTACGCCGCGGCGGTCTCGATCCTGATCTTCATCATCGTCGGTGCGGTCTCGTTCATCGGCTTCAAGCGGACCAAGGCTTTGGAGGAGATCAACTAATGCCTGACATCAGGGGAACCGCGGTGACCGATCGCAGATCGTCGTTCTCACCCGACGATGGGCCCGCTGCATCGCTCGGTAGCGCCCAAGGAGGCTGGTTCCGCCGCGTGGGGTGGCGGCACCTTGTCGGATTCGTGGCCGTGTTCTTCGCCGTCTTCCCGATCATGTTCGTCATCTCCGCGTCGTTCAATCCCATCGGAACGCTCAGTTCCTCCTCGCTCATCCCGACCAACGCAGGGCTGGACAACTTCAAGAAGTTGTTCAACAACTATCCGTTCTGGCGGTGGTTCATCAACTCCATTCTGATCGCGACGCTTTCGTCGGTCTTGTCGATCTTCATCTCGGCGTGTGCCGCGTACGCGTTCTCCCGGTTCCGTTTCCGCGGCCGTCGCGGTGGTCTACTCGCGCTACTGCTGATCCAGATGTTCCCTCAGTTCTTGTCCATCGTGACGATTTACCTCCTCTTCGCGACGATCACCGACCTGTACCCGGCGATCGGCTTCAACACCCCGTGGGCGCTGATCCTGCTCGGCATGGGCGGCGCCCTCGGCGGCAGTACCTGGCTCATGAAGGGCTTTCTCGACACCGTCCCGAAAGACCTGGATGAGTCCGCCACCGTCGACGGTGCGACTCACTTCCAGATCTTCTTCGGGATCATCATGCCGTTGATCGCGCCGATTCTCGCGATCACCGCGCTGCTGGCGTTCATCGGCACGATGAGCGAGTTCATCGTGGCCAGCATCTTCCTGACCAGTCCCAACTCGCAGACGCTGGCCGTCGGCCTTTACGGCATGGTGTCGGCCGAGCGGAACTCGAACTTCGGCACGTTCACGGCGGGCGCCGTGATCACGGCGATCCCGATCGTGCTGTTGTTCCAGTACCTGCAGAAGTACATCGTCGGCGGCCTCACCGCAGGAGCAGTCAAGGGATGACCGCCGCCGCCACGGTCGTACGCCACATTGCTGAATCGACAGCTGGGAAGGAATCTTAGATGGCATCCGTCGTTCTGGATCGCATCAACAAGAAATACGAGAACGGCTTCCACGCCGTTCACGATTTGAGTATCGACATCGCCGACGGTGAGTTCATCGTCCTGGTCGGGCCCTCGGGCTGCGGCAAGTCCACCGCGCTGCGGATGGTCGCCGGGCTGGAGGACATCAGCACCGGAACGCTCAAGATCGGGGACAGGGTGGTCAACACCCTGCCGCCCAAGGACCGCGACATCGCCATGGTCTTCCAGTCGTACGCGCTGTATCCGCATATGACGGTCGGCGACAACATCGCGTACGGCTTGCACATCCGCAAGATGGACAAGTCCGAGATCCAGCGGCGGGTCAAGAAGGCAGCCGACATGCTCGAGCTCACACCACTTCTCGACCGCAAACCCAAGCAGCTCTCCGGCGGCCAACGGCAACGGGTGGCCATGGGTCGGGCGATCGTGCGTGAACCCCAGGTGTTCTTGATGGACGAGCCGCTGTCCAACCTCGATGCGAAGCTGCGGGTCCAGATGCGCGCGGAGATCGGTCAGGTCCAGCAGGATCTCAACGTCACCACGCTCTACGTGACGCACGACCAGGTCGAGGCGATGACCATGGGCGACCGGGTCGTCGTGCTGAAAGCGGGCAAGCTGATGCAGGTCGGCGCGCCGCAGTACCTCTACGACAACCCTGCGAACGTCTTCGTTGCCGGCTTCATCGGCTCGCCTCCGATGAACCTGGGCATGGGCACGCTCGGCCGCAACGGCGAGGATCTGACGTTGCGACTCGGATCGTCGACGCTGACCTTGGCGCCGGAGCTGATCGCGGAGAAGCCGAAGCTCAAGGACTACGTGGGCCGTGAGGTCATCGTCGGAATCCGGAGCGAGGACATGGAGGACGCGAACATCCGGAAGAATGCCGCCGAGACCCTCGACGCACACGTGGTTCTCACCGAGGCGCTCGGTTCCGAGATCGTCGTGCACTTCGAGACGGACGTTCCGAAGGTGATCACCGAGGACACCAAGATCCTCGCCGAGGACTCCGGCGAGGCGGACGTGGCCGCGGTCGGACACGACCGGACGAAGTGGGTGGCGTCCTTCGCACCTCGCTCACGAGTCCGCCCGCGGGACGACATCAAGGTCGTCGTCGACACCGAACGCCTGCACTTCTTCGACTCCTCCACGAGTCAGTCCATCAGCCGGTAGTAGCCCGATGGGGTAGTGGTGCTCGGCTGCGGACGTCGACCAGGTCGACGTCCGCGGTCGACCATGTCCTGGTTCCGAAATTGGAGACTGTCCTGACTACAGCAGCAAACTACGGCGCAGTGCCCGGTCTCCCCAACACGGTTGCGCTTGCCGCCCACCACGACGGTTCGAACCTCTACGTGGGGGTCGCCAAGCCGCAGCTCGGCGACACCGTGCCCATTCGGGTCCGGGTTCCGGCCGGATCCGGGGTGAACGAGGTTCGAGTCCGGGTCGTCCGGGATGCCGAGCCGACATTCGTCGAGGCCAAGTCCGACGGTGTGGTCGACGGCGAGGAATGGTTTGTTGCCGAGATAGACATGCACAACCCCGTCACGAGCTACCGGGTTCAGCTCGACCGCGGGGCACTCGGGTATTCGTGGCTCAACGGTGGCGGGGAACATTTCCGGGACATCTCCGACTCGCACGACTTCCGACTGACGACCTTCGACCCGGGGCCGGACTGGGCGCTGGACGCGGTGGTGTATCAGATCTTTCCCGATCGGTTCGCCGCGGCAGGTCCGAAGGCTTCCCTACCGGACTGGGCGATCGCCGCCGACTGGGACGACACCGTCATCCATCAGGGCCCCGACACCCCGCTGCAGTACTTCGGCGGCGACCTCGACGGGATCCGAGAGCATCTGACGCATCTGGACTACCTCGGCGTCAACACGCTGTACCTGACGCCGGTGTTCCCCGCCAGATCCAATCACCGCTACAACGCCTCCACCTTCGCCGCGGTCGATCCGCTGCTCGGGGGTGACGAGGCGTTGGCGCGACTGGCCCACGACGTCCATGAGCGCGGGTTCCGGATCGTCGGCGACCTCACGACCAACCACTCCGGCGACGATCATCCCTGGTTTCGCGCCGCCCTCGGTGATCCCGGCGCGCCGGAACGAGCCTTCTACTACGTGAATGACGCCGATGAGTACGTCAGTTGGCTGGGGCACCAGTCGCTGCCGAAGTTCGATCTCGATTCCGCGGAATTGCGCGAGCGGATGTTCGGAACTCAGGACTCGGTGATTTCCCGTTGGCTGCGGGAGCCCTTCAATCTGGACGGTTGGCGCATCGACGTCGCCAACATGACGGGGCGGCAGGGTGTTCACGACCACGGAGATGCGGTGGCCAAACTGATCCGAGGCACCCTGGACGAGGTGCGACCAGAGTCGGTGCTGTTAGCCGAGTACACCAACGACTTCACCGCCGACCTGCGTGGCGACGGTTGGCAGGGTTCGATGAACTACGCCGGGTTCGGTCGGCCGATCTGGTCGTGGCTGGAGTCGGCAGCGTACGAGGAGAGCCTGCAGGGGACCCCTTGGCGGATAGCCCGCCGCTCGGGCCGATCGTCATCGACGACGATGCGCGAGTTCGCCGCGGCGGTGCCGTGGAAGGTCGCCGCCCGGCACTGGAATCTGATCAGCTCACACGACACCGCCCGCATCAAGACCGTCACCGGCTCCGAGGAGATGGTGCGGATAGCGGCCGGCCTGATGTTCACCTATGTCGGCACCCCGATGATCTTCGCCGGCGACGAACTCGGCCTCGAGGGCGCCAACGGCGAGGACTCCCGCCGCCCGATGCCCTGGCACAAGCCCGACTCCTGGGACCACAAGACCCTGGACGCGTACCGCGATCTCATCGCCGTCCGCCAGGCGCACGCGGCGCTCCGGCGCGGCGGCCTGCGCTGGGTCATCGAAACCGACGACGCCCTGGGCTTCCTCCGGGAGACCGACGAGGAAAGGATCCTCGTCATAGCCTCCAGGTCGCCGTGGTCCGGCGCCGCCGTCCCCGCGTCGCTGGCACCCCTCGGCGACGTCGAAACACTGTATGGCGATGTCGATGTGGTGCTGGCGGGCGGGTCGATCGTGGTGCCGGGTCAGGGGCCGTCCCTGGGAATCTGGCGACTCGCTTGACGGGCGGCGGCCGATAGGCGACACGCCGCGCCGGCGGACGACTCTGCGATCAGTCTCGTGGCTCGCCGTGATGGAAGTGCCGGCCGCTCCGCAGGTGCCCGCCCAGGAATCTGCCGACGACGAGGAGGACCCCGCCCAGGCGGGCTAGACCCACGCCGACGCCGTCTCGGCCCCGGGCGCGGGCTGTCCACGATCCGGCGAAGGTCACGATGGCGATGCTGTTCGCCGCCGCGTGCACCAGCCCGACCCGCCGGCTCTCCCGGTCGGACCGCGCCCATTCCGCCCAGCCGCTGATCGCGGTCGGCGCCGCGGTGGCCAGTCCCAAGGCGATCAGGCGCCGCGCTGACCTCCGAGATCCGGCATCGCCCCACAGGTCCAGGTACTGCGCCATGAACCAGGATCCGACAGGCACGCCTTGTGCGATGACGTGTACCGGGATGCCGGTGGCGTCGCCGTGAAAGATCCGGCGTACGGCCGGGCGCGAGATCAGTCGTGCTGCGACCGGCTCTATCACCGCGACGATAACGTCGAGCGGCGCGGCCGCCTCCAATCGGGCGAGTAGCCGCTGATAGCGATCAGCCGGGGACTGCTGCGGGGTGTTCGACACGGTGGACCACGCCTCTCTGCCTCACGGAGCCGTCGGCGACATCGACGTCGACCGCACTATGTTCGTAGTGTCCGTGACACTACGCTTATAGTGCGTCGGCGTACAGTGCTGCTGTGATCCTGATCCCGATCCGATCCAGAGTCCTCGACGCCGCCGTCGAACTCGTCGGAACCCAAGGGCTGCGTGCGTTGACTCACGGGCGGGTGGACGAGCGGGCCGGAGTGCCCAAGGGATCCACCTCGAACTACTTCCGCACTCGGAGCGCCCTGCTGACCGGCGTCGTCGACCACATAGTGCAGCGCGAGACCGTGGCGGTTCAGGCTTTCACACCGGATTCCGCCGCCGATCTGGTTGACGCCATGTGCGGAATATTCGCGCACGTCACCCGGGTCGACCGGGTCCAGACCGCTGCGCGGCTGGTCGTCTTCATGGAGGCCGCTCACAACGCAGAGGTGCGGGCGGCGGTGTCACGCGGCCGCGATGCCGTGGCCGCCACCGTCGTCGCGGCCCTCGCGAGCCTGGGCGCGCCCGATCCGGTCGCCGGGGCCGCAGCACTGATGGCCTGTTCGGAGGGGCTGATCATGCACGACATCGCACGCGAAGATCCGGTGGACCCCCGGCCGGTGTACCGAACCGTGGTTCGCGCGGCGTTGAGCCGGTAGCCGATCGGCGCGCGCAGCGCTGAATCGCGATCCGGCCAAGGCACAGAGTCCCGGGCACAGAGTCCCGTCCACCCTTCGTGCCGCAGGCCGCTCGGCGTGACGGGGTGGTCAGCTGAGGGCGACGACGACGCCCAGGACGCACAGCACCGCGGAGACGGCGGGCATGACGATTCGTTCAGGCTTGCTCCGGGAGGCCAGGTTCAGACCGATCCCGATGAAGAAGTAACCCGCAACGACCCAGGCTGCGGTCCGAGCGACGTTCTCCGGGATACCGACCGACACCGCCCCGACACACGGAACTCTCACCAGCGGAGTGTGGTCTGTATCCAGTCCGGTGCGGTCAGAATGAGTGACACGCTCAGCGACGCCGGGACGAGCATGTACGCGGTTCGGATCAGCTGACGACCCGTCCGGTTGCCGACGGCGAGGACGACCGCTGTCGCGACGACTGCGCATGCCGCGGGTAGGACATCACCGTAGTCGCGGTACCGCTGGTACGCCTCCACGATCAGCAGGGCGGTGATGACTGCGCTGCTGCCGGCCGCAAGCCAGCCGAGGCGCCCGATCCTAGAACAGACGAATCCGAGTCCGGCACCCCCGACGAGGCCAAGGCGGCCCCAGAGGAGGAGTTCTTCGGCGCTGACCCGGTAGGGGAGACCAGCCGAGGAGTAGATGATGTCGTACAGGAGCTGCTTCCCGTAGTAGAACGCCAGGACGCTGACGAGCAGCCCGACGCCGCCTCGAACTGCTCCCCGGAGTGGGGTTTGGCGCGCTGCGATCACCGCGACGAGCAGCAGCCAGATGGAATAGGTGTGGGCAAGTGGCCGCAGCACCTGACTGTAGTAGGCGACCGCTCCGAACAAGCCGACGGCGATTGCGGCTGCGACGACAACGCCGTCCCGCGAGGTGATCTCGACCCGGCCGACGGTCAGCGACCCGCCGGTACCGGCATGACGGCTGCCGCCGGGCCGGAATCGGAATCTGGCTCGCGAGGTGATGTGTGAGACGTCCATCGGGGCTCCTTGGTCAGCTCTACTGTCCGGGGCGGGCGCCGAGGGCGTCGACGACGTCGGTGGTGACCGAGGTGAAGCTGATCGTGCTGCCTGCCGGGGCGCCGTCCTGGTCCCTGGTGAGGACCTGACGTTCACCGATGAAGGCTCCGGTCGCCGGGTCGATGATGATGTCCTGCCGTTCGCCCCCACCGTTCATGCCGAATGCGATTCCCAACCGGCCGTCGAGATTGGCTGCAGAGTCGGTGATCTCCAATCCAGGCAGCCGGGCCAACGTCTGATAAAGGGCGACGCGCAGATCTGCGGGTACCAGTCCGGTGCGAAGCAGGTCTGCGGAATAGACGAGCAGTTCGGCGTCGCCCCGATCGTTGACCGGCGCGTCCGCCCGTAGCCGGTCGTACAGCAGAGCCGGGTCACGGGGAAGCCCGGCCAGGAAAGCGGGCGTCGGGTCACTCCAGCCGCCCGGTCGAGCACATCCGTCCGAGCCGTAGAAGTCGCCGCACGGCGCCGAGACGTGCATGGTCGGATAGCCGTCGGCACCCACGCCGCCGGCGGCGTTGAAGGCGTCCCGGTCGCCGCTGATCCATCGGGTGTGGCCGGTCGGCGCGCGGTCCAACAGCCACGGCTGAGACGGGTCACCCGGATCCGCGGGCACCCACACCGAAATCCTGTTCTCAACGAGAAACACGTCGTGACCGGCGAACACGGCCCACCATGCTTGCGTGTCCACCAAGCTGAACTGGCCCTGGCCCGGGCCCGCAGGTGTAGCGCCGGCACCGATGGCCGAGGCCGCTCGATTGAGCACCTGGGCGGCGTCAGCGGACACTGCGGGACGATTGTCGCGGGTCCACAACGTCGGGGCCAACAGGCCGGCCCCGATCAACCCGGCCACCGCGGCGACCGCCAACAGGTCTCGCCGCCGTCGACTCCTGCGGGGCCGGGCCGGTTCAGCGCCGTGCACGGTGGCAACGGGCAATGGGCGGTCGTGCTGGTGGTCCAGCGTCGATGTGGCGGCCGCCGCTGTCAGCAACCGGGCTCGTGCCGCCGGGGCGGTCGCCGGGTCGACCACGACATCGGCGCGCAACGCGCTCAGTGCGTCGTCCAGCTCGTCGTTGGTCCACACCGCGATCGTTCGTCGTGGGTCGGCCATCACAGTTCCACCTGCCCTACTCGATTCAGCGCCAAACGGTCCTGTTCGTGGGTTCGCAGTCGATGCCGGACCCGGTGAAGTCGGGACCGGACCGTGCCGACGGGGATCTGCAGCGCCGCCGCCACCTCGACGCTGTCGAGGCCGGCCCATGCCGTGAGCAGCAGGACATCTCGGTCCTGTGGATTGAGGGCAGCGATTCCATTGGCCAGCATCGCGACTCGTCGTTGGGCGTCTACGACGCCGGCGACGGTGTCTGCAGGCCCGTCTGACAATCCAGGTCTGCCCGCGACGGCTCGCTCCGCCGCCGCCAAGCCCCGTTGCTCCGCGCGCAGGTGACGGCGCAGCAGATTCGTGGCGATCCCGTACAGCCAGGGGCCTGGACTCCCGCGCTCCGGATCGAACGACTCGCGGCCGGCGAGAGCCGCCACGAACGTCTCTGCGACGAGATCGTCGGCGGCGACCCCGACCCGTCGGGTCAGATATCGAAGCAAACCCGCCTGGTGGGTGTCGAATAGTTCCGCGAAAACCACCGAGGGATCCCCGCCACGCACGTCGAGCAAGGCCACCCCAACGTCTTCAACCATCAGTCCGGCCGGCGCATTCATAACCGTTATTGCCCGGACATCGGATCGGCGTTCACGGAGGCAGCCTCGCAGTAGTCAGTCCCGTTCCGGCGCGAGGGTCGGTCTCTTCTCGGCCTGTGACGTTTCTTCTCGGCCTGTGACTCAGCCGCCACACCTGAGCGACGTCGAGTAGCAGGTACGGCTCAACTGCCGTTGCGATCAGCTGGAGGTGTGGAAGTGCCGACCGCTGCGCAGATGCCCGACCAGTCGTGTCACGACCGGCTCGACCGCTGCCGCGATGCCTTCGTGTGCGTCGGCTTTGACGGTCTGAGTTGGCCCCGGCATCACGGCGCGGATTCGCACGACGTGGCGCGAACCTACGTCGGCGCGGCGCGGCCCGGGGTGGTGGTGGTCGATGGCCCCCTGGCGCTACGAGGGGGCCATCGGATCAGCGCAGATCGAACACGATGCGGGCCTTCACATGTCAGCGCAGATCGAACACGATGCGGGCCTTCACATGGCCCTTTTCGACCTCTTCGAAGCATTCGTTCACTTCATCCAGCTTGCGGGTCTCGTGAATGACCCGGGTCCGGCCCTGCCCGTGGATTGCGTACACCTCGGCCAGGTCCTTGCGGGTGCCGACGATGGAACCACGGACCGTGATGCCCTTCAGGACGGTCTCGAAAATCGGCAGGCTGACCTGGTTGTCGGCAGGCAGGGCGACGAAGATCAGGGTGCCGCCGCGGCGAAGGGAGTTGAAGGCCTGCTCGAACGCCTTCGGGGCCACGGCTACCGAGATGGCCGCGTGGGCGCCGCCGAGCGCCTGGATGGCCTCGATCGGGTCCTCGATCAGCGCGTTGACCACGTAGTCCGCACCGAGTTCCTTTGCCAGCTCGAGCTTTTCGTCGGTGATGTCGACCGCGACGACGCTCGCCCCACTGATCTTCGCGTACTGCAACGCGAGGTGGCCGAGGCCACCGATGCCGAAGATCGCGACCAGCGAGCCAGGACGGGCCCCGGACAGTTTGACCGCCTTGTAGGTCGTCACTCCGGCGCAGGTCAGCACGGACGCGTCGAGCGGGTCGACGGTGTCGGGGACCTGCGCGACGTAGGCCGCGTTTGCGGTGGCGTATTCGGCATAGGATCCGTCTCTGCCGTACCCGGTGTTGACCTGCTTCTCGCACAACGTTTCCCAGCCGTCGACGCAGAACTCGCAGACCCCGCATGCGGAACCCAGCCACGGCATCGCCACTCGGTCGCCGACCTTCGGAGTTTCGACCCCGGGGCCGACCTCTTCGACGATGCCAACCCCTTCATGGCCGGGGATGAACGGCGGGGTGGGCTTGACCGGCCAATCGCCGTGCGCGGCGTGGATGTCGGTGTGACACAGACCGGATGTTTCAACCTTGACGAGGACTTCACCCGGGCCGGGGACCGGTTTGGCTACGTCCTCGACGCTGAGGGTCTTGGTGAAATCGTGTACCACTGCTGCCTTCACGGGCGCTCCAAAGTTGTTCGGTGTGGTTGCGGTGCGATCACGACGCCAATCCCAGACGGGACCGGTTGCACTGCAGGGGATGTCAAACTTCGCGGGTCAGGACAGGTTCATGCAGACGGACTTGACCTGGGTGTAGGCGTTGAGTACCTCGTGGCCCATTTCGCGGCCCCACCCCGACTGCTTGTACCCGCCGAAGGGGAGGGCGGCGTCGAAGATGTTGTAGCAGTTCACCCAGACCGTCCCCGCGTGCATCTGCGCGGCCATCCGGTGCGCCTTGCTCAGGTCCTTCGTCCAGATCCCGGAACCCAAACCGTAGATCGACGCGTTCGCGGCCGGCATCACATCGCTGTCCTTGCTGAAGGGATGCACGGTGACCACTGGGCCGAAGATCTCCTCACGGACCACCTTCATGTCCGGGGTGGTGTCCACCAGCACTGTCGGTTCGATGAAATGCCCCGGGCCGTCGATCTTCCTCCCACCGGTCAAGGCGCGCGCGCCCTGGGCGTACCCGGATTCCAGGTAGCCCCAGACCCGATCGAGCTGTTCCTTCGCGACCAGCGGGCCCATCTCGGTGGTCGGGTCGATTCCCGGACCGACCTTCATCGTTCGGGCCTTCTCCGCGATGGCCTGGGTCACTTCGTCGAACACCGGTGCCTCGACATACAGCCGGGAGCCTGCCGAGCACACCTGACCCTGATTGAAGAAGATCGCGCTCGCCGCCCCGGGAATCGCCAAGTCCAAGTCGGCATCGGCGAACACCACATTCGGGGATTTGCCCCCCAGTTCCAAGGTGACCTTCTTCAGATTGCCGGTCGCGGCGGCTATGATCCGCTTCCCGACCGGGGTGGAACCGGTGAACGCGATCTTGTCCACGTCCGGGTGCGCGGCCAGGGCCTCTCCGGCGATCGCCCCCGGGCCGGGTACGACGTTGACCACTCCGGCCGGGAACCCGGCCTCCATGATCAGCTCACCTAGGCGGAGTGCGGTCAGCGGGGTGTGCTCGGCCGGCTTGAACACCACTGTGTTCCCTGCGGCCAGTGCCGGGCCCAGCTTCCACGCGGCCATCAGCAGCGGGAAGTTCCACGGCACGATCTGCCCGACAACTCCGACGGGCTCCCGCAGGGTGTACGCGTGGTACATCGCGCCGGGGGTGTACGGCACGGACAGCGGGATGGTGTTGCCCTCGAGTTTGTTCGCCCACCCGGCCATGTAATGGAACAGCTCCGCAGCTAACGGCACGTCCACCGCGCGGGTCACGCTGATCGGTTTGCCGTTGTCCAGGGTTTCCAGTTCGGCGAACTCCTCCCGATTCTCGAACAGCAGGTCCCCGAGCTTCCAGACCAGTCGGCCCCTCTCGGTCGCCGTCATACGAGACCACGGGCCGCTCTCGAACGCGCGCCGCGCCGCCCGGACGGCGATGTCGATGTCTACCTCGTCGGCCTGCGCGCAGTCGGCCAGAAGGTCACCAGTCGCCGGGTCATACGTCTGGAACGTCTGCTCGGACTGCGCTTAGACCCACTCACCGTCGATGAGTAGATCCAACCTGCGAGGAGCCTTCCGACCGACCCATGGGTCAGCCGGTAATTCGAGAGTTGCGGTCACAGCGCACACCGTCCTTCGTCTTCGTGCCTTGGTCTTCAAGGTCGGCGCGGTGGTCACCGCGGCGAGTATCGCGTGCCGAGCACGGACCAGCCAGGCCGAGCCCGAAGCTGCATCAATCCGTCTGATGTCCGGTGCACCCGGGGGTCCGACGACTCCCTCTACTCAATCGCGTTCGCTGGTCCGGGGAAAGGGGCGATCCGCGCATGACTTATCACCGGCGCGGATAACACCCGGGGAAGGCCACCCGGACTGGCTTCAGTGCTGGCGAACCGGCGGCGCCGGTTGCAACCAGCCATGCCGGCGGGACAAATCACGGGCGCAGCCCATCAGAGCGCGGACGTGTTCAGAGGATTCGCCGGCCCGCCACAACAGGGACCAGGGATACCGCGACGGCGGATCGACCAGCGGCCGCCACACCATCCCGGGCACAGTCGGTACGCACGAGGACGGCGCGCAGAGCACACACCGGCCCGCAACGACCAGGTCGACCGAGGCCAGGATGCTACCGACGGTGCCTCGGTGCAGGGTCGGGGTGAAACCGACCGAATGACACAGCTCGATCACGAATTGGTTGAACTCCGGGGCCCGTGCCTCCTCGGCGAACAGCAGCGGTTCCGTGGCCAACTCACCCACCGAGACGGCATGCATCGTCGCGAACCGGTGCCCCTCGGCGACCAGCACACCGAGCGGATCCAGCCGGAACAACTCCGCAGCCACGCTCGTCGGGGCCATGGTCGCCCGCCCGATCCCCACGTCCAAGCGCCCGTCCAGCAGCTGCTCGAACTGCTCCGGCACCCCCGCCTCGACCTGATGCACCTCCAACTCGGGATACGACTGCCGCAGCTCGTGCAGAATCAACGGCATCGAGTCATAGCTGGCATCGGCGATCCCCACCCGCAGACTCGGCACCGACAGAGCCGCCCGTTGGGCCGAGACTGCGGCCCGATCGACGTGCGCCAGGATCTGCCGCGCATCCAGCAGAAAAACCGCACCGGCCGGGCTCAACCGCACATGGTGGGTGGTCCGCTCCAACAGGACCACGCCCAGTTCCCGTTCCAGGTGTTGCAACTGCTGACTCAACGAGGACTGCCCGATGTGTTCGCGGGCCGCGGCTCGGCCGAAATGCAGCTCCTCGGCCAGGGCCACGAAGAAATGCAGCTGGCGAAGCTCCAATCCGGGTACCCCCTATCGGCACGTGTCGTGGGATCACGCCGCCACGTCGGTGTGGCGGTGACGATGCCGCTGTTCGGCTCCGCCGGCAGCGACGGATCCCGATGATCGACGGATCCCGCTCATCATTGAGGTCGGCAGTGCAGGGTGCGCTCTGATCGTAGCCTGCGTCACACCGACCGTTGATGGACGTAGCACCACCACGGCTTCGAATCGACCAATAGCAGGACGGCGATCGGGTGGTCAGTCTCCTCGTAGTGAGCAAGAGCGTGCCGATTCGGGGAATCATCGGAGCAGGCCACCCAGCCGCACGACAGACACAAACACAGCTCGGTCCAGGCATCCCGGCCCTCGAGGCACTCCAAACAGCCCACTGAGTGCGCCTCGACCTGGTGCGCGGCGCCGAGATGCTCACATTGGTCCTGGGCGGCGCTGCCTGCGACTTCGTGGCGAATTCGCGGCATCGGGGCCCCTTCCCGGCGGTCCGTTATCGCGGGCGGCGGACACCACTAGTCAACCGCGCCGCCAAATCCGGGGAAACGACCGAAACACGCAAGACCCATCGTCAGCCCGGATAGCCGAGCGCGGGTTCCGGTGTCGATGTGCTCGCCCGAACCGGCCGTAAGGTGGCGAAGCCCACCGCGCCGCGGAATCACGAACTGCCGCGCGAGCTTCCCGCTGACAACCGCGTGATTCGTACCGGCGTGACCATCACGCGCGGCCCCCGCAGCTCACGCTCCGAGCCCACGAGCTGCACGTCGACCGACGAGACCAGATCGGCGCTGGACCGGCCGACCGCGAAGGTGACGCCGCCCGGCTCCACGATCCGCCGATGGGCCAGGCCGGTGAAGCCGGTCCGGTCGGCATGCACGGTGAACTCGATGCGGGCACCCTGGCCGACGCCGAGTGTGACTCGGGCGTAACCGATCAGTTCTCGAGTCGGGCGCACCACCTGGGCCACGTGATCGCTGAAATACAGCTGCACCACCTCGTCGCAGGGACGATCACCGACGTTGTGCACCTGGATCGCCAGCTCCAGCGCGCCGTCGGTGGGCAGCTCGGTACTACTGACGGTGAGTTCTCCGTACGCGACGCGGCTGTACGAAAGCCCGTGACCGAAGGGGAACAACGGTGTCGGGTCGAGGTTGGAGATGCCCTCTGCCTTCAACCCCAGCGGCGCCGACAGATAGGTGCCGGGCTGGCCGCCGGCGTCCCTCGGGATCCCGACGGGTAGCCGGCCACTCGGCTCGACAGCTCCCGTGAGGATGCGGGTCAGCGCGGGACCGCCCTCCTCGCCGGGGAAGAAGGCCTGAACGATCGCAGCGCAGCGATCGGCGAAATCACCGAGCGCGTACGGGCGCCCTGACACGACCACCAGCACCACCGGAGTACCGCTGTCGAGCACCGCCTCCACCAACTCGGCCTGCAAACCCGGTAGTGACAGATCCGGAGCGTCACACCCCTCGCCCGACGTCCCGCGACCGAAGAGCCCGGCCAGATCGCCGACGGCGACGATGGCGACCTCCGCGGCCTGAGCCGCCTTGACGGCGGCGGCGATTCCCGAACCGTCGCCGCCGATGATGTCGCATCCCCGCTGGTAGTCGACCTCACCCAGGGCCTGCCTCAGCGAGTCCAGCAACGACGGCACCGCGACGCCGGTGCCCTGGTCACCATGCCGGGAGAGCACGTGGTTGGGGAACGAGTAACAGCCCAGGAAGGACCGGGATTCGGCGACGCTGGGTCCGATCACCGCGACTCGGGCGCCCGCCGGCAGCGGCAGCACGCCGTTGTTGACTGCCAACACGATGGACTTCTCGGCGATGTCGTCTGGCCAGCGCTCGATTCTCAGCTCGATCCAGGTCGACGTCGGTGCCTGCGTCGGGTGGTTGCCAGCCGAGGTCCAACAGGCCGAGGTCGGCCTTCTGGGTGAGCACCCGGCGCACAGCCTCGTCCAGCGTGGCCTCATCGAGTGCGCCGGAGCGCACCAGATCCGGCAGATGGGCGAACGCACCGGTCTCGGGTAGTTCGACGTCCATCCCCGCCGTGAGCGACAGACGAGCCGCTTCGGATTGATTCGCCGCGACGTGGTGCATCACCTCCAGGAAGGTGATCGCCCAATAGTCCGACACCACCGTGCCCGTGAAGCCCCATTCATCCCGAAGGATCGTCGTGAGCAGCTCCCTGCTGGCTGCCGGCGGGACCCCGTCGACGTCGGCGTAGGAGTTCATCACCGACTTCACGCCACCTTCGCGGACCGCCATCTCGAACGGGATGAGCATGATGTCGGCGAGTTCTCGGCGGCCCATGGAGACCGGGGCGTGGTTGCGTGCCGCGCGCGACGCCGAATAGCCGACGAAGTGCTTCAGGGTGGCGATGATTCCGGCGGCCTGGAGACCCTGGACGTAGGCGGTGCCGAGGGTGCCGACCAGGTAGGGGTCCTCGCCGATCGTCTCCTCCGTGCGCCCCCAGCGGTAGTCACGGGTGACGTCGAGCACCGGGGAGAGGCCGTGATGGACACCCACAGCACTCATGTCGCGGCCGATCGCGGCGCTCATCTCCCGGATCAGATCAGGGTCGAAGGTGGCGCCCCAGGCCAGCGGAGTCGGGTAAGACCGTCGCGCCGAGCGCGGTGAAACCGGTCAGGCACTCCTCGTGGGCGATGGCGGGAATGCCCAGCCCGCCGGGCGCCTCGACCACCTGGCGTTGCATGTCGCGCAGACTCGCGACCCCTTCGGCGACCGACACCGGAACGCTGCCGAACACCCGGGTCAGGTGGCCGAGCCCGTGTTCGATGAAATCCGTCGAAAGGGCGGGAACTCTCGGTGAACACGTCCTCCATCGGCGCGACCTCCTCGCCGGGCGCGCCGTGCGGCCGCCAGAAGCTGCCCAACTGGCCGACCTTCTGCTCCAGGGTCATGGCCGCCATCAGCAAGCCGATGCGCTCCTCGACAGTCAGATTCTGGTCGTGCCAGGGACGCTCATCGGTGCCAGAGCTGAGCACGGTGCCGGCCTGCGGGGTGAATGTCATTACGGAGATCCGTTAATGAGAGACCGGTCGGCTACTTGCCGAAGCCCGCCGTGAGACCGGACACCAGTTGGCGGCGACCCGACGATGTAGGCGGCCAGCACCGGAACGGCTGAGAGCGTCACTGCCGCAAGCACGGCAGGCACGTTCACCGCGAACTGGCCCTGGTAGGTCCACAGCGACAGCGGCAGAACCCGGACGCTCGAGCTCTGGGTCAGGATCAGCGGGAACAGGAAGCCGTTCCAGACGTTCAGGCCGACGTAGATGCCCACGGTCATCAGCGCCGGGCGGGTGAGTGGCAGTGCCAGGCTCCGCAGCATCCGCCAGTCGCTGGCCCCGTCGACCCGCATCGGACTCGAACAGCTCGCTGGGGATGTCCCGCAGGAAGTTGACGATGATGAGCATGGAGATCGGGATGGAGAACGCGATCGACGGCAGGACCAGCGCGGGCAGGCTGTCGTACAGACCCAGCTTCACGATCATGTAGTAGATCGGGATGATCGTTGCCTGGATCGGGATCGCCAGGCCCAGCAGGAAGAGCCGGAGCATCCGAGACGCGGCGGGCGTGCCGGACCGAGCCACGTAGTAGGACGCCATCAGCGACACGGCCAGGGTGAATGCGACTGTCGCGACGCGTCACGATCAGGCTGTTCGAGAAGTAGCGCAAGAAGTCGTTCTGCAGCACCAGCTGCGTAGGCATCCAGAGTCGGGTTCGTCGGGAAAGTCAGCGGGCCCTCGGCGAAGTACGCGGACTGTTTGCGCAGGCTGGTCAGCACGATGTAGTAGATCGGCACGATGGTGATGACCAGCCACAGCCAGGCACCGATGCCGCCCGGAACATTGACCCGTTGACGTCTGTGCGCATCACAGGCCCGCCTGCTGACTTTCCATCTTGCCGGCCCCGGAGAGCCGGTTGAGCAGCAGCGACAAGCGTGAGGCCGACGGCCACCAGGATCACGCCGATCGCGCTGGCCGCGCCCATGTCGTAGCTGCGGAAACCGGTCAGATACATGTCCAGCGGGAGGATGCGGGTGGCGTTGCCCGGCCCGCCGCCGGTGAGCACGAAGATCAGGTCGAAGTACGTCAGCGAGCCGACGATCATCAGCGTCGAAGACGTGATGATCGTGTACCGCAGCTGCGGCAATGGTGACGAAGCGGAACAACTGCACCGCGCTGGCTCCGTCCAGGCGGGCCGCCTCGTACAGCGCGGCGGGAATCTGCCGAACGCCCGCCTGGTAGAGCAGCGCGTGGAACGGGATGAAGCTCCAGCCGACGACGAAGATGACCACGTAGAGCGCTCGATCCGGGATCGCCCAGCCAGTTGCCGCCGAGCAGGCCGCCGGGCAGCACGCTGCTCAGGCCGAAGTTCGGATCGAGCAGCGCCTTGAAGGTGATGCCGACCGCGGCGGAGGAGAACAGCAGCGGCAGGAACGAGAGCACCGACGAGCACGAGCCCGGTTGCGCTGGCGACCGGCCATGAACACGCCGAGCAGCAGCGACGATCGGCGCCTGGAACAGGAACGAAACCACGACGAAGATCAGCGTCAGCCGCATCGCGGTGCAGCGTGACCGGGTTCGTCAGAGCGATGCGCCCACTTGGCCAGACCGGCCCAGGTCGGCGTGCCCAGCCCATCCCAATCCATGAAGGACAAGCACACCGACCCCGAGCGAGCGGCAGCAGCGCGAAGGCGCCGAAGAAGATCAACGCCGGGAGCACCATGAGGAATGGCGCGCCCTTCTTGATTTGTCGGCCGGCCCCGCCGGGCGCGGCGGTCGGACCGCCGCGCCGCGATGGGTGTCGCCGATGATCGGACACAGCCATTACAGCGTCGCGTTCATCGCCGCGACGAACTGCTCGGGCGTGATCTGGCCCAGGAAGATCTGGCTCAGGTTCGTCAGCAGTTCGGTGGCCTGCTTCGGCGGCAGCGCCTGGTCCCAGGACAGCTGGAAGTGCGGGGCGCCTGCCGACGAGCTTGTAGGCGAAGCTCAGGTACTCGGCGTCCGAGCTGGCCGCGATCTGGTCATCGAGGCCGGTGATCGGCGGGACCGATCCGGCGTCCAGCATGGCCTTGACGACGTCTTCGCTGTACACCGACTCGTTCAGGTAGTTGATGGCCGCCTTCTTGGCCGCGTCGGTCGCGTTGGCCGAGACGGACCAGAAGTTGGCCGGGTTGCCGACGATGTTCGCCGGGTCTCCCTTGCCGCCCTCGACTGCGGGGAACTTCGCGAATCCGAGGGAGGACGCGAAGAATTCGGGTGCGTCGTTCTTGAACGTGGCGTAGCCCCAACTGCCCTGCAGGATCATCGCGGCGCGGCCGGTGTGGACGAGTGCGAAGTCGGCGCCCTGGTCAGCGGTGACGGACGCGAAACCGTCGACGAACGCGCCCGCCTTGACCAGTTCCTGAATCTTGCTCAGCGCCTCGGTGACGGCCGGGTCGGACCAGGCGTTCGGCTTGCCGTCGAGGATGGCCTGGAACACGTCCGGCCCGCCGATTCGGTCGGTCAGGTACTGAATCCACATCAGTTCGGGCCAGACGCTCTGCCCGGCGATCGAGATCGGCGCGATTCCGGCCGCGCGGAACTTGGTGACCGCGTCGAGGAGTTCCTGGTAGGTCGTCGGAACCGCGGCCCCGACCTGGTCGAAGAGGGACTTGTTGTAGTACATGACCACCGGCTGCACGTCGTTCATCGGGACGGCGTAGGTCGCGCCGTCGACGACCCCGTTCTGCGCCACCGACGGCATCACCCGGGAGACGAGAGCTTTCGTGTCGGCGGTGATGTCGACGACCTGCTTGTTCTTCACGTAGTCGTTGAGGGTGCCGCCGGTCCAGTTGAGGATGAGGGTGGGTGCTTCGCCGGAACCGACGGCGGTGCGGATCTTCTCCTTGAATGCGTCGTTGGCGAACGTCTCGACCGCGATCTTCTGGTCGGGGTGGGCGTCGCTCCACGTCTTGAACGACTGCTCGATGACGGGCCAACCGCCGCCGGTGAGCACCCAGGCGTTCGCGCCGGATGCGGAGCTGTTGCCGGCGTTCCCGCCGGCCTGGCTACTCCCTGCGCCACCTGGCGTGGCACCGCCGCACCCGGCCAGCGTCAGGCTGGTCGCGAGAGCGACGGCGAGGGCGCCGGATGCTCGGGGCTTGAGTCTCTTCATGGCTGCGTTGCCTTTCGACTAAGCCAGCCGCGAATGGGATCGCGGCCGAAACTGTTTCGTAGAACGTTTCGTTCTCGCTGAGGCTACAGCAGTAGTTCTGTCGAGCACAAGCGTTGATTTCGGAGGCTTCTCGCACGCAGAGCGCGCTGCATCTGAACCGATGGCGGAGAAGTTCGAGGCGATTGCGGCTATTTCTCACCGATGCGATGTGCGAAACTGTTTCTATCGATGAAATGGGAGGCGCACATGGCGGCACAGCAGGAACGACCCACACTGGACTCGGTCGCGCGGGCGGCCGGAGTGTCCAAGGCGACGGCTTCCAAGGTGCTCAACGGACGTGGCGGTGTTTCTGACGCCACCCGGGACCGGGTGCACGAGGTGATGCGACAGCTGCGCTATTCCCCCAGCACGGGTCGCCCGGCTGCGGGCTCGGTCCCGATGGTCACAGTGTTGTTCGACGCCCACGAAACCCTGTACGCCGCACAGGTGCTGGCCGGCGTAGTCGCGGCCGGCCTGGAGGTCGGAGTCGATGTGGTGACGACGAATCCGTCCAGGTTCCACGCGCATGAACTGCTCAGTGTCGATTGGCTGCGCAGTCTGATGGACAAGGGTCACCTCGGGGCGGTCGTGGTGACGACGCAAGTGTCCGCCGAAGCGGCGCGAAATGGCGGTGCAGTCCGGGTTCGGCCTGGTCACCGTCGACCCCGTGAGCGCACGCGATGCCGATGACGCCGGCCTGGTCAGCGTGAGCGCCACCAACTGGACGGGAGGCGTGCAGGCCACCGAGCACCTGTTGGACCTGGGCCACCGGCGAATCGGCTTCGCGGGGGGCCCGCCCGAATCTCAACCCGCCCGGCAGCGCTATCACGGCTACCTTGCCGCATTGGGGGCCGCGGGGGTGGACGTCGATCAGACACTCATCAAGCGACAGGGCTTCCGGCACGAGGACGGGAAGTCCATGGCCGAGGCACTCCTCGATCTGCCCGAGCCTCCGACGGCCATCGTCGCCGGTTGCGACGTGTCAGCGCTGGGCGTGCTGGCGGCCGCGAGGCGTCGGAACCTCCACCTGCCCGAGGATCTGAGCATCGTGGGCTTCGATGACAGCTACGCCGCCGAATCCGCGTCACCCAGCCTGACCACCGTGCGCCAGCCACTGCGCGAGATGGGCAGACTGGCACTGCGCACGGTCCTGGCGCTGGCTCGCGGCGAGGGTCCGGAGACCCACCACTTCGAGCTGGCCACGACTTTGGTGGTCCGCGATTCCACGGCGCGCCCGGGTGCCACCGAGCCGCTCGGCCGTTGACAGTCACAATGGGCCGGTGGATGTCAACGAAACCATGCTGCCCGGGGTCGGGCTGCGCTACGAGTTCACCACCGTCGAAGGTGTGCACCTGGCCGTCATCGCCCGCCGCACCGGCGAATTCGAGATCGTTTCCTATCCGGCGGATGATCCCGACCGGGGGACTCCGCTGCTTCGGCTGAACCAGGTGGAAGCGGACACCCTGGCGAGCATTCTCGGCGCACCACGCATCACCGAACGGTTCGCCGATCTGACCCGGGAGGTGCCGGGGCTCAGCGCCGGACAGATAGAGGTCCCTGCCGGGTCCCCATACGCGCAGTTCGCCGCTCGGCGAGACCCGGGCTCGGACCCGCACCGGGGCGTCGATCGTGGCGATCGTGCGCGGCGACGCAGTGATCGCCTCGCCTGCGCCGACGGAGACCATTCACGCCGCCGATGTGTTGGTGGTGATCGGGACCGAACAGGGGATTGACGGCGTCCGGCGCATCATCCACGGATAAGCCGTGCACACCTCCTTGGCGTTGCTCCTGGAACTCGGGATCATCCTGATCTTGTTGAGCGCCCTCGGTAGCTTCGCGCGTCGTTTCGGGATGCCGCCCATACCGCTGTATCTCCTCACCGGTCTCGCGCTGGGCGAGGGCGGTGTCGCGTTGGTGCCGGCTGCGGGCGGTTTCGTGCAGACCGGCGCTTCGATCGGCGTGGCGCTTCTCCTGTTGACCCTCGGGTTGGAGTTCTCGACGGTCGAGTTCGTCGACAGCCTGCGCCGTCACGTGCTCAGTGCCGTCGTGGACTTCGCGCTGAACGCCGCGCCGGGTGCGATCGCCGGGTGGCTGCTCGGACTGAACGGGGTCGGCATCGTGGCGCTGGCCGGCGCCACCTGGATCTCCTCGTCGGGCATCGTGGCGCGGCTGCTCAGCGACCTGCGTCGGCTGGGCAACCGCGAGACGCCGGCGGTGTTGTCCGTGCTGGTGATCGAGGATTTCGCGATGGCCGTGTACCTCCCGGTGCTGGCGGTGCTCACCACCGGCGGCGCGTGGTGGCAGGCGGTGCTCGGGGTGCTGGCATCGATGGTGGCGGTCACGGCCGCGTTCCTGGCCTCGCACCGGTGGGGCGCAACGGTGAGCCGCTGGCTGGCCCACCCGGACTCGGAGCAGCTGATGCTGCGCGTTCTGGGCACCACACTCGCCGTCGCCGCGATCGCCGAGTTCATCGGCGCGTCGGCCGCGGTCGGCGCGTTCCTCGTGGGGCTGACCATGAGCGGCGAAGCCGCCCAACGGGCCCGCGCCGTGCTCGCGCCCCTACGAGACCTGTTCGCCGCCGCATTCTTCCTGGCGATCGGGCTCGCGGTCGACCCCGCCGATCTGGTGCCGGTCCTACCGGCCGCGATCGCGCTGGCCGTGGTGGGCGCCGGAACCAAGATCGCCACCGGTTACTACGCCGCGGGTCGCGACGGCGCGGGGCCGCGCGGTAAGCGTCGCGCCGGAACCGCGCTGATCGCCCGCGGCGAGTTCTCCATCGTGATCATCGGCCTGGTGGGTGCCGGCTCACCCACGCTGGCGCCGCTGGTCACCGCGTACGTGCTGATCTTGGCGGCGGCGGGACCGCTGATCACCCGGTACGCGGTGGCGGATCGGCCGCCCCAGCACAGCAGCTGACGACCGCTCCATCCGCAGCCAGAGCCACCCGGACCCGATGAGGGCAGCCGCCAAACCGCCGAGGAGCAGCCAGGTGAGGGGCCGGTCGGTGAACAGATCTCCTGCGTCGCGAACCGCCCCGATCAGGATCAGCGTCACCATCAGCGCCTCGACCTGAATCATCAGTCGGAAGCGAGCCCAGTTCGGATCGCGCAGCACCCCGATCCCGGCGGCGCCCAGACAGAAGATCGCCCCCATCACACGAGAGGTCAGCGGGGTCAGCCGCCAGGGCCACAGCGGGATCATCGTGCCGGGTGCGGCGAACAACAGCACACCGGTCATCAGGGCGAGCAGACCCAGCACGCCCACCGCCCACCGGGCACCCGAGGGGATTCTCGGCTCGTTTTCTTCGGCCGGCCCTTCCCCACGTTGGTTGGCGACCCACCCGCCGATCACCAACACCGGCGTCGTGAAATACAAGCCCGCCCAGAGCCAGAAGGCGAGGTGGGAGTGATGGAACTTCTCCCAATGCATCACGGTGGCGACCCCGAGCAGACCGGCGAACAGCGCGACCGCGAGAAATCCGTCTGATGCGGAATTCCAGCTCCTGATCCACAGCATCCTGGTGAAGAAGTACGCGCCGCCCGCGTACGCGGCCGCCAGCGTCATCGGGGTCATCGAGGGAGTGATGCTCCAGGCGAACAACCGGTCGGTGTCGTCCGGGAAGCCGTACAGGATCACGAACGCGACCACCAGGAACGGAACGATCACGCCGGACAGAACCCGGTTGTACAACAGCACCCGGTCGTCGCGGGCGGTCTGCGGAATCGTCGCCATCTGCACTTCTTTCCAAGGCGTCCCGTCTTCGAGCGTAGTTTCGGACGGTCCGGTGGGGAATGCCGCGGAAGTGGCGAATCCGGCCCGCGCTCCGTCGACCGCGCATGCCAGTCGACATTCGCCCGGACCTGGTCAGCGGCCGGTCCGAACCGCAGACTGAGCTGATGATGGACACGCCGCATCCGCGATCGGTCGCCGAGGTCGTCAAGGAGATGCACGTCAGGCTCGCGGACCAACCACCCGAACTCGCCCATCTGCGCCCCTTCCTCAGTACCTACTTGCGCACCACGGAGGCGGTGGGACAGGCCGTCCGGAGTGGGATGTTCATCGATGGCCAATGGGTGGAGCGGTGGGATGTGGCCTTCGCCGACTACTACCTCGCGGCATACGACACCTTCGTCGCGGGTCGGGTGCAGGAGGTGCCGCGGCCGTGGCGGCTCGCGTTCGAGGTGCCCGCCGCTCTGCCGAACCTGCGGCACATCCTGCTCGGCATCAATGCGCATGTGAATTTCGATCTGCCCCAGGCGATGCTCGACGTCATCTCCGAGGGGGATTTTCGCGATCCCGAGGTGATCGGTCGGCGTCGACGCGATCACGCGACCATCGACACCGTGCTCGCGTCCCGGATCTCGGCCGAGGATGCCGCCATCGGTGATCGGCGAACATTTGTGGACGTGCTGCTCAACCCGTTGAATCGGCTGGGCAGCAGACGGTTCCTGCGGGAGGCGCGGGAGAAGGTGTGGCTCAACGTCGAAGCACTGCAGGCGGCCCGATTGCTCAGTGCCGAGGCTTACCGTGTCCGGCTGGCCGAGCTGAATGTGCTCGCGTCGGCAAAGATCGTCAGCCTGCTCGCGCCCGGTCAGGTGCTGCTCCGCTTGGCCGCGACCGGCTTCGGTGTCGTGCTGCCGCCTGCGGACCCACAGCGATGAATGCTCCTCCGCCCACCCGGTGGGAGCAGACGATGACCGGCGAACAGTGGATCGCTTACCGCGATCGATTCGCAGGCCTGGTGGAGTCCGGGGCGGATCTGGACGGTGAGGCCCGGCTGATTGATGCGTTGGCACCGCGGCAGGCTGCGGTGCTGGACGGCGGGTGCGGTACCGGGCGCGTATCGGACGCCCTGCGTCGGCGTGGTCATCGGGTGATCGGCGTCGACCGGGACGCGGGGTTGGTGGCGACCGCGCGCGAGTGGTATCCGGGGACGCATTATCTGGTCAGCGACCTGTTGGCGCTGAATTCCGACCTTCTGCGGTCCGTGGACGCCCCGACTGAGTTCGACATCGTCGGACTACCGGGTAACGTGCTCGTCTTCGTCGCACCGGGCACCGAGCGCGCCGTCCTGACCGTACTGACCGCCCTGCTGCGCCCCGGCGGGCTCCTGGTGACGGGTTTCGCCACTGACCGCGAGTACTCCGTGGCGGCGCTGGACCACGACGCCGCCGCCGTCGGACTTCGAACGGAGCACCGGTTCAGCACGTGGCAACTCGGACCCTGGTCTGCAGACGCAGCGTGGGCCGTGACCGTCCTGCGACGTCCGGTCTGACTTGCGACGCGGAAATCTCGTGCCGCGTCGCGTGATGAATGCCAGCGTCGCCCGTCAGTCAGGTGTCAGTCCTACATCGTCCCCGGACACGGCACATTGAATAGCCGGTGAGCGGAGTCACAGCATCACCCGAACGAGCGTCTTTTGGTCACTGGAAGTGACTTCTGCGTGAATTAGAGGCTGTTCGGCGTCATCGCCACGGACGGTGACAAACGTCGGTGCGGTAAAGCGCCTGTCGCCTGCGCGGCGGGTGGCGGTGTGTGGGTTCGACCCCGTGCCGTACCGCTCCTGCCGGGCAGCCGGCTGGAAGTGCATTCATGCAGCGCAGAGTCCTCGTTTGGCAAGACGAAAGCGCGCTGCACGCGGTGCCGAGTGGATCGTCGCGCGTCAGGAGGCGGTGGGATCGGGATGTTCGACCCGACGAATGAGCTGGTGACAATCGGTTACGCAGTCCAGCAGGAATTACTGACCGTGGCAGACAATATGCGGAGAGTTGCTAACAAAACCGAGTGCCAGTGCGACACTTGGAGCAGAGATCGCCATAGTGAGTAGTGCGCACTAGGCCAATCGAGCGAGATCATCGATCATGGAGGAAGCTGTCATGTGGTACCTGCTGCTCGTAGTACCGGCCATCGTGCTGGTGATGGGATTCGCGGCCAAGCGCGGCCCGATCACCGTTCAAGACCGTGCTTTCGCCGCAGTCGACGTACGGCTGAATCTGGAGCGACAGATCCGTCGCGATCAGGTCGCGGCCCACGCTGCGATTCGCGAGGTTTTCATGCCGCAGCGTCGTCGCGTTCCGGGGATCGCACCCCGCCCCGTATCCGGCCAGAGCAAGCTCGTCACCGGCTGATCAGGACCTGAGGCGGGACCCGATGTGGGTCTGGGCGGCGGGTGGGCGCCGGCCCTGCGGCATCGTCGGCAGGGGGCACTACCATTCGAGCGTCAGCAGCGACCGTGATCGGTTGCTCGCATCGCCGCCCTGGGAGTGAATCAGTGTCCGTCGCCGCCTGGTTGCCGTCGCCCGTCCAGATCCGGGTGGCGGCCGGTTCCACGGCGGGCGCCGCCGTGCAGGCGGCTGACCTCCCCCGTACCGGGCCCGCCGCGATCGTCGTCGTGCGGACTGCGGCCGGAGACTTGAAGGATCTGTCCTGGGTCCCGGAGGAGGACGTCGACGTCGAGCCGGTGGCCGCCGACAGCCCGGACGGTCGTGCCGTCATCCGACACAGCGCCGCGCACGTCTTGGCCCAGGCCGTTCAACAGGCGTTTCCCGAGGCCAAACTGGGGATCGGACCGCCGATCACGGACGGCTTCTACTACGACTTCGACGTGGCCCGGCCGTTCACTCCCGAGGATCTGGCCGATCTGGACAAGCGAATGGCGAAGATCATCAAATCCGGGCAGCGGTTCGCCCGTCGCCGGTACGAGTCCAAGGATCAGGCTCGCGCCGAACTCGCGGACGAGAAGTACAAGCTCGAGCTGATCGATCTGAAGGGCCCGGACCTCCAGCGGACCGACACCTCCGAGGTGATGGAGGTCGGCGGGGCCGAACTCACCGCGTACGACAACCTGCACGCCCACACCGGCGACCGCATCTGGGGCGACCTGTGCCGCGGGCCGCACGTGCCCAACACTCGATACATCCCAGCGGTCAAGCTGATGCGCAGCGCGGCTGCCTACTGGCGCGGCAACGACAAGAACCCGCAGCTACAGCGCATCTACGGCACCGCCTGGGAGTCGACCGAGCAGTTGGATGCGCATCTGACTCGGCTCGCCGAAGCCGAGCGGCGCGACCATCGGCGGCTCGGCAGCGAGCTCGACCTGTTCTCGTTCCCGGACGAGATCGGATCCGGCTTGGCCGTCTTCCATCCCAAGGGCGGCATCATCCGGCAGGAAATGGAGAACTACTCCCGCCGGCGGCACGCGGAGGCGGACTATCAGTTCGTCTACTCACCGCACATCACTAAAGCTGCGCTGTTCGAGACTTCAGGCCATCTGCAGTGGTACAGCGACGGCATGTTCCCTGCGATGCACCTAGACGAGGAGCGCAACCCCGACGGCACCGTCCGCAAACCCGGCCAGGACTACTACCTCAAGCCGATGAACTGCCCGTTCCACAATCTGATCTTCCGGTCGCGCGGCCGCTCGTACCGCGAGCTGCCGCTGCGGCTGTTCGAATTCGGCTCCGTCTACAGATACGAGAAGTCGGGCGTGATCCACGGGCTGACCCGGGTCCGCGGCATGACCCAGGACGACGCCCACATCTACTGCACCCCGGACCAGCTGCAGGACGAGATCAAGTCGCTGTTGAAGTTCGTCATCGACCTGCTGCGCGACTACGGGTTGGACGACTTCTACCTGGAGCTCTCCACCCGGAACGAGGACAAGTACGTCGGCACCGACGAACAGTGGGAGTCGGCGACGTCGGCGTTGCAGAAGGCGGCGGAGGACTCCGGGCTGGAGTTGGTCCTCGACCCGGGCGGCGCCGCTTTCTACGCGCCCAAAATCTCCGTGCAGGCCAAGGACGCGATCGGGCGCACCTGGCAGATGAGCACGATTCAGGTCGACTTCCAGCTGCCCGAGAGATTCGAACTGGAGTACACCGGATCCGACGGCGCCCGGCAGCGGCCGTACATGATCCATCGGGCCCTTTTCGGGTCCATAGAACGGTTCTTCGCCGTGCTCACCGAGCACTACGCGGGTGCATTCCCCGCCTGGTTGGCGCCCGTTCAGGTCGTCGGAATCCCGGTGGCCGACGCCTTCGGCGATCATCTGGAGGCGGTGATCCGCCAACTCCGTCTGCACGACATCCGCGCGGAAGTCGATCACTCCGACGATCGGATGCAGAAGAAGATCCGCAATCACACCCAGACCAAGGTGCCGTTCCAGCTGCTGGCCGGGGCGAAGGACGTCGAGGGCGGCGCGGTGTCGTTCCGATTCCGAGACGGCAGCCAGGTCAACGGGGTGCCCATCGTCGACGCCGTCGACGCCATCGTGCAATGGGTGGCGCACCGACGAAACGACTCACCGTCCGCGGTAGCCCCCGAGTTCGCTGCGCTCGGCTGACCAGCCGTGACGACCGACCGGGATGAGGCCGAGCTCGAGCGACAGGACGGGGTGGGCGACACGGACGGCCTGCAACGTCTGTGGACCCCGCACCGGATGGCCTACATCCAGGGTGCGGCGAAACCGGCCGACGCGACCGCGGACTGCCCGTTCTGCCGCATCCCGACCCTGCCGGACGACGACGGCCTGGTGCTCGCCCGTGGCGAGCTCGTCTACGCGGTGCTGAATCTGTTCCCTTACAACCCCGGCCACCTCATGGTGGTGCCGTACCGACACGTGCCCGACTACGCCGAACTCACCCTCGACGAGACCCGTGAACTCGCCGAGTTCACCCAACGGGCGATGACCGTCGTGCGTGCGGTGTCCGCGCCACACGGCTTCAACATCGGCATGAATCAGGGCGCAGTCGCCGGCGCGGGGATCGCCGCGCACCTGCACCAGCATGTGGTGCCGCGTTGGGGCGGCGACTCGAACTTCATGCCGGTGATCGGCCATACCAAGGTGTTGCCCCAACTTCTCCGGCAGACCCGACAGATGCTGGCCGACGCCTGGCGGTAGGTCGCCCGCGCCGCCGGTGCCGCTATCGTGGTCAGTTCGTCTGCAAATGTTTCCTCCCCTTGTTCGTTGCCGACTGTTGTCCTCCGTGGTATCGCTGTGCATCCGTGTCCGTTCGTCATCCCGGCCTGGTCTGATCGAGGTATTCCGTCATGCTGAACTCGCTCGCTCGAGGCGCGGTGTCTCGAGTGACGAATCCGATCGGACGGATGCTGCTGCGCATCGGGCTCACTCCGGACGCGGTGACCATCATCGGCACCGCCGGTGTGGTGATCAGTGCGATCGTGCTGATCGGCGCCGGCCACCTGTTCTGGGGCACCATGGCGGTCACCCTGTTCGTGCTCTTCGACCTGTTCGACGGGGCGATGGCCCGGGCTCGCGGTAACGGCACCGACTTCGGCGTGGTGCTGGACGCCTCGTGTGATCGGATCGCCGACGGTGCAGTGTTCGGTGCAATCACCTTCTACGCGTTCGAGTACCTCGCCAGCCCGGATTTGGCGGTCGCCGCGCTGATCTGCCTGGCCACCGGTCAGGTCGTCTCCTACATCAAAGCCCGGGCCGACTCGGTGGACCTGCGGATCACCGGTGCGTTGGCCGAACGCGCGGAGCGTAACGTGCTCGGCCTGGTCGGCACCGGACTCCAGGGGCTCGGTGTGCCGTACGCGCTCGCCATCTGCCTGTGGTTGCTGGCGGCCGCCAGTGTGGTCACCGTCGCGCAGCGGCTGATTCAGGTCAAGCGGGCGTACCAGCACCGCGAGGCGGCCAGGGCTCGATGAGCGCGCGTACCGACCGGCTGACGGCGGCCGGATTCGGCGCCGGGTGGTCGATGCTGAAGGCTGTGCCCGAGGGGATGGCCGGCCGCGGATTTCAGGCCGCAGCCGATGCCGCGTTCCGGCGCCGAGGTCCGCGCACCGTGCAGTTGGCCCGCAACCTGCACCGGGTCCTGGGTTCGGACTCGACGCCGACGGCGTTGGCCGCCGTCACCAGGGCCGGCCTGCGCTCTTACGCTCGGTACTGGATGGAGACGTTCCGCCTGCCCGAGATGGACATCGCGGCCGTGACGCAGCAGGCTTTGGACGGGCTGGAGGGTTTCCAGCACGCCCGAACCGCGGTGAACGCCGGGAGTGGTCTGATCATGGCGCTGCCCCATACCGCCAATTGGGACGTCAGCGGTCTGGCGGTTGCGTCCGAGTTCGGCGGCTTCACCACCGTCGCCGAACGACTGCAACCGACGTCGCTCTACGACAGGTTCGTCGCATACCGGGAGAGTCTCGGGGTTCGAGGTGCTGCCACTGACCGGTGGCGCGGCCAACCCGACCACCGTCCTGCGGCAGCGATTGCAGCAGGGGCGGGTGGTGTGCCTGGTCGCGGACCGGGACCTGACTGCCAAGGGCATCGAGGTCGATTTCTTCGGCGAGCCCACCCGCATGCCCGGCGGCCCGGCCCTGCTGTCCGCGCTGACCGGCGCCGCGCTGTGCCCCACGACGCTCTATTTCACCGACGGCGGCTGGGCGGGCCTGATCGGACCGCCGATACAACTCGCCGGAGAACGGTTGGGTGACCAGGTGCGCTCCGGTACTCAGCAGATGGCCGACGCGTTCGCCGCCGGCATCGGCGAGCACCCTGCGGACTGGCACATGCTGCAACCGCTGTGGCTCGCCGACCTCTCCCCGCGGCCCGGACGTCCCGTCGAGTCGCAGCCGAGGCTCGCGCAATGAGAATCGGCCTGGTCTGCCCGTACTCATTCGACGTGCCGGGTGGCGTGCAGGGTCACGTTCTGGAGGTCGCGGCGGAGCTCATCAGGCGCGGTCATGACGTGTCGGTGCTCGCGCCGGGCGAGGACGATGCCGATCTGCCCGACTTTCGTCGTACCCGCGGGCAGAAGTGTGCCGATCCCGTACAACGGTTCGGTCGCCCGACTGTCCTTCGGGCCCGTGTCCTACAGCCGGGTCCGCCGGTGGATCCGGGCGGGGGAGTTCGACGTCCTGCACGTTCACGAGCCGATCGCACCCAGCCTGTCGATGTTGGCACTCATCGTGGCGGACGGACCCATCGTCGCCACCTTCCACACAGCCAACCCGAAGTCGAAGGCGTTGAATGCCTTCCAAGGCATGCTGCAGCCCTTCATGGAGAAGATCACCGGCCGGATCGCGGTGAGCGAACTCGCCCGGCAGGTGCAGGTGGAGCATCTCGGCGGCGATGCGGTGATCATTCCCAACGGTGTGGACGTGGACTTCTATCGGCAGGCGGCGCCGCTCGCCGGCTACCCGCGGACGGGCGGCACCGTCGGCTTCGTCGGTCGGTTCGAAGAACCGCGCAAGGGGATGTCGGTGCTGCTCGGCGCGCTGCGGCTGCTGCTCCCCACGCGCCCCGATCTCCGATTGCTGGTCGCGGGTTCCGGTGACCCGGACGCGCTGCTCGCGTTGGCCGGGGCCGAGTTGGCCCCGCATGTCACCCTGCTCGGCCAGGTGTCTAACGAGGAGAAGGCGTCGATGCTCGCGTCGGTGGACGTCTACTGCGCGCCGAACATCGGGGGTGAGAGCTTCGGCATCATTTTGGCCGAGGCGATGAGTGCCGGAACCGCGGTGGTCGCCTCCGATCTGGACGCCTTCCACCGGGTCTTGAAGGGTGGTCTGTGCGGGAGCCTGTTCCCGGTGGGGGACGCCGAGTCGCTCGCGGACGTGCTGTCGGATGCGTTGGATCATCCCGCCGCCCGGCAGGTGCGCATCGCCCGGGCGAGCGCCGCCGTCCGGGCCTACGACTGGGCGGTGGTCACCGACCAGGTGCTGCAGGTGTACGACACGGTGATCGCCGCCGACCCGCGACTGGTTGCCGAGGCGGGATGAGGTCGTCATGGGCTGGCTGATCGCGGTCATCGTCCTGATCCTGCTGTTCACCGCGTTCCGGCTGGCCAGGCTGGCAACCCGGCTGGATCGACTGCACCGGCGGACCGAGGCGGCCTGGGCGGCGCTGGACGTGGCGCTGGCGAGGCGCTCCGGCGTGGCGCGCGCGCTGTCCGCAGCGCCGGGGCTGGAACCGAAGGTGGCGGCCGCAGTGGCCACTGCGGCCCGACTCGTCGATTCGGCTCCGCGGGATCAGCGGCCCGACGCGGAGAACGAGCTCACCAAGGCTCTCGAGATGGTGCCCACCAATCCGGAGTCGAACCTGCCCAATGAACTGGTCGAGGTGGCGCAACGCATTCTGCTGGCCCGCCGGTTCTACAACGACGCCGTGCGGGACACCCGTTCGCTGCGCGCGGACCGGTTCTCGCGAATGTTTCGGCTGGCTGGGCGGGCGGGCCTCCCGGAGTACTTCGAGATCGCGGAATACAACCCGGAGGAACCGCTCACCAGAGTGTCCGCCCGTGTTCTGCTGCTGGACCAGGCGGACCGGGTCCTCCTGCTGAGCGGCGCCGATCCGGAGACCAGTACAGCCCACTTCTGGTTCACCCCCGGCGGTGGCGTCGAATCGGGCGAAGACCTGATCAGCGCCGCCCGACGAGAGCTCTACGAGGAGACCGGCGTCAGGCTCCGGCCGTCGGCGCTGATCGGGCCACTCTGGTGGCGACGATCCCGATTCCGGTTCACCGGCATCGAGTACGAGCAGACCGAGTACTACTTCGTGACCCGACCGTTCCTCGACGAGTCGGCGGCGTCGGAGCTTCCCGACGCAGGGCTCACCGACGCCGGGCTCACCGATGCCGGATTCACCGACGTCGAACGCTCGTACATCACCGGTCGAGCGTGGTGGAGCGCCGCCGACCTGCGCTCCACCAGCGACGTCGTGTATCCACTCGAACTGGCGGCGCGACTACCAGAAGCCGTCGCCGTCTCCCGCAGCGGGGAGCCGCCGGGCGAGCCAGTCCAGATCGAGTAGTGCGCAGCTCGAACCAGCTAGGCGGCGGCTTCGTCGTGAGTGTCGAGCGCGTCGGTGATGCGGTCGAACACCTCATTCACGGTGCCCTCGGCGTCGATGTCCAACAGGAGGCCGCGGCGCCGGTAGGTGTCCAGCAGCGGTGCGGTCTGATCCCGGTAAACGCGCTGGCGTACCAGGATCGTCGCCTCGGTGTCGTCCGTTCGGCCCAGCAACTGAGCTCGGTCCAGTAGTCGATGGGTGACTTCTGCCTCCTTGACGTGCAGTGCCACGACCCCGTCCAGCGCGGTGCCCTCATGCGCCAGGTTGAAGTCGAGGGTGCCGACTTGATGCAGCGTGCGGGGGTAGCCGTCGAGCAGGAACCCGTTGCGGCAGTCGGGATGTGCCAGCCGCTCAGCGACGATGGTGTTGGTGATGTCGTCCGACACGTAGCCACCGGCGCTCATGATGATGCGGATCTGCTCGGCGACCGGGGTGTCGGCGTGCTGCAGCGAACGGAAGATGTCGCCGGTGGAGATCGCCGGGAATCCGTACTGCTGCGCGAGCAGTGCGGCTTGGGTGCCCTTGCCGGAGCCGGGGGCTCCCATGATGAGAAGTCGCATGATGAAGGCCTTTTCTTAGCGGGTTGAGAGTGCGGGGCGGGAAGTGGGGGGTTGGACGCCGAGGTCAGCGCTTCGCGAGCCGGTTCCAGGTGTCGACCACCGTGTCCGGGTTGAGTGAGATGCTGTCGATCCCCTGGTCGACCAGCCAATCGGCGAAGTCGGGGAAATCGCTGGGCCCCTGTCCGCAGATGCCGACGTATTTGCCCTGTGCCTTGCAGGCGGTGATGGCGGCGCTGAGCATGAACTTCACGGCTGGATCGCGTTCGTCGAAACTGGCCGCCACGAGACTGGAGTCGCGGTCGAGCCCCAGCGTCAGCTGCGTCATGTCGTTCGAGCCGATCGAGAAGCCGTCGAAATACTCGAGGAACTGCTCGGCCAGAACCGCATTCGACGGCACCTCGCACATCATGATCAGTTGCAGGCCGTTCACCCCGCGCTGCAGGCCGTTCTGGGCGAGCAGTTTGACCACGCCCTCCGCCTCGCCGAGGGTGCGGACGAAGGGGATCATCACCTTGACGTTGGTCAGCCCCATCGTGTCGCGCACGTACCGGAGTGCTTCACACTCCATCGCGAAGCAGTCGGCGAATTCCGCGGACAGGTATCGGGAAGCGCCGCGGTACCCGATCATCGGGTTCTCCTCATGCGGCTCGTACAGCTCGCCACCGATCAGATTCGCGTACTCGTTGGACTTGAAATCCGACATCCGGACGATCACCGGATTCGGTGCGAATGCCGCTGCCAGCATCGACACGCCCTCGGCGACCCGGGTGACGAAGTAGTCCCGCGGGCTGGGGTATGCGCTGACCGCCTGCCCGATCCGGCTCTTCAGCGGCTCGTCCAACCGGTCGAGTTCAAGCAGCGCCTTGGGGTGGATGCCGATCTGCCGGTTGATGATGAACTCGAGCCGGGCGAGACCGATTCCCTTGTTCGGCAGGCGAGAGAAGGAGAACGCCTGGTCGGGGGTGCCGACATTCATCATGATCTGCACCGGGAGTTCCGGAAGCACATCGAGGTCGGTGGATTCGACGGTGAAGGGCAGAATTCCGGCGTAGACGTAGCCGGTGTCGCCCTCGGCGCAGGACACCGTGACCGATTCGCCGTCCTGCAGGTGCTGGGTGGCGCTGCCGGTGCCCACTACCGCGGGGATCCCCAGTTCGCGGGCGATGATCGCCGCGTGGCAGGTCCGACCGCCCCGGTTGGTCACGATGGCGCTCGCCCGTTTCATGATCGGCTCCCAGTCGGGGTCGGTCATGTCGGCGACGAGTACGTCCCCCGTGGCGAATGACGCCATCTGGTCGATCGAGCGCAACACCCGCACCGGACCGGCGCCGACCTTCTGGCCGATGGCGCGACCCTCGACCAGCACGGGACCGCGCTCGCTGATCCGGTACCGCTCGACCCGCCCCGCCGGCTGGCGGGATTGCACCGTCTCCGGTCGCGCCTGCAGAATGTAAAGCATTCCGTCGTCGCCGTCCCGGCCCCACTCGATGTCCATCGGCCGCCCGTAGTGCTCTTCGATCACTAGCGCGTGCCGGGCCAATTCCTCCACCTCCGCGTCGGTGAGGCTCAGGAGGCCGCGATCGGCTTCGGGGACATCGACGAATTCGGTGGTCCGGCCCACCGTGACGTCGTCGGTGTAGACCATCTTGATCGCCTTGCCGCCGATCGCCCGTTTGAGTATGGCGGGGCGACCGGCCTGCAGCGCAGGCTTGTACACATAGAATTCGTCCGGGTTGACGGCCCCCTGCACCACTGCTTCGCCGAGCCCGTAGGACGAGGTGATGAAAACCGCGTCGCTGAAACCTGATTCGGTGTCCATGGTGAACATGACCCCGGATGCACCGGTGTCCGACCGGACCATCCGTTGCACACCGGCCGACAACGCGACCGCCTCATGCTCGAACTGATGGTGCACCCGGTAGGCGATCGCCCGGTCGTTGTACAGCGACGCGAAGACCTCACGGATCGCAGTCAATATCGCATCGATTCCGCGAATGTTGAGGAACGTCTCCTGCTGGCCCGCGAAGGAGGCGTCGGGCAGATCCTCTGCGGTCGCCGACGACCGCACCGCGAACGAAACCGTGTCGGCTGTGCCGACTGTGCCGACTGTGTCGGCGGTGCTGTCTTTGCCGACTGTGTCGGCGGTGCCGTCTTTGCCGACTGTGTCGGCGGTGCCGTCTTTGCCGACTGTGTCGGCGGTGCCGTCTTTGCCGACTGTGTCGGCGGGGCCCACGAGGGTGCTGTACGCGGCACGGATGTCGGCTTCCAGATCCGCGGGGAAGGGCTGCTCGATGACGGCCTGCCGAATCCGCTTGCCCACCCGGGCCAGCTCTCGTACGTCATCGGTGTCCAAGTCGGCCAACGCGGTGTTGATCGTGTCGGCGAGGCCCTCCTGACCGATGAAACGCCGGTAGGCGTCCGCCGTGGTGGCGAAGCCGTCGGGTACTCGCACTCCGAGATCGGCGAGGTGGCTGATCATCTCGCCGAGCGAAGAATTCTTGCCCCCGACCTGCTCCAGATCGGCGAGTCCGAGCTCGGAGAACCACCTGACGCTGGAGCCGGTGGCTCCGGAATCGCTGACCCCGGCGGTACCGAGATTCGAGACACTGACACCGGACTGACCGACGCTGGGGACGCCGGCGGTTGCGACGCTGAGGTTGTTGGACATGAGAATCCCTTCACTGCCCGGCACGGGCGCGCTGTCGGTTGGTGAAACTCTGCAAGATGACCGTTGACATCTCCTCCACCGATTTGGTGGCGGAGTTGATCACCGGGATGTCGTGGGCGTGATAGATGGCTTCGGCTCTGCGCAGTTCGAAATTGCACTGGTCGATCGAGGCGTACCGGGAATGAGGCCGCCGCTCGTTGCGCACCTGGGTGAGCCGGGCCGGTGTGGTCGTGATGCCGTAGCACCGGTGGCCGACGTCGCGCAGCGGCCGCGGCAGCGCGACAGTCTCCAGGTCTTCCGGAACAAGTGGGTAGTTGGCCACGAACACCCCATGCTGCAGGGCGAGATACATGGTGGTGGGAGTCTTCCCGCACCGGGAGGGGGCGATCAGGATGACATCGGCCTTATCCAGCGCGCGAAGACTCTGACCGTCGTCGTGTTCGATGGCGTACTCGACGGCCGCCATCCGGGCGTTGTACCGCTGGATGTCGCCGACCCCGTGCAGCCGTGCGGCCGTCCGCACGCCCTTCACACCCAGGATCGACTCCACCCGCGACATGTGCAGATCGAAGAAGTCGATCAACGGACAGCTCGACTCGTGCAGCACATTTCGGATCTCGGGCACTGCGGTGGTTGAGAATGCCAGCGGTGCAACCGGTCCGGCGGCTGCTGCGTCGAGGATGGCAACCACCCGCCGGGCCTCGTGGACGGTCGTGATGAACGGGATCGTGTGGCGGTCGAAGTGCAGGCCGGGGAACTGCAGCAGCAGGGCGTTGCCCATCGTCTCGGCGCTGATTCCCGTCGAGTCGGACAGGAAGAAGACCGGGACGACCGATTCGCTCAGGTCGACAGGGTCGGCTTCGCCTCGTTGCGTCGGTGCGAATCGGCGTAGGTCCTCGGTTCCGTGGGTAAAGGTCAAAGCAGCGTCCGACGCAGCGGCACGCGCCGCGTCGATCCTGAGCGAAGCCCCATGTGCGTCCTTCCAAAACCGGCGGGTTCGGTGCCGCCGCAACGGCCGCGGGCACCGACGAATGTCTCGCTCGCGGTTGACCGAGCGAGCGGGAGTGACGTGCTGGTGGAGACAGAAGCAGATGAAACAACCGAAGGTGCAACAGAATCCGGTCGCATGCGACCGGATTCTGGCCTGGGTGCGTAGTTCTCTGCTGAGTGAAACCGATCGCAACAGAACGCGACCAGCCGCTCAGGAACGTTGGTTCGCCAACGCTAACGGGCTTATGGACCGGGCACCAGAGCGCGCGGTGTTGAATCCGGCACTGGATCGTTAAAGATGACGGCAGGCAGCGGCCGCGGAGTGCACCGTCCGGTACGCAGGTAACCCGCCGATGAGCGCGGCGTTCGACGGTCGGCGAGGACGCTTGGCCTACGGTGATGTCGCCACCATGATGTCCAGCGCCGGTCAAGTCGTGTCGACCGGCGCCCTCGCCGCTCGGAGAGTGTTCGTGACAGTCCGCCGCTCGACAGCCCGCAGGCCGCAGCGCACATCGTTACCCACTTCGAGGCGCGCATCGAGGCGCACATCGAGCCGCACAGTGCGTACTCCGACGCCTGCCCGGCGAATGATGGTCGCCCTCTGCGCCGCCGCCGGTGTGGCGCTGGCGGCGTGCACCGGGACGACCGCCGCACCGACGACCACTGGCGTCGTGGCCTCGAGTGTTTCGACGCCGAGCGAGACCTCCGTCGCCTCGGTGACCGCCTCGTCGACCACGACAGCGCCGACTACCACCGAGACGACCGTGGCTCCGCCGATCACGTCCGAGGCGCCGCAGCCGCGACCGGTGGATCCATTGGTCGGGGGTGATCCGTCGCCGAATGTGCTGGTCGCGGTCAAGATCGAGAATACGTTCGCCGGTCGCCAATGGGGTGTGGCTGCCGCGGACGTGGTGTACGTCGAGATGGTCGAAGGCAATCTGAGCCGGCTGATGGCGCTGTTCCACACCTCGTTTCCCGGCGAGGTGGGACCGGTCCGGAGCGTGCGCAGCACCGATCCGGATGTGTTGACCGCCTACGGCACCCCTGCGCTGATGTTCTCCGGAGGTGCGGGCGGTCCGTTGGACAACTTCGGCTCCTCTGGATTGATCAACGCCTCTCCGGAGACGATCGGCGCGGCCTATTGGCGTTCGTCGGCGGCGGCCGCCCCGTACAACCTGCACGCCGACGTCAATCGGGTGGCGTCCGGCCTGCCGGGCATCGGGGTGCCGAGATCACCGGGTTTTCAGTTCGGCGCCGACTACCCGGCGATGGCGACCCAACGCATGGTCAGCACGGTAGCCGCCGACTTCGCGAATCCGCTGTCGTTCCGCTGGTCCGACGGCCTGTTCCACTACATCCGCAAAGGCACTGTGCAGACAGACGCGGCCACCGGCGAAACCTTAGCGTTCACGAATCTTCTCGTGCAGCATGTCTCGGCGCAGAAGGACGGCACCATCGACCCGGTCGGGAGCCCCTCGTACAAGTCCTTCACCGTCGGAAACGGTCGCTTCACCCTCTATCGGGACGGCCGGGCGATCGACGGCACCTGGAACCGGGCGGACGCGGGGTCGCCGACCAGCTACACCGACGCGAATGGCGCACCCGTGTTGCTGCGGCCGGGAAAGACCTGGGTGGTCCTCGCCCCGGACGCGATCGCGGTCACCGAACGCTGATCGGCGACCGTCCGGGGAAGGGAAGTGGACCGTACCCGCGGTGCCACTTCGCGGCGGACAATAGGCGTCGGTAGTCGGCGCACCGGATCGGATTCAGCCCGCTCGGGGCGTCCCCTCTTCTGCTTCAGGGAGTGCATCATGACCGACTCGAAGACCGCCCCGTCCACCGTGACCGGCACCGCCAGGGTGAAGCGCGGCATGGCGGAGATGCTCAAGGGCGGCGTCATCATGGACGTCGTCACGGCCGAGCAGGCCAAGATCGCCGAGGACGCCGGCGCGGTCGCCGTGATGGCGCTGGAGCGGGTACCCGCCGACATCCGCGCCCAGGGCGGCGTGTCCAGGATGAGTGACCCGGACATGATCGACAGCATCATCGCCGCGGTGAGCATCCCGGTGATGGCGAAGGCCCGGATCGGGCACTTCGTCGAAGCTCAGGTGCTGCAGTCCCTCGGCGTCGACTACATCGACGAGTCCGAGGTACTGACTCCGGCTGACTACGCCAATCACATCGACAAGTGGAAGTTCACCGCGCCGTTCGTCTGCGGCGCCACGAATCTGGGCGAGGCTCTGCGGCGGCTCACCGAGGGGGCGGCGATGATCCGTTCGAAGGGGGAGGCCGGCACCGGCGACGTCTCGAACGCGACCACACACATGCGGCAGATCCGTGGCGAGATCCAGCGACTCACGTCCCTGCCCAAGGACGAGCTGTACGTCGCGGCCAAGGAGCTGCAGGCGCCGTACGACCTCGTGGTCGAGGTGGCGGACACCGGGAAGCTTCCGGTCGTGTTGTTCACCGCCGGCGGGATCGCCACTCCGGCCGACGCGGCAATGATGATGCAGCTCGGTGCCGAGGGAGTCTTCGTCGGGTCCGGGATCTTCAAGTCCGGAAACCCGGCCCAGCGCGCTGCGGCGATCGTGCAGGCGACGACCTTCTTCGACGATCCGGATGTGATCGCGAAGGTCTCCCGCGGACTCGGCGAGGCGATGGTCGGGATCAATGTCGCCGACATCCCCGTACCGCATCGGCTCGCCGACCGCGGTTGGTGACCCGCGCTGACTGATACGGCCTGACTGCTGCGGCCTGACTGATCGGCCTGACTGATACGGCCTGTCAGGTCATCCAGCGCTGCGGGAGGGCGGGACGTGCTGCGGCCGCGGTCCCGTCGATCGCGGCCAACCGCTGGACCGCCGTGCGCAGCACGTCCGGGGCCGCGGTGAAGGGCAGTCGAAGGAACGACTCCATCGTGCCGTCGGGACCGAAGCGTGGACCCGGCACGATGGCGACGCCCGCGGACGGCCCGAGGCGGGCGAGCTCCGTCGCATACGGGCCGGGAAGCTCCACCCATACTGACGCCCCCCCAGTGGGCCGGGTGGGTTGCCAATGAGGCAGTTGGCCGTCTAGCGCGGACAACAGGGCGGCGGCCCCGTCTCGGAGTCGCGCACGCTGAATCCGCAGGGCCGGCTCCGGGTCGGCCAGCAGTCGATCGGCGACTAACTGGTCGAGCACCGATCCGGACATGTCCTGCAGGGCCCGTATGGCGGCGAGTCGTTCGATCACGCCGCGGCTCGCCCGGATCCAGCCGATCCGCAGGCCGCCCCAGAACGACTTCGACATCGAACCGACGGTGATCACCCGACGGGCGCGATCGAAAGAGGCTAGATGTGGCGGCGCCGGGAGGTCGTCGACGAACCCGACGTCGCGCAGGGTCTCGTCCACGACCAGGACGGTGGCGGTCCGATTGGCCGCGGCGACCAGCTCAGCCCGAGTGTCCGAGTCCATCACCGCGCCGGTCGGATTGTGGTGGTCCGGAATCAGGTAGGCCAGCCGCGGCGTCGACTGCATCATCGTCGTGGTGAGCAGGTCGAGATCCCAGGCCCGGCTCGCCCCGGGCCGGAGCCCCACCGGAACCGGGATGCGTCGTTGAGACCTGGCCGCCTCGAGCGCGAGCGGGTACGTGGGGCAGTCGAACAGCACACGGTCACCTGCACCCGACAGCTCCTGCAGCACAATGGTCCATGCGTGCTGCCCGCCATTGGTCACCAACACCTCGTCGGCGGACGTCGGCAATCCGCCGGCCGTGTAGCGGTCGGCGATCCGTCGACGCAACGCTCTGATCCCCAACGGTTCATAGCCGTCAAGCGTCAGGTAACCGATCAGATCCGCGGATGCCGCCGCCACGGCTGCGGCGACCTGCTCGGCGGGGGCAGGCAGCGAGGCCGTGGTCATGTTGATCACCGCCGGTGAACGTGTCGCATTCGCCGCCCACAACGGCGCTGATGTGGCCCCGGCCGCACCGGGTGCATAGTGCAGCACGCTGCCCGAGCCGCGCCGACTGGCCAGCCAGCCCTCGTCGCGCAGCAGGGCGTACGAGGCGGCCACGGTGGTCCTGGAAAGCTGCAGGGACTCGGCGAGCGCTCGCTCGCTGGGCAGTCGGGTCTGGGCCGCCAACCGGCCGTCGAGCAGGGCGTCGCGGATGCGGCGCGCCAATTCGCGGTAGGTGACCCCGACCCGCCCCTCGCTGTCCGCCGGCACGGTTCCGGGCTTGCCGATCTTCACGTGCCGAGCCAAGGTCGCGGCGGAAACGCGGGCGAGTGGATGGTGAGTGCGGCTCAGTGGTGCCGTCATCCCGGCCGTTGTCGACGGCGGCGTCCTCGATGCACCGGTAGACGGATCGGCTGTCGCGACGGTGGTCATCGGTCCACTCTGGGGCCGAAGCAGTCAGAAGTCCAGGCCAATGTGCATCCGATTCACAGTTCGCAGGGCCACCCTCGGGATTCGGCGGGATCACCGCGCAGCGACGGGGCCACTTTCGGACAAGTGGATCTCGCCGGCAGCCCGATCAGAGGACATGCTGCCCCGGTGACCCTTCCGACGCGCATCCGGCGCCCACACCGATTTCGGCCAGTGGTCAGCAATCGCAGACCAGGCTCTTGGGTCGCACCCATGCCCGGCGATCGCCGAACCCGCCGTGTGACACAACTGTTCGCGGGCTTGTTGTTGTACGGATTCTCGATGGGGGTGATGGTGCGGGCCGGGCTCGGTCTGGACCCGTGGGATGTCCTGCATCAGGGCCTGGCCGACCGTCTGCCCTTCAGCTTCGGCGTGACGATAGTGCTGGTCTCGATCGTCGTGTTGCTGCTCTGGGTCCCGATTCGACAGCGTCCCGGAGTGGGCACTCTGGCGAACACCGTCGTCATCGGGCTCGCCACCGACGCGTCGCTCGCGCTGCTGCCGGTGGCGCCCAACCTCGCGATCGCCATCGTCGCCATGGTCGGCGCGGTGATGCTGAATGCCGTCGCCGGTGCGCTGTACATCGGCGCCGGGCTGGGGCCGGGCCCGCGGGACGGACTGATGACCGGGCTGGTCGCCCGAGGTGCGGGGTCGGTATTCGTCGTCCGGACCTTGATCGAGGGTTCGGTGCTGATCGGAGGGTGGCTCCTCGGCGGCACCGTCGGTGTGGCGACCGTGGTGTACGCGGTCTCGATCGGACCGCTCCTGCACCTGCTGTTGCCGCGACTCGTCGTCCGGTCGGCACCCGCCGGCCGACCCGCCGGCGATTAGGGTCGGACGGATGACCAGCCAATTGACGATCGGTGTGCTCGCCCTCCAAGGAGATGTCCGTGAACACCTCGTCGCCGTCGCCGAACTCGGTCAGCAGGCGATACCGCTCCGTCGGGTCGCGGATGTCGACGAGATCGATGCGCTGATCATTCCGGGCGGCGAATCGACCACGATGTGCCGGCTGCTCGACGTCTTCGAGTTGCGTGAGCCGCTGACCGCGCGGTTGCGGAACGGCCTGCCCGCCTACGGGTCGTGCGCGGGGATGATTCTGCTCTCGACTGCGATCTTGGACGGCCGGCCCGACCAGGAGCCCCTCGGTGCGATGGACATCACCGTGCGTCGCAACGCATTCGGGCGGCAGGTCGACTCATTCGAAGGCGCAGTCGACGTGGCCGGGATCGATGGTCCGATGCCGGGGGTGTTCATCCGGGCGCCCTGGGTCGAGTCGCACGGGCCGGACGTCGAGGTGCTGGCAACTGCGGCCGACCATCCGGTGGCAGTTCGTCAAGGGCCGGTCCTCGCCACTGCGTTCCACCCGGAGATCGCCCGGGATCGGCGTATCCATGCGTTGTTCCTCGACATGGTCCGGGCACACCCCGCCGCCCGTTGAGACCCGCCGCCGGCAACAGCAGGCGACCGGCCGCACGTAGACTCGCTCGGGCGATGCGGAACCGGTGACACGCCGGTCAGGCGAGGAAGAGGTGCGGGCGGGTCATGAGCGGCCATTCGAAGTGGGCGACCACCAAGCACAAGAAGGCCGTGGTCGACGCCAAGCGGAGCAAACTCTTCGCGAAACTGATCAAGAACATCGAGGTGGCGGCCCGCACCGGCGGCGGCGACCTCAACGGCAACCCCACCCTGTTCGATGCGGTGCAGAAGGCGAAGAAGTCGTCTGTCCCCAACGACAACATCGACCGCGCGTTGAAGCGGGGGTCGGGCGCAGAGGGTGGCGGTGCCGAATATCAGGCGATCACCTACGAGGGTTACGGGCCGAACGGCGTCGCGATCCTCATCGAGTGCCTCACCGACAACCGCAACAGGGCGGCGTCGGAGGTGCGAGTCGCGGTGACTCGGAACGGTGGCAGTATGGCCGATCCCGGGTCCGTGGCTTACCTTTTCAAGCGGATGGGCGTCGTTGTGGTGCCCAAAGCCGAACTGACCGAGGACGATCTGCTCGAAACCGTGCTCGAAGTGGGAGCCGAAGAGGTCACCGACCAGGGTGACACCTTCGAGGTTCTCAGCGAGGCGACAGACCTGGTGCCGGTGCGGACCGCGCTGATCAACGCGGGCATCGAATACGACTCCGCAGATCCCACCTTCGTGCCGTCGCTGAACGTGCCGGTCGACGTGGACGCCGCCCGCAAGGTACTCAAACTGATCGACGCCATCGAAGATCTCGACGATGTGCAGAATGTCTACACCAATGTCGAGATCTCCGACGAGGTCGGAGCGCAACTCGACGAGGAGTAGTCCGAAACTATTTACCGCTGCGAATTGTCACCGCTGCGATTGTCACCGCCTGGCGATTGTCACCGCCTGGCGGTTTGTCACCAGCTGCCGATTGTCACGGCCTCCTCATCGTCACTGAGTGACCTCGGGGCTGCGCGCTGCCTGCGGTGGGATCGTTGAGGCTGCGCTGATGCACGACTCGTGTGCAAAGCCGGATTCGCCGTCTCGGGCGATCGAGTCGCTCAGCCCGAGATGCCGACCGCACCTCGCGCACGGTATCCGCGGCTTAGGCGGTGCACTTGCTTTCCTACTTTTTGTTCTCAGAAACATCGGAGTTCACTTTCCCGCGAAGTGGCCGAATGTGGCTTGAAGCGTACGCCCGGTGAATGACGGCTATGAGTGTGGAGTCCGTTTCTTCGATGAGCGCATGATGCTCGCTGCGCCCATCCCGACCTAGGTGTCCGGTGAGCCACGCCAAGAGGGAGCAGACCCGGAGATCTTCTGTGTTGACGCGAATCGTATCGACCACAGGTGTCTGGCCGAAACCGGGGGCGTGTCGCTGCGACGACACGATGGCCCCATATCGAGGCCGCTGCCCCCCGTCACCACACGAGGCGGCACGGCGCGAGGCGTCACCACGCGAGGCGATGGCCAACCGACGGTCCCACACCGCCGAATCGACGCCTGCGTGGCGTAATCGGCAATGTCATACCCGGCCGGTAGCGTTCGGAGGCGTACAGGTGTTCGGTGCGCGCGCGTTGGGGTGACGGCGTGTGAACACCTCGCGCCGGTGCGAGGGCCGGGTACGACGTGACGGGTAGGGAGAGCAAGTGCGAGTGCTGGGCGTCGACCCCGGGTTGACCCGGTGTGGTGTGGGCGTGGTGGACGGCGGGCCGGGCCTACAGTCGCGGCTCGTCGATGTCAGTGTGGCGCGAACCCCGTCCCACGCCGACATCGCCCACCGTCTGCTGACCATTGCCGCCCACCTGGAAGCGGCGATCGATCGCCACCGGCCGGATGCCGTCGCCATCGAACAGATATTCAGCCAGCACAATGTGATGACGGTGATCGGCGTCGCCCAGGCGTCGGGTGTCGTCGCGGTCACCGCCGCGCGCCTGGGCGTTCCAGTGGCCTGGCACACCCCGAGTGAGGTGAAGGCCGCGGTGTCCGGCAACGGCGCCGCCGACAAGCATCAAGTCGCCGCCATGGTGACCAAACTGCTGCGACTGAGTGAACCACCGAAGCCGGCGGACGCGGCCGACGCGCTGGCCCTGGCCATCTGCCACCTGATGCGTGCTCCCATGCAGGCCCGGCTCGCCGCCGCCACCAGGTCGACGGGACCCGGGCGGGCGCGGCCGATGGTCACCCGATGATCGCGTCGGTGCGCGGCACCGTCCTGTCCATCGCCCTGGATCGTGCCGTGCTGGAAGTGGGCGGAGTCGGGCTGTCGGTCCGTGCCACCCCGGGCACACTCGCCACCCTGCGCCGCGGCGAGACCGCCTATCTCGCGACGACCCTGGTGGTGCGAGAGGACTCGCTGACCCTGTTCGGGTTCGGTTCCGACGACGCCCGCGACCTGTTCGAGCTCGTCCAATCCGTCACCGGGGTCGGGCCGAAGATCGCGCTGGCGCTGCTCGCCGTGCTCAGCCCCGAGGATCTGCGGAAGGCGCTCGGTGCAGGCGATGTGGCGATGTTGACGCGAGCACCCGGAATCGGAAAGAAGGGCGCGGAGCGGCTGGTGTTGGAGTTACGAGACAAGGTGGGTCCGACACCGATCGGCGCGGCGCGTTCCACGACGGTGGGCGGCGTACCCCCGTGGCGGGAGAAATTGGCCGACGCCCTGATCGGTCTCGGCTGGACCCCCAAGCAGGCCGGCGACACCGTCGAGACCCTGGCCGCCGACACCGTCGATCCAGCGGTCGTGTCCGGCGACGTCGGGGTGTTGCTGCGCCGGGCGCTAGCCGTGCTGGGCGGCCGGCGATGACGGCGGACGACATGCCGGGCTCCGCAGCCGACTTCGGCACAGATTCGGCCCCGCACTCCGGCGATTCGCAGCTCGGCGAGTCCGACGATCTCGTCTTCGCCGGCGAGTTGTCGGGGGACGAGGTCGACGGCTCGTTGCGCCCTCGCAGCCTGGGCGAGTTCGTCGGGCAGGCCCGCGTCCGTGAGCAACTGGAACTCGTGTTGACCGGGGCGAAGCTGCGCGGCGCCGTTCCGGATCATGTGCTGCTGGCCGGCCCGCCGGGCTTGGGCAAGACGTCACTGGCGATGATCATCGCCGGCGAGCTCGGAACGTCGTTGCGGCTGACCTCGGGACCCGCGCTGGAGCGGGCTGGTGACCTGGCCGCGATGCTGTCGAACCTCGTCGAGGGGGACGTGTTGTTCATCGACGAGATCCACCGGATCGCCCGCCCGGCCGAGGAGATGCTCTACCTCGCGATGGAGGACTTCCGAGTGGATGTCATCGTCGGCAAGGGTCCCGGCGCCACCTCCATTCCGCTGGAGATCGCGCCGTTCACGCTGGTCGGTGCCACCACCCGATCCGGCCAGTTGACCAGCCCGCTCCGGGACCGGTTCGGGTTCACCGCGCACATGGAGTTCTACGACGCCGACGACCTGCGCCTCATCCTGGCCCGATCGGCGACGATTCTGGGCATCGATCTGCGTCCCGCCGGCGCCGCCGAGATCGCCCGCCGGTCGCGCGGCACCCCACGGATCGCCAACCGGCTGCTCCGCCGAGTACGCGACTTCGCGCAGGTTCGGGCCGACGGTGCGGTGACCCTCTCGGTGGCCCGGGAGGCGCTCGCGGTGTACGACGTCGACGAACTCGGACTCGACCGGCTCGACCGGGCGGTACTGGGAGTGCTGTGTCGATCCTTCGGCGGTGGCCCGGTCGGCCTGACCACTCTCGCGGTGGCGGTGGGGGAGGAACCCACCACGGTGGAGGAGATCTGCGAGCCGTTCCTGGTGCGTATCGGGATGCTCGCCCGAACGCCCCGAGGTCGGGTGGCGACCGCGGCCGCCTGGACACATCTGGGACTGCAGCCGCCGGTTGCCGGCGCCGACCCGGGGCACCGATCCAGCGACCGGCCGGGGGTCCCCGCGGGGCCGCCGCCGGGCCAGTCGCCCCTGTTCAACGGGGTGTGAGCGGGGTTTGAGCCGGCCGTCCCGCACCCTCGCGCCGGCCGATTCGTCATGTCCGCTCGGGTAGGCTTGCGGCCGGGTCGCCCGGTGTGCGGCCCGGATTGACGGCGTAGCTGCAGTGGGTCCGAGCAGCACGCCTCGTCGAACTGACTGCGCGCCGCCGGCGCCGGTCGCCCACCGCCGCGGCGGACAAGCCGGACATCGGCGTCCGATGAGCCGGTAGTGCAGAACGGTGAGGAAGAGGAGTCCAATGGATCAGAACGCGCTGTTGATGGTGGTGCTGCTGGTGTTCGTCGGCGGCATGATGTACATGTCGTCACGGACTCGTAAGCGCCAGATGGCAGCCCAGCAGGCGAAGCTTGCGGCGGTGGCACCGGGGGTGCGAGTGACCACCATCGCCGGATTGCAGGGCCTCGTCACGGCGGTCGCCGATGACACGATGGAGCTCGAGATCGCGCCGGGCGTGCGCACCATTTGGCTGCGATCGGCAGTACGCGACATCGTGCTGGCCCCGGACGCGGCAGAGACCTCCGATTACGAGGCCGATCAGTACGAGGCGGACGATTACGAGGCCGGCGAGGATGGGGCTTCCAGCTATCCCACGGTCGACGCGGATCGGGACGGCGGCTCCTCCGACACGTATCCGACGTCGGACAAGTTCAAGAAGGACCTCGGCTGAGTTCGACTGGGTCGTCTCCGCATCACTGCGTGACCTATCGGCGCGCCGTTGCGCGGCTGCGTGCTGCCGGTCTTCGGAACGTCGATATCGTTACCACGCCGCCCAGCGGCGCCGGGGCGTCACCCGGATGAATCGCAACAACACAACTCCCGATGCGAGGATGTCGTCCGGAGTCAGAGCACGTCGAACGCCGCTCAGCCAGGTCCCGCCCTGGCTGAGCCCGGCGCCGACCTTCGAGGGGATGTAGAGAATAGTGGCACCACCGGTCGGCCAGTTCCGGCCCTGGCGGCTGATCATGACGTTCGCCGTGATCACCATCGGGCTGTACTCCCTCGTGTTGTTCACCCCGGGTTCGAATGCCCCCAAGCTCGGCATCGATCTGCAGGGTGGCACGCGCATCACGCTGACCGCGCAGACAACGGATCAGTCGGCCCCCACCCGACAGTCCATGCTGCTGGCGCGCGACATCATGGAGCGACGGGTCAACGGTTCCGGGGTGGCCGGTGCCCAGGTGCAGATCGACGGCACTCAACAGCTGGTCGTCACGGTGCCCGGCACCGAGGACCTGACCAACCTGACCCGATCCGCGCAGCTGAACCTGCGGCCGGTGATCACCGGGATACCGCAGGCCGCGCTCGTGACGAGTAGCAGCGCCGACATCGGGGGTACCACCACCGAAACCACCCCGCCGACGGCGGCGCCCAGTTCCGCATCAGGCGCCGAGGCCAGCTCGGCGCCGACGAGTCAGGGTTGGCGGTCCGGCTACTCCGCCCGCGCCCCCGGCGACCCGACCGCGACCGATTCCTCGAGTCCCGCCGACACCATGCCGACGCCACGATCGACACGTCAGTCGCCGAGCCGACCGCCTCCGGGACGGACGCACCGACGAGCGCCGCAACCCCCGCCGCGACGTTCCCGGCCAGTAGCAGCAGTACCAACCCCACCCAGCCGTCGTCGAGTACCGAGTCGGACTGGACTACGTGGGAATCAGATATCCAAGCCGCCATGAGCAACGGCCTGAGCTGCGCTCAGCTCGCCCCGTACGCGGGCCTCGACGATCCGGCCAAGCCGCTCGTCGCCTGCAGCGAGTCCGGCGATTACATGTACGTACTGGAACCGACCCTCATTCCGGGTGATCAGGTCGCCAACGCGGTGTCGAATTACGACAGCACCCGCGGGTGGGTCGTCAACCTGACGTTCAAGGGCGACGGCTTCCAGAAGTGGGCCGCCTACACCACGGCCAACGCCAGCAACAACAAGGCGGTCGCCTTCGTGTTGGACGGCGAGGCGATCACCGCGCCGGTGATCCAGAGTGCGATCACCACCGACACCCAGATCAGCGGCAGCTTCACCCAGGCCGGCGCGACCGGCCTGGCGAACTCGCTGAAGTTCGGCGCACTGCCGCTGGCGTTCGAGCGCTCGTCGTCGGACTCGGTGACCGCCGAACTGGGGTTGTCGTACCTCCGGGCAGGCCTGATCGCCGGCGGCCTCGGTCTGTTGCTCGTCGTCGTCTACTGCCTGGTCTACTACCGGTTGTTGGGCGTGATCACCATCCTGTCGCTGGTGTTGTCGTTCGGCCTGGTCTACGCCGTGATGGTGCTACTCGGGCGGTGGATCAACCTGTCCCTGGACATGGCCGGCATCGCCGGGTTGATCATCGCGATAGGTATCACCGCGGATTCGTTCGTCGTCTATTTCGAGCGCATCAAGGACGAGGTCCGGGAAGGACGCACGTTCCGGTCCGCGGTGCCGCGTGGCTGGATACGGGCTCGCCGCACCATCCTCTCCGCGGACGCAGTGTCGTTCCTGGCCGCGGCGATCCTCTACGTGCTCGCCGTGGGCGAGGTCAAGGGCTTCGCGTTCACCCTGGGGCTGTCCACCGTGCTCGACCTGGTCGTGGTCTTCCTGGTGACCCATCCGCTGGTCGCATTGGCTTCCGGTAGCCGGGTGTTCGCCTCGCCACGCTGGTCGGGGCTGGGTTCGGTCGCCGACGCGGGCGTCCGCCATCGCGCCGACATCTCGTCATTGACCGCGAAGGGGAGCACCAGCTGATGACCAGTCCCGCCATCGAGCGATCGGCGTCAGCGGCGCCGGCCGGGCAGCAGCAAGGGTTCGTCTCGCGACTCACCACCGGCACCGGTGCCTTCAATGTGATCGGTCGCCGTCGCACCTACTACCTGGCCTCGGTGATTCTGGTGGTGCTCGCGGCGCTGCTGATCACCGTGCGCGGCTTCAACTTCGGCATCGAGTTCGCGGGTGGCACCAAGTTGCAACTACCCGCCACCGCGTCCGCCGGACAGTCAATCACGAATGACGCCGTCAGCACCGCCATCCAGACCAGCACCGGGATCAACTCGGCGACGGTGCAGACGGTGGGTACCGGGGCGTCCGCGACCATTCAGGTGCGGTTGGCCAGCTTGACCGCCGATCAGGTCGTCGAGGTGAAGCAGGCGTTGTCGCAGACCTTCGGCATCCCGATCGACCAGGTGTCGGACTCAGCCGTCTCGGAAACGTGGGGCGGTGAGATCTCACAGCGCGCCGTCATCGCGCTCTTCGTGTTCCTGGTCGCGGTCAGCATCTTCCTGTGGCTTCGGTACGAGCGCCGAGTAGCCATCGGCGCGGTTGTCGCCGTGTTCCACGACTTGGTCATCACGGCGGGGATCTACTCGCTGATCGGCTTCGAAGTGACCCCGGCCACCGTCATCGGACTGCTGGCCATCCTGGGCTTCTCGCTGTACGACACGGTCGTCGTGTACGACAAGGTGCAGGAGAACACCAAGGGACTGACCAGTCTGCTCCGTCGCAACTACGAAGAGGCGTCGAACCTCGCCATCAACCAGACGTTGATGCGTTCGGTCAACACCACGGTCATCGCGCTGCTCCCGGTGGCGGGCCTCCTCGTCGCCGGAGTGGCGATCCTGGGCTCGGGCACGCTCAAGGACCTGGCGTTGGTCCAACTGGTCGGCATGATCGTCTCCGGATACTCCTCGGTGTTCCTCGCCGTCCCGATCGCGGTGGAGCTGCGGTTGCGCGATCCGCTCATCAAGGCTCACACCGCTCGGGTTGCCGCTCGTCGCAAGAACGAGGGTTTGATCGTCGACGCCGTCGGCGACCCGACCGGCCGCCGCGGCACGGCCGTCGCTGCTGTGGGCACCGTTGCGAGTGGGCCCACGCCGCCGGCTACGGCGTCGTCCGCCGGGGGAGGCGATGGGACCCGCACCCCGCCCAGCACACCGCGCCCCGGTGTCAAGCCACAACGATCCGCCACCGCCCGGCCCTCGGGTAAATCCAGTCGACCCACCGGGAAGCGCGAACGCTGATGCCCGTCGGCGCCCCCGTCCAGGTGACCGTCGGTGACACCGAAAAGCTGCTGCGCGACGCCGCGGCATCCCTGCATCGGCTCACCCGGGTGGTGCCCGACTTCCCGACCCACGGAGTGCTCTTCCGCGATGTGACACCGGTGTTCGCCGATCGCCACGGGCTGGCATTGATCTCGGCCGCTGTCGCCGCCACGTCCGCGGAGTTCGACCTGGTCGCCGGCCTGGACGCGCGCGGTTTCCTGATCGGCGGCGCAGTGGCCGCGCTCTGCGGGACCGGGGTGCTTGCCGTCCGCAAGCCGGGGAAGCTGGCCGGAGCGGTCATCGGAGAGGACTACACCCTCGAGTACGGGGCCGCACGGCTCGAGGTACACCCCGACGACGTCCCCATCGGTGCGCGGGTGCTTGTGGTCGATGATGTGCTCGCCACCGGCGGTACCGCGGCCGCCGCGTGTGCTCTGCTCCGCCGGGCGGGCGCCGTCGTGGTGGGTCTCAGCGTGATGGTGGAATTGACCGATCTCGGCGGGCGCGCGGCCGTTCAGCGCCGTGGTCCCGTATCGGTGAATGCGATCAGTCGGTTCTGAGCGGCGGGTTATCCTCGGATGGCGAGCCGCCGCGCGCCATTCGACCTCACGGGAGGTGCCATGACTTCTGATGTCGCCGGCGCCGAAACGTCGATCGAGCCGCCCCAGGACACCGTGCCTGATCTACCGCGACCCGCTGCGGCGGACTTGGAGACAATAAACTCCGCCGCGATGGACCCCGCTGCGATGGACTCCGCTGCGATGGACTCCGCTGCGATGGACTCCGCTCCGATCGACACGGTCCCGGCGCGGGAGTTCGAGGTGCCTACACTCGCATCGACCACGCCCGGCGCGCAGGTGCCCGACCACTCCGACGCTCACGGTGCATCCGACGCGGCGTCGCCGGTCTCGGCGACGAGACGCGTGCGCGCCCGCTGGACTCGCCGGATCAGCGGTCAGCGGCAGACCGCGGGCCCGACCACCGTGTTGGAACCGCTGTTCGCCGTGCATCGATCGTTCCACGCCAGGGCTGATCTGAAGCTACTGCAGCGCGCGTATGAGGTTGCCGAGGAAGCGCACCGCGGTGCGGTCCGCAAGTCCGGCGATCCGTACATCACGCACCCGCTGGCGGTGGCGAGCATCCTGGCGGACCTGGGCATGGACACCACGACGCTGGTGGCCGCCCTGCTGCACGACACCGTTGAGGACACCGAGTACAGCCTGGAGAAACTGACCACCGACTTCTCCCCGGAGGTCGCCCACCTCGTTGACGGTGTGACCAAGCTCGACCGCGTCAAGTTGGGCGACGCCGCCGAGGCCGAGACCATCCGCAAGATGGTGATCGCGATGGCGAGCGATCCGCGGGTGCTCGTCATCAAGTTGGCCGATCGGCTGCACAACATGCGGACCATGCGGTTCCTGGCGCCGGAGAAGCAGGCGAAGAAAGCGCGCGAGACACTGGAGGTGTTGGCACCGCTGGCTCACCGGTTGGGGATGGCGACCATCAAGTGGGAGTTGGAGGACTTGGCCTTCTCCATCCTGTATCCCAAGCGCTACGACGAGATCGTCCGGTTGGTGGCCGATCGTGCTCCGTCTCGCGAGACGTACCTGGCCACCGTGTCGGACCTGCTGTCCGCCGAGCTGAGCGCGGCGAAGATCAACGCCGAGATCGTCGGTCGCGGCAAGCATTACTACTCCATCTATCAGAAGATGCAGAGCCGCGGACGCGAGTTCGACGAGATCCACGATCTGGTCGCCGTCCGGATCCTGGTCGACTCACTGCGGGAGTGTTACGCGGCGATGGGTGTGGTGCACGCGTTGTGGGCCCCGATGCCGGGCCGGTTCAAGGACTACATCGCGCAGCCTCGCTACGGCGTGTATCAGTCGTTGCACACGACGGTGATCGGTCCGCAGGGTAAGCCGCTGGAGGTGCAGATCAGGACCATCGAAATGCACCACACCGCTGAATTCGGGATCGCCTCGCACTGGCGATACAAGGAGACACGCGGCACTCACCTGGGCGGCGCCCCTGTGGACGAGGTCGCCTGGATGCGACAACTGCTCGACTGGCAACGTGAGACCGGCGACCCCGGCGAGTTTTTGGACAGCCTGCGGTACGAGATGGCGTCGCGGGAGATCTACGTCTTCACCCCCAAGGGCGACATCCACACCCTGCCGATGGATTCGACTCCGGTCGACTTCGCCTACGCCGTGCACACCGAGGTCGGCAACAAGTGCATCGGGGCCCGCGTCAACGGTCGGCTGGTTCCCTTGGAGCGAAAGCTCGAAAACGGGCAGATCGTCGAGATCTTCACGTCCAAGTCGCCGACCGCATCACCCAGCCGCGACTGGCTGCACTTCGTCGGCAGCTCTCGCGCGAAGAACAAGATCCGCCAGCACTTCGCCAAGGAGCGGCGTGAAGAGGCGATCGAGTTCGGAAAGGTGGCCATCACCAAGGCGTTCCGCCGGGCCGGACTGCCGGTTCAGCGGATGATTTCGCACGACAGCCTCGCCGCGGTTGCCCACGAACTAGGCCTCAAGGACATCGCGGCGCTGTACGCCGCCGTCGGTGAGAACCACCTGGTCGCCAGTTCTGTGGTGGCCAAGGTCGTCGCTCAGCAGGGCGGTGTCGAGGAGGCGGGCGAGGAGGTAGCCGAACGCACTCCGGTGCGGCACCGCGGCATGCAGCGCCCGCATCCCGACGCCGGGGTGCTCGTGCAGGGCCTGTCGGATCTGCCGGTCAAGTTGGCGCGCTGTTGCACGCCGGTGCCTGGGGACACGATCCTCGGGTACATCACCAAGGGTGGGTCGGTGTCGGTCCACCGAACCGATTGCACCAACGCCGAGTTCCTCGGCAACGAGCCCGAGCGGCTGATCCCGGTCGCGTGGGACCCGCACGCAGCGTCGGTCTTCCTGGTGGCGATCCAGGTGGAGGCCCTCGATCGGCACCGGCTGCTCTCCGACATCACGAAGACCTTGGCGGATGAGAAGGTCAACATCCTGTCCGCGACGCTGTCGATGACCAAGGACCGGGTCGCCGTGTCGAAGTTCGCCTTCGAGATGGCCGACCCGAAGCACCTCGACCACCTGGTCCGCGCTGTCCGCGGGGTGGAAGGCGTCTACGACGTCTACCGGGTGACGAACGCCTGACCGGTTCGGCTGTAAACCGAACCGCCCGGCGCCCCGTGCTCGTCTACCCCGCCGCCGATGTCGACGCGGCGGTGTCAGCGGGCCGGCTCTCCGTCGACCCCGTCCCGGTTGTTCCGCTATCCGTCGCACCGCTGTCCGTGACGCCGGTGTCCGTGGCACCGCTGTCGGTGGCACCGCTGTCGATGACGCCGCTGTCGGTGGGCAGCTCGGAACTGGGTAGGTCGGTACTGGTCTCCACCGGCTTGGCGGCGGTGACCGCATCGTCGGGCACGGTCACGGACACGATGTTGACCGCCTGTGCGGGCGCGTCTTCCGCGCCGTTGGGTCCGGCCACCGTCCCCGCGGCACCGATCTGCTGCACGACGGCCATGCCTTCCGCGCCGACCGTGCCGATCTTGGTGTAGCCGCCGCTGCCGAGGGCGGAGTCGCCGTAGACGATGAAGAACTGCGACCCGTTCTCCCCACCCGAGGTCGGACTCGCCATCGCCAGTGTGCCGATTGGGTACTGCGCGGCCGCAGCCGCGGCGGTGCTCGTGGTGTCGGTGCCGGCGTCTGCGGGGACCTGTGGATTGGTCTCATTGGCGTAGCTGTATCCCGGACCACCGCGGCCGGTGCCGGACGGATCGCCGCACTGCAGAATCTTCAGGTCGGAATCGGCGGTCAGTCGATGACACGTGGTGTCGTCGTAGAACTTCTGCGCCGCGAGACTGATGAAGGCGTTGACCGCACACGGCGCGAGTTCGCGGTCCAATGTGACCGGCATCGCGCCCTGACTGAGGGTGATGGTGGCCGACACGGTTCCGGTGACCGCGGGACTGGTGTTCGACGGTGGCGTGACCGACTTGACCGGTTTCTGGTCGGTGGCCGTGTAGGTGCAATCGCCGGTGACGCCGGTGGTCGTGTCTGCGCCCGCTGTGTCGACCGCGGCGGGACGGGTGACCAGGAAGACGACACCGGCCACCACCAGGACCCCGACGATGGCTCCGCCGATGATGGTCTGCCGACGACGCGTGCGTACCCGTTCTTGTCGACGAACGAGTTGGCGCTCGAGCTTCCGCTTCGCGGCATCCCTGCGCTGCTGGTTGGTCGGCACGGCTGAACCTCCTGGAGAACCGTCGCGATCGGTGGGTCGGCAGCCCCGCCAGACCGCAGGAGGACCCGCGGGAGAGTCTAGGTGACCGTGTTGTGAGATTCGGCCGGCATCGGTGTCCCGCCGATCGCAGTTAGGGTTGACGAATGCTCATCGCCGGCTTTCCCGCGGGATCGCTCGCCGCGAATTGCTATCTGGTGGCTCCGGGCGCCGGTGCTGGCTGTGTGATCGTGGACCCGGGCGAGGACGCTTTCGACCAGATCGTCGCGACCGTCACCGAGCACGGGCTCCAGCCCGTAGCGGCGCTGCTGACCCACGGCCACCTCGACCACGCGGCTTCGCTGCGCGACGTGACTCGACACTTCGACATCCCCGGCTACCTGCACGCCGCCGACGACTACATGCTCGACGAGCCGCTCGCCGCGCTGTCGCCGGAGCTGCGGGCGATGTTGGCGGGCCGGCCGATGCCCGAGATGCGCCCGGAGACGCTCGAGTATCTGGTCGCCGGGGACGAATTGTCCTTCGACGGCTTCACCTTGGTCGTCGACCACACGCCCGGGCACACCGGCGGGTCGGTGATCTTGAGGTTGCCGGCCGCGGACCAGCGGCCGGAAGTGCTGTTCAGCGGGGACACGCTCTTCGCGGGCTCCGTCGGGCGCACCGATCTGCCGGGCGGATCCACCGCCGAGCTCACCAGTTCACTCAAACGTTGCGTCCTGCCCCGGCCCGGAACGGCCGTCGTGCTGCCCGGCCACGGTCCGCGGAGCACCGTCGACGCCGAACTGCGCAGCAACCCGTTTCTGATCCCGCTGGCCGCCGGCCGCGACGCCGCCGCGACCCGAGAGTGACGTGCTGATTCATGCCCGAGTTCTACGCCCCCAAAGGCGTACCCGACTACATTCCGCCGACCTCCGAACTGTTCACCGCGGTCCGGGACACACTGATCGACACGGCGCGTCGAGCGGGTTACCAGCCGATCGAACTTCCCGTTTTCGAGGACACCCGGCTGTTCGCGCGTGGAGTGGGCGAATCCACCGACGTGGTGAGCAAGGAGATGTACTCGTTCCTCGACCGCGGTGATCGCTCGGTCACCTTGCGGCCCGAGGGCACCGCCGGGGTGATGCGGGCCGTCATCGAACACGGGCTCGACCGGGGGCAACTCCCGGTCAAGCTGCACTACGCAGGTCCGTTCTTCCGCTATGAACGGCCGCAGGCGGGTCGCTATCGGCAGCTCCAACAGGTCGGCATCGAGGCGATCGGAGTGGACGATCCGCAGCTGGACGCCGAGGTGATCGCCGTCGCCGACGACGGCTTCCGGGCGGTGGGGTTGACCGAGTATCGGCTGGATGTCACCTCGCTGGGCGACTCCCGGTGTCGCCCCGAGTATCGACAGCGGCTGCAGGACTTCCTGTTGGGATTGCCGTTGGACGAGGACACCCGGCGTCGGGCGCAGCTGAACCCGCTGCGGGTACTCGACGACAAGCGGCCCGGGGTTCAAGAACTCGTCGCAGATGCACCGCTGATGCTCGATCACCTCTGCGCGGACTGCGCCACTCACTTCACCGCGGTTCGCCAGACGCTCGACGCGCTCGGCATCCGCTACCGGCTCAATCCGCGGCTGGTACGCGGCCTCGACTACTACACGAAAACCACCTTCGAGTTCGCCCACCCCGGTCTCGGAGCCCAGTCCGGGATCGGCGGCGGCGGTCGCTACGACGGCCTCATGGCCGAGTTGGGTGGCCAGTCGTTGTCCGGCATCGGCTTCGGCATCGGCGTCGACCGCACCGTTCTCGCCGCGCAGGCGGAGGGCGTCGCCGCGGAGAGACCGCGGCGCTGCGACGTTTACGGGATTCCGCTGGGCGCGGCCGCTGCGCTCGCCATCGCACGCATCGCCGGTGATCTGCGTCGATCCGGAGTTCGGGTCGACCTCGCCTACGGCGGGCGAGCGCTGAAGAGCGCGCTGAAAGTCGCCGACGCCGCAGGTGCCCGCCTGGTGCTGATGCTCGGAGACCGGGAACTGGCGGCCGGCGAGATCACCGTCCGGGACATGCAGACGGGGGAGCAGATCACCGCGACGTTGGAATCCGCGGCCGCCACCGTCCGAGAGTCGTTGCTCGACTGATCGGCGCTGCACGACTCGCTCTGCAACACGCCGCAGCACCTTGACACCTGATCCGAACGCATGTTCGATGAGCAGGCAACCGATCGAATACCTGTTCGAATTGGTCTGCGGTTGAGCTCGATACGAGTTCGGTGCGAGTTCGGTGCGAGGGCTCGATGGAGCTCAGCGGAGTGAGGAGACGTCGGTGCGCAGATTGCAATGGCAGGGTCGGATCAACGATGCGGATTGGACGCTGGCGGCTTCAGCCCGGGCGCAGCCGGCTCGTCGACTGGACGGCCTGGTGGCTTTCGGCACCCAGGAATGTTCGTCGTACGAGCTGACCTGGCAGCTCAGCACCGATGTGGGTTGGTGTGCGCAACGTCTCGACGTCCGATTGGTGGGGCTTTCCGCCGGGCCGGCGTCCACGGCGGTGCCGACCCTGAACCGCACTCTGCTGTTGGAGCGCGGAATCGACGGGTGGCATTCGCAATCGTGGTGCCGCGATGATGCGGACCTGCCGGCACCCGGGCTGTCCGCCGCCGATGACCTCGACTCCACGCCGGCGACGGATGCGGACGTGGTGATCGACAGTTGCCCGCTCTCGCACTGGGCGCCGCTGCGCCGGCTGGGTCTGGCCGGTCCGCGCGCCGCGGCCGGCCGGATCGGAGTGCGTCCCCTCGCGGTGGTGCTTCCTGCGTTGCGTGTCGCGCTACCGAGCCTGGCCGTGCTCAGTACTCGCCACCGGTACGTCGGAGTGGCCGAGTCCGGGCGCCTGCGGACGCTCGAACACTCGTTCTCCGGTCGCTCCGCGACCAGGTTGACGGTCGATGAGCACGGGATCCCCATCGAGTTCGGCGCGGCGGCCATGCGCGATATCGGACCGGACTCCGCTGTCCCGCGGGTGGCGTGAGTGACCGCCGGGACGCGCTGGCGGTCGCGTGAGCTGGCGACGGACGACGAGGGTGCGTTACCCGGTCTCGGACGCCTGGCCGGGCTGGTCCGCTCGGTGCGCACCCCGGATTTCGCCGGGGTCGTCTTTCACGAGGTGCAGGCGAAGACCATCCTGAACCGGGTCCCGGCGGGATCGCCGATGCCCTTCGGCTGGACCGTCAATCCCATGCGCGGCTGCGTCCACGGCTGCACCTACTGCTTTGCTCGCAAGACTCATGAGTATCTGGAGCTGGACGCCGGCCGGGACTTCGACGCCCAGATCGTGGTCAAGGTGAACGCAGCCGAGGTCCTGGCCCGCGAGGTCGGCCGGGCGTCCTGGCAGCGGTCTCCGGTCGCGCTCGGCACCAACACCGACCCGTACCAGCGGCCGGAGGGCCGGTACCGCCTGATGCCGGGGATCATCGAGGCGCTGGCCGGTTCCGGCACCCCGATCTCCATCTTGACCAAGGGCACCTTGTTGCAGCGTGACCTTCCGTTGCTGACGAGCGCGGCAACCGCCGTTCCGGTTCACATCGGAGTCAGTCTCGCGGTGGTGGAACCCGAGTTGCACGACCAGTTCGAACCTGGAACGCCGACGCCCCGCGCCCGCTTGGAGCTGATCAGAGCGATACGGGCCGCAGGATTCGTCCCGAATGTGATGGTTGCTCCGGTGCTGCCCTTCCTCACCGACACCAGCGCCCAGTTGGACACGCTGTTCGCGCGCCTGGCCGAAGCCGGAGCGGGGTCGGTCAACGTGATGGCCCTGCATCTGCGGCCGGGCACCCGCGAGTGGTTTCTGCACAACTTGGAGCGTGATCGGCCGGAACTCGTGCCTCGTTATCGCGTTCTCTACGGCCGAGGTTCATACGTGCACTCCCAGTACGCCGAGCAGCTCCGGGCCAGGGTGGATCCGCTACTGCGCAAGTACGGGTTCGACCGCGACCATCGGTGGGCGAATAGACAGGGGGCGGAGGGCGCCGTGCCGCCGCCGGCGGTGCAGCCCACTGGCGAGCCGGTGCTCTTCTGAATCCGCCGACAGACCACCGGAAAAATTCCACAGCGAGATTGACCAAGAGATCCACCGAAAGGGAAACCCCCGGCCCCGCCACGGTGAGTGGCGGCGACGGGGGCTGTCAGCCTCGTGCAGTGTCAGTCGCGGCGGCGAGCCGGCCCGGCAGTCGCCTCTTCGTAATGACGCTTGATCCGCAGTTCGCGACCGCTGACCCTGGCGGCGGCGATCCGGGAGAATGCGGCCGGAGTCAGCTCGCTGATGATCTCGACCACGCTGTGGTTGTCGTAGATGTCGATGCGGCCGAGATCGCGCCCCTGCAGTCCACCCTCGGCGGTGATGGCACCGACGATACCGGCCGGTCGCACGCCGTCGGCGTGACCGACGGCGATCCGGTAGCGCTTGCCCGAGGGGCGGCTCGAGTCGCGGGCACCGCGCTCGGCGGTCGGCCGATCCGACCGACGATCCGCGCGGGGGCGCTCGCTGCCGCGGTCGAAGGACCGCTCAGAACCGCGGTCGAAGGTGCGCTCCGAACCCCGACTGCGATCGTTGTCGCGACCACGATCCTGGGCGCGATCCTGAGCGCGGTATCCGTTGGTCAGAACCTCCGGTTCGGTCGAGCGGCGACCGTCGTCGCCGGCGACCAGGGCGGCCAGTGCGGTGGCCAGTTCGGCGATGCCGAGCGGGCTGGTGGCCAGGTAGGTCTCGATGGCGGTCCGATAGGAGTCCAGGCTGCCGGACTCGAAACGTGCGGCGGCCTTGGCCAATGTCTTGGCCGCGCGGCGGGTGGCCACCTCGGCGGCGGTCGGCAGCGCGATCTCCGTCAGTTTCTGTCGGGTCAGCTTCTCGATCACTCGCAGTCGGGAGGTCTCCCGGGGGGTGAAGAAGGTCAGTGCTTCACCGGCGCGACCCGCGCGTCCGGTACGACCGATCCGGTGCACGTAGATCTCGGGCTCGCCCGGCGCGTCGTAGTTGACCACCAGGTCGATCCGGTCGACGTCCAGACCGCGCGCCGCGACGTCGGTGGCGACCAGCACGTCGAGCTGACCGTTGCGCAGCCGTTCGACGATGCGCTCGCGTTCGCGTTGGGCGACGTCGCCGCTGATCGTGGCGGCGGAGATGCCGCGCGCGATGAGTTCGGAGCCGACGGTTTCGGCGGCGTCCTTGGTCCGGGTGAAGACGATGGTCGCATCCGCGTCGCTGACCTCGATGACCCTGGCCAGCGCCTCGGTCTTGCGGCTGAAGGGGATGACCGCGTAGGTCTGCCGCACATTCTCAACCGTCGACGACTGCCGCGTCACGGCGATGTCGATCGGATTGATCATGTGCTGATCGGCGACCCGCTTGATCGGCGGCGGCATCGTGGCCGAGAAGAGCGCAGTCTGGCGACCGGCGGTCGGGGCGTTGGTCAGGATGCGATCGACATCTTCGGCGAAGCCCATCCGGAGCATCTCGTCGGCCTCGTCGAGCACCAGGAATCGCAGATTCCCGAGCTTGAGGGTGCCGCGGTCAAGATGGTCGATGATGCGTCCGGGGGTGCCGACCACGACCTGCACACCGGCGGCCAACGACTTCAGCTGCGGCACGAAACTCGCCCCGCCGTAGACCGCGAGCACGCGCACCTGCGGCAGGTGCTTCGCCATCGCCTCGATCGCCTCGCTGACCTGCAGGGCCAGTTCGCGGGTGGGGGTGAGGACCAGGGCTTGCACGTCACGCGACGACGGATCCATCGCGGCGAGCAGCGGCAGCCCGAAGGCGGCCGTCTTGCCGGTCCCGGTCTGTGCGACACCGGTGATGTCACGACCGGCCAGCAGCTGCGGAATGGCAGCGGCCTGAATCGCGGACGGGGTGACGTAGCCGAGATCTTCGATCGCTCGCATCAGCGATGCCGGAAGACCGAGATCTGCAAAGGATTCGCCGGTTTCCTCGCGCTCGGCGACCGGCAGCTGGTGAGTCAGAACTGTTTCACTCACAGCATTTTCAGCTGCATCAGTCGAGTAAACGTCGGTGACATCGGAGTGGGACGGAACTGCGTCGGACAACAGGGAAGCGGGCAGTGCGGGGACAGCAGGGGATACCATATTCGCCATTTCTCACCGGATCGGAGTTATCTGGCGCGAGCTGTCAGGCGATGCACCGGGGTCGCTTCCATGCGACGAACTCCGTGAACCACTCCAGACTAGCCGCCGGGCCCCCTCGCTGTCGAGGGTTCTCTGGTCACACCGGCCGTCGGCCGTCGATTCGTCGGTCGCCTAGGCGTGTCCGGCGCGAGTTTTACGGTGAACACGCGCTCCGATGCGCATTCGTTCAGCTCGGCGGCGCCGCCGCGACTGGCCGGACCATCGCCGTCGATCGGGGACAATGGACCACTGGCCGCCGGGCCGTCTACCCGGCGGGCCCGCTGCAACGCGAACACGCACAACCGAAGGAGCGACAGCCCCGTGATCCGAAGCCATGCCGCAGGCATCCTGCGTGCCGAGCACGACGGTGACACCGTCACCCTGGCGGGCTGGGTGGCCCGCCGGCGCGACCACGGTGGTGTCATCTTCACCGACCTGCGGGACGCGTCCGGCACCGTGCAGGTGGTGTTCCGCGAGGGTCCGATGGCCGAGCAGGCACACCGGCTGCGCAACGAGTTCTGCGTGGCCGTGGTCGGCACCGTGAGCCGACGACCCGCCGGCAACGAGAACGACGAGCTCCCCACCGGCGCCGTCGAAGTGCTCGCCGACGAGTTGACGGTGCTGAACGAGGCGGCGCCGCTGCCCTTCCAGATCGACGATCACGTCGAGGTGGGCGAGGAGATCCGGCTCAAGTACCGGTATCTGGACTTGCGCCGGACCGGACCTGCGGCCGCCTTGCGCCTGCGCTCCGCAGTGAACAAGGCGGCTCGTCGGGTCCTCGACGGGCACGACTTCGTCGAGATCGAAACCCCCACCTTGACCAGGAGCACGCCGGAGGGGGCCCGGGACTTCGTCGTACCGGCTCGGCTTCAGCCCGGCTCCTGGTATGCGCTGCCGCAGTCACCGCAGTTGTTCAAGCAGTTGCTGATGGTGGCCGGCATGGAGCGCTACTACCAGATCGCCCGGTGCTACCGCGACGAGGACTTCAGGGCCGACCGGCAACCGGAGTTCACCCAACTCGACATCGAGATGTCGTTCGTCGACGAGGACGACGTCATCGCGCTGGGCGAAGAGGTGGTCGCCGCACTCTGGCAGTTGATCGGCTACCAGATTCCGTGTCCGATCCCGCGGATGACCTACCTCGACGCGATGAACCGGTTCGGTTCGGACAAGCCCGACCTCCGATTCGACCTGGAGATTCACGAGATCACCGGGTACTTCGCGCAGACCCCGTTCCGGGTGTTCCAACAGCCCTATGTGGGATACGTGGTCCAAGCCGACGGCGCGAGCCAACCGCGCCGGTCGTTCGACGCGTGGCAGGAGTGGGCCAAGCAGCGCGGCGCCCGCGGTCTGGCCTATGTGACAGTCGCCGAAGACGGGACTTTCGGCGGTCCGGTGGCCAAGAACCTCTCCCAGGCCGAGCGTGACGGGCTGCTCGCCGAGACCGGGGCCGGCCCCGGCGACGCGATCTACTTCGCCGCCGGCACCCGCAAGACCACGCAGGAACTGCTCGGTGCGGCTCGGCTGGAGATCGGTCGCCGCGCGGGCGCGATCGACGAGTCCGCCTGGGAGTTCGTCTGGATCGTCGATGCGCCGCTGTTCGAGCCGGCCGCGGAGAGCACCGACGTCGCGGTCGGCGGCGGCGCCTGGACCGCCGTGCATCACGCCTTCACCTCGCCCAAGCCCGACAGTATGGAGTTGCTCGACACCGATCCGGGGGCGGCACTGGCTTACGCCTACGACATCGTGTGCAACGGCAACGAAATCGGTGGCGGATCGATCCGTATCCATCGCCGAGACGTTCAGGAGCGGGTGTTCCGAATCATGGGTCTGGGTGACGAGGAGGCGCGGGAGAAGTTCGGCTTCCTCTTGGACGCCTTCTCGTTCGGCGCTCCGCCACACGGCGGGATCGCCCTCGGCTGGGACCGGATCGTCATGCTGCTCGCAGGCGCCGCCTCACTGCGCGATGTCATCGCCTTCCCCAAGTCCGGGGGCGGCTTCGATCCGCTGACCGGCGCGCCGGCGCCGATCACCCGGCAGCAACGGGCAGACGCCGGCGTCGACGCGCCGCCGCCGAAGAGTCAGTGACCGCAGCCGGCGAGACCACCCGGCCGGGGCTGTGCCGAGATCGAAACATCTGCGCCATAGAGTGACCGGCGCCCGGCAAATACCCAGCCGGGGCGCCGGGAGTATGACGGGTCGCGCGCATCGTCGCCGCACCCGCCGGGCACCGATGCCGGAGTCCGGCACCGGTGTCCGCCGGAGCGAAGCGCCACACACGAACCGATGAAGAGGGGTAGCGCGTGGGAATCACGGTCGCACTCGAGCACCGCACCACCTACACGTTCGACCGGCTGGTGCAGATCCATCCGCACGTGGTTCGGCTGCGACCGGCGTCCCACTCCAGGACGCAGATCAAGTCCTATTCGCTCAAAGTCGAACCGGCCGATCACTTCTTGAACTGGCAACAGGATCCGTTCGGCAACTTCATGGCTCGTCTGGTATTCCCGGAGAAGGCGCGGGAACTGTCGATCACGGTGGGGCTGGTCGCCGACATGGCGGTCATCAACCCGTTCGACTTCTTCATCGAGGACTACGCCGAGCACTACGGGTTCAGTTATCCGCCGGAACTCGCCACCGACCTCGAGCCCTATCTGCGGTCCGTGCCCGAACCCGGCGCTTCGGACCCCGGTCCGGTGCTACGCCGATGGTTGACTGACTTCCCGATCATTCCGCAGACCCCGATCGTGGACTTCCTGGTCGCCGTCAACAGCGCCGTCTACCGGGACGTCGGGTACTCGGTTCGGATGGAGGCCGGGGTGCAGTCCCCGGATCACACCCTGACGACGGCGATCGGATCGTGCCGCGACTCGGCGTGGCTGTTGGTGTCGCTGTTGCGTGAACTGGGACTCGCCGCCCGGTTCGTGTCGGGCTACCTGGTCCAGCTCACCGCGGACCAGGAGTCACTCGACGGGCCGTCCGGTCCGCAAGCCGACTTCACCGACCTGCACGCCTGGGCGGAGGTGTACATCCCGGGCGCCGGCTGGGTCGGGATGGATGCGACCTCGGGGTTGTTTGCCGGCGAAGGACACATTCCGCTGTCCGCGACCCCGCATCCGTCCAGTGCCGCTCCGATCACCGGGGCGACCGACCCCTGCCAGGCCACGCTCGACTTCTCCAACGTGGTCCGCCGGGTCCATGAGGACCCCCGGGTCACGCTGCCTTACAGCACGGAGCAGTGGCAGGAGATCGACGCCTTCGGTCGGTTCGTCGACGAGCGACTCGACGAGCAGGACGTTCGGTTGACGATGGGCGGCGAACCCACGTTCGTCTCCATCGACGACTACGTCGCGGCGGAGTGGACGATCGACGCCGACGGGCCGGACAAGAGGGCTAAGGCCGATCTGTTGGCCGAGCGGCTGCGGAAGATCTACAGCACCAACGGTCTGGTGCAGCGATCGCAGGGAAAGTGGTACCCGGGTGAGCCGTTGCCGCGCTGGCAGATCGCGATGCACTGGCGGACCGACGGCAAACCGCTGTGGACCCGGCAGGACCTGCTCGCCGATCCGTGGGCCGACCTCGGGGCCGCGCCCGCCGACGCGCCCGCGATCACCCCGAAACAGCGACCCGCGGCCGCCCGCAGGCTCGCCGAGGCCATCGCCGTCGGGTTCGCGTTGCCGATGTCGCAGGTGCGTCCCGTATTCGAGGATCCGCTCGCCAAGCTGGCGTCCGCCGTCCGACTGCCCGCGGGCGAGCCGGAATCCGCCGACCTCGAGAAGGACGACTCCGCCGCGCGGAAGGCGCTGCTCGCCCGCCTGGACGAGCCCGTCACCGAGCCGACCGCCTATGTGATTCCGCTGCACCGGCTGCCCGACGAATCCGGGTGGGCCAGCTCGGATTGGCGGCTGCGCCGTGGTCGGATCGTGCTGTCGCCCGGCGACTCGCCGGCCGGTCTCCGGTTGCCGCTGGACTCCATCGCCTGGGAGACGCCACCCGTCGAGCCGGACGTCGATCCGCTCGCCGCGGTCACCGAACTCGAGTACAGCGGGATCGCCAATCCCGGCCAAGCGATCGTGGTCGAGCCCAAGGACGCCCCGACCACCGCGGTGGTCGTCGAGCAGCGGGGGGACTTCGTCTACCTGTTCCTCCCGCCGCTGAAGCACCTCGACGACTTCGCCGAGTTGGTCGGCGTGGTGGAGCAGGCGGCCGCGGTCACTGACACCGCCCTGGTTCTCGAGGGCTACGGTCCCCCCGGCGACCCGCGGCTGCAGACCCTCACCGTGACCCCCGACCCCGGTGTGATCGAGGTGAATGTGCAGCCGACGAAGTCCTGGTCGGAGCAGCTCGAACTCACCACCACGCTCTACGAGGAGGCGCGGCAGACCAGGCTGGGCACCGAGACCTTCGCCATCGACGGCGCGCACGCCGGGACCGGCGGCGGCAACCACATCACCCTCGGCGGCATCACCCCGGCCGAGTCGCCGCTGCTCCGCCGACCCGACCTGCTGGTGTCGCTGCTGACCCACTGGCAGCACCACCCGTCGCTGTCGTACCTGTTCTCCGGCCGATTCATCGGCCCGACCTCGCAGGCCCCGCGGGTCGACGAAGGCCGCCCGGAGTCCCTGTACGAGCTGGAGATCGCCTTCAACGAGCTCAGTCGGCTCACCCCGGAGGAGGGGGCGGCGTCGCCGTGGGTGGTCGACCGGGCGCTGCGGCACCTGCTGACCGACGTCACCGGCAACACGCACCGGTCGGAGTTCTGCATCGACAAGCTCTACAGCCCCGATTCGTCCCGCGGCCGCCTCGGGCTGCTGGAACTCCGCGGATTCGAGATGCCGCCGCATCCGCAGATGGGGCTGGTCCAGGCCCTGTTGGTGCGGGCGCTGGTGGCCCGGTTCTGGGCCGAGCCGCTGCGCGCGCCGATGATTCGACACGGCCTCGACCTTCACGGGCGTTATCTGCTCCCGCATTTCGTCGCCGCCGACATCGCCGCGGTCGCGGCCGACCTGCGCGCCCACGGGTTCGACTTCCAGACCAGCTGGCTGGACCCGTTCCTGGAATTCCGCTTCCCGCGGCTGGGCAGCGCCACGGTCGCCGGCGTGCACATCGAGTTGCGAAGCGCGATCGAACCCTGGCACGTCCTCGGCGAGGAGGCGACCGCCGGCGGCACCGCCCGGTATGTCGACTCCTCGGTGGAGCGGCTGCAGGTGATGCTGGACGGCGCCGACCCCGCCCGGCACATCCTCACCGTCAACGGGGTGCCGGTCCCGCTGCATCCGACCGGCGCCGCCGGTCGACACGTCGCGGGCATCCGCTACCGGGCGTGGCAGCCGTGGAGCGCGCTGCACCCGACCATCCCGGTCCAGTCGCCACTGGTGTTCGACCTGGTCGACGTCGATTCCGGGGTCAGCCTCGGCGGCTGCACCTACCATGTCGTCCACCCCGGGGGCCGCTCCTACGACGCACCGCCGGTGAACGCGATGGAAGCCGAATCCCGCCGCACCAACCGGTTCGAGACGACGGGTTACACGCCGGGAGCAATAGACGTCGCCCGTCTGCGGGAGTACGCGGCGCGGATCGCCGGCGATCAGTGGGTGCCGCAGGTGCTGGATCTGCGGCGAGCCGTGGCGCTGATGGCATGACGTCGAACCGTTGCGGCCCGTGACCGAACCGCACACACCCGGTCGGGCTGATGTCGCACCCATCACGGCGACGGGGTCAGTCGGATCACCGTCGGGTGTTCCGATCATGAACGAACCCGCCGATGCCGGGCTTTCCGGCGTCGCGGGGTCCGGCGCCACGGGGTCGGTCGTCGCGGGGTCGGTCGTCGACGCATACATCGGCGCGGTCGCTCCGAACCCGGCAGGTCGAGTGGCGACCGGGCCCGGCCTGAGCCGCTTCGACGAGATGATCGACGCCGACCAGGTGATTCGGCCGGCGTGGTCGGAGGTGGCCGCCGGGATGACACATCTCGGGGACGCCGGCCTGCAACGGATCCGCGGGCAGGTCCAGCAGATGCTGGACAACGACGGGGTCACCTACATTCCGGTGGACCAGGCCCACACCGCGCCGCGACCCGGTGGCGGCGACGCCGGGCCGGCCGCCGACGATGCAGCGGGCGCCGGCAATGCCGCAGGCGCCGACGATGCCGCAGGCGCCGGCGATGCTGGAGGCGACGCCGACGCCGACTCTGTCGGGGCCACCGCGATCAGCGACACCGACGATCTGAGCCCGGGCCGTGAGCGGTGGAAACTCGACCCGGTCCCGTTGGTGCTGGACGCCGCCGAATGGCACACCCTGGAGGCCGCCCTCCGGCAGCGCGCCACCCTGCTCGACCTGATCCTCACCGACATCTACGGACCCCGCACCCTGCTGCGCCGTGGTTACCTACCGGCCGACTTGATCTTCACCAACCGCGCGTACCTGCGCCCTGCTCACGGCGTGACCATTCCGGGCGCCCACCAACTCTTCTTCTATGCCGCCGACGTCTTCCGAACCACCGACGGCAACTTCCTGGCCCTCGGGGATCGCACCGAAGCGCCGTCCGGTGCCGGCTACGCCATGGCGGATCGTCGGGTGATCGCGCGGGTGGCCCCCGACACCTTCCGCCGCACCGCGCCGCACAGCCTGACGCCCTTCTTTCGCAGCCTGCTGCTCGCGATGCAGTCCGTCGCGCCGCGCGCGGCCGACCAACCACGGGTGGTGGTGCTCAGCCCGGGGGCCCGCTCCGAAACCGCATTCGACCAGGCATTCGTCGCCGGTCTGCTGGGCCTTCCGCTGGTGGAGAACGAAGACCTGACCGTGCGCGAAGGTCGAGTGTGGATGCGCGCGCTGGGCCGATACGAGCCCGTCGACGTGATCCTGCGGCGCGTGGACTCCGACTACGCCGACCCGCTCGACCTTCGGCCCAACTCGCAGCTCGGCGTGGTGGGTCTGCTGCAGGCGTGCCGCCGGGGGAGTGTCTCGGTGGTCAACACGCTTGGCAGCGGCATCTTGGAAAGCCCCGGTTTGTTGCCGTTCCTGCCCGCGTTGTCCGAGGTGTTGCTCGACGAACCGTTGAAGCTGCCCTCGGTGTCGACGTTCTGGTGCGGTGACCCGACTTCGCGGTCGCACGTGTTGACCCACTTCGCCGACATGGTGATGCGCCCGACCGATGGCGAACAGCGCAGCGTGATCGTCGCGCGGTTGAACGCCGCACGTACCGCCGCGCTCCGCGACCGGGTGGTCGCGGAGCCGCACCGCTGGGTCGGGCAGCCGTTCGCCCCGTTCTCCGTGGCACCGTGCGGTACCGAAGAGGGCCTCCAGCCGCGGCAGGTCGGCATTCGGTTGTTCGCAGTGGCTCACGAAGCCGGTTACGTGGTGATGCCCGGGGGACTCGGCCGCGCTCTGCCGCTGGACCAGCAGACCCACCGGATGTCCGGCCTCACCGAGGCCAAGGACGTCTGGATCAACTCCGGGGCCGCCGCCTTGGCGGGCGATCGGGAGTCGACACCCTGGGCGACGGAGAACTCGGCTGGTGTCGGGCGTGCCAATGCCATGTCCTCACCCCGCGCGCTGGAAGACCTGTTCTGGTTCGGTCGCTACACCGAGCGGACCGAGGATTTCGCCCGGCTGCTCATCGCCACCTGGGATCGGCTGGACGAGTTCCGCGAGCGGGGAACCGAACTGGGCGCCGAGCTGACCCCGTTGCTGCTGGCAGCGGTCACCCACTCCAGCGCGACCTACCCGGGTTTCGTCTTCGGTCGGTCCGACATCCTGACCGAGATGCGGTCAGTGGTGTTGGACAGCTCGCGGCGGGGGAGTGTGGCGCAATCGCTGTTCGGTCTGACCGAGGCCGCCAGTGCGGTGCGCGACCAGCTCTCCCGCGACACCTGGCTGGTGCTGGCCGGTGTCGAGCGTGCGCTGGCCGAGCTGGAGCGCGACGTGCAGGACCGCGGGACCGCGCTGCAGATCGCCCACAGTGCCGTGTTGTCCGGGATGCTCGCTCTCGGCGGCCTCGCTGCCGAGAACATGACCCGCGACTTCGGCTGGTACCTGATGGACATCGGTCGGCGGTTGGAACGGGCGCTGCAGCTGGTCACCGTGCTGCGCTGGGCACTCGGCCGCGCTCACTCGCCCAGCGTCGAGGTGCAGCTCATCGAGTCCGTGCTCCAGTTCGCGGAGTCGATCCTGACCTATCGGCGCCGCTACCGAGGCCGGACTCAAGTCGGTACCGTGCTGGAACTGCTGCTGCTGGACGCAGGCAACCCGCGGTCGTTGGCGTATCAGCTGGAAGCGTTGAACGCCGATTTCCGGGCGCTGCCCGACGCGTCCGGCACCTCGCTTCCGGAACGACTGCTGGAGGAGTTGACGGCGCGCGTTCGTCGCTGCGACGTCGCAGCCCTCGACGCCGCCGACGAGACCGGCGAGCGGGCCGATCTGATCGAGTTCCTGACCGGCACTCGCAGCGCGTTGAGCGCGCTGGCCGATGCCGTGGCGGCGCAGCGGTTTCGGCATCAGGCGCAGATGCAACAACTCGGTCGGCCGATCAGCGCCCGCGCCGCCGCCGATCGGAGGCCCGCATGAACACGCCGGTGACACCGTCCGGGGAGCCGTCGCTGCGGCAGTACGCGATCGAACACCGCACTGCGTACACGTACTCCGACGATGTCGGAATCAGTTACGGCCGCGGGTACCTGCGGCCGCGCGATCTGCCCTGGCAGCGCTGCATCAGCCATCTCGTCACCACCAAGCCGGCTGCGGCGGACTCCACGATCGGTGTCGACCTCTACGGCAACAACGACTTCTTCTTCCACGTGACAAGGGCGCATCGGCGACTCGAGGTGATCAGCCGGTCGGTGGTCGAGGTGCGTCGGCCGCCGACCGACACCGTCGCAATCAACATGCCCTGGGAGCAGGCGGCGCCGCGCCACGCCGCCGATGCGGACGCCCTCGATTTCGTGTTGCCGTCACCGCGGATCGACGTCACACCCGCGGTGCGGGAGTTCGCCGTGGATTCGTTCCCGCCGGGCCGCACCATAGAGGCGGCGGTGATCGACCTGACCTCGCGGATCCACGACCAATTCACCTACCAGTCCGGTTCGACGACCGTGACCACCCGGGTGGCCGACGTGTTGACGGAGCGCAAGGGCGTCTGTCAGGACTTCGCCCATCTCGCCGTCGCCTGCCTGCGTTCGCTCGGGCTTGCCGGCCGGTATGTGTCCGGCTACCTCGCCACCGACCCGCCTCCCGGTCGGGAGCGAATGGTCGGTGCGGACGCCACGCACGCCTGGGCCGCGGTCTGGCTACCGGGCGGCAGCTGGCTCGCGTTCGATCCGACCAACGATCAGTTGGCGGACGAGCGTTACACCACGGTCGCTTGGGGTAGGGATTACGGGGACGTGCCCCCGCTCAAAGGAGTCATCTTCACCGACGCCAAGACCTCCACGATGGAGGTCTCGGTGGATGTCGCACCTGTGGTCGGCGAGGGCGCGGGCGGCGAGTTCGCGCCGTTCGCCGATCCGCCATCGTCCGGCCGCTGAACGACAGCGGCGACGACACACGTCGACACCGACGACACACGACGACACGCGACGACACCGACGACACAGGACGGCCCCGACTCCAGCTGTACTCAACCACTTCAGAAAGTACCTTCATGCGCGACTTCATCTGCCCCAACTGCGGTCAGCGACTGGCCTTCGAGAACTCGGTCTGTCTGAACTGCCATTCCAACATCGGCTTCGACTCGCAGAACCGCGACTTCATCGCGATCGACGCGAACGGCGCCTCAGTCGACCAGCGGGCACCGCAGCGGATGTGTGCCAATCTGCACATCGCCGCGTGCAACTGGGTGGTGTCCGCCACGGACAACACTCCGCTGTGTCTGTCCTGCCGCTTGACGCGTACCCGACCCCCGAGCGGCGACACCAAGGCGATGACGGCCTTCGCCGAGGCCGAGGCGGCCAAACGGCGCCTGATGGTCGAGTTGCTCGAACTCGGGCTGCCGATCGTCGGGCGTGAGCAGGACCCCGAGCAGGGCTTGACCTTCGATCTGCTGTCCAGCAACAAGGAGCAGGTGTTTACCGGGCACGACAACGGCGTGATCACCCTGAACCTCGCGGAGGGCGACGACCTTCATCGCGAGCAACTCCGCATCTCGATGGGTGAGCCCTACCGGACGCTGCTGGGTCACTTCCGACACGAGATCGGGCACTACTTCTTCTTCAAGTTGATCGGTACCGGACCACTGCTGCCCGCCTTCCAGCAGCTCTTCGGCGACCCCGATCTGGACTATCAAGAGGCGCTCGATCGGCACTACTCGCAGGGTGCCCCGGCGGGATGGGAGGACAGGTACGTGTCCTCGTACGCCACCATGCACCCGGCGGAGGATTGGGCGGAGACGTTCGCCCACTACCTGCACATCCGGGACACCGTGGACACCGCCGCCTCGTTCGGCTTCGCCCCGTCCGGGGCCGGGCTTGATCGCAACCTGCCCGGCGAGGCCGGGTTCGACCGGCTGATCGAACTCTGGCTGCCGCTGTCCTGGTCGCTGAACATGATCAACCGGTCCATGGGGCACAAGGACCTCTACCCCTTCGTGCTCCCGCCGTCGGTGCTGGAGAAGATGAAACTGGTGCACCGGGCCGTCGGCCAGTAGTGCGCCACCCGGTTTCGGCGTGATTGTGTTCGCTGAGCGAACAACTTCACGCCGAAACCGGGGTAGCCGGGTCTAGCGTGGGGACATGACGGGCAGCATCGGCGGGCTGGTATCAGTCGGTTGGATCGGCCTGGGCCACATGGGCGGCCCGATGGCGGCCAACCTGGTGGAGGCCGGTCACCGGGTGCGGGGGTTCGACCTGAGTCCAGTGGCGTCCGCCGCCGCCGCGGCGGCGGGTGTGGAGCCCGCCGCGTCCATCACGGCAGCGGTCGCCGATGCGGACGTGGTGATCACCATGCTGCAGCACGGCAGCCAGGTCCGAGCGGTGCTCGACGAGGTGCTGCCGGCGGTTCCGACCGACGCTCTGCTCATCGACTCGTCCACGATCGCCATCGACGACGCGCGGGCCCTGCACGAACTCGCCCGGGCGGCGGGTTTCTCCTTTCTGGACGCGCCCGTCTCGGGCGGAGTCGGAGGTGCGGTCGCCGGCACGCTGACCTTCATGATCGGCGGCAGCAGCGCAGATCTGGACCGCGCGCGTCCGCTGATCGAGGTGCTGGCCGGTCGTATCTTTCACATCGGCGGGCCGGGGGCAGGGCAGGCCGCGAAGATCGTCAACAACTTGATGCTCGGCGTCACATTGGCGGCGACCTGTGAAGCCGCCGTGTTGGCCGAGCGCCTCGGTTTGGACCACCGGATCTTCCACGAGATGGCCTCGGTGTCGTCCGGCGACAGTTGGACGCTGCGCAACTGGTATCCCATCGCCGGAGTCGTGGAGACCGCCGCGGTCAATCGAGATTTTGCGGGGGGCTTCGCAGTCGACCTGATGGCAAAGGACCTAGGTCTGGCGCTCGCGGCCGGCGCCGCCACCGACACGCCGCTGACCTTCACCGCCGCCGTCGCCGAACGGCTCAAGGGACTGCAGGCGGCCGGGCTCGGCGACCGGGACAGTTCGGTGTTCGTGCGCACCGTCGACGGGTCCCTCGACGCCTAAGCCTCAATCCGTGGACAGATCTGTATTTGATCTTGGTCGGGAGTCGCGGTTCTGATCCCGGATTTGGGGTGGTGGGTTTGCTGGTCTGTCCAGCTTGTCCACTGGTGTTCCTGAAATGTCGTCGGGCCGGGTGGTCGGCTGGTTACGCGGCGACTTGTCGACTGGTGTGGCTGAACACGTTGTCCCAGAGGGTGTCCGTTGCGTCGCGCGGGGCCAGTGCGCTGGGAGGTGGAGGGCGGGTCGGCCCTGGGGTCCGGTAGCACGGGCCGGGGCGTTCACCAGGGGTCGGCGCAGCGTCGCGCCGCCGGCCACTGCGACGGTTTTGTCGATCAGGGAGACGGCGGCGCGGAGCAGGTTGTGGGTGAGCGCGGCGAGGATCGCCACAACGGCGGCATGCCGGCGGATGAGCACCAACCGGGGGCCGTTCGGATGCCGGCCGCGGCGCTCTGCGACATCAGCCAATCGGCGAGCATCGACTTGCCCATGCCCGCCTCGCCGAGCAGCACCAATGCGCGGCCGCGGCCGTGACGCGCATCGTCCAGCGCTGCGCTCAGCTCGGCAGTCTGGCGCTCGCGGCCGACCATGGTCGGACTCACCAGCGTCGGTGGCTCCACATGCCCAGACAATCACGGCGGCGCACCCAGTGCACGGTTCGTTCCGACCGCGCTCCGCGCAAGGGGTCCAGTGGTCGGGTTGCCCGGCTGCTGGACGAGACCGGCCGGTGCAGGAGATCGCCTTCTCGGGTCAACGCCACCGCCCGCGGCCGCGTCGACCTGGCCAAGATCCGCGCGCAGTGGGACGACATGCTGCGTGTCGCGGTGTCTGTGCACACCGGCGCGGTCAGCGCCTACGACGTGATCCGGGTGCTCCACCACGGCGGCTGCCCGACACCGCCCGGCGAGGCGATCACGCACAACGGGCGGATCTAAAAACCATGCAGTGCTCACCTTCGTCGACAACGAGCCCTACCGGCGCCAGATTAAGGGCATGCGCGACCTGTCCGAGGCCCGTCAAGGCCTGGCGCGGCATGGCCGTACCAGCACAACCACGTCAACGTCCACGGCCACTACTCCTTCCGCACGCCCCAGCTCTGCGCGCGGCGGCGCCCATTGCGCGAGCGCAACGATCGCCAACGACGAAGCCGAAGGTGCGCTCGGGATCTGCGATAACCACGGTGCATGCACGTATCAGATCAGCTGCTCCCGGTTCGTGACCTTGCGGTTGAAGCCTCCGAGTTGGGCGCCGACGATCGCGGTTTCGTACCCGCCAATCCAGCGTGCGCCGATGCATTCGGGGCTGAACTCGCCGATGCGGGCGATGTCGGCTACCAGCGCCCAGACCTTAAAAGCGGTGCACTCGACATCAATCCCGAGTCGCAACACAATGCGGTCGAACAGATCGGCGTTGACTCAGAGCGGGGTGGGCTGAGCGCCGTGCTCACCAACCCGAAACGACCGTGGCCACAGCCCGGTCAGGATGCCTAGGACGGTGAGGGGATCAGGCCTAGCTGCTGAAGCTGGCTGAGCTGGTCGACGACGTGCCAGTGCTCGGCCAGGCGGCTGTCTGCCAGACGGTGGATGTCGACGCCGGCGATGGTGTAGCCGCGGTCCGTCGCCGGTATTCCGAGAAATTCGCCGGAATGGGTGCCGCTGCAATGCCAGCGCACGACGACTCGGTCGTCCTCGGCGACGGTGTCTTCGATGGTGAAGGTGCAGGGCGAGAACGCGGTGAGCAATGTGGAGACGCGTGCCTTCAGGTCGTCGCGACCATTTCCCTGGCCGGGGAATGGGTCGTTCTCGACATAGTCCGCGGCGGCGATCTCGTCCAGGACAGAGACGTGGCCTCGGTTGAGGACCTCGTCGTAGTAGCGGAACGCGACGGCCTTGTTCTGTTCGACGCTCATGATGTGCTCCAGAATGCGAATTGAGTGGATAGGATCGAGCATGGCGCGATGCGCAGAGCTTGGCCATGACATGTCCCACCGTCTGACCCACCGACTCGAACTGCTGGCTAGCCGGTGAATGACGCCGGCTTGGCCGAGCAGGTGCGCCAGTTCCGTGTGGCGGCCCGGCTGACCCAGGTCGAGCTGGCTGATCGAGCCGGGGTGAGCGAGCGGGCGATCAGCGACATCGAGCGCGGCCTGCGGGCTCGGGTGTATCCGGTCACCGCACGCGCGCTCGCCGACGCGTTGGGTCTCACCGGTCAGGCGCGTGCCTCGATTCGAGCGGGCCGCGCAGGCCGGCCGCACGATGCCAGCGGGACACGAACCGTCGGTGCCCTCGCGTTCGCCGGTTGCGGACGGGACGAGTCCTGCTGCCGGCGCTGAACATTGGCGGGCGATGCGTCGAGCGGTGATGGTTGGCCGCGAGAACGAGCTGGCGTTTCTGCTTCGCGCGTTGCGCGGTGACGGGCCGCGGCTGCACAGCATCACGGGGCCGGGTGGGATCGGCAAGTCACGGCTCGCGGCCGACGTGTGCGCTGACCGAGCCGACGACGGCGTCGCGTGGGTGTCACTCGCGGCGGTGCGGCAACCGGACTTCGTCCTTTCGACGATCGCAGCCGCGGCCGGGCTACCGCCTGACGCGTCGCTCGCGGTGCTGGCCGCAGCGTTGGACGCCGGGACGAGCCTGCTCGTTCTTGACACCTTCGAGCCGGTGCTCGCGGCGGCCAACGACGTCGCCGGCTTGTTGGACCGGACGACGCGTTTGCGCATGCTGATCACCTCACGCGCCCCGCTGCGGGTGCGCGGCGAACGCGAGCTGCTGCTGCGACCCTTGTCGTCGACCGCGGGGGTTGAGCTGTTCCGCCAGCGGGTGTACGCGGCGCGACCCGATCTGGTTGTCGAGGACCCGGACGCCGCGACTGCGATTGAGGACTGCGGCCGGCAGCTTTCCGGGTTGCCCCTCGCGCTGAAGTTGATGGCTGCGAAGGTCCGATACGTCTCTCTCGCGGCGCTGCGCGGTCGACTAAATCGCCCGCTGGATCTCCTCGATGACGGCGACCGCGATCTACCGCCCCGTCAGCAAACGATGCGGGCGACCCTCCGGTGGAGTTATGACTTGTTGCCGCTCGTCGAACAGGCGGTGTTCCGGCGTCTTGCTGTCTTTGTCGACGGGTGGACATTCGACGCGGCCGAGGAGGTGTGCTCGGATGACGCGACCAAAGCGCTGATGATGTCCGCCCTCGGCCATCTCTGTGAGCACGGCATGGTCCAACCCGACGACTCCGCTGTCGAACGCTGGCGGCTGCTCGATCCCATCCGTGACTATGGCCTCGAGCTGCTCGACGCTGCCGGCGAGTGTGCTGCGATCCATCACCGACATGCGCTCGTGTTCGCAGACCTCGCTGAACATAAGGCATCGGGCCTGCTCGGACCAGAACAGACGGCCGTCCGCGACGAACTCCGCACCGACGTGGGCAACCTTCGGCTGGCTCTCAGCTGGGCGATCGATACCGGCGACGCCGATGTTGCACTGCGCATTGCTGGTGCCGTTTGGATGTTCTGGCGGATGGAGAGTGCCTTCGCCGAGGGACGCCAGTGGCTGCAACGTGCACTCGACTTGCCACGCGCACCCCAGTCGCCCTTCCGACTGCCAGCCCTGTGGGGTGCCGCGTGGCTGGCCTACCAGCAGGGCGACCGCGTCACGGCTGCCGCATACGGCAACGAGTTGCTCGCAAACTCCGGCGCTGAGTCCTCCATTGATCGGCGCAACGGGCTGACACTGCTCGGCCACCTCGCGGTGGCCGAAGGGCGCCCCAATGAGGCAGTCCCACTATTGGAAGACGCGCTCAGCATCGCCCGCACAGCCGGGATGCGGTGGCACGTCGCCACCTCGCTGTTGAACCTTGGCACAGCGCTGTTGCACCTACACGACCACGTCCGAGCCCAGCACGTGCTCACCGAGGCAGTTGCAGAACACGAGGCCGGCGGCGACCGACTATTCGCGGCGCGTTCGCGGGTCGAGCTGGGTTACGCCGCGTTGGTCTGCGAGGACCTCGCACAAGCGCGGGAGTGTTTCGGCGCCGCACTGGCAACGTTCGCAGGCTTGCAAGAACGCTGGGGAGTGGCCGAGGCGGTTATGGGATTCGCGGTCCTGGCCGCGGCGCGTGGTGACGCCCAGACCGCAGCGGTACTAACCGGCGCGAGCGAGGCAGCCTACGCCGAAGTCGCCGCACAAGTCATCACCCCCGACGCCAGCCTCGCCGCACCCTTTCTCTCCCAGGCGCGGAACACGTTCGGCGAGTCGAAATGGACCGCCGCGCTCGCGCAGGGTCGTGAGCTCTCGATTGCAAACGCCGCAGACATGGCGCTGGACTCCGCGCACGAGTGACGCTCAACTCTCCCAACCTGCCGCGACGAGCGAAGCCGCGCTGTCTTAAAGTCACAGACGGATTCATATACGCAGCCCAAGCACGGTGAGCAACGACTCGGTAGTCGCACGGATCGACGGTTCCGGCGCGGCACACCGCGGCGGACATGGCTCCGTCACTGACAGCCGCGCGAGGGGCGAGATTGACCCGGCAGCCCCGACTACTGCCGCGTCAACCCCGCCCTCCTTTATTGTGCGCCCTGCCACCGCAGGACGTCGCAATGAGTGCTCGAACGCGTACAGCGTGCCAATCGCGAGCATCCGGGGCACCCCACCGCCCGGGTTGTGGTTGGGTGCTGCGACCCGCGGTCGGTAGCGTCTCCGGGGTGGTGCGCCCGTGACGGGTCCCGGGCTCTTCGACAGACACCCACGCCCGCCCGCGGCGGTGTGGACTTGGCCGGTCGCGGCGGTGCCGACGTGGCCGCTCGCGGCGGTGCCGATGGCGCGGGCCTGGCGCGTGTCGACCCGTCGGCGCCGCTCGCGGCTCGGATGCGACCGCGCTCGCTGGACGAGGTGGTCGGCCAGGAGCACCTACTGGGGGCCGGCGCCCCGCTCCGGCGACTGGTCAACGGCGGCGCGCCGACGTCGATGCTGCTGTACGGACCGCCCGGCACCGGCAAGACCACCCTCGCCACCCTCGTGGCCGGCTCCACCGGGCGCCGCTTCGCCCAGCTGTCGGCGATCGCAGCGGGGGTGAAGGAGGTGCGAGCGGTGATCGACCAGGCTCGCGCCGCGCTGCGCAGCACCGGCGAGCAGACGGTGCTGTTCATCGACGAGGTGCACCGGTTCAACAAGGCGCAGCAGGACTCGCTGCTCGGCGCCGTCGAGGACCGCACGGTCATTCTGATCGGCGCCACCACCGAGAACCCGTTCTTCTCGGTTGTCTCGCCGCTGTTGTCCCGGTCGCTCATTCTGCAACTGCAGCCACTCGCGCCCGATGACATCACGGCGGTGCTGCGGCGGGCCGTCACCGACGAACGCGGACTGGCCGGGCGGGTGTCGGTGGCCGACGACGCTCTCGCCTACCTGGTCGCATTGGCGGGCGGCGACGCGCGCCGCTCGCTGACCGCGCTGGAGGCCGCCGCCGACTCGGTGCTGGAGGCCCCCCCGGACTCGGCGGGAGCGATTCGGCGCCACCGGTGGTGGACCTCACCGCGGTCGAACGTGCGGTCAATCGGGCGGCTGTCCGCTATGACAAGTCCGGCGATCAGCACTACGACATCACCAGCGCCTTCATCAAATCGCTGCGCGGCTCGGACGTCGACGCCGCCCTGCACTATCTGGCCCGGATGATCGACGCGGGTGAGGATCCCCGGTTCATCGCCCGCCGGTTGATGATCCAGGCCAGCGAGGACGTCGGAATGGCCGATCCGACCGCCCTGCAGACCGCTGTCGCCGCGGCCCAGGTGGTGCAGCTGGTCGGCATGCCCGAAGCGCAGCTCGCGCTTGGCGCACGCGACCATCCACATCGCGACCGCGGCGAAGTCCGGCGCGGTGACCGCCGCGCTGGGTGCGGCGATGGCCGACGTGCGGGCCGGACGGAGCGGATCGGTACCGCCGCACCTACGAGACGGGCACTACCCCGGCGCGCAGCGGCTGGGCAACGCGCGGGACTACGTCTACCCGCACGCGGTCGCCGACGGCATCGCGACCCAGCAGTATCCGCCGGACGAGCTGGTGGGCGTCGACTACTACGAGCCGACCGGTCACGGCGCCGAGCGGACGATCGCGGAGCGGCTGCCGAAGCTGCGGCGAGTGGTGCGCGGGCGATCCACCGATCCTCGACCATGACCATGACCAGACCAGACAGCAGCAGGATGGGAGCGAGATGACGACGACCGCGCAGGCGATCCGGGTCGAGCAACACGGGGGGCCGGAGGTGTTGCAGTTTCGCGACACGCCACTGCCCGAGGTCGGACCGCGTCAGGTGCGGGTGGCGGTGCTGCGCCGCCGGGGTGAACTTCATCGACATCTATCACCGCGAGGGCAGCTACCCCCGCGACCTGCCGTTCACTCTCGGCCTGGAGGGCGCCGGACATGTGCTGGAGGTGGGCGCTGAGGTTGACCGACTCCAGGTCGGGGACCGCGTCGCGTGGGAGAACCTACCGGGGTCGTACGCGACCGAGGTGGTCGGTGACGCCGCCGAAGGTGATCCGGGTTCCGGACGGGGTGTCCGACCATCAGGCGGCGGCGTTTCCGCTGCAGGGCCTCACCGCGCAGTACCTCACGAACAGCAGCTACGCCGTGCAGCCCGGTGACGACGTCCTGGTGCACGCGGGCGCCGGTGGCGTGGGTGCGCTGCTGATCCAGGTCGCGAAGCTGCTCGGGGCCCGGGTGATCAGCACCGCCTCTACCCCCGACAAGCGCGAGCTGTGCCGCCAGTCCGGTGCGGACGACGTACTCGGCTACGACAGCTTCGACGATGCGGTGGCTGCGCTGACCGGCGGCATGGGTGTCGCGGTGGTCTACGACGGAGTGGGCCGGTCGACGTTCGACCGGTCGCTGAACTCGCTCAAGACGCGCGGCACCATGGTGTTGTTCGGAGCTGCCAGTGGCCAACCGGATCCTGTCGACCCGCGTCGGTTGGCCGCCCGCTCGCTCTTCCTCACCCGACCCAAGCTGGCCGACCATGTCGTCGACCGGGCGGAGTTCCTCGGTCGAGCCGAGCAGGTACTGGGCTGGATCGCGAGTGGTCGGCTCAGCCTCCGGATCGGGGCGACCTACCCGTTGGCCGACGCCGGCCGGGCGCAACGGGAGCTGGCCGCGCGTCAGACCACGGGAAAGCTGCTGCTGCTGCCCTGATCGTCGATCCGCCGGCGGTCGGTCCGGCGGCGGATTCTCCGACTGACCGTCCGGGTAGTCTGTTGCGTGCTGCGGCGTCCGTCGCGGTACGAGCGGACACCCGCTCAACCGGCCCTGCGAGGAGATCCCTATGACGGTGGGCGACATTGCCCTTCTCGTGATCGCCGCCGTCTTCGTGGTGCTGGCGATCGTCGCGATTCTGACACTCCTGAAGTTGGGTCGCACCCTCGACGAGGCGCGCAAGGCCATTGCCGCGACCCAGCACGACAGTTCGCCCGTCCTGCGCAAAGCGGACGCGGCGATGGGACTGGTGAACACCAACCTGCGCAACATCGCCGGCGTCACCGGAGCCGCCCGGGCTGTCACCGGCAACGTCTCCGGCTTGGTCAGTGTCGTGGTGGCGACTCTGGGTGGACCGGTGGTGCGAGCAGCGACCTTCACCTACGGCGTCCGCCGCGCGCTCGCGGCCCGCAGCGCCCAAGCCGCGAAAAAGGCCGCCAAGAAGGGGCGTCGCTGATGCGCCGAACCTTCTACCTCGCGGTCGGCGCCGCCGTCGGAGTCGCCGTGTCGCGGCGCACCCGACGGGCCAAGGAGGCGGCGAAATCGGCCTTGACTCCCAGCTCGCTGGCGGCCGACCTCGCCGACGCATTGGCTGAGTTGGGCTCCGCCGTCGGGTCCTTCGCCGCCGATGTTCGGGCCGGGATGGCCGAGCGGGAGGCGCAGTTGGTCGCCGTGGTGGACGACATCAGCGGCACCGTGGTCGGCGTACCGCCGGAACTGGCCGGGCCCGAGACGACTCGATCGGGGTCCGCGCACGCGGGCGCCGCCGGTGCACACCAGCTTCTTCGACCGGGCCGCCACTCGCCGGGTCGTTGACCTCTCGGCCTGGCGCACTTCGGAGCGGTCGCCCGCCCGCTCCGCACCCGCCCGCTCCGCACCTGCCGGGCCGCTCATGCAAGGACGAGAAAGACTCATGCAAACCCTGGAGATTCAGCGCCGATTCCTGGAGCACTTCCAGCGCACCGGCCATACCGTCGTGCCGTCCGCCTCGCTGATCAGCCAGGACCCGACCGTGCTCTTCACCATCGCCGGCATGGCGCCGTTCAAGCCGTACTTCCTCGGCCAACAGACGCCGCCGTGGCCACGCGCGACCAGTGTGCAGAAGGTGTTGCGCACGCTGGACATCGAGAATGTCGGCCAGACGACCCGGCACTGCACGTTCTTCCAGATGGCGGGGAACTTCTCCTTCGGCGATTACTTCAAGGCCGGCGCGATCGAACAGGCCTGGTCCTTGATCACCGGTTCGGTCGACGACGGCGGTCTCGGGTTCGACCCGGTGCGGATCTGGGTCACCGTGTACGAGACCGATGACGAGGCGGCGACCCTCTGGCAGCAGATCGCAGGCCTGCCGGCCGAGCGGATTCAACGGCGCGACATGGAGGACAACTTCTGGTCGATGGGTGTGCCCGGTCCGTGTGGACCGTGCTCCGAGATCTACTACGACCGCGGGCCGGAGTACGGCAAGCCGGGTGGCCCGGTGGTCGACGAGGATCGTTACCTGGAGATCTGGAATCTGGTCTTCATGCAGGACGTCCGGGGCGAGGGCGGGGACAAGTCCGGCTTCCCGATCGTCGGTTCGCTGCCGCAGAAGAACATCGACACCGGCATGGGTGTCGAACGGGTCGCCTTCCTCCTGCAGGGTGTGGACAACGTTTACGAGACGGATCTGATGCGGCCGTTCATCTCGACGGCGGAGAGCCTGTCGGGACGCAGCTACGGGGCCGACCACCAGGACGACGTCCGGTTCCGGGTGATCGCCGACCACGTGCGGTCGGCCGCCCTGGTCATCGCCGACGGCGTGTCGCCGAGCAACGAGGGCCGCGGGTACGTACTGCGCCGGTTGATCCGCCGGGTGATTCGATCGATCCGCCTGCTCGGCGTCGAGGAGCCGGTGATGGCCCGGCTGATCGTTCAGGCCCGCGACCTGCTGGGCCCGCTCTACCCGGAACTGCAGACCGATTTCGATCGGATCTCCCGGGTCGCGGTGGCCGAGGAGGAGAGCTTCCGCCGCACCCTGGAGTCGGGGTCGCGGTTGTTCACTCAGGCGGCCGAGACCACCCGCGGAACCGGCGGCGGCACCGTGTCCGGGGACACCGCGTTCGCGCTGCACGACACCTACGGGTTTCCGATCGACCTCACGCTGGAGATGGCGGACGAGGTCGGGTTGAGTGTCGACGCCGCCGGGTTCAAGCGCCTGATGGACGAGCAGAAGGCCCGCGCCCGCGCCGATGCCAAAGCCCGCAAGGGCGGGTTCACCGACCAGACCGTGTACCGCGAACTGCTCGAGGCCGGCGCGACGGAGTTCACCGGCTACGAGGAGCTGACCAGCGAGGGACACATCCGCGGGTTGATCGCCGACGGCAGCCGGATCCCGGTGGCCCGGGTCGGTGACATCGTTGAGGTGGTTCTGGATCGCACCGCGCTGTACGCGGAGGCGGGTGGTCAGGACTCCGACGCAGGTCAGATCCTCGGATCGGGGCTGGCCGCCGAGGTGCTCGACGTGCAGAAGATCGCCCGCAAGTTGTGGGTGCATCAGGTTCGGGTGACCGAGGGCGAGCTGACCGAGGGCGCCGCCGTGCTGACCAAGGTTGATGTGGAGAACCGGGCCAGGGCGAACCAGGCACACTCGGCCACTCACCTGGTCAACGCCGCGTTGCGCGAGCTGCTCGGCCCGGACGCGCTGCAGGCCGGTTCCTACAACAAGCCCGGTTATCTGCGCCTGGACTTCACCTGGCACGGAGGACTGTCGGCGGCGGCGAAGGCCGAGATCGAGGCGGCCGCGAATCGGGCCGTCGCCGACGATCTGCGGGTGTCGACGACGCTGTCCACCGTCGCCGAGGCGAAGGCGCGGGGTGCGGTCGCCTTGTTCGGCGAGGTGTACGGCGATGTCGTCCGGGTCGTCGAGATCGGTAGCCCGTGGTCATTGGAACTGTGCGGCGGCACCCATGTGGAACGGTCGTCGCAGATCGGCAGCCTGGTGCTGTTGGGGGAGTCGAGCGTCGGCGCGGGCGTCCGTCGGGTCGAGTCGTACGTCGGGTACGACGCGTTCAATCACCTCGCCGCCGAGCGGGCCCTACTGGAGAACCTGACGGCGCTGCTCAAGGTGCCCTCCAAGGAGCTGCCGGGCCGGATCGCCGGGCTGGTGGAACGGCTCAAGTCAGCGGAGAAGGAGCTCGGCGCACTGCGCGCGGCCAACGTCCTGGCGTCCGCCGGTCGGCTGGCCTCCGAGAGTACGACCGTCGGAATGTTCGAGGTGGTGGCTGCCCGACTACCCGTCGGCACGACACAGAGTGACCTTCGCGCGCTGGCCGGCGACGTCAAAGGCCGCCTGGGCGGGCGGCAGGCGCTGATCGCGCTGTTCAGCGAGGTGGACGGCGCCGTGCCGTTCGTCGTGGCCGCGACCGATCGCGCGGTGGACGCGGGAGTGGACGCCGGGAAGATCGTTCGCGCCTTCGCGCCCACAGTCGGTGGTCGTGGCGGCGGCCGACCTGAACTCGCCCAGGGATCAGGAACGAACCCGGCCGGAATCGACCCCGCGCTGGACGCGGTTCGTGCTGCAGTCGCCGAACTACCCGGGTGACCCGCAGCGGCACCGGCCGCCTGCCGGTGGCTCACAGGTGACCGCACCTGCGGGCGGCAGCCGTCGCCCACCGGCAGGCGTGCGGCTGGGCATCGATGTCGGTAGCGTGCGAGTGGGAGTTGCGATCAGCGACCCGCACGGCATTCTCGCGACTCCGGTCGGAACCTTCCCGCGGGATCGGAAGACGGGCTCCGACCTGACCAGGTTGGTGGAGTTGGTCGCCGAGCACGCTGTAGTGGAGGTCGTGGTGGGACTGCCCCGTTCGCTGTCCGGCGCCGAGGGTGCGGCGGTCACCGCGGCGCGGGCCTACGGGGAGTCACTGCGGCGCCGGATCGACCCGGTAGCCCTGTGCTACGTCGACGAGCGGCTCACCTCGGTGACGGCGAATCGCATCCTGGCCGACCGCGGCGTCCGCTCCAAGAAGGCGCGCACGATGGTGGATCAGGTAGCGGCCGTGCAGATCCTGCAGTCCCGTCTGGAAGCGTTGCGCAGATCCGGCGGTTCCGGGTGAAGGACCACCTGGGGATCTTCGGTCACCCGGAGGACAACACCGGCGAACTCAACGTCGACGAACTGCGGGCCGCCCTGGCACAGAACGCGGCCGGGTCCACCGGCCCGCCCGCCGCGGACAACCGGCTCGCCGTCTCGGCCGATCGCCGCCGGCGGCGCGCTTCGGATCAGCATCGCCAGCGGCGGAAGCTGCGGTCCTCCGTCCTCGCGGTCCTCGTTCTCGCGGTGATCGCGGCCGGCATCGTGTACCTCGTCCACACCTGGTCCACCCGGCAACCCCCGCCCGCCGCCGATTTCGCGGGCTCCGGGACCACGGAGACGATCGTCAAGATCAGCACCGGCGATGGGCTGAACAACATCGCATCGGCTTTGGTCGACGCCCGAGTTGTGGCCAGTGCAGGGGCATTCGTGCAAATCGCGCAGGGCAACGAAGGAATGCAGGCGATTCAACCGGGCTACTACAAGGTGCGCGAAGGGGCGTCCGCCGACAGCGCCGTCACCGCGTTGTTGACCGCGTCGAACCGGGTCGGCATGGTGGACCTGATCCCGGGTCTGCCGTTGGCCGACTACACCGTGGTTCGCACCGGCGAACGGTTGGCCGGTTATGTCAGTCAGATCACCGCAGCTGCGTGTGTGCCGTTGAACGGGGCATCGAACTGTTTCACCGCCGACGATCTCTGGCGGGCGATCCGCACGTCCGATCTGGCCGCGCTCGGCCTGGTCGACTGGGCGGTGACGCGAGTCACGGAGAACCCCGACCTCGACCGACGACTGGAGGGCATGCTCGCGCCGGGGGTCTACAACATCCCGCCGGGTGGTGATCCGGTGGCCGTGCTCAAGACGTTGCTGAACACGTCGGCCGTCCACTGGAGTACCAGCGCGATCTCCGCGAACTCACACATCATCGGGCACGACCCGTATGAGACGGCGATCATCGCGTCGCTGATCGAGCGGGAGGCCATCACCGCAGACATGCCCAACGTCTCCCGAGTGCTGGAGAACCGGTTGGCGCTGGGCATGCGGTTGCAGCTCGACTCCACCGTCAATTACGCCGCCGGTGAATCCCAGATCGCCACCAATGAGGCCGATCGCAATGACACCACGAGCCCGTACAACACCTATGCGCACACGGGCCTGCCCCCGACGCCGATCGGCGGCATCGGCCCCGCTGCCCTGGACGCCGCGTTGCATCCGGCCGATGGGCCGTGGGTCTACTTCGTGAAGGTGGATCCCACCTCCGGCAAGTCCTGCTTCTCGACCACCCTCGACGAACACAACCGTTGCGTCGCACAGGCGAGGGCCAATGGTGTCTTCGGCTGACTCGGCGACTGCGCCCGGTGGTCGCCGGGCGGCGGTGCTCGGTTCGCCGATCGGACACTCGCTCTCGCCGGTGATGCATCGCTGCGCCTACCGCGAGCTGGGGCTTCGCGACTGGCGGTACGACGCGATCGAGATCGACGGTGACGGACTGCCGGACTTGGTCGCCGGGTGCGGCCCGGAATGGGTCGGGTTCAGCGTGACCATGCCCGGCAAGGCCGCCGCGGCGGCGATCGCCGACACCCGCAGTGAACGCGTGCGTCTGCTCGGAGTGGCCAATACGCTGATCCGCCGCGGGGACGGCTGGTTCGCCGAGAACACCGATGTCGACGGGGTGATCGGCGCGCTGCGGGCGGCCGAAACGTCGCCGCTGCGTCGTGCGCTACTGATCGGCGGCGGTGGATCCGCGCTGGCCGCGCTGGCCGCGTTGGCGGACCTGGGGGTCCGCGAAGTCGTGGTCGCCGGTCGCCAGACGCGCAGTACCGTCGCTGCGCTGGAACTGGCGGCCGCCCTGGGAATCGCGGCCAGGCACAGCACCGTGGACGCGGCTGACATCGCGGCGGCGGCGGCCGGAGCCGACATCGCCGTGGTCACCGCACCCGCGGGCACCGTCGACCAGTTGGCCGGTCCGCTGGCGTCGGTGCCAGTCCTGTTCGACGCGATCTACCACCCCTGGCCGACCCCGATCGCCGCTGCCGGGTCGGCGTCGCGGATCACCGTGACCGGGCTGGACATGCTCTTGCATCAGGCCTTCCGACAGGTCGAGTTGATGACGGGGCAGCAGGCGCCCATGGCGGCCATGCGGGACGCGCTGCGGGCGGCGGCCGGGGTCGAGCTGCCGCTGCCCGTTCCCGGCTGAGGCAGTAGTCGAATGTCGCTCGGGGTCGTGGTGGGTGTCGCCGCAGTCGTCGGGCTCGTGGTGGGCGCGGTCGGCCGCCGGTGGCTGGCGACCCTGCGGCGAGGCGCAGTGATCACACCGGGTCCGCTCGAAGCGGGATCGGCGCTGGTGAGCGGTATCGGCGCCTACCTGTCCTGGGACGACGGACGATGGCCGCTGGTGCTCTGGATCGGGTTGTTGATGATTCCGCTGACCGCCGTGGACATCGTGCATCACCGGCTACCGGATGCGATCACGCTGCCGGCGATTCCGATCACCGTCGTCGCGGTGTTCGCGACCGGCCTGGCGACCGGCACCCCCCTCGCCGCTCTCGACGGCGGCGTTCCAGGCGCCCTACTCTGCGGCCTGGCCCTGGGCGGGTGTTTTCACCTGCTCGCATTCGCCTGGCCCGAGTCGATGGGCGGTGGCGATGCGAAACTCGCTTTCACCGTGGGGATTGCGCTCGGCAGTATCTCGTGGGCGGCGCTGCTGGTGGGAACCTTCGCCGCGTTCGTGCTGGGAGCGCTCGCCGGGTTGGTGGGCCTGGCGACCCGGCGGCTGGGTCGGCGGTCGTCGATCGCCTTCGGCCCCGCCATGCTGCTCGGTTGTTGGCTGGTACTGGCGGTGCCGTCATTCACGTTCGGGCTCTAGCTCGCTGTTCCGGCCGCGCTGTTCCGGCCCGCTGTTCCGGCCCGCAGTTCTAACGAGAAGCGCTGCGGGATTCGCGGCTCGCCGTGGCGTCGCGGAAGTACGCGTTCGACGTGGAGACGAACATGAAGACCAGCGCCGACACGGCCACCGCGGCACCGACCCACCCGGAGATCACCGACATCGTCGAGCTGTAGATCTTCGTATTCACGCGAAGTGACCCGCTGGCGCCCACATTGGCGATCGCCAACACCGACATCAGCGTCAGGGTGAGCCGAGCCCAGTTGCGCCCGGCCCGCATCTTCAGCGCCAGGAAGACGTACAGCGCGATCAATAAGCCCCCGACGACCAGCACCACCGTCCGCATCACACTGACCAACTGATCGGGGGTCAGTCTGGCGCCCGCACCGTTTCCGGCCTCCACGATCGCCTTGTTGTAGGCGTCACTGCTCAGCGCGACGACGATGCCGATCATCGAGAGCAGTGCGGTGAAGAGGTATCCCGCGCACGCAGCCTGCACACTCAACGGTGGTGTGGGCAACGGATGGACGGCCGGTTCCATCCGGTACGAGCGGGTGGGGGGATGCGGTGACGACATGGTGACCTCGATCATCGGATGACGACGCTGCGTCCGATCTTGCGGATGTCCTGTCCAGGATGCAGCACTCGAAGGCCGTCAGGTTGCGGAATGGGCAGAGATCACCTCCGCGCACCGGGCGGGGTCGAGGTCGAACACCTGCGCGGCGCCGTCCACCGGGATGACCGAGACCACGACGGTGTCGGGGTATACGCGGACCAGGTTGAACGCACCCGAGGTGGTGGTGCGTTCGTGGCCGGCAGCCGCCAGGGGGTCCGTGCGGATCGCCGTCGACCCGGCGACGGCCACCGGAACACCGCCCAGCATCCCGCTCTGGGCGAGATGATGGTGCCCGGCCAGAATGAGCCGAACGTCGGTGTCGGCCACCGCGGCCGCCAATGCCCGCCGTGACTCCCGCTCCAGAGCGAAACAGCTGAGCAACGGCGACGGCGGCGGGAGCGGTGCGTGATGCAGCACGACCAGAGTGCCCGCCGGTGCCGGGTTGCGCAGGATGTCGGCCAGATCGGCCAAAGTCTGTGCGGCGAGTCGGCCGTGCCCCCGACTCGCGACGCTGCTGTCCAGCGCTACCAATCGCAGGCCGCCGCCGAGGGTGAGCTGCTGCACCACCGGTTCCGCGTTGTCGATCCCGAGGAGCACCCGGTGGAAGGTAGCGCGCTCGTCGTGGTTGCCGGTGGCGAACAGGATGGGTACCCCGACCGCGGTCAGCGCCGCACGCAATCGCCGATACGCGTCCGGATCCCCGGAATCGGTCAGGTCCCCGGACACCACCACCGCATCCAGTCGATGTCCGTGCCGGCCCGCGGCCACCAATTCGGCGACGGTCCGGTCCAGGGCCGCGTCCGCGTCGATCACCCCGTTGTAACGGGTGCCCGTAGTGGTCAGATGGGTGTCGGAGAGGTGGGCCAGGGTGAATTCCGGGGTCTCGGGGAGCTTGCCCGTCAGGCGTGCGCCATCCGCCCTGCCGGTCGCTGGGGGCGGCGATCATCCGCCGGTCCCCGCATCCGATCCCGCCGATCCCGATCCCGCCGATCCCGCCGGCGGCGACGTCGCGGCCGAGTTCTGCCAGCAGGGCGGGGAAGTCGGCCGCCCGGACGGTCGGGGTGCCGCGGTGTCGACCGAACCGATCCAATAAGGCGGTGCGGCCGCCGAGCGCGGCCGTCGCGGCGAGGTCGGTCTCCCAGCGGGTGCCGAGCGCGAGGAGGAACTCGGGGCCGCCCGCGGTGCCGGCCGAGTCCGCGGCGATTTCCCGGCGCCGTGCCGCAGTGGTCACATCCGCGACGACGTCATCGATCAGCGCGGACAATCCCAGCGCATCGACCACCTCGGGGACGCCGGTCATCGATGCGGACGTCGTCACCCGCACGATCGCCGACGGTGGCAATCCGGTGAGCCACTCCGTCAGCCCGGGCTGGTCGCCGACGGCGAACGCGCTGCCGGCCAGATCGGTCCGACTACGCCGGTAGGCCGCGTCTCGATCGGGCGGCGAGACACCGGCGGCGGTGGCGAGGAGATGGACCGCCTCAACACCGTCCTCAGCCGCGGCCAGGCCGTTCGGCGATTCGGTCGGCCCCGTTGTGCCTTCCAGGAACGCGCGCATTCCGCCGATCACTCTGGCCGCTGCGGGACCGTCGAGGGTCTCCGCGACCCGCCGAGCGAATGCGTGCACAGCGAGGTCGGCGTCGTGGACGATCCCGTCGAAGGCCAGCAGGATCACCAGCGGCATATGTGAACTCCTCCCGCCGGATGACCGGCCTCCCGGTGATTCTGCCGGCGCACCGGTGCTCCCGGCCCCGGGGGCGTCACGGGGTCGGGACAATGAGCGGATGAAACGACTCCGGCTGCACCGTGCCGCCGCGGCGACGATCGGCGGCACCGCGGTGACCGTGGCGTTGGCCGGCTTCGCCACCTGGATGACGGTGGCCAATCCGGGTGCCCCCGACGCCGCCCTGTCCGGCTGGGGACGCATCGGGGGGGTAGCGGATTACAGCGGTCAGAACATCAACGTCGTGATCAACGAACTGGGCGGGGCGGGCGGGTATCGACCAGCGCTGTTCTCGACCGTGCTCGCCCTGCCGGTGCTGCTGACCGGTCTTCGACTGGCGGTAGGGGCGAGTCGCCTCGCGGCTGCGGCGATCGCCGGGTGGGGAATCTGCCTGTCTGCGTGGGGCGCGTACCGAGCGTTCGTTCCGGGGGACGTGGCGGGCATTCTGCAGGCGGGGGAGTACCGATCGGGGCCCGGTCCATGGATCGTCCTCGCGGCGGGTGCGGTGTTGATCGGGGTCGCGGCGTTGCTCTTGATCCGGCTGAGGTCTACGCCGTCGACCGGCGGCGGCGGGTTCAGAAGCCCAACGCCTGCCGGGCGGCGTCGATCGACGGACCGGCCCACTTGGCCTGATAGACGTCGTTCTGCGCCAATGACCGAGGGGCCGCTCGATCCAGGTACAGCACACCGCCCAGATGATCGGTCTCGTGTTGGGCGATCCGGGCCTGCCAGCCGCGGTACTCCCGGTGGACCTGCGAACCGGTCTCGTCCAGCGCGCTGACCGCAACCACGAAAGCACGATCCACGGCGGCCTGGTAGCCGGGCACCGAGAGGCACCCCTCGAAGAAGGTTGCTCGCTCGGTGCCCATCTGTCGACACTGAGGATTGATCAGTACGGTGAACGGCAACGGTCGGCGATCCCTGGCCGCGGCGATCTCGGCGGACACCTCCGCGGCGTCCTCCAGTACCGCGATCTGCAAGCTGACGCCGATCTGGGGTGCAGCCAGCCCCACGCCCGGCGCGGCCCGCATCGCCTCCCTCATCGCACAGATCAGGCGCCCCAGTGTGTCCCCGGTGAGCTGGCCGTCGAACGGGTCGGCCGGCCGGCGCAGCACAGCCAAGCCGGCGGGCACGATCTGCAGCGGCCGGGACCCGTCGAGCAGACGGTCGACCTGTTCCGACAGGGGCGTCTCCACGGCGCCACCCTAGGCCTTCCGGCCCTTCCGGCCTACCGCCGGGCCGCTGGTCTTAAGGTGTCGGCATGGCACGACACATTGCGACCGCCGACCGGATCGATCGAGCCGCGTTACTGGAATTCGTTCGGCCGCGGCACCAGATGATCCTGCTGACGACGCGCGCGGACGGGCGACCGCAGATGTCACCGGTGACCGGTGGTCTGGACGGCGGCGGCCGGATCATCGTGTCGAGCTACCCCAACCGCGCGAAGACGGTGAATATTCGGCGGACCCCGGCCGCGTCGGTCTGCGTGTTGTCCGACGACTTCGGCGGTCCATGGGTGCAGATCGACGGGCGCGCCGAGGTGCTGGACATGCCCGCGGCGGAGGACGCACTGGTCGAGTACTACCGCAGCCTGGCGGGCGAACATCCGGACTGGGACGAGTACCGGGCCGCCATGCGTGTGCAGGGCAAGTCACTGATCCGGATCGAACCGCAGACCTGGGGACCGCTCGCGACGGGTGGCTTCCCCGCCTCGGTCGCGGCGAAACTCGACGCCCTCGCCTGATCGGGACACATCGAGCAATCGGCGTCAGTCGTAGAGGTCCGATTTTCTGAACCCAGCCGCTTTGGACCCACCCGCTTCAGACCCACCCGCTTCAGACCCACCCGCTTCAGACCCACCCGCTGGGGACCCGGTCTTCTCGGGTGCGGGCGAGTCGACTATTTCGGTGGCCTCGCGAAACGCGAACACGCCGACCGCGAGCAGCGCGGCTGCGCCGAACACGCACCACTGCAGCGCATACGACAGGAACGGGCCGCCGTCGCGGTCGGGTACTCCGATCGGCTCGAGCACTGCGGGGGAGCCGGCGCTGAGCTGGACGAAGCCGAGCCTTGAATTCGGCGACCCACCGAGCAACGTCGCTGTGTCGATCCCGTAGACCTCGGACCGACCGGCGACCGTCTGCGCCGGTCGGCGAAGCGGATCAGGCTGGTCTGGACTCACCCTCCCGACCACGGTGACCTCGCCGGGCGGCGGTGCGGGCGGAGGCACCCCGTCCGCCAGCTCCGCGGCGAGGATGTAACCACGGTCGATCAGCACTCGGGTGCCGTCGGCGAGTTGAAAGGGGACGACCACCTCGCGCGCATCCGAACCGTTGAATTGGCGGAGCCGGACGTACATCTGCTGATCCGTGAGGAACGAGCCCGTCGCGGTCACACTGCGCCAGACGGAGGTGGGAGCCGGCTCGCGGTCGGGTGTCAGCAGGTCTGTCACCGGGACCGGTGCCGCCGCCATCGCCGACTCGATCTGGGCGTTCTGTGCTGCTCTCTCCTGGTGCCGGTGAAACTGCCACGGCGCCAGGACGAACCAGCAGGCACCTGCGAACAGGACTCCGAGCAGCAGGACGCCGATCCAACCCGGCGTTGAGATCGCTCGAAAGCCCGCCCGACGGCCGCTGGGCGCAGTCGGCATCGGCGAGGTGGTCGACGCCGTCATCGCCGGTCGGGGGAGGCAGGCACCACCCCATTGTGTCGCACGCCGGCGGGAGACAGGTCGGCCGGCACACTTCGGTGCATGCCGACGACGCTCTCCGACGTGCTCGCCGTGGTGCACCGCGCGTACCCCGTGAGCCTGGCCGAACCATGGGACACCGGGATCGGACTGACCTGCGGCGACCCGGCGCAGACCATCGGCACCGTCCTGTTGGCGGTCGACGTCGACCGCTCGGTGGTCGACCAGGCAGTGGAAATCGGCGCCGACTTACTCTTCACTCACCATCCGCTGCTCTTCCGGCCCGTGCAGTCGGTGGCTGCGAATACGCCCAAGGGCGGCTTGATTCACCGACTCATGACGAGCGGAATCGCCCATCTGGCCGCGCACACCAACGCCGACCGTGCGCCTGGCGGTGTCAACGACGCCCTGGCAACCGCTCTGGGTTTGACCGACATTCGTCCGCTGCAGGCGGCTGAAGGGTCTGCGGTGGACAAACTGGTCGTGTTCGTACCGCGGGCCGCGGCCGACGCGGTGCTCGAGGCGGTCTGTGGCGCCGGCGCCGGCCAGATCGGGAACTACTCCGACGCGGCCTTCCGCACCGACGGCATCGGTCAATTCCGTCCGCTGCCGGGCGCCTCGCCGGTGGTGGGCGTGGTGGGACGGCTGGAACAAGTCGCCGAGACTCGGCTCGATCTGACGCTGCCGCGCACCGCCCGCACACGTGTGATCGCCGCGCTTCGGGCGGCGCACCCCTACGAAGAGCCGGCGTTCGACGTCACCGAGGTGGTCACTCCGGATGCCGCCGATGCCGGGCTGGGTCGGATCGGCACCGTCGCGCATCCGGTCAGCGCGGCGGAATTCGCCGCTTCCGTGGCCGCGGCGCTGCCGGCGACGGTGACCGGCGCTCGTCTCGCGGGTGATCCGCACCGGCTGATTCATCGGGTCGCCGTCTGCGGCGGAGCCGGTGGATCACTGCTCGACAGCGTGCGCACCGCCGGGGTGGACGCCTACGTGACGTCGGACCTGAGTCACCACACGACCGCCGAGTTCGTCGACCAGCCGACGAATCCGGTGTTGATCGAGGTGTCGCACTGGGCCGGTGAGTGGCCCTGGCTGGGTGCCGCGGCAGCGTTGCTCCGATCGGAGCTCTCGGTGCGCACCGAGGTGTCGACGCTGCGAACTGATCCGTGGACGATGCGGTGCGCGCCGGCAGCACGGTAGGTTCGGTCGACAGCACGGCCGTTCGTCGCAGGAGGTAACCGCGTGGCGCTGAAGCTCGATCCGTTCGTCCAGCGCCGTCTGCTGGACCTCGCCGCCGCGGATCAAACGATGGGCGCCGCTGCGCACCGGCGGTCCACCCTGCCCGAAATCGCCGTCATCAGCGCCGCCGAGGAGCGGGCTGCGGTCGCCCGCCGGTCGATTGTGGCCGCCGAGACGGAGGTCGGCGATCTCGTGCGGGCCACCGCGAAGCTGGACGCAGAGGTCGAGCAGGTCCGCACTCGGGCTCGCCGGGACGGCGATCGCCTCGCGTCCGGCGCAGCCGCGCCGAAGGAGTTGGAGAGCCTGCAGCACGAGATCGAAAGTCTGCGCCGGCGGCAGACGACGTTGGAGGACGCCGAGCTGGAACTGATGGAACAGCGCGAGACGGCCGAAGCAGCGTTGGCGGTGGCGCGCGCCGACCTGGCCGAGATCGAAGGCGGTCGCGCCGCTGCGGTCGCCGACCGGGATCGGGCTTTCGCGGAGATCGACGGGATCGTCGCGGCCGAGCAGTCGAAGCGCGACGGGGTCGTCGCAGGCCTACCGGACGATGTCCTCGCGCTGTACACCCGGATCAGGGACAGTGGGCGCGTCGCGGCCGGTGCGCTGCTCGGCGCCCGGTGCGGCGCCTGCCGACTGGACATCGATCGGATGGAGCTGGCGGGCATCAAGTCGGCGCCGATCGACGCCGTGGTGCGGTGCTCGGAGTGCGGTGCGATCCTGGTCCGTTCCTGACCCGGCCTGCTGAGATGGATCAGCGACCACGCGATCGTGAGCCCGGTGTCACCTCGCTGCTGATCGTGCGTCACGGTGAGACCACGTGGGGTGTGGCCGGGCGATTCGCCGGCCAGGTCGACGTCCCGCTCACCGAGCGGGGGCAACGGCAGTCCCGGCAAGTCGCCCGCCGCCTCTCCCGGCTCCGGCCCGACGTGATCGTGACGTCGCCGCTGGACCGATGTCGATGGACGGCCGATGCGATCGCCGCCGCAGCCGGCTCACGGCGCGGGCCGTCCTGTGAGGTGTTGGTCGACGACCGCTTCGTCGATCAGTCCCTCGGTGAGTGGACCGGCAAGACCGAAGCCGAGATCGGCGCCCAGTGGCCGACTGCGTTCGCTGCGTGGCGGTCGGACGTGACAGCCGCCCCGCCCGGCGGTGAATCCCTCGCCGACCTACGCCTTCGATCGGCGGCGGCGATCGCCGAGATCATCGCCGACCGGGTCGGCCAGTCGATCGTGCTCGTCTCGCACGCCGCGATCATCCGCTCCCTGTTGACCTGGGCGCTCGACTGTCCGGTCGCGGTGGCGTACCGGCTGCGGATCGACACCGCGTCCGTCTCGGGTGTGCTGATCAAGCCGGAGAACTCCCTCAGTGTCTGGACGATCAACGAGACCGGACATCTGCTGGGCTGACCCGGTAGTGTTCCGGGACGGATGAGTCGGCCGGGCAGCCGCGGCACCGCAGCGGCGGTGTCGAGGAAAGTCCGGGCTCCACAGGGCAGGGTGGTTGCCAACGGCAACCCGGGGTGACCCGCGGGACAGTGCCACAGAGAATAGACCGCCGCCCGCGCCGCGAGGTGGCGAGCGGTAAGGGTGAAACGGTGGTGTAAGAGACCACCAGCACGCCGGGTGACCGGTGTGGCTCGGTAAACCCCACTCGGAGCAAGGTCAGGAGCCGGTGTCGACCGGTGCGCAGGTGCTTGAGGGCGGCCCGCCCGAGCCTGCGGGTAGACCGCACGACTGCACCGGCGACGGTGCGGCTAGATGGATGGCTGCCGACCGAGTGGTCGCGAGACGCTCGGAAACAGAACCCGGCTTACAGGCCGACTCATCCCACGACCAGCTCTCGGCTAGTCAGGTCCTGACAATCAGGTCTTGGACAGCACGATGATCAGGATGACGACGGCCGCGATCACGGCGACCACGCCGATGCCCACGAGTAGCTTCGGGTTGAGCGCGCCACCGGGTTGCATTCGCTCCAGGTCACGGTCCCGGCGCTCGGCGTCGTCCGCCATCATCGACTCCTCTCGTGCGCGAGCCTGCCGCGCCCTGTTCTGGAACCACCCGGATTCAGCGGCTCCTGTCTGTCAGTTCTACCCTGCCGAACCTTCGCGGGGGCGAATGACCCGGCGGCCGGCTGCGCTTCGCCGGACTGACCCGAGTGGATAACCTGACTCGGTGAGCCAACGCAGGATCAGCGGGGCGGCTGCGCCCATCGACTTCGCCGCCATCCGGTCGGAACTCGGCGTTGCGGCCGCCTTCCCGCCGCCGGTCGTCGCGGAGGCCGAACAGATCGCGGCAGCACAACCAACGGCAGCACAACCAACGGCAGCACAACCAGCGGCAGCGCCACCACGGGTCGCCGCCGACCGACCGGATCGCAGCGACCTTCCACTGGTCACCCTGGACCCGCCCGGGTCGATGGATCTAGACCAGGCGGTGCTGATCCGGCGCGCCCACGATGGTCTGGGCTTCGTGGTGTTTTACGCGATCGCCGACGTCGCAGCGTGGTTGGATCCGGCGGGCGAGGTGGCGGCCGAGTCCTTCCGTCGGGGTCTGACCCTGTACAGCCCGGACCTGGCGACGCCGCTGCATCCGCACGTGCTGTCGGAGGACGCCGCCAGCCTGATGCCGCGGCGCCGACGGCCCGCGGTGCTGTGGACCATGGACCTGGACGAGACGGGGCGTACCCGCGGGGTCGCCGTGGAGCGGGTCTGGGTCACCTCGGTGGCCAGGTTGGACTACCCCGCGGTGACCGCGGACATCGCCGCCGGCACCGTCCACCCGTCAATCGAGCTGCTGCCGGACGTCGGCAAGCTCCGGCAGGCGCTGGCCCGCGAGCGACACGCCATCACGCTGGACCTGCCCGACGTCGAGGTGAGCCCCACCTCGGATGCCCCCACGGGCACCGCCGGCGGCGTGCGCTGGAGGCTCACGTTGCGCGCGCAGACCGACATCGAGCAGTACAACGCCGAGATCAGCCTGTTGACCGGGATGTGCGCCGCGAGCATCATGCTGGACGCCGGAGTCGGCATCCTCCGAACGCTGCCGGCCCCCGACCTGTCGCAGATCGCCGAACTCAGAAGCGCCACCGCCGCGTTGGGCATCCCCTGGCCGGCGGGTACTCACCCAGCCGATGTGATGGCCGATCTCGATGCGGCGGACCCCCGACAGAATGCGTTTCTCGAACAGGCGGCGAAGCTGCTGCGCGGCGCCGGCTATCGGCCGTTCGGGCCGCGAGTGGACGGGTATCCCACCCCGGCACAGACCGAGCACGCCGGCATCGGGGCCCCGTACGCCCACGTCACGGCACCGCTACGGCGGCTCGTCGACAGATTCGGCACCGAGATCTGCCTGGCCGCCCACTCCGGCGACCCGATTCCCGAGTGGGTCGTCGACCGGCTGGGGGAGCTGCCGGCGGTGATGGCCGCGGCAGGGTCGCGGGCGAACGCCTTGGAGCGGGCCTGCATCGGCGCTGTCGCGGCCCTGTTGCTGATGGGTCGTGAGGGCGAGGTGTTCAGCGGCACCGTGCTGCGGGTCGACCAGGAGAGGGACCAGGCGGTCGTCGTACTGACGGACCCGCCGGTCCGGGCCAAATGCGCTGCGGACGGGCTGCAGGAGGGTGCCTCGGTTGAGGTGGTGCTCGTTGCGGCGGATCCCGCCGCACACAGCTACACCGTGCGGTTGGCCGCCGACCGGCGCGCAGCCACGGGGTAGGGGTGGCAGGCTGGTGGCATGCCGGACGAAATTGGCCAGAACACGCAGTACTTCTACTGCCTGAAACACGGCACCGTCGAGCCCGAGGGTGTCTGCAAGGCGAGAGACCGGTTGGGCCCGTTCCCGACCGCCGACGCCGCCACCCACGCGCTCGAGACGATTCACGAGCGGGAAGCACAGAAGGCCGCAGAAGACCGCGAGTGGCGCGGCTGATCGCGCCATAGTGTGATGCAACCACCAGCACGGTCCATGAAGGGAACGCCATGACAGAGTCAGCCGACGGGGTCGAACAGTCGCACGAATCCGGTGACGGAGCGGTACCCAACCCGGAGACCGGGGCCGGCATCGGGGCCGGACACACCGAGAACACCTTCGAACCGGAGGAGGATCCGGATTCAGTCGAGGATCCAGACACCGGCCGCTGAGTCTGCGGTCGGCCGCCGGAGGTCGCGCCGGCAGCTGATCGGGCTGCTGGTGTCATTGCTGGTCGTCACCGGCTGCACTGCCGGCGTGGTCGGCGCTCCCGCGCCGGCCGCCACGACCGACACCACCACTGCGCCCACCGCGACCTCCGCGACCACCGCGACCCCGGGCGGTGTCGTGTCGGGTCCGTTGGTGCCGCCTGGTGCGGGCCCGTTTGCGGGTGCGATCCCGAGGCCCACGCGCGGTGGGCGGGGTGCCGGCACGGTTCCGCCGGGCCTCGAGGCGTTCTACGACCAGCTTCTGAGCTGGCAGCCCTGCGGGCCGTTCAACACCAATCCGGACTTGGACGAGGTTTTCGACCATCCCGAGCTGGAGTGCGCGAATCTGATCGTGCCGCTGGATTATGCGCAACCCGAGGGCGCCACGGTCAGCGTGGCGGTGCTCAGGTCGAAGGCGACCGGTCCGGACCGAGTGGGTTCACTACTCGTCAATCCGGGGGGACCGGGCGCGTCTGGAGTGGGATACGTCGCGTCGATGGTGACAGCCGACGCGGGCGCGGCGGCGGCCGGGACCGACAGCGCGACGACGGCCCTGCGCGGTCATTTCGATCTGGTCGGATTCGACACCCGCGGATCCGGTGCCTCCCGCCCGCGGGTGGACTGCCTGACCGACGCCGAGCGCGACGCCCGCCGGGCGTCGAACCATCGGACGACCACCGCCGCGGGTGTGGCCGCGCTGAACGCAGCCACCCGGAGCTATGTGGCCGGTTGTGTCGCCCGCACCGGCCGCGACGCGGGCATCGACGGAGCGCGTTTCCTGACCACCCTGCGCACCGACATCACGGCGCGAGATGTCGATGTGCTGCGATCCGTCCTCGGCGATGCCGCGTTGGACTATGTCGGGTACTCCTACGGGACGCTGCTCGGAGCGCTGTACGCCGACGAATTCGCCGCGGGGGTGCGGGCGATGGTGCTGGACGGGGCGGTAGACCCCGGTGAAACGCCCGTTTCCCGAACCCTCACGCAGCTCGCCGCATTTCAGAAGGCGTTCGACGCGTTCGCTCAATGGTGTGCCGGACAGCTGAGTTGCCCGCTGGGCTCCGACCCGGCCCGGGCGACCGTGCGGTATCGGGAAATCCTCAGACCGCTGTCCGCCACACCGCTCGAACTGTCTGACGGGCGGTTGCTCACCTATTCCGATGCGACCACCGGGACCGTGACCGCCCTCTACGGCGACCGCTACTGGGAGGTGCTTCACCGCGCGCTCACCGCGCTCGCCGGCCGCGACGGCGGGTTGCTGATGGCGTTGGCCGACGCCTATCTGGAGCGCGACTCGACCGGGCGCTACGCGACCACCGACGATGTCTTCACCGCGGTCAGCTGCATGGACGTCGATCGCGGCACGTCGCTCTCGAGCGATCCCAGCGCGCGGCGCAGGGCGGCGGCCGCGGCCCCGTTCCTCGATAAAGGTGACCCCTTGGTCGCGCTGGCGGAGCCGTGCGACTTCTGGCCGGGGGTGGGCGGGCTACCCGTCGTCGATCCGGGCGCGGCGCTACCGACCGTTGTCGTGGTGTCCACCACCGGTGATCCCGCGACGCCATTCGCGAACGGGGCTGCGTTGGCCCGCACCTTGGACGGGGTGGTCGTCGCTGTGGACGGCGAGCGTCACGGCTCGTTCCTGATCGCCGGAAATGCGTGCGTGGACGCCGCGGGAATCGACTATCTGGTCGACCTCACAGTGCCGGCGGAAGGCCTGCGCTGCTCGTGAGATCGCCTCACCTAGGCTGAGGTCATGGATCGCCAGCGTCAGTTCGTCCTGCGCACTCTGGAAGAGCGCGACATCCGCTTCGTCCGCCTGTGGTTCACCGATGTTCTCGGTTTCCTGAAGAGTGTCGCGGTCGCCCCGGCCGAGCTCGAGGGGGCCTTCAACGAGGGAATCGGATTCGACGGTTCCTCTGTGGAGGGCTTCGCCCGGGTCTACGAGTCCGACATGGTGGCCAAACCGGATCCGGCGACCTTCCAGGTCCTGCCGTGGGAGACCGACGGGGGTCGGGTGTACTCGGCCCGGATGTTCTGCGACATCGCGATGCCGGACGGGTCGCCGTCCTGGGCCGACCCCCGGCACGTTCTGCGGCGGGTGATGGCCGATGCGGCATCGATGGGGTTCACCTGCTACGTCCACCCGGAGATCGAGTTCTTCCTGCTGGAGGACCTTCCCCAGGACGGCTCGGTCCCGGTGCCCGCCGACTCTGGAGGCTTCTTCGATCAGGCGTCGCACGATGCGGCCCCACACTTCCGTCGTCGGGCGATCGAGAGCCTGGAGGCGATGGGCATCTCGGTGGAGTTCTCCCATCACGAGGGTGCTCCCGGTCAGCAGGAGATCGATCTGCGGTACGCAGACGCGCTCACCATGGCCGACAACATCATGTCGTTCCGGTACGTCATCAAAGAGGTCGCGATCACCCAGGGCGTGCGAGCCTCGTTCATGCCCAAGCCGTTCGCCGATCAACCCGGTTCGGCGATGCACACGCACTTCTCATTGTTCGAAGGTGAGAGCAACGCCTTCTACGACCCTGAGGATCCGTACCAGATGTCGGCGACCGGCAAGGCGTTCCTGGCCGGGGTGCTACGCCACGCACCGGAGTTCACCGCGATCACCAACCAGTGGGTGAACTCGTACAAGCGCCTGGTCCTCGGCGGCGAGGCGCCGACGACGATCTGCTGGGGCCAGGCCAACCGGTCCGCGCTGGTCCGGGTGCCGAACTACTCGCCCGGCAAATCGTCCAGCCAACGGCTGGAGGTCCGCTCACCGGACTCCTCCTGCAACCCGTACCTGATGTTCGCCGTCGTCATCGCCGCCGGGCTCCGCGGCATCAAGGGGGAGTACCCGCTGCCCGCACCCGCCGAGGACGACGTGTGGTCGCTGTCCGACACCGAGCGGCGAGCCATGGGCTACGTCGACCTGCCGAACTCGCTGGGCCTGGCGTTGGATGCGATGGAGAGCTCCGAATTCATCGCCGAAACGCTCGGCGAACACGTCTACGAGTTCTTCCTGCGCAACAAGAAGGCCGAGTGGGAGGCCTACCGCCGGCAGGTCACCCCGTACGAACTCAAGCGGTACCTGGGGCTGTGAGCCGTTCGGCCGTCGTCAGGTGACCGTCTCGCCGGTCCGCACGCGTGCCCGCGGAGCGCGGAACCGGCGCGGCAACATGGCCCGGTTGAACGCGTAGTACCCGAGCGAGAAGCCTCTGGTGGGGTTGTCGGCCGGGTCCCCGTTCGGGAATTTCTCCGCCACTCGGCGGCTGATCTGCTTGCCCAGCACGATCGAGTCGATCACGGCGGCGGCGATCGCGAACAGCATGATCAGCATGGAGTAAGCCTGCAGTGCGGGCGAGAATGAGGAGAGGACGAAGGACGCCAGCAGCACCGGCAGCAGCAGGCCGCTCAGGTTGCGGCGCGAGTCCACCACGTCTCGGACGAACCGACGCACCGGCCCCCGGTCACGCGCCAGCACCGCCGAGTCGTCGCCCCGCATCATTCGTTCCCGACGAGCCGCCGCGGCGGCCTTGCGCTCAGGCTTCGACAGTGGCGCCGACGCCGCCTTCGCCCGTTTGAACGCCTCCCGCTGGGTTTTAGGGGGCGGTGCGACCGGCCCGCGGCGGGGTGTCTTGTCGCGGCGCCGTGGGGTGGGGGTGCCTTTACCACGCAGCGCTGCCTGATCCTCCGTGGGAACGGTGGCCGGAGTGACGGCGGGCTTACGACTCAGGAATCTCACACCGATCAGCGTAGCCGGCGGCGAGCCCGGAAGCTGACGCGTTGGCCACACTCCGCCGAGACGGCCGCAATTCGTGGCATCATCGGAAGCTGGAATACCGATGCATCACCGGCACCATCACGCCCGAGTACTACCGAGGGGACCCCCACATGACGATCGCCGAGTCAGAATCCATGGTCGCCGCCGGCTCCGAAGCGGGCCAGGCCGTGATCGCACCCCCGCACGGGGCGACCTTGAGCTCCACCGCCGCCGCAAAGGCGAAGGCGTTACTCGACCGCGACGGCACTCCCGAGATGGTGCTGCGGATCGCTGTGCAGCCGGGCGGTTGCTCCGGCCTCCGCTACGAACTCTTCTTCGACGACCGGACGCTCGACGGTGACGCTGTGGTGCACTTCGACGGGGTGGGCCTGGCCATCGATCGGATGTCCAAGCCGTACCTGGACGGCGCGGTGATCGATTTCGTCGACACCATCGAGAAGCAGGGTTTCACGATCGACAATCCGAACGCGCAGAACTCCTGCGCCTGCGGCGACTCGTTCCACTGAGCCCCCGCGCACTGCCGCCGCTGAGCCTCGCGCCTGCACACCGCCACTCGTGACTGTCGTCGTCGCCGGGTCGATCGCCACCGACCATCTGATGCACTTCCCTGGTCGGTTCACCGATTCGCTGCTGCCTGACCAGCTCCATCGGGTCTCGTTGTCCTTCCTCGTCGACGACCTGGTCGTCCGGCGTGGCGGGTGCGCGGCCAACATCTGCTTTGCGATGGGCCAGCTCGGCACATCACCGGTGCTGCTGGGTGCGGTGGGCGCGGACTTCGCCGACTACGCCGGCTGGCTGCAACGGCACGGCGTGAACTGCGACTTTGTGAAGACCTGCCCGGACGTGTCGACGGCTCGGTTCGTCTGCACCACCGACGACGACCTGAACCAGATCGCCACCTTCTACGCGGGTGCGATGGCGTTCTCCCGAGAGATCGAGATTCAGCCGGTCGCCGCCGCCCACGGGGTCATCGATCTGGTGGTGATCAGCGCGGACGACCCCGAGGGGATGCTGCGGCACACCGAGGAGTGTCGGCAGCGGGGTTACCGTTTCGCCGCCGATCCGTCGCAGCAGCTGGCCCGGATGGACGGCCCGCAGATGATCGAGCTCGTCACCGGTGCGTCCATCCTGTTCACCAACGATTACGAGCTCGGTCTGCTCAAGTCCAAGACCGGCTGGACCGAAGACGACATCATGGCCGTCGTCGAATGCCGAGTCACCACTCTGGGCGCGCACGGCGCGGAGATCGTCGAGCGGGCGGGGCGGCGACTGACCGTCGCGGCCCTGCCCGAGGTGGCCAAGGTCGACCCGACCGGTGTCGGTGACGGTTTCCGGGCGGGCTTCCTGGCCGGCCGTGCCTCCGGGCTCGACCTGGAGCGGTCGGCGCAGTTGGGATCGCTGATCGCCACTCTGGTGCTGGAGACGATGGGCACCCAGGAATGGCATCTGGACTGGGCTCGTTCGTCTCGGCGACTCGCGGATTGCTACGGGGAGGCCGCCGCCGCCGAGATCGGGGCCGCCCTGACGCTGGACCGCGAGCCGTTGGCGGCTACCCGCTGACTCGCGATCAGCATCCCCCGGCGAGAGCGTGACCGGCTAGAGCTTGACCGGCTAGAGCGTGACCGGCTAGAGCTTGACCGGGTAGTGCTCTTCGGGGATGGCCGGTGTGATGGCGCCGGTGACGAAGATGCCGTGCCACAGCAAGAACACCAGGATCGCCCAGATCCGCCTGGAGTGGTCCGCCGTGCCCGCCCGATGGGCCTCCAACAGCGCCAGGGCCGCAGCGGGATCCAGGAACCGGTCGGTCTCGGCGGACTCGATGATCGACCGGGCCCAGTCGTAGGCCTCGTCGGCGAGGTAGTGCCGGATCGGCACCGGGAAGCCGAGCTTGCGACGGTTCAGCACGTGCGCGGGGACGATGTCGCGCAACGCTTGTCGCAGTGCGAACTTGCTGGTCTGTCGGGTGATCTTCAGCGACGAGTCGATCTTGCGGGCGACGTCGAACACCTCGATGTCGAGGAAGGGCACCCGCAACTCCAGGGAGTTCGCCATCGTCATCTTGTCCGCCTTGACCAAGATGTCGCCGCGCAGCCAGCTGAAGAGATCAACGTGCTGCATCCGGGAGATCGGATCCCAGCCGGCGCTGGCGGCGTACACCGGGTCGGTCACATCGCGGAACGAAATCCGCCGCTGGTACGTCTTCAGCAGACCGGTCAGCTGGTCCTCACGGAAGATCCGGGCGTTGCCGTAGTAGCGGTCCGGCAGGTCGAGCGCGCCGCGCCGCAACATGTCCTTGCCGCGGAAGCCCTCCGGCAGGGCCCGGCCGAGAACGCCGAGTCCGCGCCGGAGCGGATCCGGCAACGCGGTGATCGGCCGCAGACTGGTGGGTTCGCGGTAGATGTTGTATCCGCCGAACAGTTCGTCTGCCCCCTCGCCGGAAAGCACCACCTTCACGTGCTTGCGGGCCTCGCGGGCGACGAAGTACAGCGGCACCAGTGCCGGGTCGGCAACCGGATCGTCGAGGTACCAGATGATCAGCGGCAGCGTCTCCATCAGCTCGGTGGCAGACACCGTCTTCACCACATGCCGGACACCCAACGCCGCCGCCGACTCGGCGGCCACATCCACCTCGGAGTAACCGGCGCGTTCGAAGCCGGTGGTGAAGGTGATCAGATCGGGGTTGTAGCGCTTGGCGAGCGCCGCGATCGCGGTCGAGTCGATGCCGCCGGACAGGAAGGCGCCGACCGTCACGTCGGCTCGCATGTGTTTGGCGACGGAGTCGGTGAGTACCTCGGCGATCTCGGCGAAGAGTGACTCGGGGCTGGTCCGATGGCTGTTCGTTCCGGTGAACACCGGGTGGAAGTAGCGCCGGAACTGCAGACTCGCGGCGTCCGGGCTGATGGTGAAGGACGTCCCCGACTCGACTCGTCGGATCGCACGGTCCATGGTGGCCGGCTCCGGGACGTACTGCAGCACCAGGTAGTGCTGTAACGCCGTGGTGTCCACCTCGGCGGGGCCGCTGATCTCACGCAGGCCCTTGGCTTCGGACGAGAACGCAACCCCGTCGGCGGATGTGGTGTAGAAGAGCGGCTTGATGCCGAACGGGTCGCGCGCACCGAACAGCGTGCGCGTCTCGGTGTCCCAGATCAGGAAGGCGAACATCCCGCGCAGCCGGCTGACCACGTCGGGCCCCCAGTGGTGGAATCCGGCGACGATCGCCTCGCCGTCGCCCTTCGTCGTGTAGGCGGCGCCGAAATCCCGGCTGAGTTCCGCGCGTAACTCCAGATAGTTGTAGATCTCGCCGTTGAACACCAGCGCGTAGCGGGTGGGGTTCGCCGGTGGTCCCCACCGCAGCGGCTGGTGGGCGGTCTCGATGTCGATGATGGCCAGCCGGTTGAAGCCGAAGACGACGTCCTGGTCGCGCCAGGTACCACCTTCGTCCGGGCCGCGGTGCCGGGCGCACTGCATACCGCCGGCGATGGCCGCCTCGCGACTCTCGGCGTTGCCGGTGAACGAGAGGTACCCCATGAGTCCGCACATGATGGACCAGTATTGCGTGCGCGCCCGCTCCGGTGTGATCGGAGTGGGTCCAGTAGCCTGAGCAAGACGGACGATGAAAGGCGTGAGTGTGTCTCGATCTCGACTGCGTCGGGTGGCCCTAGTTGCTGGGTTGCTGCTGACGTCGTTGCTGCTGAGTGGTTGCTCATTGGCCGACCTGCCCCGCTTCGGCTGGCCGCAGGGGGCCACTCTTGAGGGCCAGGACATGCAGTACTTCTGGTCGGCGACGTTCATCGCCGCAATGATCATCGGAGTGATCACCTGGGCCCTGATGTTCTGGTCCTTCGCGTTTCACCGCAAGAAGAAGGGTTCTCCGCTCTACCCCAAGCAGACCAAGGAGAACCTGCCGCTGGAGATCGTCTACACCGCGATCCCGTTGGTGCTGGTCATGGTGCTGTTCTACTTCACGGTGACCACCGAGAACCGAGTCCTCAAGATGGAGGCGAACCCCGACGTCACAGTCCAGGTGACGGCCTTCAAATGGAACTGGGACTTCTCCTACCAGGGGACCCGGAGCCCTGACGCGGCGGCCGCGGACGGTCTGGTGCACACCATCGGATCCGACGGCGAGATCCCGATTCTGGTCCTGCCGGTCGACAAGGTCATCCAGTACAACCTTCGATCGATGGATGTCATCCACTCGTTCTGGGTTCCCGAGTTCCTCTTCAAGCGCGACGTGTTCCCGAGCCCCGAAGCCAACCAGGTCGACAACGGTGACAAGTTCCAGAACACCATCACCCAGACCGGTGCCATGGTGGGTCGCTGCGCCGAGCTCTGCGGGCGGCTGCACTCGATGATGAATTTCGAGGTGCGTGCCGTCTCCAACGATCTGTTCGAGGAGTACCTGACCCTTCGCCAGCAGGTCAACCCGGCGACGAAGAAGGGCTACACCGCAGCTGAGGCGCTCACCAAGATGGATTGCGGCGATCTGTGCAGCCCGCTGGCCGTGACCACGCATCCGTTCGAAACCCGACTGCAGGCCGACAACCTCGTCGTAGTGGCTGGAGGCAACTGATGAAGGTCGAATACCGCCTCTTCCTCTACCTCGCCGTTTTCTTCTTCGGGGCGGCAATTCTGTACGGCGTCTTGGCAGGCGCTGACGAACCGGCCGGTGTGGTGGCGATCGCCCTGACGGGTGGTCTGTCGTTGATCGTCGGCTCGTTCCTGTGGTTCTCCGCGCGCCGTCTGGCTCAGGTTCGTCCCGAGGACGACATCGACGCGGAGGTTTCCGACGGTGCCGGTGAACTCGGCTTCTTCTCGCCCGGCTCGTACTGGCCGATCTGCATCGCCGGGTCTGCGGCCGTGGTGGCCATCGCCACCGCCTACCTCATGGTCTGGCTGATGGTCATCGCCGGTGTGTTCCTGATCATGTGCATTTGCGGGCTGCTCTTCGAGTACCACCGGGCCCCCGCCGACCACTGAGCGGTCCCGTACGCCCCACCCGGCACGATTGATGCCCCGCCCCCACCAGGAGGCGGGGCATTGTCGTGCGATGGACCCTGTCGTGCGATGGGCCCTTTCGTGTGGGGGCCCTGTCGTGTGGTGGGCGCTGCCGGGTGGTTGGGCCCTGTCGTGTGGAGGGCCCTGCCGTGCCCGCCCCAGCCCGTTGTCCGGCGCCCGTGGTTAGCCGAGCGAATCGGCCCAGCCGACGGCCCCCTCAGAGCCCCGGACTTAGCCCACCGAATCGCGCTTAGCCGAGGTTGCAGCGTCGGCTGGGAACGATTACTTGGGCTAGCTTCGCCCCGGCCCACCCCAACCGCGCCGGAAACGACAGAACCGCCGCCCCCGGGTGGGGGAGCGGCGGTTCTCTGTCTGGTGCAGGACATCAGCGGTGCAAGGACCTCAGGGGTGCAAGGACCTCAGCGGTGCAGGGCCTTGTTCGCCTCGGTGGCATCCACCGGCGAATCGCCACCGCCCAATTCCTCGGGTATGTGGTCGATGTGGCCGCTGTCGTCCTTGGGGCTGAGGAAGCCGCGGACGGCATGACCGGCCGAGCCGAGCTGGTTCATCCGCTTCGGGACCGAAGCGCCCTGGTAGGCGAGCGGAATCGGGTGTCCATGGCTGTCGACGCCGTCCAGGCTCTGGTGGATCTCGATGAACTCACCATGCGGCAGCCGCTTGATGATGCCGGTTTCGACGCCGTGCTCGAGCACCTGGCGGTCGGCGTGTTGCAGGCCGAGGCAGACTCGGTAGGTCAGGACGTAAATCAGGATCGGCGCCAGGAACGAGCCGATTCGGCCGATCCAGGTCATCACGTTCAACGAGATGTCGAACTGCAGCGCGAGGATGTCGTTGCCGCCGTTGATCATGTTGACCAGGTAGAAGGTGATGAAGGCTGCGCCCAGCGAGGTGCGGACCGGAACATCGCGCGGCCGCTGCAGGATGTTGTGCAGCGCGTTGTCCTTGGTGAAGGCCCTTTCGATGAACGGGTACGCGATCACCAGAATCATCAGCACCGTCGCCCCGACGATCGCCGGGAAGAACACCGCCGGAATCATGTAGTGGCCGAAGAGATTACGGATCTCCCACGCGGGCCACACTCGGACCATGCCGTCCAGGAAACCCATGTAGAAGTCGGGTTGCACACCGGCGGAGACCTGCGACGGGTTATACGGCCCGTACACCCACAGTGGGTTGATCTGGAAGATGCCCGCCATCACCACGATCACCGCGAAGATGACGGCGAAGAAGCCGCCCGCCTTCAAAGCGAAAACCGGCATGATGCGGACGCCGATGACATTGTTCTCGGTGGCTCGCGGACCCGCGAACTGAGTGTGCTTCTGGAACCACACCAGGCCGACGTGCACCGCGATCAACGCCAGGATCACGCCGGGGATCAACAGAATGTGCAGGCTGTAGAACCGCGGGATGATGATCTCACCCGGGTAGTCGCCGCCGAATGCCGCCCAGTGAATCCAGGTGCCGGCTACGGGGATGGAGAACAGGAAGGCGCTGACCGCGCGGAGTCCGGTACCCGACAGCAGGTCGTCCGGCAGTGAGTAGCCCATGAAGCCCTCAGCCATGCCCAGCACGAGCAGGAGTACGCCGATCACCCAGTTCGCCTCACGCGGCTTCCGGAATCCGCCGGTGAAGAAGATGCGCATCATGTGCAGCATCATCGAGGCGAGGAACAGCAGAGCCGCCCAATGGTGGATCTGTCGAATCAGCAGCCCGCCGCGGACCTCGAAGGAGATGTCCAGCGATGTGGCGTATGCCATCGACATCGGCACGCCGCGGAGCTTGTCGTAGACGCCCTGGTACACGGTCTCGGCCATCGACGGATCGAAGAACAGGGTGAGGTAGACACCGGACAGCAGCAGAATGATGAAGCTGTACATGGCGACTTCGCCGAGCAGGAATGACCAATGCGTGGGGAAGACCTTGTTCATCGCCACCCGGAGCCCGTGCGCCCCGTGGTAACGGACGTCCACCTCGTCGACGGCCTTCTCGACCAGGGTCGGTTTGGTGGGCCGGGTCGCGGCAGTCAATCGACTCATCTGATACTCCCCTGGTTTGACTCCCAGAATCCGGGTCCGACAGGCTCGGTGAAGTCGCTGATGGCAATGAAGTACCCCTCTTCGTCCACCGTGATCGGCAGTTGGGGAAGGGGCCGCGTGGCGGGGCCGAAAACCGGCTTGGCGCCGTTGTTCACGTCGAACTGCGACTGGTGGCAGGGGCAGAGGATGCGACCGGTCTGCTGTTCGTACAGCGACACCGGGCATCCGACGTGGGTGCAGATCTTCGAGTAGGCGTAGTAGTCGCCGTAGCGATATGTGGAGTGGGCGGCGTCGCGGAATTGCACCGGGTCGTTGGGGCGAAGCCGGAACAGCATGACCGCGGCGTCGGATGCCTTCGCGCCGCCGGGTACCGCAGGGAAGACGGTGACCATGGCACCGGCGGCCATGTCCGTCGGTCGCACCGGTGTGCCGTCGATCTGCACCAGGCGCACCTTCGTTCCGTCCGCGCGTGGCCTCCACGGCGTGACCCACAATTCCGAGTCGTCGCCCTCGGCCCACGGGTTCTTGATGAACCCACCCAGGACGGGGACAACCGCGGCCACCCCCAGACCGCCGCCCGCGAGGAGCAACGACCCCTTCAACATTCCGCGCCGCTTGATGAGACCGGATTTGTCGCCGATGTCCATCAGCTCCGCGCCCACCGTGCGGCGGTCCACCTCTTTCGAGAGGCCGTCGTGGCGCTGCTGAATGGCGATCTCGTGCGGGATGATCCGCCGGGACATCGCCACCACGCCGATACCCAGGCACATGATGGTCAGACCCAGGGTCAATCCGATGATCGGGGTGTACAGCGCGTACACCCACTGATGCTCGGATTGATGGTTCTCGAACTCGGCCGGCCACCAGATGAAGGCGACGACGAACACGACCGCGAACAGCGCTGCCATCAGGAACCACTTACTGACGGCTCGTTCGGCGTTCTTGTCCGCCGGGCTGCCCGGAACGTAGCGCTCGCTGTACTCGTACAACTCGACGCCGTCCAGACGCGCGCCGAGCCGCGCCAGCTCCTCCCGCGACAACGCGTTCAGGTCCTCCCCGGACGGTGTTTCGGTTCCCTGCTGGCCGCTCACGCGCGTGCTCCCATCCACAACATGACACCGACGATGAAGCCCATGCCGACCACGAAGGCGATGAAACCCTCGGAGACCGGACCGAAACCACCCAGGTCGTAGCCGCCGGGTGCGATCGTCGCCTTGGCGCCCTGGATGTAGGTGATGACCGCCTGCTTCTCCACCGGGGTGAGCTGGCCGTCCGAGAACTTCGGCATGTTCTCCGGGCCGGACAACATGGCCGCGTAGATCTCCGAGTCGGTCGCCTCACTCAGCGAGGGTGCGTACTTGCCCTGCGAGAGGGCACCGCCCTGACCGGTGAAGTTGTGGCAGGAGGCGCAGTTCAGTCGATACAGCTCGCCACCCTGAGCGATCAGCTCGGGGTTGGTCAGTACTCGCGCTGGTGCCGTCCGACTCCACCGGGACCTGAGGGCCACCGCCGTTCGCCTGAATGTAGGCACCCAGTTGAGCGGTCTGCTCCGGAGTGAACGTCGGCTGCTTGCGCGCCGCCTGCGCGCCGTTGTCGGCCAGCGGCATCCGGCCGGTGGCGACCTGGAAGTAGACCGCGGCCTGGCCCACACCGATCAGTGACGGCCCGCGATCGGTCACGCCCTGCAGGTTGACGCCGTGGCAGCTGATGCAGGAGTTGTTGTACAGCGCCGCGCCGGCGGCGATCGCCGCCGCGTCCAGCTGCCCGGCGTCCGCCTGCGACTGGGTGGGTTGCGCCGAGGCGAACAGCACCCCGAACCCACCCAGGATGGCCAGCAGCGTCACCGCGCTGCGCAGCCGGCGCCCCGCCTTCGTGCGGGGGCGCTGCCGCACCGTGCGGAGGATTCCTGGCCGTTTCATGACAACACCTCGTCTGCAGTCGTGGCGGCGGTGACCGATGGTGTGACACGAGTCGATCTACCCGTAGATACAGCGCTGGATCGGAAACTGGATGCAGCCGGTGATTGAGACCTGGTCGGCGTCGGCATCGGTCTACTTCACGATGTAGATCGTCGCGAACAAGGCGATCCACACCACGTCGACGAAGTGCCAGTAGTACGACACGACGATCGCGGAGGTGGCCTGGGCCGGGGTGAACTTGCTCATCCGGGTGCGCGCGATGAGCAGCACGAATGCGAGGAGCCCACCGATGACGTGCAATCCGTGGAAGCCGGTGGTCAGGTAGAACACGGTGCCGTAGGCGTCCGACGACAGCGTCATGCCCTCGTGGACCAGGTTCAGGTACTCGTTCGCCTGCCCGCCGACGAAGACCGCGCCCATGACCAGGGTGACGATGTACCAGAAGCGCAGCCGGAGTACGTCGCCCTGCTCGGCGGCGAACACACCCATCTGGCAGGTGACGGAACTGAGCACCAGGATCGTGGTGAAGACGATGGCGTAGGGCACGTTCAATTCGTGCAGCGGCCACTCCGTGGAGGTCGCCTTCGCGGTGAAGTAGATGCCGAACAGGCCGGCGAAGAACATCAATTCGCTGGCCAGCCAGACCACCGTGCCGACACTCACCATGTTCGGGCGGTTCAAGGTGTGGATGCGCGAGCTGATGTTCGCCGGCCCGGGGGGAGTCGTCGCCGACCCGGAGGGTTTCGTCACGGTAGTCACAGTACGGATTATGTCCTGCCTGATTGGATGATGCCCGCCCGGGTGGCGGCGTGGCGGGTGCCCGGCTTCAGGTGTCCCGGCCGTCCCCTACCATGGGCGGGTGTCTGGTCCAACGATCCTGGTTTACAGCCACCGCCCGGAGATCCGCGAGGAGTTGATCTTCGCCATCGGGCGGCGTCCCGCTGCGGATCTCCCGCGCGTGACCTTCCTCGAGTGCAGCGGAGTCGCCGAGGTGTTGATGGCCATCGACGCCCGGCAGGCGGACGTGGTCATCTTGGACGGCGAGGCGCAGCCCACCGGCGGAATGGGAATCAGCCGGCAGATTCACAACGAGGCCGCCGACCCGCCGCCGATCATTCTCGCGGTGCGGCGGGCGGCCGATCGTTGGTTGGCGACCTGGTCCAACGCCGACGAGGTGCTGGTCTACCCGGTGGACCCGGTGGTCGCCGCGGAGACGGTGGCCAGGGTGCTGCGCGCGCTCCCTGTTTCGTGACTGAGACTTTCGTGACGACTTCCGTGACGGAGACGGCCGCGCCCGGCGGTAGTTGGCCGGGGTTGCTGCGTCGGCTGATGGCCGGTGTTGATCTGAGCCCCGCCGAGGCGACGTGGGCGATGGACCGCATCATGGCGGGCGAGGCCACCGGGGCTCAGATCGCCGGTTTCGCGGTGGCGTTGCGAGCCAAGGGCGAGACCGCCGCTGAGGTGAGCGGGCTGGCCGCCGGGATGCTCGCCCATGCGAAGCGGTTCGAGGTTTCTCACCGTGCGGTCGACATCGTGGGCACCGGCGGAGACAACTCGAATTCGGTGAACATCTCGACCATGGCGGCGATCGTGACCGCAGCGGCCGGTGCCGTCGTGGTCAAACACGGCGGCCGCGGATCGTCCAGCATGACCGGTGCCGCTGATGTGCTGGAACGGCTCGGGGTGGCCATCAGCCTGTCGCCGGCCGGTGTGCTGCGGTGCGTCCGAGAAGTCGGGATCGGATTCTGCTTCGCAGCTGCGTTCCATCCGTCGATGCGGCACGCGGCCGGGCCACGGCGCGAACTCGGCGTGCCGACGTTCTTCAACATCCTGGGTCCGCTGACGAACCCGGCTCAGCCTGCAGCGGCCGCCGTGGGCTGTGGCGACCCGCGGTTGGCGCCGTTGATGGCCGATGTGCTGGCCGGGCGTGGCATCGAGGCGCTGGTCTTCCGCGGGGACGACGGTCTGGACGAGTTGACCACCACCACGACCTCAACCGTCTGGCGGGTGCGATCGGGTCGGGTCGAGATCGATCGGGTCGATCCGGTCGCTCTGGGACTGCCGAGCGCGACCACCGAGGACCTGCGGGGCGGTGACGCGACATTCAACGCCGACGTGGTCCGACGACTCGTCGCCGGGTCGGTCGGCGCTCGACACGACGCTGCTGTGCACGACGCGGTGGTACTCAACGCCGGCGCGGCGCTCGCCGTGCACGCCGGGCTCACCGACGACCTGCAGAGCGACCTGGCGACAGGTGTCCGGCGCGCTACCGAGGCGCTGGCGAGCGGCGGGGTCGAGACCCTGCTCGACCAGTGGATCGTCGTCTCACAGGCCGCGGCAGCGGCCGACCAACCGGCCTGAGCGGGCCCGAAGGCGTCAGCCGTCGGAGGGGTCGGAACCGATGGAGAACGCGTCCTCGACGTCGCGACTCGCGTAGGACCGGAAGGCGATGTGCGTGGTCGTGCGTTTCACCCCGGGCACCCGGGAGATGCGGTTCGGAACCAATTCGGCGATCGCCTCGTGGTTCGCCAGCCGGCTCACCACGATCAGATCGACGTCACCGGCACAGGAATAGACCTGATCCACCCCGGGTAGGTCGGCGATCCGCTGCGCGGCGTCCGGAATCAGGTCGGCTTCGACTTCGATCATGACGATGACGGTGATCATGGGGCAGGTCTATCACCATCTGTGGCGGTCAGTGCCCAGCGGTGTCGTCCGGCGCCGGCGATCGGGCACGACCATTGGCCGTCCAGTCGCACCAGTCGCACTCCGGGCGACTCCAGCCAACGCGCGATCGTGGTGACCTCGTCGGCGGTGGCCGCCGCCAACGGACCGGGTCCGGGCAGCACGGTCTCGGCCGCCGCGACCAGCAGGTCGACGACCGGCATCGGTGGGACGCCGCGCCGGGCATGACCCGCGGCTGCCAGCCGGCCGAACCGAACCACCACCAGCCACCAGCCGCCGTCGCCGTCGGGTGCGGCGGCGACCAGTTCGCGCACGCCGGCCAGGGCGCCGAGCCGCTGCCGCCGGTGCAGCGCCCGGATCAGCGCGGCGGTCCGGTCGCGCTGCACCGCGGCGTCCTCGTACCGGCCGGCCGCTGACAGTCGTTCCAACCGCCTGCTCAGCGCGTTCCAGAGCGGTGTCGGGCGGCCGTCGACCACGTCCACGAACCCGCGGATGTGCACCGAATACTCCTCGACGGACTCGCGACCGGCACACGGCGCGCCGCAGCTCCCCAGCTCGGCCAGTGCGCACGCGGTACCCGACGGGTTGGCCCGGCGAATCCGCTGGGAACACCGACGGATGCGCAGCGCCGACGACACGGCCTCGAGTGCCATCTCGGCCGAGCTTCGCGAACTGAACGGGCCCAGGTTCACCCCGTCGGGCCGCGCCGTGGCCACGATGCTCAACCGCGGATAGGCCTCGTCGGTGACGGTGATCCAACTGATCTTCGTCTGCTGACGCGACCGCCGGTTGTACGGCGGGTGGTGCGCGGCGATCAGCCGCAGTTCGCGGATGTTGGCCTCCAACGGGTGGGCGCACTGGACGTGGTCCACTCGAACCGCGAGCGCCACCATCTGCTTGATCCGCTTCCTGGTCTCCGCCGCCGAGAAGTACGACCGGACCCGACGGCGGAGGTCGGCCGCGGTGCCCACGTAGAGCACCTCGTCACGCGGACCGCGGAACAGGTACACGCCGGGCGCCGCGGGCAGCCGGTCGGACAGGTGCCGTTTGCGGCGCCGTTCCGGGCTGAGGTCGCGGCACACCTCGAACAGTTCCGGCAGGCTCTGTACGCCCAGCGAGCCGACCCGTTCGAGCAGGGCGTGCAGGACGTCCACGGTCGCGCGAGCGTCGGTGAGCGCCCGGTGGTCCGGCTGCACCCGCGCCTTCAACAACGGTGCGAGCGCCCCGAGCCGCACACTCGGTGCCTCGTCGCGGGACAGCACCTGACGGGCCAGCCGGACCGTGTCCACCACCGGCGGTGACGGCCACCGCATCTGGTGCCGGGCGCAGGCGGCCCGCAGGAAGCCGACATCGTACGGTGCGTTGTGCGCCACCAGGACGCAGCCGGCGAGGAACTCCAAGAAGCTGGGCAAGACCGTCTCGATCCGCGGTGCGTCAATCACCATCGAGTCGGTGATGCCGGTCAGGATGGTGATCTGCGGTGGAATCGTGCGTCCGGGGTCGATCAGCGTCGCGAACTCGCCCAGTAGGCGCCCGCCGCGCACCTTCACGGCGCCGATCTCGGTGATCCCGTCCCCGGCCTTGGGCGAGCCTCCGGTCGTCTCCAGGTCCACCACGACGAAGGTGACCTCGGACAGCGGCTCGCCCAATTCGTCGAACGCGCGCTGGGCGGATCGCGTACGGCCGGCTGTGGCGGTGGTCATGATCGATACCGTAGGAACGACCACCGACAGCGCTTCGGCGAGTGAATGAATAAGGGATGTGGACGTGACCGAGCTGCCCGACGCCGTGCATCGCCAGTTGTTGCGATGGGCCGGTGCCGCACTGGGCGAGCTCCCCCCGGAGCGGGTCCCCACGGCGCTGCGTCCGGTGGCGAAGTTCCGGCCGAACCGCCGAGTGACGCTGGGGGCGGCGGCGCTCGACGTCGCCTTGTGCAGCGACGCGAGTTTTCGAGCGTCGGTCGCGGAATACGTCCGGGGTCTGGACATCCAGCTGACCGGCGACACCGACCTCGTGGAGCGCGCCGCCGCGGCGCGGTTGTGGGAGCACCCGGACGCGGACGAACTCGTCGCCGGGGCGGCGGCAGAGCAGACCGTGGACAAGCTGCGGCTGGAGGTGGGGGAGTTGCGGCGGCAGTTGCAGCTGGCCACGGCTTCGGCGGAGCCCGTCACACCGGTGCCGGCCGTCGACCCGGTCCCTCCCGGAACCGGAACCGGAACGGGAAGGGGTCCCGACACCGCTACCGATGGCACCGCAGATCGGCTCCGGCAACGGCTGCGTGAGCAGGGCAGCGCCCTGCGCGCCGCGAAGGACGCCGCCGCGGCAGCTGACGAGCAGGCCACCGTCGAGCTGAAGGCGCTCCGGATCGCGCACGATCGGGCCGTCGCGGAATTGCGGAACGTTCAGGAACGACTCCAGGCGGAGCAGGCCCGGGCCGATCGCGCTCACGAGGCGTTGAACCAGGCGCGCGCCGACGACCGCGGCACCAGGGAGGCGGCGCACCGCCGGATCGAACTACTGCTGGAGACGATGCAGCAGGCCGGCGCGGGTTTGCGGCGGGAATGGCGGTTGACCACCGGCGGTCCTGATCCCGCCGACCGGGTCGCAGCGTCGCTGTCGAGCCCGGTGGCCACCTCGGTCGGGGACCCGACGAGTGTCGTCGGTCTCTTGTCGCTGCCGCAGTGCCATCTGATCGTCGACGGGTACAACGTCACCAAGACGGGGTATCCACAGCTCACGCTCGCCGACCAGCGCGACCGTCTGGTGCGTGAAGTGGCGCAGCTGGTGGCCCGAACTGCGGCTGAGGGCACCGTGGTGTTCGACGGCGCGGCGGTGGTCGTCCCGCAGGCCAGACATCGCGGGGTGCGGGTTCTCTACTCTCCCGCGGGGGTTTCAGCCGACGACGTGATCCGCCGACTGGTGGCCGCCGAACCCGCCGGTCGCGTACTTCTGGTCGCCACCGCCGACGGTGAGATCATCAGTTCGGTGGTCCGGGCAGGCGCCCGCACCGTCACTCCGAAGGCGCTGCTGTCAGCCATTCAGCACTGACCTCAGCAGCTGAAATGACCGAACGTCACCCAACGTCATAGCGGGCCCCGACCCTGGCGAGCTTGATGCGCGGACATCGAAACAGGTCGGCCGTGACCTCGGCGATCGGGTGAATGCGTTGCCTCCATTCGACGTTTGCGCTGGTAGGGGCGGTGCGTGAGAGGTGAGAGCTAGCTCTCGTCCTCCGCTCGGCTGTCCGCTCTGGCGCACGTCGTTGCCATGTCGTAACCTAAATGAGACCTACGACAGCGTCGCCCAATCGGGCGGCTCGCAGGTCCCGCCGAGTCGACGAGTAGTCATGTCGAACCGGGGAACCATGTTATCTCTTGGGGTGAATCGCCGACGCTGCTCCCATAGCGCCGTCTCGTAGGGCCACGTCCTGGTCCGAACCCGTCAGCTAACTCGGTAGGCGGCCAGGATGAGGGGTTCGTCTTCCGTGATGCAGTTCGCCCGTTCGGCGCCAGTGCGCCGCCTCGCAACCTTCGGGGTCGTCGCAGCTATCGCCGTCGGATGCATGTCCGTCACCGGCGCCTCGGCGGATCCGACGACCACACCGGCCACCGCGGCGGACGCCCAAACCGCCTGGCTCGCCGCCGGTGAGCGCGCTGAGATGTTGAACGAACAGGTGCTCCAGGCCGCCGAGTCCGTGTCCGCGTCGGCCGCCGGTCTCGCCGAAGCCGACGCCGCCGTGACCGCCGCCGCCGCAGCGGTGACGGGAGCCGAAGAGACCAAGACCCGCGCCGAGGCGCTGATCGCGTCCTACAGCGGCAAGTTGGACGCATTCGCCAACGCCAGCTTCCGTGGTGCCCGGATGAACAACCTGACCTCCTTCCTGACCGCGGAGTCGCCCGACGACCTGCTCGACTCGGTGACCGCCCTCGACCGGGTCGCCGGCGACGCCTCGACCATGCTGGAGGAGGCTCGGGCGGCATCCGCCGCCGCCGCCGCCGCGACCGCCGAACTGGTGGCCAAGCAGCACGCAGCGGAACTGGCGCAGCAGTCCGCCGCCGCGGCGAACCAGCGGGCGATCGACGACCAATCCGCGCTGACCACACAGCAGGCCGCGCTGCGCACCCAGGTCGCCGGTTACCAGTCGCTCTACAACCAGCTCAGCGAGCAGGAGCGCGAGGCCGCCCTGGCCGCCGAGCAGTCCCGGCTTGCCGCACTCAACCCGTCAGTCCCCGCGCCGGCCGCCGGTGGCACCATCGAGGTCGAGGCCGCCAATGCGGTCGAGAGAACCGAGTCGGCCCCCGCAGCGGTCGCGCCGGCCGGGTCCGCCGCGGCCACCGCGGTCAGCGCAGCGCTGTCGAAGGTCGGTTCGGCCTACGTCTTCGGCGCCGCCGGGCCCGACTCGTTCGACTGTTCTGGCCTGACCTCGTGGGCCTGGGCGCAGGCCGGCGTCAGCATTCCGCGCACCAGCAGCGGCCAGTCCGGCCTCCCGGTCGTGCCGCTGGACCAACTCCAGCCCGGTGACCTGATCACGTACTACTCCCCGGTTCACCACGTCGGGATGTACATCGGCAACGGCCAGATCGTGCACGCCTCGACGCCGTCCCGCCCGATCTACGTCACCTCCATCTCCGGTGGCGGACCCAACCCGGTGGGTCACCACGTCGGCTGACGCCCCCCGGCGGCGCCGCTAGAGTTCGGCCGATGCGGCGAACTCTGCTGATCACCAACGACTTCCCGCCGCGCACTGGCGGGATTCAGTCGTACGTCTACGAGTTGGCCCGGCGGCTGCCACCCTCCGAGTTGGTCGTTTACGCGCCGTCCTGGCCCGGTGCCGCCGAATTCGATGCGGCACAGGCGTTCCCCGTGCATCGGCACCCGACCTCGCTGATGGTGCCCAGTCCGCTGGTGCGGTCCACTGCGATCGACCTGGTTACTCGACACCAGGCCACCGCGGTCTGGTACGGCGCCGCTGCACCGTTGGCGCTGCTCACCCCGGCGCTGCGTCGGCATGGAGTGATCCAAAGCGTGGCGTGCACCCACGGCCACGAGGTGGGGTGGTCGATGTTGCCGATCGCCCGCGGGCTGCTGGGCCGGATCGGTCGGACCAACGACGTCATGACGTTCATCAGTCACTACTCCCGGCGTCGGATCGCGGCCGCGCTCGGCGCCGGCGCGGCGCTGGAGTACCTACCGCCGGGCGTCGACACCGCGGTTTTTCGCCCCGACGACGCGGCCCGGTCTGCGATCCGCGCGCGACACGGCCTCACCGACTCGCCGGTGGTCGTCTGTATCTCCCGACTCGTCCCGCGAAAGGGCCAGGACGCGCTGATCGAAGCGTGGCCGACGGTGCTCCAACAGGTGCCCGCCGCCCGGTTGCTGATCGTGGGCGGCGGCTCCTACCAGGCGAAACTGGGCGCGGCGATCGACCGGCTCAAACTGACCGACCAGGTGATCCTGACCGGGCCGGTGCCGAGCGGCGACCTGCCCGGGTACTACGCCGCGGGCGACGTCTTCGCGATGCCGTGCCGCACACGCGGCGGCGGGCTGGACGTGGAGGGACTCGGCATCGTCTTTCTGGAGGCGTCGGCTACCGGACTTCCGGTGATCGCCGGTAATTCCGGGGGGGCGACCGAAGCGGTGATCGACGGCGGCACCGGCGAGGTGATCGACGGTCGAGATCGGTCCGCGATCGCGGCCGCCTGTGTGCGTCTGCTGCACGACACCGACCTGGCGCGCCGCTACGGCCACCGCGGGCGGGACTGGGTTGCCGACCGGTGGACCTGGGATTCTGCTGCCGCTCGGCTGGCGGCCTTACTGTCGCGATGATCACGCCGTGAATCGGTTGTCACGACGTGTGACCATCTCGTAATCTTAATGAGATATTCGGCTCAGGTCAGCGCGAAGCAGACCCCGGTATCACCGCAGCGTCGAGGTAAGCCTCGGGCAGCGGACCCCATCGAAAGAGGTATCGCCGCTCTTGGCGCTTCACCAGCTGCTGACCAGGATCACCGCCACGGCCGTCGCCGCGGCGGTGTTCGGCGTCGTCATCGTCGGCCCGGCAGTCGCCGACGACGCCACGACGCCGGCCGCCACCCCCTCGGCGCAGCCGACCACCTCGGACGAGGCGCGTACCGCCTGGATCACCGCCGCCCGCGGTATCGAAGAGCTCAGTCAGAGCGTCCTGCTCGCCCAGCAGCAGGTCGCCGCCCAGCAGGCCGCCGCGGCAGACGCCCAGCGCGCCGTCGATGCGACGCTGGCAGATGTGCAGGCCGCAGCCGCGCGCGTGGCCACCGCAGACGCCCAGGTCGCCGTGTTCAAGCCCCGGCTCGACGCTTTCGCCAACGCCAGTCTGAAGGGTGCGCGACTCGGTTCGCTGTCATCCCTGCTGACCGCCGGTTCTGCGAGCGACTACCTCGACAAGGTGACCGCCCTCGACCAGGTTGCCGGCGAGACCCTGAACACGATGGCCGCGGCCAAGCGGGCGAAGGCCGACGCCCTCGCCGCGAAGGCCGCCGCGGACGCCGTTCGGACCACCGCGCAGCGGGCAGCCGATCAAGCGGCCGCCGCCGTGGTCACCGCGCAGCGCGCCGCCGACGACCTGCGTGCTCGTCAGTCGGAGATGCAGACGACGATCGTCACCTACGAGAAGCTGTACACGTCGTTGTCACTGACGGAGCGCGGCGCGGCGGTCGAGAACTTCGAGAACGCCAACGTGTCGCCCGAGGCCCTGGTCCGACTGAATGCCGAAGCCGACGCTCGCGCCGCCGCCGGCATCACCGACGAGACGCTGAGCGCAATCGCCGTCAAGCTCGCGCCGGACACCCCGGCCGCGATCGCCGTTGCCGCCGCGCTCACCCGTCGTGGACTGCCCTATGTCTGGGGTGCGGTCGGCCCGCAGAGCTTCGACTGCTCCGGCCTGATGCTCTGGGCCTGGAAGCAGGCGGGTATCGACATCCCCCGCACCAGTGCCGTTCAGGCCGGTCTGCCGGCCGTTCCGCTGGATCAACTCCAGCCGGGCGACCTGGTCACCTACTACTCCCCGGTCACCCACGTCGGGATGTACATCGGTAACGGGTTGGTCATGCACGCCTCGATGCCCGGCGTGCCGCTCAAGGTGGTGCCGCTGGAGAAGGCGGGCCCGAACGCAACCGGTCACCGGGTACCCCGGTAATCCGATGTTGGTCTCCGTCGTGGCCGATGTACACGGCAACTACGACGACCTGGCCCGCGCAGGCGAGGATGCGGACCACCTGCTGATTCTCGGCGATCTGTTGGATTACGTCGACTATCACGATCCCGCCGGCGGCATCCTGGGCGCGGTATTCGGTGCCGACCGGGTCCGTCCGTTCACCACCATGCGGACTCGTGGAGATTTCGCCGGACTGCACGCCTACAACCAGCAGCTCTGGTCGACGGTCGCCGATCCGGCGCGCACCATCACCGACATCGTCGCGGACCGCTACCAACGAGTGGTCGAGATGCTTCCCGAGAACGCGCTCGTGATGCTGGGCAACGTCGACGTGGCCGAAGTGTGGGCGGCGGTGGCGCCGCCTCGGCTCCAAGCGCTCGACGGCACCGCGCGAACCCTCGGCGGGCATACCTTCGGCTTCATCGGCGGCGGGTCCGGCAGGCCGGGCGCGGTGATGCGGGCGGGCGGCTCGCCGTGGCAGCCATTCGTCCGGTCTGCGGCCGACTTCGAACAAGCGGTGCAGAGCGTGCGACAGCTCGGCCCGGTGGATGTGCTCTGCAGCCACATCCCGCCCAAACTCGGCATGCTGCGGTACGACACCGTTCCGGCCCGGCTGGAGATGTACGGCCCGGGTCTGCTGGAGTACATCGACACCGAGCAGCCGGCGTACGCACTGTCCGGCCACGTCCACCAGCCACTCACCCGCCGGCTGCGCCGCGGGCGCACGGAGTGCATCAACGTCGGCCACTTCCAACGGTCGGCGCGACCGTTCCGACTCGCGCTGTAGTGTTTTCCGACATGCCTGGCCTGTCGACTCAATCGATCGTGATTCACGCCGAACCGGCCGCCGTGATGAACGTGATCGCCGATTTCGAGGCTTATCCCGCGTGGACCGGGGCGATCAAAACGGTGGAGATCACCAAGCCGGGAGCGACCGGACGAGCCGACCAGGTCAAGTACGTGATGGACGCCGGGCTGCTCAAGGACACCTACGAACTGGCCTACGAATGGGCTCGCGACGGGATGTCGGTCACCTGGTCCCTGGTCAGCGGCACCCTGCAGCGCTCTCAGGTGGGCTCGTATCGCCTCAAGCCCGTCGGTGACGGTACCGAGGTCACCTACAGCCTGACCGTTGAACCGGCCATCCCGCTGATCGGGCCGCTGCGGCGGCGGGCGGAACGAACGATCCTGGACACCGCCCTCAAGGAACTGCGCAAACGGGTCGAGCAGGCGTGACGGCAACGGCGCCGCGCGACACGATCCGAACCTCGCTGTTCACCGGCAAGGGTGGCGTCGGGAAGACCACGTTGGCAGCCGCCACAGCGGTGGCCGCGGCCGCGGCCGGCAACCGCACGCTGGTGTTGTCCACCGACCCGGCACACTCGCTCTCGGACGTCCTGGGGATGCCGCTGACCGGTGAACCGTCCCTGGTCGTGGACCCGGCCCAGCCGGGTGCCGCCGATTCGCTGCTCTTCGCGGCCGAGGTCGACGTGCGCGGCCGATTCGAACAGGCCTGGTCGGCGATCCGGGGCTATCTGGTGGGTGTACTGGCCGCCCGCGGGGTGGCGGAGGTGACCGCCGAGGAACTGGTGATCCTTCCCGGGGCCGACGAGATCCTGGCGCTGCTGGAACTCGAACGTCGGGCGTCCTCCGGTGACTTCGACGCCATCGTGGTGGACTGCGCGCCGACCGGTGAGACGCTGCGCCTGTTGGCGCTTCCCGAGACGCTCTCCTTCTATGCAGACCGCTTGTTCGGCGCCCCGCAGCGGCTGCTCCGGGCGTTGGCCGCCGGGCTGGGCGGTCGACCCGGGGCAGGCCCGGACGGCGAGGTCCGCGACGCCGTCTCCGATCTCCTGGAACGACTGACCGCCGCCCGTACGCTGCTCACCCAGCCGACCAGCGGGGTGACCATAGTCAGCACCGCCGAACAGGTTGTGCTCGCCGAGGCTCGGCGCGCCTACACCGCGCTGTCGTTGCACGGGTATCGAGTGACCGGTGTCGTCATCAACCGCCTGCTGCCGGCCGAGGCCGACGGTCTGTGGGCGGAATCGCTGCGCGCGGCACAGCGCCGCCAGCTCTCGGCGGCGGCAGAGTCGTTCGCCGGTCTCCCCATCTTCCACGCGGAGCTGTCGGCGACCGAACCCGTGGGGATCGCCGCGCTCGCGGCGCTGGGCCGTGCCGTCTACGGCGACCGGGATCCGTTGCCGGTGACCGCCCCCTGCAACGGCATGCAGGTCGGCGGCGGCCAGGGCTCCTACACCCTGTCGGTGCGGCTACCGCTGGCCGATCGCGGACAAGTGCAGCTGACCCGCTCCGGAGACGACCTGGTGATCACCGTGGGCAGTCAGCGGCGCCGGATCGCACTCCCGTCCCTGTTGCAGCGATGCCTCGCGGTGGGCGCCCGGTTCGACCAGAGCGGCCTGACCGTCGAATTCGAGCCGGATCCCGCGCGGTGGCCCGCGGTGGCGGCGGGCGTCTGATGGTCGGTCACGACTCGCTGGGCGCGGAGGCCCGGGCGCTCCTCGACGTCCTGACCGAACGGTTGGAGTCCGCCGCCGGCACCGCCGACACCGCCCCGTCGAAGGACACCGACAGCAGGCGAACCGCCGCATAATGTGCGCTGCACCGGATGCCCGATCTGTGCGGGTCTGACATACCTGCGCGAGCACCGTGAACTGTCCACCCAACTCGCCCAGGGGGCTCTGCTGATCGTGGCGGCACTTCGGCAATACCTCGACTCGCCCGCCGCCGGCGGGCCCACCCCAACACCGAGCGCGGTGCAGCATATTGCCATCTCCTGAGCGCCACACGATCGGGGTCGACATCGGCGGCACCGCGATCAAGGCGGCGGTGGTGGCCGCCGACGGCACCGTGCTGCGGACGATTTCGGCGCCCACGCCGACCACCGAGCAGGGCACGGACGACGCCCTGGTCCAGGTGATCTCGACGCTCGCCGCAGATCACCCGGTCGACGCGGTGGGTCTGGCCGTGGCGGGTTTCATCACCGTCGACCGGACCGAAGTGATGTTCGCGCCGCATCTCGCCTGGCGGAACAGCGCGGTACCGGCCCGGCTGGGTGCCCGGCTGGGGCTGCCCGTGCTACTGGAGCACGACGTCAACGCCGCGGCGTGGGCCGAATTCCACGGCGGCGCCGCGACCGATGCGACGGTGGCCCTGTTGATCGCGCTGGGCACCGGGATCGGGGCCGGCCTGGTGATCGAGGGACGCCTCTTCCGGGGCGCCTTCGGTGTGGCGCCGGAGCTCGGACATCTGACCGTCGTGCCCGGTGGCCGCACCTGCTCGTGCGGCAAAGCGGGGTGTTGGGAGCGTTATTGCTCGGGTACCGCGCTGGCCACCACCGCTCTGGAGCTGGGTTATCGGCACGGCGAATCCGCCGGGGTGACCGGGAAGGACGTCGGTCGGGACGCCGCTGCCGGAGAGCCCTACGCCATGGCCGCCATGGGCGAGATGGCCGGCTGGCTGGCCCGCGGAATGGCGATGGCCATGGATGTGTACGACCCCGACGTCATCGTGATCGGCGGGGGTGTGTCGACCATCGCCGACCTCTTCCTGCCCGCGGCGATCGATCAGTTGTCCGGGCTGGTGACGGGAGCGGGCTACCGGCCGATGCCGCGGGTGGTGCCCGCCGCGCTGCACGACACCGCGAGCATGGTCGGCGCGGGGCTACTGGCCCGGGTTCGGGACTAGCGATCCAGTCCGGACTGGCGAGTCCGGACGAGCGGGGCATCACAGGACGGCACCGTTGCCGCTGTCGTCGTCGCCCCCGCGGAGCCGGGACAGCAGGGTGATGGCACCGCCGGCGATCAGCAACAGACCCAGGACCATCGTCAGTTGCGGGTCGATCACCAGCAGCGACGGCACGGCCACCAGGGCGATGCCCAGGGCCAACAGCAGCACCGCGCCGACAGTGGCGGGTCTCAGCCGGGGCAACGGCGGCGGCTCGGGCGGCCGGAAGTGGTCGTCGTCGGAGTTGTAGGTCGCCTCGAGCTCGGCCTGGTCAGCCTGGTGTTCGGCCAACTCGCGAGCTCGTTCCGCTCGGCGCAGCTCTCGCCTGGCCGCCCGCTCCGCGGCGTCGTCGCCGCTGTTCAGCCGGACCGGTTGCGCCTCGTCCGAAACCGGCTCGGCGCCCCAGTCCATCGAGCCGGCGATGGGGGAGACGATTGCGGCGAAACGCGCCGCGATGTCGTCTTCTTCTGCGACGTTGCCACAGATCCATCGTCCCACGGTAGTGTTGGCCGGTGTTCTACGCCGTCATGAAATATGTCCTGATCGGCCCCATTCTGCGATTGTTCTTCCCGACCACGATCGCCGGTTCGGAACACATCCCCGCCACCGGCGGCGCCATCCTGGTGTCGAATCACCTGGCGGTGGCCGACTCGTTCTTCCTCCCGCTGCACATCCAGCGTCGGGTCACGTTCTTGGCCAAGTCGGAGTACTTCACCGAGACGGGTCTCAAGGGCTGGGTCAAGAAACAGTTCTTCCTGGGCATGGGACAGGTGCCGGTCGACCGAGTCGGGGCGAACGCGGCGCAGGACGCACTCGACACCGGGGTGCGTCTGCTCCAGCGCGGCGCCCTGCTGGGGATCTACCCGGAGGGCACCCGCTCACCTGACGGCAGGCTTTACAAGGGCAAGACCGGGGTGGCCAGGATGGCGCTGCAGTCCGGGGTGGTGGTCGATTCCGGTGGCGATGTTCAACACCGACAAGATCAATCCGATCGGGTCGAAGATGTGGCGCCCGGCGAAGGTCCGGATCGAGATCGGTCGCCCGCTGGACTTCTCCCGCTACGAGGGCATGGCCGGCGACCGCTTCGTCGAGCGCAGCATGACCGACGAGATCATGTACCGGCTGATGGAGCTCACCGGCCAGGAGTACGTCGACGTGTACGCCGCCAAGGTCAAGTCCGATCTGCAGAACGCCGAGCTCGCGTCCCGGCAGGCCGAGGGGCGCGGCCCCGGCACTCTGACCCGGCTACCCGGTACCAAGGCGAGTTGACGGGTGCCGCCACGGCCCGCCGCCGACCGCCGCATCTGTAGATACTTCTACGACACCGAGTTCATCGAGGACGGCACCACGATCGACCTGATCTCGATCGGGGTCGTGTGTGAGGACGGCCGGGAGTACTACGCGATCTCGACCGAGTTCGACCCGGATCGGGCCGGAGTCTGGGTGCGCCGCAACGTGCTGGACAAGCTGCCGTCACCGGGGGACCCGGCGTGGCGCAGCCGGGCGAGAATCAAGGCCGAGTTGACCGAATTCTTCGCGGCCGGGGCCGGCGAGCCCGAGCTGTGGGCCTGGTTCGCGGCCTACGATCACGTGGCGTTGGCGCAGCTGTGGGGCGCGATGCCCGCGCTGCCGCGGGCCCTCCCGCGCTTCACCCGAGAGCTGCGCCAGCGCTGGGAGGACGCGGAATTCCCGTGGATTCCCGATTCCGGACCGGACCAGCACCACGCGTTGGCCGACGCGAGGCTCAATCTGGCCCGCTGGCAGGCGATAGTCTCATCGGCGTGAACTGGAAAGTCGACATCCCGGTGGACATCCTGCCCACCCTGCCGCCGTTGCCCGTCGATCTGCGTCGACAACTCGACGAAGCACTCGCGAAGCCCGCCCGGCAGCAGCCGGACTGGCCCGACCCCGATCAGGTACTCGCGGTGCGCAAGGTCCTGGAGGCGGTGCCCCCGGTCACCGTGCCGCTGGAGATCGATCGGCTGCAGCAGCGGCTGGCGGACGTGGCGAACGGCGAGGCGTTCCTGTTGCAGGGCGGCGACTGCGCCGAGACCTACGCCGACAACACCGAGCCGCACATCAAGGGCAACATCCAGACCCTGCTTCAAATGGCCGTGGTGCTGACCTACGGTGCCTCGCTACCGGTGGTGAAGGTGGCCCGGATCGCCGGGCAGTACGCGAAACCGCGTTCGTCGGCCACCGATGCGCTGGGCTTGCCGTCCTACCGCGGAGACATCATCAACTCGCTCTCCACCAACCCGGCGGACCGGATACCCGATCCCAGCCGGATGATCCGCGCCTACGCCAACTCGTCGGCGGCGATGAACCTCGTCCGGGCGCTGACCGCGTCCGGGATGGGTGATCTGTCCACGGTGCACGAGTGGAACAAGGACTTCGTCCTGACCTCCCGCGCCGGCGAGCGGTACGAGCGGGTCGCGAGCGAGATCGATCGTGCGATGCGGTTCATGCGGGCCTGCGGTGTCGACTCCCACTCCCTGCACGAAGTGGAGGTCTTCGCCTCGCACGAGGCGCTGTTGATCGACTACGAGCGGGCGTTGCTGCGGTTGGTGGACCGGGGGCCGAACGGCAAGCCGGTGACACCCAAGTTGTACGACTTGTCCAGCCATTTCCTGTGGATCGGCGATCGGACCCGGCAACTGGACGGTGCGCACATCGCGTTGGCCGAACTGTTGGCGAACCCGATCGGCGTCAAGATCGGTCCGACCACCTCACCCGAGGAGGCTGTCGAATACGTGCAGCGTCTCGATCCGCATCGCCGGCCGGGGCGGGTCACCCTGATCTCCCGGATGGGGAACGGCCGGGTGCGGGAGTTGTTGCCGCCCATCGTGGAGAAGGTGGAGGCCAGCGGACACAAAGTGGTCTGGCAGTGCGATCCGATGCACGGCAACACGCACGAGGCGTCCACCGGCTACAAGACCCGACACTTCGACCGCATCGTTGACGAGGTGCAGGGCTTCTTCGAGGTGCACCATGAGATCGGCTCCCATCCGGGCGGCATCCACGTCGAGTTGACCGGCGAGGACGTCACCGAGTGTCTGGGCGGCGCTCAGGAGATCTCCGACGCCGATCTCGCGGGGCGCTACGAGACCGCCTGCGATCCGCGGCTGAACACTCAGCAGTCACTGGAGCTCGCCTTCCTGGTCGCCGAGATGCTCCGCGGCTGACTCGGAGGCCGGCTCAGATCGAGGAAACTCAGATCAGGGCGTTCAGCGACACCGTGGCACCCGGCGCGACTCGGGTGCCCGGCGCCGGGGACTGAGACTGCACGGTGCTGCCTAGCCCGAACAACTGGGTGACCCGTACCTTCAGGCCCAAGCCGGTGAGTTGATTGGCGGACTTGTCGACGTCCTTGCCCACCAGGTTGGGCATGGTGATCGCGTTGGACATGGTCAAGGTGACGGTGTTCTGAGCCGGATCCAGCAATGTGCCCGGCCCCGGATCGCCGGCGATGACCCGACCGCCGTCGACATTCGGGTCGAAGGTGGTACCGCCGACGGTGGCCTTCAAGCCCGCAGCCGCCAGCGCGGCCTCAGCCTCAGTCTGGGTCGCGCCGGCCACCTTCGGCACCTCCAGTGCGTTCGACACGACCAACTGAACTGTTGCACCGCTGTCGACGGTGGCGCCGGCCCCCGGTTTGGTGCCGATGACGGTTCCCGCCTTGCGCGTCGAGTCGAACTGCGCCACCTGTGGGCCGAGCTGTAACCCGGCGACTGTGAGGGCGTTCGTCGCGTCGTCCACCGTCTTGTCGGCCACCGTGGGGATGGCGACCGGTTTCTTGCCCTTGGAGACGATCACGGTCACCTTGGTGCCGATGTCCAGCGCCGCGCCGGCCGCCGGATCGGTGCCGACCACCATCCCGGCTGGAATGTTCGTGTCGTACACCGCCGCGCCGTCCGCTATCACTGCGGTGAGGTCGGCCGCCTTCAACACCTGCACCGCGTCGGCGGGGGTGCTGCCCGGCTTCACCGCGGGCACCGTGGGTCGCCCGGTCGACACCACGAGGGTGACCTCGGAGCCGCGCAGTTGGCGGTTCCCCTCCTCGGGAATCACCGATGCCACCCGACCCGCCGGGGTGCCGTTCGAATGGGCCTCGGTCACCACCGCGACCAGCCCCGCCGACTGGACGGTCTGCACGGCCGAGTCGCGGCTCACTCCGACCAGCGGAGGCACGGCCGTCCACCGGCCGCTGCCGAGCCACCAACCGGTGACCGCAGCAGCAGCTGCGAGCAGTACGACGATGATCACCACCGCCCACACTCGCCGACGACGTTTCCGGCCTCGCCCGACCGGTGGACCGGAGGGCACCGGTGCGGTGTCGGTGCCGGACACCCTCGACCCCGATAAGCCCTGGTCCTCCACCGTCGTCGGGTGCTCGGAGTTGTCCACCAACACGCGCGTCTGGTGCAGGGGGGCGGCTGGGGTGGGCACCGGCACCGGAACCCGACGGATCAACAGCCGAGCCCTGATCCGCACCAACTCGGCCAGGAAGGCCCCGGCGTCCGCCGGTCGGTCGGTGGCGTTGCGAGCGGTCGCCCGGAGCAGGATGTCGTCGATCGGATCCGGCACACCGATCGCCAGCGACGACGGCGCGGGCACCTCCGAGTGAACATGTTGATACGCCACGCTGATCGCGCTCTCGCCGGCGTACGGCGGTGCCCCGGTCAACATCTCGAAGGCGAGAATGCCGGCCGAGTACACATCGGAGCGGGCATCGGAATATCCGGTCGAGACCTGCTCGGGGGAGAGGTAGGCGACAGTGCCGAGGATCACGTCCCCGGTGGCCATGGTGGTCGAAGTGACCGCGCGGACCAGACCGAAATCGGCGACCTTCACCTCGCCGCGACTGGAGATCAGCACATTCTCGGGCTTGACGTCGCGGTGCACCAGACCCGCCTCGTGGGCGGCGCCGAGCGCAGACAGCACCGGTTCCAGGATGGACAGCGCGACCGGCACCGACATCGCGCCCTGCTCCTTGAGCAGATCGCGCAGAGTTCCGCCGTCCACCAACTCCATCACCAGGAAAACGGTGTCGCCGTCCCTGCCCTGGTCGTACACGGCCACGATCCCACTGTGATGCAACCCGGCGGCGGCCCGGGCCTCGCGTTCGAATCGGGCCAGGAACTGCGGATCGTCGGCGTACTCCGACTTCATGATCTTGATCGCCACCGGGCGGTCGAGCCGCAGGTCCATTCCGCGATAGACCGCCGACATGCCACCCTTGGCGATCAGCACACCGAGCCGGTAGCGGCCTTCGAGCACCGTTCCCGGTGCCATTCCCACCGCTTGGCGGCCCGCGTCCATGAGGCCCCATCCTAGGCAAGGCGTCGGTCGGGTGGGACGCTTGGTGTGTGCCCAACCTACCCACCGCCCCGACATTCGTCGCGCTGCCCGATCTCGCGGTGCTGCTCGACTTGCCCATCACCAAGGTTCACCAGCTACTCAAAGACCGCGCGCTCGTCGGAACGCGACGGGACGGCGTCCGGATGGTGCCTGCCGAGTTCGTCAGCGAGGAGCAGGTGGTGAAGGGAATTCCGGCCACGGTCACGCTGCTCAGCGACGCGGGCTTCAGCGACGACGAGATCATCGACTGGTTGTTCACCGGCGACGAGAGCCTCCCCGGTCGGCCGATCGACGCGTTGCGCGAGAACCGCGGGACCGAGGTGAAACGCCGGGCCCAGGCCGCCGGGTTCTAGCTCGGCGGCGTCAGGAGGTCCGGCGGGTCGCGCTGGACGCTAAAGCGGTCAGGGCAGCGCGGACCTCGGCGTCGATCGCCACCTCGGACAGGGCGGCCGCTCCGGACTCGACCAACCGGGTGATCTGCGACTCCATCTGCGCCGGCGCGCCGGAGGACGCGATGATGTCGGCCAGTCGACGCACCTCCACCGGATCGTCGGTGACGCCGATGCCGGCGTCGAGTTCAACGCGCCGGTCAGGACTCAGAGACTGCCGCGCGGTCGCCAACAGCAGCGTCTGCTTGCCTTCGATCAGGTCGTCGCCGGCGGGCTTGCCGGTGATCGCGGCGTCTCCGAATACTCCCAGCAGGTCGTCGCGCAACTGGAAGGCGAGCCCGACGTCGACTCCGAATCGACGCAAGGCCGTGGTGAGCTCGGCGGGGCCACCGGCCAGCGCCGCGCCCAGGTGGAGTGGCCGTTCCACGGTGTACGCAGCCGTCTTGAAGCGATTGACCTGCTGGGCGCGCTCGGCTTGGGCAGCCGGATCGTCGTCGATGTGCGACGCCGCGGCCAGGTCGAGTAACTGACCGGCGATCACTTCGGTTCGCATGCCCGCCCAGGCGGAGAAGGCCTCATCCCCGGCGCGCAGTGCCCGCCCCGCCCGATGAAACATGTCATCCGCCCAGATCAAGGCGAGATCACCCAGCAGGATGGCGACGGACACCCCGACGGCGGCGTGCACGCTGGGTTGACCGCGCCGGGTGGCGCTGTTGTCGATGATGTCGTCGTGGACCAAGGCGCTGGTCTGGATCAACTCCAACGATCCGGCCGCTCGCCACGCCTCGGCGGCGCGAGGCCCCGACGGTTCGCCGCCGGCCGCGCGCCAGCCCCACCAGAGAAATTGCGGACGGATCCGCTTCCCGCCGGAGAGGGTGAAGCGAATCACCCGGTCGACATCCGGCAGCAACGACGGGTCCACCGCCTGCACGTCGCGCCGGCGGGCCGCCAGCTCGGCCGCCAGGACCGTCTCCACCGCCTCGGATCCGACCACCCGACCACAGTAAGCTGCTCGATCATGGAAACCGTGGCCACCCGACTCGCCGGGGGCGGCCCGAAGTTCTCGGTCGAATTCATGCCCCCTCGGGACGACGCGGGTGAGGCGCAGCTCTGGCGCACCATTCGCGATCTCGAGCCGCTGCGCCCGGCGTTCGTCTCCGTCACCTACGGGGCCGGTGGCTCCAGCCGCGACCGCACGATCCGGGTGACCGGCCGGATCGCCGCCGAAACGTCCCTGCTGCCGGTGGCGCACCTGACCGCGGTGAATCACACGGTCGCGGAGCTTCGGCATGTGATCGGGTCCTATGCGTCGGTGGGGGTGCGCAACATCCTGGCGTTGCGCGGGGACCCGCCCGGCGATGTTCAGGGCGATTGGGTGCCCACACCCGGCGGCCTCAACTACGCCGCCGACCTGGTGCAGCTGACCAAATCGCTGGGCAACTTCTGCGTGGGTGTTGCCGCCTACCCGGAGATGCATCCGAAATCGCCCGACGCCGACAGCGACACCCGGTACTTCATCGCGAAACTGCGCTCGGGTGCGGACTTCGCGATCACCCAGATGTTGTTCTCGGCCGACGACTACCTCCGCCTGCGGGACCGGGTGTCGGCGCAGGGTGTCGACACCCCGCTGCTGCCCGGCATCATGCCGATCACCTCGTGGGCGGGAATCTTCCGGATGGCGAAGTTGGCCGGGCAGGAGGTGCCCGCAGCGGTGATCGACCGGTTCGAGCCGATCGCCGGGGACCCGGCGGCTGTGCGCGCCGAGGGCGTCGCGTTCGCCGTCGAGCTCGCGCAGCGGCTGCTGCCGGAAGCGGTGCCGAGTCTGCACTTCTACACACTGAACAGATCCCGCTCCACCGTCGCCGTCCTCGACGCCCTCGGCATGACCGCACCCAAGATGACCGCAGCGCAGACGCCGGGCTGATGGGCGAACACGCGCTGGAACAAGCCATGGGGATCAGCGCCCTGGTATTGATTCTGGCGCTGGTCGCCATCCGCCTCTCCCGGCGGCTGGGCCTGCCCTCGCTGCTGCTCTACCTGGGTATCGGCCTGCTCCTGGGCAACGCGGGATTCGGCATTCAATTCGGCTCGGACTCCGGGAGCACGGCGCTGACGGAGCAACTGGGCCTCGGCGCACTGGTGTTCATCCTCGCAGAGGGTGGGCTGACGACCCGATGGAGCAATGTCCGACCCGCACTCGGCCTCGGCATAGCGCTCTCCACCATCTCGGTCGTGGTGTCCATCGCCGTGGTCGGTACCGGGGTGCACCTGCTGTTGGACTTGGACTGGCGCACCTCGTTCCTCTGGGGCGCGGTGTTGTCGTCCACCGACGCCGCGGCGGTCTTCTCGGTGCTACGCGGGTTGGGGGTCAAAGCGCGGCTCGCCGCGGCCCTGGAACTCGAATCGGGCTTCAACGACGCCCCGGTGGTGATCGCGGTCATGCTGCTGGCGCGGCCGGACCCGTTGAGTTGGACCGATCCGCTCCAGGTGGTGTACGAGCTCGTCTTCGGCGCGGTCATCGGAGTGGGCCTGGGTGTCGGCGGTGCCTGGCTGTTGCGGCGAGGCGCGCTGCCGTCCGCCGGGCTGTATCCGCTGGCCACCGTGGCGTTGCTCTGCGGCACCTATGCCACCGGCCAGATCGCGCAGGCGTCGGGCTTCCTCGCGGTCTACCTGGCGGCGCTGGTCCTCGGCAATTCCAAGTTGCCGCACCGCACCGCGACGCTGTCGTTCGCCGAGGGTCTGGGGTGGCTGGCTCAGATCGGACTGTTCGTGATGCTCGGGCTGTACGTCGATCCGACCGAGCTGCCCGGCGAGCTGGGGGTCGGCATCCTGGTCGGTCTGATTCTGCTGCTGGTGGCTCGCCCGCTGTCGGTGATCGCCGCAGCCCTGCCGTTCCGGGTGCCCTGGCGGGAGCAGGCGATGCTCTCCTGGTCCGGGTTGCGCGGCGCGGTGCCGATCGTGCTGGCGATGATTCCGTTGATGGAGCGTGGCGACCGGAACTCCGAGCGGCTGCTGGACGTCGTGGTCATCGTGGTGGTGATCTACACCCTCATCCAGGGCACCACGCTGCCCCGGGTGGCTCGCATGCTCGGCGTGCTGCGGCTGGGCGAAGCGCATGAGGTGGAGGTCGAGGCGGCGCCGCTGGAGCAGATGCACGCGCAACTGCTGCAGGTGCGACTGCCGCCTGGATCGCGGATGCACGGTGTCTACATCAACCAGTTGCGGCTGCCCGCTGAGGCCACGGTCTCGCTGGTGCTGCGCGACGGCAAATCCGTGCTCATCTCCGGTCGACTGAGACTGCAGGCGGGAGATCAGTTGCTGGTCGTGGTCCCCGAAAAGGTGCTGCGTCAGACCGAACGTCGACTGCGGGCGGTCGGCCGCGGCGGGGCGCTGGCCGGATGGTTCGGTGATCGAGGTGATCGCGACTCTGGGACACTGGCCTAGTGAGATCACGCGTCCGGTTGTTGGCATCGCTTGCCGGGAGCGTCATCCTGATCGACCTGTTGACCAAGATTCTGGTCGTCTCGCAGCTCAGTGAGATGACTCCACCGGCCGAGCAGCCGCACATCCTCGGCGGACTGGTGTACTTCTCGTTGCTGCGCAACCCCGGCGCAGCGTTCTCCATCGCCACCGGAATGACCTGGATATTGGCGTTGATCGCCATCGGCGTGGTGATCTTCATCATCCGGTTGGCTCCCCGGCTCAAGTCGGCCCGGTGGGCGGTGTCGCTGGGGCTGGTGCTCGGCGGGGCCGTCGGGAACCTGATCGATCGAATCTTCCGCGAGCCCGGATTCCTGCGCGGTCACGTGGTCGACTTCATCTCGGTCTTCGGACCTGACGCGGAGTACTTCCCGGTGTTCAACGTGGCTGATTCCGCGATCACCATCGGTGGCGTGCTGCTGGTTCTCACCGCCATCAGCGGCATCGACTACGACGGCACCCCGGTTCGAACCAAGAAGGACAAGAAGAGGGAAGCGGATGCCTGAGCTACGGTCGCTGCCGGTGCCCGACGGGCTGGCGGGCGAGCGCCTCGACGCCGGTGTGGCCCGATTGCTCGGCCTGTCCCGCACCGTGGTGGCCGCAATGGTCGACGCCGGCGACGTGCTGGTCGACGGCGTCGCCGTGCCACGGTCTCATCGGCTGCTGGCCGGTAGTTGGCTGGAGATCACCCTGCCCGCCGTGCAACCGGCCGCTTCGACGGTGGAATCCGACCTCACCGGCCTGCTCATCGTCCATCAGGACGAGGACCTGATCGTCGTCGACAAACCGGTCGGGGTCGCCGCCCACCCCAGCCCCGGCTGGGACGGACCGACGGTCACCGGCGTCCTCGCCGCCCGCGGCGTCAAGCTCGCGGATTCCGGCGCCGCCGAGCGGCAGGGCATCGTGCACCGCTTGGATGTCGGCACCACCGGCGCGATGGTGGTAGCCAAGAGTGAGCGCGCCTATCGCACGCTGAAGGCGGCGTTCAAGGAACGCACGGTCGAGAAGATCTATCACGCGATCGCCCAGGGTCACCCCGATCCCAGCACCGGAACCATCGACGCACCGATCGGCCGGCACCCGAAGTCCGACTGGAAGTTCGCCGTGGTGGCCGGGGGTAAGGACTCGATCACCCATTACGACACGCTGGAGGCGTTCCCCGCCGCGTCGCTCTTGGAGATCCACCTCGAGACAGGCCGCACGCACCAGATCCGGGTCCACCTGGCCGCGCTGCGCCATCCGCTGGTGGGGGACCTCACCTACGGCGCGGACCCGACCCTGGCCACCCGATTGGGTCTGACCAGGCAGTGGCTGCACGCCTACACACTCGGCTTCGAACATCCCGGTTCCGGCGAGTTCGTCCGTTTCGACGCGCCCTATCCGGCGGATCTGCAACACGCCCTGACCGTCTTACTGCGCACCTAGGATCGACCGCATGGCCTTGACGGACAGCTTCGTCCACCTCCACGTGCACACCGAGTACTCGATGTTGGACGGCGCGGCCCGGTTGACGCAGCTGTTCGAACGCTCCCGCGAGATGGGCATGCCCGCGCTGGCGATGACCGACCACGGCAACGTCTTCGGCGCCTACGACTTCTACAAGCAGGCCACCGCGGCGGGCATCAAGCCGATCATCGGCATGGAGGCCTACCTCACCCCCGACACCTCCCGGTTCGACCGCAAGCGGGTCCGCTGGGCGTCCGGCGGCGAGGACGACGTGTCGGGTGGCGGGGCCTTCACCCATATGACACTGCTGTCCACCTCTCGGGAGGGCATGCACAATCTGTTCCGGCTGAGCTCCCGCTCGTCGATCGAGGGCTTCTTCTACAAGCCGAGAGCCGACCGCGAACTGCTCGCCGAATATGCCTCGGGTTTGATCGGCACCACCGGCTGCGCCTCCGGCGAGATCCAGACCTGGCTCCGGATCGGCGACTACGCCAAGGCCTGCGCGGTCGCCGCGGAGTTCCGGGACATCTTCGGCGCGGGCAACTTCTACGTCGAGCTGATGGATCACGGCCTGGGGATCGAAACCCGGGTACTGCCCGACCTGTTTCGGCTGGCCAAGGACCTCGGCCTGCCGATGGTCGCCACCAACGACCTGCACTACACCGACGCCGCCGACGCCGACACCCACGAGGCGCTGCTGTGCGTGCAGTCCGGCAAGACGCTGGACGACCCGAACAGGTTCAAATTCGACGCCCGCGACTTCTACGTCAAGTCGCCGCGGCAGATGCGCGACCTGTGGGAGGGCAAGTACCAACTGCGCGAGGCGTGTGACAACACACTGCTCATCGCCGAGCGCTGCCAGACCGGGTTCGACACCGAGTCGTCCTACATGCCGAAGTATCCGCTGCCGGACGGCGAGACGGAGAAGTCCTGGTTCGTCAAGGAGGTCCAGCGAGGCCTCGACGGTCGATTCATGGCGGGTATCCCGCCCGAGGTGCAGACCCAGGCCGACTACGAAGTCGACGTCATTCTCGGGATGAACTTCCCCGGCTACTTCCTCGTCGTGGCGGACTTCATCAACTGGGCCAAGAACAACGGCATCCGGGTCGGCCCCGGCCGCGGCTCCGGCGCGGGCTCGATGGTGGCCTACGCGATGCGGATCACCGACCTGAACCCGCTGCAGCACGGCCTGATCTTCGAACGCTTCCTGAACCCCGACCGGGTCTCGATGCCCGACTTCGACATCGACTTCGACGAGCGTCGCCGCGGCGACGTCATCCGGTACGTCACCGAGAAGTACGGCGACGACCGGGTCGCGCAGATCGTGACCTACGGGACCATCAAGGCCAAGCAGGCGGTGAAGGACTCGGCGCGGGTGCTGGGCCTGCCGTTCTCGGTGGGCGACCGGATCACCAAGGTGATGCCGCCGCCGGTGATGGGCAAGGACGTGCCACTGGCGAAGCTGTTCGATCCGGCGCACGACCGGTACAGCGAGGGCGGCGAGTTCCGGGCGCTGATCGAGGGCGATGCCGAGGCGTCCCGGGTGGTCGAGATGGCCAAGGGGCTGGAGGGTCTGAAACGGCAGTGGGGGGTGCACGCCGCGGGTGTCATCATGTCGTCGGCGCCGCTGCTGGACCTGATCCCGATCATGAAGCGGGAGCAGGACGGGGCGATCATCACCCAGTTCGACTACCCGACCTGCGAGTCGCTCGGCCTGATCAAGATGGACTTCCTCGGGCTGCGCAACCTCACCGTGCTCGACGACGCACTGCACAACATTCAGGCCAACCGCGGGGAGACCGTGGTGCTGGAAGACCTCCAGCTGACCGACCCGGCGACGTTCGAACTGCTCGCCCGCGGCGACACCCTGGGCGTGTTCCAGCTCGACGGCGGTCCGATGCGGGCGCTGCTGCGCTCGATGCGGCCGGACAACTTCGAGGACATCTCGGCCGTCGGCGCGCTGTATCGACCGGGACCGATGGGGGCGAACTCGCACAACGAGTACGCCGACCGCAAGAACAACCGGAAGCCGGTCATCCCGATCCATCCGGAGCTGGCCGAGCCGCTGGCCGAGATCCTCGGCGACACTTACGGTCTGATCGTCTATCAAGAGCAGGTGATGGCGATCGCGCAGAAGGTCGCCGGTTACTCGCTCGGCCAAGCCGACCTGCTCCGACGGGCGATGGGCAAGAAGAAGAAGGCCGAGCTGGACAAGCAGTTCGAGGGCTTCTCCAAGGGGATGGCCGACCGTGGCTACTCCGCCGAGGCGGTCACAACGCTGTGGGACATCCTGCTGCCGTTCTCCGACTACGCGTTCAACAAGGCGCACTCCGCCGCGTACGGCCTGGTCTCGTACTGGACCGCGTACCTGAAGGCCAACTACACCGCCGAATACATGGCCGCACTGCTCACCTCTGTCGGTGACGACAAGGACAAGATGGCCATCTACCTGGCCGAATGTCGGACCCGCGGGATCAAGGTATTGCCGCCGGACGTGAACTCCTCCGAACGCGACTTCTCGCCGGTGGGCACCGACATCAGGTTCGGTCTGGGCGCCGTGCGCAACGTCGGCGCCGGGGTGGTCGCGTCGCTGACCGCCACCCGACGCGAGAAGGGTGCGTTCGCCGACTTCTCGGACTTCCTGGCTAAGGTCGACGCGGTGGTCTGCGGTAAGAAGGTCGTCGAATCGCTCATCAAGGCGGGAGCGTTCGACTCCCTCGGCCACCCGCGAAAAGGCCTCTTGATGGTGCACGTCGAGGCCGTCGACTCGGTGATGAACGTCAAGCGGGCGGAGGCGGCCGGCCAATTCGACCTGTTCGGCGAGATGAGCGCCGAGGACGCGGGTGACAGTTTCCGGATCGCCGTCCCGGTCACCGAATGGGACACTAAGCTGCGCCTCGCCTTCGAACGCGAAATGCTCGGCCTGTACGTCTCCGGGCACCCGTTGGCCGGTGTCGAGCACGTGCTCGCCGCCCACACCGACGCGTCGATCACCGACATCCTGGACGGCACCATTCCGGACCGGGCGACGGTGACCGTCGGCGGCATCCTCACCAACCTCAGCCGTCGGGTGACGAAGAAGGGCGACGCCTGGGCTTCCGCGGTGCTGGAGGATCTGGCGGGCGGCGTCGAGGTGCTGTTCTTCCCCAAGGTGTACGCCGAATCGGCGCTGCAACTGGCGGAGGACGCGATCGTGCTGGTCAAGGGCCAGGTGTCCCGCTCCGACGAACGGTTGTCGCTGCGGGCGACCTCCGTCACCACCCCCGATCTGACCGACACCGGCAGTCACGGACCGCTCAAACTCCGCCTCAAGCCGCCGCGGTTCACCGAACCGGTCTGCATGCGGCTGATCAGCATTCTGCGCGAGCACCCCGGAACGGCAGATGTCCACATCCACCTGCAGTGCAACGGTGGCGATCAGACCTGGGCGGTGCCGGACAATTTCCGGGTCACTCCGACTTCGGCGCTGATGGGCGATTTGAAGGCGCTGCTGGGCGCGGACTGCATGGTATGAGGCCGGCGATCAGGGCCGGTGGAGTGCTCCTCGGCGGTGCGTTGCTCGTCGCTCCGGTGCAGGCCTGGCTGTGGGCCGCGCTGGCGCCCGGCGTGCAGTACCAGGTCTTCGAGAATCAGACCTGGGCGCCGGTCCCCACCGAGACCCTGCACATCTTCACCGCCTTCTCGCTGTTCGCGCTGATGGGGGTCTTCGTGGGGGCGGCCGTCGCAACGGCCGGCTGGTCGCTTCGGTCGGTGCGCGGGGTCGGCATGCTGGTCTGGTGCGGGGTCACCGCAGGTCTGGGGTCGCTGTTGGCCGGCCTTCTCGGCGAAGCGTGGGCGGCGGGCGTCGATCCGGCTGTGATCGGCGCGATGCCCGGTGTGCAGGAGGTCGTCACCGCACCGGCGGTGCTCACCGGTTGGCCCGCCTATCTGGCCGCTCCGACCGCGGCCGTCGTGTTGTACACCTTTCTGGTCTCCTGGAACGGACTGCCCGATCTGGGTCGTGACCGCAATTAGGCTTACTCCGTGAACCGCCTCGTGATGAATCGTCTGGACCTGCGCGATGCGCTGCCGTCCGCCGCCGCCCTGCGCTCGGTGCTGCCACGCGCCGGGGTGGATCTGGGATCGGCGGTGACCGCGGTGACGGACCTGCTGGAGTCGGTACGTCGCGACGGCGCGACAGCGGTGTTGGCAGCCGGGGAACGTTTCGACGGAGTTCGGCCGACCACCCTGCGGGTCCCGGCGGCGGTGCTGGACGGTGCGTTGTCCACGGTGGCACCGGGTGTGTTGGCGGCGTTGCAGGAGTCGATCAGCCGGGCACGAATCGGACACCAGGCCCAACTGCCGACCGAGGTGCGCACCGAGATCGCTCCCGGCGGGTTCGTCGAACAGCGCTGGGTTCCGGTGTCTCGGGTCGGGCTGTACGTCCCCGGCGGTCTGGCGCTCTACCCGTCGAGCGTGATCATGAACGTGGTGCCTGCCCAAGCGGCCGGCGTGCCGGGGATTGCGGTGACCTCTCCACCGCAGCGTTCCAACGACGGATGGCCGGACCCGAACGTGCTCGCCGCGTGCGCGTTGTTGGGTGTCACCGAGGTTTATGCCGCCGGCGGCGCGCAGGGGATCGCGCTTCTCGCGTACGGCGCGGTCGACACCGACGGCACGACGATAGAGCCGGTGGACGTGATCACCGGCCCGGGCAACGTGTACGTCACCGCGGCCAAGCGAATGCTGCGGGGATTGGTGGCCATCGACTCCGAGGCCGGTCCCACCGAGATCGCGGTGATCGCCGATGAGACCGCCTCCGCGGTGCACGTGGCGGCCGATTTGATCTCACAGGCCGAGCATGATCCGTTGGCGGCGGCGGTGTTGATCACGACCTCGGTCGAACTGGCCGACGCCGTGGACTCGGCGGTTACCTCCCGAGTACCGAAGACCAGGCATTCGGGTCGGGTCGCAGAGGCGCTGTCCGGGCCACAATCCGGGATCGTGCTGGTCTCTTCGATCGACGACGCAATCGCGGTGGCGAACGGGTACGCCGCCGAGCACCTGGAGATTCAGACTACTGACGCCGCAGCAGTGGCCGCCCGGATCCGCAACGCCGGGGCGGTCTTCGTCGGCCCGTTCTCGCCGGTTTCGTTGGGCGACTACACCGCCGGATCAAACCATGTGCTGCCGACCACCGGTTGTGCCCGCTACTCCTCCGGACTCAATGTGATGACCTTCCTGAAGTCCATGCAGGTGATCTGCTACGACGAAGCCGCATTGAAGGATGTTGCCGAGCACGTGCTGGAGTTGTCGGCCGCCGAGGATCTGCCCGCGCACGGCGAGGCGGTCAGCGCGAGGTTCGCCGGATGACGGGGATCGTCGGTGCCGGCCTGACGCTGGCCGAACTGCCGCTGCGGGGCGATCTGGTCGGGCTGCGTCCCTACGGCGCTCCGCAGCTGACCACCCCGGTGCAGATCAATGTGAACGAGAACCCGTTCCCGCCGTCAGCGGCCTTGATCGCGGATCTGACCACCTCGGTGGCCGCAGCGGCTGCCGACCTGAACCGTTACCCCGACCGGGACGCGATCGAGCTGCGGACTGATCTCGCCCGGTACCTGTCGGCGGCGACGGGGGTGCGGTTGGCCGTCGAGAACGTCTGGGCGGCGAACGGTTCCAACGAGATCCTGCAGCAGATACTGCAGGCGTTCGGCGGCCCCGGGCGGCGCGCCTTGGGCTTCACCCCGTCGTACTCGATGCACCCGATCATCTCGTCCGGGACGCAGACCGAATGGGTCGAGACCCCCCGTCGATCCGACTTCAGCGTGGATGTGAACGCCGCCGTCGCGGTCATCGCCGACCGCTTGCCGGACGTCGTTTTCGTCACCAGCCCGAATAATCCGACCGGGGCGTCGATGCCGGTCGAAGACATCCGGCGGATCGTAATGGCGGCGCCGGCGGTCGTGGTGATCGACGAGGCGTACGCAGAGTTCTCCCGCCAACCGAGCGCGATCGGGTTGATCGACGAATTCCCCGGCCGGGTTTTGGTGGTGCGAACCATGTCGAAGGCGTTCGCGTTCGCCGGTGGGAGGCTCGGTTATCTGGCTGCAGCGCCGGCCGTGATCGACGCGTTGTTGCTGGTGCGCCTGCCCTATCACTTGTCGGCATTGACTCAGGCCGCGGCTCGCGCGGCGCTGCGGCACGCCGATGACACGCTGGCGTCGGTGGAGGTGCTGATCGCGGAGCGCCTCCGGGTGGTCGCCGATTTGAAGTCGATGGGGTACCGAGTGGTCGACTCCGATGCGAACTTCGTGTTGTTCGGTCTATTCGAGGACGCGGCAGTGAGCTGGAATCAGTACTTGGATCGAGGAGTGCTGATCCGCGATCTGCACATCCCGGGGTACCTTCGGGCGTCGATCGGGAAGCCGTCGGACAACGACGCGTTTCTGCGCGTTAGTAAGGAGCTCTCAGGTGGCTAGAACGGCGCAGATCGAACGGTCGACCAGTGAGTCGTCGGTGCTGGTCGAGTTGGACCTCGACGGCACCGGGCAGGTCGACATCTCCACCGGCGTGCGGTTCTACGACCACATGTTGACCGCGTTCGGCGTGCACGGATCCTTCGACCTCACGGTCCGATCGACCGGCGACGTGGACATCGACGCGCATCACACGGTGGAGGACACCGCGATCGTGCTCGGTCAGGCGTTCCGGCAGGCGATCGGCGACAAGGCGGGCATCCGTCGGTTCGGCGACGCGTTCATCCCGATGGACGAGACACTCGCGCACGCGGCGGTCGACGTGTCCGGCCGGCCGTTCTGCGTGCACACCGGCGAGCCGGAGTCGATTCTCGGATTCACCGTGGGCAACAACTACCCGGTGGTGTTGAACCGGCATGTGTTCGACTCGTTGGCATTTCACGCCCAGATCGCGCTGCACGTGCGGGTGCTGTACGGCCGGGATCCGCACCACATCTGTGAAGCCCAGTACAAGGCGATCGCCCGTGCGTTGCGGGCCGCGGTCGAACCGGATCCCCGCGTTCGCGGTATTCCGTCCACCAAGGGCGTGCTGTGACCCGGGAAACGCTGTGACCCGGGAAACGCTGTGACCTGGCAGCCCATCGTGCTGCTGGGCTTCGCCGGCTTGTTGCTCGGCGGGGTGTTCTCCACCTGGAAGGACTCGCGGGTGTTGGCGTCGGTGTTAGCGGTGCTCGCCGCTGTGCTTGCGGTGGGAGGGGTGCTGTGGGTGCTCGGCGAGTAGTCGTGCTGGATTACGGGTCGGGCAACCTCGCCTCTGCGTCGCGGGCGTTGGCCCGGGTCGGCGCCGAGGTCGAGGTGACCGCGGATCTCGATGCGGCGTTGAACGCGGACGGCCTGGTGGTGCCGGGGGTGGGTGCGTACGCCGCGTGCATGGCCGGTATCAACGCCGTCCGGGGCGGCCGCGCGATCGGGCGTCGACTGGCCGGCGGCCGACCGGTGTTGGGCATCTGTGTGGGGATGCAGATCCTGTTCGACCGAGGGGTCGAGCACGGTGAGGAGACCGATGGTCTGGGGGAGTGGCCCGGCACGGTCGAACGTCTGCAGGCGCCGATCATTCCGCACATGGGTTGGAACACGGTGACCCCCGGCGCCGGGAGTGTCTTGTTCGACGGGCTCGATCCGGAGACCAGGTTCTACTTCGTGCACTCGTACGGCGTGCGGCGGTGGGAGCTCGAGGTGCATCACCCGTTCACCGAACCGGCTGTCACCTGGTCCGAACACGGTGGTGATCGGTTCGTGGCGGCTGTCGAGAACGGCCCGCTGTCGGCGACCCAGTTCCACCCGGAGAAGTCCGGGGATGCCGGTGCCGAGGTGCTTTCCCGGTGGTTGCAAGTGTTGTAGCGTCGAACTCATGTTCGATGAGAGGGCGTCGGATGAGAGTCGTGACAAGAGTCGTGACAAGAGTCGAGTGGTCGCCGAACTGCGCCGCCGACTCGCCGACACCGCCCCGCCCCCTCCGGTCCCGACGGTCGCCATGGCCGGGGTGGTGCCGGTGTTGTCGCCGTTGGACGTGGTGTTACCGCAGGGTGGCCTCCCGCGGGGCACGGTGGTCAGTCTGCAACCCGAAGATTCGTCGTCCGGACTGACCAGCCTGCTGTTCACCCTGCTCGCCGGTCCGAGTCGGCCTTGGTCGGCGCTGGTCGGCTTCGGTGATCTGGGGTTGTCCGCGGCGGCGGAGTTGGGCGTCGATTTGGATCGGGTGGTGCTGATTCCGGATCCAGGTGTGGATCTGATACAGATCCTGTCGGTGCTGATCGACGGGATCGAACTGATCGCGGTGTCCGTGCCGAACGGCCCGATCGGTTCCCCTGCTCGGCAACGGGTACTGGCCGCTCGACTGCGTCAGCGGGGGGCTGTCTTATTGGCTGTCGGGCCGTGGCCGGGGGCCGATCTCACCCTCACCGTGTCCACCGTGGGGTGGCGTGGCCTCGGGGCCGGTCATGGCAGATTGCGGGACCGGGAGCTGTTGGTCCGCGTCGGCGGACGTCGGTTCGGCCGGGCCGCCTCCGAGGTTCGCCTGCTGTTGGCCGGGTACCGGCTCGACAACCGGGTACTGGTACAGGCTGCTTCTGTCGCCCCCGCCGCGTCCGATCTCGGTCGCATTCTTCCGGTCGCCGACGCGGGGTAGACGGACGACTGTCATACCCAGACCGCCCGGTTGCGTGCATTTTCCAACGGGCGGGGAGTGCCGGGGCGCCGGTTTCCGAGCGATCGTCGCGCGGGCAGGTGCTTGCCCACCCGACAGGGTGCGGCTGCCGAGGCAATTTCGGAGACCACGGCAGGGGCCTGTGTGACCCCGCCGCCGACTGTCATCGAGCCGGGCCGCTCGGGGCGCTTCCGCGGAAGCGGCTGGTCGTGCGCTTCCGCGGAAGCGTTGGGTCGCCCCGTGCCCTGAGACCTGTTCGCACTGTCCATCAGGCGGGTGTCCTCAGACGACGTTCGCTCGCCCTGTTCAGACGGGGTTCGCGTTGCTGCTGGTCCGTCCTCTGTGGTCCGTCCTCTGTGGTCCTTTGTGCTCTGTGCTCTGTGGTCGGTGGTCCGTGCTCTGTGGTCGGTGCTCTGGGCTTCCGCGCTGGGCTTCCGCGCGCGTGCTTCCGCGTGCGTGCTTCCGTGCTCCGCGCTTCCGCGGAAACGTTCGTTGAGCCCACGCGTGTTTATTTCGACCATCAGGCTGGCCTAGCGCTGACGTTTGTCACGTTGATCACCGCCGCGTCTGGGCTGGGTGGGCGAACACCATCCCGCGGTCGATGCCGCGTGCTCACACCCCACGCGCTGGTTGAAGATGCCCCCCGCGAACATCGCAAATTCAGACATAACACCAAATGACGCACTGTCGGTGGCCTCATCTACCATCGAACTAACGTTCGATCGTGGACTGGGGAAGGTTCGTGAGGGCTCGAAATGGGGTTGAGATGAGTAGATACAGAGGTCCACGAAGTCGCCGAAGTAACTGCTGAGACGGTGTCCTGCGAGGTGGTGTCAGACGCCGAGTTGGAGTCACAAATCTGTTCGATGGCGGGGCGATTAGCCGCAGCGACGTACGCCTGGTTGGTGTTGATCGCCGAGTTCGATCGACGATCGGCATGGGTCGGGTGGGGGTTGAAGTCCTGCTCGCATTGGTTGGCGTGGTCGTGCTCGATGTCACCGGCTGCCGCCCGTGAGCACGTCCGGGTAGCTCGGGCGCTCGCCCGGTTGCCGGTTGTCTCGGCCTCGTTCGCAGCGGGGAGCCTGTCGTATTCCAAGGTGCGCGCAATGACCAGGGTGGCCGACCAGGTGGCGGAGGCAACCCTGGTCGAGTTGGCCGAATCGGAGACCGCTTCTCAATTGGAACGCACGGTTCGGGGTTTTCGAAAGACGAACGGTGCAGGGTTGGCACAACAACAACGTCGGCGCGCGTCCGGACGTACTGGGACGAGGACGGGATGTTCGTGTTATCGGCCCGGCTGACCGCGGACGAGGGCGCTGTGGTGATGGCCGCGCTGGCGGCGGCCGAAGCCACTATCAATGTCCCGAAGAACCCGACGAGCGTCTGCGGGAGGATCGAGAGGCCGACCGCCTGGACATCGACTATCGCGCCATGTCGACCGTGGAGACGCTTCATGGTGATGGCCCGTACCGCCCTGCGCGCGGAACCGGCCGATCTGTCGGGTGAGGACCGCCCCTGGTGGTTCTGCACCTCGACTCCACCGGCATGTCCGGCCCGGGTCGGGGGCGAAGGGACGTCTGACGTACGGCACATGTCCGGCGGATCGAGCGCGGCCCGGCGTCGACCGGGCCACCAGTGAGCGGCTGAGCCTGCGACGCGATGATCATCGCGCTCGTCACCGACGCTGTCGACGGAAGCATCAACGCGGGCCGCCAGACCCGCAAGATCAACTCCGGCGCTGCGCCGTGCATTGATGAGCCGCGACGGATGCTGCCGATTCCCCGCTTGTCATCGCCGCACCCACCTGGAAGCCCACCACATCGTTCCTTGGTCCCAGGGTGGCCGCACAGACCGGACAACCTCGTCCTGCTCTGCCGTTTCCACCACATGTCCCTGCACGAAGCCGGCTTCGGGCTGGAGATCACGGCTGGCCGTCGGCGACCTGCTGGAATTGGCGTTCAGGTCGACGGCCGTCATGCCGTCCCCTCCCGCAGGCCCCTTCGATGCGCCCGGGAGGGACCGGGAACATCATCGACATCCCGCCGGAGCGGATCCGGCCGAAGCAGACCGGTGAACAGTTCTGCCTGCCCGACGCGGTCAGTGTCCTCTGCGCATGAGGCGATCACTCGTGCTCTGGTGCCCCGACTGGCCGGTTGTCACCGCGCTCAAAGCTCAGAAACTGCCGACCGACCTGCCTGCCGCGGTGTTCTCGGCCAACCGGGTCACAGCCTGCTCCGCTTCGGCCAGGGCCGACGGTGTCGCGATCGGAATGCGGCGCCGGGATGCCCAGTCCCGGAGTCCGCAACTGCTGATCCTGAAAGCGGACCCGGAGCGTGACGCCCGTGACTTCGAACCGGTGGCAGCGTTGGTCGAATCGCTCGCCCCCGGCGTGGAGATCCTGCGCCCCGGTCTGATCGGCTGCCCGGCGCGCGGCCCGGCCCGGTACTTCCGCGGCGAGAACAGCGCCGCCGAGCAACTCGTCGACGCGGTCGAGGCGCTCGACGTGGAGTGCCGGGTGGGGATCGCTGACTCGCTGGAAGTGGCAGTGCTCGCTGCCCGGTACTCGGCACTCGTACCAGCGGGTGGTTCGGCGGCCTTCTGTGCACCGTTGCCGATCGCCATGCTCGCCGTCGAGGCCTCCATCGCCGCCGTCGACCGCGCGGATCTGGTCGGTCTGCTGCACCGTCTGGGAATCGGGACGATGGGGGATTTCGCGTCGCTGCCCGACGTCAAGGTCGCCACCAGATTCGGTCCGGACGCTGTCGCTGCGCACCGACTGTCCAAGGGGGCGGGTGAGCGGACGGTGTCCCGTCGGGACATTCCCGCCGATCTGATCATCGAGCAGGTCTGCGATCCGCCGCTGGACCGGGTGGACACCGCCGCTTTCGCTGCTCGGTCCCTGGCGGAGCGGTTCCATCTCCGACTCGCCCAGGCCGGACTGGCCTGTACCCGACTCGCCATTCAGCGCCAGCACCGAACTGGGCCGGACGCTGACCCGAACCTGGCGATGCGCTGCGCCCCTCACCCCGGCCGCCACTGCTGATCGATTCCGCTGGCAACTCGACGGTTGGTTGACCGGGTATCGGACCGAACTCGACAGACCGGGCGCCATCACCACGCTGCGACTCGAACCGATCGAAGCGGTCGGGGCCGGCCTCATCCAGTTCGGACTCTGGGGCTCGGAGGGGGAGTCGGACCAAAGAGCGGGGTGGGCACTGGCCCGAGTGCAGGGTCTGCTCGGGCCGGAATCGGTGCTGGCCCCGGCTTGCGTGGGAGGCGAAGCCCGGAGCAACGCATCGCCTCGTGCCCTGGGGGCAGGAGCAACTGATCACCGCGTGATCCGGCTGCGCCCTGGCCCGGACGGCTTCCCGCTCCCTCGCCGACCGGCTGATTCCACTGCCGACCGCGGCAAGGTGAACTCTGCGTGACGCCCACGGGGACGGACGTGACCCTCACCGCCCGTGGGATGTTCAGCGCCGTGCCGCAGTGGTGCGTCGCCGATGGTGAACCGGCATACGCGGGTGCTCGAGCTGGGCCGGGCCGTGGGTGCTGGACGAACGCTGGTGGGACAACGGCGATGCCGTCAGCCGCGCCGCGCCCGGGTCCAGCTGGAACTCGCCGACGGTGCACCGCTGCTTCTCGGTTATCCGACGGCGGCTGGGCGATCGAGGGGGTGTACGACTGATGGGTTGGTACAACCCGCCGGTGCCCTGGTCTGAGCTGGAACGGGCGCTGTCCGGCCGGAACCTGCGCCGGACATCGTCCGGGCGATCCAGCGGGAAGGTCTGCCGCTGGCCAACCGGATCCCGGACCCTGTCACCGCCACCACCGCCGAATCGGGCCGGGAACACGTTCCGTATGCAGAACTGCACTGCCACTCCGCCTTCAGCTTCCTGGACGGGTCCTCCGCTCCGGACGAGTTGATCGGCGAGGCGGTCCGGCTGGGGCTGGACGCCATCGCCATCACCGACCACGACGGTCTTTACGGTGTGGTCCGTTTCGCCGAGGCCGCCTCAGACGCCGGGATGCCGACCATGTTCGGGGCGGAGCTCTCACTCGATTTCCCGGAACCCCAACTCGGCGTGCCCGATCCGGTCGGCACCCACCTGCTGGTCATCGCCCGCGGCCAGGAGGGATACGGCGGCTGTCCCGCGAAATCAGTCAGCGCCCAGCTGGACGGGAGGACGAAGGGCCGGCCGATCTACGACCTAGACAGGTTGGCCGCAGCTGCCGGCGGGCATTGGATCATCCTCACCGGTTGCCGCAAGGGCGCGGTCAGAAAAGCTCTGCGCACGCCGGGCCGGACGCCGCCGGGCGTGAGATCGACTTGCTCGACCTCACGTTTCGGGCGCGGACAACGTGCTGGTCGAACTGACCTGCCACCAACTGCCCACCGATGACGAGGACAACGACATCCTGGCCGAGCTGGCCGAGCAAAGGGGTCTGCCGGTGGTGGCGACCACCGGTGCGCACTATGCGACCCCGGATGGGAGTCGGCTCGCCGCGGCGATGGCTGCGGTGCGGGCCCGCCGCAGCCTGGAGGAGGCCGACCCCTATTTGCCGGCCGGGGGCGGGGGCGCACCTGCGGTCCGGTGCGGAGATGGCCGAACTGTTCCAGCGGTACCCACGGCGGTGGCCAACGGCGGCCCGGATCGGTATGGAGTGCGCGTTCGATCTCACGCTCGTGGCTCCCCGACTGCCGCCGTTCGACGTACCACCCGACCATGACGAGAACAGCTGGCTGCGCGAACTCACCCTGCGCGGTGCCGCCCATCGGTACGGAACGCCGACAGGCGAACCCGAAGGCCTACCAGCAGATCGAGAAGGAACTCAAGATCATCGCCGATCTGCGGTTCCCCGGCTATTTTCTGATCGTCGACGACCTGGTGCAGGTTCTGCCGGGACAACGAGATCCTCTGCCAGGGACGAGGTTCGGCGGCGAATTCGGCGGTCTGTTACGCCCTGGGCATCACCGCGGTCGACGCCGTGCGCTACGACCTGCTCTTCGAGCGGTTCCTCGCGCCCGAGCGGGACGGCCCACCCGACATCGACATCGACATCGAATCCGACGAACGGGAGCAGGTGATCCAGTACGTCTACACCAAGTACGGCCGCGACTACGCCGCCCAGGTGGCCAACGTGAACACCTACCGTCCCCGGATGGCGGTTCGGGACGTGGCCAAGGCGCTCGGTTACTCACCGGGTCAGCAGGACGCCTACTCCAAGCAGATCGACGGCTGGGTGCCGCTGAGCGGAAACAGGCGAGGCCCACGGCAGCGGCGACCCGTTCGGTATCCCGCTCGAGATCATCGACGCTCGCCCTGCAGATCCAGGACCTGCCGCGGCACCTGTCCATCCACTCCGGCGGCATGGTGATCTGCGACCGGCCGGTGGCCGAGGTGTGCCCGGTGGAGTGGGCGCGGATGGCCGACCGATCCGTGCTGCAGTGGGACAAGGACGACTGCGCCGCCATCGGACTGGTCAAGTTCGACCTGCTCGGCCTGGGCATGCTGTCCGCGCTGCACTATGCGGTCGACATGATCCGTGAGCACGAGGGCGTCGAGATCGACTTCGCCACGACTGGACCTCGAGGAACCCGCGGTCTACGAGATGTTGAAGAAGGCCGACTCGGTAGGGGTGTTCCAGGTCGAGTCACGGGCGCAGATGGCCACTCTGCCCCGACTGAAACCGGGCAACTTCTACGACCTGGTGGTCGAGGTGGCGTTGATCCGACCGGGACCGATCCAGGGCAATTCGGTTCACCCCTACATCCGGCGGCGAAACAACCAGGAAGACGATCACCTACGACCATCCGGTGATGGCGAAATCCCTGCGCAAGACGCTGGGCATCCCGATCTTCCAGGAGCAGCTCATGCAACTCGCGATCGACGTCGCCGGTTTCGACGCGGGGGAGGCGGACCTACTCCGCCGGGCCATGGGATCCAAACGGTCCACCGCGAAGATGGAACGGATGCGCGACCCGGCTCTTCGACGGGATGCGGGAGTTGCACGGCATCACCGGCGAGGTGGCAGACCGGATCTACGAACGGTTGCTCGCCTTCGCCAACTTCGGGTTCGCCGAATCGCACGCGCTGTCCTTCGCCGCGTTGGTGTTCTACTCGTCGTGGCTGAAGCTGCACCACCCGGCGGCATTCTGTGCCGCGCTGCTGAGGGCGCAGCCGATGGGCTTCTACTCCCCACAGACGTTGGTGGCCGATGCCCGCCGGCACGGGGTGACGGTGCGTCGACCGGACGTCAACCGGTCGCGGGCGCATCTCCGACCTCGAGCCGGGTCCGGGCGGCGGAACCTGCGGTGCGGTTCGGGCTGGACCAGGTCCGCACCATCGGCGACGACCTGGCCGACGGAGATCGTCAGCCGCCCGCGCACGGCCAGCCGCGGGGGCGATTCGACACCCTCGATCAGCTCACCCGCGTCGTGACCTGACCAGCGCACACGCCGAGGCGTTGGCCACCGCCGGTGCGCTGGACGCCTTGGTCGGCTCCGGCGGCACCGGTGCACCGGCGGCAGGCGGACCGCGTGGACCGGCGCGCGGCGCTGTGGGGGGCGGGCGCGGCCGCCGGCAACAGAACCGGGTCACTGCCCGACAGTCTGGTCGGGATGGAGGCGCCCGCCCTGCCCGGGATGAGCGAAATCGAATTGACGGTCGCCGACATCTGGGCCACCGGGATCTCCCCGACCAGCTACCCGACCGAATACTCCCGGGACTATCTGAATCGAGATCGGGTGCACTACCCGCATCCGGGCTGCAGGCGGTCGAACACGGCACCCGGGTGCTGGTGGCGGGTATGGTCACCCACCGACAGCGGCCGGGAACCGCGTCCGGAGTCATCTTCATCAATCTGGAGGACGAGACCGGCATGTTGAACGTCATCTGCTCGGTCGGCATGTGGAAGCGGTATCGCACCGTGGCCCGAGGAGCCGGGGCGTTGATCATCCGTGGGGTGGTGGAGCGTGACGGTGGCGCCATCTCGATCGTCGCCGATCGGATTGCCGCCCTGCCGCTTTCCGCGCAGACGCCGTCCCGGGACTTTCGATAATGTCAGTCGGCATGCGGCTCGCCACGTGGAACGTGAACTCGATCCGCGCCAGAACCGATCGGCTGGTCGCCTGGTTGCAGCGCGCCGACGTCGACGCCGTCGCCATCCAGGAGACCAAGGCGACCGACGACAAGTTCCCCTTCCGCGAACTCGCCGACATCGGCTACGAGGCCGTCCACCACGGCAATTCGCAGTGGAACGGGGTCGCCGTCATCTCCCGGGTGGGGCTCGCAGACGTCCAGTACGGCCTCACCGACCAACCGCCCTTCGGTGCGGCCGAGCCCGAGGCGCGGGCAATCGGCGCCACCTGCGGCGGGGTGCGCATCTGGAGTCTCTACGTCCCGCACGGCCGGGCGGTCGGAGATCCGCACTACCACTACAAACTCGCGTGGCTGGCCGGCCTGCACGCCGAAGCCGCACAGTGGCTGGTCACCGCGCCTGCGGCCCAGATCGCACTCTGCGGCGACTTCAACATCGCTCCGACCGACGCCGACGTCTGGGATCCGAAGGCCTTCGAGGGCTCCACCCACGTCACCGAACCGGAGCGCAGCGCTTTCCACATGCTCACCGAAACCGGCTACACCGACGTCGTCCGACCGCACACCGACGAGCCGCGCACTTTCACCTATTGGGACTACCAGCAGCTGCGCTTCCAGAAGAAACAGGGCATGCGGATCGACTTCGCATTGTGCAGCCCCGCCCTCACCGCTCGCGTGCACAACGCCGGGATCGACCGGGACGAGCGCAAGGGGAAGGGCGCGTCCGACCACGCCCCGGTCTGGGTGGAGCTCCACCCGTGACCGACCACGAAGTCCGGGTCACAGTTCTGGAACACGACCCGGCCAACCCGCCGCTCCTGCTCGAAGAATGGCTGACCGACGCGGGTGCGGTCGTCACAGTCCTGCGATTGCACGACACACACGCCGTCCCGGCGGACACCTCCGGACTGGACGCCCTGATCAGTCTCGGCGGCGGCATGGGCGTCTACGACGACGAACAGGCTCCGTGGTTGCCCGCCACCCGCCGACTCCTGGCGATCGCGTTGGCCGCTCGGACCCCGACCTTCGGCATCTGCCTCGGTGGTGAGCTGCTTGCCGCTGCCGGCGGTGGCACCATCTCGCGGGGTGACCGCGGGCCGGAACGCGGCGCGTACCTGACGGCGCGGCGGGACGCGGCCGGTGCGGATCCGCTGTTCGGAGGGCTGCCGCTGACGCCGGATGTGATGCAGTACCACGACGATGTGATCGAGGTGCTCCCGCCGGCCGCGACCCTCCTGCTGGCCTCACCCGGGTATCCGAACCAGGCGTGGCGACAGGGTGATGCCGCGTGGGGTACCCAGTTTCACATCGAGACCGGGCCCGACGACCTACGTCGCTGGGCCGCTCGGGACGGCCTGCCGCCCACCGGGCGGTTCGGCCCGATGCTCGACGATGCCGCCGAGGTGATGACCGAGGTGTGGCGTGACGTCGTGGGACGCTTCGTCGCCTTCGCCCGATCCAACAGGACCGTCGGATGAGCCGCCCTCCATCTCGCAGTCCGCTTCGATACGGCATCGGGACCGATGCCGGCATCCTCGCGGATCTCAAGTCCACCGGCTTGGCGGACGACACCGGTGTGCACGAGGGATGCCACGAGGTGCTCGGAGCGCTGGCCCGGGCGGGACGCCCGGAACTAGCGCTCAGCGGTCTGGCCAACCTGGCATCCCACCAGGACAGCTGGCCCGGAGTGCTCGGCGAGTTGAAGGCGAATCCTCGATTCCGCGGGCGTCTGATCTCCGTGCTGGGCGCGTCGACCGCATTGTCGGATCATCTCGCCGCCCACCCGGCCGACTGGGAACTGCTGCTCCCGGAGATCGACGGGTCGGAACTGCTCAGCCCGGCGCACATCTACCGGGTATTGGCCACTGCCGTGGGAGTGGATCCGCAGGCTCCCCGCTGCACCGGCAGCGCAGGCCCCGCGGCGGCGATCACCGGCGGCAAGGCGGTGCCCGCGCTACGCGCCGCGTACCGCTCGCTGCTGCTGATCATCGCCGCGCACGACCTGGCTCAGACCGTCGAGTCGTCACTGCCCGCGGTCGCGCTGCCGGCGGTGAGTCACGCCCTGTCCGACCTCGCCGACGCCACCCTGCAGATCGGTCTCAGTGTCGTCGCGGCCTCGCTGCCCGCGTCCGCTGCGCCCGCCAGGCTCGGCGTCGTCGCGATGGGGAAATGCGGTGCCCGCGAACTGAACTACATCTCCGACGTCGACGTCATCTTCGCGGCCGAGAGCACCGGGCCGAACGAGGACGCGGGGTTGACCACGGCGACCACTCTCGCCGTCGGCTTGATGCGCCTGTGCGGCCAGGTCGCCTGGGAGGTTGACGCGGGATTACGTCCCGAGGGCGGGGCGGGCGCCCTGGTGCGCACGCTGGCCAGCCATCGGTCGTACTACCAGCGTTGGGCGGCAACCTGGGAGTTTCAAGCGCTGCTCAAGGCCAGGCCGGCCGCCGGCGACCTCGACCTCGGGGGGCAGTTCGTCGAGTTGACGCAACCCGGGGTGTGGAGCGCGGCGAAACGCGACTCCTTCGTCGACGACGTGCAGGCGATGCGTCGACGGGTGGAGGCCAACATCCCCGACGCGGTGCGGGAACGTGAACTGAAGCTAGGGCCGGGTGGTCTGCGCGACGTCGAGTTCTCCGTTCAACTGCTGCAGTTGGTGCACGGTCGTACCGACCCCGACCTGCGGGTGCCGGGCACGTTGACCGGCCTCAGGGCGCTGATCCGCGACGGGTACGTCGGCCGCAGCGACGGCGCCGACATGGCCGCGGCCTATACCTTCCTGCGCCGAGCCGAGCATCGTATTCAGTTGCAGCGCCTGCGTCGCACGCACCTGTTGCCCGACAACCACGCCGACCTCGAGTGGTTGGCCCGTACGTCCGGATACAGCGGCATCGGCACCTCCGACGCGGCCGACGTGTTCAACGGTGAGCGCGTCCAGCACGCCTCGGCGGTGCGCCGACTGCACGAGAAGCTCTTCTACCGACCGTTGCTGCACGCCGTCGCCGCGGTGCCGGGGGATGAGCTGCAACTCTCGCCGGAGTCGGCCGCAGCCCGGCTGGCCGCGTTGGGCTTCCGGGCCCCTGAAGCCGCGCTGCGCCACCTCGCCGCCCTGACCAGCGGCGTCAGCAGGCGGGCCGCGATCCAGCGGCACCTGCTCCCGGTGCTGCTGGACACCTTCTCCACGTCACCCGACCCGGACGCGGGTCTGCTGTCGTACCGACACGTCTCCGAAGCGCTCGCCGACACCCCCTGGTATCTGCGGTTGCTCCGCGACGAGGGGCTGGTCGCGCAGCGGCTCGCCGGGCTGCTCGGCGCCTCCCGGCTGGTCGGTGATCTGCTGCCGCGGGCGCCGGAGGTCCTGCAGTTGCTGGTCAGCGACGAGACGCTGCTCGCGCCCGAACCGGATCAGGTGGCGGCGGGCCTGCTCACCCGGGCCGCCCGCGGTGGCAGCCCGCAGGAGCGGGTGGACATCGCACGGAATCGGCGGCGGCACGAACTGCTCCGGCTCGCCTGTGGGGACATGCTGGGCCTGATCAGCGCGTCCAACATCGTGTTGGGGCTGACCAGTGCGGCGGAGGCGACCCTGCAGGCGGCGTATGCGGCTGCGTTGGAGAAGGTCGCGCGCGATCGGGGTGAGCTCGATTTCCGGCTCGCGGTGATCGGGATGGGTCGATTGGGCGGTGCCGAGCTGGGCTACTCCTCCGACGCCGATGTGATGTACGTCGCGGCTCCGCGTCCGGGCGCAGATCCGGGAGCGTCACTCACGGCGGCGATCACCGCGGCGGACCTGATGGGGCGGATGCTGGCGAAACCTAGCCCCGATCCGGCCCTGCTGATCGACGCGGCGTTGCGCCCGGAGGGCAAGAACGGACCGCTGGTTCGCAGCCTGGACGCCTATAAGGCCTACTGGGCGAAATTCGCCGCGCCCTGGGAGCGGCAGGCTCTGCTGCGGGCGCGCCCGGTGGCGGGCGACGTCGATCTCGGCGCGGAGTTCATCGACGCGGCAGACGAGTTCCGCTACCCCGACTCGGGGCTCAGTGAGGCGGACGTGATCGAGATCCGCCGGATCAAGGCCCGGGTGGATGCCGAGCGGTTGCCGAAGGGAGCCGATCCGAGTACCCACACCAAGCTGGGTCACGGCGGGCTCTCCGATGTCGAGTGGACGATTCAACTGATCCAGCTCCAACACGCCGGCGCACATTCGGAGCTGCGCACGCCGCGCACCTTGGAGGCGTTGCGTGCCGCCGCCGAGTTGGACCTGCTCAGCGCTGAGGATGCGGAGACACTTCGCGACAGCTGGCTCAAGGCGACCCACGTCCGCAATGTGCTGATGATGGTGCTCGGCAAGGCCGACGACCAGATTCCTCGGCAGGGCCGCGCGCTGAGCTCCGTCGCCCGGGCGATGGGTTATCCGCCGGACGGCGACCCCGGGATCTTCGTCGACGAGTACCGCCGCACCACCCGTCGCGCGCGTCGGGTGGTCGATCGGCTGTTCTCCGGCGCCACCTCGTGATCGGAGGAGGGTCGGCCACCGGATAATGGCCGGATGCCAACTTGGGTCTGGATCTTGATCGTTCTGGTCGTGGTGATCGCCGCCGCGGCCGCTGTGGGGCTCGTGCTGTCTCGCAAGCGCACGGTGTCCCTCCGCGAGTCCGGGAAGCCCCGACCCGGAGTGGAGGACTCATCCCCCGAGGTCAAGAAGCCCAGCGCGACCCGGTACGCCGCCGGTAGCTCGATCTCGTTCTCCACCCTGGAGAAACCAACCCTGGAGAAACCCACCCTCGCCGCGCCAGAGCAGACCGAACGCACCGAGACCGACGGACAACCCGGCGTCGGCGACGACGCAGCCGTGCCACGGGATTCGATCCGGCCTGCGGTTCAAGACGTGCAGCTGCCGACGCTCCCGGTGTTCGCACCAGTGGACCGCCCGACACCGGCCGCCGACCTCCCGGCCGCACCGACGGCAGCGGTCGACAGTTACGGAACGGCTGACATCGACCCCGCCGACGGCCGGTTGGGTCGGCTGCGGTCCCGGTTGTCCCGCAGTCAGTCCACCTTCGGCAAGTCATTGCTGGGACTGCTGGGCGCTGCGGATCTCGACGAGGATTCCTGGTCGGACATCGAAGACACCCTGCTGCTCGCCGACTTGGGGGCCGGCGCCGCCGCGGAGGTCACGACCAAGCTGCGGGCCGAGGTGGCCGCCCGCGGCATCGGCTCCGCGGCCGAGGCCCGTGCATTGCTGCGCAAGGTACTGATCGAGGCGCTCAACCCCGATATGGATCGATCCGTGCGGGCGTTGCCGCTCAACGGTCGGCCGGCCGTGGTGCTGGTGGTCGGCGTCAACGGCACCGGCAAGACGACCACCAGCGGCAAGTTGGCTCGCGTCCTGGTGGCTCAGGGCCGGCACGTCGTCCTCGGTGCCGCGGACACCTTCCGTGCGGCCGCCGCCGATCAGCTGGCTACCTGGGGGGAGCGGGCCGGCGCCCAGACGATCCGCGGTCCGGCGGGTTCGGATCCGGCGTCGGTCGCCTTCGACGCGGTGAAGGCGGGTATCGAGGCCGGCGCGGATGCCGTGATCATCGACACCGCGGGCCGGTTGCACACCAAGTCGGGGCTGATGGACGAGCTCGGCAAGGTCAAACGGGTCATCGAGAAGCAGAGCGAGGTGGGCGAGATCCTGTTGGTGCTGGATGCGACCACCGGTCAGAACGGCATGGTGCAGGCAAAGGTCTTCGCCGAAGTCGTGGATGTCACCGGGATCGTGCTGACCAAGCTCGACGGGACCGCCCGCGGTGGGATTGTGCTCGCGGTGCAGCGGGCGCTGGGCGTGCCGGTGAAGTTGGTCGGGTTGGGGGAGGGCGCCGACGATCTGGCCCCCTTCGAGCCGGCCGCCTTCGTCGACGCGCTGCTGGGGACTGAACGGGACTGAACGGGACTGAACGGGACTGAACGGGGACTGATTGGGGAGTCACAGCGTGGTCTTTACCGGCTGGCAACCACCCGGCCGCGCCGTTCATGTCGGCGAAACACGGGAGAACGGCAATCGCAACACATTCCAGGGAATCTGCTAGGTGTCGCCGGGTCAGCCTGTCCCGGCTCTCCCATGTGCTCCTAGCCAGGAGGCTCTATGTTCGAACTCAACCCGGGTAACACCGCCTGGATGCTCACTTCGGCCTCGCTCGTCCTTTTGATGACACCCGGCCTCGCATTCTTCTACGGCGGCATGACCCGCGCGAAGTCCACGCTCAACATGATGATGATGTCCTTCGGGGCGCTCGGCATCGTCGGTGTGCTCTGGATGCTGTACGGCTATTCGATGACCTTCGGTACAGATCAGGGTGGCATCATCGGCAACCCGTTCGAGTACTTCGGACTGGTCGGGCTCACCGACGAGAACAGCCTGATGCTCAGCTCCGGTGTCCCGGCGACGGTGGCAGTCGGTTACCAGGCGACCTTCGCCGTGATCACGGTGGCGCTGATCAGCGGCGCGATCGCCGACCGGGTCAAGTTCAGCACCTGGATGGTGTTCGCGGGGCTGTGGATGACGCTGGTCTACGCGCCGATCGCCCACATGGTGTGGGGCGGCGGCATGCTCAGTGGTGACGGCTTCATCGGACAGAACCTGTCGACACCGATCGACTTCGCCGGCGGCACCGTCGTGCACATCAACGCCGGAATGGCGGGCTTCATGCTCGCGCTGATCGTCGGAAAGCGGCACGGCTTCGCCAAGGAGCCGATGAAGCCGCACAACCTCACCCTGGTCATGCTCGGTGCGGCGCTGCTGTGGTTCGGCTGGTTCGGCTTCAACGCCGGCTCGGAGTTCGCCGCGGACAGCACCGCCGGTCAGGCGTGGATCAACACCTTCGTCGCCACCTGTGCGGCGATGCTGGGGTGGCTGGTCGTGGAGAAGATTCGCGACGGTCACGCCACATCGCTCGGTTCGGCATCCGGCATCGTGGCCGGGTTGGTCGCCATCACCCCGGCGGCGGCGTCGGTCGACATCTACGGCGCCATCGCCATCGGCGCCATCGCGGGGGCTCTGTGCGCCCTGGCCGTCGGCCTGAAGTACCGTTTCGGTTACGACGACTCACTCGACGTGGTCGGCGTGCACCTGGTCGGTGGCTTCGTCGGCACCGTGCTGATCGGGTTCTTCGCTCACGTGACCCGCGACGCCGACGGTGCCGTGACGTCGGCGAGCTGGGCACCGGACGGCGCTCTGAACGGCCTGTTCTACGGCGGCGGCGGAACGCAGTTCGTCACCCAGTTGCTGGTCGCGATCATTGCCATCGTGATCTCCGGCGTGATGACGGTGCTGATCGGGTTGGCCCTGAAGTCCACCATGGGCTGGCGGATTCCGACCGAGGACGAGGTCGAGGGAATCGACGTCGTCGTCCACGGCGAGCAGGCGTACGAACTCGAATCGGGCGGTGGCAGCGGCCACGGCGTACTCACGAAGACCCTGTCCAGTCCTGTCAAATCGGAGGTCTGATCTTGAAGCTCATCACCGCAGTCATCAAACCGTTCAAGCTCGACGAAGTTCGCGCGGCTCTGCTGGCGTTCGGCGTCCAGGGCATGACCGTCCAGGAGGCGTCCGGGTACGGGCGTCAGCGCGGCCACACCGAGGTGTACCGCGGTGCGGAGTACACCGTCGAGCTGCTGCCGAAGGTGCGGTTGGAGATCCTGGTGGACAGCGACGACGCCGATGACGTGATCGACGTCATCGTGCGCGCGGCGCGGACCGGCAAGATCGGCGACGGCAAGGTCTGGGCGGTCCCCGTCGAGAGCGTCGTGCGAGTCCGCACCGGCGAACACGGCCAGGAAGCCCTGTAAGCACGATGGACTCCACCGTGGGCACCGGTTATGCGGACCTACGGGCTCAGCTGCTGGGCCGGACCGGTGTACCCGGCCCGGCCCGGCGGCGAGCGTTGGCCCGGCTGACCGACGCATGGCTCGCCGAGTTGTCGGCCGAGGCGGGGGTCAATGTGGGCGGTGTCGCGCTGGTCGCCGTCGGCGGATACGGCCGCGGCGAGTTGAGCCCGTATTCGGACCTCGACCTGGTGCTGCTGCACAGCAGCGAGACGCCGGCCGCATACGCCGAGATGCTGGCCTCGCGGCTCTGGTATCCGATCTGGGATTCCAAGGTCAAACTGGACCATTCCGTGCGATCGGTCGGCGGCGCCCGGCAGATCGCCCGGGTCGACCTGCCGGCCATGCTCGGCATGCTGGACCTCAGACACATCGCCGGTGATCCGGAGCTCGCCGGCCTGCTGCGCCGGCGGGTGCTCGCCGACTGGCGAGCCGACGCCCGGGAACGACTACTGGCGCTGGAGGCGAGCTGCGTCGAACGCACCGAACGCAGCGGCGAGATGGCATTCGCCACCGAACCGAACCTCAAGGAATCGCGCGGTGGTCTGCGCGACCTGGTGGTGATGCGGGCCGTCGCGGCGTCCTGGCTGGCCGACTGCCCACACCAAGGCCTGGAAGAGGCTCGTTCCGAACTACTCGACGTTCGCGATGCGCTGCACCTGACCGCTGCCCGCCGGACCGACCGACTGCACATTCAGGAGCAGGACGGGGTCGCCAAGGCGCTGGACATCCGTGACCGTGACACCCTGCTGGTCAAGGTGGCGGGCATCGGACGCGCGGTGGCGCTGGCGGCGGACCTGACCTGGCATCGGGTGCACCGTGCCATCGACGAACCGAACCGCAACGGTCAGGTGCACGACGTCGGTGGCCGATTCGTCCGTAGGGCCCAGCGCCTGCCGCTCGCCGACGGCGTGGTCGAGCAGGAGGGTGAGGTGATTTTGGCGCGGGCGGCGAACCCGGCTCGCGACCCCGCGCTGCCGCTGCGCGCCGCCGCCGCCGCCGCCCAGGCAGGTCTCACGATCGCCCCCGCCACAGTTCATCGACTGGCCAGGCTGTGCCCGCCGCTGCCGAATCCCTGGCCGGCGGCGGCGCTGAACGCGTTCGTCTCGCTGCTGGGAGCGGGCGAGCCGATGGTCACCGTCTGGGAGTCGTTCGACCAGGCCGGTTTGATCGCGAGCATGCTGCCCGGCTGGGAACGCCTCCGCTCGATGCCGCAGTGGGACCCCATTCACATGTTCACCGTCGACCGGCACCTGATGGAGACCGCGGTGCAGGCCGCGCAGCTCGTACGCCGAGTTCGGCGTCCGGACCTGCTGCTGCTGACCGCGATCTTCCACGACATCGGCAAGGGGCTGGGTGCCGATCACAGCGTCGCCGGGGCGGAGCTCGTCCGCAGCTGGCTGCCGGCGCTCGGATTGACTGCCGCCGACACCGAACTCGTCTCCATCCTGATCCGCCACCACCTGCTGCTGTCCGACTTCGCCTCCCGGCGCGATCCGGACGACCCGGCGACGATTCAGGCGGTCGTCGACGTGATGCCCGACGGGGATGCGCTGCAACTGTTGGCCGCGCTGACCGAGGCCGACGCGCGAGCCGCCGGGCCGAAGAGCTGGACGCCGTGGAAGGCGGCCCAGGTGCACAGGTTGGTGGCGCGCGCCGCCGACGCCCTGTCCAGTGGCAGCACCGACCTGGCTCCGGTCGTGCTGCCGGAGAAGTCCGACCGCGAGGGCGACCTGGTGGCGGCGGCCGCCGACGGGTCGGTGCAGGTGCGGGTGGATCCCGCCCCGAACGCGCTGACCATCACGGTGGCGGCGCCCGATCGGCCGGGGTTGCTGGCCGCCGCGGCGGGCACCCTCACCTTGCACCGGCTGACCGTGCGCGGTGCCACCGCCCGCACCGACGGCGGTACCGCATTGCAGGTGTGGACGGTGCAGTCCCAATTCGGCGAGGCGCCCCAGGCGGACACTCTCCGGGCGGACCTGATCCGCGCCATCGACGGTGGCATCGACGTCGCGGCCGCACTGGCGAAACGCGATCTCGGGCTGGTCCGGGTCTCGACGCCGCCCGCCGTGGTGGAACTGCTGTCGGGCGCTTCCGCACAGGCCACCGTGATTCAGGTGCGGGCTCACGATCTACCGGGACTGCTGCATCGGATCGCTCGCGCGATCGCCGGCACCGGCAGCACCGTGACGACCGCGCTGGTGGACACGCTGGGCTCCGAGGTGATCGACGTGTTCTACGTCGTCGGCGTCGACGGGGCGGCGCTGACCGACGAAGCCGCCCAACGGGTTCGCGGGGTGATCAGTCGGGCGGTCGGCGCGGCGGCAGATAACCTCGTCTGATGTTCGACACACTCTCCGATCGCCTCGCCGGTGTCTTCAGCACCCTGCGTGGCAAGGGGCGGATCACCGCCGCCGACATCGACGCCACCGCTCGTGAAATCCGGATCGCGCTGCTCGAGGCCGATGTCGCGCTGCCGGTGGTGCGAGCGTTCATCCAGGCTGTCAAGGACCGTTCGGCCGGTGCCGAGGTCTCCCAGGCGCTGAACCCAGCCCAGCAGATCATCAAGATCGTCAACGAGGAACTCATCACGATCCTGGGTGGTGAGACGCGGCGGCTGACCTTCGCCAAATCCGGCCCGACGGTGATCATGCTGGCGGGTCTGCAGGGCGCCGGTAAGACCACCCTGGCCGGCAAGCTCGCACACTGGCTGCGCAACAACAATCACACCCCGCTCCTGGTGGCCTGCGACCTGCAGCGGCCGAACGCGGTGAATCAGCTGCAAATCGTCGGCCAACAGGCCGGTGTGCCCGTCTTCGCGCCCTACCCCGGTAACGGTGTGGGCGACCCGGTCGGCGCGGCCCGCGACGGTATCGCCGAGGCACGCAACAAGCATCACGACATCGTGATCGTCGACACCGCCGGCCGGCTCGGTGTCGACGCCGACATGATGGCGCAGGCCGCCGCGATCCGGGACGCGGTCAACCCGAACGAGATCCTGTTCGTGTTGGACGCGATGGTCGGCCAGGACGCCGTGAATACGGCGGAGGCGTTCCGCGACGGCGTCGGGTTCACCGGTGTGGTGCTGACCAAGCTGGACGGCGACGCTCGTGGTGGTGCGGCCTTGTCCGTTCGGCACGTCACCGGGGCGCCCATCATGTTCGCGTCCACGGGCGAGAAGCTGCGTGACTTCGACGTCTTCCACCCGGAGCGGATGGCCTCCCGCATCCTGGGTATGGGCGACGTGCTGACCCTGATCGAGCAGGCCGAGCAGGTCTTCGAAGCCGATCAGGCCGAGGAGATGGCGCTCAAGATGGGCGAGGGGTCGTTCACCCTCGAAGACTTCCTGAGCCAGATGCAGTCGCTGAAGAAGATGGGTCCGATCGCCGGCATCTTGGGCATGCTGCCCGGGGCGGGGCAGATGAAGGACCAGCTCGCCAATCTCGACGATCGCGACATCGACCGCACCGCGGCGATCATCCAGTCGATGACGGCGCAGGAGCGGGCCGACCCGAAGATCATCAACGCCTCCCGCAGGCAGCGGATCGCGAAGGGCTCCGGCAGCACCGTGGCGCAGGTGAACGGCCTGGTCGAACGGTTCTTCGAGGCGCGGAAGATGATGACCGCGATGGCCGGCCGGTTCGGCCTGCCGGGGGCCCGGCCGCAACGGGCGGTCAAGGGTCGCAAGGGCAAGAAGGGCGGCGGGCGTGGTCCGACGCCGCCGAAGGTACGCGGCGGAATGCCGGGTGGCCTGGCCGGAATGTTGCCGCCGGGCGCCGGGATGCCGGGTGGAATGCCAGGTGGAATGCCTGGTGGAATGTCGGGTGGCATGCCACAGCTGCCACCGGGTTTCGACTTCGACCCCTCGAAGATCACGCTGCCCAAGAAGTAGGCGGCGGTGCTGCACGTCACCGGCGTCGACCCGGCCACCGGTCAACCGGTCGAGTACTGGCTGCGGGGCGGCGTGTTCGTCACGCCCCCCGACCAGCTCGGCCGCGATGCGGACGTCGTCGAGTTGACGGGGTGGGTGCTGCCCGGATTCGTCGACGCACACTGCCACGTCGGCTACTCCAAGGACGGCGTGACCACGCTTGACGAGGCGGAGCGGCAGGCCCGGCTCAACCTGGCGGCCGGTGTGCTGGCGATCCGCGACTGCGGGTCGCCGTTGGACACTCGGCCGTTGGTCGGCCGACCCGATCTCCCGGTGCTGATTCGGGCGGGTCGGCACCTCGCTCGACCGAAGCGCTACATCCGCGGGTTGGGCATCGACCTGCCCGACCCGGCCGAGTTGGCGGCGGAGGTTGCCAGACAGGTCGCCTACGGGGGCGGCTGGGTGAAGCTGGTGGGGGATTGGATCGATCGCGACGTCGGCGACCTGGCGCCGCTGTGGCCGGATCAGGCACTGGCCGACGCGGTGGCGGTGGCGCACGCGGCGGGGGCCAGGGTCACCGCGCACGTCTTCGGCGAGGAGGCGATACCGGGGCTGCTCGCCGCCGGGATCGACTGCCTCGAACACGGGACCGGACTCACCCCCGACACCATCGACACGGCTGCCGAGGCCGGTGTCCACCTGGTGCCGACCTTGATCAACATCGCCAATTTTCCGGCCTTCGCGGCCGCCGCCGAGCGGTTCCCGGTCTACGCCCGGCACATGCGTGACCTGCACCGACGTTCGGATGCGACATTCGCCGCAGCGATCGAGGCCGGCATCGCCGTGCACGCCGGGACCGACGCGGGCGGCTACATCGACCACGGCCGCATCGTGGACGAGATACTCGAACTGCGCCGGATCGGAATGAGCGGTCGCGCGGCGCTGAACGCCGCATCATGGCAGGCCAGGCGGTGGTTGGGCCTGCTCGATCCGGCACCCGGCGTGGCCGCCGACCTCGTCGTGTATCCGACGGACGTGGCCGCCGAACCCGGGGCGTTGCGGCACCCGTCGGCGGTGATTCGCTCCGGTGTCGTTCGTTCGGGTGTCATTCCAGCCTGATCCCGGTCAGGTAGACTCGACAATCGCCTCTATAACCGAGGCCGAATCCGAGAATCTGAAGTAGAAGGAGCACGTCCCTCGTGGCCGTCAAGATCAAGCTTGCTCGCATCGGCAAAATCCGTGAGCCGTTTTACCGCATCGTGGTTGCCGACGCGCGCACCCGGCGATCGGGCCGCGCCATCGAGGCGATCGGCAAGTACCACCCGAAGAACGATCCCAGCGTCATCGAGATCGATTCCGAGCGGGCGCAGTACTGGCTGGCTGTCGGCGCACAGCCGACCGAATCGGTCGAGGCGCTGCTCAAGGTCACCGGTGACTGGCAGAAGTTCAAGGGTCTCCCCGGCACCGAGGGCACCCTGAAGCCGCAACCGGAGAAGGCCGACAAGCGCGCCCTTTACGAGGCTGCGATCGCCGCCATCGGTAACGAGAGCCACGCCGAGGCGACCACCCCGCGCAAGAAGACGGCTGACAAGCCCGCTGCGGAACCGACCGCCACGGACGCCGAGTAACTCGTGCTGCCGGAGGCCCTCGAGCACCTCGTCCGCGGCATCGTCGACCATTCCGACGATGTGGAGGTCACCATGACCACCTCCCGCCAGGGCCGGACGTTGCAGGTCCGGGTGCACCCGGAAGATCTCGGCAAAGTCATCGGTCGTAACGGTCGCACCGCCACCGCGCTGCGCACCGTGATGACCGCCGTCGGTGGCCGAGGCATCCGGGTGGATGTCGTCGACACCGACCGTGCGGGTCGCTGAGTCGTACCGGAACCTGAACTGTGGAATTGACTGTCGGCCGGATCGGTCGTCCGCACGGCTTGCGTGGTGACGTGACGGTGGACGTTCGGTCCGACGACCCCAAGCGCCGCTTCGCGGCCGGTGTCGAGTTGCGCACCGATCCGGCGAATCGCGGCCCGCTGCGGGTCGCCGGATACCGGGTGATCTCCGGGGTCAACGTGGTCCGCTTCGAGGGATGCGACGACCGGAACACCGCTGAGACCCTCCGCGGAACGCTGCTGGTCGTCGATGTCGAGGCGCTTCCCGAATTGCTCGACGACGACGACTTCTACGACCACCAGCTCATCGGTCTGCAGGTTCGACTCGCGGGTTCGAACGCGGAGGCGAACACAGAGTCGATCGGCGAGGTGATCGACGTGCTGCATCTGCCGGCCGGCGACGTGCTCGCCGTCCGCACCGACCAGGCCCCGTCGGGTGAGGTGTTGATTCCGTTCGTCGCCGTCATCGTGCCCACCGTGTCGGTGGCGGGCGGTTATCTCGTCGTCGATCCGCCCGACGGCCTGTTCGACTGACGAGTCCGCCATGCGCATCGATGTGGTGACGATCTTCCCGGAATATCTCACGCCGCTGCGTGAGTCGCTGCTGGGGAGGGCTATCTCCGCCGAGCTGTTGTCGGTGGGCGTGCACGACCTGCGCGACCACGCCACCGACCGGCACCGCACGGTGGACGACACGCCGTACGGGGGCGGGCCGGGCATGGTGATGAAGCCGGATGTCTGGGGTCGCGCCTTGGACGCGATCTGCACGGCGGACAGTGTGCTGATCGTGCCCACTCCGGCCGGGACGCCGTTCACCCAGGAGGTGGCCGCCGAACTCGCCACCGCTGAGCATCTGGTCTTCGCCTGCGGTCGGTACGAGGGGATCGATCAGCGGGTGCCGGATGAGGCGGCAGACCGAATGACAGTCCGCGAACTCTCCATCGGCGACTACGTGCTCGCGGGCGGCGAGGTGGCGGTGCTGGTGATCGTCGAGGCGATCGCCCGGTTGATCCCCGGTGTCCTGGGTAACCCGGCGAGTGCTGTGCAGGACAGCTTCGGCAGCGGCTGGCCCGGCCTTCTCGAACCGCCCGCGTACACCAGACCCGAGACCTACCGTGGACTCGCAGTCCCCCTATTCTGCTCTCCGGTAATCACGCCGCAATCGATCGGTGGCGCCGGGAGCAGTCGCTGGCGCGCACGCGAGCCCGACGACCAGACCTGCTGCAGGCCCGTGAGCTGCCGCCGAGTGTTGAAATTTCCTCTAGACCGCTGCATCTGGCAGACTAGAAGGGTTGCCTTTCAACCTGTTAGGAATCCCTGAACATGAACACCCTTGACGCGCTGGACGCCCCATCGCTGCGCTCCGACCTGCCCGACTTCCGTCCCGGTGACTACGTGCGCGTGCACGTGAAGGTCATCGAGGGCAACCGGTCCCGGGTGCAGGTCTTCGCCGGCCACGTGATTCGGCGGCAGAACGGCGGCATCCGGGAGACCTTCACCGTCCGGAAGATCAGCTTCGGCGTCGGCGTCGAGCGCACCTTCCCGGTGCACTCCCCGAACCTGGACAAGGTCGAATTGGTGACTCGCGGCGACGTGCGCCGGGCGAAGCTGTACTACCTGCGTGATCTGCGCGGCAAGGCCGCCAAGATCAAGGAGAAGCGCGACGTAGCACGGTAGTCCGGGTAGCAGAGCGCAACGCCGCCGATGTCGATGGACGCCGCCGACGCAGAACGTGTCGACGAGCCGCTGGGCGACCCTGTCGGTCCAGCGGCGACACCGGCGAAGAAATCGCGACCGTTCTGGATCGAACTCCCGATTCTCCTCGTCATCGCATTCGTGATGACATTTCTGATTCAGACCTTCCTGTTCAAGGTGTATTACATCCCGTCGGGTTCGATGGAGCAGACGCTGCACGGCGTCTCGCAGGGTGGCGACCGGGTGGTCGTCAACAAAATCGTGTACGACTTCGGCGCGCCCACTCCGGGCGAAGTGGTGGTTTTCAGTGGCCCCCCCAGCTGGGCGCCCGAGGCCAGCATCCCCGGTCCGTCCAGCTGGTACGGGAAGCTTCTCGAGTCCGTGGGGTCGGTGGTGGGCGTGGCGCCGCCGAACGAGAAGGACTTCGTCAAGCGAGTCATCGCCACCGCCGGTCAAACGGTGCAGTGCTGCGACGTCGACGGTCACGTCGAGGTGAACGGTTCGCCGCTGACCGAGCCGTACATCTACGAGGACTTCGACTTCGAGAAGGCTGTCACCGACTGCGCGAGCCGGTGCGCTCCGAGCGGTGCTTCGGTCCGATCACAGTGCCGGCAGATTCGCTGTGGGTGATGGGCGATCACCGCTCCGGGTCTAAAGACTCCACCTACGGCTGTCGTGGCGGCCAGTCCACACGGACTGTCAGGGCCCGATCCCGGTCGCCAACGTGATCGGCAAAGCGGTGTTCATCGTCATGCCCATCTCCCGATGGCAGATTGTGCATGCCCCGGACATCCAGTCCGGCGTGCTGCTGGTCGGTTCGACGCTCTTCTTGCACGACTCGCGCAGACGTCGCCGGAGATCGCGGTGGCACCGCTAGTCGCGGGTCGCCGGTCCGCACGTCCCGACCTGCGGGCGGAGAAGACGCTGCTGCGGGGCGGGGTGCAACGGTTGGCGGCGATGGACGAGGTCGGTCGGGGATCGCTGGCCGGCCCGGTATCGGTCGGGGTGGTCGTCGTGACTGCGACGATCGGCCGGGTCCCCGCCGGGCTCCGTGATTCGAAACTGCTGACCCCGGCTGCCCGGACGGCACTGATCGCGCCGATTCGGCGCTGGACGCATGAGTACGCCGTCGGGCACGCCTCGTCGGTCGAGATCGACGCGGTGGGCATCCTCGGTGGTCTGCGCCTGGCGGGTCTGCGCGCGCTGGCGCAGCTTGCGACGCCGTTGATGCGATCCTGTTGGACGGCAATCACAACTACCTGGCGGGCGGTTGCCGGCTACCCGTTCACACCCGGATCAAGGGTGACCTGACCTGTGCCGGGGTGTCGGCCGCATCGGTGCTGGCCAAGACCGAGCGGGATGCGCTGATGGTCGGCCTCGACCCGGTACATCCGGCGTATCGGTTCGCCGAGAACAAGGGTTACTCGACCTCGGACCACATCGACGCGCTGCGGCTGCACGGACCGAGTCCGGTGCACCGCACGTCGTGGCGGCTGCCCGGGCTGTGAGCTCCGAGCGGAGCCGACTATCTTCTAGACCATGAGCGCAGAGGATCTCGAGCAGTACGAAACCGAGATGGAGCTGCAGCTGTACCGGGAGTACCGGGACATCGTCGGTTACTTTCGCCTTCGTCGTCGAGACGGAGCGGCGGTTCTATCTCTGTAACGCAGTCGACGTCCAGGTGCGCAACTCCGAGGCGGACATGTACTTCGAGGTGCGAATGTCCGACGCGTGGGTGTGGGACATGTATCGGCCCGCGCGGTTCGTGAAGAACGTCCGGGTGGTCACGTTCAAGGATGTCAATGTCGAAGAACTCGAGAAGCCGGACCTGAGGCTTCCCGAAAACGGCGCTTTCTAGCTCCAGGAGAGATGATGTCCCCCGCATTCAGCCATGACCACAAGGTGCTGTTCGTACTGACCAGCCACGACAGGCTGGGTGACACCGGCAAGAGCACCGGATACACCGTGTCGGAAGCCGCCGACCCGTGGCGCGTGTTCAGCGACGCGGGGTGGGACGTGCACATCACCACCGTCCGGGGTGGACCGGCCCCCGAGGACGGTTACGACCCCGACGACGAGACGCAGGCCGCGTGGAAGTCCAGCCCGCACATTCAACGGCAGCTGGAGCATGCGCCCGCCCCCGAGCACGTCAATCCCGCCATTTACGACGTGGTCTATTTCGTCGGCGGACACGGCACGATGTGGGACTTCCCGGGGGACCCGCACCTGTCGACACTGGCCGCCGAGGTGTGGGCGCAGGGCGGCGTAGTAGCGGCCGTGTGCCACGGCCCCGCCGCCCTGACCACGGTGCGGCTCGGCGACGGATCGCTGTTGATCGACGGCAAGCAGGTCGCCGGTTTCTCCAATGCGGAGGAGAAGGCGCTCGGTCTGGACACCGTCGTGCCGTTCCTCTTGGCCGACCGGCTGACCGAGGTCGGCGGCGACTACTCCCGGGCCGGTAAGTGGCAGCCGCACGTGGTGACCGACGGCCGCCTGGTGACCGGGCAGAACCCGGCCTCGGCGGCGGGTGTCGCCGAGGCGGCGATCGCTGCGCTGACCACTGCCGCGAACGCGGCGCTGGACACCGAGTAGTCCACAAGCAGGGTTTCATCCACAACCCTGCGTCGACCGCGCGTCGCGGCCCCGATCCACCTGCAGGCTGACCTTTCAGGGTTGGCGAACGGGGGACGTGATGGCGGCGAAGGACGATGTCGGTCGACGCGGGGAGGAGTTGGCGGCGGAGTACCTCATCGGGCTGGGGTTGACCGTGATCTCCCGCAACTGGCGCTGCCGTGAGGGCGAGCTGGACATCGTCGCCACTGACGGCGGCGATCTGGCGGTGATCTGCGAGGTGAAGACTCGAACCGGGGTGCGATTCGGGTCCGGAGCGGAAGCGGTGGACGTCGGGAAGCGACGTCGTATCCGTCGGCTGTCGATGTTGTGGCTGGCCGAGCACCGGGTGCGGCCTGCGGTGACGGTGCGGTTCGACGTGATCAGCGTGTTGTGCGTGCCGGGCGGAACACCGCAGCTCACCCACATCGCCGGTGCGTTCTGATGACCCTGGCTCGCACCATGTCGGTGCAATTGGACGGGCTCGACGGCCAAGTGGTCAGTGTCGAAGCCGATCTGGCGAACGGGCTGCCCGGAACCACGGTGATCGGGATGGGGGACACCGCGGTGCAACAGGCACGCGACCGGGTGAAGGCAGCGGTGGTCAACTCCGGTCAGAAGTGGCCCGAACGCCGGATCACCTTGGCGCTGTCACCGGCGTCGTTGCGCAAACAGGGGTCGGGTTTCGACCTGGCCATCGCAGTCGCGGTACTGGCCGCTGCGGGTGTGGTCTCCCTGGGCACCTCCAGTCAGACGGTGTGGATCGGCGAACTCGGTCTGGACGGCGGTGTGCGAGCGGTGCGCGGCGTGCTGCCGGCGCTGTTCGCGGCCCGCCGGGCGGGGTTCCGGTCGGCCGTCGTCCCGCTGGGCAACGTCGCCGAGGCCGCTCTGGTCGACGGCCTGACGGTCGCGGGCGCCGCCACCTTGGGCGAGGTGGTCGCACACCTGAAGGGGGTGGACGTGCTGACCGGCCCGGGAGTGCGGGTCCCGTCAGATCCGCCGGCCGTGCCCGACATGGCTGACGTGCTGGGTCAACCGGAGGGCAGGGCGGCCCTGGAGTTGGCCGCAGCCGGTGGTCACCACCTGTCCATGGTCGGGCCGCCGGGAGCCGGGAAGACGATGCTGGCCGCCCGACTGCCGGGCCTGCTACCCGCGTTGACGGGGGAGCAGGCGCTGGAGGTGACCGCGGTGCACTCTGTCGCCGGCCTGCTCACCGGCGGTGAACCGTTGGTGACCTCGCCGCCGTTCGTCGACCCGCACCACACCGCTTCGTCGGCGGCGATCATCGGCGGCGGTTCGCCGCACATCCGACCGGGCAGCATCTCGGTGGCCCATCGCGGGGTGCTCTTCCTGGACGAAGCCCCGGAGTACAAACCCAAGGTGCTCGATGCGCTGCGGCAGCCTTTGGAGAGCGGCGAGGTGCTGATCGCGCGCGCATCGGGCGCGGTGCGCTACCCAGCCCGCTTTCAGCTGGTGTTGGCGGCGAACCCATGCCCGTGTGCTGCGGCCAGGGACGTGGACTGCCGCTGCGACGCGGCGGTGCGACGGCGGTATCTGAGCCGGTTGTCCGGTCCGTTGCTGGACCGGGTGGACATCCGGCTCGAACTGCCGGCCTTGGATCCCATTGCACTGGGTGCGGGTGAGCCGGGCGAATGTTCCGCGGCGATCGCCCAGCGCGTACTGGCCGCGCGCGACCGGGCCGCGTACCGCTGGGGGGAGACGAGGTGGCGGTGCAACGCGGAGGTGCCGGGACCGATCGTGCGCCGATGGTGGCGACCGGACGGGCAATCGGCACAGCTCCTGGATCGTGCGGTGCGCACCGGGTTGCTCTCCGGTCGGGGGTACGACCGGGTGCTCAGGTTGGCGCTGACCGCCGCCGACCTCGGGGGTCGTCGGTTGCCCGTCGTCGCTGATGTGGCCACTGCGCTGAGCCTGCGGGACGCCCGGGTCGCGGCGTGACCGAGATGCGGCCCGGCTCACCGGAGCCGGCAGCCGACGTACAGATCGCGCGAGCCGGGTTGCTGCGCCTGGCTGAACCACCCGCTGCCGCGGTGTCCGCATTCGTCGCTGCGGCCGGGGTGGTTGCCGCCTTCGACGACGTGGTGCGTCGGCGGGCGCCGGCGGCTGTGCTGTCCGCGACCGAGGCGCGGACCACCGGCGGACGGCTGCCGAGCTGCGGGCGTTGGCAGCGACCGACCTCGAAGCCGCCCGGACCTGCGGAGCGATGCTGATCAGCCCGGAACACCCGCAGTGGCCCGCCGCCGCGATGGCGGGGTTCGCCATGGCGGCCGTCCGCGGTGTGACCGGGTCGGCGCCGCCGCTCGGTCTGTACGTGAAGGGTGTGCTGCCGGCGGGCCTACCGGCAGGGGCGGTCACCGTCGTGGGGTCGCGGGCGAGCAGCGGCTACGGGGATCGGGTGGCCGCGGACTTCACCGTGCACCTCGTCGACGCGGGTGTCGCGGTGGTCTCCGGCGGCGCCTTCGGCATCGACACCGCGGCGCATCGGGCCGCGGTCACCGCGGGCGGGGTGTCGGTCGCCGTGTTGGCCTGCGGCGTCGACCGGGCGTATCCGGTGGCGAACGCCGCGCTGTTGACCCGGATCGCCGAACACGGCGCGGTGGTGAGCGAGTACCCGCCCGGCACCACGCCGGCCCGGCACCGGTTCCTGGTCCGCAACCGGGTCCTCGCCGCGCTCAGCGGGGTGACTCTGGTCGTGGAGGCCGGGCGCCGATCGGGTTCGTTGTCGACCGCGTCGGCGGCGGCGCATCTCGGGCGAACGGTGATGGCGGTGCCGGGTCCGGTCACCTCGGCGATGTCGGTGGGGTGCCACCTCCTACTACGAGACCGGTTCGCGATCCTGGCGGCGGCCGCCGAGGATGTGGTCGCCGCCGCCCGGCCGCTGCAACCCATGCTGTTCGACGAGCCATTCCCGCGCCCGACCGACGGATTGGACCCGATCAGCGTCCGGGTGCACGACGCGTTACCGGCCCACACCGCGGTCACGGTGTCCGAGCTGTCCCGATCATCCGGGGTGGTGGCCGCATCAGTCATCGCGGCACTGCCGATGCTGGAATTCGCCGGTCTGGCGCAGAAGGACGGCGCCCAGTGGCGGCGGTCGAAGGTCAGTCCGGCGGCGGCTGATCGGGACGCTTCCAGAAGAACAGCGCATCCACCGAGTAGCCGTTCTTGAAGCTGGACATCTCGCTGATGTTGGTCGAGACGAGCTCCCATCGGCTCATCCCCATCGCCTCCAGGTGAACGTCCACCGTGTCGCGGAAGGAGTCGGAGTTCACGCCGGTGCCGTGGATCGAGATGTGCGTCATCTTGTGCTGCATGCGGCTCATTCAACCCGCCTCTCGATTAGCCGACCCCCGGCGGGCACGCCGAGCCGCTCCGATGACCCCGGCGCATACTTCAGAAGCCGAGACCGACGCCTCGAGGGGACCCGTATGACGCTGTGGGAGATGCGCCAGGAGTACGACCAGATCAGGAGCCACTGGCGGTCACGCCCGCCCGCGGAACACCGATTCGACCTGATCAGGCTCGGCCAGCTGCGAACCGAAGCAGAGGAGTCACGCGACGAGGGCACCGAGCAGCTCCTGGTCGAGCTCGAAGACCTGATCGCCCAGATCGCGCACTCCGGCCCACACCATCGAATTCGTCGACAGACGGCCTACAACGAACCCAGCGACGCGATGTGATCGCAGTTGCGGGTGCCGAGGCACCCGTGCTGGTCGCCTTTCGCGGCTACCTCGAGTTCGAGCGCGGGCTGTCCGCCGCCACCGTGCGGGCCTACCACTCCGACATCGCCGGCCTGCTGGACCACCTGACCCGGATGCATCGGCGAGCTGGACCAGCTGGATCTGGCGGCGCTGCGCAGTTGGCTGGCCCGGCTGAGCAGCAGCGGTGTGGCGCGATCCTCACTGGCCCGCAAGGCGGCCGCCGCCCGCACCTTCTGCGCCTGGGCACACCGCACCGGCCGACTGCCCACTGATCCGAGCGCGCGCCTCGCCGCTCCCAAAGCCCATCGCACCCTGCCCGCAGTGCTGCGAGCCGATCAGGCCACCGAACTGTTGCGCACCCCCCCAAACACCGGCACCGACCCCGTGCCCCCGACGGAGGGCGCGGTGCTGCTCCGCGACCAGGCGCTGCTCGAACTGCTCTACGCCAGCGCTGTTCGGGTGTCGGAGCTGGTCGGACTCGACCTGGACGACGTCGACCGTCGACTGCGGGTGCTGCGGGTCATCGGCAAGGGCGACAAAGAACGGACGGTGCCGTTCGGGCAGCCCGCGGACCGGGCCCTCGGCGCCTATCTCGACGCCGGCCGACCGGCGTTGGCCGTCGGCGGAGAACGGCACGCCGTCTTCCTCGGACTCCGCGGCGGCCGACTCGATCCGCGGGCGGTACGCAGCCTCGTCCACCGACGGCTGCAGGCCGTCGACGGAGCACCGGATCTCGGTCCGCACGGGCTGCGGCACTCCGCCGCAACGCATCTGCTCGAGGGCGGTGCCGATCTGCGCACCGTCCAGGAGATCCTGGGACACGCGAGCCTCGGGACCACGCAGATTTACACCCACGTGTCGGCGGAGCGGCTACGTGCCGTCTTCCATCAGGCGCACCCCCGCGCGTAGGTCGCGCAGGTCCCGGTCAACCGTCCCAGGGCAGCAGCCGGACCCGCAGCGGCCTGAGCAGCAGCATCGGATCGATGTACACCCCGTTGATGCGAACACCCCAGTGCACACAGGCCTGCGGCTGGCAGCGCGGGTGCCCCGCCTCGAGCGCACCGAGTAACTGGCCCGCCGCGACACGCTGACCGGCCACGACAGCCGCGCGGACCGGTTCCATCGAACTCCGCACACCGCCGGCGTGTTCGACCGAGACGACACCGCGGTCGACGAGTCGCCCGGCGAAGACGACGGTTCCGTCGGCGGGGGCGACCAGCGAGGCGTCCACCGCGGCCTTCAGGTCGACCCCGCGATGGCCCGCGCCGTACCGGTGCACCGGCGCCTGGAAGGGCGTCGCGACCACCGGCACACCGGCGACCGGCGGTCGCAAGGGGCCGGTTGAACGCGGCTCCGCCGCGGTTGCCGCGAAGACGACCGATACCCAGAGGCTGGAGGACGCGACGATCCAGAGGAGGAACCACAACCGGCGGACGAGCCGGGAGCGACGGGGCGAGCAGACCATGAGCGCAGTGTGCGGATCGGGGCGGCCGGAGTGTGCCTCGTCGCCGCGCAGTGTGGACAAGCATGGCCCGCGAGGGGCTTGTGCATCGCGTATCCTCGACATGCGGCCCGTGCGTGCACGGGCTGACTTCGCGCGTCCTGTCGCGACCAGCCGCACCCCGGTCTGACCGGATCGGTAGTGGTCGCCGATGCACCCAAAGTCCCCTTCCGGGGCGGGTGCGCCGAGGGCGCCAGGGCTCACCCCGCCGGGGAGGGCGACAACTGAAACGCGCGACCAGCACTCCTGGCGCGCCGGTAGAAAGGGACGACCATGGCAGTCGTCACGATGCGTCAGCTCCTCGACGCGGGTGTCCACTTCGGACACCAGACCCGCCGCTGGAATCCGAAGATGAAGCGTTTCATCTTCACCGAGCGCAACGGCATCTACATCATCGATCTCCAGCAGACCTTGAGTTACATCGACAAGGCCTACGAGTTCATCAAGGAGACGGTGGCCCACGGTGGCACGGTCCTGTTCATCGGGACCAAGCGGCAGGCCCAGGAGGCCATCGCCGATCAGGCCACCCGGGTCTCCATGCCGTACGTGAACCAGCGCTGGCTCGGCGGCATGCTCACCAACTTCACCACCGTGCACAAGCGGCTGCTGCGGCTCAAGGACCTGGAGGCCATGGAGGCCGCCGGCGACTTCGCCGGTCGCACCAAGAAGGAACTCCTGCTGATGACCCGGGAGAAGGACAAGCTGGCCAAGACCCTGGGCGGAGTCCGGGACATGGCCAAGGTGCCTTCCGTGGTCTGGATCGTCGACACCAAGAAGGAGCACATCGCCGTCGGCGAGGCTCGCAAGCTCGGCATCCCGGTCGTCGCGGTGCTCGACACCAACTGTGACCCCGACGAGGTCGACTTCCCGATCCCCGGCAACGACGACGCGATTCGCAGCGCCGCCGTGCTGACCCGGGTGGTCGCCGACGCGGTCGCCGAGGGCCTGCTGGCTCGTTCCGGCAGTGGCGGTGCCACCGTCGCGGAGGAGCCGCTGGCCGAGTGGGAGCGCGAACTGCTGGCATCGGCCGACAGCGCCGCAGCCGCCGGGCCGAAGCACCCGCCGACTCCGTCCTCGCGCCGGTGCCGGCGACCATCGAGGACACCATCGCCGAGACCGAATCCGGTGCCGAGGCGATCATTCAGGCGGAGAACGAAAGCATCTGATCGCTGGTCGATCGCACGATTCTGAGAGGATCACGTACCACCATGGCGAGCGCTGCTGAAGTGAAGAAGCTCCGGGACATGACCGGTGCCGGGATGATGGATTGTAAGAAGGCTCTGGACGAGACCGCCGGTGACTTCGACAAGGCCGTGGAGATTCTGCGGATCAAGGGCGCGAAGGACGTCGGCAAGAGAGCCGACCGGACCGCGTCGCAGGGTCTGGTCACCGCCTCCGGCGGGGCCTTGATCGAGCTGGCGTCCGAGACCGACTTCGTCGCCAAGAACGACGAGTTCCAGTCGCTCGCGGCGCAGATCGTCGAAACCGTCGCGGCGAACGCCACCGACGTGGAGACCGCACTCGCGGCTCCGCTCGGTGACGGCACCGTCAGCGACGCGATCCAGGCGATGTCGGCGAAGATCGGCGAAAAGATCGAGCTGCGTCGGGTGGCCAAATACGACGGCAACACCGCGACCTACCTGCACCGTCGGTCTGCCGACCTGCCGCCCGCGATCGGTGTCCTGGTGCAGTTCCAGGGCGACGACGCGGAAGTGGCGCGGGCCGCGGCCATGCAGATCGCGTCGTTGAAGGCGCGTTTCGTCACCCGCGAGGAGGTGCCGGCGGACGTCGTGGAGACTGAGCGTCGGATCGCCGAGGCCACCGCGCGCGAGGAGGGCAAGCCGGAGGCGGCGCTGCCGAAGATCGTCGAGGGTCGGGTCAACGGTTTCTACAAGGATGCAGTGCTGGTCGAGCAGTCGTCGGTGCTGGACTCCAAGAAGACCGTGGGCAAGGTACTCGCCGAGGCCGGCGTGACGGTCACCGCATTCAGTCGGTTCGAGGTCGGCCAGTCCTGAGTCGTCCGGAACACGAGAAGAACATCACCTGAGAGGCCCGGTGCATCGGCACATGACAGAACCAGTGCCGGTGCGCCGGCCTTTTCGGCGCGTCGTCCTCAAGCTGGGCGGTGAGATGTTCGGCGGCGGCGAGGTCGGTGTCGACCCGAACGTCGTCTCCACCGTCGCCCGGCAGATCGCCGAGGTCGTCGCCACCGGGGCCCAGGTCGCGGTGGTGATCGGCGGCGGAAACTTCTTCCGCGGTGCCGAACTGCAGAACCGTGGCATGGACCGGTCGCGCGCCGACTACATGGGCATGCTGGGCACCGTGATGAACTGCCTCGCACTCCAGGACTTCCTGGAACGGGAGTTCGGCATCGACACCCGGGTGCAGACGGCGATCACGATGGGCCAGGTCGCCGAGCCGTACATTCCGCGGCGGGCCATTCGGCACCTCGAGAAGGGCCGCGTCGTCATCTTCGGCTGCGGCATGGGGATGCCCTACTTCTCCACCGACACGACAGCCGCGCAGCGTGCGCTGGAGATCGGCGCCGAAGTGGTCTTGATGGCCAAAGCGGTAGACGGTGTGTACAACGCCGACCCGCGCAAGGTCGCCGATGCCACCATGTATCACGAGATCACCCATCGCGAGGTCGTGGAGCAGGGCCTGCAGGTCGCCGACGCAACCGCCTTCACCTTGTGCATGGACAATCGAATGCCGATCATCGTTTTCAACCTGCTGATAGAGGGCAACATCGCGCGCGCCGTCCTGGGCGAGCCGATCGGCACCCTGGTCGCGACGAATTGAAGGTAGACCGATGATCGACGAGGAACTTTTCGACGCCGAGGAGAAGATGGAGAAGGCCGTGGCCTCCGCCAAGGACGACCTCTCCACGCTCCGAACCGGCCGCGCCAACCCCAACATGTTCGCCCGGATTCAGGTGGACTACTACGGCGCGCCGACCCCGATGACGCAGATGGCGCAGATCACCGTGCCGGAGGCGCGGATGGCGGTCATCAAGCCGTACGACATGAGTCAACTGTCCGCCTTGGAGAAGGCGATCCGTGACTCCGATCTCGGTGTCAACCCCAGCAACGACGGCAACATCCTGCGGGTGCTGTTCCCGCAATTGACCGAGGAGCGTCGGCGCGACCTGGGCAAGACGGCCAGGGCCAAGGGCGAGGACGCCCGCGTCTCCATCCGGAACATCCGCCGCCGCGCGAAGGACGCCATCGACAAGATGGTCAAGGACAAGGACAGCGAGGTCAGCGAGGACGAAGGCCGCACCGCCGAGAAGGAGCTGCAGACCATGACGGACCGGTACGTGGCCACCGTCGACGAGCTGGTCAGGCACAAGGAAGCCGAGCTGCTCGAGGTCTGATGGCCGACGCAGCCCCCACCTCCTCCCGAGCGGGCCGGGACCTGCCGGCCGCCATCGGCGTCGGCGTCGGTCTCGCCGCAGCGGTGATCGCCGCCTTGTTCCTGTTTCGCCCGGCATTCGTCGCACTCGTCGCAGTCGCGGCCGGATTGTCGGTCTGGGAACTCAAGAGCACCCTCGCCGCGGCCCGCGGTATTCAGCTCAGCTGGCCGCCGATCGTCGTCGGCGGTATCGCGACGATCGCGCTGGCCTGGCCGTACGGTGTCGTCGCGCAGGTCGTCGGCGTCGCGTTGACCGCGCTGGCGTGCATGATCTGGCGGCTGTTCCAAGGGCAGGAGGGGTACCTCCGGGACGTCTCCGCGTCGGTGTTCGTCACCATCTACGTAGCGTTCTTCGCCTCCTTCGCAACGCTGCTGGTCGCACCGGACAACGGTGCCCAACGGGTGCTGGCCTTCCTGATCGTGGTGGTCGCCTCCGACACCGGCGGGTACGCCGCGGGAGTGCTCTTCGGGAAACACCCGATGGCGCCGGCGATCTCCCCGAAGAAGAGCTGGGAGGGCTTCGCCGGTTCGGCGGTCACCGCGATGATCGGCGGGGCGCTCGCGGTGGGGTTGATGCTCGGCCTGCACTGGTGGCGCGGTCTGGTGTTGGGCTTGGTGGTGTGCGTGGTCGCCACCCTGGGTGACCTGATCGAGTCGATGATCAAGCGCGATCTCGGCGTCAAGGACATGGGAACCCTGCTGCCAGGCCACGGCGGCGTGATGGACCGTATGGACTCCCTGCTGCCGTCGGCGGTCGTCGTATGGGTAATTTTGTCGCTATGAGTGCCTCCCCGCTGAATCCGCCGACGCCGATTCGCGCCAACACCGTGCTGCCGGCCCGGCGGGAGTCGCTGACCCTGCACACCGCTGACGGTCTGGACCTCGTTGCCGAGCTGGCCCTACCGGCCACCGCGGATCCGGTGGCGACATTGATCTGCCTACACCCGCTACCCACGCACGGCGGCATGATGGACTCCCACGTCTACCGCAAGGCCGCCTTCCGGCTGCCGGCCCTGGCTCAGTTGGGTGTGCTCCGCTTCAACACCCGCGGCACGGTCAGCGCCTCCGGTCGCAGCGACGGGGAATTCGACGAGGGTGACGGCGAGCAGTACGACGTCGCCGCCGCGATCGCCGAGGCCCTCGACCGACGGCTTCCGGACCGCTGGCTGGTCGGCTGGTCCTTCGGCACCGAACTCGCGCTGCGATACGGAGCCGACGCCGACATCACCGGCGCGGTCCTGTTGTCGCCGCCGTTGCACCGTGCCGGGGACAGCGACCTCGACGCGTGGGCGGATTCGGGGAAACCGCTGGTCGCCCTGGTGCCTGAGTTGGACGACTACTTGCAGCCCGCAGCGGCGCGGGCCCGTTTCGCCCGTACCCCGCAGTGCCGGGTGCTGGACTTCCCCAAGGTCAAGCATCTCTGGGTGGGCCAGGCCGAGGCGGCCCTCGATGCCATTGTCGACACGGTTCGACCCGGGTTCGGGCCGCTCCCGCGCAGCTGGGACGGCCCGGCGACGACGGCGGACGTGCAGATCATGTCGGCCGGCGGCTGAGCGGTTCAGCACCGATGCTCAACTCTCTGATCCTGCTGCACCCGTTCCCATTCGACAGCCGAGTCCTCTGCGGGCTTTCCGCGGAGCTGTCCGCCCTCGGTGTGATCGACGTCCTGACACCGGAGCTGGTGGGCCGCGGGTTGCCGAGCCTGGACGAACTGGGCGACCTGGTGATCGCTGCGATGGACCGGGCAGGCGCGGGTCGCGCGGTGGTGGGCGGCGTCTCGATGGGCGGATATGTCGCACTGAACGTGCTCCGCCGACACCCGGGGCGAGTCGCGGGGCTGGTGTTGATCGACTCCAAGGCCGCGGGCGACACTCCCGCGGCCCGGCAGCATCGGCTCGCGATCGCGGATCGTGCCGATCTGGGTGAGAAGCCCGCGACGGCGCCGCTCATCGCCGGCATGGTCAGCCCGATGACTGCGGCCACCCGCCCGGACCTGATCGCTCAGTTGGCCGCGATCGTGGATGTGCAGCCCGCCTCCGACATCGCGTGGAAGCAGCGGGCCATGGCCGCCCGGCCGGACGGCACCGACCTGCTGGCGCGCTGCGGGCTGCCGCTTCTGGTCATCGCGGGCGCCGACGACACGATCACCCCACCCGACGATGCACAACAATGTGCGGCGACCGTGCCCGGTGCATCCTTCGTGCGCATTCCCGACGTGGGCCACCTCGCGGTGGCCGAAGACCCGACTGCGGTGGCGACTGCCTTGACGAATTGGTGGCCTCGTGGCTGAGCTGAAATATCCCGGTGTCGACGCCGATCCTTCGGTTGTCGGCACGGCATTGGCCGTTCGCTCTCTGACGAAGGAATTCGGCGGGGTGACCGCCGTCGATGCGATCAACCTCGACGTGCCGGCGGGTTCGTTCTTCGGCCTGGTCGGGCCGAACGGAGCGGGCAAGACCACCACCCTGTCGATGGTGACCGGGCTGCTGCGGCCCGACTCAGGGCGGGCTTATGTGGCGGGCCATGACATCTGGCAGGACCCGGTGGCCGCGAAGACGAGGATGGGTGTCCTGCCGGACGGGCTCCGGCTGTTCGAGCGATTGTCCGGCATCGAGATGCTGACCTACCTCGGCCGATTCCGTGGCATGCCGGTGGACGTCGTTCGGGAGCGGGCGGTGGAATTGCTGCAGGTGCTCGACCTCCAGGACGCCCGTTCGAAACTCGTCGCCGACTATTCGACGGGCATGCGCAAGAAGATCACCCTCGCCGCGGCACTGTTGCACTCGCCCGCGGTGCTGCTGCTCGACGAGCCGTTGGAGGCGGTGGATCCGGTGTCCGCCAGGGTCATCCGCACCGTCCTCACCCGCTACACCGCCGGTGGCGGCACCGTCGTGCTGTCCAGTCACGTGATGGCGCTGGTCGAGGAGCTGTGCAGTCACGTGGCGGTGATGGCGGCGGGCAAGATCATCGCGGTCGGCACGCTGCACGAGGTCCGCGGTGGTGCTGCCACCCTGGATGACGCCTTCCTTCATCTGGTGGGGGCCGATGATCGAGGCTCCGGGGGGCTGGAATGGTTGCACTCTTCGCGAGTCTGAAGTGGCGGCTGCTGACCAGCCGGTTGCGGGCGGCCACGCCCGGCAAGCGTGCGATGACGATCGTGGGTCTGATCGTGTTGGGTCTGCTGGCAGTGTTGATCGCCGTGAGCTTGGCGAGTCTGCGCACGTCCGACGGCGCGCTCACAGCCGCCTCGATCGTGCTGGCCGGTCAGACGCTGGCGTGGGTGCTCAGCCCGCTTATCGCCTTCGGGTTGGACGAGACCGTCGATCCGCATCGCTTCGCGCTGCTGCCGCTGCGGCGGGCCACCTTGATCCGCGGGCTCACCGTGAGTGCCGTCGTCGGTTGGCTGCCGATGTTCAACGTCGTCCTGTTGCTCGGCATCGCGGTCATGATCAGCCCCACCTGGGGGATGTTGCCGGTGAGCCTCGGCTGCGTGGCAGCTCAACTCCTGCTGTTGATTGCGTGCTCGCGGGCGGCCGCCACATCGCTCGCCGACCTCATGTCGACCCGTCGTGGCCGGGATCTGGGGATGCTGGTCGGGTTCGGGGTCTTCGTGGCGTACATCGCCCTGAGTGCGGCGCTGAACAGCCTCTCGAAGGAGTCGAGCAACCTCTCCGGAGACCAGGAGGCCGGAGCGGCGCTGTCCGCGGCCGGCACCGTGCTGGGGTGGACCCCGCCCGGCGCGGTGGCCCGCATCCCGTCGGCGTGGGCCGATGGGGACTGGAGTGCGGTCGGCCTGTTGAGTGCGCTGGTCCTGGCCACCATCGGACTCGGATACCTGTGGTGGTCGGCGGCGTTGCGGCGGTCCATGGAATCGGGCTCCTCGATGACCGAGTCATCATCGCCGGCCGGGACCCATGACTTCGGCGGGGCCGACGCGGGCACCTCACGCGTGGTCGTCGCTCGCGATCTGCTGCTGGTGCGTCGCGACCCGATGCGGCGGCTGCCCTGGCTGATGGTGGTCGTGGTGGCGCTGGGAATGCCGTTCATCTGGGTACAGGGGCACGGCGCGCTGTTCGCCGTGGCGTTCGGTGCGTTGATGGCGGGCACCCAGGTCGGCAACCAGTTCGGTGTCGACGGGTCGGCGATATGGCTGCACCTCACCGCGATCGGTGACCGTGCCCGCGCGAAGGCGGAGATGATCGGACATCTGACCACGGTCCTGGTGCCGGGAGGGGCCCTGGTGAGTGCCGGTGTCGTGATGTTCGCCCTGGTCAGGGGCGACCTGCAGTGGTTGCCGGCGGGCCTGGGTCTCGGCTGGTCGTGCCTGCTGGGCGCCGCCGGGATGGCGAGCCTACTGTCGGCGACCCGCCCGTATGCGCTCCCGCAGGCGAGGGCGTCCATGTTCGCCTCGGCCGCACCTCAGCACAAGACCAGGGCTTTCGGGGTGTCGATGTCCATCCTGTTCGGTGGACTGGGACTGGCGCTGCCGGCCCTGGCCTGCGCCGCACTGGCCATATTCCATCAGGCCTGGTGGGGTTGGGTCTCCTTGACCGGCGGAGTGGCCCTGACCGGGTGGCTGTGCTCGCTCATGGTCCGCAAGGCCGCCACCGTCTACTTCGAGCAGGCGCCGGAGATCTTCGCCGAGGTCAAGGTGGGGGATCGCAGCTGAGCCGCGCTCGTCAGGACCGGTGCGCGGTGCCCTGTGCCGCCAAGGTGTCGAAGTCGAGCGGTCCCACCTGCTCGGGAAAGTCACGCCCGGCGGGCTTGGTCGCCTCATCGGATCGAGGGGCCAGCGTCGCCCGAGCATGATCGACTTCACGATGCAGTTGATCGATGATCGGCTCCAGCGAAGCCACCTGGGTCAACACCGAATAGCGAAGGTCGACCAGTTGGTCGACCGCCGCGTCCGCTTCTGCCACCCGACGGTGGGACTCCTGCGCGGCGAGTGACACCCTGAGCTGCGCTTCGGTGGTTGCCTCGTCCACCAGCCGCTGCGACTCGGCGGTCGCATCGGCGACGAGCCGTTGGGCTTCCGCTGTGGCGGCGGCCACCAGCTCCTCGGCCTGTTGCTTGGACTCGCTCTCCTGCTCGGCGACGTACTGATGGGCCTGGGCGCGGCGCGCCGTGATGGCGATGGTGAAGTCCTCCTCCACCTCGGTGCGCCGGGTGTGCGATTCGGTGTCCAACCGAGCCCGCTCGACGGCGGCCGCGGCTGCGGCCTCGTCGGTCTCCTGAGTCACCCGTTCGAAGTGCTCTCGGCTCTGGATCGCGAGTCGCTGGGCTTCGGCCTGGGCGGCGGCGATGATGCCGGCCGCTTGATGACTGGCTTGCGCGCGCACCTGCTCGCTGTCGTGCTTGGCCTCGTCGGTGAGGTCCTTGACGTGCTGGGCGAGTTGGGCCCGCGCCTTCTCCCGCTCGTTGTCGAACGCGCGGCGAGCTTCGGCCTGGTCGGCGATCCGCTTCTCGAGGTCGGCCTGCTGATCGGCCATGTCCGCCTGTGCCCGCGCGCGGATCTCGGAGGCCTCCTCTTCGGCCAGCCGGATCATCCGCTGCATCCGCTCGGACAGACCCGACATGGATGTCGGAGTCAGCGCCGTCCGGTCCAGCTGATTCCGCAGTTCATCGGCTTCGGAGTGCGCTGCCTGGAACTGCGCGCTCACCTCAGCGAGTCGATGGGTGGCCGTGTCCCGATCCGCGGTCAGGATTCTCAGGTCGTATTCGAGACGGTCGAGGTATTCGTTGACCTGCTCAGGGCTGTAGCCGCGCCGGACGAATTCGAATGCGGCCTGCTGGGGTAGCCATTCGCGAGAAGTCATGCGCTAATGTTCCCACGGCTTCTAACCCGAGATGTCCTACGACGCGGGTAGCAGCGGATAGACGTGTGCCGGAAAACGCTTAGAAGTCGCCGGCCGCCTGACGCAGCTTGGTCAGCAGGGCGGACAGCTGGACGAGTTCACCCTGTTCGAGGCCGACGAATCCGAAGTCCGTCTTCAGCACGCTCTGGGTGGCCTCGGCGAGCCGCTTACGGCCGGTCGCGGTGAGGGTGACCAACGTTGTGCGGCGGTCGGTGGGGTGGGGGAGTCGCTGCGCGAGTCCGTCCGCCTCGAGTCGGTCCACGATGTTCGTGATCGATGTCGGATGGAGCTGGAGGCGCTCGCCCATCAACCGCATCGGCAGCGAGTCGCGGCTGGAGAAGGACAGCAAGACCAGCGCCTCATAGCGGGCGAAGGTGAGGCCGTGTGATCGCAATGACTCGTCGACGGCGGCCTGCAGGATCTGCTGCACCCGCATGATGTTGGTGACGGCTTCCATAGACTCCGATGGTCCGATGCGCGCCCGCCAGGTTTCGGCGGCTTTGGCGATGAGATCGAACGGCACCGAGGTCTCTGCTGTCACGGTGCAGACGCTAGCAGTATGGAGGAACACAGGTATGACTCGAAGTAACCCTCGCGCCCAAGAGGTGGCGTTGTCGGCGGCCTTTTCCAAAGCCGTCGACCTGTCCGCGCTGAAGCGCCCCGTCGCTCCCGCGCCGAGTGGAGGTGCTCCGACAGCGGCGCCGCCCGGTGACGATTTCCCCGCCGTCGATGTGACCGAGGCGAGTTTCGCGGTCGACGTGGTCGACACCTCGATGCGGGTGCTGGTGCTCGTCGACCTCTGGGCCGAGTGGTGTCAGCCGTGCAAACAGCTCACGCCGATTCTTGAGAAGGTGGTGGCGGAGTTCGGGGGAGCGGTGGTCTTGGCCCGGGTGGACGTGGACGCGAACCCGCGGATCAGCCAGGCCTTCGGCGTGCAGTCGCTGCCCACGGTGGTGGCGGTGGCGGCCGGGCAGCCCGTGGACGCGTTCTCCGGAGCGCAACCCGAGACGCAGATTCGCAGCTGGGTGCAAGGACTCGTCGAAGCGCTCCAGGACAAATTGCCGGGGATGGCGGCCGCGTCCACCGCTGGGGTTGAGGCTCCGGCGGAGCCCGATCCGCTGCTGCTTGCGGCCGAGGCGGCCGTCGAAGCCGGTGATCTCGACGCGGCGATCGAGGCCTATCAGCAGTTGGCGGCGGCCGATCCAGCCGATGTGGACGCCGTACTGGCTGTGAAGCAGTTGCAGTTCCAACAGCGGGCCATGAACCTACCGGCCGATGCGGTGGAGCACGCCCGGGCAGCCCCAGACGACGTTCCCGTCCAGTTGGCGGCGTCCGACCTGCTCTTCGCCGCAGGTCGAGTGGAGGAGGCCTTCGACCTGCTGGTGGCGCTGGTGGGCCGGCTGCCGGCCGCCGATCGGAGTGTTCCCCGCGACCACCTGATGAGCTGTTCGCACTGCTCGGGAACGATGACCCAGCGGTGATCCTCTTCCGGCGGCGGCTGGCGGCTGTGCTGTATTGAGCCGCTGTATTGAGCCGCTGTATTGAGCCGCTGTATTGAGCCGCGAGCGGAATCAGCAGCTGCCCGCGAAGCCGTCGAGGAAGCCGAAGATCTGGTCGGCATCCGCGCCGGGTCGGGCGCGCAGGAAATTGAGGGCCTGGTCGGGGTCCGCCGGTCGACTGGCCTCCGAAGAGGTCAGTTCGCCCAGCTTGCACCCGAGTGCGGCCCCGCTCAGTCCGCTCCGCTCGGCCGCTGCGACGGTCGCTGCAGCGGTGCCGGCGAACGGTCCGATCCGCTGTGCGATCCCCGCGTCTGCGGCTGGGACCGCCTCCGCACCCGAATCCGGCGGGGCACCCGGCGGGCCGGCGGACGTAGTACTGAGAACCACATCGAGCCCTGCCGACGAGATGTCGCGGCAGGCCGAGGGGCCCTGTCGGTATCCGAGTTGGAACGCCCGGGCCCGGTCCACCGCTGAACCGTGCGCGGTCGGATCGGTGTCTTCGAGCGCCGGCTGGTCGGCGAAGTCGAGCAAGGGCGCCAGTGCGGCGACGACGTCGGTGGTGGGCAACGTCGCGGCGACTGCGGTGCCCGCGAAGCAGTCGGCCTGCAGTTCGCGCAGCACCGGGAGGCCCCTTGCGATCCCCGCCCGGGCGGCGACCGCGTGCCCGAACTCGTGGGCCAGCGACGCGAACAGGCCCGCCGGGCCGTAGTGCGCAACCAGCACGGGTACGAACACGGCCGTGTCGTAGACGATCCCATCCTGGTTGGGACAGTAGAAGGCGTTTCCGGTGAGCTGGCGGCCGTCGGACAGGCACATCTGCGCGCCGGTCGCCAGGTCTGAATCGACCGGTCGCACCCCGGACCGCAGCGGCGGCCAGGTCGCGTCGAAGGCCGTGGGATACGCCTGTTCCCAGTACTGCTGAATGCGGGCCAGGACGTCGGCCGCCAGCCCGGCCCCAGTCACGGGCTCGGCCGAGACGGTGGTGGTCCCGGAGCTGCCGGCGGTCGGCGTGACGGACCGAGCCGCGGTACAGCCTGCTCCGAGGAGCAGACCGACCGCGGCTGTGATCCAGACCGTGGCGCGCACTCCGGTGCGGCCGGGGACCCGATCAGTCGTTGTCGGGCACCAGCAGCAGCGAACCCAGCGGCGGCAACACCACGGTCGCCGAGGTGGGTTGTCCGTTCCAGGATTCGCCGTCGGCTTCGACCACACCCATGTTGCCCATGCCGGAGCCGCCGTACAGCTCGGCGTCGGAGTTCAGTGCCTCCTTCCAGCGACCGCTGAACGGCAGTCCCACCCGGTACCAGTTGTGCGGTTGGGCGGAGAAGTTGATCAGCACCGCGACCACCGAGCCGTCGCTACCCCAGCGCAGGTAGGTGAACACGTTGCCGTTGCGGTCGCCGCCGTCCAGCCACTGGAAGCCGGCGGGGACGTGGTCCTGCGACCACATAGCCGGGTGCTCCCGGTAGAACCGGTTCAGGTCGCCGACGTAGGTGCGCAGGCCCGAGTGCAGCTGGTGCTCCAACAACCACCACGGCAACGACTGCGATTCACGCCATTCGTCGAAGGCGCCGATCTCGGAGCCCATGAAGAGCAGCTGCTTGCCGGGATGACCCCACATGTGGGTGTAGTAGGACCGCAGATTGGCGGCCTTCCGCCAGCTGTCGCCCGCGACCTTGCCCCACATCGAACCCTTCCCGTGCACGACCTCGTCGTGGGAGATGGGCAGGACGAACTGCTCGGAGTACGCGTAGACCATCGAGAAGGTCATGTCGTCGTGGTGCCAGGAGCGGTAGATCGGGTCCCGGGAGAGGTACTCCAGGGTGTCGTGCATCCACCCCATGTTCCACTTCAAGTGGAAGCCCAGGCCGCCGACATAGGTGGGCTTGGTGACGCCCGGCCAGGATGTCGACTCCTCCGCCATCATCATGACGCCGGGATGCCGCTTACCGACGGTGGCGTTGACCTCCTGCATGAACGAGACCGCCTGCAGGTTCTCCCGACCGCCGAACTCGTTCGGCTCCCACTGGCCCTCCTCGCGTGAATAGTCGAGGTAGAGCATCGACGCCACCGCGTCCACCCGGAGGCCGTCCAGGTGGAACTCCTCCAGCCAGTAGAGGGCGTTGGCGACCAGGAAGTTGCGCACCTCGCGCCGACCGAAGTCGAAGATGTAGGTGCCCCAGTCCATGTGCTCACCCCGGCGGGGGTCCGGGTGCTCGTAGAGCGGGGTTCCGTCGAATCGGGCCAACGCGAACTCGTCCTTGGGGAAGTGGCCCGGAACCCAGTCCAGGATCACCCCGTAGCCGGCCTGGTGCAGCCGGTCGATCAGATAGCGGCAGTCGTCCGGCGTGCCGAACTGTGAATCCGACGCGTAGTACAGGTCACCTGGTAACCCCAGGATCCGTCGAACGGATGACCCTCCAGCGGCAGGAACTCGACATGGGTGAAGCCGGTCTCGCCCAAGTCCTCGATCAGCGCGTCGGCCAGTTCGCGATAGTTCAACCCGCGCTTCCACGAGCCGATGTGCAGTTCGTAGATCGACATCGGCCCGTTGAGAACGTCGGTGGTGGTGCGCTGCTCGACCCAGTCCGCGTCACCCCACTCGTACTGGCTGTCGAACACCACCGATGCGGTGGCCGGCGGCACCTCTGAGTAGTTGGCCATCGGATCGGCCTTGTCCCGCCACACCCGATCGGCGCCCAGGATCTGGAACTTGTAACGAGTGCCGGCCTCGACGCCGGGCAGGAAGATCTCCCAGATGCCGCTGGAGCCCAGCGAGCGCATCGGCTGGCCGACACCGGACCAGTAGTCGAAGTCGCCGGTCACCCGGACGCCCCCCGCGTTCGGCGCCCACACCGCGAAGGAGGTGCCGGTCACCGTTCCGTTCGGAGTGTCGTAGCTGCGCGGATGCGCCCCGAGCACCTTCCACAGCTGTTCGTGGCGGCCCTCCTGGATCAGGTAGATGTCCATCTCGCCGAGGGTCGGCAGCCAGCGGTACGGGTCGTCGACCTCGTGCCCGTGACCGTCCTCGTAGGCGACCCGCAGCCGGTAGTCCCCGACCGGGCCGTCGACCACCGCCGACCAGACGCCGCCGTAGGTGCTCTCGAACGGGATCACCTCGCCGCCGTGCAGCAGGTCCACCGTCTGCGCGTGGTGCCGGAGTGTGCGCACCACCGACTTGTCGTCACCCAACGGGTGCACCCCGAGAATGCTGTGCGGATCGTGGTGCGCGCCGCCGACCAGCCGTTGGTACTCCTCCTCGCTGGGTCCCTCCGGTGTGCTGGTGACCTGTGAGAGCGCGCTGGAGACGCCTGCGGCACCCTTGGCGGCGGTCACCGAGGTGGACTCGGGAGAGGTCGACTTCGTGCGCCGCGGCGGGCTGCCGTGTACTGCCCCCGGCGCCGCCAACGGGAGCGACCTCGGCGGCTGTCTCCGGCCGCCCAGCCGGTGTCACAGTCGGCGCCGGTGCGGCGGCTGCCACCTCGGTCGCCGGGGGCGTCTCGGTGCTTCTTCGCTCGCGGTGCGCGAGGCTTCGTCGGGGCTTTCGCCGCGGCGTCGCCGGGTGCTCCGGCAGCCTTCGCAGCAGGCTTACGAGGTGCTCTGGCCGGCTTGGTCACTGGTGCTTCGTCGCTCACTTGATTCCTCCGGCTTTGGTCAAGGTATCCACTGCATGAAGCGGGATCGGTTCCCACGTCGGTCTGTTGCCATGCTCGTATGCCACTTCGTACACCGCTTTGTCCAGTTCGAACGCGGTGATCACCTCGACGGCCCCCAGCGGCTTCGCACCGCTCGCAGACTGGTAGCCGTCGAGGAACGCACCACGGTTGCGCACCGCCCATTCGGCGGCCCGGTACGTCTGCTGCTGGTCGGATGCGCCGCCTGGCAGGAGGTGATTGCCCGCGTAATCGAAGGAGCGCAGCATGCCGGCGATGTCCTTGGCGAGCAGTTGACGTTCCTTACGCTCGGCCAGAGTCTTCGTCGGTTCCCCTTCGAAGTCGATGATGGCCCACCCGGACAGGGTTCGCAGGGTCTGACCCAGGTGTAGGTCGCCGTGGACCCGCTGGACCACCACGGTCGTCTGCACCGCGCGGGCCGCTTCGAAGGTGGCGATCACCGCGTCCAGCCGGGCGGCGATGGCCGGCACGTGGCGTGCCACCTTGCGTGCCTCGGCGATCATCGCGTCGATCACTCCCGACCAGCCGGCGTCGCTGAGCGCCACTTCGCCGAAAGCCGCGGCGAGATCGCGGTGCACCTCGGCGACGGCCAACCCCAGCCGGTACGACTCGGCGGCGAAGTCCCCACCGACCTCGTCCGCTCGCAGGTCCCCTTCGGCGAGTAGATCTCGCACGCTGGTGGTGGCCATCGCCCACCCGTCGGCGGAGTTGGCGAAGAAGCTCGAGAGGAAGCCCAGCGTGGTCGGCTGACCATTCAGATCGGTCTCCATCACGGCCAGCGGTCGGGCGACGTGCGGGCTGCCCGCCGCGTGCAACGCACGATGGATCTCGACGTCCGGGTTCACCCCCGGTTCCAGGCGGCGGTACACCTTCAAGATCCCGAAATCGCCGTAGATGATGGAGGTGTTGGACTGCTCGCCGGAGATCACTCGACCGCGCGCCGCAGCGTCGATCTCCGCCCCCGGTTCCGGCGACAACGCGATGTCGCCCCACCTACGGCCGGCAGCCAGGCCCTGCAGTAGGCAAGTGGTCACGACCGGATCGTGCAGGGCGTCGTAGCCCCACCGACCGTCGAGTTCGCCCAGGGTGGTGTGGGCGAGTTTCTCCGGGAGTTGGTCGCGCCAGCCGACGAAGAGCTGGTAGTGCTGCACGCCGAGCGGGCTGTGCACCTCGATGATCAGGTGGTCGACGGTGCAGCCGTCGAGGTCGTTCTCCAGTCGAGTGCGAATCGGGATGGTGATCTGGGCGAGCGCCACCCCTTTCGCGGCGAACCACCGTTGCCGGGGTAGCCAGTCGGTCAGCAGGTCGATCAATGAGCTCATGAGTGGTGTGCTCCTTCCGGCCGTGGGATGAGTTCGAACCAATAGAAACCATGCCCCGGCAGGGTCAGCAGGTACGGCAGCTCGCCGATCGCCGGGAATGTGGTGCCGCCGGTCAACTCGACCGGGGAATGCCCTTCGAACCGGCTCAGATCGAGTTCGGCCGGTTGCGGAAATCTGGACAGGTTGTTGACACACAGCAGCGGTGCCGCACCCTGCCCGCCGGTGAGGATGTACCCGAGCACGCAGGGGTTGGACCCCCCGAGGTCGGCGTAACGGCCGGTCGCGAATAGCGGGTGTCGTTTGCGAATCTCGATCATGCGCCTCGTCCAGTGCAGCAGAGACGAGGTGTTGTTCAGTTGCGCCTCGACGTTCACGGCCTGATACCCGTACAGCGGATCCATGATGAGGGGCAGGTTCAACCGGCCCGGATCACAGCGTGAGAAGCCGCCGTTGCGGTCGGGCGACCACTGCATCGGGGTGCGGACGCCGTCGCGGTCGCCGAGCCAGATGTTGTCGCCCATCCCGATCTCGTCGCCGTAATAGAGGACCGGCGATCCCGGCAGCGAGAGCAGTAACGCGGTGAAAAGCTCCTGCTGGTTGCGATCGTTCTCCAGTAACGGCGCCAAGCGGCGGCGGATCCCGATGTTGGCCTTCATTCGAGGATCCTTGGCGTACTCCGACCACATGTAGTCGCGGTCCTCGTCGCTGACCATCTCCAGGGTCAGTTCGTCGTGATTGCGCAGGAAGATGCCCCATGCCCCGGTCTCCGGGATGGGGGGAGTCTGCGACAGGATCTCGGAGATCGGAAACCTGGATTCGCGGCGGGCGGCCATGAAGATGCGCGGCATCAGCGGGAAGTGAAAGCACATGTGGCACTCGTCGCCGCCGACAGCGGGATCACCGAAGTACTCCACGACGTCCGCCGGCCATTGATTGGCCTCGGCCAACAGCACCGCGTTCGGGTATTCGGCGTCGATCACCGCCCGCACCTTCTTTAGGAAGGCGTGGGTCTGCGGCAGGTTCTCGCAGTTCGTGCCCTCCTGCTCGAACAGATACGGGACCGCGTCCAGCCGGAAGCCGTCGATGCCCAGATCCATCCAGAACCGCATCACGTCCAGCAGCGCCTCGCCGACCGCGGGATTCTCGAAGTTCAGGTCGGGCTGATGCGCGAAGAAACGATGCCAGAAGTACTGCTTGCGCACCGGATCGAAGGTCCAATTCGCCGGCTCGGTGTCGACGAAGATGACCCGGGCGTCCGGATAGCCGGTGTCGACGTCCGACCACACGTAGAAATCGCCGAACGGCCCCGCCGGGTCTCGGCGAGACTCCTGGAACCACACGTGGCTGTCCGACGTGTGATTGAGCACCAGGTCGGTGATGACTCGTAGTCCCCGCTGGTGGGACGCGTCCAGCAGCGCGACGAAATCCTCGACGGTGCCGAACTCCGGGAGCACCTTCCGGTAGTCGCGGATGTCGTATCCACCGTCACGCAGCGGGGAGTCGTAGAACGGCGGCAACCACAGGCAGTCCACACCGAGCCAGGCCAGGTAGTCCAGCTTCTCGATCAGGCCCGGCAGGTCGCCGGTGCCGTCACCGTTGGAATCGAGGAACGAGCGGACCAGCACCTCGTAGAACACCGCACGCTGATACCACAACGGGTCGGGCGGCATCGATCGGGCGGCGGCGAACTGATCGGCACGCATCTCGATCGCCGGCGTTCCCGTCCACGGCGGCACGCTATCGATGCTTGATGGTGAATATGTGCGCGACGCTGTTGGTCGGATTCAGGATGACCGCGTTCCGTTGACCCCATCGGTACGCGTCCCCGGTGACCTCGTCGAACACGTCGAACTGGTCGCCCCACTCCAGCCCCAGCGCGGGCAGCCAGATGTCGGTGGTTCCGTAGTGAGTGCTATTGCTGTTCAGGGCGGCGACGATGAGCACCGTGTCGCCGGTGACCTCGTCGTGTCGCGAGTAGGCGATGAGGTTGTCGTTGTCGATGCCGTGGAACCACAAACCCTTCATCCGCTGCAGTGCCGGGTGCGCCTTGCGAACGTGGTTGAGGATGCCGAGGTACTGCTCCAGGGACTCGCCCGCTTCGAGCGCGGCCTGGAAGTCGCGCGGACGCAACTGGAACTTCTCGGAGTTCAGATACTCCTCGCGCCCGGGAGCCAGCACCTCGTGTTCGAAGAGTTCGAAGCCCGCGTACACCCCCCAGGTGGGGGACAGCGTGGCGGCGAGCAACGCCCGCAGCGCGAAAGTCGCCGGGTCCTTGCGCTGCAGCGCGAACGGCAGGATGTCCGGCGTGTTGACCCAGAAGCTCGGCCGCATGTAGTCCGATGCGTCGACGAGTTCGACGCAGTAGTCGGTCAACTCCTGCTTGGCGTTGCGCCAGGTGAAGTAGGTGTACGACTGGGTGAAACCGGCCTTGGCCAGCTCGTGCATCATGGCCGGCCGGGTGAACGCCTCGGCCAGGAACATCGCGTCCGGCGTGGTCTGGTGCACCTCGGAGATCAGCCACTCCCAGAACTCCACCGGCTTGGTGTGCGGGTTGTCCACCCGGAACACGGTCACCCCGTGCCCGATCCAGTAGTTCACGATCCGCAGCACCTCGGCGTAAATCGTGTCCGGGGCGTTGTCGAAGTTGATCGGAAAGATGTCCTGGTACTTCTTCGGGGGGTTCTCGGCATAGGCGATCGAGCCGTCCGGCCGGGTGGTGAACCACTCCGGGTGTTCGGCCACCCATGGGTGATCGGGTGCGCACTGCAGCGCCAAGTCCAGCGCCACTTCCAGTCCCAGGTCGTTCGCGGCCGCGACGAAGGCGTCGAAGTCGTCGATGGTGCCGAGTTGCGGATGAATGGCGTCGTGGCCGCCCTCGGCCGACCCGATCGCCCACGGCGAGCCCACGTCGTCCGGCTCGGAGTGGACCGTGTTGTTCGGGCCCTTGCGGTTCAACCGGCCGATCGGATGGATGGGCGGCATGTAGAGGATGTCGAAGCCCATCCGCGCCACGCGCGGGAGTTCGGCGATCGCGTCGCGGAAGGTTCCGTGCCGCACCGCCTTGCCGTTCTCGTCGACTTCGGCGCCCATCGATCGGGGAAAGAACTCGTACCAGGCGGCGAATTCGCCCAGCTTGCGGTCCACCCAGATCTGGTGCGGTCCGTCGGTGGTGATCAGTTCGCGGATCGGGTCGGCTTCCAGCACCTTCCACAGCTCGGGCGCCAGGGCCGGGCCGATCCGCTCGGCGACCGAACGATGCGGGTCGCGCAGCGCGTCGATGGCGGCGTGGACGGCGCCGAGGTACTGCTGGTTCGGTCGAGCGGCGATCTGCTCCAGCAGCCGCGCGCCGATCTCGAAGTCGTTGCCCATCTCGTCCGCAGACTGCCCGGCATGCGCTTTGACCTCCGCGCTGTGCTTCCAGGTCTCCAGCGGGTCGGACCAGGCCTCGATCGTGAAGGTCCAGGTGCCCTGCCGGTCTGCCACGACGAAGGCGTCCATCAGGTCCAGGCCGGTGCCGTACGGCTGCATCCGGTGGGGTGGCCGCTCGGTGGTGCCGTCGTCGCCCGGTCCCAGCCAGACGACATTCGCCCCGACCGCGTCGTGCCCCTCCCGGAACACCGTCGCCTGGATGCGTATGCGCTGGTTGACCACCCCCTTCGCGGGGTAGGCGCCGCAAGCGACGCGGGGGCTCACTTCGGCAATTCCGATTCGTCCGGCCACCGGCACAACCTACCCAACGCCTCAAGTCCCGTCGACGGGAGCTGGTGGGGCGTGTCGACTGTGTTGCCGACACACCGAGATCGTTGGTGATTGTGCTGCTGAATCGTGCCGATTGCACGATTCGTCTCCACTCTGCCTCCCGGGTGCACTAGTTTTCTGCGTGTGAAAGCTCTTCGTCGATTCACCGTTCGCCCCCAATTGCCGCAGCCGCTGCTGCCGCTCGGGGCCCTGATACGCAATCTCCGCTGGTCGTGGCACCCCGCCAGCCAGGATCTCTTCGCCGACATCGATCCCGACCTGTGGAAGCAGGTCGGGGGCGATCCGATGAAGCTCCTCGGCTCGGTCAGCGTCGCCCGGCTCCACGAGCTCGCCGCCGATGCCGACTTCCTGGCTCGGCTGCGCGCGCTGGACGCCGACCTGCACTCCTACCTGACCGAACCGCGCTGGTATCAGCAACAGACAACCGCCCCGCAGGCTCCGCTGCCCAAGGCCATCGCGTACTTCTCCATGGAGTTCGGTGTCTCCGAGGTGTTGCCGAACTACTCCGGCGGCCTGGGAATCCTGGCCGGCGACCACCTCAAGTCGGCCTCCGACCTGGGTGTGCCGATCATCGGCATCGGGCTGCTCTACCGCTACGGCTACTTCTGGCAATCGCTGTCCGCGGACGGCTGGCAGCAGGAGCACTATCCCGTTCACGACCCACAGGGACTGCCGATCAGTCGGGTCCTGGGTGCCGACGGCGAACAGCTGACCATTTCGGTCGAGATGCCCGGTGGCCGACTGCTGTACGCCCGGATCTGGCAGGCACAGGTCGGCCGGGTTCCGCTGCTGCTGCTGGACTCCGACATCGAACTGAACGACCTCGAGTTGCGCGGGGTCACCGACCGTTTGTACGGCGGCGATCAGGATCACCGCATCAAGCAGGAGATCCTCGTCGGGATCGGCGGTCTGCGGGCGGTACGTGCGTTCTGCGCGGCCACCGGTCACGCGGTGCCCGAGGTCTTCCACATGAACGAGGGCCACGCCGGCTTCCTGGGCATCGAGCGGATCAGCACGCTGATCAACGAAGAGGGGCTGACCTTCACCGAGGCGCTCTCCGCCGTGCGGGCCGGAACCGTCTTCACCACCCACACGCCGGTCCCGGCGGGCATCGACCGTTTCCCGATGTCTCTGGTCGAGCACTACCTGGGCCAGGACGGCTCCGGCGGCACCAGACTGGTGCCCGGCGTTCAGGTTCGTGAGGTGCTGGCGCTCGGCGTCGAGGACGACGCCGGCCGTTTCAACATGGCGCACATGGGTCTGCGGCTCGCGCAGCGCGCCAACGGCGTGGCCAAGCTGCACGGCGTCGTCTCGCGGCAGATGTTCAACGGCCTGTACCCGGGTTTCTCGCCCGAGGAGGTGCCGATCGGTTCGGTCACCAACGGGGTGCACCTGCCGACCTGGGCGTCGCGGGAGATGTACCAGGTCGCCGGTGACATGGCCGACTGGCAGGATCTGGCCTCGGCCGACGACTGGCCGCGGGCGGAGAGTGTGTCCGCCGAGCGGCTCTGGGACCTGCGAAACACGCTGCGTGATCGGTTGGTCGACATGGCTCGGCTGGCTGTGAAGAAGTCGTGGCTGCAGCGCGGTCGTACCGAAGCAGAACTGGGCTGGACAGACACCATCCTGGACCCGGAAATCCTGACCATCGGCTTCGCCCGCCGGGTGTCCACCTACAAGCGGCTCACCCTGATGCTGCGAGATCCGGAGCGGCTGAAGGCGCTGCTGCTGGATCCGGACCGCCCGCTGCAGATCGTCATCGCCGGCAAGGCCCACCCCGCCGACGACGGCGGTAAGGGCTACATGCAGGAGATGGTCCGCTTCACCGACGATCCGGAGATCCGGCACCGAATCGCGTTCCTGCCGGACTACGACATGGGGATGGCGTCCATCCTGTGTGCCGGGGCCGACGTCTGGTTGAACAACCCGATCCGGCCGCAGGAGGCATCGGGCACCTCGGGCATGAAGGCTGCGCTGAACGGTGTGCTCAACCTGTCGATCTCCGACGGCTGGTGGGACGAGCTCTACGACGGCAACGACGGCTGGATGATCCCCACGGCCGACGGCATCGCCGATCATCAGCGCCGGGACGATCTGGAGGCCAGCGCGCTCTACGACCTGCTCGAGAAGCACGTGACCCGGATGTTCTACGACCGCGGCACCGACGGCCGACCGGGTCGGTGGGTCGACATGGTCCGCCACACCCTGGCCTACCTGGGGCCGCGCGTGCAGGCCACCCGGATGGTCCGCGACTACGTGGAGCAGTACTACGCGCCGGCGGCGGTGGCCTCGCGGCAGGTGCTGGCCGACGACTTCGCGCCCGCGAAGCGGTTGGCCGCGTGGAAGGACGTGATTCGGGCGGCGTGGTCTGACGTCCGGGTGATCAACGTGGACACGTCCGGGATCGGCGTCACGCCGTCGCTGGGCAACATGATGGTCGTTCGGGCCCACGTCGACTTGGGCGGCCTCGTCCCGGCCGACGTCCGGGTGCAGGCCGTGCTCGGTCGGGTGGACCAGAACGACGAGTTGCACGACGTCAACTACGTCGACATGACCAACGCCACCTCGCCGGAGGGTGGACGCACCGGCGAGTACCTGTACGAGTCGGACGTGTCGCTGGCGCGGTCGGGCCAGATCGGCTACACGGTCCGCATCCTGCCCGCCCATGAACTGCTGGCCACCCCCGCCGAGTTGGGCTTGGTCGTCACCGCCTAGACCTGTTGTCCACAAGCGGCTGATTGTCCACAGATCGCCGACAGCATCACCGCGCCCGAGCGTCACCTGTGAAGGTGACTCTCGGGCGCGGTTGCATTCGGGTGGCCGCCGGGTGAGGGGAGAGCGGTATGGGATCTGCAATGGCACAGGTGGTCGGAAACGTGGCGACCGAGTTGCGCACGGCGATGGACAACCCCGGTCGGGAGCGGGTGTCGTTCCGGGTGATCGCCACCGAGAGGCGACGCGATCCGGTGTCGGGGACCTGGTTGGACGGCGACGAGTACGCCGTCACGGTGGTCTGCTGGGGGGCACTGGCCCGCGGTGTGGCCGCCTCCGTCAAGCTGGGGGATCCGGTGCAGGTCAGTGGCCGGCTGGCCACCCGCCGCTGGGAGGCCGACGGCGAGACCAAATTCGTCACCGAGCTGAAGGCGGTTCAGGTCGGGCTCGACCTCAACCGTGGCCGCGCGGCCTTCCAGCGCACCTCCCAGACCGTGGAGTCCGGCCAGGCTGATCAGCAGGGCACCGCCGACGCCGTCGAGGAGCTGTTGGCCGCCGTCGGTTGATCCGGTCTGCGGCGCGCGGGGTAGCCCGCTGCATCAGGCAGACTGTGCAGCGGGTTTCTTCGAGTCCGCAGGGCTCGTGCCGACGTAGCGAGGTTGAGGGTCAGTTCAGTGGCGGAATTCATCTACACCATGAAGAAGGCGCGGAAAGCGCACGGCGACAAGGTCATCCTCGATGACGTCACGATGTCGTTCTACCCCGGCGCCAAGATCGGTGTCGTCGGCCCCAACGGCGCGGGGAAGTCCACCATCCTGCGCATCATGGCCGGGCTTGACAAGCCCAGCAATGGTGAGGCCTACCTGACGCCGGGATTCACCGTCGGGATCCTGGAGCAGGAACCCCAGCTGAACGAGACGAAGAACGTGCTGGAGAACATTCAGCAGGCGTTCGGTCCGGTGATGGCGAAGATGGCCCGTTTCAACGAGATCGCCGAACTGATGGCCACCGACTACTCGGACGATTTGATGACCGAGATGGGGGAGCTGCAGGAGGTCCTCGATCACGCAGACGCGTGGGATCTGGACGCCCAGATCGATCAGGCGATGGACGCGTTGCGCTGTCCGCCCGCCGACGCCGACGTCACGGTGCTGTCCGGTGGTGAGCGACGCCGGGTGGCGCTGTGCGAACTGCTGCTGTCGAAGCCGGATCTGCTGCTGCTCGACGAGCCCACCAACCATCTGGACGCCGAGAGCGTGCAGTGGCTCGAGCAGTTCCTGTCCGCGTACCCCGGCGCCGTCCTCGCCGTCACTCACGACCGCTACTTCCTGGACAACGTCGCGCAGTGGATCGCCGAGGTCGACCGCGGGCGGTTGCACCCCTATGAGGGCAACTACTCGACCTACCTGGAGAAGAAGCAGGAGCGACTCGCGATCCAGGGCAAGAAGGACGCCAAGCTGTCCAAACGGCTGCGCACCGAACTGGAGTGGGTGCGATCGGGGGCGAAGGCGCGGCAGGCCAAGAACAAGGCTCGCCTGGAACGGTATGAGGAGATGGCCGCGGAGGCCGACCGCACCCGCAAGCTCGATTTCGAGGAGATTCAGATCCCACCCGGCCCGCGCCTGGGGTCGATCGTGGTCGAGGTCAACGACCTGCGGAAGGGCTTCGGGGAGCGGGTGCTGATCGACGACCTGTCGTTCAGCCTGCCCAGGAACGGCATCGTGGGAGTGATCGGGCCCAACGGCGTCGGCAAGACCACCCTGTTCAAGACCATCGTCGGCCTCGAAGAAGCGGACGCGGGCACCGTCAAGGTGGGGGACACGGTCTCGCTGTCCTATGTCGATCAGAACCGGTCGGGCATCGACCCGAAGAAGTCGGTGTGGGAGGTCGTGTCCGACGGCTTGGACTACATCAAGGTCGGCCACGTCGAGATGCCGTCGCGGGCCTACATCGGCGCCTTCGGATTCAAGGGACCCGACCAGCAGAAACCGGCGGGTGTGCTGTCGGGCGGGGAGCGTAACCGGTTGAACCTGGCCCTCACCCTGAAGGTCGGCGGCAACCTGATCCTGCTCGACGAACCGACCAACGACCTGGACGTGGAGACGCTCGGGTCGATGGAGAACGCGCTCGAGCAGTTCCCGGGCTGCGCGGTCGTCATCTCCCACGATCGCTGGTTCCTCGACCGGGTGTGCACCCATCTGCTCGCCTGGGAGGGCACGGACGACGATCCGGCGAACTGGTTCTTCTTCCAGGGGGGCTTCTCCGACTACGAGAAGAACAAGGTGTCTCGGCTCGGCGTGGACGCGGCCCGGCCGCATCGGGTCACGCACCGCAAGCTCACCAGGGACTGACCCGTGCGTCACCCCCCGGTGGCTCCGCCCGCCGGCTAGGGTGGGGAGCGGCCGCCGGCGCCACCTCGTGCCGCCCGGAGCCGCGGAGGGGAGTCACCATGACCGGTGCGAACTCGGCGGTGAAAGCCGCCGCCCTGGAGCGGCCCGACCTGGCCGTTCTGATCGATCGATACTTTCGACATGTCTCGGTCGAGGATCTGCCGGCGGCTGCCGCGGACGTCCTGAGCATCGTGACGTCGCATCTGCGGCTCGCGAATCAGCGTACGGCCGGGATCCCCAACGTCCGGGTGTTCAACCCGCAGTCGGCGACCGACGAGTGGTCGGCCGACTCGACGGTGATCGACCTCGTCAATGACGACATGCCGTACCTCGTCGACTCGGTGACCAGTGCGCTGACCGCGGCCGAGGTGGTGGTGCACCGGGTGCTGCATCCGATCCTGGACGTCCGGCGCGATCCGGCGGGTCTACTGGTGGAGACGCTCGGCAGGCCCGCGAAGCCGGCGGCGGGTCACCGTCCGCGGGATGTGAGGCACGAGTCGTGGATGCACCTGCTCATCGATCGGATCACCGACGCCGAGCGGGCGGAGCGGATCGAGGCCGACTTGGCCGCGACCCTGAATCTGGTGCGCGACGTGGTCGAGGACAGCGCCGAGATGGCGGACACCGCTCGGCAGATCGCCGCGGCGATTCGGCGAAATCCACCGAGACACGCCCCGGCCGCTGAAATCATCGAGACGGCCGATTTGCTCGAGTGGCTCGCCGACGGTCATCTGACCTTCCTCGGCGTTCAGCAGTACGACATCGGCGACGCCGGTCCCGACCCGGTTGCCGATCCGACTGCGGCGCCCGAAAGGCTGCTTCCGGTCGCCGACTCCGGGCTCGGTCTGCTGCGGGACAACACCGACCCGGATGGTTTCACCGCGGCCATCCCGGCTCCGGCGGACACGTCGCTGTTGGTGGTCTCCAAGGCGTCCCGCGCAACCCCGTTGGCGAAGAATCTGCCACCGTTCTACGTGGCGGTGCGGCTGCACGACGACGCCGGGGTGCTGATCGGCGAGCTGCGATTCCTCGGCATCCTGACGGCGCGGGCGCTGAACGCCGAGGTGGCCGGCACTCCGGTGCTCCGGAGATTGGTGGACAGCGTCCTGCTGGCGGTCGGGTCGTCGGCGGAGTCGTACAACGGGCAGCGTGCTCTCGAACTGCTGACCGGGTATCCGCGGGCCGAGTTGTTCTGGGCGGCTGAAGAGGATGTGATCGCGCTGGTCCGGGGCGTCCTGCAGTCGACCGCCCGCCGCCAGTTGCGACTGTTCCTCCAGCCGGATCCGTTCGGCCGGTTCACCAGTGCGATGGTCTTCATCCCGCGCGATCGCTACACCACGACTGCTCGGCTCGCGATGCAGAAGGTCCTGCTCGAACGGTTGGCGGGTGCGCGAATCCGCTACACCGCACGGGTGGGTGACAACGCGCTGGCCGCGGTGCACTTCACCATCGAGACGGACCCCTCTCGACCGGTCGACGTCGACGTCCCGGAACTCACCGAGGCTGTGCGCCGTACCAGTCGGACCTGGGAGGACGAACTGGCGGCGGGGGTGCTCGGAGCCGGTCTCGACGACGACACCGACGCGAGCGACGTGCTGGACACAGCGGGCGAGCGTTCCCGCTACGGAAGGGCATTCGACGAGGCGTACAAGGAGGACTACAGCTCCGCCGAGGCGGTGGTCGACCTGCACCGGCTCGACGCGCTGACCGGGCCGGACGACCTCGCGCTCGCCATGGAGGAGGCGGGCGACGCCAGGCCCGGCAACCGACGGTTGAAGGTCTTCGTCGCCGGGTCGACGATCACCCTGAGCCGAGCGCTCCCGCTGCTGCAGAGCCTGGGTGCCATCGTCGTCGACGAGAACCCCTACCAGGTGACGCGCAGTGACGGCATCAACGCCCGGATCTACGACTTCGGGCTGCAGCTGCCGGCGGCCTATCTGCGCAGTGGGGACGAGGAGGTGGCGGCCAGGCAGCGCGTCGTAGACGCATTCACCGCGGCCTGGAGCGGCCGATCCGAGGTTGACGGACTCAACGAGTTGGTGCTGGCGGCGGATCTCGACTGGCGACAGGTGACCGTGTTCCGGGCCTACGCCAAGTACCTCCGCCAGGTCCGCAGCCCGTACACCCAGGGCTACCTGGAGTCTGTGCTGGTCGCCCACGCCGAAGTGGCGAAGCTGCTGGCAGGTCTCTTCGCGGCGCGCTTCGACCCCGCGTTCACCGCCCGCGGCGCCGGCGAGGACGACCGGCTGATAGCGGTGATCGACGCCCAACTGGAGCAGGTGACCAGTCTGGACGCCGACCGGATTCTGCGCACCTTTCTGCAGCTGATCCTCGCCACCCAACGCACCAACGCATTCCGGCACGACGCCGACGGTGAGCTTCGGACCTTCTGGTCCTTCAAGCTCGACCCCCACCGACTCGATCGGCTGCCCAGACCGGTGCCCGCCCATGAGATCTGGGTGTACTCGCCGCTGGTGGAGGGCGTTCATCTGCGATTCGGAGACATCGCCCGGGGTGGGCTGCGCTGGTCCGATCGCCCGGAGGACTTCCGCACCGAGATCCTCGGGCTGGTGAAGGCGCAGGAGGTGAAGAACGCCGTCATCGTTCCCGTCGGCGCCAAGGGCGGCTTCGTCGTGAAGCAGCCGGCCGTCCTGACCGGCGACCCGGGTGCAGATCGAGAGACGCAGCTCGCGGAGGGGATCCGCTGCTACCGGATGTTCATCCAGGGCATGCTCGATCTCACCGACAACCGGGTGGGCACTCGCATCGTGCCGCCGCCCGAGGTGATCAGGCATGACCCGGACGACTCGTATCTGGTGGTGGCGGCGGACAAGGGCACCGCGACCTTCTCCGACATCGCGAACGGGGTCGCGATGGAGAACGGATTCTGGCTCGGGGACGCCTTCGCCTCCGGTGGCAGCGCCGGCTACGACCACAAGAAGATGGGGATCACCGCCCGCGGGGCGTGGGAGTCGGTCAAACAGCACTTCCGCGAGCTGGGGGTCGACACTCAAGCCGAGGACTTCACCGTCGTCGGGGTGGGGGACATGAGCGGCGACGTTTTCGGCAACGGCATGTTGTTGTCCGAGCACATCCGGTTGGTCGCCGCCTTCGACCATCGCCACATCTTCATCGACCCGGCGCCCGACAGCGCGGCCTCGTTCGCCGAGCGTCGACGGCTCTTCGAGTTGCCCCGGTCGTCGTGGTCGGACTACGACCACGGCCTGATCTCGGCTGGTGGCGGTGTGTGGCCCCGCACGGCGAAGAGCATCCCCATCTCGGCCGAGATGCGCAGTGCCCTCGGCATCGGTGCCGCCGATGGCGGGGGCGAGATCCAAGCCGGCGAAGGGCGGGATTCGCCGGCGGCGACGGTCGGCGCGCTCTCGCCCACCGAGCTGATCTCGGCCATCCTGTGCGCGCCCGTCGATCTGCTGTTCAACGGTGGCGTCGGCACCTATGTGAAGGCCTCGGGCGAAACCAACCTGCAGGTCGGCGACAAGGCGAACGACGCACTGCGGGTCGACGGCGAACAGCTGCGGGTCAAAGTCATCGGCGAGGGTGGCAATTTGGGGGTGACTCAGTTGGGTCGCGTCGAGTTCGCCCAGGCCGGCGGCAAGGTCAACACGGATGCGATCGACAACTCCGCGGGGGTGGACACCTCCGACCACGAGGTCAACATCAAAATCGCCCTACAGCCGGTGGACGGCGGGGCCGGGCTGGCGATCGATGAGCGCAACGAGCTGTTACAGGCCATGACGGACGACGTCGCGGCGCTGGTGCTGGCGGACAACACGACCCAGAACAGACTGCTGAGCGTCTCGAGACAACATGCGCCGGAAATGATCTCGGTTCATGCCCGGCTGATCGACGACTTGGTGGCGAGTGGCCGGTTGGACCGGCGCCTGGAGTACCTCCCGTCGAATGAGGAGATCGGCCTGCGCCAGGCGGCCGGCCTGCCGCTCACCTCTCCGGAACTCAGCGTGCTGATCGCCTACGTCAAATCGAGCCTGGCCCACGACATGCTCGCCTCCGAACTGCCTGATGCGGCTGCCTTCGCGCACCGGTTGGCCCGCTACTTTCCCGCGCTGATGCGCGATCGTCATCCAGCCGCAATTGAGATGCACCCACTACGCCGCAACATCATCACGACGATGACCGTCAACGAGGTGGTGAACGGTGCGGGTGTCACCTACGCGTTCCGACTCGCCGAGGAGATGGCTGCCGGGCCGTCCGACGCGATTCGGGCCTATGCCGTCACGACCGAGGTGTTCGCGCTGGACGATCTGTGGGCCGAGATCGCTCGCCGCGACAACGCCGTGTCCACCACGGTGCAGAACAGCCTGACCCTGATCTCCCGGCGGCTGCTGGACCGGGCCACCCGCTGGCTGCTGGTCCGCCGCCCACAACCGCTGGACGTCAGCAGCGAGATTCAGCGCTATCAGCCGGTGGTGGAGGAACTCACCCGACAACTTCCGCGGCTGCTCTGTGGGTCCGAGCACGAGCATGTTCGGGCTGACGCCGGCGCGCTGTCGGACATGGGTGCGCCTCCCGGACTGGCCACGAGGCTCGCGTACTCCCTGTTCAGCTTCAGTCTGCTCGACGTCGCCGAAGTGGCGTCCGGCACCGGTCGGAGCCCCTTCGAGGTGGCCGAGCTCTACTACGCGCTCAGTGAACACATCGGGTTGGATCGGATCCTGTCCTCGGTGTCGGCACTGGACCGCGGCAATCGGTGGCACGCACTGGCTCGGCAGGCGATTCGCGACGGCCTGTACACGTCGCTGCGCGCCATCACCGCAGATGTGTTGTCCACCACCCACGCCGATCAGGACGCCGCCGCGAAAATCGCACAGTGGGAGGACGAGAACCGCTTCCGGCTGGAACGGGCACGGATCACCCTCGGCCAGATCGCGAAATCCGGTGTCGCCGACCTCGCCGCACTGTCGGTGGCCGCTCGGGAGATCCGGACGATGGCACGATGATCTGATGAATTCATCGCCACAGCGCTACGTCACCGACGTCAGGGTGCGCTATTCCGACCTCGACGCGCAGGGCCACGTGAACAATGCACGCATCCTGACCCTGTTGGAGGAGGCGCGGGTCGACTGGTTGTACGCCGACGCGCCGCGGCACGGCGCAGACCAACTCGTTCGCGCACTCGTGGTGGCATCGCTCAACATTCAGTACAAGCGCCCGATCCTGTTCGGTCCTCCCGCACGGGTCTCCCTCGGGGTGAGCGCGGTCGGCAACGCATCGTTCACGGTCGACTACGTACTCACCTCCGCCGGTCAGGACGCGGCGACCGCGTCGACGGTGCTGGTAGCAGTGGAACTGTCGGACGGCCGGCCGCGAAGGCTCGGCGAGCGCGAGCGGGCGTACCTGCTGTCGTACCAGGCGCCGTACGAGCACGGCGCCGAGCCGACCATTCGCAGTCACTATCCCGATGCCGATAGTGACGAGTCGTTCCGATATGCGGCGTGGAGCCGGTGACCGGGGCTGTCGTTCGGCTGACGGATCCGGGTGATCGGGAGGATTTGGGCGCCTTCGTCGCACGTACTGTCCGAATGGACGGCCAAGCGCTGGTCCGCCTGCGCAATTCGCCGTCTCGTCCGGAGCGGACCGACCCTCGGCTGCAGCTGTGGGCGACGACGCCCTTCGACGCGCTGGTCACCCGCAGCGTGTCCGGATCGGTCGACCCGCCCGACCTGACAGTTCATGCGGCCAACCTGCTGCCGGGCATCGCGGTGGCTCGCGTGGGCGACGTCGATCCGGGGCCGGTGGTTGACGCACTGTGGCGCACCCAGTTGCCTCCGCTGAGCGGCTGGTCGCTGGTGGAGACGGTCCCGGCCGATGTGGTCGGCGCGCTTATCACGACCGGCACCGACGCGGCGCGCGAGAATGTCAGCCCGGCCGGTGGCACCGCGTCCTCGCTGCTGGATCAGCAGGTGCTGACCGTGAGTGGCGCGGGGTACACGGTGCCGATCCCGATGCGGTGCCTGTTCGCGCTGTCCGGCATGGGTTTCGCCGCCGAGGGGCCGATTCGGGTCTATGCCACCGACGCTTGGGTGCGCCTGGACGCGACATTCGGTGCTGTGGTCCGTCGTCGGCACTCGTTGTTACCGCTGCTCTTCTAGTGCAGATGAGGGTTGGAGTTGATCATCGAGTCGGCCGCGGCGACGAGGTAGGTCCAGAGCCGATCGTCGTGGTCCGCGGGGAGTGCGACGTCGTCCAGTGACGCTCGCATTGCGGTCAACCAGGCGTCCCGTTCGGTGAGACCGATCGTGAAGGGGAAGTGCCGCATCCGAAGCCGGGGGTGACCGCGCTGATCGGAATAGGTGCGCGGACCGCCCCAGTACTGCTCCAGGAACATCCGGAACCGATCCTCCGCAGGACCGAGGTCTGCCTCGGGGTACAGCGGTCGCAGGATCGGATCGACGGCGACTCGCTGGTAGAAACCTCGAACGATGGTCACGAACGTCTGATGTCCGCCGACCTCGTCGTAGAACGTGGGCGGTGCAGTCATACCTGCCATTGTCCCTGAAATGTCCGGGCTGATTAACGCGGCTGTCATGTCAGACGGAAAAACACCGCGCGGATTGCGCCGCGCCGTCATCTCGACGTAGTTCACTGATATCGGATATCCCGCAGGAAGCGGACACCCAGTTCCGCTCGGCGGTGCCGAAAGGTGGAACCGTGTTGTGTAGGTCTCTGGTGCTCACCAGTTCCGTCCTGCTGCTCAACGCGAGCCACGAGCCGTTGGCCGTGGTGCCGAGCCGGCGGGCGATCGTGCTCGTTCTGGCCGGCAAGGCGGTGAGTCTGGAGGATCGAGAGTCTGTGCTGCACGCTGCCGGGTTCATGATGAACGCTCCGGCGGTGATTCGGTTGACGCGGTACGTCCGGATTCCCTATCGGCCGCCGGCGACGGTGAGTCGGGCGGGGGTGTTGCGCCGTGACGGACGTCGCTGCGCGTACTGCGCAGCGCGGGGGGAGACGATCGACCATGTGCTGCCGCGGTCCCGCGGCGGATCGCACAGCTGGGAGAACTGCGTGGCCTGTTGCGGTCGGTGCAACACACGAAAAGCGGATCGGACTCTCGACGAAATCGGGTGGTCGCTGGACTTCACGCCAGGTCCTCCGTTACGCCGCGGCGCCGAGGAGTTCTCTGTCGCCGGAGACCCCGATTGGCGGCACTGGCTCACCTTCGACGCTGCCTGAGGGGTGAATCTCATCCACTGGGACGCTGGAGCTCAGCCGACGCGGACGGCGCGACCCACGCGGACGGCGCGACCGACCCGGACTGCGCGGCTGCCGACGCGGACGGCGTGACCGACGCGGACTGCGCGGCCGACGCGGACTGCGCGGGCGGCGGCGGTGGTGGTGGTGTTCGACATGGGGACTCCTAGATGTAGGTCAAGCGGCTCAGGGAAACTGCGGTGCTGCGGTGCTGCGGTGACTCGGTACTGCGATGACTGTGTGGGGTCAGCCGACGCGAACGGCGCGACCGACGCGGACGGCGCGACCGACGCGGACGGCGCGACCGACCCGGACTGCGCGGCTGCCGACGCGGACGGCGTGACCGACGCGGACTGCGCGGCCGACGCGGACTGCGCGGGCGGCGGCGGTGGTGGTGTTCGACATGAGGACTCCTAGGTTTTGTGGTGTGCAGGCTCGCGTTCAGTGCGGCCCGGTGGCGGACTATGTGCGGACCAAGCAGCTCTGCTGACTATCGATTTGATTACTCACCGCGACTGCCTGATTGCGATAGTTGAAGTGTAAGGGGCACTTTTCCGCCCATTCCGGGGTCATGAGCCCAGTCGTCACCGCGGGTCACGAAATGGTCTCGTACACCACCTAGGCGAAGCACGCGGCTATTTAGCGAACGGGTGTACGACCCCTTTTGTACTAACGCTCAGGGTGCTAAGTTCATCCGAATGATTTGCCGATGTCCTGAATGGGGTGCATCCAAACCGGTGGTTTCCGGCTCAACGTCCCAGCCGCAATAGGGCAGGTACCGACACCCGAGCGCGCATGCTCAACCCGGTCGATACTCCGCCGAGAGTGGCTTCGGCTGGGGACGGCGACGGCTCGCGGGCTCTGCCGAACATCTGACGCCGAATTGCCGGGAACACTGGACGACGAAGCCGCTGCAGGTGATTTGGTTACCCACAGAGACGACGTTCCAAGCCGTTCCATGCGCGACGACAGCCGTGAATGTGGGCCCTCGCGCGATGGCCGAGTGCCGAGGCCGGGCGAACGCCCGACACATCCCGGGCGCGGGGCCGCCACCTTCAACGTGCGCTGCCACGGCGGTGGGATACCTTTTGCGGGTGAACTTCTTCGAGGCTGTTCTCGTCTTCGTGGGCATCCCGGCGCTGGTCATCATCGTGGTCGCGCTCGTCACGGTGGTGCCCGCCCGTTCCAAGGCTCGCCCGAAGTACTCGCCAGGGGGCCGCTGGGAGTACTCAGATCGGTTCTATTCGGGAGACACCGCCGTCGACGTGCCGTCGCACGTCACAGATGCATCGCTGGGAGGCGCTCGTGGCTCATGGTGAGATCGCGATCCGGGCGGAGGAACTGGCTGCTCGCCAGGACCGGCACGGCCGGGTCTTCGCTCATTCGGGACCGCGGGGGGAAGCCGATTCGCCGCTCTCCCGGAGCGATCTGGAACTGTTGGACGACGTTCTGATCGAAGCGGAGCGGGTGACCGGCTTACGGTTCACGGCGTACATCGGCGACTTGGGGGCCGACTCCCGCGCGAGCGCCGAGAGCATGCTGCAGTCGCTGGGCGCCGAAGCGCCGGTGTCGGTGCTGCTGGCCGTGTCCCCCGGTCAGCGGTTGGTGGAGGTCGTCACCGGTGGCGAGGCCGGACGCCGAATCAGCGACCGGGCCGCACGGTTGGCCGTGCTCGCCGTCACATCCGCGTGTGGGCTCGGGGAGATCGGCAACGGGGTCGTCAACGGCCTCCGGGTGCTCGCCGACCAGGCGGGCACGCTGCCCGAGCGCTCGTCGTGGTGACGGCTCACTACCGCTGACAGCTACCGCCGGCGACCGCCGCCGGGGACAGCCGCCGGCCGCTTTCGCTCGGGCTTCAGCTGCGGTCGGCGGCTTGCGCGGCCAGCGCGCGCTGGAGTCCGGCCCGACCCTCGCTGACCAGTCGGCGTAGTGCGGTGGGGTGCTCCTCGGCCTCCCAACGGAGCGCACGATCGATGGTCTGCGTGCTGATCGACCAGCGCGGGAACAACCCCACCGCAACCTTCTGCCCGACCTCCGACGAACGTCGCTGCCACAGCGGCCCGACCTGTTCGAAGTACTGCTCGGTGAAGGGGATCATCAACTCACGCTGAGCCGGGTGGGAGAATCCGCTGATCGCAGCATCCTGGAAGGCGTTCGCCATCTCGTCGTCGTGGATGAGTCGGTCGAATACCGCTTGCTTGGACTCCGGCGTGGGGATGAGCGCGCGCAGCAAGGTGGCTCGCCTGTCGCCGGATGCCGTGTGATCCGCCGCAGACGCCGCGGCGATGTCGTTTTCGCTGCGCCAGCCGTGAGCGACCAACGCACCGAGCAGCGTCCACGACAGGTCGGTGTCCACCGTGAGCCCCTCGAGCGGGTCGGATCCGTCCCACCAACCCGCTACCGCGGTCAGCTCGGGTACGCCCAGGCGTGCGGAGGCGAGCGCGTTCACGGCGGCCAACTGCAGATCGCCGGCCGGCGTCGCGGATCGAGCGAGGGTCAACAGGCCCCGGGCCACGGTCGGCCACCCGTCGGTGTCCGCCCACTCCGGGTCGGCGTAGGACCCTACGGCCAGGGACAGCTGGGAGAGCACTCGCTGCACGACGCCGATCTCGTCCTCGTCGGGTAGCCCCCGGAGCGCCAGCGACACGTAGTCGCGAGCCCGACTCAGTGCATCGCGGGTCATCTCCCACGCCGCGGACCAGATCAGGGTGCGGGGGAGCGACTCCGCGATGTCGCCGATGTGCTCGATCGCGGTGGCCAGCGACGCCGGATCCAACCGCACCTTGCAGTACGTCAGGTCGTCGTCATTCACCAGAATCAGCGCGGGGCGCGCATGGCCGACCAGTTCCGGCACCGGGGTCTGATCGCCGGTGACGTCGAGCTCGGTCCGGAAGACGCGGCGCAGTTTCGGCGCGTCGCCCCCGGCCGAGGAGAGTTCGTACAGGCCGACCGCCAGTCGGTGCGGGCGCAGCTCGCCTGCGCCGGGCGCGGCTCCCGTCTGCCGGATCGCGAACGCGGTGAAATTCCCCGCCTGATCGACGCTGAACTCCGCGGACATGCCGTTGAGTCCCGTGGTGAGCAGCCATTTCGCGCTCCACTCCGACAGGTCCCGACCGGACGCAGCCTCCAACGCCGTGAACAGGTCGTTCAGCTCCGCGTTCCCGAAACTGTGCTTGTCGAAGTACGAGCGGAGCCCCGCCAGGAACGACTCGTAACCGACGTAGGCCGCCAACTGTTTGAGCACCGAGGCACCCTTGGCATAGGTGATGCCGTCGAAGTTCACCTCGACCGCCTGTAAATCGACCATGTCGGAGGCGATCGGGTGGGTGGACGGCAGTTGGTCCTGCACGTACGCCCACGACTTCTCCACATTGGCGAAGGTGGTCCACGCCGAGTGGAACTCGGTCGCCTCGACTTGAGCGACCACCGAGGCCCAGGTGGCGAAGGACTCGTTGAGCCAGAGGTCGTCCCACCAGCGCATGGTGACCAGGTCGCCGAACCACATGTGCGCCATTTCGTGGAGCAACGTCTCGCAACGGCGTTCGTACAGGTAGCGGGTCACCCGGGACCGGAAGACGAAGTCTTCGCGGAAGGTGACCGCGCCGGCGTTCTCCATCGCCCCGGCGTTGAACTCGGGCACGAAGATCTGGTCGTACTTGGTGAACGGGTACCGAACGCCGAATGCCGAATGATAGAAGTCGAATCCCTGCTTGGTCTGCTCGAAAAGCACGTCCCCGTCGAGAAATCGGGCCAGCGACGCACGGCAGAACAAGCCCAGGGCGATCCCGTCGTGCTCGTCGGTCCACTTCGCGTAGGGACCGGCGATCAGCGCGGTCACGTACGTGCTGAGCGGCGCCGTCGCCGCGAAGCGGTGAACGGTCGCGCCGTCGGCGTCTGCCGTCGATTCCGGCACGCCGTTGGTGATCACCTGCCAGTCGTGGGGGGCGGCGACCGTGATGGCGAAGGTGGCCTTCAGGTCGGGTTGGTCGAAGCACGCGTACATTCGCTTCGCGTCGGCCGTCTCGAACTGGCTGTACAGGTACACGGCATGATCAACGGGGTCGATGAAGCGATGCAACCCCTCCCCGGTGTTCATATAGACACCCACCGCCTCGACGGTGAGCGTGTTGGCGGCGGCGAGCTCGGGCAGGGTGAGGCCGGTGCTGCTGGTCCAGGCGCCGACGTCTAATGCGGTTCCGTTGAGGATCGCCGACTCGACTCGTTCGCCGACGAAGTCGACGAAGGTGGCACTGCCGGGCTCGGCATCGAAAGTGATCGTCGACTTCGTGCGGAACGTCCGGTCACCGGGGTTGCCGGCGCCGTCGGTGAGATCGATGGCGATGTCGTAATGGTGGACCTGAACGGTCGCGGCCCGCTCCCGAGCTTCGTCACGAGTGAGGTTGGGGGGCTGAGACACGGCGGCGGAATCCTTCGGGTCGCTGAATGGCGCTGAATGGCGCTGAATGACGGCATGCATCGGCGATGCGGCAGACGAGGAATAAATCTAACCGTACCCGGGGCTGTACCCCTGGAGAGGCCAGTCCGACCCCACCAAGGAGCGCCAGTTGTCCGCCAGTTCCCCGATCGACACATCCCCGGTCGTCACCCCGCCGATCGACATTCGCCGATCGACATTCCGCCGATCGACACTTCGCCGATCGACGCCGACAACTCGATTCCCGCCCGTGACCGCGTCGACTTCTGGTTCGATCCAGCCTGCCCCTTCGCCTGGGTGACGTCGAGGTGGATCCTGGAGGTGGCGAAGGTCCGCGACATCGAGGTGGCGTTCCACGTAATGAGCCTCGTGGTGCTGAACGAGGACAACGACATCAGCGACGACTACCGACAAGCGCTGCAGAGCAGTTGGGGCCCGGTTCGGGTCGCGGTCGCGGCTGCGCAGAAGGTCGGCGACGAGATCCTGGCCCCGCTCTACACGGCGATGGGCACGCGAATCCACAATCAGGGGCTCCAAGACCGAACCCGCGTGATCGCCGAGTCGCTGGCAGAACTGGGGCTCCCGGCCGACCTGGCCGAGACCGCGCACAACCGGGAGTACGACGAGGCGCTGCGGGAGTCTCACCACCGCGGGATGAGCAAGGTGGGCAGAGGCGTCGGAACGCCGACCATCCACATCAATGACGTGGCCTTCTTCGGCCCGGTCATCACCAGAATCCCGCGGGCGGAGGAGGCCGGTCGACTGTGGGACGCGAGCGTGACGATGGCCTCGTTCCCGTACTTCTTCGAGCTCAAGCGCGAGCGCACCGAGGGCCCCCGCTTCGACTGACGCTGGACTCGACTCGGCGGTGACCCCGGGGGGTGCTGGGCGGTCACGCGCGGACAATACTGACGAGATGACGAATTCCTGGGGTGTTCGGCTTCCGACAGACCTGCGTTCCGGTCCGGTGGTGGTGGGTATCGACGCCGCGGAGAGTTGTGGACGCCCACTTCGGGCGGCGGCATTCTTGGCCGCGTGCCTGAACCGGCCGGTGCTGCTGGTACACGTTCGGCGACGGTTGATGCCGCTGGCCGAGGGTTACCTACCAGTCGGCGAAGACCTGCAGCTTTCCGGCGAGGTCGAGAAGGAGCTGGACGACGAACTCGTCGCGGCGATCACGTCGTCGGGTGATCTCGAAGGCGTCGAGTGGCAGTTGCTGTCGAGCTACGGCGAGGCGGCGTCCGAGCTGATCCGGATCGCAGCCGAGCGCGACGCCGCCTGCGTCGTGGTTGGCAAACGGCACTCGGGTTTCTCTGAATTTCTGCATCGTCTCACGTCGGGATCGGTCTCCCGGGCGGTCGTATCTGCGCAGAAGTGTCCGGTGATGGTGGTGCCGTGATGCCCTTCGCAGCGGTGACCCGGGTACGGCCCGTGCTGCAGCGCGAAGTACCTCCTGAAAGACTGCCCGCATGCGCATCTACCTGGGATCCGACCACGCGGGCTTCGAGCTGAAGTCGGCGATCGCCGAGCATCTGTCCGGCGCCGGCCACGACGTCGTCGACGTCGGTCCGCACGGTTACGATCCAGACGACGACTACCCCCCGTTCTGCTTCGATGCCGGTCGCCGGGTGGTGGCGGATCCGGGGAGCCTCGGAATCGTCATCGGCGGGTCCGGCAACGGCGAGCAGATCGCGGCGAACAAGGTGCCGGGGGTGCGGGCCAGCTTGGCGTGGTCGGAACAGACCGCATCTCTGGGTCGACAGCACAACAACGCGAATGTGATGGCGGTGGGAGCCCGGATGCACTCGGAGGCCGAGGCGCTGAGCTTCGTCGACGTGTTCGTCGGAACAGATTTCTCGCACGATCCGCGACATCAGCGCCGGATCGACCTGCTGGCCGAGTACGAGGCGACCCGCCGCCCTTAGCGAGACCCGCTCGTGCCGCCCCGTGGGTCCGGCGGCGAGTCGGCCGGTGGGCGCGCCGTCCGAAGGGGCTCGGGCGGGCTGTAGTTGCGACGCACGATGGTGACCTCGTCTTCAGCCGCCGCGAGGTCGGCGTCCGAAGGGGTGGCCACCAGGCGGGCTCTGGTGGCTGCCGACCAACTGATCTGGGTGCCGCGGGTCGTGACCAGCGCGCGCAAGGCCCGGTCGGCGTTATCGGCCCGCCTATCTCGCGCCGCCCCGGAGGAAGTCGGTGCGCCCGCGGCGGGTGGGACCGGCGCTTCGCCCACCGGCATCGGTGAGGCCGCCGAGCGTCTGCGGGGGCGGCGACGCAGCCGCGCCGCCTTCTCGTCGGTGCTCTCGGCGGGAGACGAGCCCACCGGGTCCGCCCCTGGAGCCCCCGGAGCTCCTGGTGTCGCCGGTCCGGGCGCTGGGGGGACCGCACCCTGCTCGCGGCGGGCGGCCCTCCGTCGCCGCCCCGGGGTGGCCGCCGGCTCTGCCGGCTTTGACGGCTCACTCGGCACGTTCATCCGCTGCGGCTCGCAGGCTTCGGGGGTGGCTGCCCGATGGAGTCGAGTAGCTGCGTGAACCAGTCCGTAGTCAGATCGAAGGCCTTGCCGCCACGCAGTCTGGCGAACTCGATGGCTCGCAGTTGACCGCCGGCCTCCTCGTCGTGACCGATGACCCCGGACTCACCGCGCAGGGCGCATTCGACCGCGTAGTCGGTCATCGATTTGATGAGCAGCAGATCATCGGCGTTGGCGGGTGCGGACCGTGAGTAGTAGCCCGACTTCTGCACCATGACCTTCTGCGCCCCGAGTTTGGTCGCGAACTGCTTGGCGAGCCACGCCCCGGGGTTGATCTGATCGAGTCGCACGTGGCCGAACGGGTCGCGCGGAATCTCGGCGCCGGTGCGCTCCAGTTCGGCGACGATGGTGTCGACCCCGGCGCCCTCGGACACGAAGATGGTGACGTTTCCGACCCGGTCCATGACTTCGCGGAGCCGCTTCGCCTCGCGTTCGATGTCGAATTCGGCCTCCGGCAGGTAGACCGCGTGCACGTCCCAGCTCTCTCGGGTCATTCCGAGATCGGCGACCCACTCCCGGCCGTCCAGCCACGTCCGGTAGTTGCGCGCCGTTGCGGCGGTCAGCCAGCCGCAGTGCCGCCCCATCACCTCGTGCACGATGAGTGTGCGCGGGTTCGCGTTGTGCTCCGCGACGATGTTGCGGGCGAACAACGCACCCTGCTCGGCTGCGGTCCACGCTCCCAGAGACTGCCTGATCGGGACCACATCGTTGTCGATGGTCTTCGGCAGCCCCACCACCGTCAGGTCGTAGTCGTTGTCCTTGAGGTAGGCCGCGAGGTCGGCGGCGGTGATGTTGGTGTCGTCGCCGCCGATGGTGTGCAGCACGTCGACGCCGTCGATGGTGAGCCGGATGGCTGCCACCATCAGCGGATCTTCGCCCTCATTGGTGAGGCCGCGCTTGATCAGGTCGGCGGCGTTGGTCAGCTTGACCCGCGAGTTGCCGATCGGCGACCCACCGACGCCGTGCAGCAGGTGAGCCTTGGCCCGCACCTCCGGAGTCACCGTCTTGTAGCGACCGGTCAGCAGACCCTGGTAGCCGTACTCGTAGGCGATGATCTCGATGTCCGGGGCCAGCTCGGTGTATCGCTCGATCAACCCGCCGACCGCGGATGACAGGCAGGGCGCGTAGCCGCCCGCCGTCAGCAGCGCAACTTTGCGAATCGTCATGGTGTGCGCATCGTCAGTGTGCGAATCGTCAGTGTGCGAATCGTCAGTGTGCGAATCGTCATGGTGTCCGGATCGTCATGGTGTGGGGTTGGTCATGGAGTACTGCAACTTCTGCTGATCGCTCAGCCGGTAACCATACCGAGCGGGCCCCACCGCAGAAGTCCTTCGCGGTCGGCACCGAGCAGGCACCGAGCTCCGGTGACCGCGCCGCCCGACGACCCCGTGCAGGATGGGCGGATGGCCTCCCTCATCAAGGACTACGCCCTGCTCGGTGACACTCAGACTGCCGCGCTGGTGGGACGCGACGGCTCGATCGACTGGTTGTGTTTCCCGCGTTTCGACAGCGGAGCCGTGTTCGCCGCGCTGTTGGGCACTCCGGAACACGGACGCTGGCAGATCAGCCCGGTGGCCGAGGTGACCGCCACCAGTCGGCGGTACCGGGGCGATTCGTTGGTGCTGGAGACCGAGTTGACCACGGCCGGGGGCACCGTTCGGTTGGTCGACTTCATGCCGCCGCGCGGCGAGGCGCCGGACGTCATCCGGATCGTCGAGGGGGTCTCCGGTTCGGTTCCGCTGCGCATGGAGTTGGTGATGCGCTTCGACTACGGACGAATCGTGCCGTGGGTGCGGCATCAGGACGGCGCGGTGGTCGGAGTGGCCGGACCGGACGCCTGCTGGTTGCGCACTCCGGTGACGACGCACGGGGAGGACTTCAAGACGGTCGCCGAGTTCACCGTCGCCGAGGGCGATCGGGTGCCGTTCGTCCTCACCTGGCGGGAGTCGCACCTGCCGGCGCCCGCGCCGGTGCACGCCGACCACGCGTTGGCGGAGACGATGGGGTATTGGCAGGAGTGGATGTCGCACTGCACGTACGACGGTCGGTGGCCCGAGTCGGTGATTCGATCGCTGATCACGCTGAAGGCCCTGACCTACGCCCCGACCGGTGGCATCGTCGCTGCGCCGACCACCTCCCTGCCGGAGAAGCTCGGCGGGGTCCGGAACTGGGACTACCGCTTCTGCTGGCTGCGCGACGCGACCATGACGCTGCAGGCACTGATGTACGCGGGCTTCGAATCCGAAGCGGCCGACTGGGAGCACTGGCTGCTTCGGGCGATCGCGGGCGACCCCCAGGACGTTCAGATCATGTACGGGCTGGCCGGCGAACGGCGAATCCCGGAATACATCGCTGATTGGCTGCCCGGTTACGACGGCTGCCCGGTCCGGATCGGTAACAGTGCGGTGGATCAGTTCCAACTCGACGTCTACGGCGAGGTGATGGATGCGCTGTTCCAGGCGCGGGTGGCCGCAGTCGAGTCCGGCGCCGGTACCTGGGACCTGCAAACGGCGTTGATGCGCATCGTGGCCGACCGCTGGCGGGAACCCGATGAGGGCATTTGGGAGGTCCGCGGCCCGAGCAGACACTTCGTGCATTCGAAGCTGATGGCGTGGGTGGCGTTCGACCGGGCGATTCGTTCCGTGGAGCGGTTCGGCGTCGACGGACCCGTCGACGAGTGGCGGCGGCTGCGGGACGAAATCCGCGACGAGATACTCGACCGCGGCTACGACGCCGACCGCCGAACCTTCACTCAGTACTACGGATCGACCGAGCTGGACGCAGCGCTGCTGATGGTGCCGTTGGTCGGGTTCCTCCCGGCCGATGACGAACGGGTGGTGGGAACGGTGGCGGCCATCGAGGCGGAGTTGTTCGTGGACGGCTTCGTGCAGCGGTACAGCCACTCCGATGCGAGCGGGAAGACCGAGGACGGACTGCCGCCGGGGGAGGGGGCATTTCTCGCCTGCTCGTTCTGGCTCGCCGACAACTACTCGCTGATGGGCCGCATTCCCGAAGCGGAGGCGCTGTTCGAACGCCTGCTGGGGTTGTGCAACGACGTCGGTCTGTTGTCGGAGGAGTACGACCCGAAGAGCCGAAGACTGGTCGGCAACTTTCCGCAGGCGTTCAGTCACGTGCCACTCATCAACACGGCACGTAACCTGTCCTCGCACGGTGGGCCGTCCCATCAACGGGAACAGACCACTGAGGCGGGGAAGGCATCGGTGCAGAAGCGATGAGGCCGTCCGGCCCCCGCGGTGGGCATCGGTCCGGCGAGAGGACGCATCATGAGTGATCCGGGCATCGCGAACGGGCCCATCGGAACGCTGTTGATCTTCGGCGCGAGCGGCGACCTGGCGGGTCGGCTGTTGCTACCGGCCCTCGGTCAGCTGATGTCTGGCGAGGTGGGTCCTGCGGCGCTCCAGGTGGTCGGCGCAGGTACCGAGCCCTGGGATGAGACCGCCTGGCGTGACCACATCCGGAGTGCCTTCGCGACGGTCGGTGCGGCCGGCCCGCGGGTGGACCGAATCCTGGCCGAGACGACGTATCGCAGTGCGGACGTGACCAGCGCCGAGGATTTGCGTGACCTGCTCGACCTGTGCACGGGACCGCCGGCGATCTACTTCGCGCTGCCGCCGGTGGTCACCGCGAAGGCGTGCGCCGCGCTGCGCGAGGTGACGCTGCCCCCGGACACCGCGCTGGTCCTGGAGAAGCCGTTCGGGGTGGACGAGGCCAGTGCCGCCGCCCTGAACTCGCTGATCGCCCGGTTGGTACCGGAGGAGCAGATCCACCGGGTCGACCACTTCCTGGCCAAAACCACCGTCCTGAACATCTTGGGATTGCGGTTCGCGAACAGACTCTTCGAACCGTTGTGGAGTGCCGAGCACATCGACCGGGTCGACATCGTGTTCGACGAGCCGCTGGGTTTGGAGGAGCGCGCCCGCTACTACGACGGCGCCGGGGCGCTGGTCGACATGATTCAGAGCCACCTTCTCCAGGTGCTCGCGGTGGTGGCGATGGATCCGCCGGGCACCTTGAACGAGCGCGATCTTCGTGATCGCAAGGCGGAGGTGATCCGGGCCTGCCGGGTCTGGGGTCAGGACCCGACGACATCCTCGCATCGTGCCCGCTACACCGCGGGCACGATCGACGGCCGCGAGTTCCCGTCCTACGCCGACGAGCCCGGGGTGGACCCGGCCCGGCAGACCGAGACCCTTGCCGAGGTGACGCTCGAGGTGGACAACTGGCGGTGGGCCGGAGTGCCGTTTCGGCTGCGGTCCGGGAAGGCGCTGGCCGACCGGCGCAAGGAGGTCGTCGTCACCTTCAAGCCGGTGCCGCGATTGATTCCGGGGCTGACCGGCGAGGACCCGCCCACCCGGCTGCGGATCTCACTCTCTCCGGACCAGCTCGGACTCGAGCTGAACATCAACGGTCCGGGCGACCCATTCGGTCTGGAGCGGGTCGAATTGGTCGCCGACTTCGACCCCGGTCGGCTGTCCGCCTACGGCGAGGTGCTGGCCGCGGTGTTCCGGGCGGATCCGACGCTGTCGGTGCGCGGCGACACCGCCGTCGAGTGCTGGCGCATCGTGGCACCGGTGTTGCAGGCGTGGCACGACGGGACGGTGCCGCTGGAGGAGTATCCGGCGGGATCGGCCGGCCCGGCGGGCTGGACCGTATCCGGCTGAAGGAGAGCGGGCGACGAGAATCGAACTCGCGTAATCAGTTTGGAAGACTGAGGCTCTACCATTGAGCTACGCCCGCGGATGGTGCGGATCCAGGCTACCTGACGGCTAGGGTGGTGCTGCACGATTCGAATTCAGTGAGCGAGGCCGCGGCCCCGCTCGACGGGGGCGGGGCGTGCGCCGGGGTGTAGCGCAGCTTGGTAGCGCATCCGCTTTGGGAGCGGAGGGTCGCAGGTTCAAATCCTGTCACCCCGACGGGAGCGATCAAGCCGTGGTGAGGAGTCCGGAGACTGTATGAGCGACGACACTGAGCTGGAATCGGCCGACTTGACACCCGTGCCGCCGCAGGCGGCCGACTTGACGGACCTGTTCCGGGACTTCGAGAGCGCGCTCTGGGCGCACATCAACGCGCCGGACACGCCGGAGGCGCGCCGGGACGTCGCGGTCTGGGTCGCGGGTGAGCTCGCGCGCATTCAGGCGAATGTCGACACCGAGCTGGAGATCGTCTCCTGACGGGTCGGGGGTAGTGCTCCCACTCGCCTAGACTCGCACGGGGAAATCAGCCGGAAACGCGTCGCTTGCCGCCCATGCCGGCGGGGCGCACAGTCCGGATCAGCCACCGCTGACCACCAGCGCAGTCGAGGAGCAGCATCTAGTGAAGAGCACCGTCGAGCACCTTAACCCGACCCGGGTAAAACTCACCGTCGAGGTTCCGTTCGACGAGTTGAAGCCGAATTTCGACAAGGCCTACCGCACGCTGTCGAGCCAGGTCAAGGTACCCGGCTTCCGGCAGGGGAAGGTGCCCCCGCGCATCATCGACGCCCGGGTGGGTCGCGGCACCATCCTGTCCGAGGTGGTCAACGACGCGATCCCGCAGATGTACGGACAGGCGGTGGACGCGAACTCGATCGTCCCGCTGGGCCAGCCGGAGATCGAGGTGACTCAGATCGAGGACGGCCAGACGCTGGAGTTCACCGCCGAGGTCGACGTCCGCCCCGAGTTCGAAGTGCCGGCCGCCGATCAGATCTCGATCAGTGTCGACGACGTGTTGGTTGAGGACGCGGATGTCGACGCCGAGGTCGACGCTCTTCGCGATCGGTTCGCCACCGTCACCGAGGTCGACCGCCCGGCCGCCGACGGCGACCTGATCAGCATCGACCTGCGGGCCTCGATCGACGACGAGCCGCTGGACGACGCGACCGCGGACGATATGAGCTACCAGATCGGCTCCGGCGACCTGGTCGACGGAATCGACGACGCGGTCACCGGCCTTTCAGCGGGGGACAGCGCGACCTTCACCACCAAGCTGGTCGCCGGTGAGTACGCCGGCCGCGACGCCGAGGTCGTGGTCACCGTGAACTCGGTGAAGGAGCGCGAACTGCCGACGGTGGACGACGACTTCGCCGCCGAGGCGTCGCAGTTCGACACCGTTGAGGACATGCGGGCCGACCTCGCGGACCGCGTCCGCCGGACCAAGAATCAAGCGCAGGGATCCGCGGCGCGGGACAAGGTGCTGGCCGCGCTGCTTGCGGCCGCCGACATCCCGGTGCCGGAGGCTGTCGCCAAAGCCGAGTACGACTCGAGGCAGCACGACGTCATTCACGCCCTCGGACACGACGAAGCCGCACTCGGCCATTGGTTGGAGGAGCAGGGGAAGACCCGCGAGGAGTTCGACGCCGAGCTCCTGGAGGCCAGCGCGCAATCCGTTCGCACCCAACTGCTGCTCGACGCCATGGCCGAGCGCGGCAACATCGGGGTCAGCCAGGAGGAGTTCACCGAGCGGATCATCTTCAACGCGCAACGCTTCGGGGTCAGCCCCGACGAGTACTTCAAGCGGATTCAGGAGCAGAACCAACTGACCGCGGTCTTCTCCGAGGTGCGCCGGGCCAAGGCGCTGGCGGACGCGGTCACCAAGGCCACCGTGACCGATCAGGCCGGCAACGTGTTGGACGTGGCCGCGCTGTTCGGCTTCGAACCGGTCACCGCCGACGACGTGATCGACGCCGAGGCGCCCGAGCTGGACGACTCCGACGAGGAGTTGGAGGAGTCCATCGTGATCGACATCATCGACGCGGACGGTGCAGCAGGCGATCCGGAAGCTCGGTCCTAGGACTTCGCTCCACCGAGGACGAGTCGGTCGAGTGGACTGCGCGGTCGGGTTCACGCCGTCAGCGAACAGTCCCCTCGACGGCCGTCCTCGGCGCTCTGTGATGGTTACTGTCGGCGTCACGGCAGTACCGGACATCAGCGGGTTCAAGTAGTGGAGACACCAGACGTGGGGTCATCGGCAGCAGGTCTGCGGTGACTTCGGTAGTGGATTCAGCAGCGAACCGACAAGCCTGGAAAGCAGGGAGAAGTCAGTGACCAACCGCCATCCTCTGGCCGCGATCGAGGCGGCCGCACCGGAGATCCTCCCCGCGGTGATGCGGGGAACTCCCGGCCTGTCGCTCACCGACTCCGTCTCGGAGCGGCTGCTGCGGGAACGCATCATCCTGCTCGGCTCCGAAGTTCGGGACCAGAACGCCAACGAGATCACCGCCCAGTTGTTGCTGCTGGCCGCCGAGGACGGCGAACGCGACATCACGCTGTACATCAACTCGCCGGGTGGTTCGGTCACGGCCGGGATGGCGATCTTCGACACGATGATGTTCATCGAGCCGGACGTCGCGACCATCGCGATGGGTCTCGCCGCCTCGATGGGGCAGTTCCTGCTGTCTGCCGGTGCACCCGGTAAGCGTGCTGCCCTGCCGCACGCCCGCATCCTCATGCATCAGCCGAGTGCCGGCGTCGGGGGCACTCAGTCCGACATCAAGATCCAGGCCGACATGTTGAACCGGACCAAGCGTGAGATGGCCGAGATCATCGCCGGCCACACCGGTCAGACCGTGGAGAAGATCACCCAGGACTCCGACCGCGACCGCTGGTTCACCGCGCAGGAAGCGCTGGAGTACGGCTTCATCGACAAGGTCATCGCTCGCGCCTCGCAGAGCCCGGTCCAGTGAGCCAGGAGCAGAACATGACTAACGCCTACACCCCCAACGGTCTGGCCGGTGGGATGTCCCTTCCGCAGGCCCGCTACATCCTGCCGTCGTTCATCGAACGCACCAGTTACGGGGTCAAGGAGTCCAACCCGTACAACAAGCTGTTCGAGGAGCGCATCATCTTCCTCGGCGTGCAGATCGACGACGCGTCGGCCAACGACGTGATGGCGCAGCTCCTGGTCCTGGAGTCGTTGGACCCGGACCGCGAGATCACCATGTACATCAACTCGCCGGGCGGTTCCTTCACCTCCATGACGGCGATCTACGACACCATGCAGTTCATCCGGCCGACGATCCAGACGGTCTGCCTCGGTCAAGCGGCTTCGGCCGCGGCGGTGCTGCTGGCGGCGGGTAGCCCGGGTCGTCGGCTCGCGCTGCCGAATTCGCGGATCCTGATCCACCAGCCGGCGACGGAGGGGGTCTACGGGCAGGTCTCCGACCTGGAGATTCAGGCCAACGAGATTCAACGGATGCGGAACACCCTCGAGCAGCTGCTCGCCAAGCACTCCACGCGGACGGCCGAAGAGGTCCGGCTGGACATCGAGCGGGACAAGATTCTCACCGCGGAAGAGTCCGTTGCCTACGGACTGATCGACCAGGTCCTGCAGTACCGCAAGATGGACGCCTGAGCCGCAGCCGCCACGAGTTCTACGCGCCGGGCCGGGAGGGCTGTGACGCCTTCCCGGCGGGTCGGGACATCTGTCGATATCCCTGCGTCGGTGCCCTCGGTGGAGGATGATGACCTACGGCGCGGGAGCGTGCCAAGATGGAAACCGGGACTGATCCGGTATCGGACAAGCCGTAGGCGCGCCGGTTCCGGCGATGCCGCGGCCGGGACGTAACGTATGAGGACCCGCTGTCATCCGACACCGAGGTCGGATGAGCACTAGGCGATTGTGAGCACAGATGGCGCGTATCGGTGACGGAGGCGACCTACTGAAGTGCTCCTTCTGCGGAAAGAGCCAGAAGCAGGTTCGCAAGCTCATCGCTGGGCCAGGCGTCTACATCTGCGACGAGTGCATCGATCTCTGCAACGAGATCATCGAAGAAGAGCTGACCGAGACCAGCGACGTCAAGCTCGACGAGCTGCCCAAGCCGACCGCCATCAACGACTTCCTCGACACGTACGTGATCGGGCAGACACCGGCGAAGCGCGCTCTCGCGGTCGCCGTGTACAACCACTACAAGCGCATTCAGGCTGGCCCGGACCGTGGCCCGGAACCCGTCGAGTTGGCGAAGTCGAACATCCTCATGCTCGGGCCGACGGGGTGTGGTAAGACATACCTCGCGCAGACCCTGGCGAAGATGCTCAATGTGCCGTTCGCCATCGCCGACGCGACCGCCCTCACAGAGGCGGGCTACGTGGGCGAGGACGTCGAGAACATCCTGCTCAAGCTGATTCAGGCGGCGGATTACGACGTCAAGCGCGCCGAGACCGGAATCATCTACATCGATGAGGTCGACAAGATCGCTCGCAAGTCGGAGAATCCGTCGATCACCCGCGACGTCTCCGGCGAGGGTGTGCAGCAGGCCCTGTTGAAGATCTTGGAGGGCACGCAGGCCTCGGTGCCGCCGCAGGGTGGACGCAAGCATCCGCACCAGGAGTTCATCCAGATCGACACCTCCAACGTCCTCTTCATCGTGGCCGGTGCATTCGCCGGTCTGGAGAAGATCGTCGGCGACCGGGTCGGCAAGCGCGGCCTGGGCTTCGGCGCCGAGGTGCGCTCGAAACTCGACATCGACTCGTCGGACGTGTTCTCCGAGGTCATGCCGGAGGACTTGATCAAGTTCGGTTTGATTCCGGAGTTCATCGGTCGGCTGCCTGTCGTCGCCACCGTGACCGCACTGGACAAGCAGTCGCTGATCCAGATCCTGACCGAACCACGCGATGCGCTGTGCAAGCAGTACAAGCGTTTGTTCGAGATGGACGGGGTCACGCTGGAGTTCACCCCGGATGCGCTCGATGCGATCGCCGACCAGGCCATTCACCGCGGCACCGGCGCCCGCGGGCTCCGCGCGATCATGGAGGAGGTTCTGCTGCCTGCCATGTACGACGTCCCCGGCCGGGACGACGTCGAGCGGGTGGTGGTCAACGCGGCGACCGTGCGCGAGAACATCTACCCGACGATCGTGCCGCGGAAGCCGAAGCGGGAGCCGCGCGAGAAGTCGGCGTGATCGATCGGCCCCGCCGAATAACCACCGCCCAATGACCACCGCCCAATGACCACCGCCGAGTGACCACAGTGGTTCTCCGGCGCAGCCGAGTCAGCCGGCGCCCACGACTCGCTGGGCGCCGCTGTAGAGGTTGAAGCTCTGCTGCCGGGTGAAGCCGATCAGGGTGAGACCTCGTTCGCGAGCCAGCTCGACCGCGAGTGACGACGGTGCCGACACCGCGATGAGCACCCCACATCCCGCCAGCACGGCCTTCTGAACCAACTCGAAAGACGCCCGCGACGAGGTGACCAGTACGGCCCGGTCGAAGGGCAGGCCGTCGGCCAGTAGGGCCGCGCCGATCACCTTGTCCATCGCGTTGTGCCGCCCGACGTCCTCGCGGACGAACTGCATGATCCCGTCGGTGTCAGCCAGCCCGGTGGCGTGTAAACCGCCGGTGCGCGCGAACCCGGGCTGCAACGATCGCAACAGCGAGGGCAGTCGCAGGATCATGTCGGGGCTGATCGACGGCCCGGCCGGCGACGCGTACCGGGACCGCTGGGCGATCGCTTCGATCGAACTGGTGCCGCACACGCCGCAGGCCGACGACCCGGCAACGACCCGCTGGCGTTCGAAATCCAGCACGCGCCCGTCGGCCAGCTCGACGTCGATCACGTTGTAGGTGTTGCGTCCCTGCTCGTCCACACCGTCGCAGTAACGGGCGGTGCTGACGTCCGCTGCCGCGGTGATCACACCCTCGGCGTGCAGGAATCCGTGGACCAGCTCAACGTCGTTGCCGGGGGTGCGCATCGTGACGGCCATGGGTCGCCCGCCGACTCGGATCTCCAGCGGCTCTTCGCCCGCGAGTGCGTCCTCGTGCAGTACGAAGGCGCCGTCGCGGTAGGTGCGGATGCGGGCCCTGCCGACCGTGCGACTCAGTGCGGGCGCCGGACGAAACGCAGCTCGAGGATGCCGGACGGGTCCACCCGGTCTGCGCCGTCCGGGATGAAGCCGCGATTCACATAGAACGCGCTGGCGCGCGGATTGTCGCGATACACCCAGAGGGTGGTCGGCTCCTCGCCGGTGGCGGCCGCGAGGAGCTGGGTGGCGATCCCGGTGCCGTAATAGGCCTCGCGGACGTAGATCGCGTACAGCTCGAGATCGGTGGGGGCGTCCTCGTCGTTCGCCGGACCGGACATCGCGATCCCGACGATGTCGCCGTCGACCTCGGCCAGCCAATGCCCGAATTCGCCGGTCTCGATTTCCTCGCGGCGCACTCGGGCCAATTCGGTGGGATCGAGTTGGGAGAAGCGCGCCGCATCCCAGAGTTCGCTGTACGCCTCCTGCCAGCATGCGTAGTGACACGCCGAAAAGGCCTCAGCATCATCTACAGCGGCCTTGCGAATCGTAGCGGCGACATCCATCCGCGCAGCCTTCCCGTCGATGGTTCGGGTCTTGTGCTGAGCCTAGTGCACCCACCGACCCCGCCACCCGGGCCGAGCGTGCCGAAGCGATTGAGCGATGACCAACGCGGCCGGCCAGGAGTGGCGGCGACCCGTCGAGGCCACGCGGTGGCAGGATGGATCAGTGGCTGTCTACCGTGATACGGGCGTGGTTCTCCGGGCCACCAAGCTGGGCGAGGCGGATCGGATCGTCACCCTGCTGACCCGTCGTACCGGTCGAATTCGGGCGGTCGCCAAAGGGGTGCGCCGCACTAAGAGCAAATTCGGCGGCCGGCTCGAACCGTTCAGCCATGTCGACCTGCAGCTGTACGAGGGTCGCAATCTCGACATCGTGACGCAGGCCGAGGCGGTCGACCAGTTCGGCGCGCGCATTTCGGCCGACTACGGCCGATACACCGCGGCCACCGTGCTGGTGGAGACCACCGAGCGGATGACGGCGGAGGAGCGAGAGCCCAGTCTGCGGCTCTATCTGCTGCTGGTCAGCGCGTTGCGAGCACTCGCCGAGACCGACCGCGACCCATCGCTGGTGTTGGACGCGTTCCTGTTGCGGGCGATGCGGCTGGCGGGCTGGGCCCCGGCGCTCGCCGAGTGCGCCCGGTGTGGTGCAGCCGGGCCGCACGGAGCGTTCCACGTCGCCTCGGGCGGATTACTGTGCGCCCAGTGCCGGTCGGGTGCGGTGATGCGACCCGCGCCGACGTCCATCGCGTTGATGGTCGCGCTGGCCGACGGCGACTGGACGGCGGCGGAGGGGTCCGATCCGGTCGCTCGCCGCGAGGCGTCCGGCCTGGTTTCGGCCTTGCTGCAGTGGCATCTGGAACGCGGTCTGCGCTCGCTGCCGCTGGTGGAGCGGGTGGCACCGTCGTGACCGCCGCTCACCGCCCGGCGCCGGTGCCGCCGGTGCGACACGACTCGGGCGCCCTCCCGCCCGCCATCCCGGCCGATCTCGTCCCCGGCCATGTGGCACTGGTCATGGACGGCAACGGACGCTGGGCCAAGGCGCGTGGCCTCCCGCGCACCGCGGGACACGAGCGAGGCGAGGCGGCCCTGTTCGACGTGGTCGAGGGATGCATCGAACTCGGGGTGAAGTACCTGTCCGCCTATGCCTTCTCGACGGAGAACTGGAAGCGGTCTCCGGACGAGGTGAAGTTCTTGATGGGTTTCAACCGGGACGTGCTGCACCGCCGTCGGGACCGGATGAACGAGCTCGGCGTGCGGGTTCGATGGGCCGGGCGGCGACCTCGGCTCTGGGGCAGCGTGATCAAGGAACTGGAGATCGCCGAGCAGCTGACCGCCGACAACACGGTCATGACATTGACCATGTGTGTCAACTACGGTGGCCGTGCCGAGATCGCCGACGCGGCCAGGGCCATCGCCGAACAGGTGGCCGCGGGACGTCTCAGTCCGTCCAAGGTGACCGAGAAGACCCTCGCGCGCTACCTGGACGAGCCGGACATGCCCGACGTCGATCTGTTCGTTCGGTCGTCCGGCGAGCAACGGACGAGCAACTTCCTGCTCTGGCAGGCGGCGTATGCGGAGTTCGTCTTCCTCGACACCCTGTTCCCCGACTTCGACCGGCGCGATCTGTGGCGCGCCTGCGAGATCTATGCGGGCCGCTCACGCCGCTTCGGCGGCGCGACCTGATGGTCGCCCCGGAGCAGGTCCGCCCCACCCCGACCCGTTATCGACCGGGATCGCTGGAGATCCTCGGCGCGGTGCTGCTGGTCGCCGTTCTACTGCGCAGCCGGTTGGCGGAGCTGCTCAGCGGGGGCGCCCTACAGACGTGGTCCACGGTCTTCATCGCGGTGTGCGTACAGGCCACCCCGTTTCTGGTGCTGGGTGTGCTCGTCAGCGGTGCCATCGCGGCGTTCGTGCCGGCCAGGGTGTTCACCGCGATCCTGCCCCGTAACGACGTGTTGGCGATCCCGGTGGCGGGTGCCTGCGGGTTGGTGCTGCCCGGCTGTGAATGCGGGTCGGTGCCGATCGCCAACCGGTTGATGGATCGAGGGGTCCCGGCGGGGGCTGCGCTGGCATTCCTGCTGTCGGCGCCGGCGATCAACCCGGTGGTCCTCGCCGCGACCGCCGTCGCGTTTCGGTCTGACGGGCGGATGGTGTGGGCGCGACTGGTGGCGGGCCTGCTCACCTCGGTGATCGTCGGGCTGATCTGGCTGCGGGTGGGCCGTCCCGACTGGATGCGCCCCCGGGTCCCGGACCGCGATGCGGTGTCCGGCCCGCGGTGGCGGATCTTCCTGTCGACGGTGGGCGGTGACTTCGCCCAGGTCGCCGGATTCCTGGTGATCGGCGCCGCGGCGGCCGCTACCTTCAACGTGCTCATCCCGGCGGCCTGGATGGACCGGGTGGGGTCGTCGGTGCTGCTGTCGGTGCTGCTGATGGCGGTACTCGCGGTCGTGCTCGCGCTCTGTTCGGAGTCCGACGCATTCGTCGCCGCGGCGTTCAGCTCGATTCCGATGGTCGGGAAGCTGGTGTTCCTGACCGTCGGCCCGGCGATCGACGTCAAGCTGTTCGCCCTTCAGGTCGGCACCTTCGGCCGACGGTTCGCGGTGCGGTTCGCCCCGTTGACGTTCGTCGTCGCGGTGCTGACCGGGCTCGGTGTCGGGGCGATCTTCTTCGGTGGGTTCTGAGCGGTCGGAAGGGTCTGCACGATGAATAAGGAGACGCAGGCGGTCGTGACCGGCGCGTTCGGCGGCCTGCTGGTGGCGATCACCGTGTCGGGCCGTTTCACCGCCTACGTTCGACCCGGGTTTCGCACCGTGCTGTTGACCACCGGTGTGTTGCTGATCGTGCTCGCGGTGGTGACGATCGCGGTCATCCTCCGGGATGAGACGCGCCGGCCGGCGGTGGACCCCGTCGGAGCGCCCGACGGGGCGCCAGTCCCGGAACCACTCGGCGATCCGCACGCCGGGCACCGGCACGGCAGCCGGGCCCCCTGGCTCCTGGTGGCGCCGGTCCTCGTCCTGCTCCTGGTAGCGCCGCCCGCTTTGGGGGTTGATGCGGCCTCCCGCGGCATCGAGTGCGGAGACCCGTCGCCGGATGGGGCGCCCTATGCGAGCCGACGGACCGAGGCGGCCGATCCGCTACCACCCGGCTCGCCGGTGCCGCTGACGATGCAGGAGTTCACCTCGCGCTCGCTGTACGACGCCGCATACTCGACCGCGAACGTCGACATCAACGTCGTCGCCTTCATCACCGAGTCACCCTGCGATGGTGACGGTTACAGCCTCGTGCGGCTCAAGATCTCGTGCTGTGCGGCCGACGCCTTTCCGCTACGAGCACACGTGGACGGACCGGCGCCGTATCCGGTCGGGACCTGGGTACAGGCGGTGATCAGGGCAGTGCGGGACACCGGAGACGAGTCTGACAACTACGTCCCGACGGCGACGGTGTCGGTCCTCAGACCCGTGCCACAGCCCGCCGACCCGTATGAGACGACCTGAGTCGCGTCAACCGGGCCGATATGTCGGCGGACCGATCAGCGCAATTCCGCGCGCAACGCCTCGCCGATCGTGGCGTGGCTGAACAGGAAGCCCGCGTCGGTGAGTTTGGCCGGCATCGCCCGCTGCCCGTGGACGATCTCTTCCGCGAACTCACCCACCACCAGCTTCAGCGCGAATGTCGGGACAATCCAAGGAGTGGGTCGATGCAACGCCGTACCGAAGGCCGAGGTGAACACGGAGTTGGTCACCGGCTCAGGCCCGGTCATATTCACCGGCCCGGACACCTCTGAATGCTTGAGCAGGAAGTACACGGCGTCGGTCCAGTCGGTGGCGGAGATCCACGGGTAGTACTGCTTGCCGGATCCCAGCCGGCCGCCCAGGAACAGCTGTGTCACCAACTTCACCGGTGGCAACAACCCGCCTTCGGCGCCCAGCACCAGACCGGTGCGTAGATTAACCACGCGCACTCCGCCGCGGGTCGCATCGGCGGTCGCCTCCTCCCAGTCGGCGCTGATCCGCGCCGCGAAGGTGCTGCCGCCCGGAGCGGCTTCATCGATCCGCTCCGGTCCGCGCGGACCGTAGTACCCGACTGCGGACGCGTTGGCCAGCGTGGGCACCCCGGCGGCCACACAGCCCTGCGCGAGCAGACGGGTCGGCAGAACTCGCGAGCTGTGAATCACTGTGCGGTAGGAGTCGCTCCAGCGATGATTGAGCGGGACCCCGCACAGATTGACGACCGCGTCGGCGCCGTCCAACACGGCGAAGTCCAACCGGCCCGCATCGGGGTCCCACTGCACCTCGTCGGCGCCGGTCGGCGCGCGCCTAACCAGCCGGGTGACCTGGTAGCCGTGGTCGGCTGCCGCGGTGGTCAGGCGGGAGCCGAGGAAGCCGCTCGACCCCGCCACGACCAGACGTTTCACAATCCGAGATCACCTGCGAAGTCGGCTGCCTCGAGCCGGGCCTTCAACGCACCGAGGAAACGTGACGCGTCGGCGCCGTCGATGTTGCGGTGGTCGTAGGACAGCGCCAGATAGCACATCGAGCGGATCGCGATCACCTCGTTGCCGTCGGCGTCCTTGGCGACCACGGGTCGCTTCACGATCGCGCCGGTACCGAGGATGGCCGATTGCGGCGGCACGAAGATCGGAGTGTCGAACAGGGCCCCGACCGAACCGGTGTTGGTCACCGTGAATGTCCCACCGGAGAGTTCGTCGGGACCGATCTTGTTGTCCCGAGTCCGGGCCGCCAAATCAGCGATCTTGCGGGCGATACCGCCGAGGTTCAGATCGTCGGCGTTCTTGATCACCGGAACCATCAACCCCCGGGGGGTGTCCACCGCGATGCCCAGATGCACATTCGCGTGGTAGGTGATCTCCTTCAGGTCGTCACTGAGCGAGGAGTTCAGCACGGGGTAGAGCTTGGCCGACTCGATCGCCGCCTTGACGAAGAACGGCAGGAACGACAGGTTGACGCCTTCGCGGGCGGCGAAGCCGGTCTTCGCCTTGGCCCGCAAGGCGGCGATCCGGGTGACGTCCACTTCGATCACCGTGGTCAACTGAGCCGCAGTCTGTAGCCCGTGCAGCATGTTCTTGGCGATCGCCTGCCGGATCCGCGCCAGCTTCTGGGTGGTTCCGATGAGGGCCTTGGCCGCCTCGCTCGGCTGGGATTGGGACGCAGCCGGAGCGCCCGCGGCCGGCGCGGCGGCCTTCGGCGCGGCTGCGGCGGCCGCCGCCTCCGCCTTCGCGGCGACTGCGGCGTTGACGTCCTCACGGCGAATCCGCCCGCCGACACCGCTGCCCTTGACGGTGGACAGGTCGATGCCGTTGTCCCCGGCGAGCTTGCGGATGACCGGGGTGATGTAGGTGCCCGGCTGGCTGGGGGCGGGCTGCCAGTCCGCCTTCGGCGCGGGGGGCTTGTCGGCTGCCACGGCAGGAGCCTGTGCCGGCGTGGCCGCCGGGGCCGGCGGCGCCTCGGCGGGGGCCGGTGCTGCGGCGGGCGGTGCTGCGGGGGCGGGTGCTGCGGCGGGCGGTGTGCTCTTCGGTGCCGCGGCCGGCGCCGCGTTCGCGTCGCCGATCACGCCCAACTCGCCGCCGACCTTGACGGTGTCGTCCTCGTTCACGGTGATCGACAGCAGGGTTCCGGCCACCGGCGACGGAACCTCGGTGTCGACCTTGTCGGTCGACACCTCGACCAGCGGTTCGTCCACCGCGACCTCGTCGCCGACCTGCTTGAGCCAGCGGGTGACGGTGCCCTCGGTGACGGACTCGCCCATCTCCGGGAGCTTCACCGAGGTGCCCGAACCGCCACCCGAGCTGCCGGCGCCGGCGGGCTCCGGTGCGTGCGCGGTCTGGGCTTCGCCCGGCGCGGGCGCGTCGGTCGACGGGACCTCGGGAACGGGCGCGTCGGCCGGTGCGGTGTCGCCGCCCGGGGCGGAGTCGGCGGATCCAGCCGAGCCGGTCCCGTCGCCGATGGTGGCGAGATCGGCACCCACCGCGGCGGTCTCGTCCACCTGAACCAGGATCTTCTCCACGACCCCGGCGAAGGGCGACGGGATCTCGGTGTCGACCTTGTCGGTCGACACCTCCACCAAGGGTTCATCCACCTCGACGCGATCGCCTTCGTTCTTCAGCCAGCGGGTCACGGTGCCTTCGGTGACGCTCTCACCGAGGGCCGGCATCTGTACTGATTGAGACATTCGGCGGATCTCCTAGCTCGCGAACGGAACTGTCATCTGGTGCTTCGTTCAGTTGTGGACGTGCAGCGGCTTTCCGGCCAGCGCGAGGAACGCCTCTCCGAGCGCCTCCGTCTGGGTCGGGTGGGCGTGAATCAGCGGGGCGACGTCATCGGGATGCGCCTCCCAGTTGACCGCGAGTTGCGCCTCGCCCACCAACTCGCCCACTCGGGCGCCGACCATGTGAATACCCACTACCTCGCCCCCGGCCCTGCGGACGATCTTCACCCCGCCCGCTGTCTTGAGGATCTGCGACTTGCCGTTGCCGCCCAAGTCGTAAACCAGGGTCTCGACTTCGCCGTACAGCTCCTTGGCCTTGGCCTCGGTGACGCCGACCGAGGCGATCTCCGGGTCGCTGTAGGTGACCTTGGGGATGTGCGTGTCCGGAACGACGCGGGGCGCGAGACCGGCGATCTCCTCGGCGACGAAGATCCCGTGCTGGAATCCGCGGTGCGCCAGTTGCAGCCCCGGCACGATGTCGCCGACGGCGTACACATTCGGGAGGTTCGTGGCCAGTCGCTCGTTGGTGATCACGAAACCGCGATCCATCGTCACGCCGGCCTCCTCGTACCCGAGGTTGGCGGTGGACGGCCCGCGGCCGACAGCGACCAGGAGGACGTCGGCGGTGTACTCCTTGCCGTTCTCCAAGGTCACCGTGACCGACGAATCGTTCTGGACGGCCTTGCTGAACCGGATCCCGGTGCTGAACGCGATGCCGCGCTTGCGGTAGGCGCGCTCCAGCAGTTTGGAGGCCCACTCGTCCTCGACCGGAACCAGCCGCGGCAGCGCTTCGATGATGGTCACCTCGACACCGAACGACCGCCAGACCGAGGCGAACTCCACCCCGATCACACCGCCACCGAGCACGATCGCGGACTTCGGCACGAAGTCCAGATCCAGCGCCTCGGTGGAGGAGATGATGCGGCCGCCCAGTTCGAGGCCCGGCAACGTCCGGGAGAACGAACCACTGGCGAGGATCACGTTCTTGCCGATGTACTTGTCGTCGCCCACCACGATCGCATTGGGGCCGACGAAGGTGCCGGTGCCCTCGACCACGGTGATCTTGCGCGACTTGATCAATCCCTGAAGGCCCTTGTAGAGACGCCCGATGATGCCGTCCTTATAAGCCCGCAACGCCGGGATGTCGATGCCCTCGAAGCTGGACTTGACGCCGAACTGACCGCCCTCGCGGGAGTTGTCAGCGACCTCGGCGGCGTGCAGGTACGCCTTGGTCGGGATGCAACCCCAGTGCAGGCAGGTGCCGCCGACCTTGTTCTTCTCAATCAATGCCACCGACTGGCCCAGCTCGGCGGCGCGCAGTGCAGCCGCGTATCCGCCAGAACCGCCGCCGAGAACCACCAGGTCGAAGTTCGCGTCCGTCATTGCTCGTGAGGCTCCTCTCACTCGGGGGATTCGGGTCCCGTTCGGCGTGGGTTCCCCCACCTGCCCGACTCCGACGACCATCTTGACACCCTTTGCCCACAGAGTCGCGACGAGGTCCGCAGGACGACGCGCCGCGCCCGCCTTGCGCGGGAAACTGGGACACTGGTGGCACCCGTGGACGACGTCCGACGTCCGCTGCTCCGCGGGCCCCGCACACGGACACAGCCGGACACATCCGGACACAGCCGGATGCAGACGGTCGCAGCCGGACGCAGACGGTCCCTGACGGACGCGGACGGACACAGGCGGACGGACCAGTGGAGGAGGTCTTCGATGGCATGGTTCCGCCGCAGGCACGCCGTCGCCGCGCCGCAGGCGGGTCCGACCCCGGACGAAGACGTCGCCCATCTCGTCGAGTGGATGCGGACCCGCCGTGGCATCGAGATCTACACCGAGCCCAAGACGTCGCTCAATCAGCCCACCATGTTGCTGGTGGCGCACGACGGTGAGTTCACCCGGCGCCCGGTGCGGTCCCCGGTGGACGCCGAGAAATTCGCCCGCAAACACGGCCTGCCGATCTACGACGCCACCGTGATCGGTTATCCGCAGCGAATGCGGGATTACTCCCGGCGGCAGACCCTGCGCGACCGGCGTGACAGACGGCCCTGACCTGGTCGATCAGCGCCGTCGGCTCAGCCGGCTGGGTCGAGCGCTCAGCCGGCTGTGTTGAGCGCGCCGCCGGCGGTGTCGAGCGCTCAGTCGGCGGTGCTGAGCGCGCCGCCGGCGATGTCCTCCAGGGTGGCGATCAGGGTGCGAACCGGAACGCCGGTGCCGCCTGCGGGGGTGTAGCCGTACGGCTTCCCCACATTGAAGGCCGGACCGGCGATGTCCAGGTGGGCCCACGGCAACCCGTCGGGGATGAACTCCTTCAGGTAGTGCCCGGCGACCAGCATGCCGCCCGCGCGGTCTGTCGCCACGTTTGCCAGATCGGCGATCGGCGAGTCCAGCCCCTCCCGCAACTCGGCCGGCAGGGGCATCGCCCATCCGCCCTCGCCGACGGAGCGGGCAAGTTCGGCGATCCGGTCGCGGAGGGTGTCGGACCCCATCACCCCGATGGTGCGATTGCCCAGTGCCACCACCTGGGCGCCGGTCAGTGTCGACGTCTCGATCAGGTAGTCCGGGTCGTCCTGGACGGCGCGCACGATGGCGTCCGCGAGAATCAGACGGCCTTCGGCGTCGGTGTTGAGCACGTGCACCGTCTTGCCGCCCAAGTGGGTCAGCACGTCGCCCGGTCGATAGGCCGTTCCCGACGGCATGTTCTCGGCCATCGGCACCGTCGCCACCACGGTGATCGGTAAAGCGAGAGCGGCGGCCGCGATCACGGTGGCGATCACGCACGCGGCCCCGGACATGTCCGACGTCATGTGTTCCATGTTCTGGGCGGGCTTGATGGAGATCCCGCCGGTGTCGAAGGTGATGCCCTTACCGACCAGCGCGACGCCGGCCCGCGGCGCGGGCGGGGTGTGGCTCAGTCGGACCAGCCGCGGCGGTCGCGCCGAACCCGCACCCACCCCGATGATGCCGCCGTACCCGCCCGCGGCGAGCGCCTTCTCGTCGAGTACCTCGACGGTGAGGCCTGCCGCCCGGCCGGCGGCGACGGCGCGGTCCGCGAACACGGCCGGCGGCAGGTCGTTCGGCGGAGTGTTGATCAGATCGCGGGCCAGGCTGACAGCTTCACCGGTGACCACGGCGTGGCGCAGCGTCGACGTGGTGGCTGCGTCCACGGTCGACGTGAACAGCACCACCGACTCCGGGGCCTGCATGTCAGGCTTCTTGTATCGGTCGAATTGGTAGGCCCCGAGCAGGTGACCCTCGGCCGCTGCGGCGAGGTCCACACCGCCCAGCGTGCTGCCCAGGCGCGCGCAGCCGAACAGCGCGCGGGTCGCCGCACCGGCCGCTTTGCGGACCCGCTCCGCGTCGCAGTCGGACTCGCGGCCGAGCCCGACGCCGACGACGGAGGGCGTGCTGACACCCTCGGGCGCCGGGATGCGCACCACGTCACCTGTCTTGCCGGTGGCCCCCGCAGCCGCGAAGGCGGTGCCCAGCGCAGCTGCGACGCCGGCGCTCAGCCCGGACGCGGCGGCCGGACGTGGACCTTCGTCGTCCTGATAGATACCGACCAGCAGGGCGTCGACATCGGCCTGCGTGGGGTCGGCGGCGGAAAGGGACAGCTCAGTCATTGGGATTCCTCGCGTTGCGGTCTCAGTGGGGGTCGGTGCCAGGCCGTGTCTGCTGCGCGTTCGTTGCCGCTGGTTACGGTAGCGGGATGAGTCCTGCGGAGATCAGCCCAGCCGGTATCAGTCCAGCCGACATCGGTTCTGTCACCGGCAATGGTGACGCAGGGGCCCGCCGGTCACCGCTGGCGTCGGACCACCGGGCCCTGGGAGCCAAGCTCGCGCCGTTCGGTGGCTGGGAGATGCCGATCTCGTACCCGGCGGGCGTGTTGGCCGAACATCACGCGGTGCGCCGCGCGGTGGGTGTGTTCGACGTCTCCCACCTGGGCAAGGCGACGGTGACCGGCGCCGGAGCCGCCGGATTCGTCAACCGCTGCCTGACGAACGACATCGACCGGATCCGACCGGGCGGGGCGCAGTACACGATGTGCTGCACGCCCGACGGTGGCGTGGTCGACGATCTGATCGCGTACCTGGTGGGGCCGGACGAGGTCTTCCTGGTGCCGAATGCGGCGAACGCCGCCGCGGTGATCGATTTGCTGCGAGCGGCCGCCCCGGCCGGAATCGACGTCGTCGACCAGCACGCCGAGTTCGCCGTGCTGGCCGTGCAGGGCCCGCTGTCGGCGGAGGTGCTCGCGTCGGTGGAGCTGCCCGCCGGCATGGACTACATGGCCTGGTCCGACGCCGAATGGCAGGGGTTCTCGGTGCGGGTGTGCCGCACCGGCTACACCGGCGAGCACGGGTACGAACTCATCGCGCCGGTTGCGGCCGCCGCGTCGTTGTGGACCCGGTTGCTGACCGCAGCGACGGAGCGCGGTGGCCTGCCGGTCGGTTTGGGGGCCCGCGACACGCTGCGCACCGAGATGGGATACGCCCTGCACGGCCAAGATCTGTCGCCGCAGATCACGCCCGTGCAGGCCCGCGCCGGTTGGGCGGTCGGTTGGGGCAAGTCGGAGTTCTTCGGTCGCGAGGCGTTGCTCGCGGAACGAGCGGTCGGGCCCAGGCGGGTCCTGATCGGGTTCGAGCTCGTCGATCGCGGAGTGCCGCGTCCACACCAGGCGGTGCTCAGCCGCACCACGCCGACCGGCGACGCCCGGGTCGTCGGCGAGGTGACGTCCGGTACCCACTCGCCGTCCCTGAACCGAGGGGTGGGGCTGGCGCTGGTGGACGCGTCGGCGGCCTTGGAGGTGGGCGCGGACCTCGCCGTGGACGTCCGCGGCCGGCGGTTGGCGGCTCGCGTGGTGAAGCCGCCCTTCGTGCCTTCGCACGTGCGCTGACCAGGCGCACATCTACCCGTCGGTAATAGTAGGACCTCCTATGAAATCCGATACGCTGCGTGGCATGGCTCTCGATTTCAGCTACCTCGCGCCCATGAACCCGCTGCCGGCGGACGAGCGCGATCGAATTCTGGCTGAGCCCGGCTTCGGGCGGTACTTCACCGATCACATGGTGTTGATCGACTGGACCGCGGACCTGGGGTGGCACGACGCCCGAGTGGTGCCGTATGGGCCGTTCGTGATGGATCCCGCCACGATGGTGTTGCACTATGCGCAGGAGATCTTCGAGGGAATCAAAGCGTACGAGCAGCCGGACGGCACCGTCGCCACCTTCCGACCCGACGTGAACGCCCTGCGGATGAACACCTCCGCCGACCGGCTGGCGATGCCCCGATTGCCCGAGGCAGACTTCGTGGAGTCGCTGAGTCGGCTGGTCCGGGCCGATCGGGCGTGGGTGCCCAAGGGTGCCGAGGCGTCGCTCTACCTGCGCCCCTTCATGCTCGCCACCGAGATCGGGCTGGGGGTTCGGCCGGCCAACCGCTACGTCTACGCGGTGATCGCCTCGCCGGCGGGTGCCTACTTCGCCAACGGAGTGCACCCGGTCAGCGTCTGGTGGTCCACCGAATACGTGCGCGCGGCACCCGGTGGGATGGGGTTTGCGAAGACCGGCGGTAATTACGCCGCGTCGCTGGCCGCCCAGGCGCAGGCCGCGCAGCAGGGCTGCGACCAGGTGGTCTGGCTGGACGCCGTGGAGCGGCGGTGGGTCGAGGAGATGGGCGGGATGAACCTGTTCTTCGTCTTCGGCAGCCCCGGACCCGACGGCACAGGCCATGTCGAGGTGGTGACCCCGGAGCTGTCCGGCACCCTGCTGCCAGGGGTGACCCGGCGCTCGCTGTTGGAACTGGCCCGGGATCGCGGGTGGACCGCCACCGAACGCCGGATCTCGACTGACGAATGGGAGAAGGGAATCGAGACCGGCGGGCTCACCGAGGTCTTCGCCTGCGGGACTGCCGCCGTGGTGACACCGGTCGGCTCGGTGAAGCACGCGGACGGTGGCTTCGACATCAACGGCGGCGCCAGCGGTCCGGTCACCCTGGAACTGCGCGAGGCGCTGATCAATGTGCAGCGCGGCGTCGCGCCGGACCCCCACGGGTGGATGCACACGCTGGCCTGACGCTGCGCAGGCCTCTCCCACACCGGTGGTGCCGGAGCGGCCGTACGAAACGAGGTGTTCACCCGGGAGGTTGGGATTGGACTTGATCTCGGGTAATCATTCGCACATGACGAGTGTGGTGATTCCCGAGGCAGACCGCGACTACGGCGCGAAGGTGACGACGGTGGAGCCCGGCGGTGCCGAGCTGATTCCGTTGACCGAGCGCCACGGTCGTCCGCTTCAACTGTTGTGGACGTGGACGTCGCCGAACCTCGAGTTCGCGACCATCTTCGTCGGCGTGATCAGTGTGCTGTTCTTCGGTCTGAGCTTCTGGCAGGCGGTGGCCGCCATCGCCATCGGCAGCGGCCTCGGGGCGATCACCCACGGCGTGTTGTCCAGCTGGGGTCCGGACAGCGGCCTGTGCCAGATGGTCCTGAGTCGGCGAGCGTTCGGCTTCGTCGGCAACCTGATCCCGGCGGCCTTGAACTCCGCGGCCGCCGGCCTCGGGTGGTTCGCCGTGAACAGCGTGAGCGGCGCTCTCGCGCTCAATGCGCTGACCGGGATCAACGGCTACGTGTGCCTGGTGATCGTGGTCGCGTTGATGTTGGGGATCGCCTATTTCGGCCACAATCTGATCCAGCTCTTCGAGCGGTACGCCTTCCCGGTGCTCGCGGTCATCTTCCTCGTCGGCGTTGTCGTGGTGGCCGGCAAGGCGCAGCCCGGCATGGCGGCGGAGCCCGTTCCGGGGGGATTCTGGATCGCGTTGGGGGCGACCTTCGGGTATGCCGCCGGCTGGAATCCGTACGCCTCCGACTACACCCGATATCTCGCGCCCGGCTCGGGGCGCACGGCCGGTGTGTGGGCCGCGGTGGGGATGTTCGTGTCCTGCACGCTGCTGGAGTCTGTGGGCGCCGCTGCCGTCACCGCGGTTGGATTCGCGGACTGGAACTTCGAGAACCCCGTGGATTCGTACACCAGCCTGTTGCCGACCTGGTTGGGCAAGCTGACCCTGTTGGCGATCTGTCTCGGGGCCATCTGTGCGAACGCGCTGAACGTCTACTCCAGTTCGCTGTCGTTCACCGCGATGGGAATCAAACTGCCCACGCACCGGGCCAGAGCCGCTGTCGCGGTGCTGATGGGTGCCGGCGGCTTCGTGATCGCCGCCCTGGGTCTGCACAACATCGAGAGTTATGAGGCGTTCCTGCTGGTCATCGCCTACTGGATCGGGCCCTGGCTGGCGGTGGTGCTGGCCGACCGCTTACTGGCGCCGGGCAAGGTCGGTGAGCTGTTCTACGTGGACGTCAAGTACCGCAACAACGCCGGACCGGTGGCGATGGTGATCGCCGCTGTGGTGTCGATTTGGTTGTTCTCCAACCAGCAGCAGTATGTCGGGGTGATCGCGGCGGCCCACCCGTCGATCGGTGATCTGACCTTCGAAGTCGGCTTTTTGCTGGCCTTCGGGCTGTATGCGCTGCTGCGTCCGGTGCTGGACCGCACCCGACCGGAGTCACGGGTCTGACGGACCTACGATCGGCGGATGGTCGTCGCACCCGGTACCGGCTGGCCGGGAGATTTCGCAACGCCGGATACCCCGGTGGCGCACGATGCCGCCGATGTGCAGGGCCTGGCCGCCGCTTCCGCAGCGCTGACCGACCTGTCCGCAGTGGTCAGCGTCTGCCGGGCCTGTGCGCGGTTGGTCGCCTGGCGGGAGGAGACCGCCGCGACGAAACGGCGCGCGTTCGCCGACGAGCCGTACTGGGGTAGGCCGATTCCCGGCTTCGGGGCGCAGCGGCCGCGACTACTGGTCGTCGGTCTCGCACCCGCCGCGCACGGCGGAAACCGCACCGGGCGCAACTTCACCGGGGACCGGTCGGGTGACTTCCTCTACGCCGCGCTGTACCGGGCGGGCTTGGCGAATCAGCCGACCAGCGTGCACGCGGCCGACGGCCTTCGACTGCTCGACACCCGGGTCGTGGCCGCGGTGCGCTGTGCGCCACCGGCCAACAAGCCGACGCCCGCCGAGCGGCAGTGCTGCGCGCCGTGGCTCAGCCGTGAGATCGAGTTGGCCTGGCCGTCGGTACGAGCTGTGCTGGTGTTGGGTGCCTTCGGCTGGGCCGCGCTGTGGCCGGCGTTGCGGGCGGCGGACGTCGCGGTGCCTGCCGCGGTGCCCGCGTTCGGGCACGGGGTCGAAGTGGGACTACCAGACGGTCGGGTAGTGCTCGGCAGCTACCACGTGAGTCAGCAGAACACCTTCACCGGGAGGCTCACTCCGGGGATGCTCGACGACGTCATCCGCCGAGCACTCTCGGTGTGATCCGGGCGGTGCTCTGAACGGTGATGAGGGTGGCGGTCCGATCAGTTGCGGAAGCCCGTCCCGCCGGACGGGTATTCCACCGGGAGCGCCCCGCGAGCGACGGCCGCAACCAGGGCCGCATGGTCGGCCTCAGTCTGATCGGCGTACAGCCGGGCGAAGCGGGCGAAGGACCGATCCAGACTGTCGTTCTTTCCGGCGTAACCGGCGATCATCGAGGCCCCGCTGGTCCGGGCGTGACCCTTGGCCAACAGGTGACCGACCACATCGGCGTAGTCGCGGAGAGCGGTCGGGTCCATCGCGTCCAGCGGGATGGTGCCCTTCATGTTCCGGAACTGACGGACGTAGTACTGCAGGCCGTCGATGGTGGCCCAGCCCAGTAACGGATCACTGACCGTCTGCAGTGCCTGCTGGTATTCGACCACTCGTTGACCCTGATGGGCATGCCATGCCGAGGTGCCGTGGACGAAGCGCGCCAGCACCGACCGGCGGGCCTGCTTGAGCTGCAGGAAGATCGCGTCGTCGGGGCTGCTGCCGACCAACAGCACCACGTAGGCCCGCAGACCCACACTGCCGACCCCGACCACTTTGTGGGCGATGTCGACGATCGTGTAGCCGCCCAGCACTCGACGCCAATGTCCGTTCACGGTGGCGAGGTATTCGTCCAGGCCGGCCGCGATCGCCTCGGCCTCGGCGCCGACCACCCTGGTGATCAGCGGCGGAGCCTCGATGATTCGTCGGTCGCCGTCGGTCTCGGTGACGAAACGCGGCAGCGCGCGGTCACTGGTGCGATTGCGCGCTCGCTTGGCAGCGCGCTCGATCTCCTCGCGAAGCGTCTCGTTCTTGGTCGTCTTGTGCAGCCGGTCGACGTCCAGCCGCTGATAGGACCGCGACAGCAGCGGCTGGTCGGCCAGATAGACGACCTCCTGCCGGTAGGCCTGTACACACGACCGCACCGCGGTCTCGCACTGCTCCTCGGTGAAACCGTTGTGCCGGCCGGCGACCCAGATGCTGGCGACCAGTCGCCGCAGGTCCCACTCCCAGGCACCCGGGTGCGCCTCGTCGAAGTCGTTGAGGTCGAGCACCAGATCGCGTTCGGGGGAGGCGTAGAAGCCGAAGTTGCCCAGGTGCGCGTCCCCGCAGACAACGGGCATGATGCCGGTGGCGGGCAGATGAGCGACGTCCTCGGCCATCACGACGGCGGTGCCGCGCAGGAATCCGTAGGGTGACCCGACCATCCGACCGACCCGAATCGGGATCAGCACCTCCAGCCGACCCTGGTGGGACTCGCGGATCAGCTCGACCGGGTCGGGTCGACCGATCGGTGGTTTCCACTCGCCGAGCGCGCTGCGCGGAACGTCCTGGCGCAGTCGACGACCCAGTTCGAACCGTTCGGCGCGGGAGGTCGGGGTGCGGCGCAACGATTGAAACGCGTGGCTGTCTGCGGTCGCCAGGACGACGTGCCCTGCAGAGGAGCGCTCGGCGGCTGTCACGGTGCCAGTAGATCAGCGCGGCACCGTTCGCGCCAGGTCGGTCGAACCGCCCGTCGGCGGGCGCAGACCCGGGCATGCAGACCCGAGCATGCAAACCCGGGAAGCAGGCACGGGCGAGCAGGCACCGGGACTGACAGGGATCAGACGCCGAAGAACGGTGGCCGCTGGAGAGCGGCCACCGTTCTTCGGATGGTGTTACAGGCGCGGATCAGGCGCTGCGGACGACCTTGCCCGCTTTGACGCAGGAGGTGCAGGCGTTGACCTTGCGCACCGTGCCCGGCGCGATCAGCGCGCGGACCGACTGGATGTTCGGGTTCCAGCGACGGTGAGTCCGTCGGTGCGAGTGCGAAACGCTCATCCCGAAGCCCGGGCCCTTGCCACAGACGTCACATACGGCAGCCATCTGGCAAGCCCCCATCTTGAACTCAATGAATAGGATCCACATCGACGAGCCGCCCTGGCGACTCGATGCCGCCGCACCGATCGGAATGTCCACCGCAGAGCTGGACATCGTGGAGCTGAACAACAACTCAGACGAGGCTCTGACCGCGTGGCCAAGACCGCGCGCAGCGTGCACCGACCCACCGGCGTGGGCAACCCTGCAAGACTACCCGGCAGCGCCGCGGGGGCAAAATCTCCCGAACGGCCCCTTACGGCGCGGTACTCAGCCGAAGGCGACGGATCCGTCGTCGGCGACGACCAACCCGGGGTTGTGCACCACCTCCCATCGGTAGCCGTCGGGGTCGGCGAAGTAGCCCGACAGGCCGCCCCACGATCGGCGGGTTGCGGGCGCGACCAGGGCCCCACCGGCCGCGACGGCCCGGTTCAGCACCTCGGTAACCTCGGACTCGGCGAACACGTTGTGGCCCAGCGTGACCGGTGCCGGTGCGCCGAAGGTCGGCGTCGAGACCGGACCGGCCTCGTCGACCATCGCCGCCAGGCGCCAGAGTGCGAGGAGTAAGCCGTGTCCGATCTGCAGGAAGATCACCTCGTCGGCGACCTCGGACGTCACCGACCACCCCAGGCCGTCCACGTAGAACCGGCGGCTCGCCGCCGGGTCTCGCACCCCCAACGTCAGAACGGTCAGCCGCTGCTCCACGTCGACGACTCTATTCCCACGGTTCCCACGGTTCCCACGGTTCCCACGGTTCCCACAGCCTCGGTGCCGGTGTGACCGCGTCACTGGACGACGTCTTCGTCGAGAATTGGCTGGTATGCCTGGGCCGACCCGAGTCGGGGCGCATCCCGGTCACCCTCTTGCAACGCTGGGGGGTCGAGCTACTGGGCGCGGTGCAACAGGCACGAGAGCCTGCACGAACTTCGATCACCGGGAGGTTCGAGCGCCTCAACTCCTACCTGGGCGGGGTGGCTGCCGGGCTCGCCGCGGGTATCGGCACCTCGCCGGCGTCCGACGCGGGTGACTCCGATCCGATCATCCTGGCGGCCGGGTTGCTCGCCGGTGCCGCCGCGCTGGCGGCCGGGCCGGCCCCCGACGGGTATGAGGTCGCAGCAAGTAGGGCGGCGGCCTCCGCGGCCGTCGACTCGGCGGCCAGCGGGGTGAGCCTGGAGGTCGTCATCGCGACCGCGGCCCGCGCCGCGGACCGGGTTCGGCCGCGCGCCGCGGTGACGGTGGCGCTCACCGCGCTGAACCGTAGTTTGCATCCCCCGGCCGGAGAATCGATCCAGCTGTTCGTGCTCTCCCTGGTCTTGGAGCAGTCGAACCCGGCCGACGAGTTGGACGCCGTGGCGCTCGGAGCCGCGCTGGAGGGACTGTGCGACATCCACAGCTGGACGCCCACTGATACCGGGTATCACTTCGAGTTGGGGAGCACCCTGCCCGGTCCGGTGCTCGAGACGATGTGGTCCTTCGGTCGGATTCACGACCTGTCGGTCCGGTATGTCGGTGTGGGCGAGCGCGGTTCTTCGGGTCTGTCGGGGCGACCTGGCACCATCAACGGCGTCTGATCGCAGGCGGGGAAAAGGGGGTGGGGATGGTCGGCGACGAGCAGGGTGTCCTCGCCCGGCAGCTGCGACTCGTGATCTCGTCCCGGTTGGTCAAGCCCCTCGAGGATGAACTCGGCATAGAGACCGTCGGCCAGCTCCTCCGGCATTATCCGCGCCGGTACGGCAGGCGCGGCGAACTCTCCGAGATCGGCCGGCTGCAAGTGGGGGAGAACGTCACACTCGTCGCCCGGGTCGCCAAGGTAAACGCTCGGGTGTCGACGAAGAACGGTCGCCGGCTGCAGATTCTGACCCTCACGGTCGGTGACGGCACCGGCGGCGTCGAGTGCACCTTCTTCAACCAGAACTATCTGGCGAAGGCGTTCCCGGTGGGCCGCGAGGGCATCTTCTCCGGTCGCGTCAAACGGTTCAACCGCACGGTGCAACTGGAGGCACCGCGCGCCGAGTCACTGGACGGGTACGCCGACGACGACGGCAAAATCGATCGGATCCAGTCCTTCGCCGGGATATATCCGATCTACCCGCTGGGCGGCAAGCTGCGGCTCAAGAGTGTGCAGGACGCCGTCGCGGCGACGTTGGAGGCACTGCCCCAGCTGCCCGACCCGTTGCCGGACACCGTGCTGGCCAAACGGGGACTGATCGATCTGACGCGGGCGATCCGGGCGATCCACCAGCCGGTCGACGATCAGGATCTCGACCACGCCCAGCGTCGATTGCGCTACGACGAGGCGCTCGCGATGCAGTTGGTCCTGGCCCAACGGCGTGCGCGGGCGGCGGTCTTTCCGGCCCACCCCTGCCCGGCCCGGCCCGGCGGGCTGCTCGCCGAATTCGACGCGAAACTGCCGTTTCAGCTGACCGCGGGGCAGCGCCAAGTCGGGGCGACGATCGAGCGCGACCTGTCGTCCATCCATCCGATGAACCGGCTGCTGCAGGGCGAGGTCGGATCCGGCAAGACGGTGGTCGCGCTGCGCGCGATGCTGCAGGTGATCGATGCCGGTCGGCAGGCCGTGCTGCTGGCCCCGACCGAGGTGTTGGCCGGCCAGCACCTGAGCTCGCTGCGCACCATGCTCGGGCCGCTGGCGACCGCGGGGGAGTTGGGCGCGCCCGAGGTGGCGACTCGGCTGACCCTGTTGACCGGATCCTTGACGGCGCCCGCCCGCCGCGCCGCGCTGCTCGACATCGCATCCGGTCGGGCCGGCATCGTGATCGGCACCCACGCCCTGCTCGGTCCGAGCGTGATCTTCGCCGATCTGGGCTTCGTCGTGGTGGACGAACAGCATCGGTTCGGGGTCGAGCAGCGAGACCAGTTGCGCAGCGGCGGTGAGGGCACGGTGCCACCGCACGTGTTGGTGATGACCGCCACGCCCATCCCCCGGACCGTGGCGATGACCGTGTACGGCGACTTGGAGACCTCGACGCTGCGCGAACTTCCGGCCGGGCGGTCGCCGATCAGTTCGACGGTGGTGCCGGTCGGTGAGAAACCCGCCTGGCTGGACCGTGCCTGGCAGCGGGTGCGGGAGGAGGTCGCCGCGGGTCGGCAGGTCTACGTGGTCTGCCCACGAATCGGCGGCGACGGGGAGGAGACCGACCCGACCGACGACGACTACGACATTCCCCCCGCACCCCGGGTGGACGACGCCGACCGCAGGCCGCCGGTTCCGGTGATCGAGACCGCCGCCATGCTGGTCGCCGGCCCGCTGCGTGGTCTGCGGTTGGCGGTCTTGCACGGTCGGCTGCCGCCCGCGGAGAAGGACACCGTCATGCGGTCCTTCGCTGCCGGTGAGATCGACGTGTTGATCGCGACGACCGTGATCGAGGTCGGTGTGGACGTGCCGAACGCGACGATGATGATCGTGTTGGACGCCGACCGGTTCGGGCTGTCGCAGCTGCACCAGTTGCGGGGGCGTGTCGGCCGAGGTGCGGCGCCGGGTGTGTGTCTGTTGGTCACCGAGAGCCACCCGCAGTCGCCCGCGATGGTGCGACTGGCTGCGGTGGCCGCGACGACGGACGGGTTCGAGCTCGCCCGCCAGGACCTGTTGTTGCGCCGCGAGGGCGACGTGCTCGGCAGGCTGCAAGCCGGTCGCTCCAGTTCGTTGCGGCTGCTGTCGCTGCTGCATCACGAGGCCGACATCAGCCGGGCTCGCGAGGACGCCGTCGAGCTGGTCGACACCGACCCAGCCCTGGCCCGCTGGCCCGGCCTGCGCGAAATGGTCTCGGCGCTGCTCGACGCCCAGTCTCAGGAGTATCTGGAGAAGGGCTGATCCCGTGACTTGCCCGACCGTCCGGATCGGGGTGGATTCGGCCGGCGATCGGAAGGAATGAACCCGGGTTCGGGTGCTCAGCAGCGATCAGCGCCACGGGGGGTCGGATACCGTGGGGCCCGCCCCCACGGGTGCCTGCACGGGCGACCGGTGTCGCATCGGGGGAGCCCGGTGAGGTTCGACGGGTACGAAGACGAGATGCCGAGGAGGCGCAGTGTTGCGCAAAGTACTGGTGGCCAATCGCGGCGAGATCGCGACCCGGGCGTTCCGGGCCCTCTACGAGTTGGGCATCAGTTCGGTCGCGGTCTTCCCCTACGAGGACCGCAACTCGCTGCACCGGCAGAAGGCTGACGAGTCTTATCAAATCGGCGTCGAGGGGCACCCGGTCCGGGCTTATCTGGATGTGCACGAGATCATCCGGGCCGCCCTCGCCGCGGGAGCCGACGGGGTTTATCCGGGCTACGGCTTCCTGTCCGAGAACCCCGAACTCGCCCGGGCGTGCGCCGACGCCGGCATCACCTTCATCGGGCCGACGGCCGAGATTCTGAAAATGGCCGGAAACAAGGCCACGGCGGTGTCCGCGGCAAAGGCCGCCGGTATTCCGGTGCTGGAGTCCTCGGAGCCGTCGGCGGACGTCTCCGAACTGATCCGAGCCGGGACGGAGATCGGGTTCCCGGTGTTCGTGAAGGCGGTCGCGGGGGGCGGTGGTCGCGGGATGCGTCGGGTCGACGTGGCGGACGACCTGCCGACCGCGCTGAGCGCGGCGATGCGCGAGGCCGAGTCGGCGTTCGGTGATCCGACCGTCTTCCTGGAGAGCGCGGTGATCGAACCGCGTCACATCGAGGTGCAGATCCTCGCTGACGCGGCCGGCAATGTCGTCCACCTCTTCGAACGGGACTGCTCCGTTCAACGGCGGCATCAGAAGGTGATCGAGGTGGCGCCGGCGGTCGGGCTCGATCCCGACCTGCGCGATCGGATCTGCGCTGACGCGGTCGCCTTCGCCCGCCACATCGGTTACGTCAACGCGGGCACCGTCGAGTTCCTCGTCGACCAGAACGGCCGCCACGTCTTCATCGAGATGAACCCGCGGATCCAGGTCGAGCACACCGTCACCGAGGAGATCACCGACGTCGACCTCGTCGGTGCGCAGGTCCGGATCGCCAGCGGGGCGACGCTGCCCGACCTGGAACTCACCCAGGACAACATCAAGATCCGCGGCGCGGCGTTGCAGTGCCGCATCACCACCGAGGACCCGGCGAATGGATTCCGGCCGGACACCGGAAAGATCATCACCTACCGCTCACCCGGCGGTGCGGGTGTCCGCATCGACGGCGGCACCGCGCACTCGGGGGCCGAGGTGAGTGCGCACTTCGACTCGTTGCTGGTGAAGTTGACCTGCCGTGGTCGGGACTGGCCGACCGCGGTCCGGCGGGCCCGCCGCGCGTTGGCCGAGTTCCGCATCCGCGGGGTGTCGACGAACATGCCGTTCCTGCAGGCGGTGTTGGACGACCCCGATTTCGCCGCCGGCGGCGTGACCACCTCGTTCATCGAAACGCACCCGGAGCTGCTCACCTCGCGGTTGTCCGCCGACCGAGGAACCCGGCTGCTGTCCTACCTGGCCGATGTCACGGTGAATCAGCCCAACGGGTCCGGTCAGGGCCGGTTGGACCCGATGCTCAAGATTCCGCGACTGGATCACGAGGCCGCCCCGGCCGGTTCGCGGCAACGACTGGAGAAACTCGGACCCGCGGGGTTCGCCGCCGACTTACGCGCCGAACCGCGGCTGGCGGTCACCGACACCACATTCCGGGACGCGCATCAGTCGCTGCTGGCCACTCGGGTGCGGACCCGGGACCTGGTGGCGATCGCACCCGCGGTTTCCAAGATGACCCCGCAGCTGTTGTCGATCGAGGCCTGGGGCGGCGCCACCTACGACGTTGCGTTGCGCTTCCTCGGCGAGGACCCGTGGGAGCGACTGTCCGCATTGCGCGCCGCGGTGCCCAACATCTGCCTGCAGATGCTGCTCCGCGGCCGCAACACCGTGGGCTACACGCCGTACCCGACCGCGGTGACCTCGGCGTTCGTCGCCGAGGCGACCACCACCGGAATCGACATCTTCCGAATCTTCGACGCCCTCAACGACGTCTCGCAGATGCGACCGGCGATCGACGCGGTTCGCGAGACCGGGACCGCGGTGGCCGAGGTGGCGCTCTGCTACACCGGCGACCTGTCCGATCCGGCTGAGGACCTCTACACGCTGGACTACTACCTCGCGTTGGCCGAACGCATCGTCAAGGCCGGGGCCCACATCCTCGCCGTGAAGGACATGGCCGGGCTGCTCCGCGCACCCGCCGCCACCCGGCTGATCACCGCTCTGCGTGCCAACTTCGACCTGCCGGTGCACCTGCACACGCACGACACCGCGGGCGGCCAACTCGCCACGTACCTGGCGGCAGCGGCTGCGGGGGTGGACGCGGTGGATGTCGCCAGCGCCCCGATGGCGGGCACCACCTCGCAGCCGCCGATGTCGGCGCTGGTGGCGGCGACTGATTTCGGTGACCGCGAAACCGGCCTCGACCTGCGCGCCGTGGAGGACCTGGAACCGTACTGGGAGGCCGTGCGCACGGTCTACCGGCCGTTCGAGTCCGGGCTGACCGCCCCGACGGGCCGCGTCTACAACCATGAGATCCCCGGCGGGCAGCTGTCCAACCTGCGCCAACAGGCGATTGCGCTCGGACTCGGAAACCGGTTCGAGGCGATCGAAGACGTGTACGCCGCCGCCGACCGGATGTTGGGTCGACTGGTGAAGGTGACCCCGTCGTCGAAGGTGGTGGGCGATCTCGCGCTGCATCTGGTGGGTGCCGGGGTCAGCCCGGCCGACTTCGAGGCGCATCCGGAGCGCTACGACGTCCCCGATTCCGTGGTGGGCTTCCTGTCGGGAGAGTTGGGCGACCCGCCCGGCGGCTGGCCGGAGCCGTTCCGCAGCCGCGCGCTGGCCGGTCGCAATCGAAAGCCGCCGGTCGGCGAACTGTCCGGTCCCGATGCCGAGGCGTTGGCGACCACCCCGCGGGAGACGCTGAACAGGCTGCTGTTCCCGGGGCCGGCGAAAGACTTCGCGAGTGTGCGGGCGAACTACGGTGACCTATCGGTGGTTGCGACGCCCGACTACCTCTACGGGCTGCGTCGCGGGGTCGAACATCTGGTCGACCTGGAGCCGGGCGTGCAGCTCTACGTGGGCCTGGAGGCGATCGGCGACGCCGACGAGCGCGGCATGCGCACCGTCATCACCACGCTGAACGGGCAGATCAGACCGCTGCAAGTCCGCGATCGACGGATTGCGGTGGACGTGCCGGCCACGGAACGGGCCGATCCGGGAGATCCGAGCCAGGTCGCCGCGCCGTTCGCGGGAGTCGTGACCCTCACCGTGACCGAGGGGGACACCGTCGAGCCGGGGGCAGTGGTGGCCACCATCGAGGCGATGAAGATGGAGGCGTCGATCACCGCCCAATCCGGTGGTGTGGTGCTGCGGACCGCGATTCAGAAGGTGCAGCAGGTGGAGGGTGGAGATCTGCTGCTGGTGCTCAAGCGGTGACGCGGATCGTCGCCGGCCGTTGGGGTGGGCGGGTGTTGTCCACCCCCAGCGGGGACGTGACCCGACCGACGAATCAGAAGGTGCGCGCCGCCCTGGGCAACTCGCTGCAGGCGTCCGGTGCGCTGGTCGGTGCGACTGTGCTGGATCTGTTCGCCGGCACCGGCGCGCTCGGCCTGGAACTCGCCTCTCGAGGTGCGGACCGGGTGGTCTTGGTCGAGAACAACCGCGAGGCGCTCGCTGCGGCGCGGACGAACATCGCGACGTTGGGTGCCGTCAACGTACAACTGGTGCCCGCCTCGGTGCACAGCTACGCGGCGACTCCCGGCGGCGGCCCGTTCGACATCGTGGTGGCTGATCCGCCCTACGACCTGCCCAACTCGGAGTTGGCCGCGATCCTGGCGAATCTGAGCCGCGCCGGCGTGCTGGCCGGCGCCGCCGATGTGATCGTGGAGCGTTCCCGACGTACGGCGGACCTGGAGTGGCCGGAACCTCTGGTCGAGGTGAAGGCCAGGCGATACGGGGACACCGTGCTGCTGTTCGGCCGGGCACCCTGATTGACCGCGGTGGCTCCCGCGAAGGCGGCGGCATTCCGGTGCTACGGTCGCCGATCATGACCCGCGCTGTGTGTCCCGGCTCGTTCGACCCCCCGACCCTCGGTCACCTGGACATCATCGGCCGGACCTCCGCCCTCTTCGACGAGCTGGTGGTGGCGGTCCTGGTGAACCCGGACAAGCGCGGCCTGTTCAGCGTCGATGAGCGCCTCGACCTGCTGCGCGAGACGACCGCCGAGTGGCCGAACGTCACGGTGGACTCGTTCGAGGGACTTCTGGTGGACTACTGCCTCGACCGGGGGATCGGCGCGGTCGTCAAAGGCATCCGGGCAGTCTCGGACTTCGATTACGAGTTGCAGATGGCCCAGATGAACAAGGGTTTGACGGGCGTCGACACGTTCTTCCTGCCGACGAACCCTGAGTTCTCCTTCCTGTCGTCGTCGCTGGTCAAGCAGGTGGCGCAGTACGGCGGCGACGTGAGCAGATTGTTGCCCGCGGCGGTCAACACCGCGCTCGGGGGCAAGCTCGCGGGTCAGGCGGGCCGCTGAGCCGAGGGTTCGTCGGGCCGACCGTGGCCCGGGTCTCGGCGGGGCCGTCACTCGGTGCCCCGGTTCGGCTACGGCGCGGCTAACTCGTGTGGTCAATCGGTTTTGCCAGACTGGCGATGCGCCGGCGAACGGCCGTGAGAGGCCGACGGCCGGTGAAATGCCGGCGGCGTGTGAAATGCCGACGGCCCGGTGAAACGCCGACAGCGGCGCTCGACGAAGAAGGTGGTAACGGTCGTGTACCGGGTTTTCGAAGCTCTCGACGCATTGGTCACCATCGTCGAGGATGCTCGCGGGTTGCCGATGACTGCATCCTGCGTGGTGTCTCGCGGTGACGTGTTGGACCTACTCGACGACGTCCGCGACGCACTGCCGGGCGAGGTGGACGACGCCCAAGACGTGTTGGATCACCGCGACCAGATGCTGGACGAGGCGCGAGCCTCGGCGGAGAAGACGTTGGCGGACGCCGAGTCCGAAGCCGTGCGGACAGTCACCGAGGCACGCGAAGAGGCCGCTTCGACGGTCGCGGGTGCCCAGGCCGAGGCCGACCGCCGGGTCCGCGAGGCGACCGCCGCCGCGGACGACATCATGGCGCGGGCGCGGGCCGACTCCGACCGGATGATTCGATCCGGCCACGATCAGCACGACAACTTCGTCGCGCGCGGGCAGGAACAGTACGACAGCCTGGTGGCGCGCGGGCAGGATGAGGCCGACCGCCTGGTCGCGGCCGGACATGCCGAACAGAGTCGCCAGGTGTCGCAGACCGAGGTGGTTCAGGCCGCCTACGCCGAATCCGCTCGGATGCTCGACGCCGCGCATTCCGATGTCGACCGGATGCGCAACGAGTGCGACACCTACGTCGACACCAAGCTGGCCGACCTGGAGGAGTCCCTCTCCACCACGCTGCGGACGATCGCTCGCGGCCGCACCGCGCTGCGCGCCGGGCTGGCCGCGGACTATCGCGAGTAGTCGGTTCCCGCCGCTGCAGGATCGGCCGTGCCCCGGATTCGCAAGGGGGAGAGTGCCAGTGGGAGAGCGCAGGTGGGAAAAGCAGAAGGTTTCGACTACTCTGGAAAAGTTGCCTACTGCAGATCGCGATGACACCAGAGATCATGAATCACATTCGACCCAACCCGGCATCGCCGTGGGTCTTCGACACCCGGCTGCTGGTCCGCCAACCCGGCGTGATGAAGCGACTCCAGACGACGTTGACCAGCGACGAGAAAATGGGCATCGAGGTGTTCGCGGTACCGGCCGGCGAGCCGGTCACCCTCAACCTGCGCTTCGAGTCGGTGGTCGAGGGTGTGCTGGTGTCGGGCACTGCCATCAGCCGCGCCACGGGCGAATGCGCCAGATGCCTCGGTCCGATCGAGCGTCCCGTCGGTGCCGATCTGCGTGAGCTCTACGCGTACCCGAACTCGGCGACCGCGCAGACGAACGACGACGACGAGGTGGCGGTGCTTCAGGACGATCTGATCGACCTGGAGGAGTTGGTCCGCGATGAAATCGTGGTCCAGATGCCGCTGGCCCCGCTGTGCCGGCCGGACTGCGCCGGATTGTGCCCCACCTGTGGTGAACGAGTCGATGACCTCGAGCCCGGCCACAACCATGAGATACTGGATCCTCGCTGGGCCGCTTTGCGGAATCAGTTCGGTACCCAGAGTTCAAGCCCAGAAAAATCCTGAGGAGTATTCAGCCGTGGCTGTCCCGAAGCGGAAGATGTCCCGCAGCAACACCCGTTCGCGTCGTTCGCAGTGGAAGACCACTGTCCCCACGTTGGCGACCTGCTCCAACCGCGCCTGCGGCGCGTTGAAGCCGCCGCACATGGCCTGCCCGACCTGCGGCCAGTACGACGGTCGTCAGGTCGTCGAGGTCTGACCGGGTGCCGCTGTCGAGTGCGGACCCGGTCGACTCGACGGATCTGATCGGCCGGCTCGGTGTCGAGCTCGACGCCGACCTGCTCACGTTGGTGTTGACCCATCGCTCGTTCGCGTATGAGAACGGTGGTCTGCCGACCAACGAACGGCTGGAATTCCTCGGCGACGCGGTACTCGGACTGTGTGTGACCGATGCGCTGTATCGCGGTCACCCGGGCTTCAGTGAGGGTCAACTGGCGAAACTGCGGGCCAGCATCGTCAACATGCACGCCCTGGCGGGTGTCGGTCGGGAGATCGGCATCGGCTCCCTGCTGCGACTGGGCAAGGGTGAAGAGCTCACAGACGGCAGGTCCAAGCCGTCCTTGCTGGCCGACGCGGTCGAAGCGCTACTCGGGGCCGTCTACTTCCAGCACGGCTTCACCACCGCGAGCACCGTCATTCTGCGCATGTTCGGGGAGTTGATCGCCGCCGCACCGTCTGTCGGTGCCGGCCTGGACTGGAAGACGTCGCTGCAGGAGCGCACGGCGGCGCTGGGTCTGGGGGTGCCGTCATACCGGCTGACCGATGTCGGGCCCGACCACGCGAAGCAGTTCACCGCGACAGTTCTGGTCGCCGGCGCCGAACGCGGCACCGGGAGCGGTCGCACCAAGAAGGAAGCGGAGCAGAAGGCCGCAGCGCTCGCGTACGACAGCCTGGGCAGCCCGCATCCGGCGCCGGACCCGATCGCCCTCGACGACCAGGCACCACCCGCGGCCGGACTCTCCGTCGCGGTGATCAGCGGCCCCGCCGATGCCGGAGCTTCCTGAGGTCGAGGTCGTCCGGCGAGGCCTCGAATCCCACCTGCAGGGCCGAACGATCCTCGGGGTCGAGGTGCTCAACCCGCGTGCGGTGCGCCGGCACCTCCCGGGGTCTGTCGATTTCAGCGGACGGCTGATCGGCCGCCGGGTGGACGCGGTGCGCCGCCGGGGGAAGTACCTGTGGTGGGCACTCGACGACGGTGACGCGGTCATCGCCCACCTCGGCATGTCCGGCCAGTTCCGGCTCGCCTCCGCCGCGGACCTCGCGTCGCCGCACCTGAGGGTCCGGCTTCGATTCGACGACACCGGCCCCGAGCTCCACTTCGTGGACCAGCGGACATTCGGCGGATTGACCCTGTCGGAGGGAGGCGCTGAGCTTCCCCCCGAGATCGCTCACATCGCCCCCGATCCGTTGGAGGCCGACTTCGACCTCGACGCCGCAGTCGGGCGGCTGGGCTCCCGGCGGACCGGCCTCAAGCGCGCTCTGCTGGACCAGACCGTCGTCTCCGGCATCGGCAACATCTACGCCGACGAGTCGCTGTGGCGGGCTCGATTGCACTACGCCAGGCCCACCGAACGCCTCAGTCGGGCGCAGATCAGGTCGGTGCTCGGAGCCGCCGCGGAGGTGATGACGGAAGCACTGGCCGGGGGCGGGACGTCGTTCGACGCGCTCTACGTCAACGTCAACGGGGAGTCCGGCTATTTCGACCGCTCACTGCACGCCTACGGACAGGCCGGACGTCCCTGCGACCGGTGCGGAACGGCAGTCGTTCGGGAGGCCTTCATGAACAGATCGTCGTACTTCTGCCCGCGATGTCAGCCGCGGCCCCGCCAGCCGCATCGGTGACCGAAGCTGCCTATTCTCGTACCGTGCCCCTCAACATTCCGTTCCAGATGCCGTTGATCCCGCAGCCCGTCACCGATGAACCGCCGGACCTGGAGACGGTCGGCGAGGCGCAGCCCGCGCCCGAGCCGGTCGATGTGGCCCTGCGGCTGCTGACCCTCGCCGCGAACCACGGCAAGCTGTGGATGGCGTTCGCCGCAGCGGGCGCGTTGGCAGGCGGTGGACTGCGTCGGGCTGGAGTCCGCGGGTTGGGCTCGCTGTCGGTGGCCAGTCTGGTGTCCAACTCCCTGATCAAACCCCTGGTGGGTCGGCGACGGCCGGACATCGAACGGACGAGGCTGGCGCGGCGGATCGGGGCCCGACCGTGGACATCGTCGTTCCCCAGCGGTCACTCCGCCTCGGCGGCCGCGTTCGCCGTCGGTGCGGCGCTCGAAGTTCCGGTGGCGGGGCTGGCGCTGGCGCCGGTCGCCGCGGCGGTGGCGTACTCCCGGGTGCACGTGGGGGTGCACTACAAGAGCGATGTGCTGGTCGGGGCCGGTGTGGGGGTGTTGGCCGCGCTGCTGGTCAAGGCGCTGTGGCCGGTTCGCGAACACGGCCCGGCGGACTCGTTGACCGCGGCGGTACCGGCGCTGCCCCGGGGTCGGGGCTTGACCGTCGTGGTCAATCATCAGTCCGGATCGGCGGCAGACGCCAAGTCCGACATCGGCGAGATCCTGCCCGAGGCGCGGATCGTCGAGTGGGATCCGGAGGACGGACCGGAGGCGCTGAACGCGTTCGTGCGGGACGACGTGCTGGCGTTGGGGGTGGCCGGCGGCGACGGGACCTGCGCCTCGGTGGCCGGCGTCGCGCTGGCGCACGACCTGCCGCTCGCGGTGTTCGCCGCCGGGACGCTGAATCACTTTGCGAAAGCGCTCGGACTGACCTCCTTCGCCGACACCGCCCTCGCGGTGGAGACGGGCGCCGGGGGTGCCGTCGACGTGGCCAGGGTCGACGAGATCCCGGTGCTGAACACGGCCTCGGTGGGCATGTACCCGGAGTTCGTCGCCGATCGGGATCGGCTGTCGCACCGCCTGGGGAAGGTGCTCGCCGCGGCGGTGGCGCTGCCGCGGGCGTTGCATCGGTCGACGCCCGTCACCCTCACGTTGAACGGGAAGGCCGATCGGATTTGGACGGTTTTCGTCGGCAACGGGCACTACACGCCACGGGGTCTGGTGTCGTCCAGTCGTGACCACATGTCGGACGGACTGCTGGATGTGCAGGTGATCTTCGACCGCGGCCGGTTCTCTCGAACCAGGGCCACCATCGGGTCGCTGATCGGTCAGGTCGAACGGTCCGGGGTCTACGGATCGATGCACACCAAGCGGCTCGACATCGCGATGGAGACCACCGACCTCCGGGTCGCCCACGACGGGGAGATCACCGAGCCGAAGGACTCCGTCGTCCTCGACATTGACGACCGCCGGTTACGGGTCTATCGGTCGTGGCGAAAGCGCCTGTTGCAGTGACCGGCCGTCAGTTGCCGAGGCCGCTGTGAGCGGGACCACGCCACCCGGGCCGAGCGGGCATCAGATCCTGCTCACCCTGTTCGTGCACGGCTTCGTCCAGGGCGTCGGATTCCGATGGTTCACCCGGGCCAAGGCGCTCGAGTGCGGTGTCGTCGGGTCCGCGACGAACCTTTCGGACGGCCGCGTCCAAGTGGTCGCCCAGGGGCCCGACGATGCGGTCCGTGCGCTGACCGCGTGGCTCCGGAGCGGATCGACACCCGGCACCGTCACCGACGTCGTCGAGCAGCCCGGCGAGGTGCGCGACGACCTGCGCGGTTTCGACGTGCGCTGACGGCACAGGTGCCGGGCGCGGGCTCCCTCTGGTGGCCTCCGGTCGCCGGTAGAGTCCCGGACACTCGCACGGCCCAGCGGTGAAGGGATCGGCTCGCTGTGTACTTGAAGAGCCTGACTCTCAAAGGCTTCAAATCATTCGCGTCGGCTACCACGCTGAACTTCGAACCCGGGATCACGGCGGTCGTCGGGCCGAACGGATCGGGCAAGTCGAACGTGGTGGACGCGATCGCCTGGGTACTCGGCGAGCAGGGTGCCAAGGCACTGCGCGGCGGGAAGATGGAGGACGTCATCTTCGCGGGCACTGCCGGCCGGCAGCCGCTGGGGCGGGCCGAGGTCACGCTGACCATCGACAACACCGACGGCGCCCTCCCCATCGAGTACAGCCGGGTCGAGATCACCCGGCGGATGTTCCGCGACGGTGCCGGCGAGTATGAGATCAACGGTGCCAGTTGCCGGTTGTTGGACATCCAGGAACTCCTGTCGGACTCCGGCATCGGCCGCGAGATGCACGTCATCGTGGGTCAGGGCCAGCTCGACGCGGTGCTGTCCGCGCGACCCGAAGACCGCCGGGCGTTCATCGAAGAGGCCGCCGGGGTCCTCAAGCACCGCAAACGGAAGGAGAAGGCGCTTCGCAAGCTGGACGCGATGCAGATCAACCTGACCAGGTTGGGCGATCTGACCGCCGAGCTGCGACGCCAACTGAAGCCCCTCGGCAGGCAGGCGGACGTCGCGCGCCGGGCCATGACGATTCAAGCGGACCTGCGCGACACCCGCCTGCGCCTGCTGGCCGACGACGTCGTCACCCTGCAACAACAGATCAGCGCCGAGGCCGCGGAGGAACAGGCCGCAGTGGACCACCGCGAGCGGGTGCAACGGGAACTCGCCGAAGCGGATACTGAAGCCGAACTCACAGGGCGGCGGCTGGCCTCGGCAACCCCGGAGTTGGAAGCAGCCCATCAGCGGTGGTTCGCGTTGTCGTCGCTGTCCGAGCGGTTCCGCGGGACCATCGACCTGTCGCGCGAGAGAGCCCGCAACCTCGGCGCTCCACAGTTGCAGCAGGCGCCGGGTCGGGACCCGGCGGAACTCGAAGCCGCCGCCGAGATCGCCGACGCCGAACAGGCCGAACACGATCGGAATCTGCAGATTGCAGCGGTCGCACAAGCCACCGCCACCGCCGCCCGGTCCCGCACCGAATCCGACCTCAGGGACGCCGAGCGCGAACTACTGGCCGCCTCGCGGGCGATTGCGGACCGCCGTGAGGGACTCGCCACCCTGAATGGACGGGTCGCGGCGGCGCGGTCTCGGCTGACCGGGACCGCCGACGAGATCACCCGGCTGACCGCGGCGGTCGACGACGCCCGGCAGCGCGAGGCCGTGGCACGAGGCGAGTTCGCCCAGTCGGAGGGATCGGTCGGCAGCCTCGGCGATGACGAGGTCGATCTGGACACGGACCACGAGAGTGCGAGTGCCGCGGCCGAGCGTGCAGCCGATCGGGTTCGCGCGCTGTTGGAGGAGGCACGCGAGCTGCGCAGCGAGCAGACGTCAGTCCAATCGCGGATCGACGCGCTGGGGCTCGCCTTGAACCGGCGGGACGGCACCGCGGGGCTGCTCAACCGGGCGGACGGCGACGCCGAAATCCTCGGTCCGGTGTCCGAGCTGCTCACCGTGCGACCCGGCGCCGAGGTGGCGATCGCCGCCGCGCTCGGCCCCGCGGTCGACGCGGTCGCCGTCAGTGGTCTGTCGGTCGCCGCCGAAGCACTGGACTGGCTCCGCGCCTCGGACGGCGGCCGCGTCGGGATGATCGTCGGACAAGGCGACGACTCGACAGCATCGGCGAGCTTCGCAGCAGAGGATTCCGCGACCGCCGGCATCGACCGCGCAGCATTGCCGCCCGGCGCCTTCGCCGCGATCGACGCGGTGACCGCTGCCGAACCGGTCCGCCTCGCCGTAGCGGCGCGGCTCCAGCACTGCGTGGTGGTGTCCGATGTGACGGCCGCGCGGGAGCTGTTGGCCCGGCACCCGCACCTCACCGCCATCACCGTCGACGGGGAGGTGCTCGGCGCGACCTGGGCGGTCGGCGGCCGTGCCGGGGCGCAGTCGTCCCTGGAGCTGCAGGCGGCAACCGACGCGGCAGCTGCGCGAATGGAGGAGATCACCAGTCGCCTCGCCGCGCTGGAGGCCGTGATCAGCGGTGCCCGCGCGGAGGCCGCTGCGCGTCAGGTGTCGGCGGAGGCCACACTGCAGGCCCTGCACGACTCGGATGCACGACTCAACGCGCTGGCCGAACAATTGGGTCGGCTCGCCGAGGCGGCGCGTTCGGCTGCCGCCGAGGCGCAGCGACTCGATCGGCAACGGCAGTCAGCGGAGGAGTCTCGGTCCGGCCAGCACCTGGCGCTGATCGAGCTGGAGGCCCGGCTGGTGGCAGCGGAGTCCACGGACGCACCCACCTCGGTGGACACCCGGCGCCGCGACACCTTGCTCGACGAAACCGCGCGGGCGCGGGAGACCGAGACACAGGCCCGGTTGGCGCTGCGGACCGCGGAGGAGCGGGCTCGGGCGACCGCCGGTCGCGGCGAGAACCTACGACGAGCGGCGCGCACCGAACGGGAGGCGCGGCAGCGCGCCGAGGCGGCCCGAAGGCGGCGTGTCGTCGCGGCCGCTGTCGCCGAACGGGTCGCCGACCGAGCTGAACTGGCCGCCCGATTGTTGGCGGAGGCGCTGCAGTCGGCAGGGGAGTCACGCGATCGGGCCACCGCCGCCAGGGCCGCCGCCGAGAACGGCGCGGCCGCGGCGCGGAGACGGTTGAGCGAGCTCACCGCCGAGTGGGAGGCGCTCACCTCCCGGGTGCACCGGGACGAACTACTGCGGGCGCAGCAGCAGGTGCGCCTGGAACAGCTCGTCGATCGGTCGGCCACCGAGTTCGCACTCAGCCTCGAAGAGTTGGTGCGGGACTTCGGCCCGGCGGTGTCCAGCCCACCCAGCGCCGGTGAAATGGCCGAGTACGAGCTGGCGCGCAGCCGGGGTGAAACGGTGACAGCGCCCACCCCGATGCGCTTCGATCGTGCCTCCACGGAGCGGCGACTGCGGGCGGCCGAACGCGACCTGACCCTACTGGGGAAGGTCAACCCGTTGGCGCTGGAGGAATTCGCGGCGCTGGAGGAGCGGCACGCGTTCCTGTCCACGCAGCTGGCCGACCTCAAGGACACCCGCCGTGATCTGCTCACCGTCGTCGGCGACGTCGACCGCAAGATCGAGGAGGTGTTCCGGAGCGCCTTCGACGACGTGGCGCGAGAATTCGTCGTCGTGTTCGGGACACTTTTTCCCGGCGGCGAGGGCGAACTGGTCCTCACCAACCCGGACGACATGTTGAGCACCGGGATCGAGGTGCACGCGCGACCCCCCGGCAAGAAGGTGAAGCGACTCTCCCTGCTGTCCGGCGGCGAGCGATCGTTGACGGCCGTCGCGATCCTGGTGGCGATCTTCCGAGCCCGGCCCAGCCCCTTCTACGTCATGGACGAGGTGGAGGCCGCACTCGACGAGGTCAACCTGACCAGACTGGTCAGCCTGCTCGCCGAACTGCGAGAGTCGAGCCAGCTGATCATCATCACGCACCAGAAGTTCACGATGGAGGCGGCCGATGCGCTGTACGGCGTCTCCATGCGCGGCGATGGGATCACCCAGGTGATCTCGCAGCGAATCCGTGGGCTGGTCGAAACGTCGCCCTGACCCGTCTGGCGCCGGCCGATCAGACCCAGGGCCCCATCGCCTGCGCCCACTCGCGGATGTCGGCGCCGACCACCAGCCCCTGCACCATGAACGGATCGATGCGCAACAGATCCGCCACGTCACCGGCCGATGTCGCCTGGAAGATCAGCAGCGCACCCGGGTTGTCGTCGTCGACGTAGTGGCCGGTCGCGAGCACCTTTCCCTCGGCCATCAGCTCCCGCAGGTATCCGCGGTGTGCGGCCCGATAGAGGTCTCGCTGACCGTTCTGGGCGCTGCTGTAGGTGTAGTGAACGGCGAAGACGGCCATCGGACTCCCGAACTCCTCAGGTGGTGGTTGCAGGTGCACCGGAACATTACCGGCCGGGATTCCTCCGTGACGCGCCTACCGCCCGCGGAAAGCTGTTCGCAGACGACGAACGGCGGCTGACGCTGGAACACGCCGTTGAGCGTGTTCGCAGGTCAGCCGCCGTTCTAGCGACTGCGGGCGGGTCGGAACCCGCACCGAATCAGATGTCGAAGTACATCGCGAACTCGTGGGGGTGCGGGCGCAGCCGGATCGCGTCGATCTCCTCGCGCTTGAGGCGGATCCACATCTCGATCAGGTCCTCGGTGAAGACGCCGCCCTCGAGCAGGTAGTCGTGGTCCGCTTCGAGGTTGTTGATGACGGCCTCCAACGAGGACGGCACCTGCGGGATGTTGGCGGCCTCGTCCGGCGGCAGCTCGTAGAGGTCCTTGTCGACCGGCGCCGGCGGTTCGATCTTGTTCTTGATGCCGTCGAGGCCGGCCATCATCATCGCCGCGAAGGCGAGGTACGGGTTGGCCGACGGGTCGGGGCAACGGAACTCGAGGCGCTTGGCCTTGGCGTTGGTGCCGGTGAGCGGGATGCGGATACAGGCGGACCGGTTACGGGCCGAGTACACCAGGTTGACCGGAGCCTCGTAGCCGGGCACCAGGCGGTGGAAGGAGTTCACCGTCGGGTTGGTGAAGGCCAGCAGCGACGGAGCGTGGTGCAGCAGGCCGCCGATGTAGTAGCGGGCCATGTCCGAGAGGCCGCCGTAGCCGGCCTCGTCGTAGAACAGCGGCTTGCCGTCCTGCCACAACGACTGGTGGGCGTGCATGCCGGAGCCGTTGTCGCCGTACAGCGGCTTGGGCATGAAGGTCACGGTCTTGCCGGCTGCCCAAGCGGTGTTCTTGATGACGTATTTGAACAGCATGACGTCATCGGCGGAGTGCAGCAGGGTGTTGAACTTGTAGTTGATCTCGGCCTGCCCGCCGGTGCCCACCTCGTGGTGGCCGCGCTCGATCTCGAAACCGGTCTGGATCAGGTTCGCCGTCATGTCTTCGCGCAGATCGGCCTGGTGGTCGTACGGCGGAACAGGGAAGTAGCCCCCCTTGACCCGGGTCTTGTAGCCGAGGTTGCCGCCCGGCTCGACGCGAGCGGTGTTCCAGGCGCCTTCCTCGGAGTCGACCTCGTAGAACGAGCCGTTCATCTTGCTCTCGTAACGCACGTCGTCGAAGACGTAGAACTCGGCTTCGGCACCGAAGAAACAGGTGTCGGCGAAGCCCGTGGTCGACAAGTACTCCTCGGCCTTGCGGGCCACGTTGCGCGGGTCACGCGAATAGGGCTGCAGGGTGAGCGGGTCGTGAACGAAGAAGTTACAGGTCAAAGTCTTCCGACGGCGGAAAGGATCGAGCCGGGCGGTCGCCACGTCGGGCAGCAGCGTCATGTCGGACTCGTGGATCGACTGGAAGCCCTTGATCGAGGAGCCGTCGAAGGCCATCCCGGCGGCGAGTGAGTCGACGCTCACCGTCGAAGCCGGGACGGTGAGGTGGTTCATGATGCCGGGGAGGTCGCAGAAGCGGATGTCGAACACTTCGACGTCGTTATCCGCGATGTACGCGACTAGCTCTTCGGGTGTGGAGAACACGCAGTAGCTCCTTGTCGTTGAGACACAGTGTGAGGATGCACCACCGATCGTGGTGCACACAGCTCGGACTGGACTGCCACGAAGCTAGGTTCGGCGTATTGCCTGGCAGTCTCGTCGATGTTTCACCGCAGTTAACGGGCCCGAGTGGCGGCCCCCACGGGCGTCGGCCGACAGATCGCACATGGATCCCACTCGTTGCCGAAGGGAGTGTAAACACTCGGTGCCGAAAGCAGTGTAAACACGATGCCGAGGGGTCGACTCAACGGGGCGGGGGTGCAGCACGTGACGCAGGAATCGGAGTGGCCGGGTCGATCCTTCGGGGCTCCCGCAGCAGGCCCGGGATCGATCGCCGGACTGGGGCAGCGAATCAGCGCCTTCTTGATCGACAGCGTGCTCTCCGCGCTGTTGACCTGGCTGTTCACCGGTCCGCATCCGCCGGAGAATCTCAGCCTTCTCATCTGGAGCGTGATCACGGTGCTCGGGATCGGCACCTTCGGATTGACGCCGGGACATCTGATCATGGGAATTCAGGTCGGCGTGCTGCGTAGCGCCGACCGGAGCAGAATGATCGGGCTGTGGGCCATCCCGCGGACCGTACTGGTCGCGTTGGTCCTCCCGCCGCTGATCCAGGATCGGGACGGCCGTGGCCTTCACGACCGGCTGTGCGCGACGGTCGTGGTCCGGACCCGCTGAGCTCAAGCCCGGTGCCGGGGTCAGCGCTGCCGGGGTCAGCGCCGCTAGAGTCTGGCGCCGCCAGAGTCAGCGCCGCCGGGGTCAGCTTCCGGGATCAGCGCCGCCGGGCGGCACGCTGCACGTTGCGTGTCTTCACGTTGGCGGGCATCGGGCCCTTCGGCAGCCCGGCCTGGGCCGAGCGTCCGCTGAGCGCCTTGAGCCGGGTGTCGATCAGCTCCACCTGAGCGGGGGTGATGTTGCGGGCAACTTACCCAGCGTCGAGTTCAGTTTGCGCAGCGGCGTCTGCTTCTCGTCGTTGCCGACGATGATGTCGTAGATCGGCACGTCGTCACCGACGATCCGCGAGACCTCCTCTTCTCCTGCGCGAGCAACGGCATGACCCGCTGGGGAGCGCCCTCGGCGATCAGAATGACCCCCGGACGACCCACCAGCCGGTGGACCGCGTCGAATTGGGCGGTGCCGGCGATGGCGGGGGTGATCCGCCACTTGCCTCGCAGGTTGTTCTGCAGCGACCACGCGGCAGCTCCGGGGTTGCCCTCGGCCTGTTGGTACACGTTCTTCTGCACCCGGCGAGCGAAGATCAGCATCGCCACCATGGCGCCGATGGTGAGACCGAAGAGCGGACCGACGATCCAGCCGAAGACGCCGGCACCGAAAAGCAGGGCCAGACCGACACCGGCCAGAATGCCGAGGGCGATCACCCCGATCATGATCGGCAGCAGCTTCTTGTCCTGCCGACGCTGCATCTGGAAGGCCTGCCAGAGCTGACTGCGCCGCTCGCGCGAAGCCGCCTTCTTGGCTACCCGAGCCGCTTTCTTCTCTTCTCGAGTGAGTTTCGGCTTGGATGAAGACGACTTCGCCGAACGTGCTGCTGACTTGGCCATTGATCCAGAATACGGCTCGCGGGGCGCGGCGGTGGCTGGCCTGCGGGCGCTGGTCAGACGTGGGCGCCGACGCTCAACGACGCTGCGAAGCCGGCACCGCTACCGCGCCGGCGGCCCGCCGTTCGTCGGCCTGGCGGTAGAGGCTTCCCGCCTTGTAGGAGGACCTGACGAGCGGCCCGGACATCACACCGGAGAAGCCCAGTGCCAGTGCCTCGTCGCGCAACTCGACGAATTCCTGCGGCTTCACCCAGCGATCGATCGGGTGATGACGCGGACTCGGTCGCAGGTATTGAGTGATGGTGATCAGATCGCAGCCGGCTTCGACCAGGTCCACCAGGGCGGCGGAGATCTCCGCCCGAGTCTCGCCCATGCCGAGGATCAGATTGGACTTGGTGATCATGCCCGCAGCGCGGGCGAGCGTGATGACGTCGAGTGACCTGTCGTAGCGGAACGCCGGTCGGATCCGCTTGAAGATGCGGGGCACGGTCTCCAGGTTGTGAGCGAAGACCTCGGGGGAGGCGTCGAAGACCTGATGCAGGAGATCGGCCTTACCGGAGAAGTCGGGCGTCAGAATCTCGACGCCCGTCTTCGGTGCGTGTTGGTGAACCTGGCGAATGGTCTCGGCGTACAACCAGGCGCCTTCGTCCGGCAGATCGTCGCGGGTGACACCCGTGATGGTGGCGTAGTGCAGATCCATGATCGCGATCGACTCGGCCACCCGACGTGGCTCGTCCCGGTCGAGGGCGCCGGGCTTGCCGGTATCGATCAGGCAGAAGTCGCAGCGCCGGGTGCACTGGTCACCGCCGATGAGGAAGGTGGCCTCACGGTCTTCCCAGCATTCGTAGATGTTGGGGCAGCCCGCTTCCTGGCACACGGTGTGCAGTCCCTCGCTCTTCACGAGGGACTGCATCTTGGTGTACTCCGGACCGGTGCGGAGCTCGGTCTTGATCCAGTCGGGCTTCTTCTCGATCGGGAGTCTCGGCGTTCCGCACTTCCAGCCGGAGCAGCTTCCTGCCCTCGGGGGCCAGTGTCACGCTATTCCTTCTTGTCGGTTGCGGTCACTTCGTCGACCTTGGTCTCGGCGGCGTCGGCCGCCTTACCCGCTGCGTCCGCAGCCTTGCCGGCGGCCGCATTCGCGCTGTCCTTCGCGTCGCCGACCTTCGCCGACGCGGTGTCCACCGCCTTCTTCGCGTGATTCACCGCGCCGTCGAGGTGCTCTTTGACATCCGCGGCCTTCTCCTTCACGTCGTGCACGGCCGTCGCCACTGCTTCCTTCGCCTTGTCGGCTGCCTTCTCGGCGCTGCCGGCGACCGCGTCCTTGACCGCACCCACTTTTGCTGCCGCGGTCTCGGCCGTCGGGCGGTTGGTGGTCGGCCGATTCTGCGCGGTGTAGGTGGACTCCGGCTCACCCTGCAGCTTCTTGACCAGCACGGCGACGCCGGCGGCGATGATGGCGAACAGGACGAGGTTGCGGAACCGGTGGGTCCGCTTGGGCTGCAACGTGCCTGCGACCGAGTTCAGCTGCTTCGCGGCGCCGCGGGCCGACTTGCCGGACTTGGCGGCGACAGCCGCTGCCTTGGCCGAAGCCGCATCAGCCTTCGCCAGTGCAGCCGCGGCCTTCTTGGCCGATTTTTCGGCAGCCTTCCGAGCGCGCCGGGTGACTTTCTTGGTGGTCTGGCCGACCTTCTTCGACGATTCGGCCAACGAGTCAGACGCCTTCGCCATCAGCGGAACCACAGCTGAGCTGGCAGTAGCGGCGAGTGCGGAGGCCTTCTCGGAGACCGTTTTGGCCACGTCGTGGCTCAACTCGCTGACCTTTTCGACAACGTCGTGACTCACGTCGGAGACGCGATCGACAAGATCGTGGCTGGCGCCCGTCACCCGTCCTGCGACGTCGTGACTGACCCCGGCGACCCGATCCGCCACCCCGTGACCGACCCCGGCCATCCGGTCGGCGACGTCACTGGAGCGTGCGCTGATTTCGGCTGCTACGGACTTGGCCATCGTGTTCCCCTTGCGAACTCGGTGAGCTGATCTCTGGGTCGGCTCGGTGCGTTGATCTGCTCGGTGCGTTGATCGACTGGACGACGCCGGGTCGACGTCTGATTCGGATCCAGATCGTTCCTGTAGTTCTCGGACGTTCCTGTAGTTCTCGGACGTTCCTGTGGTCTCGGGCACTGCAATGGTCCTGACACTGGGATCGGCGGACTGAGGACGGTCATTCTGACCGACTCGGAGCGGCCCAGCGTAGTCACCCCCCGACGAGAGCGGAGGACAGCTTCCACTGAACGCCATTATCGGTTGCGGCACCGACACCGGGTAATCCGAGCTTGTCCTTGTCCTCCGTACCCACTGGACCCTCAGTCTCCATACCGGTCAGTCCGGTACCCGATGACATGTCTGTCCCGACGGGAAACCGATCGCCGGTTTCGATCGGGAGGAGGCCGTCCAACGCCTCGATCAACCGTCGGATCATCGTCGGCGCCACCTCGCGAACTCCGATGGTTCTACCCAGCTCGCGGCTCAGTGAGGTCACGCCGGCGTCGGCGATTCCGCAGGGGACGATGCGATCGAAGGCGCTCATGTCGGGGTCGCAGTTCAGGGCCAGACCATGACTGGTCACCCCCTTGGCCACCCGGACGCCGATCGCGGCGACCTTGCGCTCGGGGAGCTCGCTGGTCGCACTGAGCCAGACGCCGCTTCGTCCGGGTACCCGCAGCGTGCTGAGACCGAAGTCGGTACACACCGCCATGATCGCCTGCTCCAACAGCCGCACATATCCGACGACATTCATCGCTTCGGCCAACTTGACGATGGGGTAGACCACCAACTGGCCGGGGCCGTGCCAGGTGATCCGGCCGCCCCGGTCCACGTCCACCACGGGTGTCCCGTCGATCGGCCTGTCACCGGGCTGGGTCCGCTTCCCCGCGGTGTAGACGGGCGCGTGTTGCAGCAGGATCAGGGTGTCCGGCCCCGAACCCGCCACTCGATCTGCCGCTCTGCTCCGCTGCAGATCCCAGGCCCATTCGTAATCGACCAGACCCGGTGGTGACACGATGTCGATCGGTGCGGTGCTCTCACGCATGAGGGCGAGCGTACGCCGGCGACCCGGCGACCCGGCGGCGCCGGCGGTCCGACCACCGGCCCAGCCCGGCGTGACTCCTCGGACGGCTTTCTTCCGCTGCGTGGCGCTGTGGATAACCCCGCCGCGAGGTGAGTCGGGCTTCATAGTGTTCGGCGGTGACCTCACCGACCTTTGATCCGCACCATGCTCGCTCCACGCACTCGACTCACCCTTCGACTGCCGATCCGGCACCAGGCGGCGAGCGGGTTCGGCCGAGCCGGTACGTCCTCGTCAGCGAGGTAGAGCCCGGCGACGGTTGCGCAGCGTGGCTGGGCCGACGGGCCGACGGGGGCGAGCCGGTGGTGATCACTCGTTACCCGGCCGGTAGCGCAGCACGGGTGCGGCGTAGGTATCAGCTGACGGCGTCGCTGCGCCACCCGCATCTGCTCTCGATCCTGGATGTGCTCACTCTCGACCCCGACACCGACCCCGACACCGGTACAGCCGCCGATGCCGATGCCGATGCCGATGCCGATGGCGGGGCCGTCGCCAACTCACTCGCCGCGGCCGACACCGCGGACGTCGCGCTGGTCACGGCAGCTGCGGCGGGCGGAACTCTGGACGACGTGATAGCCGGTGGTGCGTTGCGCTCGGGTCAGGTCGTCACCCTTGTCGCCGGGGTTGCGAGCGCGTTGGCCGAATGTCACCGGCGCGGCATGGTGCACGGCGACATTCAGCCGGCGGCGATCTGCTTCACCGGCGACGGGCGACCGCTGGTCGCCGGTGTCGGCTGGATCCAGTCCGCGATCGACACCGGCGCGCAGTGGGACGCACTGCCCGCGGCCGCCTCGCCCGAGATCGCTCGCGGCGCGAATCCGACCGCGGCGGACGACGTCTTCGCGCTCGGTTCCCTGACCATGCACTGCTTGACGGGCAGGGCGGCGTGGCCTGCCGACGACATGCGTGACGTGGTCATTCAATCGCGATTCGGGCAGTGGCCTGCCGCCGACGCGAGCACCCCGCAGCCCTGGCGTCAATTGATCGATGCGATGCTCGCAGCCGACCCCGCAGACCGGCCGACCGCTGACGACGTGCTCCGCCGCCTGCGTGACTGCGGCGTCCCGGAGGCCATCGAGATCCGCGACGCCGATTCCCGCGGGGACCGGGTCGCCGACCGGCACTCCGGCCCGGACCTGGACCCCGACGGGCAGATCGACACGCAGATCGACGGGCAGATCGACACGCGGATCGGTGGGGTCGCCCGGTCGCACCGCGACCGGCAGCCCGTCCTCGCGTCGCGCGTCGACGGCTGGTCGACCAGAACGGGTCGCCGGGATCAGCGCAGTGGCCCGGCGGGGACTCGGCGGCCCGGGCCGACCTGGCGGCGATACCCGGCCGAGGCATCGAGGGCTCTCGGCGGGGCGGTTCGGGAGCATCTCCCCGTCATCGCTGCGGCGGCGGTGATGGCGGGAGCAGCAGTGGCCTTGGGTGTCTGGTGGTCTCGCGCTGATCTGCCCAGCGCTGCCGACCTGACGGCCACCGTGACGACGACGGTGGCGCCCGGCCCGTCGCCCGCTGCAGTTGAGGTCGACTGGACGGCTGTCGTCCGTGACCTGGACGCGCGACGGGCGACGGCGTTCGAACGGAACGATCCGTCGCTCTTGGAAAGCGTCTATCTGGTCGACTCCCCGGCCCTGGTTGCGGACACTCGAACGATGCGAGAGCTGGAGGGTGCCGGTTACCACGTGGCCGAGCCGGCGCACCACATCCAGTCGGTCGAGCGCGCGGCCGGCGGGGGCGACGATGCGCCGGTAGTCACCGTCGTGCAATCGATGCCCCGCTATCGGGTCCAGGATGCGGCCGGCCGGGTGGTCGGCGAGACGGCGGGAACGCCGGTCGGCGTCACTGAAATCCGGCTGTCCCGGTTGGGCTCCGGCGAGTTTCGCATCGCGGCCATCGGACCGCCGCACTGAATCCGCCGACCCGCCTTCGGCGCTCGCCCGGCTCGCCTCCCCGGCACTGTCGGTGGCTCGACCTACCGTGACAGCATGCGACTCCTGCACACGTCAGACTGGCACCTCGGCCGGACGTTTCACGGGCGCAGCCTGCTGGGCGACCAGGAGGTAGTGCTCACCGCGCTGGCGGCACAGGTCCGCGAGAAGGCGGTCGACGCGGTGCTGATGGCCGGCGATCTGTACGACCGGGCGGTGCCATCGGTGGACGCGATCAACTTGGCGACCCGCATCTTCGAACAGATCCGGCTGGCCGGCGCCCAGATTGTGCTGTCGACCGGCAATCACGACTCGGCTCCACGGCTGGGAGCGTTCGCGGATTTCCTCGCCGCAGGCGGGCTGCACATCCGGTCCAATGTCGACCAGATCGATCGGCCGGTCATGCTCAGCGACGCACACGGCGAGGTGGCCGTCTACGGCATCCCGTATCTCGAACCGGACGTGTCCCGAGCGGCCATGGGAGTTCCCGAGGTGCGCGGTCACGCCGGGGTGTTGGGCGAGGCGATGCGTCGAGTTCGGGCCGACCTCGCCGGCCGGCCGGTCGGTACCAGGTCGGTCGTGCTGTCGCATGCCTTCGTCATCGGCGGCGCCGCGACCGACTCGGAACGAACCCTGGAACACCCTTCCGACCAGGCCCCCGCGGGGCTGTTCGACTTCAAACGCGGCACGGTCGGGTCGGTACCCGCAGCGGTCTACCACGGTGTCGATTACGTGGCGTTGGGGCACTTGCACCGGCGGCAACAGATCGCGCCGAATCTCCGATTCTGTGGCTCGCCGCTGCCGTACTCGTTCTCGGAGGCGGGACAACGCAAGGGCGGTTGGGTGGTCGACCTCGACGCCGACGGGGTCAGCGCGGTAGAGCCGTTCGAGCTGCCGGTGGTGCGCGAGCTCGACACCGTGCGCGGTCGCCTGGAGGACGTCCTGCGCGGGCACGAGCATCTGCGTGACCACTACCTGGCCTTCCAGTTGACCGACGAGGTACGCCCGGTTGAGGCGATGCGACGACTGGTCGAGCGCTTTCCGTTCGCGACCACCGTCGAATGGGATCCGCCCAGCGTCGACCGGGCTCCCCGTGTCGTGCCGACCGCCGAGCGTCCGGTGGGCGTCATGGTGGAGAGCTTCGTCCTCGACTGTCGAGGCACCGCGATGAGCGAGACGGAACGAGGGTGGGTCGCCGAGGCGCTCACCGCGGTGCGGGTTGCCGAGGCCGCCGCGTGAGGCTGCATCTCCTCGAAGTGTCCGCGTTCGGGCCCTACCCGGACCGGATCGCGATCGACTTCGACCGGCTCGGCCTCGACGGCCTGTTCCTGCTGCACGGCGACACCGGCGCGGGTAAGACGTCGCTGCTCGATGCCGTCGCCTTCGCGTTGTTCGGTTCGGTTCCCGGCGCTCGACAGGACGCAGGGCGTCTCCGATGCGATACCGCACCCGTCCGCACCGAGACCAGGGTGACGCTCGAACTCACCCTGGCGGGACACCGCATGCGGATCAGCCGCACTCCCCGGTACGAACGGCCCAAAACCCGTGGCAACGGCACCACCGTGAGTCAGGCGACGGCCGGCCTGGTCTGGATCGGGGAGCCCCCACCCGGTCGTGCCCGCGGCGGAGTCGACCGGATTCCCGAAGTCGCGATGATCGTCTCGGAGCTGCTCGGGATGAGCGCTGACCAGTTCTTCCAAGTGGTTCTTCTGCCACAGGGCGATTTCGCGCGGTTCCTCCGGGCGGACACCGAGCAACGCGAGCGGCTGCTGGAGCAGCTGTTCGACACCGCGAACTTCGGCTCCATCGAAGACTGGTTCGCCGAGCGGCGCCGCTCCGGGGCCGCCGGTCTGCGGGAACAGCAGGAGGACAGCCGCCGGCTCGCAGCCCGACTACAGCAGGCCGCGGGCCGGCCGGACGAAGCGCCGGCAGGGCCGGACTGGGAGTGGCTGGCAGCTGTGCGGGACGCGCAGGCCGATCGCCGCGCGCTCACCGCACAGATCGCCGCGGCGACGACCGCCGAACGGCGCCGCACCGCGGAGGCGACGCGGAGCTGTGCAACGGTCGCAGCCCGAGCCGAGCGGCTGACCCGGCTGCTGGACGCCCAACGACAACTCGCCGTGACCGAACCGGACCGGGCGCGCTGGCGCCGCGAGATCGATGCCGCGCAGCGGGCGGCTCCGGTGGTGGAGGCACTCGCCGCCGTCACTCGGGCGCAGAGTGCGTGGACCGCCCGGCGGTCCGCTCTCACCGAGCGTGCTGATGCCGTGCTGCGCACCCTCACGCCCGCCGACCTGGACGCCGTGCCCGACCGGATCGACACGCTCATCGGCCCGGCGGCGGCCCGGGCTGCCGCGTCGCACCTACGGGACCGCGCCGGACAGCTGACGCGCCTGCTCGATGAAGCGGACCGGCAGCAAGCCGACCTCGCTCGGCTGGAGGAGCTCGCACACGCCGCCGATCGAACTCGACGAGACCGGCAAGCGGTGCTCGCCGAGTGGCAACCGCTCCCGGTGACCATCGATGTGCTGTCCGACCGGCTGATGCGCGCTCGTGAAGCGGCCGCAGCCCTGCCCGCCGCGCGCGACAGGTCGGCAGCGGCAACCGCGTCCTTGCAGGCGGGGCATGCGGTGGCGGCTGCCGACACCGCGGTCCGGCGGGCTGTCGACGCCGCGCAGCAGACGGTCGACGTGGCCCAGGCGGCCACTACTCACCGGCTCGATGTGACGGCCCGCCGGATCGAGGGCATGGCGGGAGAGCTGGCCGCGGCTCTCGTCGACGGCGCGCACTGTCCCGTCTGCGGCGCGGACGATCACCCGAATCCGGCGCGGCCCGCCGCCGACGTGGTGACCCACGATCAGGTCGCGGCGGCGCAACGCGCGGAGGAGATCGCGCTCGCGCGCCGCGACACAGCGGTCAACCGGCGGCGGCAGGCTGAGCTCGAGCTCGCAGTCCTGCAGGCATCGGTCGGCGACCACACCATGCCGGAACTGATCGCGACGGCGGCTGCTGCGTCGGCCGCGCTGGCCGCCGCCGACCAGGCGGCCGCCGAGGTGCCGAAGTTGGACGCCGACGTCCACGAGTCGCGGATGCGCAGCGAGCAACTGCAGGCCCGCTCGCAGGAACTCGCTGTGCGATTGACCCAGCTGGAGGGGGTTGCCGCCCCACTGACGGCGGCCGTCGCGGATCGGACCGAACTGCTGAAGTCGTCCGCCGCGGGTCACCCCGATGTCCGATCGCGCCGCGTACACCTCCTGGATCTGGCGGATGTGCTGGACGAGGTCGACGCCGCGGAACACGCCGCCCGTGCCGCCGGGGCGGCCGTGGCGGCCGGCTGGTCCGAGGTGTCCGCGGTGCTGCTTCACTCCGGGTTCGATGACGTGGAGGCGGCGCGTTCGGCGGCGGCGACAGATGTAGCCGCGGCGAGCGAGCAGCTCAGCGAGGCGGATGGTCACGCGGTTGCGATCGAGGCTCAGCTCGCCGACCCGGAGCTGATCGGTCCGATGCCGCCGACCGACCTCGCGACGATCCGGGAGGCACTCGTCCAGGCGGAAACCGCCGCCGCCGCCGCCGAACGACTGGCGATCGACTCTTTCGCCGACGCCAGAGCGGCGGCCGCGCGATGCGACGACGTCGACCAGCTCGGCCGGCAGCTCGCCACACTGTGGCGGGCGCTCGAGCCGAGGCTCGACGCCGAGCGCGATTTGGCCGAGCTCACCGACGTGATCCTGGGCCGCGGCGCCAATCGGTGGGGGATGTCACTGCGGTCCTATGTATTGGCGGCCTGGTTGCGCGAGGTGGCGGCGGCCGCCAACTCACGGCTGCACCTGCTGACCGGCGGTCGCTACAGCTTCCAGCACACCGCGGTTCGGGAGTCGCGGGGCCGCGCGGGGGGGCTGGGCTTGGAGGTGCTGGACGAGTACTCCGGCAAGGCCCGCCCCACCAAGACGCTTTCCGGAGGCGAATCGTTCCTCGCGTCTCTCGCGCTCGCTCTCGGGTTGGCCGATGTCGTCGCGGCGCGGTCGGGAGCGGGCATGTTGAACACGATGTTCATCGACGAGGGCTTCGGCGGCTTGGACGCCGAGTCGCTCGACGTGGTGATGGAAACCTTGGATTCGCTCCGGGGAGAGGGCAGGGTGATCGGTGTGGTGTCGCATGTCGACGAACTGCGGCAGCGCATCCCGAGCCGGCTGCGGGTCTCCCGGTCGTCAACGGGGTCGACGGTGGAGATGACTGTCGCGTGATCCAACTGGTGTGCTTCTTCGACTCGGCGGAGCCCGGATTTCTCGACCGCGCCCGTCCGGTCTTGGCGCTGTTGAACTCCCAACCCGCCTGCCTGAGCCTGCGGATGAGTCGCTCGACGGAGGATCCACACCGGTGGGTGCTCACGGCCGAGTTTCCGAGTTTCGCCGGCTACCGTGGCGCGCTGAGTCCGTTCGATGTGCGGACCCTGGTGATCCCCTTCCTGTCCGAGGCCGACCAGTCGTCGGCGGCAGTTCTGGAGGTTGCCCTCTCCGGTGTCGACGGGGTGCTCACCGAACACGAGTTGCTGGTCGACCACGCAGACCCCTGACCCTTCGCCCGGCTGCGTGGCCGGGCTGGTCGGGGAAGGTTCGGCCGACCGTTACCGTTGTTCGCGGGTGCGGTCGCCCGCAGTCGGTTTGTCGGGCGAGCCGTCACCGAGAACCGTGACCAACAGCCGTGACCAAGTACCTGACCGAGAAGTGCCGTTGATCGAGGAGAGCTCGTGCCCGCGTCCGTCCTGGATTCCGTCGTCAGCCTCGCCAAACGTCGGGGGTTCGTTTTTCCCAGCGGCGAGATCTACGGCGGCACCCGGTCGGCCTGGGATTACGGTCCGCTCGGCGTGGAGTTGAAGGACAACATCAAGCGGCAGTGGTGGCGCTCGATGGTCACCGGCCGCGAGGACGTCGTCGGTCTGGACTCGTCCGTCATCCTGCCCAGGCAGGTGTGGGTGGCGTCCGGCCACGTCAGCGTGTTCAACGACCCGCTCGTGGAGAGCCTGATCACCCACAAGCGGTACCGGGCGGACCACCTGCTCGAGGCCTATGAGGCCAAGCACGGCCACCCCCCGGTCAACGGATGGGACGACGTCCCCGATCCGGAGACCGGCGTCCGCGGCAACTGGACCGAGCCGCGCGACTTCAACATGATGCTCAAGACCTACCTCGGCCCCGTCGAGGAGGAGTCCGGGCTGCACTATCTGCGACCGGAGACCGCGCAGGGCATCTTCGTCAATTTCAACAACGTCAGCACGACCGCGCGGAAGAAGCCGCCGTTCGGCATCGGGCAGATCGGCAAGTCCTTCCGCAACGAGATCACCCCCGGCAACTTCATCTTCCGAACCCGCGAGTTCGAGCAGATGGAGATGGAGTACTTCGTGAAGCCGGGGGAGGACGAGGAATGGCACCAGTACTGGATCGACACTAGAACGGCCTGGTACGTCGACCTCGGGATCGACCGAGACAACCTGCGGCTCTTCGAACATCCCCGCGAGAAACTGTCGCACTACTCCAAGCGGACCGTCGACATCGAGTATCGCTTCGGCTTCCAGGGCTCGGAATGGGGTGAGCTCGAAGGCATCGCGAACCGGACTGATTTCGATCTCTCCACGCACAGCGAGCACTCGGGGAAGGACCTGTCCTATTTCGATCAGGAGTCAGGGCAGCGCTGGACGCCGTACGTCATCGAACCCGCCGCCGGACTCACCCGGTCGTTGATGGCATTTCTGGTCGACGCCTACGCCGAGGACGAGGCGCCGAACACCAAGGGCGGCACCGACAAGCGCACCGTGCTGCGCCTCGATCGGCGGTTGGCCCCCGTCAAGGCGGCGGTGCTGCCGCTGTCACGCAACGCCGACCTGTCGCCGAAGGCTCGCGATCTCGCGACCGCGCTGCGGAAGAACTGGAACGTGGAGTTCGACGACGCAGGTCAGATCGGCAAGCGGTATCGCCGGCAGGACGAGATCGGCACCCCGTTCTGCATCACCGTCGACTTCGACACGCTGGACGACGACGCCGTCACCGTGCGGGAGCGGGACACCATGTCTCAGCAGCGGATCGCACTCGACCAGGTCCCGGCCTATCTGGCGGGGGAACTCCTGGGCTGCTGAGGCCGCCGGGCACGCCGAGTCCTCACGGGTGCAGGGGGCCCGGCCACAGGTACTGCGTCGGCGGCACCACTGTGCTGTGGAACCACGCCTGCAGGAAACCGGACTCGTCCTTGCCGGCGATTCTTGACACCAGTTCCTCGAAGTCGGTCCACGAGGCGGTCTTGCCGGCGTGGTCCTCGATCCAGCTGAGCAGGAGTTCGCTGAACTTCTCGTCGCCCATCTCGGCCCGCAGTGCGTGCATGGCCAGCGGTCCCCGGGTGTACACGACCCCGAACTCCTTACCCGCCCCCATGTCGACCAGGGGCGTCGTCCACCGGGACGGCTGGCCTTGATAGAACAGGATCGTGGCCCGGTACAGGGCGTCGATGTCGTCGCCGGTCTGTTCCGCCCACAACCACTCGGCGTAGCTTGCGAAGCATTCGTTCAGGCAGATGTCCGACCACCGACCGATGGTGACCAGGTCACCGAACCACTGGTGGGCCGATTCGTGGATCACGATGGACTCGCTCGAGGAGCCGGCTGAGTACACGGGCCGGGTCTGGGTCTCGAGGGCGAATCCGTAGTCGTCGGCGAGGTAGATGCCGCCTGCAGAGGCGAACGGATACGGACCGAATTTGCTGGCCAGGAAGTCCAGGTAAGTGGCGGTCTTGTCGCCGACCGCAGCCGCCTGCTCGGCTCCTGGCGCGTACGCGTTGATGACCGGTATCCCGGACGGGGAGACGCGCTCGGTCTGGGTGAACGGATCGATGTAGACGGTGGTCAGATAACTCGCCATCGGTTTCTCGGCTTGCCAGCCGAAAACGGCCTTGCCCGCGGGCGGGCCGGCCAGGCCGGCGGTGACGGGCAGCCCGTTGGCGATCACCTTCCAGCCGGTCGGGACCAGCGCGGTCACCGCGAAGGTGGCGCGGTCCGAGGGGTGCTCGTTGACCGGATACCAGGCACTCGCCGAGAACGGTTCGCCGATCGCCACCGCACCGCCCGCCTTGGTGCGGTACCAGCCGCCGTCTGCCATGCCACCGGTGCCGCCGGCGATCACCCCCGGCGTACCGGCGTAGGTCACCACCGTCCGCACGGTCGAACCGGCCACGGCGCCGGTGGTCGGTGTGACGACCAACTTGGCGTCGTGTCGCCGATAGTGCGCGGGTGCGCCGTCCACCGACACCGCGGACACCACCATCGACGGTTGCAAGTCGAAACTGAAACGACCGAGCCGACCTTCGGCGGTGACCGTCGCATCGATCGATGCGACAGCGGACAGTGCGCCCGAATCGGGATCGAAGTCCAGGTCCACCTGGTACGACTGAGCGTCGTAGCCGCCGTTGCCACTGTTCGGGTAGTACGGATCACCGGCGGACTCGGCACCCACGACACCGTCCGGGGCGGGCTCCGGGTTCGACCCGTCGACGCTGGTCGTCGGTGAGCTGGACTCGTTGATCGAGGTCGGTTCGGTGGTCGCGATCGATGAGCCGGTCGTGGCTGCGGAACCCGGGATCGAAGGCGCCGGGCGGGAGGCGATGCTGAATGCGACGACCGCAACCACCACCAGCACCAGAGCGACGAGATACCACCGGTCACGCGATCTCGTCATAGCCGAAAGGTAGCAAGCCCGGTGCCCTGGATCGGCTGTCGAGAACGCAGCGGTGGCCGAGCACTCCTGATGTCCACCCCGTGCGGCATCATCAACGCATGACGAGCGGTCGGGTGGTGGCGCGGACCTTCGGGCGATACGTCCTGGGCTCGGCGCTGGTGGTCGTCGTCATCACGTTGGGCGTCGCCGTGCGGACGGCGGTGACTGCGACGGTCGACGACCGGACTCCGGTGGACGCGATCGTGGTACTGGGGGCGGCTCAATACGACGGCGACCCGTCCGCGATTTTCGCGGCCCGCCTGGACCACGCTCTGGAGCTGTATCAACAGGGGGTCGCCGCGTACATCGTCACAGTCGGTGGGTCGCAGGTCGGCGATCAATTCACCGAAGCGGAGTCGGGGCGCAACTACCTCACCGAGCGGGGCGTTCCGGGCAACGCAGTCGACGCCGTGGGCGAGGGCAATGACACCCTGGTCAGCCTTCGCGCCGGCGCTGCCGAACTCGCGCGGCGCAACCTCCACTCAGTCGTCCTGGTCACCGATCCGTGGCATGCCTATCGCAGCAGTGTGATCGCCCGTGACCTGGGCCTGTCGGTCACCGTGTCGTCAGTGCAGCAGGGCCCCGCCGCGGCCGGCGGCATTGCGCCGCGGTACCTCCTGCGGGAAACCCTCGCGACCGTCTACTACCGACTTTTCGGCGGCTCCTCGAACCTGGGCTTCTCAGTCCTGTGAGCGCGGACTACCGGACTGGCGACTACCGGACTGCCGTGTACTCCGCACAGGATTCGCAGCGTCGGTGGACCGAGGGTCGCAAGAGCGCCGTGCTCGCCGGCGCGGACGATCTCACCCCGCGGACGGCATTCGCTCGCGATCGGGCTCGGGTGCTGCACTCGGGGTCGTTCCGGCGCCTCGCCGGTAAGACGCAGGTGGTGGCGCCCAACGAGGACGAGGTGCCGCGCACCCGGTTGACGCACTCACTCGAAGTAGCCCAGATCGCCCGTGAAATCGGTGCCCTGCTGGGCTGTGATGCCGATCTGGCCGATCTGGCCGGTCTGGCGCACGACATCGGACATCCACCATTCGGGCACAACGGCGAGTCGGCGCTCAACGACGTCGCCGACGCCATCGGCGGTTTCGAGGCGAACGCGCAGAACCTGCGGCTGTTGTCCAGGCTCGAGGCGAAGGTGATCGATGCGGACGGTCGCCCTCATGGGCTGAATTTGAGCCGCGCTGCCCTCGATGCGGTGATCAAATACCCGTGGGCGCGGCCGTCGTCCGGTGGCAAGTTCGGCGTCTATGCGGCGGACGCCGACACCTTCGCCTGGATCCGGGAGTCGCTACCGACCGGCTTGCCCGCCGCCGCGCGTTGCCTGGAGGCGCAGGCGATGGACTGGGCGGATGACGTGGCCTACTCCGTGCACGACGTGGAGGACGGCATCCACTCCGGCCGCGTCGATTTACGCTCCCTTCACGATCCCGCGGAACGCCGCGCGGTCTGCGCCACCGCCGCGGTACGACACTCGGCGGAGACGGTGGCGGACCTGGAACAAGTGCTGCTGGAGCTGCTGGAACTGCCGGTGGTCGCGGATGCGATGCGACTGCACGGGACGCCTGCGGGGGAGAGCGCACTGCTGCGAATGACCAGCGAGCTGACCGGACGGTTCGCCACCGGTGCGGTGCTGGCCACCCGGCAGGCCGCCGGCGACGGTCCCCTGCACCGATACGACACCGACCTGGTCGTGCCGAAACAGCTGTCGGCCGAGGTCGCGGTCTTGAAATCGATCGCCCACCTTTACGTGATGCAGGATCCGGTGCGGCAGGAGTTGCAGAATCAGCAGCGCATCCTGCTGACCGAGCTGGCGGCCGGGCTGATGGCGGCCGGTGAGGCCGGTCTCGATCCGGCTTTCGCCCTACTGATGCGCGACGCAGGCGACGACGCCGATCGGCTCCGGGTGGTCGTCGACCAGATTGCTCTGCTCACCGATGAACAGGCGTTCGCTCGGCACCGGCGCTGGGGCCTGCCGCAGCGCCCCGCCGCATAGACTCGCTCAGGTGGCGGGGCGGATTGCGGAAGCGGACAAGGAAAGAGTCCGTGAACTCAACCGCATCGAAGCTGTGGTCGGTGATTACGTCGCGTTGCGGTCAGCCGGTGGCGGCAATTTGAAGGGGCTGTGCCCCTTCCACGACGAGAAGTCCCCGTCGTTCAACGTCCGGCCGTCGCACGGCAGTTACCACTGTTTCGGCTGCGGCCAGGGCGGCGACGTATTCACCTTCATCGCCGAGGTGGAGCATCTGACCTTCGTGGAAGCGGTCGAACGGCTCGCCGACCGGGTCGGCTATCAGCTCAGTCGCGTCGAAGGTGGCACCTCGGTGCAGGCCGATCGGGGCACCCGGTCGCGGCTGCTCGCCGCTAACAAGGCCGCTGCGGCGTTCTACGCCGAGCGACTCGGCGGGGCCGAGGCCGCCCCGGCTCGCGACTTCCTCGCCGAGCGTGGCTTCGACGTCCCGACAGCCCTCACTTTCGGCTGCGGGTTCGCACCGGCCGGCTGGGACGAACTGGTGGGCGCGCTGACCCGGCAGGGTTTCACCGTCAAAGAGCTGTACACCGCCGGGCTGGCCCGCGAGGGCCAGCGCGGACCGATCGACCGCTTCAATCGGCGGCTGCTGTGGGCCATCCGCGATGCCGCGGGCGACGTCGTGGGTTTCGGCGCCCGCCGCATCTTCGACGACGACCGGATCGAGGCCAAGTACCTGAATACCTCGGACACTCCGCTGTACCACAAGTCTCAGGTGCTCTACGGGCTCGACCTGGCCAAGAAGGACATCGCCCGCCAGCGGCGCGCTGTCGTCGTGGAGGGTTACACCGATGTGATGGCGATGCACGTCGCCGGGGTGACCACGGCGGTCGCGTCCTGCGGCACGGCGTTCGGCGACGAACACATCAGCGTGCTGCGCCGGTACCTGCTGGACTCCATGCCATCCGCCGCCGGTACCGAGGTGATCCGCGGCGAAGTGGTCTACACCTTCGACGGCGACGCGGCGGGCCGACAGGCGGCGCTGAAGGCGTTCGACTCCGATCAACGGTTCGCGGCGAACACCTTCATCGCGATCGCCCCGGACAACCTGGACCCGTGCGAGCTGCGCCAACGCCACGGCGACGGCGCGCTGCGCGACCTCGTCGACGCCAAGAAGCCGTTGTTCGCGTTCGCCATCGGATCCACGCTGGGCAATTACGACTTGCACACCCCCGAGGGGCGGGTCGCCGCCGGGCGGGCGGCCGTGCCCTTGGTCGCGCGGATCAAGGAATCGGACCTGCGCGACCAGTACGTCAACGAGCTCGCCCCGCAGCTCGGCATCGAGCAGGCGGACCTGCGGCAGCGGGTGAAGGCGACCTCGGCGGAGCAGTCGCGGGCCGCGGAGCGGGCCGCGCGGGACCGATCCGCACCGGTGACCGCACCTACCCCGGCCACTGCGGGCGCTACCGGCAGTGGCGCGCCGGTCCCCGTGCAGGGGACTCCGTTCCGGCGACCCGTCCCCGGCGACCGGGCGACCTTCGCCGAACGCGAGGTACTCAAGTTGGCACTGCAGCACCCTTCCTCGGTGGCCGGCGCCTATGAACAACTAGACGTCGCGGCGTTCACCGAACCGGCCTACGCGGCGGTGCATCAGGCGGTGATCGCCGCGGGCGGCACCGGCGAAGCGCCCTCCGGTCCGTCGTGGATGACGTCCGTTCGGGACCAGTTGCCGCCCGGTGGGCCCGCCTCGCTGGTGACCGAGTTGGCGGTCGAACCGCTCCGTCATCCCGGCATCGAGGTCGACGCGCTGTATGCCGGCGCTATCCTGGCCGCCATGGCCGAACGGGTCGCGGCGGTGCGGATGAAGGATCTTCGCGCGGACCTGCAGCGAGCAGAGGCCACCGGCGACTCGGAGTGGCGGGACCGGTTGCAGACCGACCTGCTGGCGCTGCAGAAGTACCGGCGAGCGCTCGCCGACCGCGCGAACAGGCAGAGCTGATGCGGCTCGGCTTCCGCCGCCGGCCCGGGCCGCCGCCGGCGCTGGCCGCGGGACTGGGACCCGACGAGTTGTTGCTGGCCGCGGCCAAGACCGATCTCGGCGCGTGGCTCGGCGTCACTCGGTTCGGTGTGTGGCTGCTGCCCGCCGGGGGTGCCACACCCACCCTGATCGGATGGCCGCTGATCTCCAAGGCTCGTTGGGCCGCGCCGACCCTCCAGCTGACCGTCGCCGATGTGGCCGGCCGGGTGGGGAGCGCGGACTTCATCGTCGACCGCGAGCCGATCGAGTACCGCCTCGACGAGCCCGGCAAGCTGACCGATGTCATCTACCGCCGAATTCGGGGCGGCATCATCAGCTCCGAGCAGCACGATTTCGGTGGCTCGCTCGGCGGCGGCTGGGTGGTGATCCGGCGAGTGCCGGGTCAGAACGGCGCGATCGCCCAGGTACGGCTGGATCCGGGTACGGACAGCCGGATCGCCGCCGATCGGCTTGCCGGCATCGTGGAGGCGGCGCTCGCGCCGCACCGGCAGCCGAGCGGATGACGGCGGCCGGGCAGGGCGCAGAGTCCGCCCGACCTCACCGCGGACAGAACGTCAGGACTTGTGGAAGAGCCGATCAGCGGTGTTGGTGACCTGAGCGCGTACCAGGCCGGCCGCAGCCTGCACGGCGGGATTGTCGGCGACCCGACTGGACCAGCGCTTGATCTGCTCGTACCGTTCGCGACCCGCGCGCGACCCGAGCACGTATCCCACGGCCGCCCCGGCGATGAATCGAATCACGAACACTCCTCGCTGAACGGGATCTGGCTTCCTGAAGGACCCGGCTGTGGCCACCGTGCAGGGCGGTGGCGCTGGGCGCACACGGCCCTCGGCTCCCCCCGATGGACTCGAACCATCAACCGTCCGATTAACAGTCGGATGCTCTGCCAATTGAGCTAGGGGGGATTACAGCGCTCTGGTCGCCCTGAACGCTTAGCAATACTAGCCCATCCGAGACGTGCCTCCGCTCGGCGGAGCGTCGCCCGGCGGGTGCGATCGGGCTGCGGACCGGCGGTGTCGGTGCGAGCCCGTACGGTGCGCGCATGCCTACTGTCGCCGAACCGACCGACACCGTCGCTCCGCTGCGCGGCCGAGCCGAGAGTGCATTGCAGGCCCTGGTCGGGTCCGGCGAGGTCCGCTTACGCGATGATCAGTGGCGCGCCGTCGAAGCGCTGGTATCCGACCGGCGGCGCGCGCTGGTGGTGCAGCGCACCGGATGGGGCAAGTCGGCGGTGTATTTCGTGGCGACCGTGCTGCTGCGAGCCGGGGGCTCCGGGCCCACGGTCATCATCTCGCCGTTGCTGGCCCTGATGCGCAACCAGATCGAAGCTGCGGCGCGCGCCGGGCTCCGCGCGGTCACCGTCAACTCCGCGAACTCCCACGAGTGGTCCGAGGTGCACCAGGCCATTCGGGACGGTCAGGTGGACGTCCTGTTGGTGTCGCCGGAGCGGTTGAACAACCCACAGTTCCGCGACGAGGTGTTGCCGACGCTGGCCGCGTCGGCGGGTCTGGTGGTGATCGACGAGGCGCACTGCATCTCCGACTGGGGGCACGACTTCCGGGCGGACTACCGGCGGATTCGCACACTGCTGGCGGACCTGCCACCGGGGATCCCGGTGTTGGCCACCACGGCCACCGCGAACTCGCGGGTGATCGCCGACGTGGCGGAGCAACTGTCGATCATCGGGGCGGGGTCGGCGGGGTCGGCGGAGTCCGATCTCGTCGATGAGGGCGTCCTGGTGCTCCGCGGCAGTCTGGACCGTTCGTCGCTGCACCTCGGGGTACTGCGTCTGCCCGACCAGCCCAGCCGACTGGCGTGGCTGGCCGAGAACCTGCGCGGGTTCGACGGTTCCGGAATCGTCTACTGCTTGACCGTCGCCGCGGCCGGCGAAGTCGCCGAATACCTCTCGGGTGCCGGGTACCCGGTGGCCGCGTATTCCGGGCAGACTGCACCCGCCGAGCGAGAACAGGCCGAACAGGACCTGTTGCAGAACCGGGTCAAGGCGCTGGTGGCGACCTCGGCGCTGGGGATGGGATTCGACAAGCCCGATCTGGGATTCGTCGTCCATCTCGGCGCCCCGCCGTCGCCGATCGCCTACTACCAACAGGTCGGGCGCGCGGGGCGCGGGGTCGCCGAGGCGACGGTCGTGCTGCTGCCGGGGCACGACGACATCGCGATCTGGGACTACTTCGGATCGATGGCGTTCCCGCCCGAAGCCGATGTGCGCACAGTGCTGCGCGTCCTCGGGTCGGTTTCGGGAGCCATGTCCACGGCCGCGCTCGAGACACACGTCGGGTTGCGGCGGTCGCGGTTGGAAACGCTGCTGAAGGTGCTGGATGTGGACGGCGCGGTGCGTCGAGTCGCCGGGGGTTGGGTTGCCACCGGCGATGAATGGCAGTACGACCGCGATCGCTACGCGCGGGTCGATTCGGCCAGGCGGGCCGAGCAACAGTCGATGCTGGCCTACATCACTTCAGACGACTGCCGGTTGCAGTTCCTGCGCCGGGCACTCGACGACCCGGCCGCCGAACCGTGCGGCCGTTGTGACAATTGCGACGGACTGACGTTGCCCGACCCGCCGCAGACGACGGATGTGGCCGAGGCACGGGCCGCGCTGGCGCGACCGGGAGTCGCGATCACACCGCGCAAGCAGTGGCCGGCCGGCATGGCGACGCTGGGGCTGGAGTTCGCCGAATTCACCGGGCGGATCGCGACCGGTGACCAGTGTGCCCCCGGCCGCGCATTGGCTCGGTTGGACGGCATCGGCTGGGGGAGCGCACTGCGCTCGCTGGTCGGTGATGGTGTGCCGGATCAGGAGGTGCCGGTGGCGCTGCGATACCCGATGGCCGACACCCTGAACTCGTGGTTCGGCGGCGGACCCGAGAACGTCGACGGTGTCGAGGGCGTCGGCGGGGTAGACCGGGTCTACGGTGTCGACGAACGGCCGGAGGTGGTGGTGTTCATCGATTCGCGGAGCCGCCCCCGGCTGGTGCGGCACTGCGCGGCCGGCGCCGCGCGGATCCTGCAGGTGCCGACCGTCGGCCGGCTGGTGCCCGCACCGTCGGGGGTCGCGGGATCGCGCGACGTCAACTCGGCTCGCCGGTTGCGTGACGTCGGACGCCTGTTCACCCTGGAACTCGACGAGTCGATCGTCGGCCGCCGAGTCCTACTGGTCGACGACCGCACCGATACCGGCTGGACATTGGCTGTCGCCGGGCGGCTGCTCCGGCGGGCCGGCGCCGCGCGCGTGCAGCCTTTCACTCTCGCCTTGGGCTGAGGGTCGTGACCGCCGTCCCCCCGCGCGACGTTCGGTCGGGAGTGATCGCGGGCAGACTGAAGAACGACGGACGCCGCTTTGCGTCTCGCCGCTCGAATGCGAGCGACCCCAACTGTTTCAAGGAGCCCAAGTGCCCTTCTCCGTGCTGGTGACCGGAGCGTCCGGATACGTCGGTTCCCACCTGATCCCGGAACTGCTCGCCGCCGGGCACCAGGTGAAGGCGATGACCCGCCACCCCGAGAGCTACGACGGCGAGGGTCAGGCTGTCGGCGGGGACGTCGCGAACCCGGACAGCTTGATCGCCCCACTTTCCGGTGTGGACGTGGCGTACTACCTGATCCATTCGCTGGATTCCAACGACTTCGTGGCCAGGGATGCCAAGGCGGCGAAGGCGTTCTCCGCTGCCGCGGCCGCGGCGGGCGTGCAGCGGATCATCTACCTGGGCGGGCTCGGGGACGACGGCACGGACCTCTCCCCGCACCTGAAGTCGCGGCGTGAGGTTGAGCATCTGCTCGGCTCCGATGGCATCCCGGTCACCGTGCTGCGCGCCGCGGTGGTGATAGGCGCGGGCGGTATCTCGTGGGAGATGACCAGGCAACTCGTCGACCACCTACCGGCCATGCTGGCGCCGAAGTGGGTGTACACCAGAACCCAGCCGATCGCCCTGGCCGATGTGATCCGCTACCTGGTCGGGGTGCTGGACAAGCCGGAGAGCGCCGGGAAGGTCTATGACATCGGCGGGCCGGACGTCTTGCGTTACGTGGATATGATGCGGCGAGCGGCGGACATCATGAAGCATCGGAAGCTGCCGATCATCCAGGTTCCGTTGTTGACGCCGAGGTTGTCCTCCGGCTGGCTGGCACTCGTCACCGACGTCAATCTGGCCACCGCGCGCAACCTCATCGACTCGATGAGCAACGAGGTGGTGGTGAAGGACGACTCCATCACGGACTTACTGCCGGGTCGACTCCTCGGTTATGACGAGGCCGTCCGCGCCGCGCTGAACATGCAGGCGCAGGAGGAAGCCGGGACCGGGGCGTGAGCAGCTGGTTCCCGCAGCGGCTCACCCGTTCCGTTCGACCACTGCTCTTCGACCGTGTCGATCGCGACCACCGCCAGACGGACAGCGCTTTCCGCCGCCGCCGGGTGGTGGTCGCGATCGTGTTGGTCATCGGCGCGACCCTGCTCGGCGTGTCATTGTCCATCCGACCCGGCGACCCTTCTTTCTACTTTCTGACCTTCGCCCTCGCCGCCACGTGGGTGATCGGCGGATTCGCCTCCGGACCGCTGCACCTGGGACATCTGGCGCTGCACAAGGCGCTGCGCCGACCTGTCTGGCCGGCCGTCGCGATCGGCGTCGCGGCGGGTGCGATCTTCATCCTCGGGTCGCTCGCCGTCGCCCAGATCCCGCCGCTGCGGGCCTATACCCAGGATGTGCTCGACCACGCCAAATACGGCTCACTTCCGCTGGTCGCGCTGATCGCCGTGCTGAACGGCATCGCAGAGGAGATCTTCTTCCGCGGTGCGTTGTTCGCCGCGATCGGGGTGCGGCATCCGGTGCTGATCTCGACCGTCGTCTACGGCATCGCAACTGTGGCGACCGGGAATCCGATGCTGGTGTTCGCCGCGTTCGTGATGGGCGTGGTCTTCGGCCTGCAGCGACGGTCCACTGGCGGTGTGCTCGCCAGCATCCTCACCCATGTGACGTGGTCCGTCATCATGCTCACCGCCCTGCCCGCAATTTTCAGTGCGGTGGGCTGAGATGACGACCAGCGCCCGTAACGACGGCTGGACAGGACGCGCGGCGGAACTCGATGCCGCCGATCCACTCCGTGAGTACCTGGGGGAGTTTCTCACCGCCGAGAACAACGACGTGCGGTCCTACCTCGACGGCAATTCGCTGGGTCGCCCGTTGAAGGCGGCCGCGGATGGCATGCAGCACTTCATCCGGGGCGAGTGGGCGGGGCGGCTGATTCGGGGCTGGACGGACGGTTGGCTCGACCGACCCGAACTGCTCGGCGATCGGCTGGGTGAGGTCGCCCTCGGCGCGGCCCCGGGTCAGGTCGTGCTGGGTGACTCCACCACGGTGTGGCTCTACAAGTTGGCCCGGGCGGCCGTGGCGAGCAGGCCAAATCGGCGCGAGATCGTCGTCGACACCGACAATTTCCCGACTGATCGATACGTGATGGAGGGCATCGCGGCGCAATCCGGTCTCCGGGTCCGATGGGTCCACACCGACCCGGAGTTGGGGCTGACGCCGGAGCTGCTCGCGCCCGCGCTGAACGACGACACCGCGCTGGTGGTGTTCAGTCATGTCGCCTACCGCTCCGGGTACCTTGCCGACGCCGCTGCTCTCGTCGATCAGGCCCATCACGCCGGCGCGTTCGCGCTGGTGGACCTGAGCCATTCGGGCGGTTCGGTCGAGATCCGGCTGGACGAATGGCAGGTCGACCTCGCTACCGGCTGCGGCTACAAGTACCTCAACGGCGGCCCCGGGGCGCCGGCGTACGGATATGTGCGACAGGACCTGCAGGATGAACTCACGCAGCCGATCTGGGGCTGGATCGGTCGCAGCGATGCGTTCGCGATGGGTCCCGGGTACCAGAAGGCGGCCGGCATGCGGGGGTTCGTCTCCGGCACCCCGCCGATTCTGGCCATGGTGCCGATGGGGGCGGCGCTCGACCAACTCGCTCGCGCGGGCCTGAGCCGAGTCCGGGCGAAATCCGTTCAGCTCACGCAGTTCGCGGTCGAGCTCACCGATGAAGTGCTCGCTCCACTCGGGGTCCGGCTCGCCACCCCGCGCGACCCGGATCGGCGAGGCGGGCACGTGACACTGCACCGACCCGGCTTCCGTGTCGTGAACCAGCGCCTCTGGGCGGCGGGCGTCCTGCCGGACTACCGCGAGCCGGATGCCATCCGAATCGGCATGGCGCCGCTGTCGACCAGTTTCGCCGAGGTCGCCCGGGGGCTGCTGGCATTGCGCGACGAACTGACCGGGACGAGCTGACCGGGCGACCTGCCCCGGAGCTGTCGCCGTGGTCTCAGCAGACCGGCACTACGACGAGTCGGCCAGGCGGGGCGGCCAGGTCCAGGGCGCTCCGGCGCCGTGATGACACCCGTCTCCGAGCGGCCAGGCGCGCCCCGGCGGCCGGTTGGGCCGAAGCTCGGTAATTCGTCCAGGCGGGTGGCACGTCGTCGGGGGTGGCTTCGGCGGGGCGGGTGAAGTGATCAATCTCCAGCAGGGGCTGCCGGTGCTCGCGGCACAGCGGCACCCGGCGATGCACCCGCTCGAAGGCGAATGAGCACAGCACGACGTCCAGGCGGGAGGAGCACATTGCACACGACAGGGCGCTCAGTGGCAGACCGCCAGCTGAGAGGGGTCGGAGCGCTCGTATGTTCGACTGATCGGCCATGCGCAGACCATGTCACGGGCCACCGACAGTGCCCTCGAATGCCTGCGAAGGTGCGGATATCCGGCCCGTCGATCGCTCGGCACTGCGCCAGGACCGCGGTGCCGGCTGTTTCGTCCTCGCGTAGCTTGGGGTAACGGTCCATCGTCGGGTCGTCCCGAGATATTTCTGAAGGAGAAGCATGCCTGTACGCACCGCTCGAACGGCCTGGAACGGAACGCTGGATTCGGGCAGCGGCCAGGTCGAGTTGACCAGCTCCAAGGTCGGTACTTTCCACGTCTCCTTCCCCAAGCGGACGTCCGAAGAGGCCGATGGGGTCACCAGCCCCGAGGAGCTCATCGCAGCGGCACACTCGGCCTGCTACTCGATGCAACTGTCCGCCCTGATCGCGCAGGCCGGTGGTACGCCGGAATCGCTCGACGTCACCGCCGACGTCACCCTCGGCCCGGATAACCCCGGCCTGAAGATCAGCACGATCAAGCTGACTGTTCGCGGTGAGGTGAGCGGTCTGGACGCAGCCGGTTTCGCCCAGGCCGCGCAGGCGGCCAAGGAGACCTGCCCGGTGTCCAAGGCTCTCGCCGGTGTGAACATCACCCTGGACGCATCGCTCGAAGAGTAAGGCGCGGACACCACGTCCGGTCGCGTCGGACCCGCGGGATCGACTCGACCGGGCGCGGATTGCCCGTCGCGCCGTGCGGCACAGCGGTGCGGTTATCCAGTCGGCAGAACGGTGATCATGAGCAAGAACCAACGGCTGTTCCGGTGCACACCGCACGCGGTGTTCGAAGTGTTGCGCAACGGGTGGCTCTATCCGACCTGGGTGGTGGGTGCGACCAGCATGCGCAAGGTCGATGCGAACTGGCCCGAGGCCGGCGCCCAACTGCATCACAAGGTCGGCACGTGGCCCCTCATGCTCGATGACACCACCACCTCGGTGAAGTACGAGCCCGACCACCTGCTGGTGCTTCGGGTGCGCGCGTGGCCCGCCGGTGAAGCGGACGTCGTACTGGAGGTCACGCCATCGCCAGGTGGATGTCAGGTCTCCATCTACGAGGACGCGGTGCAGGGCCCGGCGCAGTACATCCCCGCGCCGGTACGGCACGCCATGTTGCGGATGCGCAACGATCAGACTTTGCAGCGGCTCGCGTACATCGCCGAATCGGCGACCGGGCCGGACGATCACCAGGCCGACACGTCCCACACCGACGGCTCGCGCTGACTTCTGGTAGACCTCAGGCCCACCCAGCGGATGGTCCGTCAGGTCCCGAGCCGCCACCATGAGGACTCGGGGTGCTGGGTGGACCAGGATGAGATGCGTTGACCTGGCCGGGGAGTCGCGAGCACCGTCGCGGTGGCTTCCGCCGCGGCGTGCAGCCGTTCCATCGGCTCAGACCACAGGTGGAACGCGAGATTGAACGTCGCCCAGTGGATTGGTAGCAGCACCGATCCCCGCAGGTCGCGGTGTGCTCGCACCGCCTCTTCCGGGTTCATGTGGATGTCCGCCCAGTGCTCGTCGTAGGCGCCGATGGGCAAAAGTGTGACGTCGAAGGGGCCTAGTCGAGTGCCGATCTCGGCGAATTCCGGGCTGTATCCGGTGTCACCGCCGAAGAACACCCGGTACCGGGGGCCGATCAGTGCCCAGGACGACCACAGCGTGTCGTTACGGCCCAGTCCTCGCCCGGAGAAGTGCCGAGCCTGCGTGCAGACGAGAGTAATCTCGCCGATCCGCGTCTCACCGTTCCAGTCGAGTTCGACGATGCGATCCTCCGGAATGTTCCATCGGCGCAAATGGTCGCCCACCCCCAGCGGGACCACGAACAGGCACTGGTGATGGTCCCTCAGTAGCTGCACGGACGCGTGGTCCAGGTGGTCGTAGTGGTCGTGGGAGATGATCACCGCGTCAATGGCCGGGAGCATCGCGAAGGGGATGGGGGCCGGGTGCAACCGCTTGGGTCCGACCGAACGCGACGGTGACACCCGTTCCGACCAGACAGGGTCGGCCAGCACCCGGACACCGCCCAACTCGATCAGTGCGCTCGCGTGGCCCAGCCAGGTCACCGCGAGATCGCTGCATTCGCCGTTCAGTGCCGTAGTCGCCAACGGAATATCCGCGACCGGCCGCCCGACGGATCCCCGGGTCAGCACCGACCACAGGATGCCCGGGATGGACGAGGCGGCGAGCACGCTGCTCGGCTCCACGTTCGCGAATGTCTCTCCGTTGAAGTGGTTCGACTCGCTGCGTGCCGCCGGTGTGCGACGCCAGCTCGCGCCCAGCGCGGGAAGCACTCCGACGGCTGCTCGCGACAGGAAGCCGACACCTGCCATCACTGCCGCCAGGCTGATCAGGCTGAGGGCTGAATGGATCAGAGACGATGCGCGGCGGGCCATCCAGCCATTGTCGCGCGACCCGGGCCACCGTCCGGCCACGATAAGATCTCCGGCGGGGCGGTAGCTCAGTCGGTCAGAGCAGCAGACTCATAACCTGCCAGGCGAGGGTTCGAGCCCCTCCCGCCCCACTCTGATAAGCACAGTTCAGGGCATATTTATCGAACGTTCGTGGACCCCCGTGACCACGATTTGGCCAAATTCAGCCGCTCTCAGGATGATCACTCCCCGTTGATCCGGTTGTGGACGGGCGCGACCTCGATCTTCGGGAACGACCCACCTGCAGCTTCGATCATCGGGACGAGCACCGCGGCGAACGAATCGAACGCTTCTTGGGATTCCCATACGTCGACAACGATGTAACCGGTGCCCTTCAGGGCGGCGACGTGGGAGAGCCGCCCAGGAGGATTGCCGTGACCGGTGTCCTCCAGTTTCTTGATGACGTCGTCGTACTGGGCGACGGTGTCGGTTGCTGCGTCGGAGATCATGAGGATCGCCATTGCTTTTTCCTGCTTTCTACTGGCGGTCGCCGTGGTGGCTAGACCTTGTTGAAGTCCCAGGTGACGGTCGTTTCGGGACGGAAGCGGATCTGGGCTCGGTCGCCCAGACCCAGGCTGGTCAGGTACCGGTATTGCGCCGCGGCTTGGTTCTCGTCGCCGCTGTAGCGCCCGAACAGCTTCGCGTGTTCCTCGGGTGTGGTTGTCTCTGACTGCGCGTGGGCTCGTCCCGTGTAGTGGACGCCCGCATACGGCTCGTCGGCCTTGTCGATGAGGACCGACGCACGGCAGGCTGGGGGTCCGCCGTGATCCACCGGCTATCTGCCGATCTGCGGCGTGAGCTCCCCGGGTGGAAGGGGCCGGAGTCGCAGCAACCTGCTCTCGATGCGGGCGTTCGCTGCGGCCGGCCGACGCCAGACCAACAGCCTGCTGGTCAATTGCCGTGGAGGCAAAGTGGTGCCCGTCGGCCGGGCGAACCAGCCGCATGAATAGGCACCTTCACCATCGACCACCAGCTTGGTTGATCTGATTGGGGCATCGGCTTTAAAGTCAGCCTCGATCAGGCCGATATCCGGGCCTATCATGGAGCTATGCAGGTCTTACCGATTTCGAAGGTCAAGGACAAGCTCAACGAGTACGTCGACTCGGTGGCCAACACGCACGACCAGGTCACGATCACCAAGAACGGATCGCCCGCCGCAGTGCTGATCGGCGCCGACGAGTGGGAGTCGATCCAGGAGACGCTGTTCTGGCTCTCGCAGCCTGGCGTCCGCGATACCATCGCCGAAGCCCAAGCGGACATCACGGCCGGCCGGACCCACGGCGAGGTCGAGATCCGGGCCGAGTTCGGCGTACCCAAGCGCGACCGCTGAACCGCCGGCGTGGCCTACGACGTCCAGTTCACCGGCCCGGCCCGGCGCGCACTGCAGAGCATCCCGCCACGCATCGTCCCGGCCATCATCGAGTTCGCGTTCGGCGACCTGGCCCGCGAACCGCACCGCGTCGGCAAGCCCCTCGAGCGCGAACTCAGCGGCCTGGTCGGCGCTCGCCGCGGTCCCTACCGCCTGCTCTACCGCATCGACGACGAAGCGCGACGAATCTACATCGTTCACATCGACCACCGAGCGGACGTCTACCGCCCGCGCTGAGCCGAACCCACAGCCAGCCGAGGACCGGGCGGCCGGATATGCGTCCATACTTGCCGGGTGGCCATTTCTTTGGAAGGTGTCGCCCACGTTCGGCTGACGGTGACCGACATCGACCGGTCCCGCGCCTTCTATGACCGTGTGTTCGGGTTGCCGGTCGCCTTCGAGGTGCCGTCAGACGCGGACGAGCAGACGCGGCAGCAGTTGGCGTTCTTGTTCGGTGGGGTGATCTATCGCCTGGGCGCCAACCTGCTGGGACTGCGCCCCGTCGCACCGGCCGACGACCGCTTCGACGAGGACCGGGTGGGGCTGGACCATCTCAGTCTGGCCGTGGCGGATAGGGCGGCACTGTATGCCGCCGCCGAACACCTCGACGGCCTGGGCGTTCCGCATGGCGGGGTCAGGGAACTCGGGCGGGCGGCGGTGCTGGAGTTCCGGGATCCGGACAACATCGCGCTCGAGCTGTATGCGGTCGGTCCCGGCTGACGGCGGGACGGATGTAGGCGATGCGGATCATCGACCTGTCGATGCCGCTGGACACGGACACCCCGGTGTATCCCGGAGATCCGCGGGTTGGAAATCGGCGCGGCGGCCGATTTCGCCGACGCCGGATACCTGTGCAATGTGCTGACGATGGGCACGCACAACGCGATTCATCTCGACGCGGCGGCACACATGATTCCCGGCGGTCGGCTGCTGCATGAATATGACGTCACTCGATTCGCGGGACCGGGCGCCCGTGCACCACGACTCGGGCGCCACGCACGGCCATGGCCGCGGCGATGCCGAGCTGCCGGTCACCAGAGTGACTCGGTACTGCAGACCGGTCATGATCACCTCCGGTCGGTCTACGCGGATCCGCACCGGGAACCGCGTTCGGTTCGGGCGAAAACGCGCGGCGCCGCGGAGCGCCGCGGTCAGCCCGGGTCACCGTCGCATGCAGGCGACAACGCGGGCCGGTGCCGCTTCGAGGCCCAGTTTCAGCGGCAGAGCCCAGTCATCGAGGCTCACCCGGTCCGGCGCCTCGGCAGCCCCGAGGACATCGCCGACGCCGTCGTGTTCCTCACCTCGGACCACTCGTCGCGGATCAGTGGCATCGTCCTGGAGGTGGCCGGCAGATCGGTGCTCGTCTGATCCGACCGCCACGAGTCCGGGCGGGTGCCGAAGTGAGCGAGGTGGAGATGCCGGGGGAGATGCCAGACGTGGTGATCGTCGGGGGTGGTCCGACGGGGATGATGCTGGCCGGCGAGCTCCGGCTGGCGGGCGTCGACGTCGTCATCCTCGAGCGCCGCAGTTCACAGGCCCTGGCGGGCTCGCGCGGCGGCGTGTTCCGGTCGTGTCGCGACCGTTCTCGAATCGTATGGCGTGCTTGTCGTAGGTGAGGGCGGAGTGGTTGGGGGGTTGCTGCCGGAGGAACGCAGGAGACTTCGCGCTGCGATCTACCGGCTGCGCGTGTCGGAGGAGCCCGCCCGGATGGTCGCTTCTTGGCTCAGTCGGACTGATGCGTATGAGGGCTGCCGACCTTGCCGGCGTGATTTCCGAAGACAGTGCCGCAGGAAGAGGCGTGGCTACCAATCGCGGCGCTGGCTGATGTTCGGTCCGCCCTGCCGGCTCGTCGATGGAGGGGCGTCAACATCGGTGGGTCAACGGCCTGGGCCATATCGAAGGCGTCGTGCCGACCAACAAACCTCCTCTCAAGGCGCTCGGAGCCACCGGCGGTACGAGGGTGGAAACCAGCGGCGCCCAGCAGGCACTCGGCCGGTCGGAGCTGATCGCTGTGCGGGTGGCCGGGAGAGACGGGCAAATTCCGAGGCTTCGGTGGTTCGGTGCTCTGGTGGTGAAGGCGGCGGCTTGACTCTGAACGACCGATTCAAAGCCCGTCGCATGGACGACTTCGCCGTCCTCGCGTCGCCGGCGAACCGGCGGGACTACGCCGGAGAGGCGATCACCCGGTCCGACCACAGGTACCTGGGCAACATGATCGGCAAGATGCGAAGCCGACGTGAGGTGTGGGCGCTCATCGACGGAGCCGACGACGGGATCCGACGCCTTTTACTCGTCCTCGACGCTGGCCTCAGCGGGAGCGGCGGCGCCGTCTGGTGAGGCCGTCGGGTGAGTTGACGTGACCTGAAACCGCACATCAGAACACTTGAAAGTGTTCGAACAGCGGATTAGGAGGGCTCGCTCGGCAGCCGTCGGTGTCGCCCTCACCGCGTCCCGAGAGTGCGTTGGAGGAAGGGGTTCCAGAATTTGCCGTCCGGGTCGTAGTGCCTGCGCACGGCCTTGAAATCGTCGAGGCGGGGGAAGCGCGGACCGACAACGTCCGCCCCGAAGGCGAAGAGTTTGCCCCAGTGTGGCCGCGGTGCGTAGGGAGCGAGCGCCTCCTCGATCACCGGGAGCAACGCCAGCACTTCCACCGGGTGCTTGGCCCAGGTGAATCCGATGCAGAGCACGTCCTGCTCGAAGGCGGGGCTGAGCCACAACGAGTCGGCCGCGGCGGTGCGGATCTCGGCGATCAGCAGGTGCGGAGAGATCCGCTCGCCGAGCCCGCGCAGCACCTGGAGTGCCTGCACGCCGAACTCGCGGCTGACGAAGTACTCGGTCTGCAGTTCGTCACCGGCGTTGGACGGCTCCCGGTCGAGGCGGAAGTGCGGCATCCGCTCCGACCACGGCCCGGGCATGCTGGCCCGCGGGTTGATCTTGCCCGGTTCGAGCTCGTCCGAGTCGTCGTACCACGCCGCGCCGAATAGGGTTTCAGCTACTTCGGGATGCTCGTCCTCGTCGAGCCGGGTCTTGAGCCAGACCTGCATCACGGTCGGGCTCGCGAAGTCCGCGAGCAGGCTGACGCTGTAGGCGCAGGCCATCACCTCGTCCAGCCGCTCGAGCACGGTCTCCCAGGGTGCGTAGCGGTAAACGTCCTGGCGCACCTGGTAGGTCGGCTGGAGGTCGAGGGTGACGCGGGTGATGATCCCGAACGCCCCGAGGCCGACGGCGAGCGCGGACAGGTGCTCGCTGGACCGGTCGACCGTGACCAGTGAGCCGTCCGCGGTCACCAGCTCCACCGCCGAGATCGCCGTGGCCAGGATGCCGCTGCCGTCCCCGGAACCGTGCGTGCCGGTGGCGGTGGCGCCGGCCACCGAGATGTGCGGCAGCGACCCGGTGTTGTGCAGGGCGACCCCCTGCGCCTGCAGTGCGTCGATCAGTACCCCGTAGCGGGTGCCTCCGGTGACGCTGGCTGTCATCGTCGCCGGGTCGATCCTGATGTCCGGATTCAGCCCGGCCAACGAGATCAGCACTCCCGAGGTGTCCGCGATGTCGGTGAACGAATGCCGGGTTCCAAGCGCCCGGACGCGGCGCCACCGGGCGACGCCGTCCTGCAGCTCATCGACACTCGACGGCTCGAACACCGCCTCGGCGCTGTAGGTCAGGTTGCCCGCCCAGTTCATTAGGTTGGTCGACACGACGATCCTCTCGGCTGCCTGGAAGTTCGCCTGATGAGCGATGACCAGGTGCAGACGCTAGCTCTGTTGAAGTGCCGCGTCATCCAGCAGGTGCCGCAGATCCTGTTCACAGCAGTGAGCGGGATCCCAGTCCGCACGATGCCAGGACGGTTGGGTCGCAGTCACTAGCGCTGCCCTGATACCAGTGATCCACGATGGCGGCTTGAGCTTTCGAGGCCGAAGCCACTCCACGGTGGGCCGGCAGGCCCGTACTCATAGGGATGTGAGTCGATGACCCGGGTGAGCGCCCAATCGGACCTGGCGCGCGGCTCGGATGACAGACCTCAGTGTGTCTCGACTGCCACGAACGGGTACTTCGGGCTACTCGGGTTCATAGCGGGCGCTCGGCGGTCCGCGCACCCCGCCGAGCGCAGTGGTGCGACTATAAGCGCATAGACTTTCGGTGTTCGACGACCCGGCGAAGGGGGATCCGATGGCGAAGGGACCGACGGTCTACGACGTCGCCGAGCGGGCGGGGGTCTCGATCGCGACGGTGTCGTTCGCTTTCCGCAGGCCGGAGAAGGTCAAGGCGTCCACCCGTGAAATGGTGCTCGCGGTGGCGAAGGAGTTGGGGTATGTGCCCAGCGCCAGTGCCCGCGGACTCGCCGACGGCCGTACCCGCGCCCTGGGCCTCTTCGCCTTCGACTACCTGCTGGACTCTTCGGAGCAGGTTCCGCCCGGCGGCAATCGGTCCGGCGCAATCGAGTCGGGTGCCGCCGCCGATCTCAACGAGGACTTTCGGCTGTTCCCGCTGTATGTCGACGAGGTTCAGCGGGGTGTGGAGCTGGAGTGTTGGCGCCGCGGCTATGCCTTGATGATCGGCGGTCGGGGGCATGCGGACACCGAAGCGGTCATCGCCGACATCGCGGGACGGGTCGACGGTCTCGCCGTCTTCCCGCACACGGTCCCGGCCGAGACCTTGCGGTTGATTGCCCGCCGCATGCCCGTGGTCGAGCTTTCCGAGCTGGGGGACCAGGACGAGCTGAATCACGTGACCGTCGACAACACCGAGGGGATGCGCGCGGTCACCGACCACCTGATCAGCCGGCATCGGCTCACCGATCTGGGTTTCCTGGGTGACACCGCAGGCTCCGACCAGCAAGCACGGTTTCAGGGATTTCGGATCGCCCTGCGAGCCGCCGGGCTTCGGGTCCCGCGGAAGTCGCTGTCGCCGCTGGGCAGCCCGGTTCCACAGACGGCCTCCACTGTCGGTTCGTTGCTGGCTCGGCGGAATCTGCCACGCGCGCTGGTCTGTGCGACCGACCAAGTCGCCCTGGCCGCGATGGACGCACTCCGGCTGGCCGGTGTATCAGTTCCAGGCGAGGTCGCGATCGTCGGTTTCGACGGGATTGCGGCCGGCCGCATCGGTCACCCGACTCTGACGACAGTTCGTCAACCCATGGAACAGATGGGACGCGCCGTAGTCGACATCATCATCGATCGGCTCAATCAGCCCGACCAGCCGCCCGCGCTACGTCAGTTCCCGACACGCGTCGTCCTGGGTGAGAGCTGCGGTTGCCCAGCGCCCTGACGAGCTGACGAGAACCACGTCTGCAAAAAGTCTTGCGTTCTGTGATCAAAGCGCTTAACCTCAGCAAAGATGCTAAGCGCTTAGATGGTCGTCCGCTGCACCGCGGCCACTCAGTGCGACTCGTCTGCCCACTGGGCCTTGCTCGGGTGGGAGTCAAACTCTGGGAGGGAACGCCGATGTTCCGAAGAAGAATGATCTACACCGCCGGTTTGATGGCCGGCGTTCTCGCGCTCAGCGGTTGTGGGCGTGGCAGTGACACCGGGTCGACGAGTGGCGCAACCGAATCAGCTGCCGTGATCTCCGACGGCCCCGCCACCGGGAACCTGACCGTGTGGGCGCAGGGCGCCGAGGGGGAGAATCTGCCCGCGCTTCTCAAGGAGTTCAAAGCCGCCAATCCGGGCGTGAAGGTCGACGTCACGCCCATCCCGTGGGACGCGGCGCACAACAAGTACCAGACCGCGATAGCCGGCGGCCAGACCCCCGACATCGCGCAGATGGGCACCACCTGGATGGGCGACTTCGCAGATGCGTTCGATCGGGCGCCCGCGGAGTTCGAGCAGGCCGGATTCTTCGCGGGAGCGGTGAAATCCTCCGATGTCAACGGCGCCACGGTCGGAGTGCCGTGGTACGTCGACACTCGTGTCGTGTTCTACCGTACGGACTTGGCGGAACAGGCTGGGTACTCGACATTCCCGACCACCTACGAAGACCTCAAGGCGATGGCCAAGGCCATGCAGGACAAGGCCGGCGCGAAGTGGGGTATTCAGTTGCTGGCCGGCGGCGCCGACTCATTCCAGAGCGCCCTGCCTTTCGGCTGGTCCAGCGGCGCCGAGCTGATCGATGACGGCAGCACCAAGTGGACCTTGGACACTCCCGAGTGGAACAAGGCCCTGAGCTACTACCAGAGCTTCTTCACCGACGGAATCGCCAACCCGACACCGAACGCCGGAGCAGGCGCTGCGGAATCAGCCTTCGTCGACGGATCGGCGCCGATGATGATGTCCGGCCCGTACAACATCGGAAACCTGGCGAAGGCCGGCGGTGCGGGATTCGCTGACAAGTACGCAGTGGCGACGCTGCCCAAGGACACATCCGCCACCTCGTTCGTCGGCGGATCCAACCTGGTGGTGTTCAAAGACAGCCCCAACCGGGCCGCCGCCTGGAAACTCGTGCAGTGGCTCTCCCAGCCCGAGGTGCAGGTGAAGTGGTACCAGGCCACCGGTGACCTGCCGGCAGTTGAGAGCGCTTGGAAAGACAAGGTTCTGGCTGACGACACCAAGCTGTCCGTGTTCGGTGACCAACTGAAGGACACCAACGCGCCGCCGTCGGTGCCCACTTGGACCCAGGTCAGCGCAGCGGCCGACACCCAGCTCGAGCAAATCGTGAAAGCCGGTAAAGACCCGGCTCAGGCGCTCAAAGACCTACAGGCTCAGGCTGATTCGATCGGCATGGGTAACTGACCGTGGCCACGGCCACCGGCAGCGCAGCTGCCACCGTCCCGACCGGTGCCGTCAGCGGCGCCGGCGGGAAGCGGGTCGATCACGGGTCCGCCCGACGCAGACGACAGACTCTGATCGCCTGGGGCTTCGCCCTGCCGTTCGTCCTCGTTTTCGCGGTATTCATGCTGCTGCCGATCCTGTCGTCGTTGCTGATGTCGTTCACCGACTTCACCAGCCGAGATGTGACCTCCCCGCTGGCCGTGGGATTCGTCGGGTTGGACCAGTACGCCGACCTGTTCGGTAATCCGCAGTTCGTCAGGTCGCTGGTCAACACCGCCTACTTCGTCGTCGTCGGAATTCCACTCACGATGGCCGTGGCGTTGGCCCTGGCCGTTGCCTTGAACAGCGGCATCGACAAGTTCCGCACGGTGTTCCGGGTCGGTTTCTACACCCCGGTCGTCACGAGCATCGTTGCGGTGGCGGTCGTCTGGCGGTTCATCCTGCAGCCGGAGGGATTGCTGAACACGATGTTGAGCTGGGTCGGTATTGCCGGCCCGGATTGGCTGAACAGCACCACCTGGTCGATGCCGGCGCTGATCCTGATGGCCGTCTGGCGCAACATGGGCACTCTGATGATCATCTTCCTGGCCGGTTTACAGACCATTCCGGAGGACGTCAAGGAGGCGGCCGCCATCGACGGGGCGGGACCTTGGAAACGGTTCAGCAAGATCACCCTGCCCTTGTTGCGGCCCACCATGCTGCTCGGCGCCGTGCTGTCGTCCGTGGGGTACCTGCAGTTCTTCGAGGAGCCCTATGTGATGACCAAGGGCGGCCCGCTCGATTCGACCCTGTCGATCAGCTACTTCACCTTCAACCAGTTCGGGTTCGGCAAGTACGGCTACGCCTCCGCCGCCAGCTATGTGCTGTTCGTGGCCATCGCGCTACTGAGTCTGGTCCAGTTCCGAGCCCTGCGATCCAAGGACTGAGGCGCTCACACATGACGATCTCCGAAGAAATTCTGCCGGCTGTCGACTCCAACGAGGCCGCCACGCCGCCCACCGCGTCGCGAGCCGACAAGCACCCGGGCCGCCGGGCCCTGATCTACACAGCACTCGTGGTCGCCGTCGTGGCGACGCTGCTGCCCTTCGTCTGGATGCTGCTCGGGTCGCTGAAGACTGACGGCGAAATCCTGCGGAACCCCGCCGGATTCCTGCCGGAAGCGCCGACGACGGCGAATTACTCGCGGTGGTTCAGCGATCTCGGTATCAGCACATTCTTCGTGAACAGCCTCATCGTGGCCGTGGTGACAGTGCTGGGCAATCTGCTGTTCTGTTCGATGATCGGCTACGCCTTGGCGAAGATGGACTTCGCCGGCAAGCGGTTCCTGTTCCTGCTGGTGATGCTCACCCTGATGGTCCCCGGCGTGGTCACCTTCGTGCCGCTGTTCGTCCTGGTCAGCAAGATCGGCCTGCTGAACACCTATCCGGCGTTGATCCTGCCGTTCCTGACCTCGCCACTGGGGGTGTTCCTGATGCGGCAGTTCATGACGGGCATCCCGGACGCACTGATCGAGGCCGCTCGCATCGACGGTGCCGGTGAGTTCAGAATCTTCGCCAGAGTGGTGATGCCGCTGTGCGGCCCGCCGCTGGCCACCCTCGGCATCCTGACCTTCCTCGGCTCCTGGAACAACTTCCTATGGCCGCTGGTCGCGGCGCAGAGCGAGCGGATGTACACCCTGCCAGTGGCCCTGACGCTCTACTCGACCGGACAGAACGCCACCGATTACGGGTTGCTGCTCGCCGGGTCCGTGCTGGTCATCGCGCCGATCGTGCTGCTGTTCGTAGTCCTGCAGCGCTTCTTCATCCAGAGCGTCGCGACCGCGGGTGTGAAGTAACCCCCGCGGTGCGCTGATCGCTTCATCCGGGCGGCCGCAGGTCGATACCTCCCTGCCTGCCCCCATTCTGATAGGAAATTTCATGACATCCCCTGCACTACTGCGCTTTCCGGACGGATTCAAGTGGGGCGCCGCGACTGCCGCCCACCAGATCGAGGGCAATAACGTCAACAGCGACTGGTGGGTTCGCGAGCACACCCCCGGCAGTGGCATAGCCGAACCCAGCGGTGACGCCTGCGACAGCTACCACCGCTACCGCGAGGACATGGCCTTGCTGGCCGATGCCGGCCTGGACACCTACCGGTTCAGTCTGGAGTGGAGCCGGATCGAACCCGAACCGGGTTTCGTCTCCCGAGCGCAGCTCGACCACTATCGGCGGATGGTGGCCGCCTGTCACGAGTTCGGTTTGACGCCGATGGTGACCCTGCTGCATTTCACGGTGCCCCGGTGGATGGACGCTCAGGGCGGGTGGCGGCACCCGGATGCCGTCGACCTGTTCGCCCGGTTCACCGAGACCGTGCTGCCAGTGGTGAGCGAGGGCGTGGAGTGGGTGTGCACCATCAACGAACCGAACATCATGTCGATGATCCACGGACGTCGGGAGAACGATCTGGTCGCGGCATCGCTGCCCGCCCCCGACCAAGCCGTCTCGGAAGTGCTGGCGCGGGCGCACTCTCGTTCCCGAGACGTCCTCACCGCAGTGCCGGCCGTCAAGTCGGGCTGGTCTGTCGCAACCCAGGCATTCCACGCCGAACCCGGATGCGAACAGGCCGCCGCGGACTACGGATATCCCCGCGAGGACTTCTTCTTGGAGGCTGCACGCGGCGACGACTGGGTCGGCGTACAGGCCTACACCCGTACCTTCATCGGGCCGGGCGGGCCACGGGCGGTCCCCGACGGGACGGAGACGACGCTCACCGGATGGGAGTATTTCCCGCCGGCCCTGGGCATCGGAGTCCGCAACGCCTGGGACCTCGCCGGGGGTGTCCCGATCCTCGTCACCGAGAACGGCATAGCCACCGCGGATGACGAGCGCCGCGTCGACTACACCCGGGGCGCCCTGACGGGGCTCCACGAGGCGATGGCCGACGGCGTCGACGTTCGCGGATATCTGCACTGGTCGGCCCTGGACAACTACGAATGGGGCTCCTACCGGCCCACCTTCGGCCTCATCGCCTGGGACAAGAAGACTTTCGCGCGCACCCCCAAGCCGAGCCTGGGCTGGTTGGGTCGCGTCGCCACCTCGAACGAACTGTCTCCGGCCGTGGCCGAATTCGCCGCCGCCCAGTCTTGACACGGCTGACCGGCCCGGCGCTCCGCGGCCCACACGCCGCTTCGATGAACAACAGCTCACGACAAGGGAGTCACCAAGAATGATCACCATCAACCGGCGCACGCTGCTGACCGGCGGTGCCGCAATCGCGGCCTTCGGCGTCCTCGGTGCGCCCGGGAACCCGGCCGAGGCCGCGAACACGGCAGCCGCACCTCCTGCGTTGCCCCGGCCTTCCGAAACAGTCATCCGCAAGTGGGCGGCGGACACGTGGGCATCACTGGTGGCGATGACCGACGAGCGGACCGGCCTGACCGCGGACAACATCGAGGGGCCGCTCGGCAACCCGACCCGGAGTGGGTACACCTCCCCGACCAACATCGGCGGATTCCTGTGGAGTGCGATCGTGGCGCGAGACCTGGGGCTGATCTCCAAGCCGGACTGCAGCAGCCGAATCAGGAAGACCCTGCGCACGCTGTCGACGATGCGCCACCATCGACCGAGCGGCATGTACTACAACTGGTACGACGAGGCGACCGGCGAGGTGCTGACCCGCTGGCCGATCGATGGCAACGTCGTTTACCCGTTCTTGTCCAGCGTCGACAACGGCTGGCTGGCCGCCGCCCTGATGGTCGTCCAGAACGCTGACCGACCGAATGCGGCTCTCGCGAAACGACTTTCGGAACGGATGGACTTTGCCGCCTTCTACAACCCCGATGCGCGCCCGGATATGCGGGCAGGCCTGCTCCGCGGCGGTTTCTGGGACGGGGTGCGACCGCCGGACCAGACGTCGGCGGTGGAGGGCAACTATCTGGGCCGCGGCCCCAATGTCTGGTACACCGGTTTCCACTACGACACGACCGTCTCCGAGACTCGGATCGCGTCCTACATCGCCATCGCACGTGGGCAGATCCCAGCGAAGCACTACTACGCCACCTGGCGCACCTTCCCCGACCTCGAATGCAATTGGTCGTGGCAGGAGCAGCGTCCGATCGGCCGCACGCGCAATTACCTCGGCATCGACGTCTTCGAGGGTGCCTACAGCTACCGCGGAATGCGGATCGTGCCCGGTTGGGGCGGTTCCATGTTCGAGGCGCTGATGCCCGCCATGTTCGTGCCCGAGGAGAAGTGGGCGCCGCGATCCTGGGGCGTCAACCACCCGCTGACCGTGCGGGCTCACCGGGAACACGGGCTGGACGAGGCGAAATACGGATTCTGGGGCTTCTCGCCGGCCAGTCAACCCGGCGGCGGCTACCGCGAATACGGTGTCGACGCGATCGGGCTGAATCCCGACGGATACCTGTCCGATGCGGAGGGGACCAAATTCGACCGCGGCTACGACGGATGCCGGGTCGGCACCAACCCGTCCCCGGCATACGGCGACGGTGTCGTCACCCCGCACGCGCTGTTCCTCGCCATGCACATGGAACCGCGCGAGGCGTATGACAACCTTCGCAAGCTCGTTGATCTCGGCGCCTACGGTGAAGGTGGTTTCTATGACGCGGTGGCGGTGCGGTCCCGCACCATCGCCAGGCGCTACCTGTCGCTGGATCAGGCGATGGTGATGGGGTCGATCGGCAACGTCTTCGGCGGCGGGACGATTCGGAACGCCTTCGCGACAGGTGTGGTCCGCGATCGGATCAAGCCGTTGATCGCGATGGAGGAATTCGGCGCGGGTCTCGGCTGAGCCGGCCACGCGGCGGCACAGATGCCGATGGACATCTGACGCCCGAGCCCGCGCACGGAGTGCGGTATTAGCGTCTGCTTCATGATTCAGACCGAGCCGCAGTCCACGACCCAGAGCCCGCAGGTGGCTCGGCGTTCTCCACTCAGTCGTCGCAGCTTCCTTGCGGGCCTTCCGGTGGCTGCCGTCGCCTTAGCGGCGTGCAGCACCGGGTCGACCTCGCCAACGACCTCATCGAGCACGCCGTCGACGACTTCGACGGGCGCTTCGACCACCGCGGGCTCGTCCACCACGGTGGCCACGTCCGCCGTCATTTCGAGCGCGGCGTCGTCGGCTGCCGGTACCGAGCCGGCCGCAGGCTCGATCGCATCGCTGGCGCAAGCGTTCGCGGCGACGTTGAGCAGTGAGCTTCAGGCGACCCTCATACAGGACTACACACTGGCCAACGCGGCGCTCTGGTCGAACCTGCCGCAGGCCCTGCTCGGCGGGGCGATGGGCCCCAGCCGCGGCGGTGTCGGCGCCAAGGGGCCTCGGCTGGGAATCGCCCTGACCGACCTCGACGACGCGCAGCTGGCTGCGTTCAACGCCTTACTCAAGGCCGCGACAGGAAGCGCGAGCGGCCTCGGTTACGACGAGATCCAGCAGCACTTGAACGCCGACGACTACCTCAGCGCGAACGGCGGGGGCAGCGAGTACGGCCGAGCGAACTACTTCATCGCACTCCTCGGTACCCCGGCCGACACCGGAACCTGGGAATTTCAATTCGGTGGACATCACCTTGCAGTCGCCAACACGTACACCGACGGCGCCCTGGTGGGTGCCACCCCGTCATTCCGCGGCATCGAGCCCAACGGCGCCTTCGACCAGGGCGGCATCAGCAACGAACCACTGGCGGTGAAGGAGGCGGCGTTCAAGGCCCTCCTCGCGGGGTTGTCCGCCGATCAGCAGGCCACCGCCGAACTCAGCGCCGTCTACAGTGACCTGGTACTCGGTCCGGGCCAGAACTGGGCCTTTCCGACAACCCATGAGGGACTGCAGGTCTCGACCTTGTCTGACGATGGCAAGAAGTTGGTGCTGGCCGCCATCGCGACGTACGTGAACGACATCGCCGACAGCGATGCGCCGACGATTCTGGCCCGCTACGAGGCCGAACTCGCCGACACCCACATCGCGTACTCGGGGAGCACCGCCCTCACCGAGCAGGACGACTACGTCCGCATCGATGGACCGTCGGTGTGGATCGAGTTCTCGATGCAGCACGGCATCATCCTGTCCGGCAGCCATCCGCATTCGGTGTGGCGTGATCGCAACACCGACTACGGCGGCACCAGGAGCTGACGGTCTGCGAGTGGGTCAGTGCGTGTGGGTGCCGGTTCGCGCCATGCCCACCACAAGGGAGCGGTTCGGCAGCACCGGCCGTCCAAAAGTGGAGGCGGTGACCCCGGCGAGGCACAGGTACCAGGCCAGGCCGGCGGCGACCAGGCCGAGTATCCCGCCGATCGTGGTCAGCGCCGCACTGCCGTTCAGCGCGCCGAGCGCCAGGAACACGAAGACCAGATCGACCACCGCGAACAACGCTGCCAGGACCGCGGTGGTCCGCAGTGAGGCCACCAGCATCATGGTCGTGAAGATGGCCCAAGCCACGAGATACCAGCCTGCGGCGGTGCCGTGGTGCGCGGCCGGGATGTCGCCGGCGAAGTACGTCAGGTAGGCCCAGAACGACAGCCAGAAGGCGCCATAGGAGGTGAAGACCGTCGCGCCGAAAACGTTCCCCTTGCGGAACTCCCACATGCCGGCGAGCAACTGGGCGATACCTCCGTAAGCCAGCGCCACTCCCAGCACGACCGGCTCGGTGTCCTTCGGCAGAATCCCGGCGTTCACCAGGCTGAGTAGAAAAGTCGTGAGCGCGAACGCGCCGAGTCCGAGCGGTGCGGGGTCGGCGATCATTCGAACTTGTTGCGACGTCAGCTCGCGGGAAACCGCAACTATCCCGGCGGTGGGGTCGTTGGTGTCGGCGATCAACTCGGGCGTGGAAGGAAAGGCGGGTACAGGCTCTTCGAGTATTGCGGTCACGATGGAACTCCTCAGCACTATCGATGCAACGGAAACGCAGCATTCATGGAGACTCGCGTGGGGCGCTGCCCGCCGGCGGTCAGCGGAAGGCGTTGATGCCGGTGATCGCCCGGCCGACGATCAGCGACTGAATCGAGTCGGTGCCCTCGTAGGTGTAGACCGCCTCGATGTCGGCGTGGTGGCGTGCGACGTGATGGTCGAGCAGAATGCCGTTGCCGCCCAGGATGTCGCGAGCCATCGAGCAGACGCGGCGAGCGGCGTCCCCGGTGTTCAGCTTGGCGAGCGCGGCGTGTTCGATCGACACCCGGCCCTCCGCCTGGAGTTGAGACATCCGGGTGCACATCAGCTGCATGCCGGTGATGTCGCTGAGCATGTGGGACAACTTGTCCTGGATCAGCTGGAAGCGCGCGAGTGGGCGTCCGAATTGTTGCCTACGCAACGAATAGGTCAGCGCCGCCTCGTATGCGGCGACGGCGTGGCCGAGCGCCTCCCAAGCCACCGTCTGGCGCGACTTGGCCAACACGAGATTGGTGTCGTCCCAGGTGCGCGCCTTCGCGAGTCGCGCATCGGCCGGGACACGCACGCCGTCGAGCCGAATCTGGGCCTGCCACACGCCGCGGTTGGCGGCTTTACCGACGATCTTTCTGGCGTGGTAACCACGAACCGGATGCGCGGCGCCATCGGGGTGTTCGACCACGAACGCCCCGACGTCCCCATCGTCGTCACGGGCCCAGACCACCACGACATCGGCGACCGTCCCGTTGCCGATCCAGCGCTTCTCCCCGGTCAGCACCCACTCGTCGCCGTCGCGGTGCGCTCGGGTTTCCAACGCCACCACGTCTGAGCCGTGGTTCGGCTCGGTCAGAGCGAAGGCTCCGAGGATCTGACAGGTAGCCATCCGCGGCAGGTAACGGGCCCGCTGCTCGGCCGATCCCAGCATCGCGATCGTCGTCATCGCCAATCCCGAGTGCACGGCGTTCAGCGTGGCGATGCTGCCGTCGCCGCGGGCGAGTTCGGCGGCGATCATGCCCTCGGCGAGATAGGAAAGCCCCGGACAGCCGTCACCGACGATGGCGGCGCCCGCGACGCCGAGCCTGCCGTAGCCCCGGGCCAACTCGACCGGGAACTCGGCGCGCTCCCAGTAGCCGGCCGCCGCCGGGGCGACTTCGGTGTCGCACCAGACCCGGACCCGATCCCGGATCTCGCGTTCGTGATCGGTCAGCAGATCGTCGAGCCGGTAGAAGTCGGTACCTCTGGACAGTGCTAGATCGTCACCGTCGGGAAACTCGACGAACGAGGTGGCGTCGGTGGCGTCAGCGGGGGGGCCGGTCAGCACTGTGGTCATCCTTGGATCCTGCTTTCGTGTCCGGCCCATTCGGTCTCGCGTAGCTCGTGTTTGCGTACCTTGCCGGTCGCCGTCCGCGGCAGCACGGGGACGAATGAGATCGCCTTCGGCGCGACGACGCGGTCCTCGCCGCCGACGCCCTGCTCTCGGCGCTGCCGCCCGACCGGCGCGAGACGCTGCTCGCGCGCCGCCAGCCCGATGGCTCGCTGGCCTGGGACGTGCGGCTGCAGGGGGAGGGGGAGACCGTCTTCCTCACGTTCCCCGGTCACCGCGCGTGACGTATCGGACGTCGCCCGAGCCCGACCCATGGGTGAGGATGTCGGGATGAGCGACCTTCTCTGGCCGGGCCTGCACCGGGCCGAGTTCGGCATCCACGACGGCGACGTGCTCGGTGCCATCGCCCGCGTGGAGTCCGTGGCGTGGCCTCTCGCGCTCGCGGAGGCAGGTCTGGTGCCGGCGAGCACGCCCCTCGTGTTCGGGCAGGCCTGGCTGTGGCCCGAGGGGCCGGACGACGACGGCAGCGCCCTGCTGACCCGGCTGTCGACCGCCGCCGAGGGCGGGGGCAATCCCGTGATCCCCGTGCTCGGCGGACATCAAGGCCAGGGCCCTGGCCATCCACCAAAACGCAGCGGCCGCGATCCACCGCGGGCTGACCAGCCAGGACGTGCTCGACACCGCCCTGATGCTCTGCGTGGAAGAGCAATACTAACTGAACCAAGGCCGGCAAGAAGA
>CAWGUZ010000002.1:0-265623 GCA_963825975.1 uncultured Actinomycetota bacterium
ACTGCAGCGTCGCAAGTCCGGCGAGGTCGACGTCGCCCACATCGTTGCGAGCCGACGACGGCGGCGTGATCGATACCGTGACCATCGATCGGTCAGCGGCTCTCGCCGTCACCGGTCGACGTTTCGGTCTTCGCGGCGCCCGTCAGCCTCGTATCCCTTCGCGAGGTCGTCAAGAAGTACTCCCGTCTGGGGCCAGGTATCACGGAGAGCGTCCGCTTGCGCGCGGTATTTCTCGGCCAGTGTTCGCTCCTGCTCACCGCCGTCGTAGGGCGATCGGACGGTGACGCCGCGCTGGTTGAACCGGCCGATCAGCAGCCCGCTTTCGACCTCATGGTCGTGAAGTTCTTTGAGCAGGTCGCGGACCGCGCGGCACGGCCAGGTGCCGTCCGCGTCAGTGATCGGTGAAGACAACATCTGGCCGATCTGATGCCGGCCCGACTGTGCGCAATCATGTTCGTCAAGGATTGCCATCACGGTGGTGACCCAGGTCCTGAGGACGTCAAGGTCGACCTCGTGTTTCGAGGTCTGGCCCGGCAACCCCTCCCACTCTCGAAGTAGCTGCCACCCGTGAGTGCCAAACAAGGCGCGAGCAGTGGCGTTGTCGAGCAGGTCGAGGCTGTCGAGACCGGCGGGATCTGCCGGCGTGTCGGTGCCGTCGCCAACGTCCGCGGCTGGCTCGTCAGCTGAATCCGTCGCGTCTGCGGATACCGGATCGCCGATTTGCTTCGTGACCGAGCTGGCGGCGTCAGTGTCCTCGTCGGTCTCTGGCCGGAACGTTCCGATGACAACGCTGGCGAACAGTTCGGGATTGCGAACGAATTCGCCGTACAGTGCGGCGGGGTGGCGCGAGTGTTCCAGCAGAGGCAGGAAGTAGTACTCGATCTGCGCGAGCCGGGTCTGGTCCACCCCGACGGCTGCGAGCTGGTCGAGCAGTTGGCCCAGGCCGTACGCGTGATGCCCGATGAACTCTCGCGGGTCCTCGGTGGTGGTCCGCACCGCTTCCAAGACCCGCAGCTCCAGGTCCGCGTCCTCAGGCAGCCGTTCGGATCTCTGTCGCGCGTAGATGATGATGACGACCAGCGCGCTCCACGCCAGTCCCCGATGGAGCAGACGGCGGGCATAGTCACGAACAGAGTCCTTCGGGATGCCGCCGCGCAGCGGATGCCGCCAGTAGCCGTCCTGAACCGCCTCGGGCGCATCGTCCAGCAGCCTGAGTACCTCGGTCGTCGCCGGAGATGCCCGGAACAGCACTGGCTGTACGGGCTCATCGGCCAGATCGAGAGCCGTCGTCAGCCACTCGATGCCGCGTTCCCTGAACTTCGCATCGGCGTAACCGAGAACGACCTGGGTGATCTTGCTTTCGATGTCGTCGATCGACGGGCCGAGCGTGAACACGTCAGAGTCGCTCGCGCTGGTGTGTCGAGCGAGGTACCGCCCCACGACTCCTGCGGCTTCGCTTTGCCGGGCCAGTTCCGCGACACCGTCGAGCCCTGACTGCTCGTAGACGTCACGAATGATGGACGCCCGGTTCTTGTCGATCAGTTCGTCTACGTCGACATCCGGGTCCGCCGTGTCGGCCCGCCGCGGCCAATGCGAGAACCACTCAACAGGTGGGATCTCGAAGATGTCCGGAGCGAGGGTTGTCGCAGCGTGCGTGATGGCCTCGACGTCCTCCACCGGCAACGCCCAGGCAGCGTCGGCCGGTGCGCGCTGGTATCGCTCTGTGAGCTCCGCGAGTTTCTCGGCAACTGCTCGACGTTCCGCGGCGTCGAGAGTCGTGGCGGCCGAGACGATGCCGTCCAGCAAGGGGATCCTGCATGCGTGTCACCGTCTGCAGGGAGCGCGCCAGCTTCCGCCACTTGGTTTCGGTGAGATCTTCAAGCAGTTCGATGTCTGCAGGATGATCTTCGTCCCAGCCGCCGAGAAGCAGCAGTGGGCCGAGGGTCTCCGGTGCCGTGCCGGCCGCCCATTTCGGTAGGCGCAGTTGCCCGCTGTTGGCGAGCCGCCGACGAAGACCGCTCAGGCTTCGTCGAGCCGCCGTCGCGTACTCGTGAGCGCGACCGAACTCCACGCCCGCCACCCGGAGCGCGTCAGCTGCCTCGTCGACTCGGATACGAGGCAGTGGATGGTCGTGTCTTCTCGTGTCGTCCGGGACGATCACGTGGTGTCCGGCGCCGGCTGCAGTCTGTACATCAGGGTCAGCGAATGTCGGGATGAGGACGAGCGGCGTGGTGCCGTGTTCAAGTCGAGCCCACGCGTTGGCGCTGTCGACGATCACGACCCTTCCCAGCAACGCTGCCCGGGTGGGCAAGAGTTCCACCGCGGCCGCGGCCGCGTTCTGGGCTGCGCCGCCGGGGGCCGCCGTGCCCGACGCGTCGGTGGTATCAGGAGACGCGTTGACCGGTTGCGCGGGACTGTCTACTTCCGCATCCAGTGCGTCCTCGCCTGTGGGCACGGTGGCCGACGACGGCTCGTCCTGGAGACTGGCCGCCACGAACGCGAGCACCTCGTCCGTGGTGTCCGCAACGATCTGCTGCACCAAGGCCGCCGACCGTAGAGATGTCCGCAGCTCCTCGGCGCGGGAGGCTCGACCGGCGGTTAGTACGCCGGGTGGCATCGCTGGGGTCGTCGCACCCGACCACCGTGTCCACCAGGTCTCCAAGGGACGGACTTCGGTCGGGAGGTTCCCGATCAGCTCGGACAGCCAGATATGCACGGCCGGTTGCTGCTCCAGCCACTGCATGAGAACCGTCGCGTCGATGACCCGGATGTCAACCCATCCGTGAGCCTCCGCCTTCTTGTCTTTCACCCAGTCGTCACCGGCGCCGAACTCTCGCGGTGTGAAGAACACGAACGTCTGCTTCGCGCGCTCTGCGGGCGTCGTCTTGTCGGTCCGCTTCTTGAAGTCGCTCTGTGCCTTGCCCCGAGGGTCTGCTCCGACGCCACCCTCCCATCGGGATTCACCCGCTGGCACGAACATCGACACCGCGGTGGGGGAGTCCAGGATGATGTCCCACCCGTCCTCGCCGACCGCGTCACCGCCCGGCGCGCGCATCCGGTCCGCGTCCGTGCTGGCGAGGATCAACTTCCTCAGCAAGATCGGGAACTGTGATCGGGATTCGATGCGGTTCGCCCAATCGCGCAGATCGGACAAGATGGCCAGCTGTGGGTTCACCGACGCACCGACCTGTGCACGGCACTGACGACGGAGAACATCATCCGAGCCGGCACCGACTGCTTCGAGCGAACCCTGACCCGCGCGCCAACCTGGTCGTCGACCGCGTCGAGCTTCATCCGTATAACCACACCCCTGGGAGATTCCTGTGACTACTGTACTGAGTCACGGCATCCCAATCTGGTCTCACTTTCGTATGCCGACTGACCCACGAGCACGGGCGGTCCAGGTGGTGGTCGACGGTGGCCATGCGGCTGGACGGCGAGGGTACGATGATCATCGTTCTCTGGCTGCCCAGGGCGGTCGCCGACGTCGGCATATGGCCCACACCAGGACGACGTGCGCTACCGGCAGGCGACGCTGCAGAACTACGTATTCGTTGGGTTCGCCGCACTCGCCACGTTGGCCTCCCTCGGAGCGCTGCGCCGCGATCCCCAGGTCAAGTGGACGGACGCGATCGGCGGCCTCGCAGCAGCAGCGACCATCCGGGCCCTGTTCCTTGGCTTGATGACCAAACTGCGAACCGATAGACGCGTCCACGCAGAATCGGCGATCCGGGCCTATCCGTGGCAGGTCGCGGTTGGAATAGCGTCCTCTGACCTGTGTTTTGTCACGATTCTGGTGGGCGATACTGGGATCGAACCAGTGACCTCTTCGGTGTGAACGAAAGACGGCGCGTCTTTAACCGGCGAAAACCACGCATACACCCAGGTTGACCTGCGACGACGCTCACTTCATCTCACAATGACTCGGTTTGAATCACTGTGAAGTGTGCCCAAAATGTGCCCACGCCTGGGGCGCCATCGCAGCGGTGACATGGTGTCCTCGGCGGCACTGCGAGATTTGGGTCGGACCCAGACAGCGCCGCACCCCTCAACCGCGACCGAGCCAACGAGGCCGCTCACGACTCGTCGATGACAGACCCGAGGACGACAGACCTTCCGCCCGGCAGGTGGCGGAGACACGCTCGAGGATTGGTGCGGGGACTGTTCCGCGTTCCGCCGGAACGTTCCCGGAACACCGCGACAGCTACATTCCGGATCGCGCTTGGTGGGGAGCTCAGTTCAGCAGCCTGTCGTTCTCGTTCCCGACAACTCGCTCCGGGTGCAACAGTAGAACGCGCCGGATTGGAGTCGTCCAGCGCACGAGCCGGCCATCAATCTTTAGATCCACTGGCGGAGCGCGGAGTCCCAAACGCTTGCCCCCGTGAGCTCGTGGGCGATCAACGGGTCAGCGAACGCGATGACGCCGGCTACTACGTCGTCGAACGATCGGGGTAGTCGCTCGCGGTCCGGGCCAAGTCGGGTGCGGTAGGCCGCATACGTGGCGGCACGATCGGTGCCAATCGACCCTGCGGCGAGCGACAGCGGTTCCAGCGTGGTCGAACGGAACGTCGACGTCGCGTTGAGCGCCTGCCACACCGTCTGGCGATCGAGCTGATGGTCTCCGGTGAGAGTCCAGATGTCCGCGTAGTCGCGGACTCTCGTATTCGTTGCACCCAGAGCTATTGCGGTGACCAGCTTTTCGGCGATCACCGTTTCGATGGGGTAGCCGAGTATGACGATCGGTTCCATGTCCGGTCGAAGCGCTGGCAATTCAATCCGCTGCGGGCCCGGCGTGACTGGGTCACCGAAATTGACGTCAAGAGAGAACCGGACGTTGGCGGTCGCTATCCTGGCATCCATCTTGACCCGGGTTCCTGCGTACAACGATTCTTCCCGGATCTGTACCGCGTGGGCGCTGTCGAGGTCGTAATCCACACCATCGATAGGCAGTGTAATCGCCGCAATGTCTTTGACGCGCTGGAGGACAGTCTGCTCATCTGATGCCATGCTCCGGGCCAACGCGTCCGCGTCAGCGGTCGGTCGACGGGCGCCGAGGCTGGCGAGCAGCATGCCACCCTTCAGCACGAAGTCGTCCCGATAAGGAGATGCGGCCAATCGAGCGAGCCACCGCTCGACCACGTACATGGTGAGAAGTTCCGAGGTGTTCTTCTTCTGCCGGCGGGCTTGGTTCTGCAGGTCGAGGTACGCGCGACCCGACGGCGTCGACCTCGTGGCGCGGCTCACAAAGCGGTGATGACGTCAAGGGCGAACCGCACGGTCCGCTCCGCCCCGAGCTGCTCGGCGTATTCCAATAGCTGGCGGCGCCGACTCCCCTGACTCGCCAGGTACCGGTTCAGCACGGCGTAGGCTACCGGTTCCCCGAACCTGTGCCGCAAGCGGACAAGGTCCACTACCGTCCGGGCAGCGTCGTAGATCCGCACCCACTCCGACGGCGCCGCCTCGAACCTGTCCACACCCACCGCGAACGTCGAGGGCTTGAACCGCAGAACCTGCACTCGCGGATAATCGATCCGCGGCATGGTGCTGCCGGCCGCAACTGCGATCTGCACCTCGTGTGGGATCTCGTCAGTCAGATCGTGGACGACGGCGGCGCTCAAGCAACACACAATGGCGTGCGGGGCCCGCCTCGCCACAGCCAACTCACCCGGCCACGACGCGGCCGGGGCGTCCGCGCGGCGGAACACCCCACGACTCAGCTCAACGGTGTCCCCCAGGTCGCGCCACCGGTACAGATCGCGCGGGTGCACCCCACGGTGCAGTGCTTCATGGGTGGTGAACGTGTCAGGCAGATCCGGCAGCTGTTCCACGGACGCAAGTATGACACCCTTTGCAAATCCGTGTCACACTTTTATCCACCGTTACGGCCATTCACGACTAGGCGATGCGAGGTGGCGCGGCCCGGAGTGTGCGCCGACGGCAAACCACCCTGCGCGCGTTGTACGGGGCCCTTCAAGCGAGCGTCACATCGACAGGCTGCGCCAGCGGATAGCGCGACGACTAACGATGAAGTACCACCAGCCGCGTCCAGAATCGCGGCCGCAGGCGCTTCTCGGACGGCGCCAACCGATCTGCTCGAAGCGCTTAACGGCGCGGACTCACGTCAGATTGTGCCCAAAATGGGGCACACTGACCATACTTATGCGCAGGCACCGATTTGATACCTGCTCTGACCAGCGACAATACGGTGGGCGATACTGGGATCGAACCAGTGACCTCTTCGGTGTGAACGAAGCGCTCTCCCCCTGAGCTAATCGCCCTCAAGGTCGTCCATACGATACCCGATCCGACGACCCCTTCGGACACCACTCGTTGGCGCAGGACCCTGCGACATGGGCCGAAATGTCCGATTATCCTCGCTACGCGGCTGCGGTTGGGCTTCCCAGGTCCGCAATCGACCCATCGGAGTGATCACCGAGAACTTGCGTGACGGCGAGGGGGTTGCCCCGTCCCTCTCATGTCTCCATTCGCACGGCTCAGGCGAGACCCGCCCGCCACCCCACACCGCAGGAATACCAATGAAGATTTCGCGCACCAAGGTCGAAAACGTCACTGTGAGCACCTCTTTCGCCATGCACTTCGCCGGCGCCGAGTCGGACGAGCCGATCGCCGCCACCCTTACCTACAACGCCTACGAGCCCTTCTCGGTCACAGCGGGGTTCATGCTCGGCGACGGCGCATCCGTGAAGTGGGTGATGGCACGAGATCTGCTCCGTGAAGGCGTGGTCCTGCCGACTGGTCTCGGCGACGTCCGCGTCCTCCCGATCGGCGACCTGTTCATGATGGAACTCAACTCGCCGAACGGCCGCGCCGTACTGCAGGGTCCGATCGCGCCGGTGATCGACTTCGTCGCCCGGATCTTCCGCGTCGTGCCGGAGGGCAAGGAGTCGGAGTACTTCTCCATCGATGCCGAACTGGACTTGCTGTCCGACCTGTACGCCCCGCGTGACAAGGGCCTTGACGCCTGACAGACATCGGCCGTGCGACCGGTGGCAGCCGGGCTCCTCGACGGGAGCCCGGCTGAGCTGTTTCTGGAGCCGAAATCTTCGCCTCACGGGACGCGACGAACGGCTGGCTACGCGCAGAGCCCGACGGTTTTGGATCTCCCTCGGCTTCCAGTAAGGTTTCACAGCGGTGCGGGAACGCGCGCATGCGGACGTAGCGCAGTTGGTAGCGCATCACCTTGCCAAGGTGAGGGTCGCGGGTTCGAATCCCGTCGTCCGCTCGAGGTACACCGATCAGCTGTCTCGGTGGGATGGCCGAGAGGCGAGGCAACGGCCTGCAAAGCCGTGTACACGGGTTCGAATCCCGTTCCCACCTCGGTCACTGTGCCGCCGGAAGGCGACTCAGCGGCAGTAATCCCGGGCGATTAGCTCAGCGGGAGAGCGCTTCCCTGACACGGAAGAGGTCACTGGTTCAATCCCAGTATCGCCCACACCATTCACGCAGGTCAGAGGCCCCCTCGGGGGCCTTTTTCTTTGTCTGTGCCAGATATGTGCCAGATGGCGGCGGTCGGCTGGCACGCCCGCGGCTCCTGAGCGGGCAGCCCGTCAACATCTCAGATTCGACCTAGATGGCGACCCGACAGGCCACGGCGATCCGGGGTGGCCGAGTCTGACACCATCGCGACCTCATCTTTTAGCTTAGAAGCCGGGCCCACAGACGGTCAGGATCTGGTGTGTCACCACCGCACCGATGTCGTCCAAGTCGCAGGTCCGACCCTTAGGTCGAGCTGCTTAACTCCAGCCACATGGATTGAGATCGGCGGCGGAAGGTGGTTTCGCCAGTGGAGGCGATACAGGTACTGACGCGGACAAGTTCCACGTCGACGTGACGGTGGCTGTGGCTTGCGTGTGTTGCGAGTCGGGACTGCAGCCGACATGGAGATATGCCTCAGGTGATGCCATTGGCGTCACCGGTGGGTCCGTCACAGACTCAGCCCCCGCCGGCCGCATCAATGGCGCTTGCAGTTTTGGAAGACCGCGTTGTCGACTGTCAGCGAACCTGCGACCTCTTAGTCCCGAACGACACTAAGCCGCCTTTCACACCTGGCCGCCTTTCACACCTGCGCGGATAGTGCCTGACCTGCGAAAACGCGTGACCAGGCATCACTAGATCACGAGAACCCACACAGTTTGTGGGTTCTCGTGGGTGCTCAGCTCCCGCCCAAATCCGGCTCGCGCGGTTTCGGTCGGGTTGACTCGCCTCGGGGTTACCGCGCGGCCTTCTCCGCGATTCGCTGGATTGCGGCCAGGGTTGCCGGGATGCCGTCGAGAGCCTGACGCGTCCGGTCGTCGATCTCCGCCTGCGCCTCGACGCCGTACCTCTCCTGGAACCGCGCGATCCCGGTGGGGAGGAACTCCCAGGACTCGGTGAGCGTCGTCCCCGCCCCGGAGTCCGCGGGGGTCATGCTGAAGCCCCATCGGACGAGGCTGCCGCCGACCAGCCAGGCGAACTCGCGACCGCGCTCAGCCGCCACGACTTGGGACCTGGTCTCCCAGGTCCGGGTCGGAGTCTCGTTGTGGCCGGTGAACCAGGCACCGACCGTGCCCGGCTCGGCGTCGTCGTCCCACCAGCACGAGGTGCAGACCGGGCTCCACTCACCGGTGCGGGTGACGTCGGAGAGCAGGTCGTAGAGCGCCTCGGCCGGCAAGTCGACGTCGACCGATTGTTGATGCGTGCGGATGTCGAGCTCGCTCATGGGTTCACCTTCGACGGGGCGGTCACTTCTTCTGTCGCCGACTGCCGGCGTGCCAATCCTCCTGCGTGCCGGCGGTGCCGGGCTCGACGCCGAACGAGGCCAGCTGCGGCCGTTCCCGCAGGCTGCGTTTGAGCTCGGCGAACCCCGGAAAGCGGGCCAGTCCCACCACGTGATCCCACAACTCGGACGCCGAGTCCGGGCTGGGCAACCTGCTGATCACCGGGCCGAAGAACGCGACGCCGGTCGGCGGCTCGAATTGGATGATGGGGGTGCCCACGTCCTTGCCCGTCAGGGACAACGCCTCATCGGTTTCGCGGCGGATCTCGGCGTCCCACGACTCGTCGTCGAGGGCATCCGCGAGCGCGAGCGGCAGCCCCGCTTGGGCGAGGATCGGCTCCGCGAATTCGCGGGTCCCGCGCCGCTCACGGATCTCACCCTCAGTGTGGGTGTCATCGGGGTCCGCCGGGGTGTCGAAGATCTGGGCCCCGAATGCCGCGTAGAGCGGGCCCACCGCTGCGCGCCCATGCTCGGCTCGCGCCCGCGCGGCCATCCGCAGCAGCCGCAGTCCGGCGGTGTGGCCGAATTCGTACCCCGGCGGGAAATGAGAGTCGTAGTCGATGTGGGAGTTGACCAGGCGCAGCGAGATGAATCGCCAGTCCACGGTGTAGTCGCGCTGCGCCTGCACCAGTCGCACCCACTTGCTGGTCATCCAGGCGAACGGACAGACCGGATCGAAATAAAAGTGGATGTCGGTAGACGGTGTCGGCGGGAGTGTCGGCGGCCATCCGTCCAGTCTGCCCGGATCGGGCGCGGGCCGTGGTGTGGGCTTGCCGGTTGAGGCACCTACCGCCGTCGGCACGCTGACCCGAGCTACCACGATGAAGGGAGTAGGTGAGATCTCACCGGGGACAACCGGCCTCCCCGGGTTCCGGATGCGCCGACGTGAACTCGGCCGGTGGATCTGTGAGCTTTCAGCGCCCTTCGACTGCGGTCCCGACGGCGCTCGGCGGCGAGCCTGTTGTGGTTTCAGGAGTCGAGGTGTCGGGCGCATCGCCGATGCTGGTTCAGGGCTTGAGCGAGTAGTTGGGCATCCGTGCGCGCAACGCGCGGATCGACGGATACGCGGATTGCGGCGGGCGTAGGGGCCTGGCACTGTTTGTGGCATGGCGCGGCGCGCGACCGAGGCGACCGGATGATGAGACGGATCTTCGTTCTCGTCCTTGGTTCACTCGTGGCCGCGTTCGCCGGGGTGGGTTTGCCAGGTCGCGCTGCGGCGTGCAGCTGCGCGGTCACGCAATGGCCCGAAACGATCGCTACTCGAGACGTCATCTTCAAGGGCACCCCGGTGCAGCGGGAGTCGTCGGGACCGTTCTGGTCGGGCAGTTCCGCCGACTGGGCATTCAATGTGGACACCGTCTACAAGGGCGAGGTTACAGAAAGGGCCATTGTGGTGGCGGGCGCCGACGGTGCCTCGTGTGGCGTTGTCTTCACTCTCGGTCTCCCGTATCTCGTGGTGACCACCGGAGGAGACAAGTACGGATTCGACACTAACCTGTGCAGCGGAACAAACGAGGCGAGTCAGATTCCTGACACCGCATGGGCCGTGCTCGGCGCGGGATCGGCACCCCTACCGGGCGGTCCGTCTCTCGACACACTCTCCCCGACCACAATCATCTATTGGGTGGCAGCCGGCCTGGCGGTGATCGCAGTGGTGGCGCGGGTGTGGTTCCGGAGGCGCCGGCGACGTCGTTTTCCCGGGTGAGAACTGCCGATGTTGATGGTGCGGTTCCGCTGGCTGCTGCCGGGCCGCCGCGTGAAGGGCGAGCCGTCTACCGCGTGGCCCGCTCCCTCTGCTCGCGCTCCTCGACGACCTGCTGGAGCTGCCTGACGTACGCCTCTGGATCCGCGGAGATCACCATGGTCTCCTGGGGCGAGCTGTGCTCGCCGTGTCCCAGGCCCAGCACCTTGTCGAGCCGCTCCAGTGCACGCAGCCCCACCAACGCCGCCTTCGCGTCGTGGCCGCGGGTCGCCTTCTCCCACCACGCCGCGAGGATCGCCTCGTACCGATCGACCTGGGTCTGCAGGTAGTCGTTGGCACGCTCGTCACGTTCTGCCCTCAGCCCGTGGTCCACCGCCTTCCAGGCCGAGCCTCGGCCGGCGAACCCGAGTTCGTCGGCGACGTCCTCGTAGGAGAGGCCCTCATTGTGCAGCGAGATGGCCACGCGTCTGACGTTCTAAGACCGCTGCGTTCGCTGCACGGGCCATCTGGTTGCCGTTCAGGAGAGTGCCGAAATGCTGCGCTTTTATGATCCGACCCGTGGGCGGTGAGACCGCCGACTCCTCTGCTCGACTACCTCGCCCGGCGAAGCGCTGCGATCAGCTCGCTCTGTCGACTGAATGCCTGCGTACTGGGAAATTTTGGCAGCCAAGTCTAAGCAACGCGTCCCAGACTTGGGCCTGTAGAACCCAAACCGCACCGTTGCCCGGGTCGGCGGTGCAGTTGTCGTCGAGGAACGCGCCGACGATGTCGCTGGCGGCCTTGTATGACGCGGTACGGACCTCCACCGCGGCCGGTGCGTCAAGGCCGCGGGCGTCGTAGCCGGCGTAGCCGGCGACCGCCCAGGCGAGAATTCCATCGGCCACTCCTCCTGACCCACCATTTGTTCTTGCAGTCAGAGGCCGCGTGGTCACGTGATGCGGCATGTCGCAGCGGACGCTTCGGCGGCCATGACGCTCGACGCCGTAGCGTCGGCTTGCTTCGCCCGCTATCTCGTGCAGGGCTCAATCGGAACGGCGCCGCGTAGAAATCGCTGCTGTTCGACGTCGTCCAGGGTGCGCGATCCGAGCACCGAGCAGGCTCGCGCCCGCCAGGCCGCGATGCTGACCGGAAACCGTTGCCACCCACTGCTCACCACCTGAAGGACCGCAGGATCGGAGCCGGTGAAGGCCACCCACGGCTGCCCGCCCGTGGACATCGGTCGACCCACCTGTTCCCCTCGGCTCAGGTCCCAGAGGATGACGGTTCGGTCTTCAGAGCCGGACGCCAACCATCTGCCGTCGGCGCTGAAGCTGAGTGAGGTGACTCGGTCGGTGTGTCCGACGAGCCGGTACCGGACGGTCGGCAGCCCATCGGTCCCCGGCGTCCAGACGATCACCGCACGGTCGTCGCCGCCGGTTGCCAGCAGGGTGCCGTCCGGACTGACCACCGCTGTGGCCGCGTCCGAGGAGTGCGCATTGAGCCGGGTGGGGCTCCTTGAGAGGTCCCCGTCGGGGAACACGATCAGATCCCCGGAGCCGCCACCGACGATCAGCGACCCTCGCCAGCTGACCAGTGACCGCGGCACATCGGGAAGGGGGCTCGTCGAAAGGCGTCCTGACGGATCCTCGATCGTCACCGATCGGTCGGTCGTCACGACGGCGACCCCACCGTCGTCGAGTCCGGCGACCGCGCGAACGCTCCCCTGCACCGTGAACTGCACCCGGCCGGGGTCAGGCGTGGCGGTGTCACCCGCGATCACATCTCCCGCGCGCGTGCCGGCCAACCATCGCCGATCCGCCGAGACGAAGGTGGTGATATCAGCCCGACCACCCGGCACGAGTTGTGCGGCGTCGGACGCCGACCCGTCGTCGGTGGGGCGAATATCGGGGACGCTGCCGGCCCTCCACATGCCAGTCGGCCCCGCGGCGACCACGACCCCGCCAGCCAACGCGGCGACCGCGTCGAATCGTGCACCGGTGGCTTGCGAATCCGCGATCGACCAGTCTCTCGTGAGTCCCCAGTCGATCAGCCGGCCGCCGGCATCCACGGTGCGAGCCGAGGCTTCGTCGGAGATGAGGGCGAGGGGCTCGACTGGACCGCTGTATCCCAGCTGTGGTCCGCTGCGAAGGTGGGTGCCGACGGGCCGATCGGCGGCGGGATCCACCTCGGTGATGCCGCCCTGCGCGTCGCCGACGACCACCGATTCCCCGGCGAACCCGATCGCGACGATGGCTTCGTCAGTCACATGGGTCACCGTCGCGGCCTCCACTCGGCCTCCGGCGCCCCCGGTGCCACCCGTCCAGCTGAGCAGATCTCCGTGATCGGTTCCCGCGGCGACTCGACCGTCGTGAAGTGCAACCGCCCGGATCGCCGTCGTCCCGGCGGGTATCGAGGTTTGCGTCGACTTGTCGGCGAGATTCAACTCGACCATGCCGCCGCGCTCCATCGCAACAGCCACCAGATCTCCGTCCCATGCCAGATTCACGACGAGTGCCGGCACGGAAAGTCGCCACATCGTGGTGCAGGAGTTCGCCTGCAGCAGGTCGATCACCGCGGTGGCTGGGACAGCCGACCGGTCAACGAAAACTGCGATGATCCGGCCGTCATTCGCCAGACGGACCAGCTCGACATGGCTCGGGAGCGGGCAGCGATAGCGGTCGGTGGTCGGCGCGGCCACACTGCGCACCACCAGCTGCGCGTCTGCGACCACGGCGAACGACGACCCGTCGGCGCTGAGTGCGATCGCATCCGCGGCCGGTCCCGCCGGACGGAGGTCACCCCGATCAGCGACTGAACCGATGAAAGTCCCATTCGGTCCGGACACCAGCAGGTGCAAGCCGGTAGCGCTCAACGCTGCCAGCTCGACCGCGGGGGCGAGCTGAGTGAACGCCGCCGGGCCGGGACTGCGGGTCAGCGCGTTCAACAACGCGGCGTGTACCTGTATGTCGTCGCTCCGGGACGCCGCCTCGAGCCCCAGCAGCAGAGCCAAGTCGGGGCGCGTGTCCAGTTCCGCGACAGCCGCACCAGCCAGCCGTAACGCCTCGGCCTGTACCCGAGCCTGCTCGGCCTGCCGTCCGGCGACCGCGAGCCGAAACGCGAAAACCGTGACCGCAAGCACCACGAGAGCCAGCGCGGGTGCGGCGATCGCGAGCGCTCGACGGCGACGGCGCTGACGCAGGCCGGCCCGCACGAAGGCCTTGATCGATCCCTCTGACGCCTGGCCGGGGTTCCGTTCGTACCATGAGGCGGCAACCACCAGCCGACCGCCGGTGAGGGCCACTCCGCCGCCGCCGGCCGCCGCCCATTGACGAGATTCGCGTCGAAGCCAGGTTCGCGTCTCCAAATCCGTTCGCTCGCGTTTGATAGCGCCGGCGAGGGCCGGCCAGGCCCGAAATACCTCTTCGTGCGGCGTGGTGAGGAACTCGAGAAGTCCGCGCGCGTCTCGGCCGAGCGGCCGGTCACGGACCACGAGCCGATAGCGCTCCAACACCTCGAATATGCGTCGCTCGTCGCCGTTCAAGGCAGCGGCGGGTAGTTCGGTGCGAAGACTGCGGCCGGTGTCGTCGACGTCCACCAATCTCAGATAGGAGTCGACGACGGCCGACTCCGGAAGTGAAAACCGGCGGCCTATCTCGTTGACCGCAGCGGCCGCCCGGCGCTCGAGCACGCGCGCCACCGGGCCCACCGACAGATATGCGGCGGGTGTGATCACGCTGGGACTCGTCCGAGTGTGCCCGCGGGTCAGCTCCTCCAACAACGCCGCGAGCAGCGGAAGGGCCTGCCCACTTCCGGTGTCATCGACCATCTGGTCGATCAGCTCGGCGGGCTCGAATCGGATCCCCGTGAGTCTGGCTGGTTCGGCGATCACCGTTCGCAGCGCGGACCGGTCGAGTGGACGGACCCATACCGGGTCCCCCGGGCTGACGTCGGCCAGGTCGCTGCGCGACATCCAGGAGTCGAGTGATGCGCTGCGCAGCACCACGACGACGGACAGCCGAAGGGGATCGACCGCAGCCAGTTCGGCGAAGACCGCGGCCGTGTCGTCGATACCCGGTTTCAGCAGTGCGTCCTCGACCTGGTCGAAGATCAACGCGACCCTCGCCCCGCGAGCGGTGAGCTGGTCGACCTGCGCGCCGATGTCTGCAAGGGGTGACTGCTGGGGGGCTATCGACGCGAGCGCAGCCTCCACCCGACGTCTGGCGTGTGACCCGGGCTCGACGACCGGCGCCACGATGAAGCCGTGCATCCGCAGCCGTGGCACGACTCCCGCCCGGACGAGTGAGGATTTGCCACTTCCGGAGGATCCCACGACGAGGACTGGTCCCGGCCCGGGCCCGGCGAGTCGATCGACGATCATCGCCACCTCGCGGTGCCGGCCGAAGAGCACCGCAGCGTGTCGCTCGGTGAGGCGGCCCAGGCCGGGATAGGGCGAGGCACCCGGATCCCAGTCGAACGGATCACGGGGCGGATGCCCGATCCGGGTCAGATCACGAGTGACCCGCTCGGCCAACGCCGCCAGTGACGTCTCCTGGATTTGTTGGATGTTGCCCAGCAGTGGGTGCCCGGGGTGCGAGTCGAGCGACACCGGGATCACGACGGTGCCTCGTGCGACGGCCACGGCGAGCTCGGTGTGACACCACACGGACGCCGACGCCGCGGCGGTCGCGAAGAACACGACGACGTCGGCCCGCTGAAGGGCGCCGAACAGCTCGCGAAGCCAGTCGGTTCCGGCCGGAATGCCCGTGAGTTCGTCGTGGTCGCGGAAGACGGTGTGGTAACCCGCTCGCTCTAGCAGGGATTGAAGTTCCATCACCTGCGCCGCGTCCGACGACGAGTAGCTCAGGAACAGCAGGCTCATCGTGCGACTTCGTTAGGGAGTCACGACGATGGTGAAGGTATCGGACGAGTTGCCGCCGGCGTAGTCCTGCGGCTCGCCCTCCGCCCGCAGCACGCAGGTGTAGTCGGCACCTACGGGTTCCTTCAGTCGGATGCTTGCCGTGTACCGGGTGGTCCCCGGGGGAGACGCACCCGGTGGGTCGATGCCGATGAAGGAGCAGTTGCCGTCGGGATCGTCGTCGGTCCCGATCGAGATCGAGAAGGCATCGCCGGAGTTCTCGTCGACGGCAACGGCGAGCACGCCGTCGGGCAGGCCGCTCCATGACACGGGACCGGGCGAGCGCACGTGTACGTCCCACGACATGAAGCCGATTTCGACGAATCCGCTGACCGGCTCGGGCCTGAGGAACCCGGCGGGGAGCGGTTCGGCGGCGGCGACCTCCACCAGGCAACGGGCGGCCAGGGTAGGCCGGCCCTGCATGGTGAGGATCCCATGGTCGTCGACCACACACGCCTCGTCGTTGAAGGTCGAATCCGCGCCGTGCTGCACCGTGTACGACAGCGGGACGCGGGGGTTCACCGAGGCCCCCAGCGCGAAGCTGAACGACCGCGAGTAGTGGGTCGTGCGGTCTCCGAAATCGATGATCGGCTTGATCGGAGCGGACGATGTCGTCGTCGATTCCGAAGACCTGGTCGATCCGGGATTCGACGACCCCGTCTCGGTGGACGGGCCGGCGGTAGACGTAGACGTGGACCTGGACGTAGACGTAGACGTGGACGATGAAGAGGCGCTTGGACTGCCCCTCGATCCAGTGTTGTCGGAAGTTTTATCTTCCCGGGGGTTGCTGGAGGTCGAAACGGCATCGGCGCTGGTGTCGGGGATGCTCTCGGTCGAGCCGGCAGGGGTGATCGTGTCGGTCGTGCCGTTTGACGCGGAACCGCCGGAGGGGATACTGCTCAAGCCACCCCCGAACGAGGCGTCACTCGACGCGACGCCGGCCACTTCGACGCTCTGCGACGTGGTATTCAGGGATGGGTTCCCGTCCTGCGACCCGATCGATCGTGACGCGCATGAGGGCAGTAGCGCCAGACAGATGGCGCTGACGTAGGCGCTGAACATTCGCCGGCGGGCCATCAAAGCACCTTCACGGGAAATCTCCTCGGCACCGTCCGCCGACTGCGGCTTACAAATCGCTCGGGCGGACCCCTGAACTGCACTCAACCGACTCCGGTAATTCACTCGAATGAGCGAAGATCAACCGCAGCAAGTTGCCCTTGGGCGTTGGTTCGACATAACGACGACAATCCCAGTATGACTCTATGATCCGAGCGAGTCCACTGTCGGCGCTGTTTCGCCTCAGATCGCAGAATGCGAAAGATTCACCGTTTCCCGACCGATGGTGACGAGCGTGAATGGACCGTGGCGAGAGGATTCGTCCAACGGTCCGAGAGGGGAGGTACGTCACGTGGCGGTCGACTCCCCCGGCGGACCGGGTTCGGTCCTTCCCGTTCCCGTCCTGCGCGTGAACGAACCCACCGATGCGTTGCCCGAATTGCTAGCCGCTGCGGGCCTCCCGATCGGGCGGCCCGTCGTGGTAGTCGTAGGCGGCGCAGCCGGCATGGCGCCGAGCGTCGCGAACGCGATCGACGCCGTACTGCGGAAGGTCGTCATACCTGTGGTGGAGCGACTCGCCGGAACTGTCGTCGACGGTGGCACGGATTCCGGGGTGATGCGTTCGATGGGTCGGGCGCGAGCTGCGTCCGATGCCCGATTCCCCCTGGTCGGGGTCGCCGTGGCGGCAACTGTCATCGATGGGGCGGAGGAGGTCGTCGACGACGCCGCACCGATGGAGCCCAATCACACGCTCGTGATGCTGGTCCCCGGCTCCGGGTGGGGCGGCGAGGTGGCCTGGATCGGCCGGGTCGCCAGCGCCATCGCCCGCGAATCGCCGTCGGTCACCATCTTGGTCAATGGTGGTGAGATCGCCTACGACGATGTCGCCGCGAGTCTGAGGCAGGGGCGACCTGTGCTGGTGCTGGCCGGTACCGGGCGCGCAGCCGATGCCATCGCGGCGGCCCGCCGGTTCGGGTCCCCAGACCCGCGAACTGCCTCGATCGCGTCGTCCCCGTTCACGCTGATCGCCGAAGTCGATGATCCGGACGCCGTCCGTACGGCGCTCGAACATCTTCTCAGCGGCAAAAGATGCACCTGAGCCGGAGCCATTCCGCCACCCCTGAACTCGGCCCGAGGAGAGGAATCATGGGACACATCACCTTCGTCCACGGCATCGCGAACAAACCGGAACGGGACGTTCTGCTTGAACAATGGCGGATTGCGCTCTACGACAACGACGGTATCGATCTAGACGATCTCGACGTCACCTGTTCGATGGTGTACTGGGCCGATCTGCTCTACGCCAACCCCGCGCCTCCCGGCGGGACTCATGAGTCCGCCGAACTCGAGATCGAACGCACGACAGATCCCGACAGTGCCGACATGACCTGGTTGTCGGATGTCGATCTGGAGCAGCGAGCGTTCGTCGAGTCGGTCGCCCGCGAGGTCGGACTGCATTCGGTGGCGGCGACCCCGGGCGACGGAAACGATCCGATCCGTCCCGATAGCGACCTGGAGGCGCTGCCGTTGCCGGCCGGTCTCAAGCGGCGGTTGATGCGGATTTTTCTGCGCGACGTGCACCATTACTTGTACGACGAGCCCTTCTCGCCCACGGGCGGCGAGAAGGTGCGAATCCGTCAGGAGGTTCGATCGCGTGCCGTCCAAGCGCTCCGAGAGGGGGCGGATCAGGGTGGTCCGCATTTGGTAGTGGGTCACAGCCTCGGCAGTGTCATCGCCTATGACGTGCTCGCGGGCGACGGCGCCCTCTCCGGACACGACGCCCCCAGGGTGGACGCGATCATCACGGTCGGGAGCCCGCTGGGAATATCCGAAATTCTCGAGCGTCTGGCGCCGCCGTGGACTTCGCAGAACGGATGGCCGTCCCGTCTACGGGCCGACGGTTCATGGGTCAACGTCTACGACCTGCTCGACCCGGTCTGCGGTTTCACGGACCGCCGGATCGCCTCGTCGTTCCGCTTGCAGGGACGGCTCCGGGTAGCGGATGTCGAAGTCACCAACGAGGGTCGCTGGCGTCACTCCATCAGCAAGTACCTCGGGCAGGAACTGCTCCGGGACCGGATTCGCGAGGTGTTCGGATGATCGACCGCCCTTGGCGGCGGGAGTTCGGTGCTGCGGCTGCCACCTTCGATTGGGCGGCGCTGGGATCCCTGTCCCACGAATTCGTCGAGGCGTTGTACGCGTCTGCGGCTCCGCCGGAATCGGTCGACGCCGTGTTACAACTGCTGCGCGAGAACCTCCGCTACCAGGAATTGAAGGAGGTCGCGGACGCCGCACTGGCGTTCGGAATCGGATCTCCAGCCGTGCGACGGCAGTACGCGCAGGCCCTGGTGGACGGGGGAAATCGAGCGGCCGCGCTGGCTCTGTATTCCTCGGTGGCGATGGACCACACCAACTCCGGGCGAGAGCGCGCTGATGCGGCAGGTGGCGTCGGGCGCTGTTACAAGGAGCTCTTTCTGGCCTGCACCCACCCGAAACGCCGCGGCGAGTACCTGCTCAGCGCGCTGCGGGCGTACTACACGGTATATGTCGAGAACCCTGCCAACACGTACCACGGGATCAACACCGCGGCACTTCTGGCCAGGGCGGAACGAGAACGCCTCGCGGTACCCTCCGACCTGCCCACATCGACGCAGGTCGCTCAGGCAGTGCTGGACGAGGTAGACCGAAGTCCGGTACCCGACATGTGGACCGCCGTGACTGGGGCCGAGGCCTGCGTCGCTCTGGGCAGAAAAGACGATGCGATCCAACGGGCTCAAGCCTTTCTCGCGGCCGGGCCCCGCGGGTTCTTCGTCGCGAGCTTTCTCCGTCAGCTCGAGGTGGTGTGGCAGCTCGACACGTCGCGTCCGCCCGGCGACGAGCTGCTGCCAGTCCTGCGGTCGGCGCTGCTCACATACAGCGGCGGTCAGGTGACCGTCCAATCGCGGGACTTGCGCCTGGACCGACTCCGACACATGGGCGCGGATGACCATCTCGAGTCCGTGCTGGGAGAAGTGCGGTACAAGAGCTACCGGTGGTACCTCGGGGGGCTGACCCGATGTCGCGCCGTCGCGCGGATCCAAACCCGCTATGACGATGGGGTGGGCACCGGCTTCCTTGTGGCCGGGCCCCAGCTGCATCCCGACCTACCACCGCTGGTGGTCGTCACTAACGGCCACGTCATCCCGGAGAATCTCGAGTTCGAAGACGGGCTCGCCGCGTTTCACGGCCTGGACGCGGATCCCGGCCGCTCGGTCGCCGTGGAGATCGCCCGCACCTGCTGGTACGAACCTTCCGCACCGCCCGGCCTCGACACGACAATTCTGGAGCTGAAGCAGTATCCGTCGTCGGTCGAACCTGTCCCGCTGGCATCGAGACTGCCGAATCTCTCCGCAAAGGTGCCGCCTCGGGCGTACATCATCGGGCATCCGCGCTCGTTGTCTGCACCACAGTTCTCTTTGCAGGACAACGTACTGCTCGACTATGACGATTGTCTGCTGCACTACCGCGCACCCACCGACCCGGGAAGCTCGGGCAGCCCCGTATTCAACGATCAGTGGCAACTGATCGGCGTCCATCACGCGGGCGGGTTCGACGTACCCCGTTTGAATAATCGAGGCGGCAGCTACGCGGTCAACGAAGCGATCATGGTGGATGCCATCCGCAAGCGGCTGGCCGAACGGCCACCCGTGCCGACTGTTGTATGACGCACTGCCGGGTACGGCAGCGCGGGCTACTTCGACCCGTTCACGCCGATCGGTGCCGAACCGTAGGTTTGGGTGTTGTAGGCGACGCCGACGATGACCGCATCGGGCAGTACAACGTTGAGGCTGCTCATGTTGTTGAACACTGCGTTGAAGGCGAAGCCGTTGTAGCAGGTCGTTGTCGCTGGCTTTCCACCTCGTGCCACCCGGGCAGGTGGGGTCTGCAGCCGGTCGCCACGGGATCGCCACGTTCGCGGTCTTGGTTGCGACCAACGTGTCGGGGGCCCCGTTCGCTCCGAGGTGGCTGCTGTACACATTCACGGTGATCGGGCGCGACGTGTTGAGAACCCGGTTCGTACCTGCGAGGTGGACGTAATCGCCTCGATCAGTCCCGTGGGATGGGTGTTCACATCGGCTACCTCGAAGCTGGGAAATGCGCGGCCCGCGGCCGCTCAAGAGACGGGAGCAGCCCATGACCAGGTCAAAGCAGTGGGAGCGGATGTCCGAATGGCCGCTGATTGCAAGCTCTATCGCTTTCCTGATTGCGTACGCAGTCCCCATCATCGAGCCCGAAATCTCGACCGAGCTGTCGCGTGTCTGCTCCGGGGTGGTGATCGGTACCTGGATCCTGTTCAGCGCCGACTACGTCGTCCGCTTGTCACTCGCCGAGCGCAGACGGGATTTCGTCACGAAGCTTCTGTTGGATCTCGTCGTCATCGTGCTGCCGTTGTTGCGGCCGTTGAGACTGGTCCGCCTGGTTGCCGTCGTGAAGATCCTCAACAGATCCGCGGCGCGGAACCTGCGGGGCAGGGTCGTTCTCTACGTCTCGAGCGCGACGGTCGTGCTGGTTTTCTGCGCGGCCCTCGCGATGACGGCCGAGGAGCGCTTCGTGCCGGGCGCCAACATCACCGGGTTCGGCGACGGGGTCTGGTGGGCGGTCACCACGATCACCACCGTCGGCTACGGAGACCGATACCCGGTGACCGTCACCGGACGGTTGATCGCGGCCGGCTTGATGCTCGGCGGCATCGCGTTGGTCGGCGTCGTCACGGCAACCCCGGCGTTGGACCGGTCGAGCCAGTCGCCGGCACAGATCGACGGCTTACCGTGGCGAACATGAACATTTCACTGCTCTACTTCGACGGCTGTCCGAATTGGAAGACCGTGGATGAGCACCTGACGACACTGGTTGCCGAGGGCGCGGACATCACGGTGAGGCGGCACCTGGTGGCCACGGATGAGGAGGCCGAGCGTATCGGTTTCCTCGGGTCGCCCAGCATTCTGGTCGACGGCATCGACGTCTTCGCCGAGCTCGGCTCACAGGTCGGACTCTCGTGCCGCCGGTACCGCACCGACGATGGATATGCGGGTGCGCCGACCCTCCGGCAGCTGCGTGCGGTGCTGGAGACACCGTGACCGATGAGGCGGCGAGAGGCCCCGGCGGCCATTCCCAACCACCCACGGTGGGACATCACCGCCGTCGGGCGCACTTCGAATGCGCCGACTGAGACCGTCTGTCGCCGACACGCCAGCACCCCATCCGAGGCAGGACCGCAACGAGGACTACGGTTTCACTATGGGACTCATCATCGGCTTGCTCATCCTCTGGCTCCTCTTCTCCGTGCTCGGATTCGTGGTCAAGGGCCTTTTCTGGCTCGCGATCATCGGACTCGTCCTGTTCGTGGCCACCATCGCATACGGCTTCGTCAAGGGACTCTTCAAAAGCAATCGGTAGCACCGGTGGCGACGGGGGCGGGGTCGTGCGTGCGCGACCCCCCTACGTCACCCTTCGACTGCCACCCGCATCGGCGCGATCGCGAACTCCGCCAGACCCGCGTGGAAGTCGATCATCGCCTCGAAACCGAATGCCGAACGTGCCAGCGCAGGTGACGCGTTGACGTGCCGGACATCCCCCACTCGGTACTCACCTGTGATCACCGGCTGCGGCGCCCCGGAGCCGAACCCGGCACACACCGCCGCCGCCATCTCCCCCACCGTGCACACCGTGCCGGTTGCGATGTTGTACGACCCGCCGATCGGCGCGGACGCGGTCAATGCGAGCACATTGGCGTTAGCGACGTCGACGACATGGATGAAATCACGCCGCTGCCGACCGTCTTCGAACACCCGTGGTCGCCGACCCGCCTCGCAGGCGCTGCGCACGATGCTGGCCACCCCGGCATACGGGGTGTCCCGCGGCATCCGCGGACCGTACACGTTGTGATACCGCAGTGACACCACATCACTACCGGTCGCCGCCGCGAACGCCCGCCCCAACTGTTCCTGGGTGACTTTGGTGACCGCGTAGACATTGCGCGGGTCCAAACGCGCCTCCTCGGTCACCGCCGCGGGCTCTAATGAACGTCCGCACATCGGACACGGCGGCTCGAACAGACCCTGGTCCAGGTCCGCCACCCGCCGCGGACCCGGTGCGACCGACCCGTGCTCGACGCACCGATAGCCGCCCTCCCCGTACACGACCATGCTCGACGCCTGCACGAACCGACCGTCGAACCTCGCCCGGTACAGCGCCCGCATCAGCGTCGCGGTGCCGAGCGCGTTGTCGTCGACATAGCTCGCCACATCATCGAAATCCACCCCGAGACCCACGCGCGCCGCCTGGTGGCACACCGCGTCGACGTCTCGGGCCAGCGCGGCGAGTCCGTCCAGATCTGCCAGCGCCATCGACACATGAGCGGCCCCGGGATTCAGATACCCCGGCGGCACGGCGTGCGCGGCCGGGCTCAGGTTGTCCACCGAGAGCACCTCGTGCCCTTCGTCGACCAGCTGATCAACGATGTGGGAACCGATGAAGCCCGCACCCCCGGTCACCAGCACCCTCACGACGCCGCCTCCCGTTCGTCCGGCAGCACGCCGCCGACGAGCAACCCGTCGACCACGGACCCGAACACCCCCCCGGGGTGCAGACCGGCGACGTGCAGCGCGTCCGCCCACCCGTCGACGTCCCGCACCGAGGGCAGCAGTACCGGGAGCATCCCACGGCGAACCAGCGCCTCCCGCTGCGCGGCTCCGGTCCACACGGTGCTCATCGGGACGTCGTCGAACACGGTCCGGTCGACCGCCGTCATGCCCAAGGCCCACCATCCGCCGTCGTCGGCGAGTCCGAGGACCGCCCCGGACGGCGCGGTACGCAACATCGCCATCGCCGCGTTCAGCTCGGCGGCGGTGACCTGAGGCGTGTCCATTCCGATCTGCAGCGTGGGTGCACCGCAGTCGATCCAGGCGTGCGCGAGGCGTTCGGCGAATGTGTGACCACGCTGCGGGAGGACTTCGAACCCCGCAGGCAACCATTCGCCCGGTTCACCGTCCAACGCCAGTACCCGGCGGTCGGCTTCGGACTCGGCCACCGCGGCCAAGGTGTCCACCAACGCAGCGCGGGCGACCAGTGCGGCCTGCTCCGGAGTCAGCGGCGGGCACAGCCTGGTCTTCACTCGGCCCGCCACCGGCGACTTGGCCATCACCAGGATGTTCACGAGAACTCGGCCAACAGTCGCGTCATCGACCGGTACGCGCCGACCGTTCCGCGCACCGTCCCGGTCACCTTCGACTTCCCGATCCGCGGGCGGTAGGGCACCGCTCGCTCCTCGATCCGCCACCCGGCGCGGCCGGCTTTCAACACCATCTCCAGCGGCCACCCGTAGCTGCGGTCTGCCATCCCCAGCGCGACCAACGCCTCCCGGCGCATCGCGCGCATCGGGCCCAGGTCGCTGAACTCCCCCGGTACCAGCCGGGACACCCGGACGGCGAGCCGCCGATTCGCCAGCCGGGCGTGCCACGGCCACGCGCCCGACTGGTGCGCCCGGGCGCCCAACACCAAGTCCGCGGCGCCATCCCGCACCGGGCAGCAGACGATGTCCAGATCGGCCGGGTCCAGGCTGGCGTCGGCGTCCATGAACGCCACGATCGGTGCGGTCGCGGCTGTCAGACCCGTGAAGCAGGCGGCGCCGAAGCCGCGTCGCAATTCGGACACCACCTGCGCGCCGTGGGCTCGCGCGACGGCCGCCGACTCGTCGGTCGACCCGTTGTCGACCACGATCGCCCGATACCCTGCGGGAAAACGCGACAGCACCCAGGGCAGCGCGCCGACCTCGTTCAGCACGGGCAACACCACGTCGACGTCGGGATCAATCATGGGTGCTCAGCCGATTTCCGTGGTGCGCACGTAGAGCACGGCCGGGTGAGTGGGGAGGTCGGTCACCGGCAGGAAAACCTCGGCCGGCACCAGGGCTCGGGTGACCAGGGTGAAGTCCCGGGTGAGCGCAGGACCGAAGAGTCCGGCGTCGTCGGTGTTGTCCAGGACGACCGCAGAAACCCCGTCCAACGACCACGGCAACAGGGCCACCATCGCGTCCCGGTTGGGTCCGCCCTCACTGAGCAGGATGTCGCGGACTGCGATCACCGACGCCGACACCGGTAGACCGGCCAACCGCAGGTAGAACGGGTGCGACGGGATCAACACCCGACCCGGAAGTTCTTGCGTGGCCGCAACGAACCGGTCCCCCGCGGCTCGATCCGCAGACGACGGGAGGACGTGGGGCTGGTAGATCGTCATCACGACCGCCTGCAGCGCGAGTGCGACGGCGACCCCGGGCAACAGTTGAGGCGCCGGCCGCGGACGCGCCGTCGCCCAGGCCACACCCAATCCAACGGCGATGGACAGGCCGGCGTGCGCCGGCATCGAGACGTTGGCGAATCCACCCTCGTGCAGCCTGCCGGCGAAGGCGGCGGCCACCGCCCCGATTCCGCAGGCCGCCAGGAAGGCGTGGTCGGTGCGCGAGGTCGACAGGCGGCGCATCGACCAGGCCCACTCCCCGCGGTGGCGTCGGAGCAGCCAGCCGCTCACGACGATGACGACTGCGAAGGGCAGTAAGAGGTCGTTGTACCAGAACCGGTACAACCACTGCAGGTCCCACGGCTGGCCGAGCAGCTGCTTGACCACATACGGCGAGTACCACCCGCCGGTGAGCAGATCGCCGAGCACCGTCGAGCCGGCGATGCTCAGAACGAGCGTGACTGTTGCGCCCAACCCGACCGGGCGACGCCGAAGCAGCAGCCACAGCAGCATCGGAGCCGCGACCGCGAGTGCCGTCTGCTTGGTGAAGAACGCCAGGAACAGCAGCCCACCCACCGCGATACCGCCGCGCCAGGTGGTGACCCGCACGCCCAACGCGACCGCGGCCAGCAGGAACGCGATCAGCAACGAGTCGACCCGGGCGGTGTCGGCCCACGCCCCGGACACCCGGTAGCTCGCCGCGTACAGGCCGACGGCGACGGACGCGGCAACCACATTGCCGCTGACGCGGCGAACGATCACCCCGATCAGCAGCAGCACGAACAGGCTGGCCACGAACGACACCAGCCGCAGCGGGAACAGACTCAGCCCGGTGACGGACGCGACCGCCCCGGTCAGCCAAAAGTACAGCGGCGGGTAGGGCCAAGGAGCGAAGTCCAGGGTGGGAGGCCCGTAGAGCGGTTGTCCGGCGACCACCCGGGCGGTGACCTCGACCGTGCTTCCCTCGAAGTACGACAGCTCGTACGGGTAGTTCATCCGCAGCACCGCGACCACGAGATAGGCCAGCACCGGCAGACCGGCGATCACCACGACCAGACCGCGAGCTCCGCGACCGCGTACCCAGAATTGCGCGCCCAGCACTGGACGATCGGCGCCGGTCGTCAACTGAGACGTCGTCACTGCGCAGGAGGTTCGATCAGGACGCCAGCAGATAGCCGCGCGCCGCCATGCCCGGCCGCGCACCCATCGGAGCTGCGGAGAGCACCTTGCGGCGCAGGAACATGTCGACTCCCCAGACGCGACCGGACGCGAACCCCAGCACCGCGAGGTGCGTCGCGATCATCAGGAAGTAACTCCACTTCCATTCGTTCGGCGACGCCCCTACGGACAGGAAGATGGCCACGGACTGCACGATCGCCAACAGCGCCCACAAGCGCGTCGCCAGACCCAGCAGAAGGAACACCGCGAGGCAGATCTCCAGCAGGAAGACACCCCAGGCGAAGATCAAGAAGTTGGGCAGCACCAGATTCTCCACGACCGCCGAGTAGGGCGGCAGCACCGGATGCTCGACGGCGAGCTTGGTGAAGTAGTAGAGGCCCGCATTGTCGTCGATGCCGAACCGCGGCGGCACCTTCCACGACAGGTTGTCCAACCACAGCAGTCCCGCGATGATCCGCACCAGGAACGCGGTGATCATGGTCGCCCGGTCGTGGGCGGGACCGTCGATCCCGCTGCGGGCTGAATCGGTTACGGCGAATGCTGCCATGACGGTTTCCCTAAGGGTGGAGGAGTCTGCGTCACCCGCATCAAGCCGATATGCGTCAAACCGGACGACCCACTCGATGCTAGTCCCGTCGCGCGGCGGGCGACTCAGGCACAGGGGAACAGCGCCGCGGCAGCACCTTCCGCCGCCCACTGCTCGGCGAACAACCTGCTCACCTCGTCGAGCACCGGGCCGAGTGGTTCGATGTCCCTACTGACCAGCGCCCCCTCGTCGAGGGCGGCCACCGGGTGCCAGTAGACGCCGTCCGCGGTCACGGTCACCTCCGGCACCAACGACTCGCGGGTGAGTCGCACACCGGCCTCGGCGACGCCCTCCAGCGCGACCGGACGGACCACCTGGTCCGTTCGCGGAATCTGCAGGTCGTCGAGGAAGGTCCGCAGCTCCGACAGCGTGGCCGGTGTCGGCGCGACCACGGTGGCGGCGACTCGTACCCGGAAGCCCTCGGCGAGCGCCGTCTTGATGCCCGCCACCGCACGCGCCCAACTACCCGCGCCTCGGTGGGAGTCGTGCACCTCCGGAGTCGCCGAGTCGAGGCTGATCTGCAGCGCGAAGCGCTCGCGCGGCATCGCCCGCAACGACCGCAGACCCGGCCCCCGGAACAACATGCCGTTGGTGAGGAGGGTCGTGGGCAGCGCCTCGGTGCAGCCCCGCACGATGGGTGCGATGTCCGGCAGCAGGAACGGTTCCCCGCCGGTCAGATACAGCTCGCCGACACCCCAGGCGGCCGCTTGGTCCACCAGGCGCAGGATACGGTCGAGGCCGAGCTCGCGGCGCTCCGCTCGCGGCGAGGAGGCCACGCAGCAGTAGTCGCACGCCAGGTTGCAGTGGAAATTGGTGTACAGCCACAACCTCGCGCCGGGAAGCCGGTCCGCGCCCAGGGTCAGCGCCGGATCCGGAACCCGGCCTCGGCGGACCACGACGGTTCCGACGCCGGACTCGTCGACGTCACTGCTGACGATGGAGTTCCCGGTCCGCTCGGCCCACCGCCGGGCCAGCTCCAGATCGGTGTCCGCAGTCAGGGCGACGCCCACGGTCCCGCCGTCTGCGAGGTAGCCGACCGCCCGGACCAGTTCCAGGATCACCATCGCGCTGCGACGCCCTGGGTGTCGACCGCCGCGAAGAGACCCTGGTAGCCGTCGAGCTGCGGCGGCATCCACCGACGCAGACCCTCCAGTTCGAGAATCCGCCGCTCGGCGGGCTCGTTCCAGTCCATCGCCAGCAGCTTGTCGACCCACGGCTGGTACCGGTGCTCGGGCAGCGAGTCCAGCGCAGTGAACATGCAGTGGCAGTACTCCTCGGTCCGCCACACCTCTTCCAGGGCGCCGGGCATCAATTCGTCACGGCCGATGGACTCCCAGGTGGTGATGCCGATCGCCGCCACGTCCGCGTCGCCCTCGATGACGGCGTTGATCGCGTCCAACTCGCTGCGTCCGGTGTCGCCGTGCTTGCCGATGTCACTGTTGAAACGGGTGATCTCGAGGTCTGACTCGGCGACACCGGCCTTGCCCAGGTAGTGCAGCGGAAGGATCGCGGCCTGGGCGGAATCCGCCGACCCGAGCGCGAGCCGCGCACCCCGCAGGCTCTGCGCACCCTCCAGGCCGCTGCCCGGCCGAGCGACGAACACGGTGGTGAAGGTGGTGTCGGTGTCGCGCATCGCCAACGCCTGACATCTGCCGCCGGTCTGCAAGACCGTCCGCACGTACGCCAGGTTGGTGTTCCACGCGATGTCGACATGGCCGGCGATTAGCGCATCGACCTGTCGGCCGTAGTTGGAGAAGAGGACGAAGTCCATCTCGGCGGGCGACCCGCGGAAGTAGTCCCGGATCCCCTCCCAGATCGGCACCACATTGGCGGTGTAGGCGACGGCGCCGATGACCAGCGGAGAATCACTCATCACTTCGCCGCCGCTCAGAACAGGGGAAGGCCGGCGACGGCCTTGCCGTAGAAGTCGTACAGCACGTCCGAGGTGGGCGCCATCACCGAACCCGCGCGGGCGTCTCGGAAGGCTCGCTCTATCGGCAGGTGCTTGGAGAACGCCGCTCCGCCGCAAACCCTCATCGCGGTGTCGGTGATCGTCAGCGCCGCGTCGTTGAGCGACGCCTTCACACCGAGCACGTTCAACATGGTCGACTCGTCCGGGGCCGCGACCGATGCGGCGGCGTGGTGCAGATAGGCCCGCTGCGAGGCCAGGGTGATCGCCATCTTCGCCAACTGGGCGCGGATCGTCGGGAGCGCGGACAACGCCTGATCGAGGTGCTGCAGGCGCGCTCCAGCCGCATGGCCGATGGCGGCGTCGCACGCCGCCTGCGCGAGCCCCAGCGACACCGCGGCATTGCCCAGGTTGAACCAGGGCAACACCACCGACATCATCGTGCCGAATCCCCCGGCGACCTCACCGACTCGCCGATCAGCGGACACGGTCACCTCGACGGTCATCGGGGAGGAAGCATTGCCGCGCAGTCCCAACCCGCGCCACGGGCCGGCGACGGTCAAACCGTCGGTCCCACTGGGCAGCGCGTAGAGGTCGACGTCGCCGGCGGCGCCACTGCTGGAGCCGGTGGAGATCACGTAGACGTCCGCGTAGCCGGCAGAGGTCACCCAGCTCTTGTCCGCCTTGATACCGACCTCCTGAGTACCCGCCACGCCTTCGACGGTCGCCACCGACACCGGGGCCCAGAAGTGCGACCGGGAGCCCTTCTCGCTGAATGCCAAGGTTCCCAGTGCCCGTCCGGAAGCGAGTTCGGCGAGCAGTCCCGGATCGGCGGCGGGCGGTGCGGACGCGACGGTCACCGCGGCGGCGGTGTGCATCAGGTAGATCATCGCGGTCGACCCACAGGCGGCGGCCAGCTCGCTCATCACGTCGACGAACTCGACGGGGCCGGCGCCCTGGCCGCCCACCTCCGACGGGAGCACCAAGCCCATCAACCCGCTACCCCGCAGCGCGTCGACCGCCTCGACCGGGAATACCCCCTCGGTGTCGACCCGCTCCGCGTTCGCACCGGCGACCTTCACGACGTCTGCTACCGCTTGACTGACCGCCATGGTGCTCCTTAAGACTGCTGTCGGAGGGCCGGCGCGCACCCGAATCCAGGAAGTACGGGGAAGTAATCGACGTGGCGCCGGTCACAGCGTCCAGTGTTCACTACGCCGCCTGCGGCGACACCCGGAGTGGGCACCCCCGCGACGTCGGGCTTCAGCATCACGTCGGCAGTTGCCTCCTCCCGGGCGTTTTGGCCGGTCGCAAGCGATTTCTCATCGCGGTCGGCAGACAGCGGTCGAAGCCCTCCAGATCCAGCCGCCGCAGCCGCCGGCGGCTTCCTCCGATCGGGGATACTCGACGGGGTGCGTGACATCCGTCGACTCCGACCACTGACGTGGTTCATCGCCGCTGTCAATCTGATCTTCCCCGCTTGGGTGCTGCACGGCCTTGAAGGCGATATCGCGTCGTCGTGTTCGAAATTCTTCTACGACGACTGCACTCCGATCACGGGAGCGGCCAGCAGCCCGTTGATCCCGATGCTGATGATGTGGTTCTTCACCAATGTCTTCCTGGTGGCAGCATGGTTCATCAGCCGCCCCGGCCCGCAGTTACAGGGCCCGTCACTCTGGAGTTGAGGCGGTCCTCAGACTCTCAGCCCGGCCGGAAACTGGATGCGGCCGCTAGCACGTCGGCCCCGAGCAGTCCGATCTGGTCGAGGTCCGCCAGATCCAGGATCTGCAGGTACATCCGCTGGACGCCGGCCTCCGCGAAATCTTGTAGCCGGTCGAGCACCTCGTCCGGGGTGCCTACGATGTCGTTCTCGCGCATCTCGTCGAGGTCCCGGCCGATGGCTTCGACCCGTCGCCGCAGCTCGGCGTCAGCGGCTCCGCAGACCACCGTCTTGGCCGCGGAGTAGGTCATCGTCTTCGGGTCCCGGCCGATCGCCTCGCACGCCGCCCGCCCACGATCGTGCTGCTCGCGGGTAGCTGCGACGCTGACGAAACCCACGTTGAACTCGTCAGCGAACCGCGCCGCCAGGGCCGGAGTCTTCTTCGGGCCGTGACCGCCGATGATGAGCGGAATATGCGCGGTTCCGTCCGCGGCGCGCTGGACCGGCTTCGGCAGACCCGGCGCGCCGGCCAGGTGATGGTGGGTGCCCGCGTAGTCGAACGTTTCGCCGACCGGTGTCGCCCAGAGGCCGGTCAGGATCTCCAACTGCTCGGTGAGCCGGTCGAAGCGCTCCCCGAAGGATGCGCCGAACGGCAGACCGTAGGCCCGGTGCTCGGCCTCGAACCACCCGGCGCCGAGCCCCAACTCCAAGCGGCCACCGGAGATGTCGTCGACGTTGGCGGCGGCGATCGCCAACATCCCCGGGTGTCGGAATGTCGCGGAGGTCACCAGGGTGCCGAGCCGGATGTCGGGAACCAGGGCGGCGATCGCCGCCAAACTGACCAGCGAGTCGGTCGGTCCCGGTTGACCGTCACCGTGGAAGTGCATCACGTGGTCCGAGCGGAAGAAGGCGGGGAAACCCGCCGCGCGACTGGCCTGTGCCGCGGCCAACAGCGTCGCGTGCGACGCGCCCTGCTGAGGTTCGGTGAAGATGCGCAGTTCCATGGCCCGAACCTAACGGTCGCGACGTGCATTCTCACCGCCGCGAACACCGACGACGGGAACTAAACGCAAACTCCCCGTGAATGTGTCCTACCGGAGGCTCATCGGGAGCACACTCGAGAGATCTCGTGCCGGCGTCGTCAGGGGGTGCCCGTATGGACGGATCCGCATTCAAGGCTGATCTGGTGCTGGAGGCGGGCGGGGTCAAGGGCATCGCCCTGGTAGGTGCCATCGTCGAACTCAGCGCCGCCGGGTATTCCTTCCCGCGGGTCGCCGGGACCAGCGCGGGCGCCATCGTCGGCACCCTGGTGGCCGCGTTTCAGCGGGTGAACCGTCCGCTGGCTGATCTCATCGACGTGATGGGTCAGGTCGACTACGCCCGCTTCACCGATGACGGCCTCCTTCGACGTGCTACCGGTGTCGTCGGTGACGCGGTCGCCGCCCTGGTGCACGGCGGCTCGCATTCCGCCGACTACCTCGAACGCTGGCTGCAGCCGATCCTCACGGACCTCGATGTCACCACGTTCGGCGACTTACGGCTGGCTGACCCCGGCGGCACCCTGATGCCCTACCAGGCGTACTCGTTGGTCGTGCACTCCACCGACCTGACCCGGCGTGCGCTGGTCAGGTTGCCCTGGGACTACCAGCGATACGGTCGGGATGCCGATACGCAACGCCTCGTCGATGCCGTACGCGCATCGATGGCCATCCCGCTGTTCTTCCGCCCGGTGCAGCTCAAGACGGCGCAGGGCACGGTGACCTGGGTAGACGGAGGTCTGGTCGCAGGTTTCCCGATCACGGTGTTCGACCGCACCGATGCGCAACCGCCGCGCTGGGAGACGATCGGCATCCGACTGTTCAACGAACCCAGTGGGGGTCCGGACAACCCGGCGCGGACCGCGTGGGGCATCGGAGTGGAGACGCTGCGGACGCTGATCGGCAATTGGAATCGCTACCGATACGACGACGAGGGCGTCAACCGGCGGATCATCTACATCGACACCACCTCGATCGACGCTCTGGACTTCGCACTCACCCGCGCTCAGCAGGTCGACCTCTTCAACCGCGGCCGGCAGGCGGCGGCGGAATTCCTGCGGGTGCACCCGCCGCAGCCGCCGGCAGTCACGCCGTAGGGGCGATCAACTCACCTCGACGCTGATCTGGTAGACCTCGCTGGTGGGATGACCCGCCCGCTCGTGGATGCGCATCACGGCGTCCCTGCTGGGGGCGGTGGACAGGCAGAAGGCCTTACACGAGTCTGGATCCAGCCACGCCCGTTCGAAGACGACGCCCTCGTCGGCTTGGATCTTGACGTCCTCGTGATGGGGCTGCTGGAGTTGTTCGGCGGTGACGCCGACGAAGCCCTCGTGGACGTCCATGAATGTGGCCATTTCCAACTCGCCTTCTCGTCGTTGCTGATCTCTGTGGTCGTTGATGGGCCCGCTCGTTAGACAGCGCAGCTCGGTGCCCTCGGGTCGTGGTGGTGGTGGACGCGGCCGCCTAGACCAACGCGTCGACTGGAAGGTCGGGTCGGTAGCCCGAACACAGCACACGCATCCAGGTGATGTGCTCGCCGTCAGATTCGTAGTACGCCTGTTGCTCCACGACGAAGTGGTCGCCGTTGCGGTCGACCGCCAACCGATACGCCACCCGCTCACGGTCGGCGACCTGGCCCGCAGCCACCGACCGCAGCGACGTGATGTCGTCGCCGGGCCCGAACCAGTGCCCCAGGATGACGTCGTTCACCGCAGCAACGGCGGTGGCGGCCGTCCAGTGCCGGCCCGGCGTCAGGCCTTGGAAATCGACGGCGTCGGCTAACAGGGATCGCAGTCGTTCGCCGTCCTTGGCGGCCAACGCGCGAGCGAATTCGGTACCGATGACGGCGGTCATGGCAGTGCCTCCTAGTAGCTGAAGGTGACAGCCGGATCGTCGCCGATCCACTGCCACATCGGAACGGTGCCGCCGAGCGCGGCGTTCGGGATCAGGTTGGCGTCGGCGAGCCCCTTGGCGGTGAAGCAGATCGGACACACCAGGTAGGTTCCGCCGGCGGCGGCGAACCTCGCGGCCAAGTCGGGCAACGGCGGGCACCCCGCACACGCCGTGCCGACTGCCACCCCGGCGGTGGCCAACCTGACGGCCTCCTTGGTGAGGAACATCAGCGTGCTGCGTCCCCCCTCCGCGGCCCCCACCGCCACCAGGAATGCCACCGTCACCTTCTCCGGGTCCTCCAGCCCAGTGCACAAGCTGACTACCGCCTTGTTCATTGCCCCGCCCTCTCAGCGAACCGTCCGCGCCCCGATGGGATGTTCCCTCGGTAACTCATTCATGCTGGTCGCGGGCCTGCTCCGGCACATGGGGCATTCGCCTCATCTTTGTCGTGATGCCGAGTCCGACGTGGCATCGTGATGGCGTGGACTCCACACCCGCTGGTGCCGATGGCCGAGCGCCGACTCGAAGCGAGGTGCTGGCCGCGCTGTCCCTGGGAGTGGACCTGGGGCTCGGTCAACCGATGGAACACATGCTGCGGGCCACCGTGATCGCCACCCGGCTGGCGAACCGGTTGGGGTTGGACGCCGATCAGCGCAGTACCGTCTACTACGCCGACTTGATCTCCTGGATCGGCTGTCATGCCGACGCGCCGGAGTTGACCCGGGTCTTCCGCGACGAGATCGGGTTCCGCAGCGCCACCTACGAGTCCGACCTGCGCGGACCGGCCCGCGCTCGATTCATGTTGCAGCACGCCGCAGCGGACCGATCCCCTGTCGACAGCGTGCTGAACACGCTGAACTTCCTGATGACCGGTCGGCGACGGATGACCGAGATCTTGGACTCGCACTACCTGTCTGCGGGCTTGTTGGCCGACCGGCTCGGGTTGGGCCCCGGCATCCGGAACGCGGTGCATCACACCTTCGAACGCTGGGACGGCACCGGACTGCCCCGCGGGGTCGAAGGACCGGACATCCCCCTCGAGATGCGCGTCGTGCAGTTGGCCGAGGTAGTCGAGGTTCACTGGCGCCTGCACGGTGCAGCTGCCGCGGTCGAGATGGCGCACCGACGCGCGGGGACCCAGTTCGATCCAGCACTGGTAGCGGTCCTGGCGCAGTTCGAAGATGAGATCCTCGCCGACATCCCCGGCGACGACGCGTGGCGGGCGGCCCTCGACCAGGCGCCGCCCGGCGACCGCCCGCTGACCGAACCGGAACTGGACGATCTGCTCGAGGCGGTGGGCGATTTCACCGACCTCAAATCCGAGTACCGACATGGTCACTCGCGGGCGGTGGCTGTGCTCGTGGCGGCCGCGGCCGGCGCGATGCAGCTCCCGGCCGCCGAGATCACCCTGCTGCGCCGCGCGGCGACGGTGCACGATCTGGGTCGGCTGGGGGTGTCGAATTCGATCTGGGAGAAGGCGGCGCCGCTGTCCTCAACGGAGCGGGAGCGAGTCCGGCTCTACCCGTATCTGACCGCGCGCATCGTGGGACGGGTACCTGGCCTCGGAGCGGTGGCCATGCTGGCCGGGTCGCACCGGGAACTGCTCGACGGCTCCGGCTATCCCAAAGGGGTCGATGGCTCGTTCTTGACCATGCCGGCCCGGCTGTTGGCGGCGGCCGACCGATACCAGTCGTTGCGGGAGGACCGTCCGCATCGGCCCGGTCTGTCCGCTCGCGACGCGGCAGCCGTGCTGCAGTCGCAGGCCGCGGCGGGCGCGTTCGACCACGCGGCAGTGGAGGCCGTGGTCTCGGCGGGGGGTTCACCGACGGTCCGCCGACCGGTGCGGGCGTCCGGACTCACCGCGCGCGAGGAGCAGATCCTGGCGTTGGTCGCACTGGGCAGGTCCAGCCGGGAGATCGCCGCTGAGCTCGTAATTGCGCATAAGACGGTCCGCAATCACCTCGAGCACATCTACGCCAAGGCGGGGGTGACCAACCGGGTTAGCGCCAGCCTTTTCGCCGTCCGGCACGGTATCGTCCCGCCCGCTCGGCCGCCCCGGTGACCGGGGACCGCTCGCCGGGCTCACCCCGCGGCATCGACCGTCGCACACCCCAGTCGCCGGTCGGGGTTGTTCGGGCCGTAGTTGATCCCGTACGCACACACGGTGTGCCGCCCGGCGCTGACGCTGAGAGAGGCGTCGAAACCGTGCCGGGGTCCAGGTGCGATCGCGGGGAAGGCCGCTGCGACGTCAGGCCGGCTGACATCGGTGGGCAGCGCCACTGCGACCCCGTCCACGTAGACGAGCACCGGCCCGACCCACGTCGGGACGTCCGGGTCGAAACTCCACCCGCGAACCCTTAGCCGGCCCGAGTCCGCCGGTCTCACCGAGTCCAGCCATCCCTTCGGAGACGCCGTGCGAGTCGGATCGTTGAGCAGACCGGTCGCAGCTTCGTCGCAGGCGATTCCGTTGCCGTTCCCGTCCAGCGACGCCACCACCGGATCGGGAATGGACCTGCCGTCGAGAACCGGCTGCGCATCCTCCCGGTACCGGTAATCCTGGCAACCGGGCACCCGACTGCCGTCGATCGGCAGCGCGAAAGCGGTCGCCATGTCGGGGGCGGTGCAGCCGCCGCGCAGGCAGGAGGTGCCGGCGACGGCGGTCAGGAGCCCATTCAACGAGTAGTGCGTGAGGGGGTTTCGCACCACTCGACCCTGCTGCGATGCATGCCGGACTACGGTGAGGACGGTGTTCCCCTGGCTCCGATTGTCTTCGTCGGCGGTCACCACGACGGCGAGGTGCCCGGACTGCCAATCCGGCGATCCGTCGATGAGGGTCAGCCAGTCCTCCAACCACCGGTCGGCCGTCTGCAGGGACCCGTCGTGCGCGTCGTTGTCGAGATTGGGGGTGACGAAACCGACCGTCGGCAGTCGACCTTCGACGATGTCGTCGCGCAGCCTGCCACTCTGCGCACTACCGGAGGGCACATCGAAGGCGTTGCACAGCTCTCGTTCGTCGACGTAGTACGCCCACGGATTGTGCTTGACCGCGTAACGATTCGAGTTACCGGTGTTGCAGTTTCCGACCATGTCTTCCTGGTAGACCGTCGCGGTCTTGCCCGCGGCGATCGCAGCACCGAAAACGGAAGCCCCGGAAACCTCGTGCATGGGGGGCGGATCGTTATCGACGACGCCCATGGCGTCGCCGCCCGCAATGGACAGGTAGTTCGGCAATGACGGGTGCGTGATCGCCCGGTAGTTCGTCGCGTATCCGTATTTTCTGGCCTGGCTGTACAGAAACGGCATGCCCTTCTGCATCTGCGCCAGGCTGTGGTTCTCCTCGACGAACACCAATACCTTCGTGACGTTCCCGTTGGGGGGCGAGGGCACCTGAGCTGCCGCCTCAGTCGCCGCAACAATCAACAGCGGAATTGCCAGAGACAGCAGTACCAGACAACGGCGCACTGGCGACAAGACAGACACCACAGTCGATCTCCTGCCGAACGCGCGATCGTTCGAATAAGCACTCATCGAATATGCACAATTCAACGGGGACATCGCGGTGCCCGTCGATGTTTGTCTACCGCATCAGGTCTACCGCATCAGTATGACCGGACGTCGCGAGCATTCGTCCCCGGGGTGTCACTCTTGAGTTGAAGCGGCGCTCAAACACGCTCCCCGGCCAGCACCCGGCTGCGCACTCGGCGCTCGGCGTAGAACGAGGCGACCGGGACGACACCGGCCAGAATCACCAGCAGCGTGCCGATCGGTGTCCATCGGGCCTTGAAGCTCAGGTCGAGCGCGATCAGGAAATAGCCGAAGTACAGGAGACCGTGAATCGGACCCCAGGTCGCGACCGCCCACCGCTGGTCGAATCCGTACCGCAACACCATCGCCAGCACCAGCACCAGCAGCGCCACTCCGACCACGTTCGCGGCGATCCGGAAACGCCCGAGAGCCGCGAGGATGCGCGGTGAGATCGATGGGGTGGGTGGTGCGACTGCGGGTTCAGGCACGTCTGTCCTTCTCGGCGAGCGCGGCGAGCGCGCGGTTGTAAGCGATGAGTTCGGGATCGTCGCACTCCTCGTCGCCGACCAGGCCGACGAAACCAGCGGACGCGATGTCGGCCGACGAGTTCAACTCGTCCATGGTGCCAGTCGACGACGACTGGTCGTCGCTGCTCGGCGTCGGGATGTGATCGGCGGCGGGCGGCTGCCCGGTCATCGACTCCACATCGGCCAACATTCGCGCGAATGAGTCTCGATGCTCCTGTTCCTCGGCGCCCGCGCGTTCGTCCTCCAACCGCAGGAACCGCACCCACATGACGATGAACGCCACTCCGAAGGCGGGCCACAACAGGGCGTATCCGAAGTTCTGGACCGTCCCGTCGGTGGATTCGCCTCGGATCAACTGCCACCAGGCGAGGCGGAAACAGACCAGCGCCGCGACTAAGACCAGCGCGTGACCGGCCAGCCTGCCGGGTCGGAAATGGTGCCGCACATCAGTCACGGTAACACCGTGACCTGGGCGTATTCGCCGGGTGAGGCGTTCAACGCGGACGAAACCGGAGCCCGCGGGGAGCCGAGTCCGGCGCGCAGCACGAGCTCGGTGTGTGGACCGACCCGACTCGACTGATCACCCGCCGTCAGATCGGCGACTACGTCGACATCGCGATGCAGGGTGCTCCCGGTCGGCACGGGGATCGGCGCCGCTCCGGATGCCAGATGTCGACGGAAGGAGTCCGCGCCGAAATGTGGGATCAGCTCAACCGCGCTGGGGGCGACCAGGAGAGTGGTGCCGGTGCCGACCGCATCGGCTACCGCGGCCGGCCGGCCGGCGGCCAGCGTCAAGGCCGACCCGAGGTCCTCGGGCGTCAAGAACGGCAGATCCGCCGGCAACACCGCCACCGGTCCCGACCAGCCCGACGCGGTCAGCTCACGAAGTCCCGCGCTCACCGCGGGGTTCAGTCCCCGCACCGCGGTGACGAGTACCCGGACGCCGGACCCGGTGAGCGCCGTTGCGTCGTGTTGGTCCTCCCCGACGACCAGCACCGATGCGACATTCCCGGTCGCCGACGCAGCCGCGACGGTGTCCCGTGCCATCGCCAACGCCAGCGCCGATCGATACTCGGCCGACACGGCGAGCCGCGACTTCCCGCGGTCGGTGGACTTGAGCGGAATCAGCACCACGTACATCCCCCGGTACCTCACCCGCCGGTCACGGCCCCATCTCGGCGGCCAACCGAGCCTGCTGCTCCGCGACGTCGAAATCCGCCGCGGGATACTGCGGGTCGAGCTGCTCCAGGGTGGCCAGTAGCAGTTCGGCGACAGCCCAATTGCGGTACCACTTGCGGTCGGCGGGGATCACGTACCAGGGGGCGACGGTGGTCGAACACCGACTCAACGCGACGCGGTAGGCCTCTTGGTAGTCGTTCCACAGCTCCCGCTCGTCGATGTCGCCCGGGTTGTACTTCCAGTACTTCGTCGGGTCGGCCAACCGCGCGGCGAGTCGTTCCGCTTGCCGGTGTTTCGACACGTGGAGGTAGCACTTCACAATCGTCACGCCGTTGCGGGCGAGCCTGCGCTCGAAGGCGTTGATCGCGGCGTAACGCTTCGACCACACCTCCGGCTCGACCAGGTTGTGCACCCTGGCCACCAAGACGTCCTCGTAGTGGGACCGGTTGAAGACCCCGATGTACCCGGCGGGCGGGACCCGTCGCTCGATGCGCCACAGGAAGTCGTGACTCAACTCCTCCTCCGTCGGCTTCTTGAACGACGCGAGCTCCACGCCGGATGGATTCATCAGCCCCATCACGTTCTTCACCACCCCGTCCTTGCCGGCGGTGTCCATCCCCTGCAGCACCAGCAGAATCCGGCGCCTGTCGCCGTCCGTCGAGGCCGCGAACAGCCGTTCCTGCAGCTCGCCGAGACGCTCGGTGATCTCTTTCAGCCGCTTCGCCGCCGCCTTCTTGTCGGCCGGACCGCCGGGTAGCCGGTCGGTGGCCAGCGCATCCATCGACACCGGCCCGTCCGGCAGGGCGAAGACCTCGAGCAGCGCCGGCTTCGACACCCCGGCCGGCGTGCCGCCGTCGGATGTGACCTCCGGTGCCGACTCGTGCCGGTGCTTGCCCTTCCCCTTGCGCCGGCCCTGGTGATCGGGATCGTGCTTGCGCTTGTGGTCGGGCTTGTGTGAGCTCTTGTGCTTGTCGGGCTTCTTCGCCATTGCTCCACTGTTCCACGGCCGCTCGGCGACCGACACACCGTGGCTAGCATCGGATCGGTGACCGGCGATCGTTTCTCCTCCGCGGACCACCTCACCTTGGACGACACCTGGTGCGCCCCGAACTATCATCCGTTGCCCGTCGTGATCGCCCGGGCCGAAGGAGCGTGGGCGACCGACGTCGAGGGCCGCCGGTACCTGGACCTGCTCGCCGGGTACTCGGCGCTCAACTTCGGTCACCGCCACCCGGATCTGATCGCCGCGGCGGTCGCGCAACTGGGCCAGGTCACGCTGACCTCGCGCGCGTTCCACTCCGACCAGCTGGGTCCGTTCTGCCGCGACCTCGCCGCGCTCACCGGAACCGAGATGGTGCTGCCGATGAACTCCGGTGCGGAGGCCGTGGAGAGCGCGCTGAAGGTCGCGCGTAAATGGGCGTACGAGGTGAAGGGGGTGCCGGCCGACCGAGCGGAGATCATCGTGGCCGGCGGTAACTTCCACGGCCGCACGATCTCGATCGTCTCGTTCTCCGACGACGCACTGGCCCACGATCACTACGGGCCGTTCACGCCGGGTTTCCGGTCGGTCAAGTACGGGGACGCCGAGGCGATGGCGGTCGCCATGTCGCCGTACACGGCGGCCGTACTGGTGGAGCCGATTCAGGGCGAAGCAGGTGTGGTGGTGCCGCCCGCCGGTTACCTGCGGACGGTCCGCCGGCTGTGCGACACGCACGGAGCGCTGATGATCGCGGACGAGATTCAATCGGGGCTGGGCCGCACCGGTGCCACCCTGGCGTTGGACCAGGAAGACGTCCGGGCCGACCTGTACACGCTGGGCAAGGCGCTGGGCGGCGGCATCGTCGCACTGTCGGCGGTCGTCGGCAGCCGGGACGTGTTGGGCGTCCTCCGGCCGGGGACCCATGGATCGACATTCGGCGGCAACCCCCTCGCATGTGCCATCGGTCGGGCCGTGGTCGGCCTGCTGGAGACCGGTGAGTTTCAGCGTCGAGCTACTGAATTGGGCTCAGTGATGCACCGGCGACTCGGCGAGCTGGTCGGTCGAGGGGTGGCCGAGGTGCGTGGCCGCGGCTTGTGGGCGGGGGTCGAGCTCAGCCCGGGAGGCGCCTCCGGTCGGGAGGTCTCCGAGGAGCTCGCCCGGCGGGGAATCCTGGTGAAGGAGACTCAGCGGCACACCTTGCGGATCGCACCTCCCCTCGTGATCACCGGGGACGAGATCGAAGAGGCGATCGACACGCTGGCCGCGGTCCTGACCGACGGATCGGTGTGAGTCCGGTTCTGGCTTCGCGTCGAGATCCGTGCCCGCGTCCGTGCCCGGGTGCGTGCCCGGGTCAGTGCCTAGGTGCGGACGGCCTCGCGGGCCAGCGCCAGCACCCGAGAGGTCGCCCGCAGGTACTTCTTCCGGTAGCCGCCCCGCAGCATCTCCGGAGTGAACAGCTCCCCCAGCGAGCCGCCGGAGGCGATCACCGGGATCGACCGGTCGTAAAGCCGGTCGATGAATGTGACGAGTCGCAGCGCCACGGCCTGATCGGGAGCCGGGTGCACCCTGGACAACGCGACCGAGCTGATCCCGTCCAACAGCCGCCCGTACTTGGACGGGTGCAGCTTGGCGAGCTTGGCGCACAGCTCGTCGAACGAGTCCAGGCTGCTGCCCAGGCCCTCGGCGGCGGCACTCCCGGCGACCAACTGCAACTGCGCCTCCGTCGCGGGTGGCGGGGCCGCGGCGAGGCCCGCGTGCCGGTAGTCCGGTCCGTCCACTCGGAGCGTGGAGAATCGCGCTGACAGACCCTGGATCTCGCGACGGAAGTCGTCGGCCGCGAATCGGCCCTCCCCCAGCCGATCCGGCAGGGTGTTGGAGGTGGCAGCCAGGTGCACTCCCGCCTCGGCGAGTTCGCCCAGCAGCCGGGTCATCAACATCGTGTCGCCGGGGTCGTCCAGCTCGAACTCGTCGACGGCGATCAAGCGATGGTTGGCGAGCCGTTTGATCGCCGGGACGAAGCCGAGGGTGCCGACGAGCTGGGTCATCTCGCCGAAGGTGCTGTACGCCTTCGGGCCGGGCACGGCGTGCCACAAAGAAGCGAGCAGGTGGGTCTTGCCCACACCGAAGCCACCATCCAGGTAGATCCCGGTCGCCGCGGTGGAAGCGACAGAGCGGCGGAACCAACCCGGCTTGGCCGGCGGCTCGGCGATCTTCGCGGCGAAGGACTCCATGGCCGTCAGCGCGGCCCGTTGACTCGGCTGCGCCGGGTCCGGACGGTAGGTGGAGAATCGCGCGTCACTGAAGCGAGGGGGCGGCACCAGCCCGGCGATGAGCTCGTCGGTGCTGATCACCGGCTCGATCTCGACCAGACGAACGATGGGCACCACAAGACGGTAATCGAACGCGTGCAGGGCACCGACCCGGTTTCAGGTGATCTTGCCGACCATCACCGACGCCCGAGTCTGCCACCCGGTCGACCACTGACCGTTCCGCTGAGCCGACCACTGGGCCTACCGCTGAGCCGGCCGCTGAGCCAGCCGCTGAGCCGGCCACAATGGGGGGACGTCCCCGAGGAAATGGAGGTCCAGTGTTCGAGCGTCGTGCGTCCCGGCCGCTGCGGCACTCCAGGTCGCGGCACCACCTGCGTCTCGCGGTCGGCGTGATGCTCACGGTCCTGTCGACCGCGGCCTGCACGGTGGGACCGAGCAGCCGGCCGGCGCTCGCGGTCTTCGGCGGACCCTCGTCATCGACCGCCACCGCACCGAGTCGCCCGATCGGTCCCGGCGGCGCGGGACAGAACGCGAAGTTCGACCGCGCCTGGCAGCCGTGCCCCATCACCGGTCGACCTGCCACCGGGGCGCCCGAAATCAGCTGCACCGACCTGACCGTGCCGCTGGACTACGCCCACCCCGAACGCGGCGGGATCCGGCTCGCCGTCGGTCGGATCCGAGCGAACGGCCTGCCCGCCGACGCACCGACGCTGGTGGCGCTGATGGCCACCGGGTCACGTGAGGCTCGACTGGGTCAGATCGGCGACCTCGCCTCCCTGGCCGACTCGTTGCCGAGCGAGATCACCGCCCAGTTCAGCATCGTCAGTCTCGACATTCGCGGTGTCGGCGGGTTGGGCGCCGCGAACTGCTTTCGTGACCTGGACCTGGCGAGCCTGTACACGTTGGCCGCAGATCCGTCCGACAGCTTCTTCGACCGCGCGCTCGCCGACCTGACGCGGGGAGTCACCTTCGGCTGCCAAGATCACGTCGACGCCGGAGTGGCGAACTTCGACACCACCCGCGTGGCCGACGACATCGACTCGCTGCGCTCGGCACTGGGCCTGTCGACGCTGAACTACCTCGGCGCCGGTTACGGGGCTACCGCCGGAGCGGTCTACGCCGACCGGTACCCCGGTCGCGTCGGCCGAATGGTGCTCGACGGACCCACCGACCACGCGGTGAGCGCCGCGGACCGCGCCGCCCAGTCGGCGATCGAGTACGAGCGCGCCCTACAGGTGTTCCTCACCGACTGCGTCTCCCGTGCGGCGTGTGTGCTGGGCGACTCCGTCGAAGCTGCCATCCGGACGGTGGACGCCGCGGTGCAGGCATTCCACTACGACCCCGACCATCCGAACGCCGACGTGGCGGTCGGGTCGAGCCTGGCGCTGTGGGCCCTGACGATGGCGCTGCCTGACCGCACACGCTGGGAGGCCCTGGGCTTTGGCATCGCAGACGCGGCCGCAGGCGACCCGGAAACCCTGAGCGACCTGCTGGACCTGCACCTACGCGATTCCGCGGTGAACATGAGCGTGCGCCTGATGCTCGACTGCAACGACGACGGGGCACGACTCGCCGACCGCGACCTGAAACAACAGCTCGGAACAGCCGCGGCGGCGGCACCCCGATTCGGGCCGTTCCTGCAGGAGCTGGCCGCCCTGTGTCGACAGTGGCCCGCCGCCGACTCCCCGCTCGGCGGGTTGCGCGCCGAGGGCGCACCCGCGCTGCTGATGGTCGGTGGTGTGCACGATCCGGTTGCTCCGTACACCGGTGTGCAGGCCGTCGCCGCCAGGATGACGTCGGCGACGCTGGTCTCGTATCAGGGCGACGAGCACGGCGGCTATCCCGAGAACAGCTGCGTGCGGGCCGCGGTGGACGACTACCTGCGCACCGGGACTGTTCCGGAGGTGGGTCGGCTGTGTCCGGCTTGACCGGCCGACCCTTGCTGACCTGCACCGACGGCCGCCGGCGCGGCAGTTCGTTACCGTGGTGGGCATGCCGAACAAAGTGACCAAGACGGATGCCGAATGGCAAGCGGAACTGACCCCGCAGGAGTACGCCGTGCTCCGCCAGGGCGGCACCGAACGGCCGTACACCGGGGAATACACCGACACCACCGCCACCGGCGTCTACTCATGCCGAGCCTGTGGCAACGAGCTGTTCACCTCCGAGGCCAAGTTCTCCTCGCACTGCGGTTGGCCGTCGTTCTACCAGCCGACCGCCGACGACAATGTCGAACTGATCCAAGATCGCAGTCACGGCATGACGCGCACCGAGGTGCGCTGCGCGAACTGCGGTTCCCACCTGGGACACGTGTTCAGCGGCGAGGGATACCCCACACCACCGACGAACGCTGGTGCATCAATTCGGTGTCGCTGCGGATGCAGCCGAACGAGGGCTGATCGGAGTACCGATCCGGTGGCCGGGACCCACCGGACGGCGTGGTTCGACCGGCTGTGTCGGTGCCTGGTCGTACCCTTTGCCCCATGTCAGCCAGCACCGACGCCGATGTCGTGAGCACGCCGGACGGCACCCCGCACGATTTCGTCGCGTTGGTGGCCGAGCTTCGCAGTGCGTCGCTGCGGGCCGAGCTGGAGCTGGCTGAGCTTCCGGCGCCACAGCGGCTGGCGCCCTTCGCCCACGCCGTAGCGGTCACGGTGCACGATCCGGTCACCGACTTGGAGATCGGCAGCGGTCGGCTGGTGGTCCTGCATGATCCCGCCGGTGTCGATTCGTGGAGCGGGACGTACCGCTTCGTCATCTTCGCGACCTGCGAGGTGGAGGGGGAGATAGCGCGCGACCCCCTCCTGCCCGACGTCGCCTGGAGCTGGCTGATCGACGCGCTGGACGGCTGCGGGGTGGATTACACCGCTCTCGGCGGCACCGTGACGGCCACGTCGTCGGCTCGCTTCGGCGACATCGCCGGGGATGAACGCAGCGACGACGTCGAGCTGCGGGCGTCCTGGACGGCGATCGGCCCGCCTTCGCTGCGTCATTTGGCCGCATTCGGAGCGTTACTCGCTGTTGCCGCCGGCCTTCCGCCCGAGGGCGTAGCGGCGATAAGTCCGGTTCGACCTACTCCGAAACGCTAGTTTGACGGCCGAAACCGGACCGCAGTGCGATCATGTGGGCTACGTTCACCAATTCGGCGCATTGCTGAGGTATCCTTCCCAGGTAATTCCGACGGCTTTTCAATCCAGATAGAAGTCGCGGCCCGCACCGCGGTCGCTGAGCTGAATTTTCCCCGCTGTGCCGCGGCCGCCCCAGCCTCGGCGTTAGCCTTCCGCAGGTAAAGAACGGAGCATGGTCCAGCATGTCCACTCTTGACCTAGGCGAGAACCGACTTCGTGCGGGGTCAGACCTGCCGACGACGTCACTGCCGGGGCCGCGTACCGCGATGGAGGACGCGCCCGTCATTCAGTGGCGTTCGTCGTCGGTACTGCTGGTCGACCCGGATCCCATGACGCGGGAATCTCTGCGCAAGACACTCCTTCAGGTGGGCATCGGCCGCGTTCGCGAGTCCGGCTCGATCGACAGTGTCCGAGACCTCATCGCGGAGAACACCCCGGGCGACCTCGCGCTGGTGAGTCTGGCGCTGGGCAAGCCGGTCGGCGAGATCGTGGTCGCGTTGCGGCAGGCCGGCTGGGCGCGAGTGGTCGCTCTGGCGCCGACCGCCGACATCGGACCGGTCATCGACGCCGTCGGTTCCGGGGTGCACGGTGTGCTGATCGGAAGGCGCGCCAACCCGGCGGCCGCCAACGTCCCGACTGCGATCCACGAACTGTCGGCTCGCGAGATCGAGGTCATTCAGTTGGTCGCCGAGGGCCGCTCGAACAAGTGGATCGGCGACCAGCTGTCGCTGTCCGCGCTGACGGTCAAGAGCCATCTGGCCCGAATCGGTCGCAAACTGGGCACGGGCGACCGCGCCCACATCGTCGCGCTGGCCTTGCGAGCCGGTGTCGTCTCCTGAGTCGACCGCGCTAGCCGACGCGCACGCCGACGATGACGCGCACGCCGACGATGACCCGCACGCCGACGATTCCGTCGGCCCCGGCTCGACGGCGGCGACAGAATCGGTGCCCTTGTTGGCACCGCGCGACGGGATCCTGCTGCCGTTGACAAATCCGCGGGACCTGCAGGACTTGGCCGCGCGAATGGCGGCCACCCCGGACCCCGGCCCCGTCGCGCTGGACGCCGAACGAGCCTCCGGTTTCCGCTACTCGGCACGCGCGTACCTGGTGCAGCTTCGCCGACCGGACGTGGGCAGCGTGTTGCTGGATCCGATCCCGCTCGGCGACCTGGCCGCCCTCAGCCCGGCGCTGGACCGGTCTGAGTGGGTCCTGCACGCCGCCAGCCAGGATCTGGCCTGTCTGGCCGAGATCGGGCTGCGGCCACAGACCCTCTTCGACACCGAACTCGCCGGCCGGCTCGCCGGACTCCCGAAGGTGGGTCTCGGACCGTTGGTCGAACAGATGCTCGGCTTACGCCTGGAGAAGGGGCACGGCGCCGCCGACTGGTCGGTGCGCCCACTGCCGGCCGCCTGGCTGAACTACGCCGCGCTGGACGTCGAAGTGCTGCTGGAACTACGCGAGGCGATGATCGCCGAGTTGGATCGGCAGGACAAGCTCGACTGGGCGCGGCAGGAGTTCGCCGCGGTGGTCTCGGCGCCGCCGCCGGCGCCGCGCGTCGACCCGTGGCGGCGGACTTCCGGGATTCACAAGCTTCGCGACAGGCGTGCGCTGGCGATCACCCGCGCCCTGTGGGAAGCACGCGACGACTACGCGAGCAGCCGCGACATCGCGCCACACCGCGTGCTTCCGGACGGCGCGATCATCGCCGCGGCCACCGCCGCCCCACGCACGGAGGCCGCCCTCAGCGCGCTTCCGCCGTTCAGCGGACGCGGTCAGCGACGCCAGTCCGCCCGGTGGATGACAGCTGTGGACGCCGCACTCCGACTACCGGATGCCGCGCTGCCGCCGGCGAAGCCGACGGTCGACGGTCCGCCCCCGGCCGCCCGCTGGAAGGACAAGAATCCGGAGGCGGCCGCGCGGCTCGCCGCGGCCAGGCTCGCGTTGGCCGACATCGGTGAGCGCGTCGTCGTTCCGGTGGAGAACTTGGCGTCGCCGGACTTGATCCGGCGGATCTGCTGGTCCGGTGTCACCGGGCGGGCGGACATCGCCGCGTCCCTGGTGGCGGGTGGTGCCCGACCGTGGCAGGTCGAGCTGGTCAGTGGCCCGTTGGCCACGGCGTTGACTGCTCCGGGCTGACGATCGCCGCACCGACGACGGCCGGGCTAAGTTACCGATGAGTAGCCAGGACCGTGCGGCCGGGCCTAGCATCGACGGCGAGCTAACAGCCAGGAAGTGAGCCCTCGTGTCCAAAGCCGTCTCCCACCCCCCGTCCACCACACCGGCACCAGCACCGGCACGCACATTGCGTGACGTTGTGTTCGTCGACGGCGTGCGCACCCCGTTCGGCCGGGCCGGCGCGAAGGGTCAGTACGCGGGCACCCGCGCAGACGATCTGATGGTGAAGGTGATCCGTGAACTGGTGCGGCGCCACCCACAGCTGCCGCCGGAACGCATCGACGAGGTGGCGGTGGCGGCCGCGACCCAGACCGGCGACCAAGGCCTGACCATCGGCCGGACCAGCCTGCTGCTGGCCGGCCTGCCCAACACCGTCCCCGGCTTCGCCATCGACCGGATGTGCGCGGGCGCGATGACCGCAGTGACCACCACCGCCGCCGGTATCGCGGCGGGTGCCTACGACGTGGTCATCGCCGGCGGGGTCGAGCACATGGGTCACCATCCGATGGGCGACGGCGCCGACCCGAACCCGCGGTTCGTCGCCGATCGGCTCGTCGATCCGTCCGCACTGAACATGGGGCTCACCGCGGAGAACCTGCACGACCGCTGGCCCGAATTGACCCGTGAGCGCGCCGACTCCTACGCCGCCGCCAGCCAGACCCGCTACGCGCAGGCCTTGGCGAGTGGCGACATCGAGCCGGACCTGGTTCCGGTGGCGACCGCCTCCCCCGCCGGCTGGGGCCTCGCCGTCAGTGACGAACACCCCCGCCCCGACACCTCGGTGGACACGCTGGCGCAGTTGCGCAGCTCCTTCCGGCCGCACGGCCGGGTCACGGCCGGGAACGCCTCGCCACTCACCGACGGCGCCACCGGGTGCCTGCTCGCAGCCGCGTCGGTGGCGTCGGAACTCGGACTGCCGGTGCGGATGCGCATGATCTCGTTCGCGTTCGCCGGGGTCGACCCGGCGACGATGGGGACCGGCCCGATCCCGGCCACCGAGAAGGCGCTGGCGAAGGCCGGTCTGACGCTGGACGACATCGGGTTGATCGAGATCAACGAGGCCTTCGCGGTGCAGGTACTGGCTTTCCTTGCCCACTTCGGGCTCGCCGACGACGATGAGCGGGTCAACAGATACGGGGGTGCGATCGCGATGGGACACCCGCTTGCCTCGTCGGGTGTGCGGTTGATGACCCAGCTGGCCCGCCAATTCACCCAGCATCCCGAGGTCCGCTACGGCCTGACCACGATGTGCGTGGGTCTCGGCATGGGCGGGGCCGTCATCTGGGAGAACCCCGGCCACCGTTCGGAGGCGGCGTGACCACCACCGACGCACCAGAGGCTTTCGAGGGCCCGGCGGCACTGGAGGCGCTGTTCCCGGAGGAGGTCGTGACCCGGGCGCATCTCAGACTGGTCCGGCTGCCCGGCGCCGGACCGATCGCATTGATCACCTTGGACAACGGTCGCGACCATCGCCGACCCAACACCTTCGGCCCGCGTGGGCTGGCCGAGCTGAACGGCGCGTTGGACGCCGCGTTCGCGGCGACGCCGGTCGCCGTCGCGGTCACCGGAAAACCGTTCGCATTCGCTGTGGGCGCCGACCTCACCGGCGTCGGGCTGCCGGATTGGCAGACCGGTCGGGCGATGGCCGACCTCGGCCAGCGGACCTTCCGCCGGTTGCACGAGTCCCCCGTTCCGACGTTCGCCTTCGTGAACGGGCTGGCGTTGGGCGGCGGCCTGGAGCTGGCACTGCACTGCCACTATCGAACCCTGGCCGCCAACGCGGGGGTGGTCGCGTTCCCCGAGGTGTTCCTCGGCATTCTTCCCGGCTGGGGCGGCACCCAACTCCTGCCGAAGATCACCGGCCCGGCCAATGCGATCACCGTCATCGTGGAGAACGCATTGAGCCAGAATCGGATGCTGCGCCCGGCGGACGCACTTCGGCTCGGCGTCGTGGATGTCGTCCTCGACGCGGCCGACTACCTCGAGCAGTCGCTGCGGTGGGCGGTCGAGGTGCTGGACGGGACGACGGCGGTGGCCCGGCCGACCGCCGACGAGGCGGAGTGGTCGGCGGCTGTATCGGCCGGTCGAGAGTTGGCCCGCAGAGTGACGAAGGGGGCGGCGCCCGCCGCCGACCGCGCGTTGGACATGATCGAGCTGTCTCGCGTCACCGAGTTCGACGCCGGCCTGCACGCCGAGGGCGACGCGCTCGCCGACCTGCTGCACTCGGACCAGTTTCGGGCCGGCATCTACGCCTTCAACCTGACTCAGCGACGCGCCCGCCGACCGGTCGGCGCACCGGACCCCTCGCTCGCCCGCCCGCTGACCAAGCTCGGCGTCGTCGGGGCGGGCCTGATGGCCACCCAGGTGGCGCTGTTGTTCGCGCGCCGCACTCACCTGCCGGTCGTGCTGACCGACGTTGACCAGGAACGCCTCGACCGCGGCCTGGCCGGGATCCGCCGGGAGATCACGGGCCTGGCGGCGAAACATCGCATCAGCGGGGACGAGGCGAACCGGCTGACCGCGCTGATCACCGGGTCCTTGGACTACACCGATTTCGCCGATGCCGACTTCGTGCTCGAGGCCGTGGTCGAGGAGATCGACGTCAAGAAGGCGGTGTTCGCCGACCTGGAGCGACACCTGGCGTCCGACGCGATTCTCGCCACCAACACCTCCGCGCTGTCGGTGACCGCGATGGCCGCAGACCTGCGACACCCCGAGCGGGTGGTCGGCTTCCACTTCTTCAATCCGGTCGCCGTGCTGCCGCTGCTGGAAATCGTCCGCGGCGCGCGCACCACGGATCCGGCCCTGGCCACCGCATTCGGTCTCGCTGCGACCCTGCGTAAGGGACCGATCCTGGTTGCCGACCGGCCGGGCTTCGTGGTGAACCGCTTGCTGATGCGGGTCATGGGCGAGGTCTTGCGCTGCATCGACGAAGGCACCCCGCCCGCGGTCGCCGATGTCGCCCTCGATCCGCTCGGTCTGCCGATGACGCCGCTGATGCTGCTGCAGCTGGTCGGTCCCGCGGTGGCCCTGCACGTCTCAGAGCAGCTCGCCGCGAGCTTTCCGGATCGCTACCCGATCAGCGCGAACCTCCGTCGCAGCGTCGAGGCAGGCCAGCGCGCGCTCCTGACCTGGGACGAAGACGGACGGCAAACCCTCGCCCCGGACGTGGCGGCGCTGTGGACCGGCGGGAACAACGCGTCCACCGCGGACCAGGTGCGGGACCGGGCGCTAGCCGCCCTGGCCGAGGAGACTCGGTTCCTGCTCGCCGAGGGGGTCGTTGGAGACCCGCGCGACGTCGACCTGGCGATGCTCACCGGCGCCGGCTGGCCGTTCTGGCTCGGCGGGATCACCCCCTACCTGGATCGCACGGGCGTCTCCGAGCGGGTCACCGGACGCCGTTTCGCTCCCTCCGGGGTGGCCACGCTGCCGGATTGACGCCGCGCTCACCAGCCGTGCGCCGGAGCCCGCGCGCCGGGCCGAATGCCGCGCGGATCAGAGCACCGTCGCATCGAGAGCTCCGTAGAGCGATTCGGCCATGGTTGCCGGGTCGGCGGTGTCGACCCTGACCTGCGTCTCCAGGGCTCTGCGGATGCGATCGAGCTCATCCCGTCGCCGACGATCCGTAGCGTCGATGACGTCCAGCTGCAGCCGCTCGATGAGTCGGAGCCGCTGAGCCGGCTTCAGGGCCGCCACCATGGCTGCGATCCGCGTGTGTGCGTCGTCCCCGAGGCGCAGTTCGGGCTCCCCATCAGAGGCCGCGCGATCGGCTGCTTGACTGACCAGTCTGGTGATGGCGGCGGCGATATCAGCGGGCGTGCTCTTGGTGTCAGTAGCACTGAGCTGGTCGTCGTGGCTTGCCAGCCATTTTTTCGCCGCGCCGGCGACCATCTCCGCGCTTGCGGTAGCAAACTGCATTTCATCCAGCGATAGACGCGATGCGTGCTCGGCAGTCGCTACCCCGTTGCGTTCATCAACCTCGGCGATCTGTCTGACGCCAGCTGGTACTTCGTAGCCCCACCGGGGCCCGTACTGCTCCATTAGTCGGGCCAAACGGATTTCGGCGCGGGACACAGCGGCACCCTCAGCGCTCATCATTCCTCCTCGAGTTCCGGTGGACCCGAGCGTGCGTGTTCGACCTGCTCAGGATACGCCGTGGCCCTCTTGGTGATCCTGGAGCTCCTGGTCGAGACTCCGCAGGTCAGCTTTGATGTGCTGCAATTGGGAGCGCAGCGCCTCCGTTCTCAGCTACGCCGACGTTTCCTGTGCACCTTTTCGTGCGGCCCAGTTCGAGACGAGCACAGGGACGACCGCAACCAGACCCACGATGGCACCGCCTACGATCCCCGCCCAGTCCACCCATGGAGGGTATCGGCGAGCACCGACAGCAACGGCCGGTGAGGTCCGCGGCGGCCACGCCTGGGTCGCCCCGCCGAGGGAAACGTTATTCTGCGAATCGTGGCGCAGGTCTCGTTCTCCAATGTCTCGTACACCTATCCGGGGTTCGCCACGCCCGCCGTTGACCGACTGTCGCTGATGGTGGCCGACGGCGAGTTCCTGTCAGTGGTGGGACCCTCGGGCGGCGGCAAGACCACCGTGCTTCGTCTGCTCAGTGGCCTGGTCAAGCCGACGTCCGGCGAGATCCTGGTCGCGGGTGACATCGTCACCCAACTGCCGGCCGGGAGCCGCGACGTCGGCACCGCGACCTTCAACCAGACGCTGTACGCGCATCTCACGGTGGAGCAGAACATAGGTTTCCCGCTGACCGTGGCGGGCGAGCCGGCCCACGAGATCGCCAACCAGGTGACCCGAATCGCAGATGCGCTGGGCCTGCGCGCGCTGCTGCACGAACTTCCGCGGGCGCTGACCCCCGCGCAGCGCGGCGCCGTCTCCTTGGCCCGAGCGATGGTGCGGCACACCGGCGTGCTGATCCTGGACGAACCGCTGGGGCACTTGGACGCCGAGGAGCGTCGACACGCCCGACTCCAGCTCAGCACCCTGCAGCGGCGGACCGGCACGACCACGCTCTACATCACCCGCGACCCCACCGAGGCGATGATCCTGGGCGACCGGATCGCGGTGATCATCGACGGCAGGCTCCGTCAGGTCGCGGCACCACTGGACGTCTACCACCGACCCGACAACCTCGCCGTCGCACGATTCTTCGGTGCCCCTCCGATGAACACGCTGACCGCGATCCGAACCCCGGAGGGCGCCCGGGTCGGTGACCTGCTGCTACCGGTACCCGGTCGGATCGACGTGCCCGACGGTGCACCGCTGGTGGTCGGGGTCCGAGCCGAGAACGTGAACGTGCTACCCCGCGGCGCGGTGTTGCGGGTCAGCGGCGTGGAGCACACCGGCACGGACGCGTACGTGTCGGGATTTCTGGTGGCGGACGCCGGTCACCAGCCGCTGTCTGTGCGTTGTCCGGCGCGTTCGGCGCCGCGGCGCGGCGAAGACCTACTGGTGGACGTGCTGAACGACGATCACGTGCTGTTCTTCGATCCGGTGACCGGGATCCGCCTCTGAGACAGACTCAGGTCGCGGTGTTCGCGGGCCGGGTGAACTGGCTGACCCAGAAGTTGGGCACCACCTCGATATCGCCCACCTGCACGAACCCGTGCTTGCGGTACAACGCTGCGGCCGGTTCGTTCCCGCGGCCGGTGGAGGCGGTCACCGGTCGCCCGGCCGCCTCCGCCAGCAGGGCTGCGACGAGTTCGGACCCGACACCGCGCCGGAAGCGGTCCGGGCGCACCACCAGCCGGTCGATGTCCACGCCGTAGTCGTTGGTCGTCCACGCGATCGCGCCCTGCAATTCGGTCGCCGACCCCGAACCGTTCGCAGGACCGAAGCTGCCGAACCACCTGACGGGTGCAACCTGGAGGTCGCCGAGGCCCTCGCGCAATGCGGGAATCCGGTCGTCACCGGTCAACGCCGCCTCGACCGCGTACGCGTCCTGTTGCAACTCCAGCAGCCGGGTGGCCAGTTCGCGGTCGGCACCGACATCGAGCGGAACGATCCGCGCGGTCGACTCGGCAGGTTCGGTCACTGCTGCTGGCGCGCGCGTTCGGCGGCGGTCTCGGCGCGCGACACCTGCTCGGTGATCCATCGGGCGAGAGTCTGAGCGGTCAGGCCGAGGTCGTGCAGCAGGTCGGCTCTAGCACCGGCCTCCAGGAACTGTTGCGGGATCCCGAACACCGTGACCGGGACGTCGACCTCGCTCAGTGCGTCGACGATGGCCGCTCCGACGCCGCCCCGCCGACCTCCGTCCTCGACGGTGACCACCAGGTCGTGTCGGGCGGCGAGCTTCGGCAACCCGGCCGGCACCGGCAGCACCCAGCGGGGATCGACCACGGTCACCCCGATGCCCTGATCGGCCAGCCGGGTCGCGACCTCGACTGCCATCGCCCCGAACGCCCCGACAGCGACGACCAGCACATCCGAGCCGAGTCCCGACCCGGGAACCGCCAGCAGGTCCATCCCGTCCACGACCCCGACCGCGGGGACCGTCTCCGGGACGGCTCCCTTGGGGTACCGCAGCAGGGTCGGTCCGTCGGTGATGTCCAGTGCCTCCGACAGCTCGGCGGCCAGCGTGGCGGCGTCCCGCGGGGTGGCGACTCGCAACCCGGGGATCATCGCGGCCAGTGAGAGGTCCCACATGCCGTGGTGACTCGGGCCGTCCTCGCCGGTCACACCCGCCCGGTCCAGCACCACCGTCACCGGCAAACCGTGTAGCGCCACGTCCATCAGCAGTTGATCGAAAGCGCGGTTGAGGAAGGTGGCGTACACGGCCACCACCGGGTGCAGCCCGCCCAGGGCGAGCCCGGCGGCGGATGTCAGGGCGTGTTGCTCGGCGATTCCCACGTCGTACAGCCGGTTCGGGAAGGCGATGCCGAACGGATCCAGCCCGGTGGGGCCGCTCATCGCAGCGGTGATCGCGACCACGTCCGGTCGCTGCGCACCGGCCAGCACCATCTCCCTGCCGAACACCGACGTCCACGTCGACGCGGACGTGTTGAGCGGCAGACCGGTCTTGGGGTCGAACGCCGGTGGCGCGTGGAAGCGCTCGGCGTCGTCCTTCTCGGCCGGCCCGTAGCCCTGCCCCTTCGTGGTCAGGCAGTGCACCAGGATCGGACCGCCGAAATCGCGCGCACTGGTCAGCGCCCGCTCCAGCGCCGGCAGGTCGTGGCCGTCGATCGGACCGAGATATTTCAAGCCGAGATCCTCGAACATGCTCTGCGGCAGGAACCAGTCCTTCGCGGCCTGCTTGAGGGCGTGCAGCGCCGCGTACAGCGGACGACCGACCACCGGCGCCGCCGGCAATCGCCGCTTGACCTGACCGAGGGCCCGCTCGTAGCCCGGCCGGGTCCGCAGCGCGGCCATCCGCTCCGCCATCCCGCCGGTGGTGGGGGCGTACGACCGCCCGTTGTCGTTCAGCACGATGACCAGCGGTCGATCCTTGGCCGCGGCGATGTTGTTCAGCGCCTCCCAGGCCATCCCACCGGTGAGCGCGCCGTCTCCGATCAGCGCCACCGGAGTTCGGTCCCGGTCGCCGCGCACCTGGAACGCCTTCGCCATCCCGTCCGCGTAGGCCAGCGAGGTGGACGCGTGTGAGTTCTCGACGAAGTCGTGCTCGGATTCGGCGCGACTCGGATAACCCGACAAGCCGTTCCGAGTTCGGAGGGTGTCGAACAGCGCCGCGCGACCGGTCACGATCTTGTGGACGTAGGCCTGATGACCGGTGTCGAAGATGATCGGGTCACGGGGCGAGTCGAACACCCGGTGCAGCGCGATCGTCAGTTCGACCACCCCGAGATTGGGGCCCAGGTGCCCGCCCCGGCGCGACACCCGGTTCACCAGGAAGGCGCGGATCTGTACCGCGAGGTCGGTCAGCTCGGGCGGGGTCAGCCCTCGCAGGTACGCCGGCGACAAGCCGTCGGGGAGCTGTGGATCACTGGCCTGCACACCTCGACGTTACCGGTTCGCCCTGCGCACTGTTCGGCGGTTCGACCCGATTGCGCGCTGTTTCCATCCATCGGGCACCGAGTTCACGGCGCCCGTCACGCGCCGGGTTTGTAGGCTCCGCTGAATGGACGCACAGATCGGACGCCACCCGTCGGACGCCTTGCTGATGCACGGGGGGAAACCGCTGGTCATCGGTCATCGGGGGGCCAGCTGGGACGCACCGGAGAACACACTCGAAGCCTTCGGCGCCTGTTGGGCGGGCGGCGTGGCCTGGGTGGAGACGGACGTACAGCCGACCGCCGACCTCGTGCCGGTGTTGTTCCACGACGACACACTGGACCGCACCACCAACGGCAGCGGCCCGCTGCGGTCGCGCACACTCGCCGAGGTGCGGCGATTGGACGCCGGCAGTTGGTTCAACGCCGGCCCGAGGTCGGTCAGCCTGTTTCGGGACGCCACCGTTCCCACCCTGGCCGCCCTGTTGGCGACGCTACCGACCCGCGGCGGGATCCTGCTGGAACTGAAGGGTTCGTTCACCTCGGCCGAGCTGGCGTCGGTGCTCGATGTGCTCGCCGCCGCGCCGAACGCCGACCAGGTGTTCCTACAGGCCTTCGAGGACGAGACCCTGCGGCTGCTGAGGAGCGCCTCGCCGGGCTGCTGGTTCGGGCTGCTGCGCGAGGAGATCGACCCGGACCCGGTGTCGTTGTGCCGGGATTTGGGCGCGGCGTCCTACCACGTGGAATTCGACGCCCTGTTGCGGGCGCCGGGACTCGTCGCCGACCTGCACGCCGCTGGTGTCTCGGTGCTCACCTTCAGCCCGAACACCGAGGACGCCTGGTCGCGCCTGACCGACCTGCACGTCGACGGCATCATGACCGACCGCCCCGCCGAGCTTCGCGCCTGGCAACTCGACTAGCCAGTCTCAGGGCCCGATTCGGGGTTCGATTCGGGGACCGATGGGGGGCTCGATTGGGGGCTCGAGTCGGGCGCCACCGGCACGAAGCTCGCCACGCACTCGACGTGATGCGTCTGCGGGTAGCTGTCGAAGGCGCGCAGCGTGTTCAGCCGGTACCCGCGGCCGTGCAGGGTCGCAGTGTCCCGGGCCAACGCGGCCGGGTCGCACGCGACGTACACGATCACCGCCGGGGCGCGCTCGGCGATGCCGACACAGACGGTGCGACCGGCCCCGGTCCGGGGCGGATCGAGCACCACGACGTCGACGCGGCGCGGCATGGTGCGGAGTACCTTCTCCACCATCCCCGGCCGGTGTCGGACCTGCGGCAGGTCCGCCAGGTTGCGGCGCGCGAGTTCCGCCGCGGTCGGGTCCATCTCGACACTCGTGACCGACCCCGTCGGGCCGACCGCGTCGGCCAGGAACGCGGCGAACAGGCCGACACCTCCGTACAGGTCCCAGGCGGTGCCGCCCGTCACGGTGGGCAGGCATTCGAGCACTGCGTCGACGTAGGTCTCGGCGGCCGCCGGGTGCGCCTGCCAGAACCCGTCCGCGCTGACCGCGAACTGCCTGCCGTGCACCGTCTCGGTCACCACGTCAGGAGCCGACTCGCCGACCCGGGTCGGTGTGCTCCGAGCCGTCCTCGGCGACCATCAACACCCATTCGTCCGACTCCACAGCGGCACCGTCACCGACCTCGACCGCGAGCGCACTGAGCCCCCCGGAGGCGATCAGGCACGGTTCGGTCGGCGTCACGTCTACCAGTTGAGCGGACCGGTGCAGCCGCGGACCCACCACCGCCCGGCCGTCCCGCAGCGCGCGACCCCAGCGCACCCTGGTGCGCCAGCCGAATCCGGACCCCGGCAGGGCCTCGACCACCGGGTCCAGCTCCACCTTGGCCAGCCGCAGCAGTTGCTCCCGAATCACGGTGGCCTTGAGTTCGCGCTGCAACTCCCCCGAGGCGTGCTGGAAGTCGCATCCGCCGCAGCCCCCCGGCCCGAAGTGACTGCAGGGTGCCGGCACCCGCCGCGGATCGGCGGTGAGCACCTCGAGGGCGTCCGCCCGACAGAACGAGCCGGGCTTGGCCTCGGTGATCCGGGCGCGCACCTGTTCACCGGGCAGCGCGTGACGGACGAAAACGACCCGACCGTGGTGTCGGGCGACGCAGTGACCGCCGTGCGCGACCGATCCGACGGACAGCTCCACCACGTCGCCGACGGCCAGCTGCACATCGGCGTCGTCAACGGTGGGCCGGTCGTCCGGGGTGCGGTCGTCCAGGGTGCGCCCGTCGGGGGCGCGGTGGTCTGTCATCCGCCGTACCGGAATGCATCCGGGTCGTCGTCCTCGAGCCGGGTCGCGGCCGACCGGCGGCCCACGGAGGAGATCTCCCGCTCGCTGCGTTCGGCGATGCGCTGCTCGACCTGTTCCGAACTGGACAGCTGCCAGGGCACGGAGGTGACCATCACACCCGGCGTGAACAGCAGCCGGCCCTTGAGCCGCAGCGCGGACTGGTTGTGCAGAATCTGCTCCCACCAGTGCCCGACCACGTATTCGGGCAGGTAGACGGCCACCACGTCGCGCGGCGAGTCACGACGGACCCGCTTGACGTAATCCAGAATGGGTTTGGTGATCTCCCGGAACGGCGAGTCGATCACCTTGAGCGAGACCGGCAGTTCGCGGTCCTCCCACTCGCGGGCCAGGTTCGCGGTGTCCGCGGGGTCCACGTTGACGGTGACCGCCTCCAGAATGTCGGGCCTGGTCGCTCGGGCGTACGAAAGAGCTCGCATCGTCGGCAGATGCACCTTGGAGACCAGCACGATCGCGTGGACCCGACTCGGCAGCACCAGGTCGTCCTCGTCGGCGGCGATCTCGCGGGCCACGCGGTCGTAGTGCTTGCGGATGGACACCATGGTGGCGTAGATGACCCCGATCGCCAGCAGCGTGATCCAGGCGCCGGACAGGAACTTGGTCACCAGCACGATGACCAACACGGTTCCGGTCATCACGAACCCGGTGCCGCTGATCAGCTGCTTCCGGCGTAGGACTCGGCGTTCCTGGGGGTCCGTCTCACGGCTGAGGATCCGCCTCCAGTGCCGGATCATGCCGCCCTGCGAGCAGGTGAAGGAGATGAACACCCCGACGATGTAGAGCTGGATCAACTTCGTCACGTCGGCGCTGAAAACCACGACGAGCACGATCGCCACTACGGACAGAAACACGATTCCGTTGGAGAACGCCAACCGGTCACCGCGAGTGTGCAGCTGGCGCGGCAGGAACCGGTCCTGCGCCAGGATCGAGCCGAGCACCGGGAATCCGCTGAACGCGGTGTTGCAGGCCAGCACCAGGATCAGCCCGGTGGTGAAGGACACCACATAGAACCCGACCGGGAAGCCGTCGAAGACGGCCTCGGCGATCTGTGCGATTACCGTCTTCTCGTGGTAATCCGCCGGTTGCCCGATCAGGGGTTTACCCTCCTGACCGACGTGCACATGGGTGGCCAGTGCCATTCCGACGATGCCGAGCATCATGGTCACCGACATCACGCCCATCAGGGCCAGCGTGCTCGCGGCGTTCTTCGACTTCGGCTTGCGGAACGCCGGAACGCCGTTGGAGATGGCCTCCACCCCGGTCAACGCCGCCGAACCGGAGGAGAACGCCCGCAGCAACAGGAACAGGAACAGCAGGCCGCTGGTGGACTGGGTGGCGGCAACGTCGAAGCTCGCGCTCTCCGCGCGCATCTCGTCGCCGAAGAGCAGCCGCACCGCACCGGTGGCCAGCATGGCGAAGACGGCGACGATGAACGCGTAGACCGGGATCGCGAAAGCGGCACCCGCCTCTTTCAGTCCGCGCAGATTCGCCGCGGTGACCAGAGCGATGATGCCGACGCTGAAGGCGACGTTGTGGTCGCCGACGAATTTGATCGCCGATCCGATGTTGGCCACACCGGCGGCGGTCGACACCGCGACGGTGAGGATGTAGTCGACGAGCAGCGCGCTGCCCACCACCAACCCGAAGCGCTGACCCAGGTTCTTCGTCGCGACCTCGTAGTCGCCACCGCCGCTGGGATAGGCGTGCACGTTCTGCCGGTAGGACAGGACCACCACGATCATCACGAGGGCGACGGCCACCGCGATCCATGGCGCGAACGAGTAAGCGGCGAGTCCGGCCATCGAGAGGACCACGAAGATCTCACCCGGCGCGTACGCCACGCTCGACAGGGCGTCCGAGGCGAAAACCGGCAGCGCGATCCGTTTGGGCAGCAGTGTGTGCGCCAGTTTGTCGCTGCGGAATGCTCGACCGACGAGTATTCGCTTGGCGGTCATGGTTAGCCGGGACACAGCGCACGAGCCTACGTTGACCGGCGCGCTTTCGGTGCCGCGCGGGGGCGCGATAGTGTGGGCCGCGACCCGGCAGGCACCCGGGCCGCGGCCGGCGGTCACCTCGGGCGCCTGCGACATCGGTTTCCCGATGACCGACTGGTGTCGAGCGTCTCAGCTCATCTGCGCTACTTCGGGACGGAGAACTCGCGCGTGCACATCGTGATCATGGGCTGTGGTCGGGTGGGATCCTCGCTTGCGCGAATCCTCGACCTCCGCGGCCATTCGGTCGCGGTCATCGACCGCGAGGAGGCCTCGTTCCGCCGACTCGGGCCCGACTTCAAAGGCCTTCAGATCCTCGGCCTGGGATTCGACCGGAACACCCTGATCGAGGCCAAGGTGCCGGAGGCGCACGCCTTCGCCGCGGTGTCGTCCGGGGACAACTCCAACATCATCGCCGCGAGGGTGGCCCGCGAGCAGTTCGGCGTGGCGACCGTGGTGGCCCGCATCTACGACCCGAAACGTGCGCAGGTCTACGAGCGGCTGGGAATCCCCACCGTGGCGACCGTGCCCTGGACCACCGACCGGTTGCTGCGCGCCGTCCTCCCCGACGGCCTGGTCAGCGAATGGCGGGATCCGTCGGGCACGGTCTTGGTCGCGCAGGTGCCCTACCACCGGCACTGGCTCGGTCAGCCGCTACGCCAGCTGGAGGCGACGCTGGAGATGCGCACCGCGTTCGTGGTGCGCTTCGGCGCCGGTTTGCTGCCCGATGCGCAGACCGTCATCCAGGAGGGCGATTTGATCTACGCCACCGTGCTCACCAACGACCTGGCCCGACTGTCCGACGCCGCCGCGATCACCCCGGACGAGGGGATCTGATGCGGATCGCCATCGCGGGCGCGGGTTCCGTCGGCCGCTCGATCGCGAGCGAGCTGATCGAGAACGGTCACCAGGTCATGTTGATCGACCGGGAGCCGGCCAACATCCGGCCGAATCTGATCGAGGACGCCGAGTGGGTGCTCGCCGACGCGTGCGAGGTCACCAGTCTCGAGGACGCCGGAATCCAGACCTGTGACGTGATGATCGCCGCCACCGGTGACGACAAGGTGAATCTGGTGGTGGCACTGCTCGCCAAAACCGAATTCGCGGTGAATCGAGTCGTCGGCCGGGTGAACGATCCCCGCAACGAGTGGCTGTTCACCGAAGCGTGGGGCGTGGACGTCTCGGTGTCCACCCCGCGCATCCTGGCCGCTCTGGTGGAGGAGGCGGTCAGCGTCGGCGACCTGGTCCGGCTGTTCACCCTGCGGCAGGGTCAGGCGAATCTGGTCGAGGTCACCCTGCCCAAGGCCACCCCGCTGGCCGGGGTGCCGATCCGGGATCTCCGACTCCCCCACGACTCAGCCCTGGTCGCGATCCTGCGCGGTGGGCGGGTCATCGTGCCGCAGCCGGACGTGCCGATGGAACCGGCCGACGAGCTGCTCTTCGTCGCATCGACCGAAGTCGAGGATCAGTTGCGGGACGCGCTCCGATAGCGACTCCCGATCGGTTGCGACTGGGTGCGACGCGAACTCTCAGGTCCGCTTACGGGCCATCAGCGAGCGCAGTGAGGGGCGCTCCCAGCCGGTGCCGCGCATCACGATCCACACGCTGGTGGCGATCGCGAGCAGGTAGAGGGGGTAGCCCATCACGATTCGGGCGAATCCGAGCCAGCCGATCTCATCCGAGCCCAGCAGCGCCCGCTGCACCAGGTATCGTGCCGCGAACACGCCGACCCACACCGCCGTGGCGTAGTCGTAGCGGCGGACCAACGCTCGATCCTTGCGCCATGCCATGCCGCGCCCGTTGACGCCCTCCCAGATCAGACCGATCGCGGGAATCCGGAAGACCATCGAGAGCACCAGCAGCGTGCCGTACAACAGGTAGCTGTAAATCCCGACCAGGAAATAACCGCCGGCGGACCCCGACCGGTGCGCGATGAACGCCGCCAACCCGACGCCGAACAAACCGCCGATCGCCTGGGTGACCGGCCGCCGGCGAGTCAGCCGAACCAGGAAGATCAGCACGCCGGCGGTCAGGGCGGCGACGATGCCGGCGGTCAAACCACCGATCGAGTTCCCTATGACGAACACGACCACCGGTAGGCCCGAGTCGAGCATCCCCGCCGGGCCGCCCATCTGCTCCCAGAGGGTGGGTGCGCCGGGTTCCTCGAGAATCTGTTCGGCTGCGGTGTCGGTGACGGTCTCACTGCCGGTCTCAGTGGTGGTCTCGCTGGTGGTCTGGCTGGTGGTCTGGGTGTCGTCGGACTGCGGATCGCTCATATGTGGGCGGGTCGCAACTCGTAATCGGGGTTGAAGATCGTCTTCACACCGTCGCGGCTGGCCATCCGACCCTTGACCAGCATCGTGCGGCCGGGTTCGATACCGGGGATCGACCGGCGACCCAACCAGACCAGTTCAACGGTGTCGGTGCCGTCGTACAACTCGGCGTGCAGAGTGGCCAGCGAGTCCGCGGGACGCAGGTCCACCGACCGGAGCCGGCCCTGCACGGTCACCAGCTGCCCCATCCGACACTGCTGCGCGTGCTGGGCGCCGCAGGCGTCCGACGACTCGCTGAGTGCTTCCGCCTCCAGTTGATCGTCGTCCCGGCTCAGCGTGCTCAGCCACCGTCGTAGTCCACCAGCCATCGGTATCACCTGATTCCGTGCCGCGTCCGTTGCGGTCACATCGCCGTTTCCGATTCTAGGCTCGTGCCGATCGGGCACGGTCCGGTCCGACCCCGCACCCCTCAGTCGGGCGAGATCGCAGTCTCGGTCATCAGCCGGTGCAGCACCGCCGCCACGTCGGGCGGCTGGTAGTCCGGCCCCTTCAGTATCTTTCCGTCGGCCCGGCGCAGAGGCCTGCCGTCGGCACCCAATTTGGTCATGTTCGACACATGCACCGCGTGGAGTACCGCATCCAGGTCGATTCCGTAGACGTGCGCTGTGCCGTAGGCCACATAGACGATGTCGGCGAGCGCATCCGCGACCCCCACCACGTCCTCGGCGTCCGCCGCCGCGGCCAACTCCGCGACCTCCTCTTCGATCAACGCCTGCCGAAGCCGCGCCTGGTCGGCGCCGACGGCACCCGTGGGAGCCGAGCGGAGCGGCAACTCATAGGCCCGGTGGAACTCGGCGACGTCGTCGGCGATCCGGCTCGACGAGGACGCCCGAGGGCGGGGCGCCAAGCCGCTGGACATCAGGCGCAGTCCGCGCAGACCTCGGCGCCGGCGCCGCCGCGGGCGAGCCGACTGCGATGCTGCACCAGGAAGCACACGGTGCAGGTGAACTCGTCGGCCTGCTTGGGGATGACCTTGACGGTCAACTCCTCGCCGGACAGGTCCGCACCCGGCAGCTCGAAGGACTCGGCGGTGTCCCCCTCGTCGATGTCGACCACCGCCGACTGGGCCTCGTTGCGGCGGGCCTTGAGCTCCTCCAGGGAGTCCTCGCTGTGCTCTTCGCTCTCGTTGCGGCGCGGCGCGTCGTAGTCAGTAGCCATCGTGTGTCCTTCGCTGTCCAATCCTGTCCGAATGGTGATGTCCTGCCGGCCGCGTTCCAGCCATGTGGCAGCGGTCACGCCCCGGCGGCCGGGTGTCGGCCGGGCAGGCCGCACCTCGCTCGCTTGTCAACTAACGCACTGGAGCATCGATTTGTGCCCGCCACGGAGGCGGGAACGTCGACGATTCGCGGTCCGGGCTGCCGACGACGGATTCGCGGCCGGCGACGGCAGGGTAGCGGACTTCGGCGGTTCGCGGGGACGCTTGGCCGATCCAGTGGTGTCCGGGCGCGAATTCCGCGGTCCGACCCTTACGCTGGCACCGGCACCACCAGGGTGGCAACGAGCCGCTGATCGGGCATCGGTGTCCGGTGCGGCCGTCCGGCAGAGAGGCTCCATCCGTTGAGTAGTGAGAGTGGACCCGAGGGATATCGTCGCCGCACCCGCTGGCCGGCGCTCTCCATCATCGGAGCACTCGCGCTCGCCACGGTGGTCACCTGGATCGTCGTCCTCAAGCCCGAACCGGCACCGGACAACTCCTGCAACCCGCCCGGTGCGGTCGCGGCCGGCGCCGCGAGCGACCCACAGTCCACCGGAGCGACAGCCGCGGACACCCAGACCGCGAGTGCGTCGTCGGCTGACAGTTCGACCGGATCGAGCGTCGCGGCCACCGGGTCTGCTTCGGCGGGCGCCGAGACCACCGGTGCGGCCCCGGCGACGACGGTAACGCCCGCCACGACTGCGACGACTGCGGTGCCGGCCACCAGTTTCGGCATCCCGACCGACCGGAACACGCTGCGCGACGTGCGACCCGCCAACCCGGCGACGGTGCAGTTGCGCATCGTGAACGCCAGCACCACGCCCGGCATGGCCAAGACCGTCACCGAGACCCTGCGGAAAGCCGGTTTCGACTCCGTGCGCACCGCGGCGGACGACACGCTGTACCCCGCGTCCGACCTGCGGTGCTGGGGCGAGATCCGCTACGGACCCGCAGGCTCGCAGGCCGCTCGGTCCGTCCTGATCGTGGCGCCCTGCGCCACGCTGATCCTCGACAACCGGTTCGACGACTCCGTCGAATTCGCCTTGGGTGCGCTGTACAAGGACGCGACGTTGAGCCTGGAACAACAGGCGGAGCTGGAGCAGCTCAAGCAGGCCTCCATCCCGCCCGCGGTGATCGAAGGCGTGACCCAGGCCGTCCAACCCGCTCCCACCAGTTTCGAGTTGCCCGCCACAGCCGGCTGCCCGGCGTAGCGGTACCGTCCAGCGAATCCCGTCCAGCTCTCGAGGAGTACTGCCGATGACCGCGCCTGCTGCAACCACTTCGTTCGACACCGCGTTCGGTATCGACATCGGAGGCACCGGAATCAAGGGCGGTGTGGTGAATCTGGCCGACGGAACGCTGATCGGTGACCGATTCCGGTTGGACACGCCGAAGCCGGCCACCCCGGACGCGGTGGCCGCGACGGTTCAGCAGATCGTCGAGAACTTCGACTACGCCGGCCCCTTCGGCTGCGCATTTCCCGGCGTCGTCACCCACGGCGTGGTGCACAGCTCGGCCAACGTCGACGACAGCTGGATCGGGGTGTCGCTGGTCGACGCCGTCAGCGGTCACGTCCCCGGCCCGGTGACGGCGCTCAACGATGCCGACGCGGCGGGTCTGGCAGAAGTGCGATACGGCGCCGGGAAGGGCCACCCGGGGTTGATCATCGTGGTCACCTTCGGGACCGGCATCGGCACTGCGCTGATCTACGACGGCAAGTTGGTGCCCAACGCCGAACTGGGCCACCTCGAGTTGGACGGCTCCGACGCCGAGATGCGCGCCGCCGCGTCCGCCCGGGAGCGGGAGGATCTGAACTGGGAGCAGTGGACCAAGCGGGCCGACCGCTACCTCACGCACCTGGAGAATCTGCTCTGGCCCGAACTGTTCATCTTCGGCGGCGGCATCTCCAAGAATCCGCAGAAGTGGGTCCCCATGCTGCACACGCGCACCCCGATCAAGGTCGCCGCGATGCGCAACAACGCTGGAATCGTGGGTGCCGCGCTGGCCGCCGCGGAAGGCGTGGTCGTACCGTGACCCAGCCCTGACCCAGCCCTCACCGCAGTCGTATCCGCGAAAGCGGTCCGGCCGACGGGGTCGTCGCGGCTACAATGGCCACGTCGCCGATAACGGGCTCCGATCCCGAGCAAGCTCCCTCCTGACCAGCATTGTTCGTCGGTGCCGCCGTTCGTGAAAGGTCTTACGTGGCAGTCGCAGCATCCTCCAATTCCGCCCACGTCCACAGTGACGTCGAAGAGACTGTGGGCACTCCGCCAACGGTTTCCGCGACCTCCGGCCGGGCGTCGGCAGACGGTCCGAGTGGCGCCCGACGCCAGAGTGGTGCGGTGAAGTCCGTCTCCGGTGGCACCGACCCGGACGACGTCGCCGACGGTGAGGCACCCCACGACGACGAGGTCGCCGCGGTGGCCGTCGAGGGTGCGGATGTGCACGACGAAACGGCATCGACCGGCACCGAGGCCGCCACCGACGACGACGACTCCGACAGTGACGACGAGGAGTCGACCACCAGCACGGACACCGCCGAGAGCAGTGAGTTCACCTGGGACGACGACGAGGAGTCCGAAGCGCTGAAGCAGGCGCGCCGCGACGCCGAGTTGACCGCCTCGGCCGACTCGGTGCGGGCGTACCTGAAGCAGATCGGCAAGGTCGCTCTGCTCAACGCCGAGGAGGAGGTCGATCTCGCCAAGCGGGTCGAGGGCGGCCTGTACGCGGCGGAGAAGATGCGGCAGCTGACCGAGGCCGGCGAGAAGCTGACCATGCAGCAACGCCGCGACCTGAACTGGGTCCGCCGGGACGGCGAACGCGCCAAGAACCATCTGCTCGGTGCGAACCTGCGGCTCGTGGTCTCCCTCGCCAAGCGCTACACCGGCCGCGGGATGGCGTTCCTCGACCTGATCCAGGAGGGCAACCTCGGTCTGATCCGTGCGGTCGAGAAGTTCGACTACACCAAGGGTTTCAAGTTCTCCACCTATGCCACCTGGTGGATCCGGCAGGCCATCACGCGGGCCATGGCCGACCAGGCACGCACCATCCGGATCCCCGTCCACATGGTCGAGGTGATCAACAAGCTGGGCCGGATCCAGCGCGAGTTGCTGCAGGATCTGGGTCGCGAGCCCACTCCTGAGGAGCTCGCCAAGGAGATGGACATCACCCCGGACAAGGTGCTGGAGATTCAGCAGTACGCCCGGGAGCCGATCTCGCTGGACCAGACCATCGGCGACGAGGGTGATTCCCAGCTCGGTGACTTCATCGAGGACTCCGAGGCCGTGGTAGCGGTCGACGCGGTTTCCTTCACCCTGCTGCAGGACCAACTGCAGGCGGTCTTGCAGACCCTGTCCGAACGCGAGGCGGGGGTCGTTCGCCTCCGCTTCGGCCTCACCGACGGTCAGCCGCGCACCCTGGACGAGATCGGCCAGGTGTACGGAGTGACCCGGGAGCGGATCCGGCAGATCGAATCGAAAACCATGTCCAAGCTTCGCCACCCGTCGCGTTCACAGGTGCTGCGGGACTACCTCGAATAGGACCGCCCGAGGGCCCTACCGGGACCCTCTTCGGCGACCGCCCGCGGGATCCGTCCCGTCCAGCGCTGTTCAGCGCTGAGCGAACAGGGTCACTCGGGTGGGCCACATCTGCGGGCCGCCGACTCCCGGCACCTGCCCCCTGGACACCACCACTGAACTGCGCCGACTGTATTTTCTGCGATGTCGTCGGCATCAGATTGGTATGAAAGCGTGTCCACAGACACAGGCAACCGACGTCCATTCGTGCCATTTCAATGGCAGCATTCGGGTACGGAGCCAGTGGGACCGCGATCGGTAGTCCTTTCGGACGACCCGCCGACCGACGGCTCCGGACTGTACGGAACAGACCGGACTCTCGACCGAGGGCCCATCCGTCCGAATGGGAGCAACGAATAGACAGTAGGGAGCGAGCCGCATCGCCGGCTCGTTCGATCAAGGGAGGATCACCATGACCGCAATCACGGCACCGCCAGTCACCTTGACCGTCGCTGATCGCTGCGACCGTTGCGGGGCAGCCGCATCCATCCGCGTCGTCCTCCCCACCGGTGGTGAGCTCCTCTTCTGCGGGCACCACGGCCGGCAGCACCACGATCGGCTCTCGGAGCTGTCCGCCGTCATTCACGACACCCGCGCCACCACCGCAGTCTGACCCCAGTCGGTCGCGGATCGCCTGAGGGCGGCCTGTCGGTCGATTGGTCGGCCTGTCGGCGGGCTCACGAGCATCCGGGCATCGGGGCGGCATCGCGCAAGCGATGTCGCCCCGATCTGCGTCCAGTCCTCCGCGCCTGTGCACCCGAGCCGCCCGCAGATCCGGCAGGATGTGAGACCGGTCCGGCCGAGGGGAGTCTGCAGTGAGCTTTTCGGGCGCACCGAGGACCACCGCGTCGCCGCACCCGGAATACGGGTTCGACCGGCGCGGACGGGTGCGCATCGATCCGATCTCGGCGCTGCTACTGCTGATCGCGGGTGCCTGCGGTCTCGCGCAGTACCTGCGGTTCGGCTATTCAGTCCACGGGCGCAGTGCGACCGGCTCGATCGAGGAGACCGGCCGGGCACTGCTGGCCGAGCTGCTCCAGCCGGATTCGGCCATCAGCAAGGTGCTCCGGATCGCCGTCGTGGCGACGACCGTCGGCGGGGCCGCGCTGGTCCTGCTCGCGGTGACCATGGTGCTGCCGATCGACCACCGCCCCCTCGGCGGTGTCGCGTTGGCCATCTCCCTGCTGACCATAGGCACCCCGATCCTGCTGCTCACCCAGGCCGCGGTGCTGGACACTCGATCGATCGACCTGCTCGAGGGCACCGGTTTCGGTTGGTACCTGGCGGCGGCGACGCCGGTGGTGGGTGTGCTGGGCGGCCTGCGGGCCATCAGCGTCTGAGCCGACCCAGTACGACCGATCAGACCAGGCTCAATCAGACCAGGCCCAACCAGACCAGGCCCAATCAGACCAGGCCCAATCAGACCAGGCCCAACAGGTAGTCCCGGCGGCGCTCCAACAGCTCGACACCGGCGGACGCGGATGCCGGACCGGGCACTGCCGCGCGGATCTGCACGTGCACCTTGCCGTGCGGGGTCCCGGTCCGCGCCGCAAGTCGCCCCACGAGCGCGTTGATCTCGCGGCGCAACTCGGCGGCCGCACGCCAGCCGTCCTGACCCCCGGCGACGCCCGAGTCGCCGCTGTCCGCTCCGGGCGGGGCGGCGAAGGGCCGCACCTCGTCGCGCACCTCCTTGACCCGACGCCGGAGCTCCGAATCGCGCCGGGTGAGCAACGCGGCCATCTGCTCCGGCGACAAGAGGCCGGGGATGCCGAGGAAATCTTGATCGTCGTCGTCGACCTGGTCGTCCGAGCCGGTGGCGATGACCGCCCGGCCGGCGCTGAGCAGGTGGGCGAACTCGGCCTGGGATTCCAGGTGCTGGTGAGTCCCGCCGTCGTCGGGTTCCGCGTCGACCGGTAGCAGGTCGAGCGGATCTGTCAGGTCGTCGGCGACCTCGTCGCGGGCGACGGGCAACGCGACGAAGTTGCGGTCCAACTCCATTTCGGCTGCCAGGGCCAGCAGCGGTCGAACCGCGGGTAGGAAGACGGTCGCCGACTCCACCGCCGACCGGGCGCGCACCACTCGTCCCACCGCCTGCGCGAAGAACAGGGGTGTGCGATACGAGGTCATCCAAGCCAGGCAGGCCGCGCGCGGCACGTCGACGCCCTCGGAGATCATTCGCACGCACACCGCGATGCGCTGTTTCGAGTCGCGGAACTTCTCGATCCGCTTGGACGCCTTGGGGTCGTCGGACAGGATCAGCTCGGGCTTCTCGCCGGTGATGCGATGCACCACCTCCGCGTAGGCGCGGGCGTCATCCTGGTCGCTGGCCAGTACCAGACCGGCCGCGTCCGGCATCGTGGTCGCGCGCAGGTGTGTGATCCGCTCGTCCATCGCGGCGATCACATGGGGCACCCAGCCGCCGGCCGGGTCGAGTGCGGTCTTCCAGGCGGCGGCTTCGATCGCCTTTGTGCTGTTCTCCGTCAACGACGCCGCCATCACCTCGCCGGCCGAGTTCCGCCAGCGGGACACCCCGGTGTAGGCGGCGAAGACCACGGGGCGCACCACACGATCGATCAACGCGTCGCGGTACCCGTAGCCGAAGTCCGCCTTGGACCGCAACAGGTCACCGTCGATCTCGTAGTCGACGAAGGGGATCCGCTCGTCGGACCGGGTGCGAAACGGTGTGCCGGTGAGGCACAGCCGCCGCTGGACACCGTCGAATGCGTCGGAGACCGCCTCCCCCCAGCTGAGGCCGTCGCCTGCGTGGTGCACCTCGTCCAGGATCACCAGTGACCGCTTCCGGGTTGCGCGCGCCGCGTGGATTGCGGGGCGACCCGCCACCTGGGCGTAGGTGGTGACGTATCCGTGAGCACCGTCACGCACCGGACCCTGGGCGTTCGTCATCGTCGGATCCAGGTGGAGGCCCACCGCGGCCGCCGCGTCGGCCCACTGCGTCCGCAGGTGGTCGGTCGGGCAGACCACGACGATCCGATCGATCAGCCGGCGCGTCAGCAAAGTCGAGGCAAGTGACAGGGCGAAGGTCGTCTTGCCGGCCCCGGGTGTCGCCGTGACCAGGAAGTCGCTGCGCTCGGTGTCGAAATAGGTCGACAGCGCCGCGCGCTGCCACCCTCGCAACCGGGGACCAACGGGTGCCGTGGTGGCCACCGACACTGCATTCCCCCGCCCGTTACGCACTCAGCCGGGTCGCTACTCGGACCCGGCACCGACCCGACGGAAACTCCCGCCGATCGGCAACCGAACCGATGTTACCGGCCCCCCGGCCCACAAATCGGTGCCCGACCGTGGTGTCCGGCCCGAATCCCGCACACCCAGCAGGCATCCTTACCAGTGATGTCCACTCAGGTCCCCCCCTCCACTGCCCGCGCCGCCCTGGCGGAACGCAGCCGACCGCACCCGTTCGCGCGGCTGCGCTCCGACGCGGGCCGGCCGGTGGCCGAAGCCAGACCGGCGGACTCGACCGGAGTCGCGTTGCATCGTCGCGAGGGAACGACCCGGGCAGGCCGACCGCACACCCACCCGGACCCGGCCACCGTCCGCGTGCCACGCCCCCCGCAGCCTTACTCCCCCGCCGACGCCCAGACCTCCCCGTGGCGACGGCCGGGCACCGCTCCGATGGTCGTGCCGACAGATGGTGGGCGCCGGTGGTGGCGAATCACCCGGCGCACCTTGACCAAGGCCTGGGACGACTCGCTCTTCGGGATGAGCGCCGAAGCCGCGTTCTGGCAGGCACTGTCCACGGCTCCGCTGTTGCTCGCCCTGCTCGGCTCGATCGGATTCGTCGGCGGCTGGTTCGGACCGGACACCATCGATGTGGTGCAGTTCCGCATCGTCACAGTGCTGCGCACGGTGTTCAGTCCCGATGTCAGCGCGACCCTGATCGAACCGACGGTGGACACCATCCTGCATCGCGGCCAGGCGGATGTGGTCTCGGTGGGCTTCGTCATCTCACTGTGGGCGGGGTCGTCCGCGGTGGCGTCGTTCGTCGAGTCGATCACCATCGCGTACAACCAGCACGAAGTCAGACATCCGGTCGCCGAGCGGTTCTTCGCCCTGGGGATCTACCTGTGCGCGCTGATCTTCGGCGTGTTCGCCTTGCCGTTGTTGGCAGTCGGGCCGGAGTATCTGCCGCGCTTCTTCCCACCCGGCTGGCAGCAGAAGGTCAGCCAGATCGTCGACATCACCTACTACCCCGGCCTGGGTCTGCTGCTGGTGATCGCGCTGGCGACGCTCTACAAGGTGGCCCCGAAGCACCGTCATCCCTGGCGCCGCGGCCTGCCCGGCGCGGTCGTCGCCGCCACCGTGTTCATCATCTCGTCGGCGGGCCTGCGGGTTTACATCGGCTACGTGACGACCCACGGGCTCACCTACGGCGCGCTCGCCACCCCGGTGGCCTTCATGCTCTTCGCTTACTTCGTGGGTATCGCCGTCATCCTCGGTGCCCAGTTCAACAACGCGACGTTGGAGTTCTACCCGCCACGACGCTCCAAGCGCGAGCGGCGACGCTGGCAGCGTCTGGATCAGGTCGGCTGATCCCTTCGATCATCGTGTGCTCGTTTCACTTCTTGGCGGCGCTCGTGCAAGCGCGAGAGCGGGCCGAGGGCGGACACCACGACCAGGGCGAGCCCGCCCAGGACGAAGAGCAGCGGGTTCGTTGCGGAATCGGTCGACGGGTCAGCGGCCCACAACCCTGACACGACGGCGTGCGCTTGCTGTATGTCCATCGGGGCAGCCTATCGGTATTACTTGGCGCACCAAGCAATTTCCTTTGTATGCTCGGCCCATGACGACTGCGGGGGACCCTCCAGACTCGTTGAACACCACCCCGGCGGCCGGAGTCGACGACGACCCACTGGCGCTGGAGCGGCAGGTCTGCTTCGCGCTGGTGGTGGCCGCCCGAAATGTGGTCTCGTTGTATCGGCCCATCCTGGAGCCGATGGGGCTCACGCACCCGCAGTACCTGGTGATGCTGGCGTTGTGGGAGCACACTCCACGCACTGTCAGCCAATTGAGCCGCCTGTTGGCGTTGGATCCGGGCACCCTGTCGCCGCTACTGAAGCGATTGGAGGCGACCGGACTGATCGTGCGAGAGCGCGACAGTCGGGACGAACGGCAGCTCGCGGTGCAGCTGACACCGGTGGGCGTTGCCTTGCGAGCCGACGCCGAACGGGTGCCGACGGCTGTCGCCGCTCAACTGCGCTTGCCGGTCGCCGCCCTCGAAGAACTGAGGAAGGCGCTCACCATGGTGATCGGGGCCGCGACGGTTTGAGCCGGTGCGTGCGCCGCGCGTGATCAGCGGCGCGGCGAGCAGGTCGGGCCCGTTGGTCAGGACCACCGTTCAGGCACGCCGGTCACGCCATGGAGTCGAAGATCTTCTTGCAGTCGGGGCACACCGGCGAACCGGGCTTAGCCGCCTTCGTGACCGGGAAGGTCTCCCCGCACAGCGCCACCACCCAGTTGCCCAGGACCGCACTTTCGGCGATCTTGGCCTTCCGGACGTAGTGGAACAGCTCCTGGGCGCCATCGGTCGTGGTGTCTTGACCGTGTTCGAGTACTTCGGTGGATGTGCTCATGAGTGGTCTCCGCTATCCAGTGTGCAGCCGTCCGCTGAGGCTCCTGACGTCAAGCAGTGAGGCCTCGGTCATCCATGATGCCCCGGGACTCGCCGTCAACGCGCCGCAGCGGCGGAATCATCGTGCCGGACGTCCTCAAACCGGACGCCCTCAAATCGGACGTCCTCAAATCGGACGCCCTCGACGTCGTCGTCGGCTGGCCTCTCGGCACCCGCCGCGTCCGACCCGGAGTCGTCGTCGACGTCGATGACGTGGTGGTAGCTCTCGAGCTGGCGGTCGAAGCTGATGGTGCCCGGCAGGACCTTCTTCGGCTTCGCGTTGCGCGCCGGCCCGTCGTTCGCCAGGAGCACGGCCATCCACGGCAGCGGAACGGAAAGCAGGATGAGCCCGATCGCCAACCACGGGATCTGATAGGTCGCGCCGGCTCCGATCAGAAACGGGATGCGGAGCAGCATCATCAGGACATAGCGGCGCCGCCGCTTGCTGAGCTGCTCGTCGTAGGACGGGGCGGCGTCGGTGATCAGTGCCGGGCGGTCGGTCATAGAACTGGTACTCCCCCTCCGGCCGCTTTGGACGCGAGTCCAACGGAGCAGACGCGGCACGGCCTGTGGTTTCGGCGACATCCCGAAGACCGGGTCCGCCTCGAAATCGACGTTACTCCGCGCTGACCGCAGCTTTCGCGGCAGCTTTGGCCGCCTTCTTCGCCGCGCGGACCAGCTGCAGCGACTCCGAGTCGACGACGTCTGCGACGCTCACGTGTGACCCGTCGACTCCGTAAGGACCGGCCGCCTCGGTCCAGCCGGGCGGTCGGACACCGAACCGCTTGCCGAGGAGCGCCACGAAGATCTGCGCCTTCTGCGAACCGAAACCCGGTAGCCCGGCGATGAGCGCCCGCAACTCCTCTCCGGTGGCAGCGCTGTCGTAGAGCCGAGTCGCACTGCCGTCCCAGTGATCCACCAACTCCCGACAGACGGCCTGCAACCGGCCGGCCATGGAGCCGGGAAACCGATGAATGGCCGGCGGGGTCGAGCAGAGCGCGGCGAAGGCGGAGGGCTCGGCGGCGGCGATCGCCGCCACATCCAGCGACCCGCCCATCCGCTCGGCGATCACCGCCGGTCCGCTGAACGCCTTCTCCATCGTCACCTGCTGATCCAGGACCATGCCAATGAGAAGGGCATTCGGATCTGCAGCCAGGAGTTGGTCGGCTGCGCGATCGCCAGTGAGGAAGAAGGTCATGAACACAGGATACTGAGCCCAATTCTCGCGTATTTATCTGCGCATACGTGGTGCCTCATGTCAAGATGCCCGCGAAAGTTGATAGCAACGTCTCGACCCCGGTCCTACACTCTCACAATGGTTGAGACGACACCACCCGACACATTCCTAGGGAGCGCCGTGCTCGTGCATGGCCTGTGGGGAAACCCGGAGGACTGGCAATGGGTTAGACGACTCCTCGAGGACGCTACGTGCAGGTCACCACTCCGAACCTTCCCTCGCACCGTTCGCCATTGGCGGGTTTGACGCAGGATACGGCCGAAGTTCGGACTGCAATTCGATCCACCCGCCCTCCTGTCGTCGTGGTGGGGTGGTCGTATGGCGGGACCGTTATCAGTATGGTCGAGGCCGACGTAGCAGTCGCGCGGCTCGTCTACGTATCGGCAATACCCAGGGAGTCACATCTCGAGGAGGGTGACCTGACCTGGATCGACGGTGATCCGCATGTCCATTTCCTCGCCGATGGCACTTTTGTCCTCGACAATGACTTATGGTTGGCGGAAGAAGGCGTGCGCACTTTCCCCGAAGACGTTCTGGATCACGTCCGGCGGAATCCGCGCAGGCCTGTGGGCACCGCGGCCTTGACGGAGCCGCAGACCCGAGCGGCGTGGAAGACCACTCCGACAACCGTCCTGTTCGGCCGGTCGGACGAATTGTCCGCGCCCGATTTAACCCGAGCAAGCCAGACGTTCGACGACTCGGATCCTCGAAACCGATCATTTCGCGATATTCCGCGTGCCCGAACAAGTGAGCCGAGCTGTCATCGAAGGGCTCGACCAGGCTCGCTCGGTGCGGTCGGAATAGAACTGGGTAACACACCCGACGAGGCCCCCAACGTTGCGTCGGTGACGCAAAGTGTGATGTCCATCCTGTTGGCTCGCGCTCCCGCCAACGTCCTGGGCAGCCTCGACCACTCGCTGGCAGTACTGCTGCCCGACCCAGCCGCGAAGATGCGTCCCGAAGTTCGCCGCGATGACCCTCCGGCAACTGCTGACCATGACCGGCGGGCTGCCCGACACGTTTTAACACGCGTGGCCTAGAAGTCTGCTGACTGCTTACTGCGGCCAGGTTGACACATCAGTGCCTGCCATGACGAGCCGGCGACGGATGCCGGCAATAGAAGCCACGCTCAACCCGCACCGCGCTGCGTCGACCCTTTCATCGGTTGGGAATGTTCTCGCAACCCGCACGTGCGTCTCTCCATGGTTACCGGATGTGCTGGTCGCACCAGGTAGCAGATAGGCATGGAGTAGATCTGTATTGAAGTGTCGACTGGTGTGAGGCTCACCTGAGCTCTCCCACTTGCCAGATTCCCACCGGATCTAGCGCGGGGCTGTTGCGGCACCTAAGATCAGTTAGATCTGGCTCGTCGCATTAAGGACGTAAGACGTCGATGAAGGCGATACGGCGAAACTCTTGGTCGTGCGTGATTGCGCTGGTGACCGTCGTGCCGGTCCTAGCGTGTACCGGACCGACGGGATTGACGACTGTGGATTCTTTCTCGTCGACATCTGGTGCGGCGACCGCCGTTTCGGGCGACCAGGTTCCAGTGGATGTCGGGGATGGCTGGCAGGTGACCTCATTGCAGTCGGCCGGCCTCGACGGAAATCTTGCCGAGGATATCGACACAGCCGTGAACGACGGTTTTCCTTGGGTGCGTGCGGTGGTGGTCGCGCGGAATGGCCGGCTGGTAGCGGAACGGTACTACCGGACGGCGTCAGTGCCCGATCACGCAAACGTGTACTCGGTTACCAAGAGCGTCATTTCCATGCTGGTCGGCCTGGCGCTGGCCGACGGCCAGATCAAGGACCTCGACCAGACCGTCAGAGAGTTGCTGCCGGCGTACACAGGCACCATGAACCCGCAGACCGGCACCGCCACGCTGGAGCAACTGCTCACGATGACGTCCGGCCTACCCGCCGATCCGGCCGATGGTTCGTTTCCCTCGTTCGTACACACTTCAGATTGGGTGAGCGCAATCGTGACGGCCCCGCCGGAAGGCCAGCCGGGCGGGGCGTTTGCCTATTCAAGCGCCGGATCGCATCTACTGTCAGCCATCGTGGCCACGGCGACCGGCCAATCGACCCTGTCCTATGCCGAGGCCAGGCTGTTCCAGCCGCTCGGCATCGACACGACCGGCGGAGCGAGTCCCACCTGGGGGGTCGAGGGATTTGAGCAATTTCAAGGAGCGAACTTCGCGTGGGTGCGCGATCCGCAGGGGATCGAGTCGGGGTGGAGCTTGCTGAAACTGACCGCCCGAGACATGGCCAAGCTGGGCCAGCTGTACCTGGACAAGGGTCAGTGGAAAGGCCAGCAGGTGGTGCCCGCCGATTGGGTCGCGGCTTCGACCCGACCACATTCTCAGCCACCCGGAGTCGACAAGATGGTTAGTTACGGCTATCAGTGGTGGATTAGCCTCACATCCGATCATCCGTCCTATGCGGCGATCGGGTACGGGGGTCAGCGCATCCTCGTCGTACCTGATCTGGGTCTGGTGGTGGTGATAGCGGCTGATCAACCGCCGTCCGACCAAGCGGACACCACGACGATCTTCACGAACGTGATACTGCCGGCGGTTGGCTAGTGATAACATTCGCCGATCTGTGCATGCGCTCGATCCACCGCCTCGCCAACCCGGTCGACCTGTCGCTGCCGTCGGGATGGCCGTAGGGCGGGACTGTGATCAGCATGGCGGCTTCTGGAGAACGTCGGTGTCTCACCTGATCTACGTCGCGGATGTTCCCGGTCGCACGCAGAGCGAAATTGGCGGCTGGGGCTGGATGGAGGAAGACCCCACAGCAATGTCGTCGATGGCGGCGCATTCGTTCTGGACGACGTCTGGTGGTCGAACGAGGACGCAGGAACCACCTTGCCCGGCGAGGTTCTCGCACACCTCCATCTGTATCCGCGTCGCACAGCGTCGCGGGCACTGACTGATCCTCGGACGGAAGCTGCCTGGGAGTCGATCCCGACCACGGTGTTGATCGGACGACGGGACGACATGGTGTTTGACGCGGAGCGCTCCTGGGTGGCCGAGAATTTAGACGACGTCCGGCTCTTGGAAACCGACCATTTTGTGATATTCCGTGACCCGACGCAGTGAGCCAAGCGGTCATTCAAGCACTCGACGGAGCCCGCTGATCGTTAGCTTCGAAGCAGTCAGCGTCCGAACGAAGTCGGCAATCTGTCATTGTCCAGTCGCAATGCAAGGCACGTCCTTGTACCTATTGCGCTGGTCCAGGACCATGCCCAAAAGGACCGCGTTCGGATCGCGTGCGAGCAATTCGTCGGCGATCACGTCGCCGGTGAGATAGACGGCCATGGCTGGAGGATACGACCCGCTGACCGTCGTGCACCGCCGGACCGCCGGACCGCCGGACGCAGCCTCGGCCGCGCAAACCCAATTGACAGCAGCATGAATGTATTTCCGGCGCCGCTCGCGACTTCCTGAATCGACACGGAGACCAAACTGTGTGGCATGGGGCACCCGTTGCCGTTGCCGTTTCAGCGGGGGACGCCCTCGCTGAAGTTTTACGGATTAACTGAATTCAGTTTATACTACAACTCTGACCAGCAGTTCACCCACCTGCACAACGCCCGCCTGACGCGGCCGATCGGCAATGTCCAGGCGTTTCGCAACCACCGAATTCGAGGTGTTCCGTGCGCCGTCTGCCCTCCAGAATCCCGACCAGCCTGGCCGTGGCTCTTGCCGCCGGTTTAGTGACAGCCGCGACGCCCGCGGAAGCTGCCGGCTACAACCAGCCGGTCGCGTGCGGGTCGCACATCGCAGCCGATGCGGTGCTGACCAAAGACCTTTTGTGTAAGGGTGCAGGGCTTATTCTCGCGCCCGGCGTCACGTTGGACCTCAACGGGCACACGCTCACCGGAGACGGCACCGGAGTGGCGATTTCGGTGGTCGACGGCCACGACAACGCAGTGGTCGACGGCAAGATCCGCAATTGGGAAGGCGGCATCAATTTCGTCGGTCCCGACTCCGAAGACCTGAAGCCACTTCGTCTTGCCGGACTGCGTTTCATCGATGCGCCGCTGCGGTTCGAGGCCGCTGCGGTCACCATTGACCGGAGCCACCTGCTGCGCTCGCCCGTGTTTCCGGCTGGTTCGTCTTTGACGGTGCGTAAGTCAGTCCTGCGGTCGTCGAGCACCTTCGGAGAATTGAACGTCGTCACCGTTGTCGACAGCCTCGTGATCGGGGGCGGTCTCGCGCTCGATGAGAACAACTCGCTGATCATCACGCGCTCAAGGCTCAATGGGACAGGATATGCCGGCTGGCCGCTGGTCTGCAGTGCCGACGTGTCGATTACCGACAGCGAGGTTACCAACTATTCGGCCCCGATCTCCCGTGCGAACTTCTGCGAGTTGCGGGTGGTGGGCACGAGATTCACCAACAATCCCGATGGCGCGATAGAGAGTGAGTTCTCCGACACGCCGACGGTTGTATCAAACAGCACGTTCCGCAATAGCGGGGTGGCGATCTCCGGCAGTTCGCTGCAGGTCACCGGCAGCCGCTTCGTCGGGAATACCATTGGCGTTGCCATCGACGACCCTGTCGGCAGCGTCATCACGGGCAGCGTATTTCGCAGGAACACCAGTAGCGGCGTCTACACCGACGGAACGGGACTTGCCGTAGGCAGCAACAAAGCGGTCAACAACGGTGAGTAAGGCATCCATGCGCCAGCCGCCCAGGACCTCGGCGGCAACGTCGCAAGCCGCAACGGTACCGCTGACTGTGTCGGCCTGGTTTGCGCCCTGCGCTGATCGCACTCAAAAAGCCTCCATGGGTTCCGTGATGTCCTGGTCGCGTCGGGTGCCGAATAGGGATGGTGTAGATCTGTCTTGAAGTGTCCACTTTGCAAGAGCTCATCTGAATTCTTCTACCTGCCAGATTGGCCCCGGATCTGGCGCGGGGGCTGTTGCGGAGCCGATCGCCTAGGCCGGGGGTCACCCCTGCAAGGTCTTTCCCAGGCTTGTAACGGGTTCCCAGGACCACCTGGCTATGCAACGCGAAGGTTTGGTCGTACCGTCAAGAGTTCATGAGGCACAGTTGGCTCGTGGGAGCGGTGATCGTCGTCGTCACGCTCTCAGCATGTGCAGCCGGCAATAACCCACCGACCGATAGCACGTCCTCGTCGAGCCAATCCGCCACGTCGGCACCCGTCTGTCGCGGATTCACAGCCGACTACCCGTCTGACGCCGCTGGACAGGCTTCGCCGCTCGAAGCTGTTCACGAGTTCGTGACACACGGTCCGCCTGGAGGGTTCGATGTTCCGCCGGACACGGTGTGGACTGTGGGCAAGGAGAATTCGCAAAACGTGACCGTGACCGCTCTTGACGTGACGCTGCATGCTATACAAATGACAAACAAAGCCTGTGTAATCGGGAGCGGCGAGCGCTGCGGATAGAGCAGACACCCGTATTTGGTGGCGAATCGCTGCAGCGGCTACCCCCCACTTATCGAGCGACTCCATGGTTTCGCGATGTGCCGGTTGAGGACCATTCCCAGCAGCACCGCATTGGCGTCCGTTGCCAGCAGTGCATCGGCCGCCGGAATGCCGCTGAGGTAGAACGAGTGTGCTGGCATGGGCCAATCGTCCCAGATCGACCGGCGGTGATGCGACTCAGGCAATCGAGGGTGAGGTCGCAGAATGTGACGGCGTTGCCGCAGCGGATCGCCGGGATCTTTCGCGCAGCTCTATTCGTCCGTGATCGCCGGCGGGTGGATGTGGTGCACATTGTTTCGTCTGGGTTTCTGGGCAGGGTCCAGCCATTTCGGTGGCACGAATTCCGGAACACCGTCGGGCCCGGCCTGTATTCGCCAATCCCCTCGGTGGATCTCCGTGTGGTGAAAAGCGCACAACAGGGTGCCATTCTGGTAACTGGTCTCGCCGAGGTCGCGCGCCCACCATTTCAAATGATGCGCTTCGCACCAATTCGGCGGTCTGGTGCAACCGGGGAATGAACATCCGCGGTCCCGGATGGTGATCGCCCGCCGGATCGCGGTGCCGAACGTCCGGGACGACCTGCCCAGATCCAGCACCTCACCCGCCCCGCCCAACACGGCGGGAATCACGCCGGCGTCGCAGAGCAGGCGGCGGGTGTCCGCGGGGGACAGCCGGTGCCCGTCGTCCAGGACCGCACCACCCGCCTGTTGCTTGAGGATGTCCCAGTCCAGGGTGACGGTGATGTGCGGCCGGACACCCGCGGTCTCTGGGAGCGGGTTCTCGGCGTTCCCGCCGGTGCGGAGCACGTACTCCAGGACCTCGACGAGGGCGTGGGCGCGTCGGGTCGCGGCCGGGCGGGGGTCCTTCGAACCGTCGACCGCCGGTTTCGGTGCGGCGAGCGGGTCGATCACCGCCCGGAGTGCGGCGACACCCAGGTCGTTCAAATATCCGTGGATACCGGTCAGACCGGTGGTGGTGCTGCGGGATCCGATGGTGAACTCCATCTTGGACCGGGCCGCGGTGTCGTCGGGTGGGGTCCCGTCCGGGTCCAACACGCACTCCAGGTGCCGGGCGAGTTTCTTGAGCTGCTCCGGATCCTGAATCAGCGCGTTGCTCCACCAACACCCGCTCCGCCTCCGCCACCACCTCGGCGGGAAGGGCGTCCGGCAACCGCCGCAGGGTCGACACGATGGTGCGGACGTGATCGACGGACACGTCCCCGTCGTCGATCGCAACACCGAGGATCGGCCGCCGGGCGGGTCGCTCCCCACCGGACGGCAGGTCCTGCGGTTGGGTCGCCCGGGCCGCACTCACCCGGGCGGACGCCTCACCGGGTGAGATCCGCAACGTCTCGCGGAGCAGCGCCGCCGTCGAGGACACCGACCGGGCTGTGGCGACGCCCTGCTTATCGAGTTCGTCGGTCAACTGCACCTGCGCCGCCCACGTTTTCCGGGCCAGTTTCTCCACACCGAGAGAAAGGTTCCAACAATTCATCGCCGTTCAACTTCCAACGTTCACCGGCGACCAGGCCCGACACGGCTTCCATCCCATTCTCAACGAGGCGCAGCGCCTCGTCGAGTGTGTAGAAACCGGGCCCGCTCATACCCACAATGATACAAGGCACCACCGACAATAACCTTGGCAAGAATAAAGATTGCGAATATTTCCGGTGATTATCGGGATCGAGTACGCATGGCTCAGCCATGCACTCCGTGCGGACACCTTTCGGGTCCGATGAATTATCGGCCTCTATGACTTGAGCGCAACCGAGGTGCATTCCGGTCGTACAAGCCAGATCAGGCTTCGGTCTGTTTCGGCGAGCACCTGGGTCCTACGGCGGAAGGGTTGTGAGCATGGCGGCCGACACCGAGGAGGAAGTCCGGCACCTCGTCTATGTGTCGTCGATACCCGCGGAAGCGGATCTCGGGAACAGTGACCTCGCCTGGATCGACGACGACCCACACATTCACGTACTCGCCGATCGCAGTTTGGTGCTGGACAACGATTCCTGGCTGGCCGAAGAAGGGGTGCGCACCTTCCCCCAACCTTCCCCCGGAGGGCTCGCTCAACGAGGTTCGTCGATAGACCCGAAGCCACAACGGCGTCGTGACCGACCGTGCTGCAGACGTCCAGCGGACGTCCGGTCGCTGACGAAGTCCGTGATCTCCACATCGGTTGCAGCGGCGTTGACGGGCGGACTGACTGTCGTACCCGGCCGATAGGCTCCGACGAGGCCCGCCAGTCGGCGGTGTCACCGGTGAGGAGACGCGCGATCTGATGGATCTGGACTTCGCGGCGCGGCTCGCCGACGATCTGCGGGCGGCCGGCTACGACACCGCGGGCGTGCTCGATCGACTGGGCGAGGCGGCACACCGTGGTCTGGCTCGCGGCGAGCAGGTCCCCGCCCTGCGCGCGACCACCGACAGCTCGTCGCTGTCGTTGCTGATCAGGTTGTTCCTGCTGAACCGCGACGTGTCACCGGACGAACTGACCCGCGTGCTCCCCACCGCGGGTGTGCCGGAGGCGATCGAGAACGGCGTCCTCGAAGCGGTCCGTGGGGGGATCCGGGCCGCCGTGGACCTACGGCCGTACGCCGACGAGGACCACGAGTACCTGGTGCTGTCCGACCTGGACTCCGATGTGCGCCCGGGCCCGGTCCGACCCGACCACGTGCTCGGCATCGGATCGGCGTCGCTGAGTCTCGCGCGGGCCACCATCCGCGAACGGGTCGGCAGCGTGCTCGACATCGGCACCGGCTGCGGCATCCAGGCCCTGCACTGCTATCACCACGCCGACAGCGTGACCGCGACGGACACCAGCGCCCGCGCGTTGGCGCTCGCCGCGGGAACCGCCCGGATGAGCGGTCAATCGTGGGAACTCCTCGCCGGGTCGCTGTTCGAACCGGTCGGCGACCGACGCTTCGACCTCATCGTGTCCAACCCGCCGTTCGTGATCTCGGCGGGCGAGCAGCGGTTCAGCTACCGCGACTCCGGGGTGGCTGGCGACGGGCTGGTCCGTTCGCTGATCGCCGAGATCCCGGCCCACCTCAACCCCGGCGGGACGGCCCAGCTGCTGGCGAACTGGATGGTCCACGAGGGCGCCGACTGGAGGTCGCGGGTCGGCGGCTGGGTGGCCGACACCGGTGTGGACGCCTGGGTGGTCCAGCGGGAGTTGGCGGACCCGGTGGAGTACGTCGCGCTGTGGTTGAAGGACGCCGGGGAGGACGGCGAAGCTCGCGAGTCGGCCGAAGCCATCGCGGACGCCTGGCTGGACTACTTCGATCGCGAGTCGGTGGCGGGGATCGGCATGGGACTGATCACCCTGCGGCGCAGCGACGCCGCAGCTGCCGATGTGATCCTCGACGAGATCACCGCCGCGGGCGAGGAGATCACCGGCGAGGAGGCGGCCGGCTTCCTGGCTCGCCGCGCGTGGCTGCGCGAACACGACGACCGGGCCCTGCTGGCCGCGACGCTCTCGCTGTCCCCCGCCGCGTTGCTCGAGGAGCGGAGCCTCCCGCACCCCGACGGCTGGGCGACGGTGTACCGGGTGCTGCGGCGGGCCGGCGGCCCGGGGGCCTATCTGCAGCTGGACGAGTGGACGAAGGCGCTGATGGCGGGCTGTCGGGGGCAGGTGCCGCTCCACGTGCTGATCGACCTGCTGGCGAGCGCTCACGGCTTCGATCCCGCGGCCCTCGCCGAGGCGGCGCTGCCCGCGGTCCGGCATGCGGTCACTCGCGGCCTGCTCCACCCGGTGGCGCCGTGACGATCGGGATTGGCGACCCGGACGGGTGCGAGGCGGTGGCGTCGCTGTGAAAGCGGTGGTCAGTCGAGTGCTCAGCGCATCTGTCACCGTCGACGGCGTCGTGGTCGGGGAACTCCCGACCGCCGGACTGCTGGTGTTGCTCGGCATCACGCACACCGACGACCACGTCGTGGCGGCCCGCATGGCGGAGAAGATCGGGGGGCTGCGCATCCTGGTCAGTCCGGCCGGTCAGGACGCATCGGCTCGGGACCTCGACGCACCGATCCTGGTGGTGAGCCAATTCACACTGTACGGCGACACCCGGAAGGGGCGGCGGCCGTCCTGGTCGGCGGCGGCGCCTCGGGAGGTCGCCGAACCACTCGTCGACGCGGTGGTGGACCACCTGCGGCGGGGCGGTTCGACGGTGGCCACCGGCGAGTTCGGCGCGTTGATGCAGGTCCGCAGCTGCAACGACGGCCCGTTCACGATCCTGCTCGATGTGGAGGGCGATCGATCTGCCCGTCCGTGATGGACGGCACCAGGTTCTCAGCTGTCTCCCATGTGGCGCTCAGTTCATTTGCGGGTACAGGCAGTTCAGTGCAGGAGTGCGCATGAACCGATATTCAGGCGCTCCAGCCGGCAAGCCAACGCCCGGTTGGGAACGAATACCGATCAGTAGTCGTTACTTCATTGCTGGCCTGCGACAGAGCCGGGCCGCCGCTAAGACTGATGGGAGCACCATATGAACGCCTCCCCGAGCGAACTGCGTCAACCTATGACGGCGGCCGATTTGGATGCGCAGGGGCCGTCCGCGGACCTCGTCCGGGTGTACCTGAACGGAATCGGCAAGACTGCCCTGCTCACCGCAGAACAGGAAGTCGATCTGGCCAAGCGCATCGAGGCCGGCTTGTACGCCGCGCACAAGCTCAACGGCCCCGGACGCATTGCGCCGAAACTCACCGCCGATTACCGACGATTGGTACGCGACGGCGAGACGGCTCGTCAGCACCTGCTGGTGGCCAACCTACGGCTCGTCGTGTCCCTGGCCAAGCGCTACTCCGGTCGCGGGATGCCCTTGCTCGACCTGATTCAAGAGGGCAACCTCGGACTGATCCGCGCCGTCGAGAAGTTCGACTACACCAAGGGTTTCAAGTTCTCCACCTACGCGACCTGGTGGATCCGACAGGCGATCAGCCGGGGCATGGCCGATCAGGGCCGCACCATCCGACTGCCCGTCCATCTGGTCGAGCAGGTGAATAAGCTGGCCCGGCTGAAGCGGGAGCTGCATCAGCAACTCGGTCGGGACGCGACTTTCGCCGAGCTCGCCGAGGAGTCGGGCATCCCGGAGGAGAAGATCGCCGATCTACTCGACCACGCCCGTGACCCGGTCAGTCTGGACATGCCGGTCGGCTCCGACGAGGACGCTCCGCTCGGCGATTTCATCCAGGACGGCGAGTCCATGTCGGCGGAGTCGATGGTCGTGGCCCGTTTCATGAACGCCGACATCTCCAAGGTGCTCGACACGCTGGAAGACCGGGAGAGCAGCGTGCTGCGCCTGCGCTACGGCCTCGAAGACGGTCGTCCACGCACGCTCGACGAGATCGGCCGGGTCTTCGGCATCTCCCGCGAACGCGTACGGCAGATCGAACGGGACTCGATGGCCAAGCTGCGGGTTGGCGACCGGTCAGAGGCGCTGCGCTCGTACGCGAGCTGATTCGCTCGCGGCGACCCCGCAATCCGGTAGGTCACCCGACTGCGACACCCGAGGACGCCCCGACTGCCACGGCAGCCGGGGCGTTCTCGTGTTCGTACCTCCAGTGTTCGTGCTCTCGGTGTTCGTACCTCCGGTTAGCGCATCCTGCGAACCGTGTCGCCCCATTGCGGGGGCGGCCCGATCCGGGCCGCGGTACCGGCTACCCGCAGGCCCGCCGGGCCGACCAGCACCGGACGCAGCGACAGCGAGACCACCTCGGGCAGGTCGTCGGCGAGCGCGGACAGTCGCAGCGCGAGGTCGGCCAGTGCATTCACGTCCACTGGTGCGCTGCCGCGATAACCGCGCAGCAGCGGGGCGGCCCGCGGCCCGTCGATCAGGTCGGCCGCGTCGACGTCGGTGAGCGGAACCGCCCGATACGCCCGGTCGTCCAGGAGTTCCGTCGCCATTCCGCCGAGCCCGAACGACACCAGTGCGCCGAACGATGGGTCGGCGGTGACCCCGAAGACGGTGCCGACTGTCGACCGGTCGTCGTCGGCCATGCTCTGGACGTATACCGGGGGGCCGGCCAACGAGGCCAGCTCGGCAAACGCCGCCCGCACCGAGGCGTCGTCGCGGACCGCCAACCGGACGCCCACCCGGTCGTCGCGGTGCCGGTACGTCTCGTCGACGACCTTCAGCACCACCGGATGGCGCAGCTCGACCGCGGCGGCGACAGCCTCGTCGGCGGTGTTCACGACCCGGAAGTCCAGCACGTCGATGCCGTAGCAGCGGAGCAGCTCCACCCGCTCGCCCACCGTCAACTGACGCTCGGCCGGGTGCTTGGCGCGCCAGTCGTCGACCAGGCGGCGGGCCCGATCCGGGTCCATTCCGGCTGGTCTGACGACGTCGCCGGCCGGCGCAGCGCGCCAGCGCGCGTATTCGACGGCGCTCGCCAGTGCGGCCACCGCCCGTTCGGGAGTGCCGTAAGACGGGATCGTGCCGCGAGCCGCCGCACCGTCCTCACCCCGCACGGTCAGCGCTTCCAGCAGCCCGTCGACCGCGACGAAGGTGGTCAGTACCGGCTTAGCTGCAACTGCTGCGGCAGCCCGCAGCGCGGCGGCGTGAGCCTGCCCGCGGACGGCGACCGGCGGTACGTAGACGACGATCACGGCGTCCACATCAGCGTCGTACAGCGCGGTCAGCACCGAGAAGGCCAGCGTCGGAGGGTCGACGGACACCCCGACGTCGATCGGCGCACCCCCGGCGACGGTCAGCCCGTGCTCCAGACAGGCGTCCAATGCCAGGACGCCGAGGGCGGTCGAATTGCCGACGATCGCCACCCGCCCGCCGGTCGGCAACGGCTGGTGGGTCAACAGCTGCGCGACGTCGAAGGCCCGGACGAGGGTGTCCACCCGGATCACCCCGGACTGCGCGAACAGCGCCGCCACCGCGCTCTCCGACACCACAGCCGACGACGCCGTCAACCCCGGCGTGACCACCGCGTGCCGACCGGACTTCAGCGCGATCACCGGTTTCCGGCGGGCGAGTGCGCGGGCCAGCCGGGCGAACTTCCGCGGGTTTCCGAACGACTCCAGGTACAGCAACACCACGTCGGTGCGCGGGTCGTCGTACCAGTACTGCAGCATGTCGTTCCCGGAGACATCGGCACGATTGCCCGCGGAGGCGAAGGAGGACAGCCCCAAGCCGCGGTCCGCGGCATCGGCGAGGATGGCGATTCCCAGAGCACCGGACTGGCAGAAGAAACCGACCCGGCCGGGCGGCGGTAGGCGCGCGGCCAACGTCGCGTTCAATCGGACCGTCGGATCGGTGTTGACCAAACCGAGGCAGTTGGGCCCGAGCACCCGCATCCCGTGCGAACGGGCGAGCGCGACCATCCGTCGCTGCGCGTCCGCGCCCGCCGCACCCGCCTCCGCGTAACCCGCGGTGAGGATGACCAGGCCGCGGACCCCCTTCGCCCGGCAGGATTCGAACACATCGGGAACCGACTCGGCGGGCACCGCGATCACGGCGAGGTCGACCTCGTCAGGGATGTCCAGCACCTTCGGGTACGCGCGGACGGCCTGCACGGCGACCGCTTCCGGGTGGACGGGGTACACCGGGCCGGTGAATCCGGCCCTGATCAGGTTCTGCAGCACCGCATGGCCCAGTTTCAGTGGGTCGTTGGACGCGCCGACGACGGCGACCGAGCGCGGGTTCAGGAGTCGGTGCACCGACCGCGCCTCCGCACGTCGCTCCCGGGAGTGCATCACCGCACGCGACTCGTCGGTGGGTGCGATGTCGAAGACCACCTCCAAGATGCCGTCGCCGTACTCACGACGGACCGAGTAACCCGCATCGGTGAACACCCGCAACATCTGCGGGTTGCCGGCGAGGACCTCCGCGGTGAAACGGCGGATGCCGCGTTCCTGCGCGGCGGCGGCCAGATGTTCCAGCAGGATCGAACCGAGGCCCCGTCGTTGATGGGCGTCCTCGACGACGAAGGCGACTTCGGCCTCGGTGCCGCCGGGATCCCGGTGATACGTGCCGGCGGCGATCAGCTCGGTCCCCAAGACGGCCACCAGTCCGGCGGCCGCGTCGTAGTCGACGTCGGTGAACACCTGCAGCTGTCGGTCACTGATCTCGTTGACGGCGGTGAAGTACCGCAGGTACTTCGTCCGGTCGCTCATCCGAGCGTGCATCTGGCGAAGCAGCTCGGTGTCGGCGGGGCCGGTCGGCCGCAGGTGCACGGTGCCGCCGTCGGCGAGCACCACATCCGCCTCCCACTGCTGCGGATAGGGCGCCGCGGGGGCCGCCATCAGTCGCGGGGATCGTGCGGATCGAGCCCGAGGAGCGGGTAGACGGCCGATCGAGTCTCCGAGATCGCCCGGTCGACCCCGGACTCGGCGTCGCCCTGCCAGCGGGTGAAGCCGACGTCGGCGCCATCGCTCATCGAGGTCGGGACTCCGCCAGAAGCAGTGCCGTCATCGCGCAGGTAACTCGCGGCTCGGCGACGGAACAGGGGTGGCAGCGCCGTCTCGGGGGCCACGTCGCGGTCCAGGACGATCGCCAACAGATGAGTCCAGGTTCGCGGCACCACCCGGACCAGCGAGTAGCCGCCGCCCCCGAGGGCCAGCCAACGCCCCCCGGTCAACTCGTCGGCGAGTGCGCGCAGCGCGATCTGCGCCGCACGCTGCCCGTCCACCGACAGCTGCAGGTTGGCCAGCGGGTCTTCGGCGTGCGCGTCGGCGCCGTGCTGGGTGACCAGCACCGTCGGTCGGAACGACCGGAGCACCCCCGGCACCACGGCGGTGAAAGCCCGTAGCCAGCCGGCGTCACCGGTGCCGGCGGGCAGTGCGATGTTCACCGCCGTCCCGACAGCGGGCCCGACACCCGTCTCGGACGGTCGGCCGGTGCCGGGGAACAGGGTCCGCGGCGACTCGTGCAGCGACACCGTCATCACCCGCGGGTCGTCGTAGAACGCCGCCTGTACGCCGTCGCCGTGGTGCACGTCGACGTCGACGTACGCCACCCGCGGGACGCCCAGTCGCAACAGTTCCTTGATCGCCAGCGCCGGGTCGTTGTACACGCAGAAGCCGGCGGCGTGGTCGGCCATCGCGTGATGCAGGCCGCCCGCGATGTTGATCGCCCGGTCGACCTCCCCACCGGCGATCGCCCGGGCGGCTGCCAGCGATCCACCGGCGATCAGAGCGCTGACCGCGTGCATCCCCTCGAAGATCGGGTTGTCGGGGGTGCCGAGGCCGAACAGTCCCGGCGGGTGGTCGAACGCGGCGCCGGCTGTTGACGCCGCCTTGACCGCGGCGATGTAGTCGGGGGTGTGGACGGTTTGCAAGACGAGGTCGTCCGCGGGTTCCGGCCGGTACAACGCAACGCCGTCCAGCACGCCGAGCTCGGTGGCCAGGGCCATCGTCAGGTCCAGCCGCAGCGGGTTCAACGGGTGCTCCGCCGACAGTCGATAGGCCAGCATGGCCGGATCCCAGACCACCAGCGGCGTCGCCATGCGGTCAGGCTACGCGGGGGCCGCCGACGTCAGCGGGCGGACGCCCCGGTCGCGACGGGTCGACCGAGGGAGCACCACTGCGACCACGATCCGGGATACAGGGCGAGCTCGATTCCCACCGACGCCGCGGCGAGAACCGCATGGCAGGCGGTGACCCCGGAGCCGCAGGAGGCCGCGGCCGCGGCACCGGGCTCTATCCCCTTCGCCCTGAACAGCGCCCGCAATTCTGCGGCCGACTTGAAGGTGCCGTTCGGCTCCACGAGATCGGCGAAGGGCAGATTCAACGCACCCGGAATGTGACCGGCCACCGGGTCGATCGGTTCGACCTCGCCGCGGAAGCGGGCCGCCGCCCGGACGTCGAGCAAGCCGCCGACGGCGGCGAGCGCCGCCGCCTGATCAGCGTCCACGACGGGCATCGCTCCCGGTCGGGCGGTCACATCGCCGGTTACCAGCCGGCCCCCGTCCCCGGCTTTCACCCGCAGGCCGGCCGCCTGCCAACCGGCGAGACCGCCGTCCAACACCTGCGCCCGACTGATCCCGGACCAGCGAAGCAGCCACCAGGCGCGGGCCGCCGCCGTCGAGTCCTTCGCGTCGTAGACCACCACCGAGTCGCTCGCCCGGATGCCGACCCGGCGCCACGCGGCGGTCAGCGCGTCCGGGTCCGGGAGGGGGTGTCGCCCGCCGGACCCGTCGCCGACCGGGGCGGCGAGCTCACGGTCCAGGTCGAGGAAGACAGCGCCTGGAATGTGTGACTCACGGAAAGCATCGGGGTCGCTGCCCTTCAGACTCCAGCGGACGTCGAGCACGACCGGCGGGCGATCGCCGACCAGTTCCTCCGCGAGTTCGATCGGTGTCAGGAGCACCGAGTCACTCATTGAGACCTCCGCTCCGGGGATCGTCGACGTCGACCCGCGACGTGCCGACCACGGCACGGTACCGCGCGCCCGAGCGGCCGTATCCGCCGCGGTGAAGCGGGCAGGCCACCCCGGGCTGACGGGCGCGCAACAGCCCTGAGAGCAGCGAGAGAGCACCGAGGGAGCACGGAGAGAGCCCCGAGAGAGCACCGACCGGCGCAGCCGGGTCACGCGGCCGCCCCGCTACTATCGACACAGCCATGAGGGGGACATCAATCCAGTGAACGACCTGATCGACACTACGGAGATGTACTTGCGTACCATCTTCGAGCTCGAAGAAGAGGGCATCGTTCCACTCCGGGCCCGAATCGCTGAACGACTCCTGCAATCCGGGCCGACGGTCAGCCAGACCGTGGCTCGAATGCAACGCGACGGTCTGCTCGTGGTGTCCGATGACCGGCATCTGGAGTTGACCGATCAGGGTCGTGATCGCGCCACCGCGGTCATGCGCAAGCACCGGCTGGCCGAGCGGCTGTTGATGGATGTCATCGGTCTGGACTGGCGGGAGGTTCACATCGAGGCGTGCCGCTGGGAGCATGTGATGAGCGAGCACGTCGAGCAGCGGCTGGTGGAGTTGCTGAACCATCCGCAGTACTCGCCGTACGGGAATCCCATTCCGGGGCTGGACCAGCTCGGCGTGGATCCGTTCACCGACACCGAAACACACGCCGACCTGATCACCGCGGAGGACGCCGCCGGCTCCCCCGGTCGTTATCAAGTACGGCGCATCATCGAACCGATCCAGAATTCCCCCGAGATGATGGAGCGGCTGCATCGCGGCGGGATCAAGCCGGGCGCGGTGCTGGAGTTCGGCACCCGCGGTGACGCGCTGACGGTGGTCGACGGACCGCACACGACCGAACTCCCCCGCGACATCGCTCGCGGAATCCAGGTGCGGACGGAGTCGTGACGCCGTGCTGCGCGCCGGTTTGAGCAGTCCGCCGAACGGTTAACCATCACATCGATAACGGCAGCGGCTGATAGTCGCACCGTCGACGCAAACGACTGGTAAACAAAACCCAGCAAGCACAATGAACGAAATGGCCTGATAGATCTGTGTGGGCTGACGAATGGTCGGCGCTATCAGCGTGGTGTGTCACCGAGCTGGGCGCGGAACCGGTGCGCGAAATGTACGGCCGACAGCTGGCCTCCCAGGTGGCCGGGGTGGAGTTGGCCGACGGGCGTCGGGTGGTGGTGAAGACCCGCCGCGACGAGAACGGTCGTGCCGCCTCCTGCGTGGCGGCTCAGCTGGCGCTGTCCGAGCAGGGTTTCCCCTGCGCCCGGCCGATCACCCCGGTGACCTTCGACGACGGGCAGGCTCGGCACGCCGAGGAGTGGAAGCCGGACGGCGAGATCCGGGTCGGTGACGACCCGAGCACCGCGGCGGCCTTCGGAGCCCTCTTCGCCCGCGCGCAGTCGCTCACCGAGCAGTTGACCGTGCCGCCGCCGCTACCGAATCCCTCTGGGGTGCGCTGGGCCGATCCGGTCGCTTTTCCGCAGCTGTGGTGGCAGGAGCCGTGGGTGCTCACCGCGCCGATGCCGGAACTCATCACGTCGACCACGGCCAGGGTGCGAGACCGACTCGCCGACTGCGCCCTCTCCCCGATGCTCGGGCACGCCGACTGGGAAACGCAGAACATCCGCTGGCACGGCAGCGAACCGTACGTCGTGCACGACTGGGACAGCCTCGCCTGGCTCCCGGAGGCCGCCCTGGTCGGCTTGGCCAGCGGAACCTTCGCCAGCAACGAAGACCCGACACTCGCCCCGATCGAGAGCTCGAGCGCCTTCATCTACGAGTACCAGTCGGTGCGGAGCCGATCTTTCAGCCGCGAGGAGACCGAGATCGCCTGGGCCGCGAGCCTGTGGCCCGCCGTCTACAACGCCCGCACGCAGCTCATGTACGACCGTCCCGCCGTCGCCCTCTGGGCGCTGGAGAAGCAAGCCGACGACCGACTCCTGCTGGCCTCAGCCTGACCCCTGCCGCTGATCCGGGCTGATCGGGCCCGGTCAGCGGGCCCGCCGTGATCGACGAGATCCGCGACGTCCTTCGAAGCCTGGACGCCCCGGATCAGGGTTGAATCAGCCCGCTCACCGGACAGGATCAACCCCGATCGTGGGAGGGGCGGCCACCTTGACCGACACGCTGACAGTGACGCCGTCGCCCACCACACCGGCGGTCTCGCCCGCGCCCGCGGTGCCAGCCACACGGCCGGTCTCACCCGCGCCCGCGCCCGCACCCGCGGTGCCGTCGCCCACCGCCCCGGAACCGCCGTCCAGGCCGACTCCGCCGCTGACGCCGCGAAACAGTTCGACGGCGAGGGTTTCGCCGGAGAGGTAGTCGCTGCGACCCTGCACAGCGGCCCAGATCGGGTCCGGTGCCCACAGGGTCAGTGCCACTCGGTCGCTGACGTCCAGGCCGGCGTCCTTGCGGGCTTGCTGGACCACCCGGACCACGTCCCGCACGACACCCTCGGCGATCAGGTCGTCGTCCAGCGCGGTGTTCAAGACCACGAAACCGCCACCGGGCAGGATGCCGATGGCCTCGTGTGCGTCCGCGCTGGAACCACCCGCCGCGACCAGTTCAAGGGTGTACTCGCCCTCGGTCAGCAGGACACCTCCACAGTGCACGCGTTCTTCTTCGTCCACAGACCACTCGCCGGCCTTAGCGGCCTTGATGACCTGCTGAACCTGCTTGCCCAACCGCGGGCCCGCGGCACGCGCGTTCACCGTGAGCTGCTGACGCACCCGGTGCGCACCGCCGTCGGCGAGGTTCGCGAGCACCACATCCCGCACGTTGATCTCGTCTTTGATCAGCCCGATGTAGTGCTCGAGCCGACCCACGTCGGTGGCGACCACAGTCGCCGAAGCGAGCGGTTGCCGCACCCGCAGCGCCGCGCCCTTGCGCACGGACAACGCAACCGATGCGACGTCGCGGACCTCGTCCATCGCCGCTGCCAGCTCGGGGTCGGCGGGCAGGGCCTCCGCGGTGGGCCAGTCGGTGAGATGCACGCTGCGTTCGCCGGTCAACCCGCGCCACACATTCTCGCTGGTCAGCGGTAAGAGTGGGGCTACCAGCCGACACACCACCTCCAACACGGTGTGCAGGGTGTCGATCGCGTCGCCGTCAGCGTCCCAGAACCGCTGCCGGGAGCGGCGGATGTACCAGTTGGTCAGCACCTCCAGGAACGAGCGCACCCGGGCGCAGGCCCCGGCGATGTCGTAGACGTCCAGCTCGGCGGTCAGGCCGTCCCGGAGTTCGGCGGTCTTCGCCAGCAGGTAGCGGTCCAGCACGTCGACGGAGTCGGTGCGCCACACACCGACGCGACCAGCCGCCCCCGCGTACAACGACAGGAAGTACCAGGCGTTCCACAACGGCAACACGGCCTGCCGGACGCTCTCCCGGATGCCCGCCTCGGTGACGATCAGGTCCCCGCCGCGAAGGATCGGCGACGACATCAGGAACCAGCGCATCGCGTCGGAGCCGTCCCGGTCGAACACCTCGTTCACGTCGGGGTAGTTCCGGCGAGACTTGCTCATCTTCTGCCCGTCGTCGCCGAGCACGATCCCGTGCGCGACACAGGCGCGGAACGCCGGCCGGTCGAACAGGGCCGTCGCGAGCACGTGCAGCGTGTAGAACCAGCCGCGGGTCTGGCCGTTGTACTCCACGATGAAGTCACCCGGGTTGTGGCCGCCCACCGCGGCACCGGGCTCGGCAGTGCCGCCCGCCCCGGCCGTCCCGTCGAACCACTCCCGATTCTCGAACGGGTAGTGCACCTGCGCGTACGGCATCGACCCGCTCTCGAACCAGCAGTCCAGCACCTCGGGGACACGCCGCATCATGGACCGGCCGGTGGGGTCGTCCGGATTCGGACGGGTCAGGTCGTCCACGAACGGGCGATGCAGATCGGTGGGGCGGACACCGAAGTCGCGCTCCATCTCGTCCAGCGACCCGTACACGTCCACCCGCGGGTACGACGGGTCGTCGGACGTCCAGACCGGGATCGGGGACCCCCAGAATCGGTTCCGCGAAATCGACCAGTCCCGCGCGTTGGCGAGCCACTTGCCGAACTGGCCGTCCTGGATGTGTGCGGGTACCCACTCGACCTGTTGATTGAGTTCGACCAACCGGTCCTTGATCGTGGTCACGGCGACGAACCAGGACGACACCGCCCGCTGGATCAGCGGCGTCTCGCAGCGCCAGCAGTGCGGGTAGGAGTGGTCGTAGGTCTCCCGACGGAGCAGCACACCGGACGCGCGCAGGTCGCCGATGATCACCGGGTTCGCCTCGAAGACGTGCATCCCCTCGTACGGCGGCACCAGGGAGGTGAACTTGCCCTGACCGTCGACCGGGTTCGCGACCTCGATGTCGGCGGCGTCGGTCACGGCCTTGTCGTCTTCACCGAAGGCGGGGGCGATGTGCACCAGCCCGGTGCCGTCCTCGACCGTGACGTAGTCGGCGGGTAGCACCTGGTGCGCGTTGGGCCTGCCCGCGAAGAAGTCGAAGGGCGCGGTGTAGCCGGCCCCCACCAACTCGGAACCGCGGTGCCGACTGACGATCTGCGCGTCCGGCAACTCCCGGGCGTACGCGCCGACCCGGGCCTCCGCCAGCACGAAGGTCTCGCCCGGTCGCGCCGGCGAGGACACCACGACGTAATCCAGGTCAGGCCCGACCGCCAGCGCCAGGTTCGACGGCAGCGTCCACGGAGTGGTGGTCCAGGCCAAGGCCTGCGCGCCGTCGAACGGCGTGCCGGGGGCGGTCAGCGGAAAGGCGACCGTGACGGCTGGGTCTTGCCGGGTCCGATAGACGTCGTCGAGGCGCGTCTCGCTGTTCGACAGCGGCGTCTCGCAGCGGGTGCAGTACCAGAGAACCTTGTAGCCCTCATACACCAGGCCTTTGTCCCAGAGCGTCTTGAACGCCCAGAGCACCGACTCCATGTAGTCGAGATCGAGTGTCTTGTAATCGTTGTCGAAGTCAACCCAGCGGGCCTGCCGGGTGACGTAGGCCTCCCAGTCGGCGGTGTAGGTGAGCACCGAGGTCCGGCAGGCGTCGTTGAATCGCCCGATCCCCATCTCCTCGATCTCGGACTTGTGCTTGATCCCGAGCTGGCGTTCCGCCTCCACCTCGGCGGGCAGCCCATGGCAGTCCCAGCCGAATCGACGCTCGACACGCCGCCCGCGCATGGTCTGGTAGCGCGGGACGATGTCCTTGACGTAACCGGTCAGCAGGTGGCCGTAGTGCGGAAGACCGTTCGCGAACGGCGGGCCGTCGTAGAAGACGAACTCGTTGGCCCCGTTCGGCCCCGCGTCGCGCTGCTCGACAGACGCCTCGAAGGTCTGGTCCTCTGCCCAGTACGCGAGTACGTCCGCCTCGAGCGAGGGGAAACCGGGATGGGCGCTGACGGTGTCGGCTCCGGCACGGGGGTAGGCCGCTGCGGAATCGGGGTTGGGCATCTCTTGCTCCTCGGGTACCTGCGCCGAGAACCGGCTGCACCGGTTCGCGGCTCTCGTCGCTGCGATCGTCGCCCGCTGAGCGTGGGCCTCGGGCCCGCACTCGACGGAACGACTCCATGCAGGGACGAGGCTCACCTGAGCCCCGCGGTACCACCCCGCTTGCCGCACCCCGGGGGGCGCGACCACTCGGAACACGGCGTTATCGGGCCGTACCCGCCCGGTTCTACTGAGAACCGCCCACGAGCGGTTCCGTTCTTCCGAGAGGCTCACCGGTGATAGCCGGGTCATCGCCAACAAGCACTTGAAGCAGACGCAGTCACAGCACAGTCGATCTATGAAGCCGTCGAAATCCTACTCCGGGCGGCCGATACACCAAACCCTCGCAGCCGGCCGACGGGGAACCGACGACCGGGCGCGATGGGGTCAGATGTCGTTGGCGGGCTCCGGGTTGTCCCCCTCGAGCTGGTGCAGCTGGTCGGTGATCCAGCTCTTCAATCGCGACCGGTATTCGCGCTCATAGGTGCGCAGGTCGTCGATTCGACGTTCCAGTTCGACCTGTTGGGTCTGCAGGTTGCTGAGCACCTCGTCAGACTTGCGCCTGGCGTCGCTCTCCAGCGTCTCGGCCTTGGTGTGCGCCTCCGCGAGCAGTTCGTCGGCGAAGGACTGCGCCTCCACCCGCACGCGTTCGGACTCGCTGCGAGCTTCGGAGAGGGTGCTGTCCGCCTCTGCCTGAGCTTCGGAGGTGAGACGGTCCGCAGTCTCCTGAGCGAGGCCGAGTAGCCGAGCCGCATGGGCCGATCCGGTGGCCGTCGACGCGCCCACGGCTACCGCCGATGTGGGGGCCGCCGCGGGCTGCGGTGCGGAGATGACCTCCGGCTCGGGTTCTGTGGTGGCCGCGGACTCGTCGGTGCTCTGGGCCTGCGGCTCATCGATCTCGGTGTCGGGGGTTTCGGCGGCGGGCGCCGCGTCGACCGGCTCGGCTTCGGTGGCTTCTGCCGCCTCGGACGGCTCTGCGGACGGCGAGCTGTCATCGGCGGCGGGTACGGCGGCCGGGATCCCGCCGCTCTCGTACACCGCCAGCCGCTCAGCCAGCTGGTTGTTCTCCTCGATCAACCGGGCCAGTTCGTCCTCGACGAGGTCGAGGAAGGCGTCGACCTCGTCCTCGTCGTAGCCCCGCTTGCCGATCGACGGCTTCTTGAACGCGACGTTATGGACTTCAGCAGGCGTCAGCCGCATCTCGTGCCCTTCGGACAGAAGCCGGAGCCCGAGTTCGGGGCCGCGGCTTGTTCGCGAATCATTTCAGTGAGTCGTGTCAGCGCTTGTTAGCGCCGAAGAAACCCTACTCCGCCGGTGTCAATACGCGGCAGCGCACCCATCGGCCTTCCGATGCCTGGACGGGGACTCCGGCGCTCACATCGAGGCGATCGCAAAGGATCGCACCAGCGGCAGCAGCAGCCAGTTGATCAGGAGCAACAGGATCATCAGGCTGATATCGAGGGCGAAACCACCGATCCGCACCGCCGGGATCAATCGCCTGAGCAGCTTCACCGGGGGGTCGGTGACCGTATACACGGACTCCACAGCAATGGCCGACCGTCCGCTGGGCATCCACGATCGCGCGAACATCCGCACGAACTCGAGTACCAGCCGGGCGATCAGCAGAGTCTGCAGCAGCCATAGCGCCACGAAGACGATCTGCCAGAAAATGTTCACCTGTCCACTCTTACCGCACCACGCTGTGATGCCATACAGGACTGTGCATCAGCGAGCGTCAGCGCGAGTATGCGCCCGCGTATTCACGGCGCTGCTCCAAGGAGATGTCCGCGGCGTCGATGTCCGACGGCAGCAGCATGAACACCTTGGCAGTGACCTTGTCGATCGAGCCCCGCTTGGCGAACGCCAACCCGGCTGCGAAGTCGACCAGGCGACGCGCATCGGCGTCCGTCATCTCGGTCATGTCCATGATCACGGATTGACCGTCGCGATACTTCTCCCCGATGACGCGTGCCTCGGCGAACCCGGTGAGCTTGATCGTGATCGGTCGGTTCCCCGCCTTGCTGTCCAGATCCCGACGCGGCTGCGGTACGGGCTGCATGGCCAACGCGCCCTGCGTGACGGGCTCCCCGTACGGCGCATCGCCGCGTCCCGCATCTGCCCGCACGTGGTAGCGGTCGGCGCTGCGGCTCGCGGTGTGGGCGGCGACCGGCTCGGGATGGTGATCCCCCAGACCCGTCGCACCCGAGTAGCCGGCGGTGGCGTACTCCGACCCGTAGTCGCGGCCGAATTCGCCGGCGTACTCCGAACCCTCGAACTCCTCGTAGTGCTCACCGCGATAGTCGTCGGTGTACTCGCCGTTGCCGCCGTCTTCCGGCACCAATCCGAGGAAGGCACCTACTTTGCGCCCGAAACCCATGAAAATCTCCTCCTCGGTCGGCCGCACCCGGCCTGTACATCGCCACCCCGCCAGGTGGACTCGGGACGAACGTTAACCGTCCCCGGACGGCCCGCCGGGTAACGACACGCCACCCGGACCGTCCGCTGTGCGGACCGCCTCAGTCGACGAGCCAGATCAGGCCGGCGTGTCGGCCGGTGGGGGCGGCGCGGCGATGGCTGAAGAGTTGGGCGTCCTCCATGGTGCAGCGCTCCGACTGCACCGTTCGCCGCACACCCAACTCGGCGAATTGGCGGGCCAATCCCTTTCTGAGGTCCAGTGCGGCGGTGCCCGTCGCGGACCGGACCGCACTGCCGGGGAGGCACTGCTCGACCTCCGCCTGCATCTGGGGCGGGACCTCGTAACACCGGCCGCAGACCGCCGGCCCGAGGAGCACGACGATCCGGTCGAGGTGGGCGCCCGCGCGGACCATTGCGGCCACCAGGTTCGGCCCGATCCCAGCCGCGGCCCCGATCCGACCGGCATGCGCCACCCCGACCACGGCGGCGTCGGGGCGGGTTCCGGTGCCGGTGGTCGTGCCGAAGCCGGCGTCGAACGCCAGGATCGGCACGCAGTCCGCCGCCAACACCCCGAGGGCCAGACCCGTCGATGTGGTGACCATCCCGTCGGTATCACTGGACGGCCCGCCGTCGGTATCACTGGACGGCCCGCCGTCGGTATCACTGGACGGCCCGCCGTCGGTATCACTGGACGGCCCGCCGTCGGTATCACTGGACGGCTCGCCGTCGGTATTTCCAGTCATACCGGCACCGACGATGCGCACTGTCGCGGAGTGCACCTGGCGCATCCAGTGGACCTGGTCGACGCCGGCGAGGACGGCGAGTCGTCGCCGGTTCTCCCGGACTGAGTCGGGATCGTCACCCACCCCCGAGCCCAGGTTGAACGATGCGAAGGGCGGCGCCGAGACGCCGCCTCTCCGATCGGTGAACAACCATCGCACTCGACCCGCGGTGCCGACCCGCTCACTCGTCCCAGTCGGCAGGGCGTTCATGAGGGTGTCGGTACCCGCTACCGCTTCATGAACGGCGGCACGTCCACATCGTCGTCATCGTCGCCGCCGACCATCCGGGCGGGACGCGAACCGTTGAGGGTTGCCGTACCGGCGTGACCCGCGGCGGACGGATGCGCCGCACCGGTGTAGGTCGGTGCCGCACCCGCCGGGACGTAGGTCCGCGGCTGCGACAACGGCGGGGTCACCGGCTGGACCACCGGCTGCGACAGCGGCGATGTGCCGGACCCGTTGAACGCGGGGCTCGGCGCGGAGTCGTGGTACTGCTGTTGCGTCGGACGCTGCGGCGGCGCCGGTTCGGGCTGGCGCGGCGCACTGGCCGCACCGGGCCGCACGTAGCCGGGCCGGCTGGGTGCGGAGTCGAAACCGGCCGCGATGACGGTCACGCGCACCTCGTCACCGAGTGAGTCGTCGATCACCGTTCCGAAGATGATGTTCGCCTCCTCGTGTGCGGCCTCCTGGACCAGCGAGGCCGCCTCGTTGATCTCGAACAGTCCGAGGTCGGACCCGCCCGCGATCGACAGCAGCACCCCGTACGCGCCGTCCATCGACGCCTCGAGCAGCGGCGACGAGATCGCCTTTTGTGCGGCCTGTACCGCACGACCCTCGCCGCGCGCCGAGCCGATACCCATCAGCGCGGTGCCCGCCCCGGACATCACCGACTTGACGTCGGCGAAGTCGACGTTGATCAAGCCGGGGGTGGTGATGAGGTCGGTGATGCCTTGAACGCCGTTGAGCAGCACCTCATCGGCGGACCGGAATGCGTCCATCAAGGACACACCGAGGTCGCCCAGTTGCAGCAACCGGTCGTTGGGGATGACGATCAGGGTGTCGCACTCGGCGCGCAGTTCCTTGATGCCCTCTTCTGCCTGCCCGCCGCGGCGCTTGCCCTCGAAGGCGAACGGCCGGGTGACCACACCGATCGTGAGTGCGCCGAGCTTCTTGGCGATCGACGCCACGACGGGTGCGCCACCGGTGCCGGTGCCACCGCCTTCCCCGGCGGTGACGAACACCATGTCGGCACCCTTGAGCACCTCCTCGATCTCCTCGCGGTGATCTTCGGCGGCACTGCGCCCGACGTCGGGGTTGGCGCCCGCGCCGAGGCCGCGGGTGAGTTCGCGACCGATGTCGAGCTTCACATCGGCGTCGCTCATCAGCAGCGCCTGAGCGTCCGTGTTGATCGCGATGAACTCGACCCCGCGGAGGCCGACTTCGATCATCCGATTGACGGCGTTGACGCCGCCGCCGCCGATGCCGACGACCTTGATGACGGCGAGGTAGTTGTGCGGAGGTGTCATGGGCCGTTCCTTCTTACTCGGTACTGCTTGCGTGTTTCGGACGGGGTGCGGTTGCGGGCACTTCAGTGGGTTCGAGGAGCGAGGCCGGAGCGGGGATTCGGCCGACGCGTTCGGCGAGTCCGTAACCCTAAACCTGAACCAGACCCTTATAGTTATGTCAAGCTGGTGTTGAAACCGAAGGTAGTTCGCCGGCTCTGCGTCGCCGCCGAGGCGCGCCGCGACACGCAGAAATGTGTCGGGATCGGGTCGTGCCGGAATGGTCCGTCGGTCGTCGGAATGGGTCGCGTCGGAACTCGTCGGGTCGGGATTCGCGGCAGGGTTCGGCGCGCGTGATCCGCCTGCGTGCTTCAGCGAACGGTGACGATCTCCGCGTCGGAGATGTCGAACTCGGTCCCCTGCAAGGTCAACACCACGGGGAGAATCTGCGCCTTGCGGGCGCTGTCGGCGGCGGAACCCCAGGCCACCGTGCGTCCGTCGATCAGCGCAAGGCTCACGTCGTAGGCACTGCGCGCGGTGACCGACTCGACCTGCGCCGTCAGATCGGCCGGAATGGCGGCGATCACGGCTAACCCCGCCAGGGTGGCCGGGTCGCCGGGACCGGGTGTAGCGAGTCGCAGGCTGATCAGCCCGGCCGGTTTCTCGGACACGGTCACATAGGGCACGCCCGCCGAGTCGATGAGGTACAGCTTGGAGTTCGCCGCCACGAGCGCCGCCGGCTGCCGCGGAGTCACCACCACCCGCAGGGTTCCAGGCCATTTACGGCTGACCGTCGAGACGGCCACGCCCGGGATGGCGTCCACCCGGGCTTCGATCTGATCGACGTCGATCCGGATCAGCGGTGTGCCGTCCGGAGCCGGCATCGCGGCCCGAACCGCGTCGGCCAGGGCCGGCTCCAGGTCCCCCGTCGACCCGGACACGGTCACCGTACGCAGCCCGAGGACCGAGGTTCCCCACAGCAGATAGCCGCCGCCGCCACCGATCACGATGATTGCCACCAGCGCGATCCAGCCGATCAGTCGGCGCCGGCGGTACTGCCGGACCTGCAGGGCGGCCCGTTCCTGGCGAGTCAACGGACGGCGGGCCCCACCGGCCGAATCAGTCGCCGGGGGCAGCCTCGACTCCTGCGGAATGGTGTCGGTCAACGGGACTCCAGCAACGCGAGCAGCTCGGGACCGAGCATCGTGACGTCGCCCGCGCCCATCGTGATCACCAGGTCGCCGGGCCGCACGAGGTCCGCGACGGTCGCAGCGGTCTCGCCGTAGCTCGGCTGATACACCACCTCGGCGGTGCCGGTCGGGACGGCGTCGGCGATCAGTCGACCGGACACCCCCGCGCGCGGCCGCTCCCTGGCCCCGTAGACGTCCATCTGCACCACCAGGTCGGCGGCGGCCAGCGCACGACCGAACTCGGCCGCAAAGGTCTGGGTCCGTGAGTAGAGGTGCGGTTGGAACACCACGATCAACCGCCCGGAGCCGACCAGCGTGCGGGCCGCCGCCAACTGGGCGGCCACCTCGGTCGGATGGTGGGCGTAGTCGTCGTAGACCACCACGCCCGCGGCGCGTCCCTTGTATTCGAACCGTCGCCGCACACCGGTGTATCGGGCCAGGCCGGCCGCGACCTGATCTGCGTCGATGCCGAGTTCGACACCGGCGGCCAACGCGGCGGTCGCGTTCAGCGCCATGTGGGTGCCCGGGGTGTCGACGGTGAGTCGCACCCGACGGCCGTCGGCCATCGTCACGACCGAGGAGGTGCCGTGTCCGCGGGTCTCCACCTCCGACAGCACGACGTCGGCGGCCGAGTCGGTGCCGTAGCGGATCACCCGGGGTGCACCGCGGCCCATCGACCCCAACATCTTCCGCACGCCCGGATCGTCGGAGCAGGCCACCAGGAATCCGGCCGGTTGGATGCGCTGCACGAACAGGTCGAAGACGTCGGCGTAGGCGTCGGCGCTCCCGTGGTGGTCCAGGTGGTCGGGCTCCAGGTTGGTGATGATCGCGCCGTGGGGTTGGTAGGCCAGGAATGACCCGTCGCTCTCGTCCGCCTCGGCGATGAACACATCACCGGTCCCCTGGTGAGCACCGGTACCGGACTCGTTGAGTTCACCCCCGATGGCGAACGACGGATCGATCCCCGCGTGTTGCAGTGCGACCGTCAACATCGAGGTGGTCGAGGTCTTGCCGTGGGTGCCGGCTACGCAGACGCTGCGGTAGCCGACCATCAGCGCGGCCAACGCCCACGCCCGCCGGACGACCGGGATGCCGCGCTCCCGGGCGGCAGCCAACTCCGGGTTGTCCGGGTGAATGGCGGTCGAGATGACCACCGCGGTCGGGCCCCCGTCGAGCAGATCGAGGTTCTCCGCGCGCTGACCGATCGCCGTGCGGACTCCGCGCGCGCTCAACCCGGTGACCACGTGCGAGCCCTTGGCGTCCGAACCGGACACCGGCAGCCCGCGGTCCAGCAGGATGCGAGCGATCGCGCTCATCCCGGCGCCACCCACCCCGACCAGATGAGTGCGGTCCAGTGTGAAGTCCACCGCGTCTGCGCGATTCGTCATCGGGTTGTCCTCGCGTGCCGGGCCCGATCGTCGACGGCGATGCCGTAGACGAGCCGAGCCAACGTCTCGCCGGCGTTGCCGGCGCTGCCACCCACGGCGGCGGCCAGCATCGCAGCGCGGCGGGTCGGGTCGATGAGCAACGGGATGACCCGGTCCCGCACCGACGCTGCGGTGAAGTCGCCGTCATCGATGATGATGGCCGAACCTGCGGCAACCTGCGCGGCTGCGTTGAGCCGTTGTTCACCGTTGCCGTGCGGGAGCGGCACGTACACCGCGGGAAGACCGACGGCGCCGAGCTCTGCAACCGTCATCGCGCCGGACCGGCCGATCACCAGATCGGCGGCGGCGTACGCGAGGTCCATCCGGTCCAGGTACGGCACCGCGACATAGGCCGGGGCGTCGGGTGGTGGTGTCGGCAAGTCCACCGTGTTCTTCCGGCCGTGCGCGTGCAGGACGCCGATTCCGGCCGCCGCGAGGGCGGGGGCCGCGGCGGCGACGGCCTGGTTGATCCGTTGCGCGCCCTGCGAGCCGCCGTACACCAGCAGGGTCGGCGCAGCCGGATCCAGCCCGAAGAACGCTCGCGCCTCCGCCCGGAGCCCAGCACGGTCCAACTGCTGCAGCGATTCCCTGACCGGGATGCCGATGACTTCGGCGTGTGGCAGACCGGAGCCCGGGACTGCGGAGACCACGCCCGCCGCGAACCTGGCGCCGACCTTGTTCGCCAACCCGGCTCGCGCATTCGCCTCATGCACCACGACGGGCCGCCTGCCGCGACCGATGCGGGCGGCCAGGTATGCGGGCAGGCAGACATAGCCGCCGAATCCGACCACCACGTCGACCCGGGCGTCCCTCATGATTCGCTTGGTGCCGGCTACCGCCGAGATCAGCCGCCACGGCAACTTGATCAGGTCTGTCGAGGGCTTGCGCGGCAGCGGGACCGCTGGAATCAGGGCGAGTTCATACCCGCGGGCAGGCACCAGCGTGGTCTCCAGGCCGCGCGACGTGCCCAAAGCGGTGATCCGAACCTCGGGATCGAGTCGCCGTAGGGCGTCAGCGGTGTTCAGCGCGGGTTCGATGTGGCCGGCCGTGCCGCCGCCGGCGATCAGAACGGAGACCGGCCGCGTCATCGACCACCTCGGGTCGGCCGGCTGCCACGATCGTGGGGCGGGCGGCGGGCCGCGGCGTCGGGGCGGGGGGCGCGGCTGTCGCGGCTGTCGCGGCTGTCGCGGCTGGGAGATTCTGGGGCCGACCGGCGACGCGAGACGCCGAATCCGAGCCATCCGAGCAGCCCACCGGATCCGCCCGAGGGCGCGGTCCGCGAGGTGGCCGCAGCCGACCGGGTGGTCGGGCCGGCAGCTGCCGGCCGGGCGGGGTGACGGCGGGGCGCCGACGCGGCGGCACCCGGTCGCGGCTCGCGCGGGTGCATCGCAGCCGGGCTGACAGTTCGACGGGCCGCGGGCCCGTTGCTCGGCGCCTGCGGGCGGTCGCGGTCCGGGGCGACTGCTCGCCGTCGGTGCGCGGCCTGTACCGCCGCCTCCTCGGCGGCGGCTCGGGCCGCCGCCCGATCCTGCGCCCGGGCCGCTCGACGAGCAGCCCGTCTACCCACTTCGGGGCCCATGCCGGGCACACCGATGCCGAAGAAGCGCGAGATTCGGCCGGGACCGGCGTCCTGCAGCACCGCGAGTGCCTGGGGTTCTCGCCGGGCGAAGTTGGCGAGCAGGCCGAAGATGGTCATGGTCACCACCAGGGAGGTACCGCCGGCGGAGATCATCGGCAGCGTCAAACCGGTCACCGGGAGCAACCCGACGACGTAGAAGATGTTGATCGACGCCTGGCCGACCAACCAGGCGGTCGAGGTGGCCGCGACCAACTTGACGAAGGGCTCCACATTCCGGCGCGCGATCCGCAGCCCGACGAACGCGAGCGTCAGATAGAGGCCGATCAACAGTGCCGCGCCGACGAAGCCCAATTCTTCGCCGACGATGGCGAAGATGAAGTCCGACTCGGCGTGCGGGAGGTACGACCACTTCGCGGTGGACTTGCCCAGACCCACCCCGAACCAGCCGCCGTTGGCCATCCCGTAAAGACCCTGCAGAAGCTGCAAACCGGAGCCCTCCGCGTTGTCCTCGGGATGCAGGAACGACACCACCCGGGCATACCGGTAGGTCGCGCTCAAGGCGAGGTAGACGACCCCGCCGACGCCGACAACGGCGATCAGCGCGAACAGCTTCCAAGAGGCGCCCGCGAAGAAGAACAACGCGAACACGATGACCATCAGCGCCGCAGTGGTGCCCAGGTCCGGTTCGAGCATGATCAGCCCGCCCATCAGGCAGGCCACCGGCAGCACCGGGATCAGCAGCTCCCGCCAGGACCCCAGGCTGCCGTGCCGGGAGGCCAGCACGTAGGCGCCCCAGACCACCAGGGCGAATTTGGCCAGCTCGCTGGGTTGGAAACCGATCGGTCCCACTGAGATCCAGCTTTTCGCACCGTTGATCGGAGACATTCCGAGGACGACGACCAGCAGCCCGAGTGATAGGAGCATCCCGCTGGTGGAGATCGCCTTGAGCCAGTTCAGCTTCACCCGCATCGCCGCATAGAAGGCGACCATGCCGATGGCGGCGAACATCAACTGCTTCTTGAAAGTGCCGAACGAGGATCCGTCCTTGCGGTATGCGACCACCGCCGACGCGGACAGCACCATCAGTAACCCGAAGCCCAGCAGCAGGAAGAACACCGCCACGATCAGGTGGAATGACGTCATCGGCCGGTCGAGCCAGTCCTTGGTGCGCCGGCGGAAGTCGTCGGCGAATTCGCGGACGCGCCCGAACCCTCGCACGGCGCCGAATCGGGACTTGGCGGGCCGCCGGGTGGCCCCTCCCGGACCAGTGGGTGGGGTCGTGGTCGGTGCGCTCACCCGTCGTCTCCGTCGACCGGCGACGGCTCAACGCTCAGCGGTCGGGCGCCGGGCAGCGCGCGGGCCGCGTCGGTGAATGCGTCGCCGCGGGCGGCGTACGAGCTGAACATGTCCAACGACGCCGCCGCCGGGGCCAGGAGCACCACGTCGCCGGTCGTCGCCATTGCGGCCGCAGCCGTCACCACCCTGGTCATCACTCCATCGTCGGTGTCTGCCACGACCAAGACGGGGACCTCGGGCGCGTGTCGCCGAAGCGCCGCCGCGAACGATTCGCGATCGACCCCGATCACGACGGCACCACGTAGCCGGGGCGCGACCGACTCGACCAGCTGGTCCACCGAGACCCCTTTGAGTTGCCCGCCTGCCACCCAGACCACCTGCGGGTAGTCGCACAGGGACGCATACGCAGCGTGGGGGTTGGTCGCCTTGGAGTCGTCGATGAAGCGGACGCCGGCGGCTTCGGCCACCGGGGTGTTGCGATGACCACCGGGGACGAACGTCCGCAGGCCGGCCGCGACGTCCGCTCCGGTCAGCCCGATCGACAGGCACAGCGCAGCAGCCACCAGCGCGTTCGTGACGTTGTGGGCGCCGGGCGGGCGCACCTCGGACGCCTCCAACAGCTGTCCCGCGGCGAACGCGTCGTCGAACAGCCAGCCCGCTCGCACCCCCAGCTGACCCGGGCCGGGGTCGCCCGCGGTCACCCCCACCACGACCTCGGCGGTTGAGCGGGCGAGCAGAGCGGCAGCGGGTGCGTCGTCGATGACGGCCACCGCCACCTGGCCGGTCAGCACCCGGGCCTTGGCTGCGGCGTACGCGGCCATCGAGCCGTGCCAGTCGAGATGATCCTCGGCCACGTTCAACACGGCACCGGCAGCGGGTCGCACCGAGGGCGCGTAGTGCAGTTGAAAGCTGGACAGCTCGACCGCGATGACGTCGTGCGGCGGCTCGGCGGTGACGACGTCCAACACGCCGAGGCCGACATTCCCGGAAGCGACTGCGCGCCGCCCGGCGGCCAGCAGAATCGACTCGACCATGCCGATCGTGGTGGTCTTGCCGTTGGTGCCGGTGACCGCCAGCCAGGGCCTGGTGGGTCGATCGACGGCTGCACCGCTGATCAACCGGCTCCGGTCGAGCCCTGCGGCGACACTCACCGCCTGGTCGTCGGCCGCACCGGAGCGGGCGCCGGTCGAGTCTGCCCACCAGGCGAGCTCGATGTCGCCGATGACCGGCACGCCGCGGTCGGCCGCGGCGACGAAAAGCGGACTGTCCGGTCGCCAACCCGGCGACGTGACGATCAGGTCTGTTCCCGGCGGCGGCTCGGTCAGGCCGGCGACCACTTCCACCGGGACCGCCCAACCGCCGGAACCGGCCGCGGCGGCGCGGTCGTCGGCCACGATCACCTGGGCGCCGTTCCCGACCAGGTAACGGGCGACCGACAAGCCCGTCGTACCCGCGCCGGCCACGACGACCACCCTGCCGATCAGGCTGCGGGGGGAGGCCAAGAGTTCCTTCCACCCGCCGGACGCCCGCCGCGGCGATTGCGCCGCCGGATCATCGGACGGGTCGGGCGCCCGGTGCTCAGCCACCGGTCAGAGCCAGCCAATCGGCGTAGAACAGGCCCACCCCGAGCGCGGCGGACATCGCGGCGAGTAGCCAGAACCGCACCATCACGGTGGTCTCGGCCCAGCCTGAGATCTCGAAGTGATGATGGAACGGAGCCATCCGGAACACCCGGACCCGGCGCACCTTGAAGACCGCGATCTGGATCACCACCGAGATCATCTCGACCACGAACAGCGCGGCGATCACCACCAGCAGCATCTCGGTACGGGTCAACACCGACAAACCGGCGATCAGACCACCGATGGCCAGGGACCCGGTGTCGCCCATCATGATCCGAGCCGGGTGCGCATTCCACCAGAGGAATCCGATGCAACCGCCGACCGCAGCCGCGGCCACCACGGCGATGTCCAGCGGATCCCGGACGGTGTAGCACCCCTGCGCGGCGGCGAAGCTGAGCTGCTCACCGCAGGCGTTGCGGAACTGATAGAAGCAGATCGCCACGTAGCTGCCCAGCACCATCACCGCCGAACCGGCGGCCAGGCCGTCCAGACCGTCGGTGAAATTGACCGCGTTCGACCAGGCGGCGATCAGCAACACCACGAGCACGACACCGCCGATGATGCCGAAGCTCAACCACGGCAGGTCTCGGGTGTACGAAAGGTGGGTCGAGGCGGGCGTGATGCCGTTGACGCCGGGAAACTGGAAGACGAGGACACCGAAGGACACCGCGACGAACGTCTGTCCGAGGAATTTCATCCGCTTGTTCAGGCCGAGATTGCGCTGCTGTCGGATCTTCACGAAGTCGTCGAGAAAACCCACCATGCCCATACCGGTGGTCAAATACAGCAACAGCAGGCCGGAGGCGGTGGGCCCGTCACCGCCGACGTCGACCAGCTTCGACACCAGGTATCCGACCCACATCGCGATCAGGATTGCGGCGCCGCCCATGGTCGGCGTGCCCCGCTTCTTCTGATGGGTCTGCGGCCCGTCCTCGCGGATCTCCTGACCGAATCCCTGACGGGAGAACACCTTGATCAAGTAAGGGGTCAACAGAATCGCGACCGCGAGGCCGACGATGGCGGCTATCAGGATGCTCTTCACGAGCCGGCATCCTCCCCTGGCGTGGCGTTCACGTCCGCGAGCAACGCGTGTGCCAGCCGTTCCAGGCCGACCGATCGAGAGGCCTTCACCAACACCACGTCACCGGGCTCGAGCTCGCGGCGCAGAATGTCCAGCGCCTCGCCGAAGTCCTGGACATGCTCCGATTCACCACCCCACGACCCTTCCAGATGCGCACCCAGATGGAGGGCGCGCACCGCCGGTCCCACGGCGATCAGCTGATCGACATTCAATCGGACCACCAGCCGCCCGATCTCGTCGTGCGCCGCACGGGTCGCCTCGCCCAACTCGGCCATCTCGCCCAGCACAGCCCAGGTGCGACGACCGCGACCGATGGTGACCAGGGCTCGCAGGGCCGCTTTCATCGAATCCGGATTGGCGTTATAGGCGTCATTGATGACGGTCACGCCGTCTCGGCGGTCGGTGACCTCCATCCGCCACTTGGACGCGGCCGTGGCCCCACCGAGCACCTCCGCGATCCGTTCGACCGGCAACTCGAGTTCGATCCCCACCGCGGCCGCAGCCAGCGCGTTCGACACCTGGTGCCGGCCCGAGACGGCCAGCTGCACGCGCGCCGCCCCCTCCGAGGTGGTCAACAGGAAGCCCGCCCGGGCAGCGCTCGTCCTCCTCGATGTCCGACGCCCGGATGTCCGCGTCGGCGCTGGTGCCGTACGGTGACCACGCGGGCTCGAGTCCGCGAGCGCATCGCGGCCACCCGTGGGTCGTCACTGTTGAGGATGGCGACGCCGCCGTCCACCCCGGCCGGCAATGCCTCGACCAGCTCGCCCTTGGCCTGTGCGATGCCGTCCACCGATCCGAACTCGCCCAGGTGCGCGGTGCCGACATTGAGCACGACGCCGATCCGCGGCGGTGCGATCTGCGCCAGGTAGCGGATGTGGCCCACACCGCGCGCCGACAGCTCGAGCACGAGGTGCCGGGTGTCCTCGATTGCCCGCAGAACCGTGTACGGGTGCCCCAGCTCGTTGTTGAACGACTCCGGTGGGGCGACCGTCTCCCCCGCCGAAGCCGGCTTGCGACGGCGGCGACCAGGTCCTTGGTGGAGGTCTTTCCGCCGGAACCGGTGATACCCGACGACCGTCAGACCTCCTGCGCGGGCCGCCTCGACAGCGCGTGCCGGGCCAGCATGGACAGTGCGGCGAGCGCGGCAGCGGCATCGGCCACCTCCATCACCGGGACGGCGCCGCCACCGGCGCGAGGCCGAGGATGGCGACGGCACCCGCGGCTGGCGGCCGCCGCCGCGAAGTCGTGCCCGTCGACCCGGTCGCCGACTGCAGCGCCACGAAGAGCGTGCCGGGCCGCACCGTCGGCTGTCGAACTCGACCGAGTCCACAATTGCCGCGGCCGGATCGAAGGGTCCACCGGACCCCGTCGCGGACCGGAAGCGCCGATCATCGCTGCGGCGAGCTGCGGGTCGGGCGTCAGCAGTACGCCGCCCGCCACGGCGACGACCACGGAACCGTTGCTCTGCACGCATGCGCCTCCGCGTCAGGGCCTCGACACCGGATGCCGACACCTCCGGGCGGGCCGGGCCGGTGAGTTCGCGTAGCGCCGCGGTCAACTCCTCCCGTCGGAGAAGCGGATGCACCACATCGCCGACGTCCTGGCCCTGCTCGTGTCCCTTGCCCGCGATCACCACCGCGTCCGCCGGCGTCGCGGCTGCGCGACGGCGGCCCGGATCGCCTCGTGGCGGTCGCCGATCTCGCGGACCAGCGCAGTTCCCGGCCGGCTCCGGTCGGGCTCCCGTTGGCACCGGCAGCACCGCCGCCCGGATCGCGGCCGGGCTCTCCGAGCGCGGGTTGTCGTCGGTGACGAGAACCAGGTCGGCCAGCTCGGCGGCCACCTGGCCCATCACCGGACGCTTGCCCGCATCCCGGTCACCGCCGGCGCCGATGACGACGATCAGCCGGCCGGCGGTGTCCGCGGCGATGTTGGCCAGCACGGCGGTCAGCGCCGCCGGCTTGTGGGCGTAGTCGACCACCACCAGGAAGTCCTGGCCGGCGTCGACCCGCTCTGCATCCGGCCGGGCACCACGACGCGCGCAGCGCGGCGGCGGCCTCTCCCACGTCGCGGCCGAGGGCGTCGACGCAGGCCAGCGCCATCACCGCGTTGGCGACGTTGAACGCCCCGGCAGACGACAGGTCCACCGCAGCAGGTCGCCCGACGGCCGGCGCAGCAGGAAGCGCTGACCCGCCCCACCGGAAGTTCGGCACGCCGGCCGTGTCGGCGGCGAGTCGGCACCGACCAGTCCGCGCGGGCGCGGCCGAATGCCGGACACCGTCACCGCATCCGGGTGACGCTGCGCCAGCCGGCGGCCCTACTCGCCGTCGATGTCCACCACGCCGACGGCCGGCCCGTCCATCGAAGAGCATGGCCTTGGCCTCGAAGTAGTTCTCGATGTCGGGGTGGAAATCGAGGTGGTCTTGCGACAGGTTGGTGAATCCGCCTACCGCGAACCGGGTGGCCGGCGACCCGATGCATGGCCAGCGCATGCGACGACACCTCCATCGCAACGGCGTGGACGCCCTGCTCCACCATCACCGCCAACAACGCCTGCAAGTCGGGCGCCTCGGGTGTGGTGAACGCGCTGGGCAGCACCTCCGACCCGATGCGGGTCTCGACGGTGCCGATCACCCCGGTACGCAGGCCGCAACCGATCAGACCGGCCTCCACGCAGATAGCCGGTGGTCGTCTTCCCGGATGTGCCGGTGATCCCGATGATGACCAGCTGGTCGCTCGGCCTGCCGTACACCTCAGCAGCCAACTCCCCCAGAATCTCCCGCGGGCTTGTCGACCACCAGCAACGCCACGTCGAGTCTCAGCTCGGCGGCGATGTCGGCCCCGGCCCGGTCGGTGACAACCGCCACCGCGCCCGCCTCGAGTGCAGCCCCGATGGCACGTGCCCCGTGCGAACGTTCCCCGGCCACGGCCGCGAACAGATCACCGGGTTGAACCTCCGCCGAGCGCAGACACACGCCGCTGATCAGCACGTCCAGGGCGGCGGTGCGACCGTCGGTCGGCACCAGCAGCTCGGCGCCGATCAGCTGCATCAGCCTGCCCAGCGATTGCACTGCCGGTCGGGCGGGACGCGGAACGGGGCTGGTCGGCACCGGTGAAATCTACCTGTGCGAGCACCGGCCGAAAAGCGGCGAAGGATCGCCCATCCGGCCGGCGTCGCGGGCCGTCGGCACCGCGGTCATCCCCGGTAGTTCAGGTAGAGGTCATAGATCGGTGCGGCCTGCGGCGACGGAGGTACATCGAACGCGCGCATCGCGTAGGCCGCGATGTCGTGGAACAACGGCACCGCGTTCTTCCCGTTCTGCGGGGCGTCCAACATGATCGCGATCACGAACCGCGGGTTGTCCGCCGGAACCAGTCCGGCGAAAGTCGAGGTGTAGAGGCTGGAGGAATAGCTCTTCGTGACCGGATCCACCTGCTGGGCGGTGCCGGTCTTTCCCGCGACCTGGTAGCCGGTGATCGCGGCCTTCGACGCGGTTCCCCGATGCGCGATGTCGCCGTCCTGAGTGGTGGCGCGGAGCATGTCGCGGAGCGTGTCGGCGGTGGCGCGGCTCATCACCTCGGTACCGGTCCCGGCCGGACTCGCGGTGTACGTACCGTCGGTGGAGGTCCCCATCACCAGCGTCGGCGGCAGCCGCACCCCACCGTTGCCGATGGCCTGATACATGGAGGCCAGTTGAACGAGCGTCATCGACAGCCCCTGGCCGATGGGCAGGTTGGCGAACGTCGTCGCCGACCAGAGATCCTGCGCGGGCACGCTGCCGCTCGACTCCCCGGCGAGTTCGATGCCGGTCGGACTGCCGAGCCCGAATCGCTTGAGTTCGGCCGCGAACGCGTCCGCACCCAGTTTCTGGGCGATCTGCAGCGTGCCGACGTTGGACGACTTCGCCAGGATGCCCGTCGCGGTCATCTCGACGGTCGGATGACGCCAGGCGTCGTGAATCGTGCGGCCGCCCATCTGCACCGAGTCGGCCACCTGGAATGTGCTGTCGGGCGTGATCAACCCGGACTCGAGGGCAGCGGCGAATGTGACCACCTTGTTCACCGACCCCGGTTCGAACGGGGCGGACACCGCGATGTTCGCCAGGCGTTCCGCTCCGCCACGCTGGTAGGTGCTGATCGCGTAGATCTGGCCTGTCGCGACGTCCTCGACGAGGGCCATGCCGCGTTTGGCGCCCACCTGGTCGACATACTGCTGGACCATCTGGGTCACGCTGAACTGCAGGTCGGAATCCAGGGTCAGTGTCAGGTCCGAGCCGTTCTGGACCGGTTTCTCGTTGCGCACGGTGCCGGGGATGATGCCGCCCCCATAGACGTCGTACGTGCGAACGCCGGCCACCCCGGCCAGCAGCGAGTTGAATCGCGACTCGATGCCCATCGTGCCGGCCCCGGCCCACTCGGACGTCTGACCGACGACGGAAGCGGAGAGACCACCGTCTGGGTACACCCGGACCGGCTGGGAGTCGGCGACCACCGCATCGAGATTGTCCTTGCCGATGATCTTCGTGATCTTCGCCATGACGGCGTCGGCTTCGGCGGGCATCAGATTGCTGACCAGATAAACGAACTTTTCGACCGACGTGAGCTGCTCGCGCAGAGTCGTCGCGCTGACTCTGTCGCCCAGCTCCGCCACCAGCACGTCGATGATCTGCTGGCGCTGGACGTCGCCTTTCAGCAGGTTCGGCCGCGCGCCGATCTTGCGGCCCTCGACCGAGAAGGCGACGGCCGTGCCGGTGCGGTCGTTGATCGCCCCTCGTTGGGCCGGGATCGGCTTGTTGTCACGCAATCGCTGATTGGCGCTCTTATCGGCGTAACTGGTCGCGTCCCAGCCTTGAATGAAGGTGAGTCTGACCGTCGCCGCCACCAACATCAGCAGCATGGTGAACAGCACCACCCTGATCCGGGCGTTGGGCCGGCCCGGCGCCAACCTGGTCGGGCGCCGGCGTCGGCCTCGCAATGACGCGGTCTGCGTAGTCGGCGCGGTCGGCGGCCGCGAACCCGCGCCCGGCGCCGAGCCCGAACGACCGGGCTGCGCAGGCCGTCGCGTCGAGGACGTCGGTCGTGGTGCGCCGAGTCGAACCGTGGGTGCGGCATCGCCGGGGCGGCCGCCGTTGCCTGTCCCGGGGCGGGGCGCGCCACCTTGAGCTTGGGGAGCTATCTGAGCCTGCGGGCTTGGGCGTGCAGACCGCGATTCGAGGAGTGCAGTGGCAGCCCTGGCGGCCGCGCGCTGTGCGGCTGGATGCTCGGGTCGGTGATCCGGACGGCGGAGCGGACCACGTTGCTCGCGCCGGTCGCCCCGCGGTCGCCCCGGGTCGCCGCCGAGATGGCGTCGCTCATCGGCGGGGTCGCGCCGGGCACCAGCGCGAGGGTGATCAGGGTGTTCGGGCTGCTTCATCCTGCCGCTCCGGGGTTTGCCACAGCCGGAGGTGCTGCATCAGGATTTGCTCCTGCCGGGGCGGCCGCGGGGGGAGCTGCGGCTGCCGGGGCGGCCGCCGGGGCGGCCGGGTCCGCCGGGGCGGCCGGGCCTGCCGGGGCCGCCGCCGGGGCGGCGGCGTTCGCGGCCGCAGGGGTTGCCGCGGTGGCTGCGGCCGCGTCTTGAGCTGCCGCTGTTTGAGCCGCCGCCGCCTGAGCCGCCGCCTGAGCCGCCGCCTGAACCGCCGCAGCTTGCGCCGCCGCTGCGGCAGCGGCCGCCGCCACCGCCGCCTGATCGACGACCGGGGTGGGCGTGCCGACGACTGTGGGTGCGCCGCCGTCCGTGGGCACCATCAGGATCGCGGCATCGCCGGCGGGGACCAGACCGAGTCGCCGCGCCGCCGCGGCCAGCGCGGGAGTGGCCTCGCGCTCGGCCCGCAGACTCTCCATCTCACCGATCTGCAGCTGGGCTGCATTGGCGGCCACCTTGGCCGCACTGGTCTTGATGCCCGCCTCGTCGGTCAGGGTGTTGAGCCACAGAACGCCGGCGAGACCCGCGCCCAGCACCGCCAACAACACGGCGACGAACGGCACCTGGCGCGCCGCGATGCGGCCCCCGTTCAACAGCGGCTCTGCCCGCCGCGCCCAGGAGGTGCCCGCCCAGGCGGAACTCGCCCAGGACGTACTCGCCGATGGATTCGTCCCGGATTGGCGCTGACCGTCCGCGAGTTCCGTCCTGGCCGGACTCCCAGCCTCGTCTGCAGAAACCGCGGGTCGACTGACGTTCAACGCGCTGCTCATTCGGGCTTCGCGGCGGGCACGGCGCTGCCGGGCCCGCTCCGCCGCGGTCAGCTCGACCCGGTCTGCGCCGCTGCCCGCGTGCGGGCGGCCCCCCGGTGTTGCTGCGACGCTGCCGACAGCACCTGCCGACTCGGCTGCGGCGGACCGGCCGGACGTCCGTCGCGTCGGGCGCGTCTGGCGCGAGGTGATGGTCACGAAACCTCCCGGATGCGTTCCACGGCCCGCAGTCGGGCAGATGCCGCCCGCGGGTTCGCCGCTATCTCTGCTGAGCTCGGCGCCTCCGCCCCGCGAACCACCCATCGGAACTCCGGCGCGCCGCCCGGCAGGTCCACCGGCAGGTCGAGCGGAGTCGTCGACAGAGTTCGCGGCTGTAGGGACCGTTTGACGATGCGATCTTCGAGACTCTGATAGGCCAGGACTACGATGCGGCCGCCGGAACGCAGCACGTCTGCCGCGGCGGGCACCGCCCTGCGCAGCGCGCCCAACTCGTCGTTCACCTCGATGCGCAGCGCCTGAAACGTGCGCTTCGCCGGGTGACCGCCGGTCCTGCGGGCGGCTGCGGGGATCGCGGTGCGAATCAGTTCCACCAGATCTGCACTCGTGGTCCATGGACGGTTCGACCGGCGCCGCACGATGCCCTCGACGATGCGGGTGGCGAACTTCTCCTCGCCGTACTCACGCAGGATGCGCACCAGATCGCCGGGCAGGTAGGTGTTCACCACGTCGGCCGCGGTCGGCCCACGGGTGGGGTCCATTCGCATGTCCAACGGCGCGTCGACCGCGTACGCGAAGCCTCGTTCCTGGCGGTCCAGCTGCATCGACGAGACCCCGAGGTCGAAGAGCACACCGTCTGCCGACGTCCGTCCGAGGTCGGCGAGCACACCGGGGACCTCGTCGTACACCGCGTGCGCAGCGACGAACCGGTCGGCCAATCCGGCGTCGGTGATTCGGCCGGTGGCCAGCCGCAGGGCCTCGGGGTCACGGTCGATACCGATGACCTGGAGTTCGGGGTGTCGCCTGAGCATCAGCAGGGTGTGCCCACCGAGGCCGAGTGTGGCGTCGATCAGCACCGCTCCGGGTTCGGCTATTGCAGGATCCAGCAGGGTGGCCACACGATCGGCCAACACCGGCACGTGCTCGTCCGCCATCGGCTGCCGGAACCTCTCGTCGTAGGTCGGACGTCCCGCCGACACCAGGCGGACCGGGTGCGCGTCGGCGGCCGTGCTAGTTCCCGCCTCGGGGCCCACCGGGCCACGCGGACTGGTCCCCACCCGAGGGTTGAACCTGGCGCGGGGGAAGTCGCTCCAGGGCCATTCGGCCTGCGACGGGGGAAGTCGTCGCAGGACGGACATCGGGTGGAGGCCGGACTGCGTGGCCTTCCGTGCTGCCGGCCCACCGGCACGAGTGCCATGGACCGCATTGCAAGTGCTGGTGCTGCTGATCCGGCTCATCCGCGATCAGCCGGATCCGAACAGGCCGCGCTCGGGCGCCGCGTACGCGGTCTCCTGCTCGGCTTCGTACCGTTCCCAGGCGTCTGCGGCCCAAATCTCCATCCGCGAGCCCGAGCCGTTGATCACGACGTCCTTGTCGATGCCGGCGTAGTCGCGCATCCGCGCCGACATCGTGATCCGCCCCTGGGCGTCCGGCCGTTGTTCCTCGCTGTTCGCGAACAGGTATCGCTGGAATCCCAATTGCTCACGATTGGTGACATCTGCGTTGTAGGCCGGCTGGGCGAACGCGTCGAAGTCCTCCTTGGTGAAAAGGTAGATCGCATGGTCCTGACCTCGCGTCAACATCACTCCGGCCGCCAGGTGCTCGCGGTATTTGGCCGGAAGGGTCACCCGACCCTTGTCGTCCATCCGCGGGGCGTAGGTACCGAAGAAGGCGGTTGAGGCCACCCGGCACCCCCCTCCGACCACATCTAGGGCAGCTCCACCACCACGCCCCAATTTCTGACACTTTACCCCACCGACGCCCTCACGCCACCCTCCCGCGCCCGAAATCGGCGCGCGCCGCAGGCCTGTGGGCGCCGCCGCCGGTCGCCACCCGCGACTACGGAGTCGGTCGCGATCGACCTCGGGGAGTAGAACGCCCTGCCCCGCAGATTGGGGGCGACCACCGGCCCGGCTTTTTGGCAGACTGGCCTGGAACCCCTTTGCCTCGGATGCGCGGTGAGGCGGCCCCAGGAGGCTTTGTGACCCACGACTCGGCTCCGCCGGTACACCGCACGCGCGCGGAGAACGGTGGTGCGCACCTGACCGGCGCCCAATTGAGCTCATCCCCGGTCGGTCGGTCGGAGCCCTCTCACCAGCCTGAGCTCGAAGTGTCGGACGTGGCGGCGATCGGGGGCGCGATCGCCGGCGCGGTGAACCGGGTTCTGCTCGGCAAGCCCGAGGTCGTCCGACTCGCGGTGATAGCGCTGCTGACCGGCGGGCACCTACTGATCGAAGACGTGCCGGGTGTCGGCAAGACGCGGCTCGCGAAGGCGTTGGCCCGGACGGTGGACGCGTCGGTGAACCGGTTGCAGTTCACGCCCGACCTGATGCCGAGCGACGTCACGGGGGTGTCGGTGTACGACCGCAACTCCGGACAGTTCGAGTTCCGCCCCGGCCCGGTGTTCGCCAACATCCTGGTGGCCGATGAGATCAACCGAGCCTCGCCGAAGACGCAGTCCGCACTGCTGGAGGCGATGGAGGAGCAGCAGGTCAGTGTCGACGGCGTCACCTACCCACTCGAACCGCCGTTCCTGGTGATGGCCACCCAGAATCCGGTGGAGATGGAGGGGACGTACCCGCTGCCCGAGGCGCAGCGCGACCGGTTCCTGATCCGGACTGCGATCGGCTACCCCGACCGCAATTCGGAGGCGGCGATGCTCGACGACCAGGACCATTCCGATCCGCTGGACGCGCTGACAGCGGTGACCGATCGCGCCACCGTGCGGCGCCTGTCGGCGGCCACGTCCCGGGTTCACGTCGCCCCCGAGCTGCGCCACTACATCGTCGACCTGGTGTCCGCCTCGCGCTCGCTCCCGGAGGTTCGGCTGGGCGCCTCCCCCAGAGCCGCACTGCACCTGGTCCGGGCCGCAAAGGCCAGCGCCGCCTTGGACAACCGCGTATTCGTGATTCCGGACGACATCGGTCGGATGGCGGTTCCGGTGCTGTCCCATCGGATTCTGTTGACCGTCGAGGCGGGCGCCGCGCGCCGCTCCGAGTTGGAGATCATCGGCGGGTTGTTGGCGGGGGTCCGCGTTCCGCGCGGCGCGGGCGGCTAAGAGGTGACAACACCAGTCAACCGCGGTAACCGCCTGAACCGTCTCACCACCGCCCGATCCACCCATCGAGGCTTGACCACCCGAGGTCGCTGTCTGCTCGCGGGAGGCATAGCCGCCTGCGTCTGCGGCGTCATCTTGGACGAGCGCGATCTGCTCAGAGTCGGACTGCTCGCCGCGCTCCTCCCGTTGACCGCGTGGGCGGTCACCGCGACTCGTCGGCCCCGTCTGACCGCCACCCATCACCTGTCGCCGAGCCGGCTCAGTCCGGGCATGAGCGGCGACGTGCAATTGGTCATCACCAACGACGGCGGTTCGCGAACCCGGCCCATCGAGCTCTTGGAAGCCGGCACCCCGGAGCTGTCCCAAGGCGCGCACTGCCTCATCCCGGCCCTCGGGCGGGGACGCAGCGCCGCGGCGACGTATTCCATGCTGGCGCAGCGCCGTGGTCGCTTCCTGATCGGACCCCCGCTGGTCAGGCTGGGCGATCCGTTCGGCACCTGGGAGGACAACCGCACCCTGCCCGTGGTCACGGAGGTGCTGGTCGTACCCACCGTGGTGCCGCTGCACGGCAGTCCGACGAGCGGGGGTTGGCGCTCCGCGGCGTCCGGCCGGGCGGTACTGGGAAACATCGGCGGCGACCCGGATGTGGGCGTACGGCCCTACCAACGCGGCGACGACATCCGAACAGTGCATTGGCGCGCCTCCGCGCGCTACGACGACCTGATGGTGCGGCTCACCGAGCCGGTTTCACACGGCGGGGCGACCGTGGTCATCGATCACCGCAGCGCCGGACACGGCGGTGAGGGCGTCGACGCGAGCCTGGAGCTGGCCGCCAGCCTGGTCGCGTCGGTGGCTTTGCACCTGCTGGCCGAGGACCACCACCTACGACTGCTGTCGCACCGCGGCGACCAACTCGCGGGCGGGCATGACATCGCCGACCAGGTCCTGGCCGAGCTGGCCCTGCTCAACCCGGACGACGATGCGCGGATCGACCCGACCACGGTGGTAGCGGGTGGCCTGCTGATCGTGGTGTTGGGCCGGATGGACTCCGCGACGACGGCCACCCTGGTGGCAGCCCGAAAGCGCGGCTCGGTGGCGGTCGCGTTCGTCCTGTCCGTTGCGGATTGGGACGGCGGCTCGTCATCGGCAGCGGCGGCCGCGGCGCTGAGCTCCGCCGGTTGGCGGGTGGTGGTCGTGCACCGAGGCGACGATCTCGCCACCGCTTGGCGGCAGGCGTGCGCGCCCCGGGTGGGCTTCCAGGTGCCCAGTGCGGCCCGACAGGCGCCGGAACCGGTGGCCGGTCGATGACCCTCGACACCCACCGCACCTCCGAGTCCGCGGCGCGAAATCCCCCGCCAGGCACGACGACGGCGGGTTCACCGCCGTCGGGTCGACGCCCGCCAGGACCGGCCGGCCCGGTGTCGCCACTGGTCAGCGCCCTCGCAGCGGGATCGGTGTTGGCCGGTGCGTCCGCATTGACGGCGATCGTCTCCGGGTATTCCTGGATCGGCCCGACCGTGCAGATCGTGGGTCTGGTGTGGCTGGTGGGCCTCGGTTGCCGGTTGTTGCGGTTGCCGGCACCGGTCACGGTGGTAGGCCAGGCGGCGGCGATCGTGCTGACCATCACCGCCATCTTCACGACAACGGGCTACGGCGGACTGATTCCCAGCACCCGAACCCTCCACGAAGTGCAGGTGATCCTCAGCGCCGCCTGGGACCAAATCATCCAGAGCACCGTCCCGGCGCCCTCGACACCGCAGTTGGCGCTGCTGATCGCAACCACCCTCGGACTCCTTGCGCTGGTCGTGGACTTCTTCGTATCCGAAGTCGACGCGCCCGCCTTGGTCGCCCTGCCACTACTCTGTCTCTACTCGGTGCCCGCGTCGATCGCCGATCAGCTGCTGCCGTGGTGGACATTCGCGCTACCCGCAGTCTGCTACGCCGCGTTGGTGGCCATCGCGGGACACCCCGGTCGACGGGTCGGCGGTCGGGCCGCGTTCGGCGTTCTGATCGCGGGCGGGCTCGCGGTGGCGGTTGCCGTTGCCGGCAGCCTGTTCGCCGCGGACGCGGTGACCGGCGTCGGCACGACCGGGCGGATCAATCGCGACTCCGGCGCTAACGCCGGCGGCACGGTCGGCATCTCGCCCTTCGCGCAGTTGCACGGCGACCTGCAGCAGGGCACTCCTCGGGACCTGCTGCAGATCACCGGCCTGCCGCAGCCCGACTACCTACGGGTGATGGCTCTGGAGAGCTGGGATCCCAACCGGGGATTCGCGCTGCTGGATCCCACCGCCGACTCCCAGCCCGTGCAGTCGCCGATCACCATCGAGCCACTGGCGCGGAACGCCTCCGCCCAGACGGCGGAGATCGGTGTACAGGTACTGGATTTCGCCGACAGATTCCTGCCGATCTTCCAGGGCACCACGTCGATCACCGGACTCGCCGGGGGTTATCGATACAGCCGGGACTTGGGCGCGGTGTTCCAGCAGTCACCAGTGCGGCCCGACGACTACCGGATGACCGTCTCGTACGGTCAACTCAGCCCCGAACAGCTGCGCACCGACACCGTCAGCCCGAGCAACATCCTGCTCACGGCCGACGGGATACCGGACTCGGCGGTGCAGTTGGCGCGAACCATCACCGCCGCCGGAACGACCCCGTTCGATCGAGCCGTGCTGCTCAAGGACTACTTCACAGATCCGAAATTCGGGTTCACGTACTCGCTCCAGGTGCCGGTCGGCAACACCGGCAATCTGCTGAGCGATTTTCTGCTGAACAAGCGTGGCTACTGCGAGCAGTACGCCGCGGCGATGGCTGTCATGCTGCGCAGCATCGACATCCCGGCGCGGGTCGCGATCGGCTTCACCCAAGGCGCGCCGATCGCCGACGGGTCCTCGCTGATCACCAGCCACAACGCACACGCGTGGGTGGAGGTGCAGTTCGACAACGCCGGCTGGGTGCGGTTCGATCCGACCCCGCTGACCCAGTCGATCGGCGGCCAGCAGGGCTACGAGACCAGCAGTGCACCGACGCCGCAGGACACGGCGCTGACGCCCTCCGCCTCGAACAGCGCTGAGAGCGCACCGGAAACACAGGTCGAGACTCGAACCACGACCAGCACCGTTCTGGTCGGTAGCGGCAGCGCCGAGGTGGGTGGTTGGCGTTCCGGGTACACGGTCGCCTTGATCGTCGCCGCGTTGCTCGCCGTGGCCACCGCCGCCCCTTCGTGGTGGCGCCGGCGGCGGACCGCACGCAGATGGGCGCTCATCGAGCACGGAGGGCCGGCAGCTGCACCCGCCGCCTGGGCGGAAGTTGAGGATCTGGCGATCGACCATGGCTTCACGGGCGGGCGGGACGTCACAGTGCGGAAGGCGGCCAATCAACTGGCCCGCGACGCCAGGCTCAGCGAGGAGGCCAGGGCCGGGCTGCGCCGGATCGCGCTCGGCACCGAGGCCGCCTGGTACGCGCCCCCGGCGGTGCCTGCAACCCACGGCCACACATCGGTCGTCCCGAAGCTGGAATTGGTCGGTGCACCCGCCGGGACTGCGAGTGGGCCGCGACACGTCCAACCCGACGGCCCCCCGACGGGGTCGAGCGCAGCAACCGCGGGGCGGCCGGTAACCCACCCGGCCGCTGCAGCCCGTGCGGGACTGCACGAGGGATTGGCTGCGGACGTGCGACGAATCGGCTTGGATCTCGAACATTTCGCCCCGCGCCGACTCCGGGCTCGGATCATCCCGCGATCGCTGTACGTCAAGGATTGAAGTCACGGGCTGGAGTCACGGGTTGAAGTCACGGGCTGGAGTCAAGGAATTGAAAACGACCGGGTGACCCTCACCCGCAGGAGGACTGCGGGCCGTGCGCTACTCCTGGTGCGCTACTCCTGGTCGAAACGACGCCGGAAGCGCTGCTCCATGCGATCGGAGAGATTGGATTGCGGCCTCTTCGCCGCGGGAGCCCCGCCGCGGCCGCCGCCGACGGGCTGCCCGAACACCAGTAGCCCGACGCCGCCCACCATGAGCAGGAATCCCACCACGCTGGCGGCGACGCCGAATCCGAGCGCCTGTTGTGCCAACATGACTCCACTGACCAGGCAGATGAGACCGATCAAGAATGCGGTGCCGGCGATGAAGGGCCGCCGGCGACGAATCCGACGCTCGTCAACACTGTTGGCGAACTTCGGGTCGTCCTCGTAGAGGGCGCGCTCGATCTGGTCGAGCATGCGCTGCTCATGCTCGGAGAGCGGCATTGAAACTCCTCCGGCACCGGTGGGTGGCGATAGTCAGGGTGGGCGCGCCGGAGGCTGTCACACGCCGACGTACTTCTAGAATACGAGCACTTTGCGCGGACTTCTAGCCGCATTCGTGCAGCTGTGTCTGAATGACTCCTTTCGAGCCCGCAGTTCGGTCGGTAGCCGACTCCGCGGCTCGGATTGCCGTGTTCGCTGACGGCCGGGCGGGGGGTGCGAGCCGTGCCCCGTCAACCGGCGCGGCGGCCAACAAGGAGGCAGGCCGGAGTGAATTCGCGCCGAAGCGAGCGGTGACCAGGTCGGCCACCAGCTCCGCCCTGCGCCACCCGGCCGCTCCCCGATCGTCGTCCGATTGGGGGCCCGTCTCGGCGAAGCTCAGCTGCCCGTCCGGCGCTGCCGACGGACGCAGGTGGTCCAGTCGAATGCCCAGCAATCTGATCGGCTGGGCGGGATCCAGGCGACGCAGCAGCTCGATCGCGGCGCGGTGCACGGCCCGGCCGCCGTCGGTGGGGTCGGTGAAAGTGTGCGATCGAGTGACAGTGGCGAAGTCCGAATAGCGCACTCGTAGCGTGAGCCCGCGGGCGAGGCGGCCGTCTGTTCGCAACCGCCCCACCACCCGCACCGAGAGTCGCAGGAGGGTCCGCTCCAACTCCGTGCGGTCGGTCACATCGACGGCGAAAGTCTCGTCAACACCGATCGACGCCGGAATCCCCGGCTCTTCGACGTGACGGGGATCATGGGCCATCGCCAAGTCGGCTAGTTTGGCCGCCGTCGCGCTGCCCACGATGCTGTTCAGCGTGGCGCGGTCGAGCCGGGCGACGTCACCGATTGTGGTCACGCCCAAACGACGGAAGCCGACCGCGGTTTTCGGTCCGATCCCCCACAGGAACTCGACGGGAAGCGGGTGGAGCACCGCGAGGGCCTGATCGGGCGGGACGATCAGCAGGCCGTCGGGCTTTGCCAGGGTTGAGGCGAGCTTGGCGAGGAACTTGCTCGACGCGACCCCGATGGTGCACGATATGGACAGTTCCGCTCGAATTCGCTCGCGTAGACGCTGAGCAATCTCGCCCGGCCGCCCGGCGATCCGCCGCAGCCCGCCGACATCCAGGAACGCCTCATCGATGGAAAGCTTCTCGACTCGGGGTGTCGTTTCCCGAAAGATCCTCATGACCTCGGTCGAGGCGTCAGAATATGCAGGCATGTCGGGTTCGATCACGAAGATGTCGGGGCACAGCGATTGCGCGGCAGCCACCGGCATCGCCGACCGCACGCCAAGGCGACGGGCCTCGTAAGTGGCCGACAGGACGACACCGCGGCCACGCAACGACCCCACCATCATCGGTCGGCCCACCAGTTCGGGGCGCCGTCGGAGCTCCACTGCAGCGAAGAAGGCGTCCATGTCGGCATGTAGCACCGTGCACGTGGAATCGTCCACCGCGCTCGGATCTGCCGTGACCTGGCGTCTGCTGCCCGTACTGCCGCCCACTCGTCACTCACCTCATCTCACCCGGCCTCATCTCACCCAGCCAGCGTCGCACTCCCCCATCCGCGGCCCGCGTCGGGTTCGAATCGCACTCAGCGTTTCGCCTCACCGCGGGTGCGCGATCGCCGGTCGCGGGTGCGCTGCCCCCCAGCCGCCCCGACACCTGGCAATCGCTGCCGCGACCACAGAAAGGTATGGGTTCGCCCGTGCTCGTCACCAGTGTCCTCTCTCTCAAAGGCGGGGTCGGTAAGACCTCCGTCGTCCTCGGCCTCGCATCCGCCGCCATTCAGCGCGGCATTGACACCCTCGTCGTCGACCTGGATCCCCAGGCGAATGCGACCATCACCCTCGATCCCAGCCCGACCATCGCCACCATCACCGACTTGTTGTCCGATGCAGGCGCCGGCAACGTCTCACAAGCCGTGGCGACCAGCGCGTGGGGTGCTTCGCTCCGGTTGATTCCAGGCAGCGAGTCGGCCGAGCAGCTGAACCATCCCCATCCGAGCCCTCGTGCGCTGGGCAAGCTGCGGTCGGCTCTCGGCCGTATTCGGCCCGCGCCCGAACTGGTCCTCATCGACTGCCCGCCGTCGCTGGGCCAGCTCACCCGCAGCGGGCTCGTCGCGAGCCACCGCGCTCTGCTGGTCACCGAGCCCGCCCTGTATGCCGTCACCGGGGTGCAGCGCGGCCTCGAGGCGGTCCACGCCGAGCGTCTGACCCACCAGTTCGGTCTGCAACCCGTGGGCGTGCTGATCAACAAGGCGCGTGCCAGGTCCTCCGAGCAGGATTACCGCATCGGGGAGCTCAAGGAGCTGTTCGGTCCGCTCGTGCTCTCACCCACCCTGCCGGACCGCACGGCCGTGCAACAGGCGCAGGGCGCCGGGGTGCCGATTCACGAGTGGCCCAGCGCGGGAGCTCGCGAGGTCGCGGGCGCATTCGACCGCATCCTCGACCGCATCCTCCGGTCGGCGAAGCAGGAGGTGTCGGTAGCCAGCTGAGGCGCCGAAAATCATGCGGCGGCCGGCAGCGTGCGATCGACCAGATCCAGGAAGTGCATCACCTCGCGAATCAGCTCGTCGGCATCGCGACGACTGATCAGCCGGGTGATGCCCGCCTCTGCCGCTCGCCGCTTGGCCGAGCCGGCCGCGAAATACGCCGACCATGGGGCCAGATCGGGCAGCACGTGATCGAGCTGCACCCACACGCTCGCGTTGCGCACCGTGCGCGAGGTGGGCCGTGGATGACAGGCGAGCAGCGCGGCCGCGGCGCGGAGCGCGGCGAGGTGCGCCGACGCATACCGATCGGCGAGATCAGTGGCCGTCGTCGCTGTCGTCAGGCACCTTCGCGCATCTGCGATCAGCTCCCGGACGCCGGGCGATCGCTGCGCCGGCGCCGTCCCCGGCGCCGGCCTCGATCGCATTGCCGGCTGTCGAGGCACCGATTGTGATCCAGCTCGAACCGCCATGCCGCCCACCTAGTCCTGTCGTTGTCGATGTCGAACGCACGTACGACGCTATCGGGGGGCACCGACAGTGCCCGTTTAGACGACAGGTGAGCCGTCGCCTGCCCGCGGGGTGGCCTCGGGGACACCGGAAGGCACCGCGTGATCTGATGGTGGGGTGCATTTCCACACTCCGGGCAAGCGGTGGCGAACGGTCCGGTTCCGGTGCGGGCCACTCCGCGACGACCTCGGCCTTGGCGGGCGATGCGGGCCGGGTCGGCTGCGGGCGTTGAAGAGGTGACGGCGGCTGCAACCGGCGACGCTCAGTCCGCTGTGTCGCTGGAGGTGTGGTCGGCCGCGGATTTCGTGGCTCGACTGGACGAGCTGCTTCGGGTCTACATCGCCGCGATGCGGTATCCCGACGTGTCCGTCGAGTTCCGTCGCCCGACGTGGATCGAGCACAGCCGCCGACCGGGCTTCAACTGTCTGGTCGGCGTCGACGGCACGGACGCGGTGGCAGGGCTGTGCTACAGCTACACCGGCGCGGCGTACCAGTGGTGGAACAGTGAGGTGCGCCGTGGGATGACGGATGCGCAGGTCGAGTATTGGATGTCGTCCTACCGCGAACTGACCGAGCTTCACGTCCGACCGGACCGCCAGGGGGCAGGGCTGGGCGAGAACCTACTGCGGGCGACGCTGGAGGTGGCCGACGAACGGAGGGTGTTGCTCTCGACTCCGGAGGGCGAGAACAGGGCCTGGCGGTTATACCGACGACTGGGCTTCACCGACGTCCTCCGGCATCATCAATTCTCCGGAGATGCCAGACCCTTCGCCATCCTGGGCCGCCCGCTGCCGCTGGACTGAGCTGAGGGATCTGGGTCAGCCCCGGCGAAACCCCCGGGTGTCGAATTAGTGTCGCTCCCGCGGCGAGCTCAGAACACTGGCGAGCTCAGAACAGTGCTGCCTCGTTCGCGGTGGGCTCGCCCGGCGGCCGATCGTCGCCTGATTCCGACATCTGCGGTGCGGGTGGCTGCGAGTTCGGGTCCGACACCTGCCCATCCGGGTCTGACACCTGCGAATCCGGGTCTGACACCTGCGAATCCGGGTCGTCGTTCGTGGCGGCTCCTGCGGATCGCAGCCGCTGGATCTCGGCACTGAAGTCCTCGACCGAGGCGAACGACCGATACACCGAGGCGAATCGCAGATAGGCAACCTCGTCCAGCTCGCGAAGCGGGCCGAGGATGGCGAGTCCCACCTCATGACTGGACACTTCGGCGGTGCCTTTCGCCCTGATCTCCTCCTCCACCTGTTGAGAGAGGAGGGCGAGGGCGTCCTCATCGACGGGCCGGCCCTGACACGCCCGCCGAACGCCGACCATCACCTTCGTTCGAGAGAACGGCTCGGTCACACCACTGCGCTTGACGACAGCGAGCACCGCCTCTTCGACGGTGGTGAACCGCCGCGAGCACTCGGGGCACGACCTCCGCCGCCGAATGGCCGCGCCGTCGTCGACCTCTCGAGAATCGATCACCCGCGAGTCGGGAAAACGACAGAAGGGGCAACGCATTCACGGACCCCCCGTCAATCGGCCTGACTCTCCCAGTGGTGATGACGCGGCACCGTCGATGATGGATCACCGAAGGGTGCGTCAGCACTGCCGGCAGCGGGCTTCGCAGCAACCGGACTGACGGAATAGTACGTGGGCCTCGTGCAGGGCTTGTCGACGTGCGAACCGGCTCAGCGCTACACCCCGAAGGTCGACCCGAGTGAAGCCGCCCGAACCGTGCGGTCAGCGGTCGGCCGGGACCATCAATCGCTGGCCGGGTGTCAGCACACTCGACGTCAGACCGTTGAGCTCCGTAATCCGGTCCACTACAGACCAGATCTCCTGCGACGGCTTCGCGTGCTGCGCGATCGTCCACAGCGAATCCCCATTGGCGACGATGACCGCCCTGATCTCCTCGCCCGACCCGGACGGCGACATCGCAGTCCACCCCCAGACCAGCGCTGCAGACACAACGGTCGCGGTGATGCACAGCCGATCCCGGCGACTCATGCGATACGGACCCTGCGCCGGTGCGCGCACGGGCGATACGCACGCGGTAACCGCGCCGGAGGGCACCGCGGACGGCAGGCGGGTGATCGGTCGCGTGGTGTCCGACCACCTCGGTCGCCGCCGGGTGATCAGGGGCGGAGTGTTGCTGCTCAGTGCGATCGGGCCCGATCTCATCAAGCCCGGCGTGACGCCGGCCTTCGGGCGAGGCGTGTTCAGCACCGCAACGGCCCCGGACCGACCGGCCGCGGACCGAGCGGTATCGCGGCGAGCCGGTTCGCGCCGACCGGACGAGCTCACGCCGACCTCATGCGGTCGCACTGACCCGCCGAACGACGACCGCGACACCGCCCGAAGCTCTGACCCGAACCCGGCGGCGAGCCTCAGCACTGAACGCGCCACCGAGGTACTGCTGACGCTTCGGAGGGCGGTCATCGCACGCACCCGATCAGCAGATCTGCCGTGCCGGATGCGCCAGGTTGAGAACTCATCATCGTGTCCGTCTCCTCCGTAGGTCACCGGACGCTCGGTCGACGGCTCATGCACCGGCAGTCAACCCCGCGATCCGAACGGACGTTCTATCGAACGCCTGCTCGATTTGTACACCGAGGCACCGACAGTGGGAATAGTGTTCGGCGTGTCGATCGAACGAATGTTTGAATTGTGACCTGGACAGGCTTAGGGTTTGAACAGCGCCAGACCATCGCACCCGCATCCAGGGCGCTGCCGGGAAGGCTGGGCGAGTGGCCGCATCCGAGCTCCAGCTCACCGGGCGGCGCTCGCGGATCGGTGCCCGGCGGGGTGCGGCAGCAGACGATACGACGATTCAAGGGAGTTCGGGGATGTCAGTGCATGACGGTGAATTGGGCGATGTCAGCGGGCCGGCTGCGCTCGATCGACCGGTAGCCGACGGGTCTACCGCCGGTGCTGCGCTGATCGCGCCCGGGGGAGTCGCGGAGGACGGCGTGGCGGTGCACGAGGATGCCCCGACAGTTCTGACGCCGCGGCAGCGCAAGGTACTGCGCTACATCCGGGAGTCGGTGGCGAAGCGCGGTTATCCGCCGAGTGTCCGCGAAATAGGCGACGCCGTCGGATTGAAGTCACCTTCCTCGGTGGCGCATCAGCTCAACGCACTGGAGCGCAAGGGCCTGTTGCGCAAGGATGCGAACCGCCCGCGTGCGGTGGACATCAGGCCGGTCGAGGAGACCACCGAGGAGTGGCAGAACCGACCTGCACCGACCTACGTCCCGGTGGTCGGTCGAATCGCCGCAGGCGGTCCGATTCTGGCCGAGCAGTCCATCGAAGATGTCTTCCCGCTGCCGAAGGAGCTGGTGGGCGAGGGCACCCTGTTCCTACTCCGGGTGGTCGGCGAATCCATGATCGATGCCGCGATTGCGGACGGCGACTGGGTTGTGGTGCGCCAGCAACCCACGGCGGACAACGAGCAGATCGTCGCGGCGATGATCGACGGTGAGGCGACCGTGAAGACCTATCGTCGGCGCGACGGACACAACTGGCTGATCCCGCACAACACCGCATTCGAACCGATCCCGGCGGACGAAGCCCAGATTCTGGGCAAAGTCGTCGCTGTCCTGCGAAAGGTGTGACTACGCGGGCAGACTGACCCTCCGGGTTAGGCGCCCGCGGCACTCTCATTCGGCGCTCCACGCTGAGCGCTGCTGTTCAGGCGCTCAGCGGATTCAGCACCGGTGAATTCAGCGCCGGCGAATTCAGCGCTGGTGAATCAGCGCCGGTGAATTCAGCGCTGGTGGAGCACTACTGGTCGAGCGGCCGCCCGTTCACCGTGATGCGGGGGGCGGGCGCCACCGGCTCGACCGGTTCGATGGGCTGCACCGCATTCGGCGGCAGCTGGCTCGGCGTGATGGGGGCCGGCCGGGTCACCACGGGGTCGGCAACGGTCGCCGAGTCGTCAGCTTTCTTGTCATCGCTCATCGCTCCGACCTCGGCCTTGAGGATGCGCAGGGACCTACCGAGGCCGCGAGCAGCGTCGGGGAGTCGTTTGCCGCCGAACAACAGCAGCGCGACAATCAGCACGATCAAAATATGCCACCACTGTAAACCGCCCACTTGAACCTCCTGAGTAGCTCGCGATCGGATGCACCGCGACGAACCTGCTCAGTCGAGGGTACCCGCGGACGCCGCCGCGGAGCTGTGTCGAGCTAAGCGTGAGCCTCGAAGTCGCTGAGTTCGTCCAATCGACCGGCCAGATCGGGGCGGACCTTCGCATGCACCCGGGTGCCGTGTTCGGTGTGCTCCTGCTGCAGGACGGTGCCCTCATCGTGGATACGGCCGAGCAGCGCCCCCTGCTCGAACGGGATCATGACATCGATCACCACTGCCGGGTCGGGGAGCAATTCGGCGATCCTCCGATGCAGTCCCTCCAGCCCCTCCCCCGATCGGGCGGACACGAAGACCGCGGTCGGCATCAGATGACGCAGTCGGGCCAGCGACACGTCGTCGGCGGCGTCGATCTTGTTCACCACCAAGAGTTCGGGCACCCCGCCCGCCTCGATCGACTCGAGGACCTCGCGGACGGCTTTGACCTGGTTCTCCGGTAGTTCTACCGAGCCGTCGATCACATGCATGATCAGGTCCGAGTGGGCGACCTCTTCGAGTGTTGATCGGAATGACTCGACCAGCTCGTGGGGCAGGTGCCGGACGAAACCGACGGTGTCGGTCAAGGTGTACAAACGCCCGTCCGGCGTGCGGTTCTTCCTGGTGGTGGGGTCGAGCGTGGCGAATAGCGCGTCCTCGACCAACACGCCCGCATCGGTGATGCTGTTCAACAGGCTGGACTTCCCGGCGTTGGTGTAGCCGGTGATCGCGACGGACGGCAGCTCTCGGTTGCGCCTGCGCGAACGTTTCGTCTCACGAACTACCTGCATCGATGCGAGTTCCGACTTGAGCTGAGCGATCCGTTTGTGGATGCGCCGGCGATCGATTTCGAGCTTGGTCTCTCCGGGACCTCTCGATCCGATGCCCGCTCCGGCGGCTACTCGGCCGCCTCGTTGACGCGACAGGGCGGCTCCCCAACCACGCAGTCGCGGAACCAAATAGTTCAGTTGGGCCAGCTCGACCTGCGCCTTGCCCTCCTTCGAGCGGGCGTGCTGCGCGAAGATGTCGAGTATGAGCGCGGTCCGGTCGACGACCTTCACCTTGAGTCGTTCTTCCAGGTTGCGGAGCTGACCGGGCGACAGCTCGCCGTCGCAGATGACGGTGTCCGCGCCGGTTGCGTCGACCATCTCTTTGAGTTCCTGCACCTTGCCCGACCCGATGTAGGTGGCGGCGTCCGGACGGTCTCGGCGTTGAATCAGCGAGTCCAACACCACGGATCCGGCGGTCTCCGCCAACCGCGCAAGCTCAGCCATCGACTCGTCCGCGTCGTCTGCGGAGCCGCCGGCCCACACCCCGACCAGCACCACCTGCTCAAGCTGCAGCTTGCGGTACTCGACTTCAGTGATGTCCTGCAGCTCTGTCGAGAGCCCCCGGATCCGGCGTAGCGCGGCGCGATCGGACAGGTCCCGGTCACCCTGGGAGCCGACCGCCATCTGGTCGAGCCGGCCGGCCGAACCGCTGGTGACCTGCCCGTCTGGCGCCTGCACCGGGTTCGGCGAGTCGGCGGAGTCGTGGGCCGAGGAGGACGAAGACGAGGAGGGGGCGCTGTGCACAGATGCGCGCTCGCCTGAAGCGTCGTCCGTCGCGGTGGAATTTTTCGTCGCGGTGGGTTTTGTCGTCGCGGTTAGTTTTGTCGCGGTTGATTTTGTCGCGGTTGATTTTGTCATTGAGACCAGCGTGCCACGAATCTGCGCCGATGGTCATCCTCCCTTCGACGGGACCGCTCCGGGGGGTCAGGACACACTTGCGGCCCGCTCTCGCGTGCGGGCGCCGCGAGTGACGAGCACACCGAATCCGGCGGCCACGAAGAACATCAGCACTCCGTAGACGCCGGCCGGAAGCGACATCTCGACGCTGTTCAGCACGGTCTGGGCGAGCACCACGGCCAACGTCGCGTTGTGCACACCGATCTCGAACGCGCAGGCAGTCGATGCCCGATGGTTCACCCTGAGCAGCCGAGGCACCCAGTATCCGACCGTCAGGCTCACCACACAGAAGACGACGCTGATCAGGCTGAGCCAACCGAAGTTCTCAGCGAGCACGACGCGGTTCGCATAAATCGCCCCGGCCACGACGAGTACGAGAATGACCAGGGATGCGATCCGGACCGGTCGCTGCATCGAACGAGCGAAGTCGGGCTTCAACCGGCGCACCAGCATTCCCAGCAGGACCGGAATGAGGACGATCGCGAAGACCTCGAGCGCCTTGCCGATTTGAAAACCGATGCTCGGGTCGCCCGGCAGAAAGTAGCCGAGCGACAGGTTGACCACCAACGGGAGTGTCACCACCGAGAGCACGGAATTGATCGCCGTAAGGCTGATGTTGAGCGCCACATCGCCTTTGAAGAGGTGACTGTAGAGATTCGCGGTGGTTCCGCCGGGGGATGCGGCCAGCAACATCATGCCCACTGCGAGCACGGGGGGCAGCCGGAAGGCCAGCACCAACAGGAAACAGACCAGCGGGAGCAGCACCACTTGGCAGGCGAGTGCGACGAGTACCGGCCGCGGCTGACGACTCACATTCGCGAAGTCGCCGCCCGTAAGCCCGAGACCGAGGCCGAACATGATCACGGCGAGTGCGATGGGCAATGCGACGGTCGCCATGGTCACTCCGAAATGTGACATCGACTTCAGTAAAGGTTCATTAAAGTATGCTCCCATGCACCGCTGGCGAGTCCGCGGGCAGGCGGGTGAATTGTGCGGTCGAAGCCGTCCGCCGAACGAGCGTCAGCCGACGGCCGCCCACCACCCGCCGTTGATGGTGCCGGAGGCCACCAGGACGGCCGGGCCGGTCAGAGTGCTCTCCCCCGCCTCCACTCGCACTCGCACCGCACCACCGGGCACCACGACGTCAACCTCTCCGGTCTCCCGACCGTTACGAGCGAGGTGCATGGCGGCGACGGCAACGGTGCCGGTGCCGCACGAGCGGGTCTCGCCGGATCCGCGTTCGTAGACCCGCATTGCGACCATGCCGTCGCCGGGGGGTGGGTCGCCGGCGGGGCGTGCCGTCCTGGAAACGAACTCGATGTTGACCCCCGCCGGGAATTGCGCCGCGTCGAACACCGGCGGCACGGTCAGGTCCAACTCGGGCAAGGTGACCGGCGAGTCGACCACGAGGTGAGGATTACCCACGTTCGCCGACGTGCCGATCAACGTCCGGCGGGTGCCGTCGAGCAGGGTCACCGTCGTCTCACCGGCCGCGCCCAACCGGACCCGACCCATCTCGACGCGGATCCCGCCGTCCGCGGTCGCCTCGGCGACGCGTCGGCCGCCGCGGGTGATCAATGTGATCGGTCCGGCTGGAGCCCAGCCCTCGCTGTAGAGGTATCGGGCGAACACCCGCGCGCCGTTCCCGCACATTTCGGCGAGGGATCCGTCCGCATTGCGGTAGTCCATGACGAAACCGTCGGCACCCGGCGCCATCCGAATGACACCGTCGGCACCGATACCCGACCGCCGGTCGCACAGCGCCCGTACCGCGACCGCGCTCAATTCGATGACGTCGTCCGGATCGGGGATCAGGATGAAGTCGTTCTCCGTCCCGTGGCCCTTGACGAAGGGAATCGCCGGAGCCGTCACGTCGTCATGGTCGGGCCTTCTCACCCTTCACAGGTTAGAGGTCACCCGATGGCGTCCGCGTCCGTGCTCGGGCGAGGACAGTCCGCAGCAGCGCCGGATCGTCTCCCCGCAGCCAGACCTGGCGTTGATCTCGGCGGAACCAGGATCGCTGACGCCGCACATAGCGGCGGGTGCCGGCCACGGTCTCAGCGATGGCCTCGTCCAGGGTGAGCAGCCCGTCCAGCATCTGGAGGACCTGTCGGTACCCGAGTGCCCGACTGGCGGTGACACCACGTCGCAAGCCGCGGTCGGCCAACTGGCGGACCTCGTCCACCAGACCATCGCGCACCATGGCCGACACTCGCGTCGCGATCCGGTCATCCAGGTCGCCGGTGTCCCGGTCGATGCAGAACCACGCCGCGTCGTAGCGGAATGCTCCGCGGACCGGCATCGTGGCCGAGAACGGACGCCCGCTGATGGCGATGACCTCGAGGGCACGCACCACCCGCCGACTGTTCAGCGGCTCGATTTTGGCCGCCGACACCGGATCGCAAAGGCGCAGTCGCTCGTGCAGAAGCCACGGCCCGTGCTCGGCCAGCTCAGCCTCCAACCCGCGTCGAACCTCGGGGTCGGTGGCCGGAAACTGCAGTTCGTCGACCACTGACTGCAGATAGAGCCCGGTTCCACCGACGAGAATCGGAGTTCGCCCGCGGCGCAGAATGTCCTCCACCGCCTGCCGGGCGGGCGCCTGGTACTGCGCGACCGTGGCGTAGTCGGTGATGTCGAGCACGTCCAGCATGTGATGGGGGATCCCGCACCGCTGCGCAACCGGCGTCTTCGCCGTGCCGATGTCCATGCCGCGGTACAGCTGGAGCGCGTCGCCGTTGATGATCTCGCCGTTCAACTGCACCGCCAGATCGATGGCGAGCGCGGATTTCCCGCTCGCCGTCGGACCGGCGATCACGATCAGTCGATCGATGGATCCAGCTGTGCGCACCGGCCAAGGCTAGGTGCCCCGCCCCGCCCGCAGCGGCCGGATCGGGGCAGCCGAGGCGATCTTCACCCGGCCCGACTACCCGATCCGGGCCGCAGCGGGCAAACTCATGGGTGCCGAGGCCGCACCAGCGCGGTCGTCGCAACGCATCGAGGGGCGTCCAGTCGCGCCCGGGGGTTCGCCCCCTTGTCAGCAGTGAGGAAGGCCGACGTTCCATGACCGAGCACGACACGTCAGTGACGAACAGCTTGCACAATCCCGCGACGCCCGTCACGCACTCCGATGAGCGCGACTTCTCGCATCCGACTTCGGCCGATATGAGCAACGCCGCGGCCGTCGCCGAGGAGGTCAACGAGGCGGACGAGCTGTACGTCACGCAACTGGCGGACCTCTCCTCGTCGGACGGCGAACCCGCTGGACAACCGGTCGCAGCGCCCGACGACCAACCGGCGGCCGAACCAGTCGGCGAACCGGGCGACCAGTCAGACGACACCGAGCCCGCACCCGAGGGCGGCGCCGCGGTGGTGCCGGACACCGCCCAGGCGGACTCGACGGACGGCGCCGACCCGCAGCGTCCGGCACCGCGGGCGGGTCGACCGATGCCGGGTGGTCGGCCGGGCGGCCGGCCCCGCCCCACACCCGTCCCGCACGCGGCGGGACCGGGGCACAAAGTCGGTCCCGGACCGGTACTGGCCGAACCCGTCGAGTCGTCCGATCCCACTCCATGGGGCCGTGTCGACGACGACGGAACGGTGTACGTCACCACCGACACCGGCGAACGGGCCGTGGGTTCCTGGCAGGCCGGAGACCCGGCCGCCGGTCTGGCCCACTACGGTCGACGGTTCGACGACTTCGTGACCGAGATCGTGATTCTCGAGCATCGGCTCGCCGGTGGCGCCGGCGATCCGAAGGCCGCCCGCACCCACGCTCAACTTCTCCGGCAGAGCATCGACACCCTCCCCGGCGTGGGCGATCTGGCGACCGCGGCCGCCCGCCTCGACAAGGTCATCGAGGACTCCGAGGTGGCGGTCAAGAACGCCGCGAAGGAGCGTGCCGAAAGCAAAGCGGCGGCCGTTTCCCGCCGAGAGGCGCTCTGCGTCGAGGCGGAGGAGCTGGCCGAGTCCACCCAGTGGAAGACCAGCGGAGATCGTCTCAAGGAGATCGTCGAGGAATGGCGCACGGTTCGTGGGATCGACCGGAAGACCGACGATCAGTTGTGGAAGCGATTCTCGAAGGCTCGGGACACCTTCATCCGGCGCCGCGGTTCGCACTTCGCCGAGATGGACAAGGAGCGGGGAGCGGCCAAGGGCGTCAAGGAGGCCCTGATCGCGCGCGCCGAGGCGCTGTCCGAGTCCACCGAGTGGGCGGACACGGCGATCGAGTATCGCACCTTGATGAACGAGTGGAAGGCGGCGGGTCGCACCAGCCGGGACGTCGAAGACGCCCTGTGGGAGCGATTCCGCGCCGCGCAGGAGAAGTTCTTCGGGCACCGACAGGAGACGTTCGCGTCTCGTGACGCCGAGTTCGAAGACAATGCCACCGCCAAGGAGTCGCTCCTCGTCGAGGCCGAGAAGATCAATCCCGCAGCCGGTCTCGACGCCGCGAAGGCGGCGCTGAGGTCCATCCAAGATCGGTGGGAGGCGGCGGGCAAGGTACCCAGAGAGCGCATGCGCAGTCTGGACTCGCGCCTACGGGCGGTCGAAGACCGGGTGAAGTCGGCCGAGGATTCGCTCTGGCGCAAGACCGACCCGGAGACCACGGCCCGGCTCGCGCAGTTCCGCTCGCGGTACGAGGCCTATCAGGGACAAGCCGACAAGGCCACTGCGGCCGGGGACACCAAGCGGGCGGCCGCGGCGCAGGCTCAGGCCAATCAGTGGTTGGAGTGGCTGCGGGCCGCCGAGGGTGCCGTCGACTGACGGTCCCGGCGCAGGGGCGACCGCGCTGTCAGCCGCACCCGGCGGGCTGCGCTGCGGGTCGCCCGAAGCCGGGCAGGCCTAAGCCGACACCCGGCGTCGTCGGTCGGCTGCCCGCGTCGTGCAGGTCTCCGGCGCGGGTCCGCCGGTGGTCGACGACCGCGCCGTCGGCGATCAGGAAGTGGGGCGCGGCGCTGTCCACCCGGACCAGGACCACGTCACCCGGACGCACCGACCCGGCCGCCCCGGCAGGCGCGAAATGAACCAGCCGGCCGTCCCTGGCCCGCCCGCTCAGTCGAGCCGTCTCGTTGTCCTTGCGCCCCTCACCCGCGGCGACCAGGACCTCGACCGTGGTCCCGATCTGAGCGCGGTTCTCCTCCTGTGCCGATTCCTCGACCGCGGCATGCAGCCGTCGATAGCGGTCGGCGACCACGGCGGGCTCGATCTGATCGGGCATGGACGCCGCCGGGGTGCCGGGACGCGGCGAGTACTGGAACGTGAAGGCGGAGGCGAAGCGCGCCCGCCGGACCACGTCGAGAGTCTGCCGAAAATCGTTTTCTGTCTCACCGGGGAAGCCCACGATGATGTCGGTGGTGATCGCCGCGTCCGGCATGGCCGAGCGCACCCGATCGAGGATCGCCAGATACTTGTCCCGCCGGTACGAGCGCCGCATCGCGCGCAGAATGGGATCCGATCCCGACTGCAGCGGCATGTGCAGCTGATGACACACATTCGGCGTCTCGGCCATGGCGTCGATGACGTCGTCGGTGAAGTCCTTCGGATGCGGTGAGGTGAATCGGACGCGTTCAAGACCGTCAATCCCGCCGCAGGCGCGGAGCAGCTTGCCGAAAGCGCGCCGGTCGCCGAACTCCGCCCCGTAGGAGTTCACGTTCTGTCCCAGCAGGGTCACCTCGAGCACGCCGTCGGCGGCCAACATGGACACCTCGGCCAAGATGTCGCCCGGCCGGCGATCCGCCTCCCGCCCCCGCAGGCTCGGCACGATGCAGAACGTGCAGGTGTTGTTGCAGCCCACCGAGATGGAGACCCAAGCCGCATAGGCGCTGTCCCGCTTCGCCGGTAGTGAGGACGGGAACACCTCGAGTGCGTCGAGAATCTCCATCTCCGCGTGCTGGTTGTGCCGAGACCGCTCCAGCAGGGTCGGCAGCGAGCCGACGTTGTGGGTGCCGAACACGACGTCCACCCAGGGTGCCCGGCGCTGAATCTCGCTTTGATCCTTCTGCGCCAGGCAACCGCCCACGGCGATCTGCATGCCGGGCCGCTTCGCCTTCTGCGACCCCAACCAGCCGAGGTTTCCGTACAACTTGTTGTCTGCGTTCTCGCGCACCGCGCAGGTGTTGAGTACCACGACGTCGGCCACCTTGGCGCCGTCCGGCGCCGGGCGATACCCGGCAACTTCCAGCAGCCCGGCCAGTCGCTCCGAATCGTGCACGTTCATTTGACAGCCGTACGTCCGGACCGTGTACGTCGGGGCGATGGACACGGCGTCGTTCGGCGGCGGGGGCACCGCGGCGGTAGTCATGGGTGAGGCTGTCACCACGACAGCGTACGGGCGGCAGCCGCCTCGCCGGCAGCATCGACCACACTGCTCGGGGCCCGATTTGTCCGGAACGGGCAGGGCAAACGTAAAGAGTGCGTTGCAGAGAGTGCCCCCGGTGTGATTCCAGACTGGCATGTGCCAAGCTCCAGGGAGTCGCCGACGTGATGGGAGTCGCACGGGAAACGGTCGGGAACGGGCTGTTCAGAGTGCCGGAGCCGGCAGTCGGCGCCGGCGGGCCATGCCTCGCACGTCCAGCCGCGCAACGCAACCGGTTCGTCGGCACCACGCACCACGACAGCATCACCTGCCGTGTCCATGGCCCGAAATGGTCCAACCGCCGCACCCGGGGGTTAGGACATTCGTCGGCCGCCACAGCACGTTGCGAGAAACGAGGGTTTGGGTGACTGATGTGACAGGTGCGCCGCGCTCCGCCGACACGCCGATGGTCGGGATCTACGACGTGCAGAAGCACTTCGGCGCGCTTCACGTGCTGAAGAACATCAACTTGCAGGTACCGGCCGGCCAGGTGCTGGTGGTCTTGGGCCCGTCCGGATCCGGCAAGTCGACACTGTGCCGTGCGATCAACCGGCTGGAACCCATCGACGAGGGCCGGATCGAGATTCAGGGTGAGACGCTTCCCGCCGAGGGAAAGGCGTTGGCTCGACTGCGCGCCGACGTCGGCATGGTCTTCCAGTCCTTCAACCTCTTCGCCCACAAGACGATTCTGGAGAATGTCACGCTCGGGCCGATCAAGGTCCGGAAGATGAGCAAGTCGGAGGCCGAGGCACGCGCGATCGGCCTCCTGGAACGCGTCGGCATCGCCTCCCAGAAGGACAAACTGCCCGCCCAGTTGTCCGGTGGTCAACAGCAGCGAGTGGCGATAGCACGCGCCTTGGCGATGCAGCCCAAGGTGATGCTGTTCGACGAGCCGACGTCGGCCCTGGACCCGGAGATGGTCAACGAGGTCCTCGATGTGATGACGTCGTTGGCGCAGGAGGGCATGACGATGCTGTGCGTCACCCATGAGATGGGTTTCGCCCGGAAGGCGGCTGACCGGGTGATCTTCATGGCGGACGGCGAAGTGGTCGAGGACGCCACCCCCGAGGAGTTCTTCACCCACCCGCAGTCGTCGCGGGCGAAGGACTTCCTGTCGAAGATTCTCACCCACTGATTCCACCCGGAATGCGGCCGCGGTCGGCGCCTATCGGGGCGCCCACCGGCACTTGTCACACACGTCTACGGCGGGAAAGCCCCGCCAGAAGCGATGGAGGAATGTCATGAAGTTCCGCAAGATGATCCCGGCGCTCGCCGGCATCGCCGCCACCGCACTCGCATTGAGCGCCTGTGGTGGCAACGCCGCCAACCCGGTGAGCACCGCCAGCTCGGTGGTGAGTTCGGCGGTCAGCGAAGGCAGCTCCGTCGTCTCTTCGGTTGTTGACACCGCGTCGAGCGCGGTGACTCCCGGTGACAGCGCCCTGCTTCAGAAGGCGAAGGGCGGGACTCTCACGATCGGCATCAAGTTCGATCAGCCGGGCCTCGGGCAACAGGAACCGGACGGTTCGTTCACCGGATTCGACGTCGACGTGGCGACGTATGTCGCGAAGGAGCTCGGCGTCCCGGCGTCCGGCATCACCTTCAGGCAGACGAAGTCCTCCGAGCGGGAAGACTCCATCGCCAACGGCACGGTGGACTACATCGTGGCGACGTACTCGATCACCGACTCGCGAAAGGAGAAGGTGAACTTCGCCGGGCCGTACTTCGTCGCGCATCAGGATCTCCTGGTGAAGTCGGATTCCGACATCACCGGACCGGACGCGATGTCCGGCAGGATCCTCTGCTCGGTTGCGGGTTCGACCTCCGCGCAGAAGCTCAAGGACAAGTACGCCGCCACCGTCGCCCTGCAGGAGTACAGCACCTACACCGAGTGCGTGTCGGCTTTGGTCAGCGGCGCTGTCGAAGCGGTGACCACGGATGACGTCATCCTGGCCGGTTACGCGGCTCAGTACCCGGGTCAGCTGAAGCTGGTCGGCAAGGGCTTCTCGGATGAGAACTACGGCATCGGTTTGAAGAAGGGCGACGCCGCCGGCACCACGGCGATCAACGCGGCGATCGCCAAGATGATCAGCGACGGTTCCTGGAAGGGCTTCCTGGAAGCCAACGTGGGACCCTCCGGATACACCATTCCCACGCCGCCCACCCCCGGCGCCTGAGTGTGACGCGGTGGGCGTCTGCTCCGATTTCGGAGCAGGCGCCCGCCCCAGTTCCGCCCTCGAAGGCGCCCATCCGGTGCGCCGGCTCACGAATAGGGGCCAGTGATGAACTTCAGTTTCCTCGGCGATCCACGCTACGACCTGCTCGGGGCGTTCTGGTTGACCGTCCAGCTCACCCTCGCCGCCGCGGTCGGATCACTGGTGCTGGGCACCCTCGTGACGGCGATGCGGGTTTCTCCGGTTCCGATGATGCGCGGTTTCGCCGCCGTGTACGTCAACGTCGTGCGCAACATCCCGTTGACGGTGGTCATCATCGCGATGTCGCAGGTGGTGGCCAACGGCCTCGGCGTACGTCTGGCCTCGCGGGGCGAGGGAGCCGCCGGCGCCCAGGCATTCCTCCTTTCGCAGAACTTCCGGCTCGCGGTCTTGGGCCTGGTCCTTTACACCGCGACATTCGTCAGTGAGGCGCTGCGGTCCGGGATCAACACGGTCCCGGTGGGGCAGGCCGAAGCGGCCCGCGCGGTGGGTTTGAAGTTCACCCAGATCCTGGGGGTGATCATCTTGCCGCAGGCGTTCCGCGCCGTGGTAGCGCCGCTGGGCAGCGTGCTGATCGCCCTCACCAAGAACACCACGGTGGCGTCGGCGATCGGCGTCGCCGAAGCCTCGCTGTTGATGAACACGATGATCGAGAACGAGTCGGACAAGTTCACCGCGGTGTTCCTGGTCTTCGCGTTCGGCTTCATCCTGCTGACGCTGCCGACCGGGTTGTTGTTCGGGTGGATCGCCAAGAAAGTGAGCGTGAAGCGATGAGCTCGGCCACTGCTGTCCTCTACGACCACCCGGGCCCCAAGGCGCGCGCCCGCAACCTGATTCTGTCGGCCGCCTTTCTGGTGCTGTTGGCGCTGGGCGTGTGGTGGGTCCTCGACACTCTCGGCGGCAAGGGCCAACTCCGCTCGGAGCTTTGGAAGCCGTTCCTGACCTCGCAGATGTGGACCACGTACCTGCTGCCGGGGTTGTGGAACACGATCAAGGCCGCAGTGGCCAGTGTGCTGATCGCACTTCCGATCGGAGCGCTGCTGGGTGTCGCCCGGATGTCCGACCACCCGGCGATCCGAATCCCCGCCGGCGTCGTGGTCGAGTTCTTCCGAGCCATCCCGGTGCTGATTCTGATGGTCTTCGCCTTCGGGCTCACCGTTGCCGCACTGGGGGTGGCGAATCCGCTCTACGCGGTGGTGATCGCGCTGGTGTTGTACAACGGTTCGGTGCTGGCCGAGGTGTTCCGGGCCGGTGTTCAGTCGCTGCCCAAGGGTCAGACCGAGGCGTCGATGGCGATCGGTCTCAGCAAGTCCCAGATGATGCGAATCGTGCTGCTCCCACAGGCACTGACGGCGATGCTGCCGGCCATCGTCAGCCAACTCGTGGTCGTACTGAAGGACACCGCCCTCGGCGGCATCCTGATCGGTTTCGTCGAGCTGCGCCGGGTGGCGGGTACCGCGGCGAGCTTCTACCGCAACGTGGTGCCGACCTACATCGTGATCGCGCTGATCTACATCGCACTGAACCTGACCCTGACCACGGTGGCGGGATACCTCGAGAACCGCAGTCGCCGCCGACGGGCCAACCGGGGCGGCGACACACCCGGGGACGCCATCCTCGCCGGTGCGCTACCCATCACCGGCGAGGCGCAAGCCCCGGGCATGGGCCCTGAAGACCTGCCCCCGGCCCGCTAGGCCCGATCCCCCTACTGCCGGGGCCCGTTGGGAGACGCCGGGATCGCGATGAATCGAGTCGTGCAGCGGGCTCGATCCACCCCGATTCCGGAGCTGCGCGGGTCAGCGCGCGATCTCGGTCGCTCGGGATTCGCGGATGACCGTGACCCGAACCTGTCCGGGGAAGGTCAGTTCCTCTTCGATCTGCTTGGCCACCTCACGGGCGATCAGGTGTGCCTCGATGTCGTCGACCAACTCCGGCTTGACCATCACCCGAAGCTCGCGACCCGCCTGCATCGCGAAGACCTTCTCGACGCCCTTCTTGGCGCTGGCGATCGCCTCGATGCGTTCCATCCGCTGGACATATGACTCCAGGGATTCCCGGCGGGCACCGGGCCGCCCACCGGAGCACGCGTCCGCCGCCTGCGTCAGCACAGCTTCGACCGTGGTCGGCATCACCTCGTCGTGGTGCGCCTCGATGCAGTGCGCGACATCCTCGCTCTCACCGTAATGGCGAGCCAGTTCAGCACCGACGATGGCGTGTGATCCACGTGCCTCATGCGTCAGCGCCTTCCCGATGTCGTGCAGGAATGATCCGCGCACCAGCACCGAAGGATCGACGCCCAACTCGTAGGCCATGCCCCGCGCGATGTGCGCCGTCTCAACCATGTGGCCGAGCACGTTCTGCCCATACGAACTCCGGTACTTCAGGTGCCCGAGCATGCTCATCAGTTCGGGATGGAGCTCGCCGATGCCGACGGCGATCAGGGCGTCTTCAGCTGCGCGCCGACACAGCGCCTCCACCTCGTCCTGGGCACGTTCGTAGGCCTCCTCGATGCGGTGCGGGTGGATCCGCCCGTCGTCGATCAGACTCTGCAGGGTGACCCGGCCGACCTCGCGGCGTACGGGGTCGAAGCAGGACAACAGGACCGCTTCCGGGGTGTCGTCGATGATGACGTTCACTCCGGTGACGGTCTCGAAGGTGCGGATGTTCCGACCTTCACGGCCGATGATTCGACCCTTGATCTCCTCCGCCGGCAGGTGCACCACGGAGACCACAGATTGAGCTGTCTGGTCACTGGCGACTCGTTGGACGGCGTCGGCGACGATCGCCCGCGCCTTCTGTTTGGCGGTCGCCTCCGCTTCCGCTTCGATCCGGCGGCCCATGATGGCGGCCTCCCGGCGAACGTGCTCCTCCATGCGACCCAGCAGCGCCGACTTGGCTTCGTCCGACGTCATCCCGCTGATGCGCTCGAGCTCATGTTCGTGCTCGACCACTCGCAGCTGTACCTGCGCCGACTCTGCGGTCAGTTGCTGCTCGCGTTCGGCCAAGGTGCGTTGCTCGGCTTCCAGGGCGACCTGGCGTTCCTCGGCCCGCTGCTTCACCGCGGCTGCTTCGGCGCGGACCGATTCCGACGCCACTCGTTCCGCTTCGACTCGGCGGGCCTCGGCTGCCAGCTGGGCGGTGGCCTCCTTGAGCGCCTGCTGAGCGGCCAGCGTCTCCGCCTTCTCCACTGAAAGCGATGACGAGGCGGCCTCAGCAGCCCGGCGCCCCTCCGACTCGGCTCGCGAACGGATCCGATCGAGCTCCGCCTCGAGCTGCGCCCGCTCTCGGCCGGCCTCCTCCCGAGCAGTCTGGCGAATCTCATCGGCCTGTTTGGCGGCGCGGGCGCGCAGGTCCTCGGCGGCTGCAGCCGCCTCGGCGCGACTCTTCTCGGCCGCGGCGTGGGCCGCCCTTCGCAGCTCGGCCGCCTCAGCGGCCGCCGAGGCCGCACTCGCGGCCAATGTCGCAGCGGTGGCTGCCGCGGTGGCCGCCGTGGCCGCCCTGCTCTTATCACCGCCGGCGCTGGACACTGCATTCGACGATGCGCCGTCGACCGCAGAGGCGCCCGCTGCCAACTTGGCTATCAACTCGCGGGCGACCTCATCGGTCAGTCCCGCCCCCGGTGTGTTGTCAGCGGGGCGTCGTCGGAACAACAACACGAGAACAGCAACCAGCAATACGACGATCACGAGGGCTATCGCCACCAGAAACGCGTTGTCCATGACACCTCCTCATTAAGAAGTCGCGTGGAACCACGCGACGAGGAGGACCGGTCGCCGACGCACCCCGAGTCCGCGATGTGACAATCGGAGCGTCACGTTATGGGCCCGAACGGGTGCATGCGGTGCTATCGATAGTGATGCCTATGGGGAAGAAACTCGAAGATTCGTCGCGCTCTGCATAGGTGTCAAGTACGGTGGTGATCCTCCTGTGACCTTGAGGTTAAGGTCGTCTGCACACCCGGTCAAGGCGACTCACTCCCGCTGGGCGAGCGACCTTCCGCGACCGCTCTGCAACCGCGTCACGACCGCTCCGCGACCTCCGCACGACGCCCGCGCGGCGAGACGAGCCGCCCGCACCGACCCGGCCCACGTTTCGCCTCCCGGGGGCTAATCGATGACAGAGTCCGACAGTCCGCTGAGGGCTTCGTCCACCAATCTGATGGACATCTCGGCTGGGTAGCCGCGGCGGTGAAGTAACGCCAGCAATCGGCGACGCGCTGCCACCGGGCCGGCCGCAGACACGCCCGCGACCCGTTTGGCGAGCAACTCGGCGGCACGTGACTCCTCCGCTTGGGTGTCCACCGATTCCAGCGCTCCGGAAACAACAGCTTCATCGACACCCTTACGCCGGAGTTCGGCGCCCAGCGCGTGTCTCGAGAGCGCCCGCTCGCGCTGCTTGGCGGCGACGTAGGCGCCCGCGTAGGCGTCGTCGTCGATCAGCCCGACCTCGGTGAATCGGTCCAGCACCCTGGTGATCACCGGCTCGCCGATGCCGCGGGTGCGGAGCTTCTGTGCGAGGTTGGCTCGGGGACGGGCGCTGGAGGCGAGCAACCGAAGGCAGATGGCCTTGGCCGACTTCTCTTCTTCACGCTCGACGTCACCCTCGACACCGACATCGACACCGACCCCCGCGTCCCCGCCCCCGACCCCCGGCCCCGCCCCCGACCCCCGCGTCCCCGCCTCCACGCCCGCGACCGGGCCCGAGGTCGATCCCGCCTGCCGCACATTCCGGGAGCGGGTCAGTCGAACGCGAGGGTGACGGCAGCGTCGACCGGTCCCCCGCGCCGCGACCGTCCACGGTCGTCATCTGTTCGCGGAGCCGCTGGATCAGCTCCGCTCGCGGATCAGGCCCCATCTGAGTCGGCACTCCGGCCATCAGTCGGCTCAAGACTCCCCGTGATCACCAGCAACAAGGTCACCTCGACTACTGGGTGCTCAGAAGTCAACCGGCGCCGGCACGGGTTCGTCGAGATCGATGCGAGCACCCACGCCGAGCTTCTCCTTGATGCGCTTCTCGATCTCGTTGGCAATGTCGGGGTTGTCCGCGAGATAGGTGCGGACATTCTCCTTGCCCTGACCGAGCTGCTCGCCCTCGTAGGTGTACCAAGCCCCGGCCTTGCGCACGATGCTCTGCTCGACACCGACGTCGATCAGCGATCCCTCCCGCGAGATGCCGTGGCCGTAGATGATGTCGAACTCCGCCTGTTTGAAGGGGGGCGCCATCTTGTTCTTCACGACCTTGACCCGGGTTCGGTTGCCCACCACGTCGGTGCCGTCCTTCAGCGCTTCGATCCGCCGGATGTCCAACCGAACAGAGGCGTAGAACTTCAACGCCTTTCCGCCGGTGGTCGTCTCCGGCGAGCCGAACATGACACCGATCTTCTCGCGCAGCTGATTGATGAAGATGATGGTGGTGTTCGTGCTCGACAATGCGCCGGTGATCTTCCGCAGCGCCTGCGACATCAGTCTGGCTTGCAGCCCGACATGACTGTCGCCCATCTCGCCCTCGATCTCCGCGCGCGGCACCAGCGCCGCCACCGAGTCGATCACCACCAGGTCGATCGCCCCGGATCGGATCAGCATGTCCGCGATCTCCAGCGCCTGCTCGCCGGTGTCCGGCTGCGATACCAGCAGGGCGTCGGTGTCGACGCCGAGCGCCTTGGCGTAGTCCGGGTCCAGCGCGTGCTCGGCGTCGATGAACGCGGCGATCCCGCCTGCGGCCTGCACGCTGGCGACCGCGTGCAGGGTGACCGTCGTCTTGCCGGACGCCTCGGGCCCGTAGATCTCGATGACCCGGCCCCGAGGGAGGCCGCCGATACCCAACGCGACGTCTAACGCGATCGAACCGGTTGGTATCACCTCGACCGGGGCGCGGCCCTCGTCGCCCAGCCGCATCACCGATCCCTTACCGAACTGCTTTTCGATCTGCTGAAGCGCGATGCTCAGAGCCTTCTCGCGATCGGGTGCTGCTGGTGCCATGATCCCGCCCATACCTTTCGATCTGTCCATCGCTGTTCGTCCACTGGTTCCATCACCATCGGTCACGACGCTAGATCGGGACACCGACAGTGCCCTGACAACCGGGTGGGATGTGGACGGAATGACTCTTGTGGACAAGCGTAGACGTACAGGTGTTCGATCTTCCAGTCTCCCGATCGGCGTGTTGCTCACCGGCGGCCGTGCCGGCTCACACGCCCGGCCGCCACCCGCCGCCAGGGTCGGCCCGACCGGTTCAGTCCGGCAGACCCCACCGCAGGGGGTCCGGCACGTCGAAGGAGTCGCAGACGGCGAACCACACCTCGCGGGCCGGGATGCCCGCTGACAACGCCTGGTCTGCGGTGCGGTCACCCAGGACGCTGAAGACGTGATCACAGGCGACGGAGGCGGCACGAAGCCCGAAGTGTTCCTTCATGAGGGCTCGAAACTCGGTCAATCGCACGTTCACCGACAGTACCGTCGAGCTCGCCGTCGTCCGACCCGGCACACGCGCCCGATGTCGGCTCCGGACCCGGCCGGCAACCGCGGACTGGCTCGTGGGCCGCTCGCTCAGCCGGCGAGTTCGCGCAACCCCATCGCCAGCCCGCGGAGCTGATCGGTTCGAAACGAGAGCTCGTCGCTGTCCGCGCGCAGGCTTCGTCCGGCGATCACGATCTCACTCACAGCGGTGACATAGTTGCCGTATTCGGTGACTCCGGCCTCGATCTGACCTGCCACCTGGTCCGCCACGGTGCGCAGCCCGGGCCGCGCGTCCGCGGGGGCGGTGGCGGCCGCCTGTTCGAGATCGGTGAATTCGGTGGCCATCCGGCGCAGAGTGACCTCAGCACTGTCCGCCGAGGCCACGATATCCAGCCGAAGCTCTCGGGCCAACGACGACGAGGGATCGAGGCCGGTCAAGCCGGCGAGGGTGCGGAGCCCGTCACTGAACTCGCCCAGCCTCGTGAGCTGCGGGCGGATGCGCGCGGCTACGACCGACCGGGTGGGCGCCGGCGGCGGCAGCGTGCGTTGCACCGCTTTGCGCTCCCGCAGCTCGACCACTGCGCGGACCAGGGCCGCCACACAAACGACCAGTAGAGCGAGGTAGATCGTGGTGCGCAACACCTCGGCACCGGCGAATGAGGCGACCCCGTGACTCGCCAATTGGACGACGACACCGGCGGTGGGCACCGTGGTAGCAGCCGACCACAGCCGCACCCGCCGTTGGGCACTGCGCACCCGCCGGGACGCGACCACGGCGGGCTCTCGCCGGACCCGCAGCATCTCGCCGGCGGCAGCGGTCGCCTGATGCACCACTTCTTGCCGACTGGCGCGCACCGCCTTCGTCATGGCGCCCCGGACCAGCGCCTTACGCATCGACACCGCGGGTCAGCTCCTTCGGGAATACCGGTGACGCAAGTGGCTCAGCCGGTGGTGTTCGGTTGCTGTACGGACTTCTGCAAGTTCGGCGTCTCGACGCCGGCCGGGTCGATGGCGCGGGTCTGCTGACCGGCGAGTTCCGGATGCAGCTGAGCGCGAATCGCCTCCAGTCGGGATGCGCCGGCGACGTCCATGGTGGACTTCTCCACCTCCAGCATGCGCCCCTCCACCGAACTGGCGGTGAGTTCGGCCGAACCCAGCGCGTTGGCGTAGCGCCTCTCGATCTTGTCGCGGATCTCATTCAGCGAGGGCGTGTTCCCGGGTGCGGTCAGCTCGGACATCGACCGCAGCGACGTGGACACCTGCTCCTGCATCTTCGCCTGCTCCAGTTGGGACAGCAGCTTGGTCCGCTCGGCCAGCTTGGTCTGCAGCTGCATGGCGTTCTGTTCGACGGCCTTCTTCGCCTGTTCAGCGCCGTGCAGGGCCTGGTCGTGCATACCCTTGAGGTCTTCCATCTGCTGTTCGGCGGCCACCAGCTGGGTGGCGAACGCGGTGGCGGTCTGCTCGAACTCGGCGGCCTTGTTGACATCACCCTTGGCCCGGGCCTCGTCGGCCAGCTTCAGCGCCTGGCGCGCGGATGCCTGGAAGCGTTCGACCTCACCCATCTGACGGGTCAGCTTCATCTCGAGCTGACGCTGATTCCCGATCACCGCCGCCGCCTGCTGCGACAGTGCCGCATGCTGCCGCTGCGCATCCTCGATGGCCTGCTGGATCTGCACCTTCGGGTCGGCGTACTCGTCCACTTTGGACGAGAACAGGGCCATCAGGTACTTCCAGCCCTTCACAAACGGATTCGCCATGGGTGCATGTCCTCTCGAAGTCAAGCTTGGCGGTACCGACTCACTCGGGTCAGACCGCATCCATCGTCTCAGGTCAACGGCCCTCGGCACAGCATGGGCAGCTGAATCCTGCTCTCACTAGAGTAAGCAGGGCCGGGGCCGAGGTGGATCACGGGGATGGGGGCGTCACGATGGGGCGGCACGGTGACGACACTCGCTCGCGCGGTGTTGCACGCTGGCTCGTCTTCACCGTGATCGGGACGGTGGTAGCCGTCGTGGCGTTAGTGACGTACATCTCCTGGTTGCGCAGCGACTCCAATGCCGCGAACGCCCCGATCGGGTGCACCGGAAGTGTTCGCGTGGAGGTGGCCGCGAGCAGCGCGGCGACAGCGGTCTCGGCCGCCGCCGCCGCCTTCAACGCCACCGATCCCGAGGCGCGCGGCACCTGTGTCCGCGCCCATGTCACCGCCATCCCCAGCAGAACGGTCAGCGCGGGGCTGGCTGCCGGTTGGACCGGTCTGGCCGATCCCGAGCCGGCCGTGTGGATTCCGGACACCACGGCGGCACTCGCCGAAATCGCCACCGCCGCAGCCGGTCTCATCGCGGGGCACAGCGACTCGGTGGTGGCCGCCAGTCCGGTCGTACTGGCAGTCGCAGACCCACCGGGCGGCCCCGTCGGCGTCGCGCGGACCGCCGACTTCAGCTGGTCGGACCTGATGACCGCGACCGACCCGAACGCCGGTCCGAAGCTCGTCGACGGACGCCCCGTCACCCTCGCACTGGGCGATCCGCGGGTGGACGCGGCCACCGCGTACGCCCTCGAATCCATGCTCGCCGGTCAACTCGGCGGAGCCGCACTCACCGCCGCCGACGTCGGAGCCGCGAGTGGGCGCCTGGCGGCCCTGATGAGCAGGTCCGCGCTGTCCCGATCGACGGACGGATTACTGAACGATCTGGCGACGGGTTCGGCGGCGTTCAACGCCGTTCCGGTACTGGAGAGTCAGTTGGTGCAGTACAACGGCAGGGCCGCGAAAAAGCTGCACGCCTTGTACCCGACCGGTCCCACCACCGGCGATGAGCTGACCGCGATCGGCATCTCGGCATCCTGGCTCTCCGCCACGGAGATCGCGGGCGCCACCGACTTCGTGCGGTACCTGTCGTCCGCGCCCGGCCTCGCCGCGCTACAAGGAGCCGGTCTGCGAGTCGCCGAGAAACCGGCGCGGCCGACCGACGGCGGTGTGGATCGCAGCATCCCGATCGTCGCGCTCCCCTCGGTCCGGCCCGCAGTGACCACCGCGTTGGCCGCCGCGATGGGGCTGGCCGACGTTCCGGCGGGCACCGGCTGAAGCTGATCACGGCTGCAACGGCAGCGGGCGGTCGGCGTTGCCGATCAGACTGTCCATGAGCAGACCCGGTCCGACCACCTCCAGGTAGCAGTCCGGCAGCGCCATCGTCATCGACGTGGCCGGATCCGCCGACGGGATACCGGTCACCGCTCCGGTCAACGGCGCGGCGACGATCCGGATGCGGCCGCCGAAGGTCGGGTCGGGTGCACCGATGCGTGCCGCAGCGAACTGCACACAGCCTGCAGCCAGCGCGTCGGGCGTGTCCGGAAACCCGACGCCATCGGTCCGCGGTGCACTGAGCCAGCCCAGAAGTTCGACCCGGTGCGGTCGCGCGCAGCCGTCGATCTGAAAGGTGGCGCCGGCTGCGACGCAACTGCGGAAGGCCGCCGGCCAGCTGTCGGCGCCCTGCGCACCCGCCAACGTGCCGACGAAGCTCAACGGGGTGGGCGCCGTGATGACACATGCCGCCCAGCGGCGGGGGCTCCCCGATCGGTCCGGCGCGAATGAGCCGAGACCGATACGTGGGCTGCCGCTTGGTCCACACCGCGGACGCGGAAACCGGCGGAGTGTCGCCCAGGTACAGCGGAGCGACACCGGCACACACGAAGGCGTCACCGGAGACCGCCACCCCGGCAGCGCTCGGGCAGCTCACCTGAACAGCCAGACACGGGTCCGATCCGGCGGGCCAGCCGTAACTCACCTGGGCGTCATGAAGGTCCGAGCAGGGCACCGCCGCCGCCTGCTCGGTCAGACGCAGGCAGGTACCGACGGTGGGGGGCGTGGGCGGCGGCAGGACGAAGGCGCGGCCGGGCACTCCCACATTGAGCTGCCGGGACAACATCAGCGATCCGACCACCAACGCGACCAGCAGCACGGCCTGCCAGGGGCGCCGCACCCCGACGCCCGCCCGATGCCGACCCGGCGAATCCGAGCGCGCCGTGTCCGCACCGCCGGGACGCGCGGCGCCGCTGTTACTCGTAGCTCTCGATCGGCGGGCAGGAGCAGACGAGGTTCCGATCGCCGAAAGCGCCGTCGATCCGCCGCACCGGCGCGAAGTACTTGAAACCCGTCGTAGGCCCGCTGGGGAATGCGGCCTGCTGTCGACTGTAGGGATGGTTCCATTCGGCGGCCAACGAGCCCGCCGTGTGCGGAGCGTGCCGCAGCGGGCTGTCAGCGACTGCCCAGACACCGTCCGCCACCTGTTGGATCTCGGCCCGGATCGCGATCATGGCATCGACGAAGCGGTCCAATTCGGGCAGATCCTCGCTCTCCGTGGGCTCGACCATCAGCGTGCCGGCCACCGGGAACGACATCGTCGGAGCGTGAAATCCGTAATCGGTGAGGCGTTTAGCGACGTCGTCCACGGTCACCCCGGTTCGGCTGGTGATGGCGCGCAGGTCCAGAATGCACTCGTGGGCGACGAACCCACCGTGGCCGGTGTACAGGACCGGGTAGTGCTCGGCGAGCCGGCGCGCGACGTAATTCGCCGCCGCGACCGCGGTCAGCGTGGCTCGGCGAAGCCCGTCTCCACCCATCATCCGGATGTAGGCCCAGGAGATGGGCAAGATCGAGGCGCTGCCGTAACGAGCCGCCGACACGGCGCCGACGGGGCCTCGATCGCCGAGGGGATCACCGGGCAGGAACGGTGCCAGGTGGGACCGCACGGCCACCGGCCCGACGCCGGGACCACCGCCGCCGTGCGGGATGCAGAACGTCTTGTGCAGGTTCAGGTGGGAGACGTCGCCGCCGAAAACACCCGGCTTGGCCAGGCCGACCAGTGCGTTCAGGTTGGCTCCGTCGACGTAGACCTGACCGCCTGCCGCGTGCACCGCCGCGGCGATGTCGTCGATGGTCTCCTCGTACACCCCGTGCGTGGAGGGGTAGGTGACCATGATCGCGGCCAACTCCGCGGCGTGGGCGTCGATCTTGCGATGCAGGTCGGCGAGGTCGATGTTGCCGTCGTCGTCGGTACCGACGACGACCACCCTCATCCCGGCCATCACCGCGCTGGCGGCATTCGTGCCGTGGGCGGACGCGGGGATCAGACACACCGACCGCTCGGACTCACCGCGAGACGCGTGGTAGGCCGCGATCGCCAGCAGGCCGGCGAACTCCCCCTGCGAGCCGGCGTTGGGCTGCAGCGAGACGGCGTCGTAGCCGGTGATCTCGCACAACCACCGCTCCAACTGCGAGACGAGTTCCAACAGACCCGCGGCGTCCTCCGCCGGGGCATAGGGATGCAGTCCGGCGAATTCGGGCCAGCTGACCGCCTCCATCTCGGCGGTCGCGTTCAATTTCATCGTGCACGAACCCAGCGGGATCATGGTGCGATCCAGCGCCAGGTCGAGGTCCGACAGACGACGGATGTACCGCAGCATCCCGGTTTCCGAGTGGTGTGTGTTGAACACCGGGTGCGTGAGGAAGTCTGTGGTGCGGCGGAGTTCAGCGGGAATCACCGGCGGCACCCACTCGCCCAACTGGTCGGGATCCGCACCGAAGACTGTGGCGATCAGCCGCAGGTGCGTGTCCGTCGTCGCCTCGGACACCGATATCTGCACCGCGTCGGTGCCGTCGACCCAGACATTGATACCAGCGGTTCGCGCGGCGTCGGCGATGCCGGCCGCCCGGCCGGGCACCTGCAGTCGCAGCGTGTCGAAGAAGACGGGGTGCTGGACCGTCACCCCTGCCGTGGTCAGCACGGCGGCCAGCCGACCGGCGCTTTGTTGGATCCGCTCGGCGATCGCGCGCAGCCCACCCGGCCCGTGGTAGACGGCGTACATCGAGGCCATCACCGCCAGCAGCACCTGGGCGGTGCAGATGTTGCTGGTCGCCTTCTCGCGACGGATGTGTTGCTCGCGGGTCTGCAATGCCAGCCGGTACGCCGGGGCATCGTCGGCGTCCCTGCTCACACCGACCAGCCGTCCCGGTAGCTGTCGCTGCAGCTCGGACCGAACCGCCATGAAGGCCGCATGTGGCCCACCGAACCCCATCGGGACACCGAACCGTTGGGAGCTGCCGACTGCGATGTCGGCGCCGATGTCGCCGGGCGATCGCAAGACGGTCAGCGCCAGCAGATCGGTGGCGACGACAACCTTCGCCTCACGGCGGTGAGCGGTCTGGACCAGAGCCCGCTGGTCCTGCACCGCCCCGGAGGCACCCGGGTAGGACAGCAGCACCCCGAAGAAATCACCGATGGGGAGTGCATCGGTCAGGTCGGCGTGCACCAGCTCGATACCCAGTGGGGTGGCTCTGGTCTGCAGCACCGCCAGGGTCTGCGGGAGGGTGTCGGCGTCCACCACGAACCGCGGCGATTTACTCCGGGAGGTGCGGCGCGCGAGGGTCATCGCCTCGGCAGCCGCGGTGGCCTCGTCGAGCAGCGAGGCGCTCGCGATGTCCAGGCCGGTGAGGTCCGCCACCATGGTCTGAAAGTTCAGCAGCGCCTCGAGCCGGCCTTGGGAGATCTCCGGCTGGTACGGCGTGTATGCCGTGTACCAGGCGGGGCTCTCCAGCACGTTCCGCCGGATCACCGGTGGCGTGACCGTGTCGTGATAACCCATCCCGATCATCGACACCCGCACTGTGTTGCGGCCGGCCAGCGCCCGCAACTCGGCCAGAGTCTCGGTCTCGGTCGCCGCAGGGGGCAGAGACAGACCGTGCGAGCTCCCCGCGGCGCGGATCGTTCGTGGAACCGCCGCGTCGGCCAGCGCTTCCAACGAGTCGACCCCGAGCAGCCTCAGCATCGCCGAGGTCTCCGCCTGATCTGGTCCGATGTGCCGCTCGCTGAAGTCCGGCAGGTGCGCCGGGCCCGCGGCAGCACCCGCACGCGGCGCAGCAGGCACCTGCGTATCGGCAGGCACCGGTGTTCCGGCAGGCGGTCCGGCAGGCACGGGTGATTCCGCAGGATTCGGGTGCGGGCAGGCGTCGACTGGGGTGGTGGTCACAGAGTCCTCACGGCGCGGGAACGGTGGTCGTCCCACCATGGTGCCTGGTGAGCGCGCCCAATCGAACGTGAGCTGCGTCGTCGTCAGTCAGCACGCCGAGCGGAGCGCGCAGGATCAGCTGGCGGTGCGAGCGCGCCGGCGCTGGGAGAGTTCGTCGGTGGACAAAACCTCTCGGGCCGCGGCCACGTCGGGATCGGCGTCGATCCGCTCCCCCGCGAACTCTGCGAGTTGGCCGGTCATCTCACGCATGGTGCCGCCGACGGCGATGCCGAACACGCCCTGGCCACCCTGCAGCAAGTCGACGATCTCCTCCGCGGACGTGCACTCGTACACAGTGGTGCCATCAGAGAAGAGCGTCACTCCGGCGAGGTCGTCGATCCCACGGATCCGCAGGTGCTCGACGGCCACCCGGATGTTCTGCAGCGAGACCCCGGTGTCGAGCAGTCGTTTGACCACCTTCAGCACCAGCATGTCCTTGAACGAGTACAACCGTTGCGTGCCCGAACCAGTCGCGGTGCGCACCGTCGGCTCCACCAGTCCGGTCCGCGCCCAGTAGTCCAGCTGGCGATACGTGATGCCCGCCGCTTGGCAGGCGGTCGGTCCGCGGTAGCCGATGTGCTCGTCGGGCAGCGACGTGTTCTCGAAGAGCGCACCCTGCTCGCTCGCAGCCATTGGCCGACCGCCTTCCACGCTGAGCCCGGTGCGTCCCAACCGACCCGCAACCACACGGACAGGAGGCCGACGGGTGCCGACCGGGAGCTGAATGGCATCAGCGTTACTTGTGTTCTCGACGGTAAGCCTCGCCGCCGACGAGGTCAACGACCGCCGACGGCGTGTCCCTCTACCGCAGGCTGAGGGTCAGGCGAAGGATTGAGCGGAACCACCTCTGAGGTGGGTCAGCCGGCCGAGGCGGAACCGCTCGGGCTACTTGTCCTCTTCGAAGTCTTCAGGCGACACCGAGTCCAGAAACTCACGGAATCGCTCCACCTCGTCGTCGCCCTCCACCTCGGGGAGGTCGTCGGTGTCGTCTTCGGGCACCACCACCCCGGCGGTGTCGAGCACCGCCGGATCGACGAACACCGGGATCTCGGTGCGGACCGCCAACGCGACCGCGTCGGACGGACGGGCGGACACCGTCGTCCCGTTCTCGAAGACGAGTTCGCCGTAGAAGGTGCCTTCCCGGAAGTCGACGACGCGCACCTGCTGAACCTGATGACCCAGGGCGGTGATCACCTGACCCAAAAGATCATGGGTCAGCGGACGAGCTGGACGGAGGCCCTGCAGGTGCATCGCGATGGCCGAGGCCTCGGTGGTCCCGATCAGAATCGGCAGACTGCGATTGCCGTCCCGCTCGGACAGAATGAGGATCGGTTGCTGACTCGGCATCTCGATCCGAACACCTACGATGCGCATTTCGATCATCTCGGTCAGCCCTCCTGTTCAGCGCTAACGCTACACAATTCGGGCGTGCGGGCGCCGCAGCGGGCAGCCCTCCCGGGGGCCCGGCCGAACACCCGGCGTCAACTGTTCAGTTCTCGTCGCAAACCGGTCTTGACCAGCAGCGCATGCAACCGCATCACACTGTTCATCAGGTGGTTCGCCTGCTCCTCGGCACGCTCGCGGGCGTCCGGGTTCTTCTGCCTGGCCTGCGCCGAGACCAGCTGACCGACCAGCGCGACCTCCCGGTCGGCGGCCGTTCGGAACGGGCGAAGATGCCGCGGTTCGATGCCGGCCTCGACCAACTCGGCGATGGTCGTCGCGAGGATCGCCGCGTCGGCGTCGTAGTAGCCGCTGGTGCCCGGCTGGATCAGACCGTATTGCTCCAACTCGCGCAGCTGCGGATTGTCCAAACCCGATTCACGCAACAGCTCGGCCCTGGTCATCCGGACGGCTGCTCTCGTGGCCGGCTCCGGCGCCATCGGAGTGGGTGCGCTGGCCAGAGCTCGCGGCAGTCGGGCGGTGGAACCGTCTGGTTCCAACCCGCGATCGACGGCGTCCAGCTGATCCTTGATGACCTTGAGCGGCATGTACCGGTCCCGCTGCGCCGACAGCACATACCGAAGGCGTTCGACGTCGGCGACGCTGAACTGTCGGTAACCCGCGGCGGTGCGCTGCGGGGTGACCAGACCCTCGGACTCCAAGAACCGAATCTTCGAAATCGACACGTCATCGAACTCGGGCTTCAGTCGAGCCAGCACCGCGCCGATGTTCAGGTGGCCCGCCGCGGCGCTCGAAGACGGCTCAGCGGGCGGCAGGCTCGCCGCGGTCATGAGTCGGCGGTGGTCCCGGCGTCGTCGCTCGGACCTCCGGTGAGGAAGACCAGGCGGAATTTCCCGATCTGCACCTCGTCACCGTTGGCGAGCGCTGATGATTCGACTGCTTCCCGATTGACGTAGGTCCCGTTCAGGGATCCGGTGTCGGCCACCTCGTACCCGTCACCCACTCTGGTGAACTCGGCATGCCGGCGGGACACCGTGACGTCATCGAGGAAGATGTCGCTCTCCGGATGCCGCCCCGCGGTGATCACGTTCTTGTCGAGCTGGAAGCGCGAACCGGCGTTGGGTCCCCGTTTGACCACCAGGATGGCCGTGCCGCGGGCCACCGGACCCATCCCGGACAGAGTGGTCTCAGCGGTCGACTCGCCCCCGGTGTCGGGTTCGCCCTGATTGATCAGACCGCCCGCGAAGACCGACGTCGACTCCGACCCGTTCTCTCTCTCGGTCACGCGGCTACTCCCTCATCGTTAGTCGGCAGTGGCTCGGGCCACGTTGCGACTGCGTCGTGTACTGCCTGCTGCGGTTCTGTGCCAGATACGTGTGTGGTGCGCGCGTGCCTGACGGCGCCCACTCGTGATCGAGCGCGAGTGCTTCACCCCTACGAGCGGGCCCCTGAAGCTCAGTCGCGAAGATCTCGGTCATCCTATCGTTGCCGCACCCGCCGGGACATTCGACCGAACCGCGCACGCCGAGCACATCCCGACCGGCGCTCGCCGCCGCGACTGCCCGCGGTCGTCACTCGTCGCCGATGATCTCCGCGTAGGCGTCGGCATCCAGCAGGTCCGCCACGGTCGACGGATCCTCCGGCTCGAGTTCGTAGATCCAGCCGTCGCCGTAGGGGTCGGAGTTCACCAACTCCGGGCCCGATTCAAGATCGGTGTTCACCGCGACCACGGTGCCGGACAACGGCGAGAAGATCTCCGACACCGACTTGGTCGACTCGACCTCACCGATGGCATCACCGGCCGTCACGGTGGAGCCCACCTCCGGCAGCTGCACGAAGACGATGTCACCGAGCTGACTTTGGGCGAAGTCGGTGATGCCGATTCGGACGACGTCCTCCCCGCTACGGACCCACTCGTGTTCGGCGCTGTAACCCAAGTGCTCTGGAATCACTGTGCTGCTCCCCTCGATAGTTCAATGCGGCTGCCGCTCCGCAGATCGCCTCACCCGCCGGCCGGCCGAGCGTAGGTGTAGGGGCGCAACGGCCGCAAGGCGTCGATGGTGATGCTCGGCTGCGGGGTCACGGTGAGGGCACCACCCGCCCGTACCGCGGTGTCACCGACTCCACCCGGGATGTTCATGGCCGCGGTCAGGGTGGGCGGATCGCCGATCGCCGAAATCGAATAGGGAGCACTGATCGCGGTGCCGTCCACCACGATCGCACCGGGCCGTCCGCTGAAATAGGAGTCCACGCCGATCCGCACGCCGTTCACCTGGACTGCCTCGGCACCGGCATTGCGCAATTCCTGCAGGGCGGCCAGTAGGACCTCCGGGGTCACCCGAGTCGCCGGGTCGGTCATCATCATGAAAACCCCCGGGCCGACGGCCGCAGCAGTACCGGCCAGGATCGACAGCGCCGCCACCCGCCGCTGCGCCTCACGGAGGGCGGCCTCCGACGATGCGCCGCCCGACCGCAGTGTGTTGAGTGTCCGCTGCAGTTCGGCCAACTCGGCGGTCAGGTCGTCGCCGCGCCGATTCAGCCCGTCCAGAATCGCCACCAGATCCTGCGGACGAGCGGTCGCGAGGCTGTCGCCGTTGTCGGTGCGGCGGACTTGGATGATCAGCGCGTAGCCCAGCACCGCGCAGAGAACTGCGATCAGCGCATGGGTCACCCAGCCTCGCCGACCACTTCGGGGCGGGCCCACAACCGAGCCGGGATCCGTCACGGCTATGCCTTGAAGATGTATCGGCGAATGGCGGCGGCGTTGCCGAAGATGCGGATTCCCAGCACGACGACGACCGCCGTCGACAGCTGCGACCCGACCCCCAACTGATCGCCGAGGAAGACGATGAACGCGGCCACCAACACATTGGCCACGAAGGACACCACGAAGACCTTCGCGTCGAAGACGTGGGTCAACTTGGCCCGCAGTCCTCCGAGCACCGCGTCGAGCGCCGCGACCACCGCGATCGGCAGGTAAGGACCGAGCCAGTCCGGCACGGTGGGCGACGTCAACAGGCCGATCGCCAATCCCACCGCCAAGGCGATCACCGCATACACGGCACGCTCCCCCCAGTCCTCATATCGCAGTCCCCATCTCGAATCTCCTCAACTGGTCGGTGTGGGCTCGGTGTCGATCGACGCTTCCGCGGTGCCGGTCGACGCTTCCGCGGTGCCGGTCGACGCTTCCGCGGTGCCGGTCGACGCTTGAGACGGGGTCTCGATGTAGCGGAAGTCCACCGCCGGGGCCGCCGGGAGGGTCACCGAGGTCGCGGGTTTCACGTCGAAGGTGACCCCGTAGAGCTGCTCGAAGGATCGGAATCGACCGAATCCGGGGGTCGAGACGAATTGCTGCTGGACCGAATCCGGGTCCGCGATGGCCTGAACTGTCATCGGCCACAACACCACTCGGTTGTCGACCAGAATCGCACCGCCGGCCTGCCGAATCGCACTGGTCACCCGGAGACGGACATCGTTGATCGCGATCGCCTCAGCGCCCGCCGACCACAGGCCGTTCACCAGCAGCTGGAGATCCTTGTCCAAGACGGCGCCGTTGCCCGACGACGCGTCGGGATCGTCGAGTCGAATCACCAGACCCGGGCCGGTGACGGCCACCAGGGCGTTCGCCTGTTCCAGCGCCGTCAGTGTCGACAACGGACCGCCCGGCGCCCCCGCCGCTTGCGCGGATCGGACCTCGGCGTTCACCGCCGACACCGACGCGGCCAACGCCGCCCCCTCCTCCTGAGCCCGCTCGATGTCGGAGATCAGGCCCTGCCGAGCCAACGTCACACCGGCTGAATTCGCCTTGTTCGTCTGGAAGGCGACCGCGATCAGCAACCCGACCACGACCGCGCCCACCGAGAGCCAGCCACGGGTCGCCCCGGAAGTCGGAACCGCGGCGCCCGCCTTGCGACGACGAGCGGCCCGTTCGTAACCGGGGTCGAGGGTGTCCGCGGCCAGCGACTCCAGCAGCGGCGGCGGAACCCGGGAAGTGGCGGCTGGGGCCACGTCCGGGGGCGGCGGCGGGCCCACGGGGTCGGTCGACGACCCGGGCGCGTCGGACCCGTTCCCGTCGTTTCTTCCGGAATCAGCCGACACCGGCGGCACTCCGCACCGAGATTCGCCGCTCCGGCGGCACGACCGGGGTGTTGCGTACCACCCAGGACACCTGCCGGACGTACAGCGCACCCGCCCAGAGATACAGCAGCACTCCCCAGCCGGTGAACCCGAGGGCGGTCGGGAGCGCCACCCGGGCGAGCAGCGAGTCGCCGCGGGCGAGCAGCAACATGGGAAGTGCGTAGAGCAGGCAGAAGGTCGCCGCCTTGCCGAGGTAGTGCACCTCGAACGGACCGTAGCCGTGCCGCCGCATGATCGGCAGGCACGCGGCAGGAACAGATCGCGCCCGACGATCAAGGCGGCCAACCACCACGGCAGGAATCCCCGCAGCACGAACGCCAGCAGGGTGGCCAGAATGTAGAGCCGATCAGCCACCGGGTCCAGGATCGCTCCGAGTCGGCTGAACTGGTTGAGCAGTCGGGCGAGTTTTCCATCCGCCCAGTCGCTCACTGCGCTCGCCGCGAGCACCACGAACGCCCAGCCGTCGGCGTGCGGTCCGAGCAGCAGCCACAACAGCAGCGGCACCCCGAGTAAGCGCAGGAAGGACAGCGCATTGGGGACGGTCCAGATCCGGCTTTCGTCGGTCGCCGGCGCGCGGCCCGCTGTTTCGGACACGCGCATACCTCATTTCCATCCGGCCACCGCTACCGCCGGACCCCCGACAGGCCCGGCTGGGAGTCTAACGACGGGAGGTGTGCATACCCGTCATCAGGGCGGCGCGCAGCCCCCGAATCCTTCCGAGCGGAACGTCGGCCGCCGGCTTCGGATCAGGGCTCGATCGACGACTTCACCGAAGCGTCGTCTCGGTGCAGGACGAACATGGCATAAGCGGCGATGGTGGGGCCGTCGGTGATCGTCCCATTCAGGATCATCGCGCGGAAGGCGACCTCGGACACCACCGAGTGGATCATGTCGCCCTCAGACGATTCCCGGCTGTGGTCACCGGGTTCGAGGTCGGTGGCCAGATAGATGTCGAAGGCCTGCGGGCTGTATCCCGTGGACTGCACCAGATGGCCGATGTGCTGCCAGGTCCGCGCAGTGAACCCGGTCTCCTCGCGGAGTTCCGCCCGGGCCAATTCCAGCGCCGAACCGCCCTTCCCCGTGGGCCAACCCCCCATCGGGAATTCCAGCGACCGGCGGCTGATCGCGTAGCGGTACTGCTCCACGAGGTGGAAGTCCGTTCCGGATTCGCTCGGCTCGGCGGCGATCACCAGGGCGTAGTCCGCCTTCTCCACGACGCCGTAAATGCTCCGGGTGCCGTCCGCGAACTCGATGTCGTCCTCGCGCACACTCATCCAGTTGTTCTGGTACACCACGCGGCTGCCGATCTGGCGGACAGCTACGTCGTCGTCGGCCGATTGCGTCATTCGCCGAGTATGCCGAGCCACCCTCGGCTTCGATCAATCGGGGCGCCGCGCCCGACTACCGTGAAGCGCTATGACCGGCCGGCCGTGGGCCCACTTCGGGGGGATGCTGGCCACCGGGCTGATCGACGTCGTCGACCTCGCCGCGCACCCCGAGTCGCTGGACGCCGGGGGTTGGTGGGCAGTCTGCGGAACCTTCGAAGGCCGGTTCACCGGTTACCGGTTCGGTGCCGTGCGGCCCGCGGCGCTGCCGACCGCGGCCGAGTGGCCGGGAGTTCCGCCGGACGGCTGGACCTCATCGCTGGACGCAGCTGCTTATCGGCAGCTGGTGCGCCGGGTGCAGGCGCACATCGAAGCGGGAAACGTCTATCAGGTCAACATCTGTCGAATCTTGTCGGCAGCCCTGCCCGATGCGGCCGGGGACAGCGGCCCCGCCGGGCTCGCCGCCCGACTCGCCGTCGGCAACCCGGCGCCGTACCAAGGCGTCCTGGACACCGGGTCGGAGTGGATCGTCTGCGCCTCACCCGAGCTGTTCCTGTCCCGGAACGGAGCGACTCTCGAATCGATGCCGATCAAGGGCACCGCCGCTCCCGGCGCCGACTTCGCGACGAAGGACTACGCGGAGAACATCATGATCACCGACCTGGTGCGCAACGACCTCAATCAGGTGTGCGACCCGGCGTCGATGCGGGTGCGCAAACTCCTGGAGACGCAGGTACACCCCGGCCTGTCCCATTTGGTGTCAACCGTGTCGGGCCGGCTGCGCCCGGGCATCGGCTGGCGCGAGATCCTGGCGGCGACCTTTCCACCGGGTTCGGTGACCGGGGCACCCAAGATCCGCGCCCTCGACCTGATCCGGGAATGGGAGCCCGTGGTCCGCGGACCGTATTGCGGGGCCATCGGTTATGTCGACGCCGACCAGGGCCGGGCAGAATTGGCGGTGGGCATCCGCACCTTCTTCACGACGACGGACGACGCCGGGGTGCGGACCCTGAATTTCGGCACCGGCGCGGGCATCACCCATCCGTCCGACCCCGAAGCGGAATGGGTGGAGACCGAACTGAAAGCCGGCCGACTCATCGGACTGGCGTCTGCGCGGCCGCGCTGAAACCCGCAAGGAGGTGCACTGTCGTCCGAGTGTGATTTCGGCTGGTGGGTGATTTTCGGCTGGTGTGATTTCGGCCGGTGGGTGATCCCGTCCGGGTGGTGATTGGGTCGCGTCATCGCGAACGGCCCGCATCGGCGCAACCCGGATGGGAGGATAACCCGGCGTCAGCCGCCGCCGTCCGTGCATCACAGAGGACTCGAATCGACGAACCGTCGACTCGGCCACTACCGGATGGACGGCTTTCGCCCGACAGCAGCTCGCCCTTCAGGGTCGAGGACACGGCTGCCAGTGGCAGTGAACGACAAGGTGGAGGTAGACGGCGTGCCGAAAGTGACTAAAGCAGTGATTCCGGCAGCGGGGCTGGGCACCCGGTTCCTGCCCGCGACCAAGGCGGTCCCGAAGGAGATGCTGCCGGTCGTGGACAAACCCGCGATCCAGCTGGTGGTCGAGGAGGCGGTCGCCGCCGGCCTCGACGACGTGCTGATGATCACCGGGCGCAACAAGCGACCACTGGAGGATCACTTCGACCGCAATTTCGAACTCGAGGCGACGCTGTCGGCCAAAGGCGACCGGGCGAAGTTGGCCGACGTCACGGCGGCGACCGACCTCGCTCGGGTGCACTACGTCCGACAGGGTGACGCCAACGGCCTGGGTCATGCGGTGTTGTGCGCCGAGCAGCACGTCGGCGACGAGTCGTTCGCGGTGATGCTCGGCGACGACCTGATCGACCCGCGGGACCCGCTGCTGCAGGCGATGATCGCCGCCCACGAGGCGACCGGGCAGAGCGTGATCGCCCTGATGGAGGTTCCGCCGGAGCAGACGAACATGTACGGCTGTGCCGGTGTCACGGAGTTGATCGATCGCGCGGGATTGTCCGCGGACTTGGAGATCGTTCAGGTCACCGAGTTGGTGGAGAAGCCCGATCCGGCGGATGCACCGAGCAACCTGGCGATCATCGGGCGATATGTCTTGACACCGCAGGTCTTCGCGGTGCTCCACGAGACCGCGCCGGGCCGCGGCGGCGAGATTCAGTTGACCGACGCCCTGGCGACCCTGATCGACCACGACCGCTCGGACGGCGGTGGCGTGGTGGGTGTCGTGTTCCGCGGCAGGCGATACGACACCGGGGACAAGTTGGACTACCTCAAGACGCTGGTCCGCCTCGCCTCGGAGCGGGCCGACCTGGCCGACGGGTTCAACCCCTGGCTGAAGGAGTTCGCCGGCACCCTCTAGCCGCGGACACCCGCTCAGCGCTGACTGGGCGCCGCGATCGGGTAGGAATGTGCCCTGTTCGTCGAGGGATCGCCTACCCGATCGCGGCGCCACCCGGCTGAGTGGCGCTCGTCACCGACGGTTGTGGAAGATCACGCGAGTCGAGCGCGCTGTACGGGACATGAGCATGCTCTTCTCCCCGTTGACCATCCGGAACACCACCTTCGCCAACCGGGTCTGGCTGGCGCCGATGTGCCAGTACAGCGCCACCGACGGTGTGCCCGACGACTGGCACCTGGTGCATCTGGGGGCACGGGCCACGGGCGGCTTCGGGTTGTTACTGACCGAGGCGACTGCGGTGGTGCCGGAAGGACGGATCAGCCCGCAGGACACCGGGATCTGGAACGACGAGCAGACCGACAGCTGGGCGCGGATCGTGGCGTTCGTGCACCGCGAGAACACCAAGATCGGCATCCAGCTGGCGCACGCTGGACGCAAGGCATCCACCTATCGCCCCTGGTCCGCAGTCCAGGGCAGTGTGCCGGAATCCGACGGCGGCTGGCCCACGGTGGCGCCCTCCGCCCAGGCCTTCGACGGCTACGCGGAACCCGTGGCATTGACCATCGACGAACTAGCCGGGGTCGTCGCGGCATTCCGGGCAGCAGCGCAGCGTGCTGACCGTGCGGGCTTCGACGTCGTGGAGATCCACGCGGCGCACGGCTACCTGCTGCACCAGTTCCTGTCGCCGCTGTCGAACGCCCGCACCGACGGATACGGCGGCGAGCTGGCCGGGCGGGCGCGGTTGCTGCTGGAAATCGTCGCGGCGGTGCGTGAGGTGTGGTCGGACAAGCCGATATTCGTGCGGCTGTCCGGTACCGACTGGGTCGAGGGCGGCTGGACCATCGAGCAGACCGTCGAGCTCACGGGGTGGCTGCAGTCGGCCGGCGTGGACTTCGTCGACATGTCGTCCGGGGGGAACGTCCGCGACGCGCCGATACCGGTCGAGCCGAACTATCAGGTGCCGCTGGCGAGCGCTGTACGCCGCGAGGTCGCGATTCCCGTGGGGGCGGTGGGCCTGATCACCGAACCCGAGCAGGCGGAGCAGATCATCGCCGGCGGGCACGCCGATGTGGTGTTGCTGGCCCGCGCCGCGCTTCGTGATCCGGCGTGGCCACACCGGGCTGCGCATCAGCTGGGCCTGACCCACGGTCAGATTGACTACGCCTCGCAGTACGTCCGCGGCTCCTGGCCGGACCCGGCGCCCGCAGTCCGCTGACCCCGCATGCAGCCGCCGCAGGTGAGTGCGGCGCCGAACAGGTCTCTGTCAGTGGTCGGATCTAGCCTGCTGCCATGAACCACTACCACCGCGTGCAGGGCATGGGGCTGGTCGAACTGGCCCCCGACCACTGCCCGCACGGCCATCCCTTCGGCCCGCAGAAGGTGCTCGTCGGTAGTCAACCGTGCCTGTGTGCGGGGGTACCGCATCGAACCTGGCAATGCGTCGAGTGTCAGTCGGTGCTCGTCTGGCCCGCCTGTGAGTTCCACCCGCACTGGACGGCCTGGGGCGGCCGGCCTTGACGGTCCCCCGCTACCGACCCGGCCGCTCCAGACCCGCCGCTTGGGATGCGACTGGTCGGAGTTGCGGAGTCGGAGTTGCGAAGTCGGAGCTGCGCGCGGTCGGAGTCGATTCACGCTCCCCGGCGGGCTGAGCCCGGCTCCGCCGCAATCCCCGCTCCGGCGGCGATCTCGACGATTCGCGTGGCGAGGGCGACATCCCGTTCGGTAACCCGACCGCCTGCATCATGGCTGGTGGTGCCGACGAACACGTGGTCGTAGCGCCAGTCGACGTCCGGGTGATGGTTGGCCGCCTCCGCCGCCTCACCGATGGCCGCCACGAACGCCAGCGCCGCAGCGGCGGTCGGGGCGGCGAATGCCGAGATCAGCATGTTCTGCTCGACGCGCCAACCGTCGGGAAGCACGGTGTCTCCCGCAGCGGCGAGGTCATCCGCGCCGGCGTCTGCGGTGGCTACGGCAGGTTCGGGCTGCGCGGGTTCGGTCATCGGTCCAGTCTGCCGCGCCGAATGGGCATCCGCCGGCAACACCGTCACGGACTCGACCACTCGTGCGCACCGTCTCGGTCGGCGCCCCGCCTGTTGACCACCGCCGCGATGCGATCAAGGCTGACGGTGTCGGCGTCGCTGCAGCTGGAGTCCACGCTCAACGCGCACCAGCGGTAGGGGCGGCGATCGTCGACCAACGAGGGCACCCAGGCGACGTCAGTCGTCGTCCACCGGCCCGCGGTCTCGCCGAAGGTCACCCGAACCAGCAGACCCTCCCGATTGCCCAGGTCGGAGATGCCGTGCGCGGCGACGGTGTTGCCCAATCCGTACGCCACCCACTTGTCCCCGATCCGTTCCACCGGTTGCACGACGTGAGCGTGATGCCCGTACACGAAGTCCACGTCCGCGCTGTCCAGCAGTTGCCGGGCGACCTGCTGTTGGGTCGCCGTCGGATCGTTGTCGTACTCGGTGCCGGCGTGCAATGCGACCACCACGATGTCCGCGCCTGCCGAGCGGGCGGCCGCGGCTTTGCCGAGGATGGTCGGCACGTCGATCACGTCGACGCGCCACGGCTGGTCCGGACGGCCGGTGTTCAACCCGTAGGCCGCCGCGATCAACGCCACCACCCCGCCGGGAGTGGACAGCAGCGTCGGCTGTCGGGATTCCGCCTCGGTGCGATAGCTGCCGGCGTGTGCGATTCCGGCGGCGTCCAGCGCGTTCAGGGTGTCGACCACCCCCTCCGCACCCTGGTCCGCTGTGTGGTTGCTCGCGGTGGAGCAGGCGTCGTATCCGACCCCGGCCAGTGCCGGGACGATGCTGGGCGGGACGGCGAAGGCGGGATAGCCCTCGAAATCTGCGCCGGGCGCCGCCACCGGCGTCTCGAGATGGCACACCGCGATATCAGCGGCCTGCAGGTACGGGCGCTGGGCGGCCAACAGCGGCCCGAAGTCGAGCCGGCTCGCCGGCCCCACGGCGCCTGCATTCTCGGTTGCGGCGTCGGCGGCCGCCTGCTCCCAGAGCGGTGGATGCAGCAGGACGTCTCCGGTGACCACCACCGAGATGCAACGCGCCAGTGGACATCGGGGGCCGTCGACCCGGCCGGCCTCGGTGGTCGTGGCCGCGGCACCGGCCCGGCCGCCCGCGGAATCGGACGGCACCGACGCGAGGGACTGGGTGCCGGACCCCGACTCGACCGCGGCGGCATCAGGTGACACAGCGGAGGCGACCGAGGAGCGGTCGGTACTCCCCCGCGCTGCCGCCGATTCTCCGCCCGAAAGCCCGGGTGGAAATGGGGCCGGCTGCCCCGCACTGGAGCACGCAGCCACCAGCAGACCCGCCACCAGCACTGACAGGTATCCGCGTCGCGTGGCCACGGGACGGATAGTAGGCCCGGCGGGTTCCGGCAACCCGTGGAAGACTCCTAATCGGCTGTGAATGGCGGTGTACGACCAGCCGCTCCCGGCCCACATCAGCACGCGACGGTGCAGGCTCCCGGAGGTGTGCACCGTTCACCGAGCAGGTCGAACGCAAGGAGCCCTACATGCAGGAGCTACACGTCCCGGAGAATTCCACCCTGACAGCCGTGCTCGGCCGGGCGGCAACTCGCGCCCCCGAGGCGTTCTCGGGTGGCACCTTGAAGAACCTCTTCGACGGGAAATGGCACGACATCGGAACCCCGAGCCCGTTGATCAGTCCGGTGGACGGGAGCTCGGCGGCATCGCTGTCGAAGGTGGATGCCGACACCGCGCAGCAGGCGGTGCACGCCGCCGCGGCAGCCCACCCGGCATGGGCTGCGACACCGTTGGCGGAGCGCAAGGCGAGGGTGACCGCGGCAGTGGAGTCCCTCGCGGACGCGCGCGACGACCTGGCGCTGCTGCTCGCCTGGGAGATCGGCAAGCCCTGGCGACTCGCCTGCGCCGACGTCGACCGCGCACTGGACGGTGTCCGGTGGTACCTCGACGAGATCGAAACGATGATGGGCACGGATGTGGACGGCAAACCGTTCGACCGGACACCGCTGTCCGGTCCGGTCAGCAACATCGCCAGCTGGAACTACCCGATGAGCGTGCAGGTGCACGCCGAGCTGGTCCAGCTGGTCGCCGGGAACGCGGTGGTTGCCAAGACACCCACCCAGGGTGGGGCGATCACGCTTACCCTGGCCCACGCCCTGATGGTGCGGGAGGGCCTGCCGGTCACCCTGCTCAGCGGTGACGGCGCCACCCTGTCCGACGCACTGGTCCGCTCACCGGAGATCGGCGCACTCGCCTTCGTCGGCGGCCGATCCAACGGTGGCCGCGTGGCAGCGCAGCTGGTGGACACCGGGAAGCGCCACTTCCTGGAGCAGGAGGGCCTCAACGCGTGGGGCATCTGGAACTTCTCGCAGTGGGACATGCTCGCCGGTCACCTCCACAAGGGGTATGAGTACGCCAAGCAGCGGTGCACCGCCTATCCCCGCTTCGTCGTGCAGCGCGACCTGATGGACGAGTTCTTGGCGATGTACCTGCCGATGGTGTCGTCGCTGAAGTTCGGGCACCCGGTGGCGGTCGCCGAAGACGGCGATCCACTACCCGATCTCGACTTCGGCCCGGTGATCTCCGCCGCGAAGGCCGCCGAGTTGGCCTCCAAGGTGCAGGAGGCGTTGCGGTGGGGCGCCGTCCCGCTCTATCGGGGCTCGCTCGACCCGGCCCGACTGGTTCCCGGCCAGGACACCTCTGCCTACGTGGCACCGGTGGCACTGTTGGCGCCGCCCGGAGCGAGTCGCCTGATGCACGAGGAGCCGTTCGGGCCGATCGACACCATCGTGGTGGTGGACACCGAGGCCGAACTGCTGGCTCAGATGAACGCCTCCAACGGCGCACTCGTCGCCAGCATCGCCTGCGACGACGCGGAACTCGGTACCAGCCTGGCCGAGCACGTGCAGGCGTTCAAAGTCGGGATCAACAAGCCGCGGTCGCGGGGCGACAAGGCCGAGGCGTTCGGCGGGAAGAGCGCATCCTGGAAGGGCGCCTTCGTCGGCGGCTCGCACCTGGTCCAGGCCGTGACCCGGGGTCCGGCGGACGAGCGACTGTTCGGCAACTTCCCCGGCGACACCCGCTATCCCCCGGCGGTCTGAGGAGGGACTCGCGGATTCTGCGGCGTAGTGGGCGGGTGTGTCGCCGGTGTGGCGGGGTGGCGGTTGTTGAGCGGAGGATGAGCGGCTTTCGGTCTGGGAACTGAGCGTCTGCCCGACCTACCTTCTGAATTGTCAAGCGGACCAGCCCGGACCGCCGCCACAGTCCAAGGAGGACACCATGACCACCATCCCCGCCACCGCAGGCACCGGCACCACTCACATCGCAGACCGTCGCCGGATCGGCGCCCGAATCAGCGCGGGTCTGGCCGTCGCCGGTGCCGCCGTCGCACTGACCCTCGGGGGTGCGGCGGCGGCCAATGCCCAGTCGTACGGATCGACCGCGCTGGCGCCCGGCGCCGGCGTCTGCAGCCCCTCTCAGTACGCCTCCTACCAGGTCCGCGCCGACGCCTGGGCGACCGCGGACGGCGCGAAGTTCAAGCTGCTGCGCAATGGTGCCGTGGTGACCTCCAGCCCGACCCGGGTCAACGCCTGGGCAGCCGAGTTCCGCTCGTCGTACGGCACCTTCCCCGGCCCGGGTTACTACTCGGTCTGCGCCCAGAACACCGGAACCACCAACACCATCGCCACTGTCCAACTGCGCACCGACGGTGAGTTCTGAGACTCACGTCCGAGACTCAATCCGCCGCCGCGGACCGCTCCTCCGTCCCACCCATCCACGAGGCCCGCAGAGTCGAACCCCTCCCGAAGGATTTACCGAGGAGGAGTCAGTAAGCCACTTCGCTGCTGTGAGCGTCGCCCACGCCGGGACCACCGTCGCTCGCAGCGCAGCACTCCACCTGGATCCATGCCGGATCACCAGCAGCCCGCCATCGGAAGCCGTCAACGGCCCGGTGGCGCACTGCTGTTCCGGCCGGCCCGGCGGCGCGGACTATCTTCGGACATCGACCGCCGCGCTGTGGTGGATGGATCGGAGGGCCGAATGGCCGGCATCGGCAGCTTCGAATTCACCACCGGCCTGTTTCGCCACCAAGGCACCGACAGTTGGCACTTCGTCACGGTCCCGATCGAGGTCAGCGCCGAGATCACCGACCTGACGACAGGTGTCCGCCGCGGGTTTGGTTCGGTGCGGGTCGCTGCAACCGTCGGCGACTCCCATTGGCGCACGTCGGTCTTCCCCGATCGCAAGGCGGGCACCTACCTCCTGCCGATGAAGAAATCGGTGCGAGACGCCCAACACTTGGAGGCCGGCGACGAGTGCGTCGTACACCTGGAGATCGTGGATCTGTGAACCCCGGTCGCACCAGCGGGTCGGTTGCGCTCGATGCTGCGGGACTCGGTCGGCATCCACCGTCCGCTCAGCAGAAGAGTGGCGCGAACGAGAAGGCCCAGCCGGAATCCTGACCGTGCGGGGCTGACGCCTGCGGCACCGGGCGCCGGTCGTGGGCCTGCGGTTCAATGACCGAGATGGAAGCGACCGGTGGCAGCCAAGGGGGCCTGCAGTGATGGAGCAAGCCGCGGAAGCGGTCAACGCGGTCAATCTCGGTGCGGCCCGAATGCAGATGGCCTTGTCGCTCGGCTGGCACATCGTGGTGGCCTGCCTCGGCGTCGGGATGCCGGCCATCACCCTGATCGCCGAGTGGCGTGGGCACCGCACCGGCGACCCGAATTACAAACTACTGGCTCGTCGGTGGGCAAGGGCGATGGGTGTGCTCTTCGCGGTCGGCGCGGTCTCCGGCACCATCCTGTCGTTCGAGATGGGACTGCTGTGGCCCGGCCTGATGGGCACCTACGGGCAGGTCATCGGGTTGCCCTTCACGCTCGAGGGAATCGCGTTCTTCATCGAGGCCATCTTCGTAGGCATCTACCTGTACGCCTGGGAACGGCTTCGGCCGGTGGTGCACATGCTGACCGGGATCCCGATCGTCGTCGCCGGTGTGGCGAGCGCCTTCTTCGTCGTCACCGCGAACGCGTGGATGCAGCAGCCCACCGGATTCGACATGGAGAACGGTCGCGTCGTCTCGGTGGACCCGCTGGCCGCCATGTTCAACCCGGCCACGGCGCCGCAGACCACGCACATGATCTTGGCCGCCTTCATGGTCGCCGGGTACCTGATGTGCAGCGTGTACGCGGTCGCCATGCTCCGAGGTCGGCGCGATCGGTACCACCGGCTCGGCTTCCTGGTCAGCTTCACCGTCGCGGCGATCGTCACGCCGATCCAGATCGGCGTAGGCGACTGGGCCGCGCATTTCGTGGCCGACTACCAGCCGATCAAACTGGCGGCGATGGAGGGGATCTTCGAGACCGTCCAAGGCGCTCCGCTGCATATCGGCGGGATCGCCATCGACGGCGAGATGCGGTACGCCATCGAGATTCCCAACGCGTTGTCGCTGCTGGCGCACTGGGACCCCCACGCGGTGATCACCGGACTGAACGAGGTGCCGGTCGCCGACCAACCGCCGGTGAACGTGGTTCATCTGGCGTTCCAGGTGATGGTCGGCTGCGGATTCGCACTGCTGGGCCTGGCGCTCTGGGTGGCCATCGCCTGGCGCCGCACCCGCGAGCTGCCGAAGTCCACCTGGTTCCTCCGCGGCGCGGCGGTCTCCGGGCTCGCCGCTGTCGCCGCGTTGGAGGCGGGCTGGGTGGTCACTGAAGTCGGCCGTCAGCCGTGGATCGTCTTCGGCGTACTGCGCACCAAAGACGCCGTCAACCCGGCACCGGGCCTGGTGTGGGGATTCGTCATCGTGTCCGTGGTCTACGCGGTGCTCACCGTGGCGACCGTGTACGTCCTGCGGCGGCTCGCTCGACACACCCCCGTCCCGGTCGCTCCACAGGAGAGCGACGTCGTCGACTACAAGGTCGTCTGATGGCTCCCATCGACATTCTGCTGGTCGTGTTGTGGGTCGGGCTCACCGCATACGTGCTGTTCGGGGGTGCTGACTTCGGCGGCGGGTTCTGGGATCTGCTGGCCGGGAACTCGCGACGCGGGAAGCCGCAACGCGACCTGATCGAGCATTCGATCGGCCCCGTGTGGGAGGCGAACCACGTGTGGCTGATCTTCGTGCTGGTGATGCTCTGGACCGGCGTGCCGACGGTGTTCGCTGCGATCGCGTCGACCCTGTACATCCCGCTGACACTCGTCGCGCTGGGCATCATCGCCCGCGGCTCCGCGTTCGTCTTCCGCAAGGTCAGTACCGAGCTGTGGCAGCGCCGGCTGTTCGGCGCGACCTTCGCCTTCTCCTCGGTGGTCACCCCGTTCTTCCTGGGCGCCGTGGCCGGTGGGATCGCATCGGGACGGGTGCCCGCCGGCATCGCGGCCGGCGACCTGATCACCAGTTGGCTGAATCCGACATCGATCGTCACCGGCGCCCTGTCTGTGGGCATCACCGCCTACCTGGCTGCGGTGTACCTGACTCGCGATGCTCAGCGCGGACACTCGACGGAGTTGGTCGAGGCGTTCCGGCTGCGCGCCCTGGTGTCGGGGGCAGTCGTCGGCGGGCTTTCCGTCCTCGGTGTGGTGGTCGTCGCGGTGGACGCGCCCGCCCTTTTCGACGGGATGGTCGCATTCCCGGCGATCCTGCTGTTGGCGCTGTCCGGGGTATCCGGCTTCGCGTCGATGTTCCTGCTACTTCGGCGGCGATATCTGGCGGTCCGGCTGACCGCAGCCCTCGCCGTGGCCTCCGTGCTGTGGGCTTGGGGGCTGGGGCAATACCCGTACCTGTTACCGGGAGTCAGTGTCACCGACGCCGCCTCGACGGATGCGGTGTTGGTCGCGAGTCTGATCGCCTTGGGGATCGGTGCGGTGTTGCTGATTCCGTCGCTGTGGTTGTTGTACGCGACGTTCCAGCGCGAGCACCACGGCAAGGTGCATACCGTGTCCGCCGGCGCGGGCGGCAACACGCCTTGAGTCAGTGTGGGTTACTCGAAAGTTGAGCACTGCGAATGATGCCCCCGCCCGCAGGCGATCTGCACTGCCGCCCGATGCTGACCGTGGTGTAGCCTCGCGCCAGCTCGTCGAACGAGTCGGGATGACAGGATTTGAACCTGCGACCCCTTGACCCCCAGTCAAGTGCGCTACCAAGCTGCGCCACATCCCGGTCGAACTCGGCGAACCGAGCCGGTCCAGACTACCGCAGTGCCGGGACGGTTCTCGACGTATGTGACCGCCGCGAGCACGTTCCCTGGTAGCCACCCCTCCGGATCACCCGCAAGACCAGGACCGCCGCCACCGCGTTTCGGCATCGCGCCGATTCCTGCGGCTACCCGGCCGTGCCACGATGTCTGACATGACCGACTCCGCGGTGCGGCTGGGTCCGGCGCTGGCCGTGCTGCTGACGGTGTGTGCGATCGCTGCCGCGGCGCTGTCCCGCTGGTACCAGATCGGGTCGGCCCGAGACATTCTGCTGGCCTGCGCACGGGCCGCGGTGCAGTTGGCGGGGGTCAGCCTGCTCATCGGAGTGGTCCTGCGATCGATGCCGCTCACTGTGGGCTTCGTGGCGCTGATGCTGGTGATCGCGGCGGGCACCTCGGCAAAGCGGATCACCCGCTCGGTGCGGCCCTCGTCCTGGTGGACCATGGTGCCGATCGCCGCGCCGGTGGTGCTGGCACTGACGCTGATCGTCACCAGCACGGTCATTCCGCTCGCGCCGATCGCCGTCCTGCCCATCGCCGGGATCATCATCGGCGGAGCCATGACCGCGACCTCGCTCGCCGGCCGCCGCGCCACCGAGGAACTCAGTCTCCGCCGCGGCGAGTACGACGCCGCCCTCTCGCTGGGCCTGAGCCGGCGGGAAGCGGTGCACATCATCGGCCGACCGGCCGCGGCGCTGGCAATCCTTCCGGTGCTCGACCAAACACGCACCGTCGGACTGGTGACGCTGCCCGGCGCGTTCGTCGGCGTGCTGCTCGCGGGGGCCGACCCCATTCAGGCGGGCACCGCCCAGCTGCTCGTGTTGATCACCCTCATCCTCGTCGAGGTGATCGCCGTGATCCTCACCGTCGAACTCGTCGGGCGTGGCTATCTCGCAGGCGCCGGCGGGCCTCTACCCGAGTAACCGTCGCAAAACCGCCGCACCAGAAGGGTCAGCGCTTGCGCTGATCTCGCTTCTCCCGCACCCGGACGTTGATCCGCACCGGCGACCCGTCGAAACCGAACTCCTCGCGCAGCTTGCGCTCCAGGAACCGGCGGTAGCCCGCCTCCAGGAAACCGCTGGTGAACAGCACGAAGGTCGGCGGTCGGTTCGCCGCCTGGGTGGCGAACAGCACCTTCGGCTGCTTACCCGATCGCACCGGCGGTGGGGTCGCGGCGATGACCTCGCCCAACCAGGAGTTGAGCCTGCCGGTGGGGATGCGCTTATCCCACGACTCCAGCGCCGTCCGCAGCGCGGGCGCCAACCGGTGCACCGCGCGGCCGGTCTGCGCCGAGATGTTGATCGTGGTCGCCCAGGGCACCCGCACCAGGTCGCGTTCGAGCTCGCGCTCGATCTCATAACGGCGGTCGGCGTCGACCAGATCCGCCTTGTTCAGCGCGATGACCAGCGCGCGCCCGGTCTCCTCGACCATCGAGATGACCCGCTGATCCTGCTCCGTCAGCGGTTCCGAGGAATCGACCAAGACCACCGCGACCTCGGCGGTCTCGATCGCCGACTGGGTGCGCAGCGAGGCGTAGTACTCCATTCCCGCGGCGTGCGACACCCGACGGCGCAGGCCCGCGGTGTCGACGAAACGCCACACCTCCCCGTCCAACTCGACCAACGAGTCGACCGGGTCGACCGTGGTGCCCGCTACAGAATCCACGACCGACCGGTTCTCTCCGGTCAACTTGTTCAGCAGCGACGACTTGCCGACGTTGGGCTTCCCGACCAGTGCCACCCGGCGCGGACCGGAGACGACACCGAAGATTTCGGGCGGCGTCTCGGGTAGTGCGTCGAGCACCGCGTCCAGCAGGTCTCCGGACCCGCGACCGTGCAACGCGGACATCTCCCACGGCTGGCCCAGCCCGAGATTCCACAGCTGCGCCACATCCGCCGCCAGCCGTTCGTCGTCCACCTTGTTCGCGATCAGCAAGACCGGACGCTTCGACCGACGCAGTACCCGGGCCATCGCCTCGTCGGTGTCGGTCGCACCGACCGACGCATCGACGACCACCAGGATGACGTCTGCGGTCTTCATCGCGTACTCCGCCTGGGCGGCGACAGCCGCTTGCAGACCCGACGGTTTCGGTTCCCAGCCGCCGGTGTCGATCACCGTGAACCGCCGCCCCCGCCATTGCGCGTCGTAGGACACCCGGTCGCGGGTGACGCCGGGGATGTCCTGAACCACGGCCTCGCGGCGGGCGATCAGCCGGTTGACCAGGGTTGACTTGCCGACGTTGGGTCGCCCGACGATGGCGACCGTCGGCACCCGGATGTCGTCGACGGCGAAGTCCGGATCAGACTCCGCGTCCTCCCAGCCGGTGAAATCCGATCTCATCGGACCAGGTGCCGGATTCAGCGCTGGAGTCGTCCGGCTGGGTGAGCGACTCGATCGGGCGCGCAGAAAAGTCGTCGATATCAGTCATGCTTCATCCCTTGATCGGTTCTCGCAGCGGCCGGGAGACGGCAGCGACCGGAACGCATTCATCCGTTTCGAATGCGCGCATTGATGCTCAGATGCCGGTGCGAGAACCGTCGAGTTCGTCGACCAGCTCTCTCAGTGTCGCACGGATCAGCTCGGTGGCCGCTGACACCGCCGTCCGCCCAACCCCCGGGCGCGACTGCGAACAACCGTCGTCCCGAGCCCAATGCCGATCCGGCGGCCGATGGCGACCCGGGTCCCGTTGGTCACCCCAGGGGTGGGGTCGGCTCCGGCGGGCAGCCGGAAGAAGCTCAGTGAATGCCTCGCTGAGCGGCGAGAACGAGCACCGCTTCCACCGTCTCGGCGATCTCCAGGTGGGTCGAATCCAGCACGACCGCATCGGACGCGGCCGTCAACGGCGCATGCTCGCGCGCCGAGTCGTATGCGTCGCGGCGAGCCAACGCCTCCCGAACCGCGGTCAACGCGTGTTCATGCTGCTCGGCCGAACCCGACGGCCGCTGATCGACGATTTCCCCGTGCCGACGCGAGGCGCGAATGCTCTCGTCCGCGGTGAGATAGATCTTCAGCGGTGCGTCCGGCGTGATGACAGTGCCGATGTCGCGACCCTCGACGACCATCCGTCCGGCGCGAGCCAACTGCTGTTGCCGGCCCTTGAGCCAGGCCCGCACCGCGGGGTTGGCCGACACCGGCGAGACTGCGGTGGTGACCTCGGTGCTGCGTATCGCACTCCCGACGTCCCGACCCGACAGCTGGTGACTCTGGTCGGCGGGATCGGTGGGTGAATCGAAGTCCAGGGTCGCGAGGATCCCCCCGACGGCCGCATCGTCGGCCGGGTCGATTCCGGCATCGAGGACCGCCAGCGTGACGATCCGATACATCGCGCCGGTATCCAAGTAACCCGCACTCAATGCAGTGGCGACATGTCGCGCGACCGTCGACTTGCCAGTGCCGCTCGGACCGTCGATGGCGATCACGAACGAACCCGTCGGATCACTCACAAGCCGACCGCCTTGTAGAGCAGTGCCACCTCGACGGCGTTCAGTTTGCGCACCGTGCCCGGCCGTTGGTGGCCTAGTTGCACCTCGCCGACCTGGGTACGCACCAGCCGGGACACCGGGTGGCCCGCCTCGTCCAACATCCGCCGGACGATGTGCTTGCGACCCTCGTGCAGCACGATCCGCAGCACCGCCCGGCCGTTGTGCTGATCCACGATCTCGAACTCGTCGACCGATGCCGGGCCGTCCTCGAGCTCGATCCCCTTCTTCAACCGCCGACCCAGGTCGCGCGGAATCGGACCGGGGACCTCGGCCATGTACGTCTTGGACACGCCGAACGAGGGGTGCGTCAGCCGGTGCGCCAGATCGCCGTCGTTCGTCAGCAGGATCAGGCCCTCGGATTCCTGGTCCAACCGGCCCACGTGGAACAGCCGCTCCGTCCGATCCTGCACCATCTCGCCGAGGTGGGGTCGGCCGAGCTCGTCGGACATGGTGGACAGCACACCCGACATCTTGTTGACGGCCAGATACACCTGATGTTCGCCCAGGGTGATCCGGCTGCCGTCGACATGGATCACGGCGTTCTCCGGATCGACGCGGCGACCCAGCTCACGGACCTGCAGCCCGTCCACCTTGACCCGGCCGGCCAGGATCATCTCCTCCGCCTTGCGTCGGGAGGCGATTCCGGCGGCGGCCAGCACCTTCTGCAGCCGAACCCCCTCGTCGGCTGCGGTGGGTCCGTCGCCAGACCCCGTCGCGTCCGCATCACGGCTTCGGGCGCCGGACTTCTTGCTCACGTTCTCATTCACACGTTCGTTCACACGTTCTCATTTACACGGTCAGACATCATCAATCGCATCGATATCAGGGAGCAGCGGTCCGAGCGGTGGTAGCTCTTCAAGCGAACTCAATCCCATCCGTTCCAGGAACATTTCCGTGGTCCGGTACAGCAGGCCGCCGGTGTCGACGTCCGATCCGACCTCCTCGATCAACCCGCGAGCGGTGAGTGTACGGATCACGCCATCGACATTCACCCCACGGACCGCGGAGACCCGAGCCCGGGTCACCGGTTGCCGGTAGGCGATCACGGCCAATGACTCCAGTGCAGCACGTGAAAGGCGTGCCTGTTGACCATCCAGCACAAATCGCTCCACAACCGGGGCGAATCTGTCTCGGGTATAGAACCGCCAGCCCCCTCCAACCTCACGCAGGTGGATGCCGGATCGAGCCTCCGCCAGCCGGTTCGCGATCACCTGTAGTTCGCTGCGAACCCGCTCCGCGGGGAACCCGACAGCCAGCGCCAACGCCTCCTCGGTGACCGGCGAGTCCACCACCAGCAGCACCGCTTCCAGCGCGCCAGTCAGTTCGGCCTCATCGACGACTGAGGGAACGGAATCGGCGAGCGTGCCTGCCGGATCGGTGCCGCCAGTCGGTTCGGGGCCCGGGGCGGTGGAAGGGTCGGTCATTGGCACGCCTCGGCCCAGGTGATGGTCAATTCACCGAGCGGCTCCGGCTGGTCGAACAGGACGGCGGCGTCGCGGTACAGGTTGAGCAGGCCCAGGAATCGAGCCACCACCTGCATCGTCTCGGTACAACCCGCCACCAGGTCGGCGAACGTGGCGCTGCCCCGGTCCATCAAGAGAGCCCGGATCGCCGCTGTGTGTTCGGCTACTGAGACCCGCGCAGTATGAATGTGCGCCAGTGACACCGTCGGTGGTGGGGGCTTGGGGCGGAAGGCGGCGGCAGCCCTCTCGGCGAACGCGGCAGGCGTCAGTCCGATCTCCACCTCCGGCAGCAAGCCGAGATACCGGGTCTCCAGCGTCACCGCTCGCGGATACCGACGCAGCGCCGTCGACTCCAGTTCCGCGAACAGTGAGGCGACCTGTTGATAGGCCCGGTACGCCAACAGCCGCGCGAACAGCAGATCCTTCGCCTCGAGAATCGCCAGGTCGGCCTCGTCCTCGACTTCGGCATTGGGCACCAAGCGGGCTGCTTTCAAATCCAGCAGCGTGGCGGCGACCACCAGGAATTCGGTCGCCTGATCCAGCTCCCAGTCGTCCCCGAGCGCGCGCAGGTGCGCGATGAACTCATCGGTCACGATGTGCAGCGCGACCTCGGTCACGTCCATCCGGTGCTGTGCGATCAACCGCAGCAACAGATCGAACGGGCCGTCGAAGTTATGCAGCTGTATCCGGAACGACGTGTTCGGATTGCTCGGCGGATCTGAGGGGGCCGTGCCGGGGCTGACGGGCTCGACCGCAGCCGGCCCGGACTCGTCTACCGGAGCGGCCGTCATCAGGTCCGTCTGCTGATCATTTCGCGGGCCAGGGCCAGGTAAGCCTCGGCGGCCTGTGAATCCGGCGCGTAGCTGATGATCGGCTCGCCGGCTACAGATGTCTCCGGGAACTTCACCGTCCTGGACACCACGGTGTCGTACACCGTCTCGCCGAATTGGTCCACCAACGTGGCGACCACATCCCGCGAGTGCACCGTCCGGCCGTCGTACAGGGTGACCAGGATGCCGTCGATGACCAGATCGGGATTGATCCGCTCCTGGACCTTGCCGATGGTGTCGATCAGCAGTGCGACACCCCGCAGCGCGAAGTACTCGGCGGCCACCGGCATCACCACCGCGCTCGCACACGCCAACGCGTTGACGGTGAGCAGCCCCAGCGACGGCTGGCAGTCGATGAGTATGTAGTCGTAGGCGTGCAGCACCGGCCGAAGCGCCCGCGCCAGGGTCTGCTCCCGACCGACTTCGCTGATCAACTGCACCTCGGCAGCCGACAGGTCGATGTTGGCCGGCAGTAGATCCATCCCGGCGACCTTGGTCGACACCAGAATGTCGGTGATGGACGTATGACGTTCCAACATCAAGTTGTAGATCGTGCGGTCCAACTGGTGCGAGGCCACGCCGAGACCGGCGGACAGCGCGCCCTGCGGATCGAGATCGACCACCAACACCCGGCGCCCGTACCCCGCGAGGGCCGCCCCGATGTTGATCGTCGAGGTGGTCTTGCCGACCCCGCCCTTCTGGTTGCAGACGGCGATCACCCGCGCCGGGCCGTGCGTGTGCAACGGTTCGGGTACCGGGAACTCGCGGGGCATCCGGCCGGTCGGACCGGGTTGGATCTCGACCGGTGCGGCGGCTCTCGCAGCGGCTCGGGCAGCGGCTCGGGCCGAAATCGCACCGATCCTGCCCATCGGCCGCTTGTCTGACTCCTCCGCCTGCACCGGGTCTGCTCGAAACAGACCGTCGGGCTCGTCCGATTCCGGCGCCTGCGCGGTGGCCTCCGGCACCGCAGCAGACTCGGCCCTCTCGTGCTCGTGCTCGTGCTCGTGCTCGTGCTCGTGCTCGTGCTCGTGCTCGTGCTCGTGCTCGTGCTCGTGCTCGTGCTCGTGCTCGTGATGATCATCTGCGAAGTGCTGGTGCGCCGCGTCGGGATGGCCGTCCTCGGCATTCCATGCCGCGTCGTCCAGGTCACTCATACGCGTCGCCACTCCTGTCGCCCACGCAAGAGCGCAGGTCAGATCACTGAATGAGGCGGTCTCATGGGTCCCGCCGGGCCACCCCCAACAGTATGGTGCCTGCCGCCGGCGAAACAACGCGACCTGCCCGCGGGTCGCACGGCGGACGCGGCGACGGCGGGGCGCGGCCTCATGCATCGACACCGGCGAGACCGGCTGGTCGGGGTGGACTACCGCTGAACCCGCTGGGACGGGCACGACCCTGTCCGGCCCGCAACGGAGGCCGCCAGACGCGTGACATCGGATGCGTCGACGCTGACTGGCGACGTATTCGGCGTCGAATCAGCCGGCGCCGCGGCTTGACGAGAAGCGAGAAAGGCACTGTCGGTGGCCCCCGATAGCCTTTTCTCATGGAGTCGACCAGCACGACGGATGCCGAATTCGGCGACGGGAACAATGGTGGCAACGACGCCGCCCTACACGGTCTCGAATGTCTGCGCTCCCTCATCGGTGCCGCTAGCGACTTGTTCGACCACGAGTACCCGAAGTACTCCGCAGATGACTTGATCGCCTACGCCGGCCAACTCGAGACGCTGGCCCGGTCGGTCTGGGCGACCCAAGTGCGGGTCGTGGACGAAATCGACCAACGCGGGATGGCGGCCAGCCGGTCCTGCACGTCCACCCAATCCCTGCTACGCCAGTGCCTGCGGATCTCGACCGTCGACGCCGGCAACCGAGTCCGCGCGGCGCGGTTGACGCAGCCGCAGGACCAAACCGATGGTTGCGAGACGCCGCCTGAGCTGCCGCTGCTGGCCGCCATCCTGCCCGGCGGTGCCGTCGACCCTGAGCACGTCCGCATCCTCACCGCCACCATGCGCAGGATCAGCGATCTCGACGAGGACACCCGCGCCGAAGCGGAACGGACGCTGGTCGGCTACGCCGCGGATGTCGATCCGGACCAGTTCCGACGCATTGCACGGCACCTCGAAGAGGTGCTGCGCCCGGACGGTACCGACCCGGACGTGGCCGCCGAGAAGATGGAGCTGAATCTCGGCTGCCGCAACCCGAATACCGGCCTGACCCGCATCGACGGCGCACTCGACGACCACGGCATGGCCATCCTGCGCACTACGATCGACGCGCTGTCGGCTCCGCGCCCGACTATTGACGGCGTCGCGGATTCACGCCCGGCGGCGTTGCGGCGAGCCCAGGCCCTGATCGAAGCCGTGGGTCACCTCATGGACAATGCGCGGCTCCCGGACCGCGGCGGCGAACGCCCTCACCTCACCGTCACCCTCAACTGGGATCTGCTGCGCGATCGTGCCGGGACGGCCACGCTCGACGACGGCATGACGCTGACACCGGCCACGGCCCGGCAGCTTCTGTGCGATGCGACAGTCATCCCGGCCGTCCTCGGCGGCGACGGCCAGGTCTTGGATCTCGGCCGGTCCAGCCGCACTTTTCCGGCCCCATTGCGGCGGGCGATCGCCCTCCGCGACAAGGGCTGCACGTGGCCTGGTTGTGACCGGCCGCCGTCATGGACGGACGCCCATCACATCCGTTTCTGGCACCGCGACTTCGGACCCACCGACCACACCAACGGCACTCTGCTGTGCCGACGACATCACACCGAGATTCATAAGGACCAGTGGCGAATCGAACCGGCATCGGACGGCACCCCGGAGTTCATTCCGCCGAAATGGATTGATGTGAATCAACGACCCCGCCGGAATACGGTGCATCACCTCGCTCCCGAATTCCTACTGCCCGACGACTGCACCGCCCGCCACGTGCCTGCCAGAGCCGAACCGCACAGCGCGAAGGCGATCGGCGGGACGCGCGCTGTCACGTAACTCTCGGCGCTGAAAGGCAAGGTCCGCACACGCGCCTGCAGGAGCCGGGCGAGGAAGACCCGCCCGACGAATGAGGCGCGTCCACCATGTCGGTTCGCATCCTCTTCGCGGAAGAGGGCACAGCCGGTCCCTGTCGATCGCGGTCGGTCGCGGTCGGTCGCTGCCGCCCGAACCGGTCGGAATCAGTCGGGATCAGTGGGCCCGCCGTTCCAACCGGCCCCCTCGCTGGCGCGGACACCACACGAAGCCGCACGAAGGGTGTCAAAGTGCACGCGGGAGCTCGGGGCGCTGCACCTCGCGCAGGAGTCAGCGCACCTGGGTGCGCAGCACCTCGCCAGACAGATCAGAGTGCACGCGGGTGTGCCGTCGCGTACACCTCCCGAAGAGAGTCGACCGTGACGAGTGTGTACACCTGCGTAGTGGTGACCGACGCGTGACCGAGGAGCTCTTGGACGGATCGAATATCGGCGCCGCCTTCGAGCAGGTGGGTCGCATACGAGTGTCGAAGTGTGTGGGGCGACACCGAGTCCGCCAGACCGTCAACACCGCTGCGCGCTGCTGCTGCCCGCAAGATCTGCCACGCGGCCTGCCTGGTCAGTCTGCCTCCGCGGGCGTTGAGGAACACTGCCGGGCTGAACCGCGCCGACCGGCCGCCGACGAGAGCCGGTCTCCCCCGCACCAGGAATGCCTCCACCGCGGCGGCGGCGAACGATCCCACCGGGACCCGGCGCTCTTTGCTGCCCTTACCGCGCAGCCGCACGGTGTTTGCGACCAGATCCAGATCGTCGACGTCCAGTCCCACCACCTCGGAGATGCGGGCGCCGGTGCTGTAGAGGAATTCCAGCAGTGCACGGTCCCGCAATTGCCGGGGCTGATCACCGCCGGTTGCCTCGAGCAGCCGAAGAATGGAGTCGAAAGGCAGGGCCTTCGGCAGGCGCCTGCCCGGCGCGGGCGGGTGCACATCACGCGAGGTGTCTGCGGGGACGGTCCCCTCTGCGGCGAGGAACCGGTGCCACCCGCGCGCCGCAACCACCGCGCGTGCGGCGGAGGATGCGGCCAGTGGTTGCCGACCACCGTCTCCGCTGCGCAGCGCACCCAAGAACGCCGAGACGTGCTGCGCGGTGATCTCGCGGGGCTCGCGCACCCCGACGCCGGTCAAAAACTCCAGATATCGGCTCAGATCACGGCGATACGACAGCACGGTATTCGTCGCCATGCCGCGTTCCACAGTGAGGTGGTCCAGGTAGGCCGTGAGGGCGAGCCGCAACGCGACCGAGGGCGGGGCAGCGGCATCGGGCACGGTAGCTGCGACAGCTTCCGCGGGTGCCGACTCGGAAGCAGACGCGGCTGGATCGGCCAGGTCGATTCCGAAACCGCCCGATTCGGTCATCCCGCGCCTATCCGGTCAACGCCGGCGGTTGGGCCAGTTCTTCGTCGTCGGTCCGAGCGAGCGCCGGGCTGTCAATCCAGGGCTTCCCGGCCGCGCGGAGCGGCCGGTCATCCTCCAGCGCGAGCTGGGCCGCGAGTAGGCCGGAGACCGCCGGTCCATTCACGATCTCCCCACGGAGCACCGCGTCGACGGCTGCCGCCAGCGGCACCCGGACGATGGTGAGGTCGGCCTCCTCGTCACTGATCTCACCCTGACGACCGATCTCGGTGAGATCCCGGGCGAGGTAGATCCGAACACCCTCATCGCTGATGCCCGGCGAAGGGGCGAAGTCGACGAGAAGTTCCCAGCGGTCAGCTCGGACTCCCACCTCCTCACCCAACTCGCGGGCGGCGGCGGGTTGGGGGTCCTCGCCCTCGATGTCCAGCAGTCCGGCGGGCAACTCCCACAGCCTGCGGCGCAGTGCATGGCGGTACTGCGACACCAGAATCACCCGGCCCGCATCGTCGACGGCGACGACCGCCACCGCGCGGTGGTGCCTCATCACCTCGCGGGCCGCGACAGCCCCGCCCGGCATCACGACCTGATCGACTCGCAGGCTGACGATCTTGCCCTCGAACTTCAGGTCACTCGCAACGACATCGAACAGTCCCGGGGTGATCGGCTTCGTCAGTTCCGAACCAGGCCCTACCGAACCAGACCCTGCCGAACCAGACCCTGCCGAACCAGGCCCTGCCGAACCAGACCCTGCCGAACCCGACGCCGCCGCGCCGGTGGTATGACCCTCGCTCATCGCAGGACTCCGGACCAGGCGGGCAGCGCGTCCCGTCCGGCCGACGCCTGGTCGGCATCCCCCCGACCACCGGCGACCGTCCCGCGGGAGGCACCGTCCGCTGCGCTGTCGGGGCCGATTTCATGGCCGACGGCGTGGTTCTCCGGATGGCCGTCCGAGGCGCCGGCGCCTTCGATGGGCAGCCGCTCCCCTTTCAGATAGTCCAGGGCAGCAGCGATGAAGGCGAAGAACAGCGGGTGTGGCCGAGTGGGGCGTGACTTGAACTCGGGGTGCGCCTGGGTGGCCACGTAGAAGGGGTGCAGCGTCCGGTCCAGCTCGACGAACTCGACCAGGTTGCGGTCCGGCGACATGCCCGAAAGCCTCAGGCCCGCCTGTTCCAGCACCTCACGGTAGGCGTTGTTCACCTCGTAGCGGTGTCGATGCCGCTCGGTCACCTCGGTGCGACCGTAAATATCCGCGACCAGCGAGTCCTTCGCCAACACCGCCGGGTAGGAACCGAGTCGCATCGTGCCGCCCATGTCCCGCTCGCCGGCGATCACGTCGACCTGCTCGGCCATGGTGGCGATCACCGGAGCACTGGTGCCGGGGTCGAACTCGGTCGAATTCGCCTGCGGCAACCCCGCGACCGTGCGGGCCACCTCGATCACCATGCACTGCAGGCCCAGGCAGATGCCCAGGGTGGGGATGCCGTGGGTGCGGGCGTAGGTCAGCGCGCCGAGCTTGCCCTCGATGCCTCGGACACCGAATCCACCCGGCACCAGCACCCCCTGCACATCGGCGAGCACGTGCTGCGCCCCTGCCACGGTGGCCACCTCATCGGCGGCCACCCATTTGATCTCCACTTTGGCGCGGTTGCCGAAACCGCCGGCCCGCAGCGCCTCAGTGACCGAGAGGTAGGCGTCCGGTAGGTCGATGTACTTGCCGACCATGGCGATCCGCACGGTCTCGGTCGGCTTGTGCACGCGATCCAGCAGGTCGCCCCACACCGTCCAGTCGACGTCGCGGAACGACAGATTGAGCCGCCGGACCACGTAGGCGTCCAGGCCCCCCTCGAACAGCACCCGCGGGATGTTGTAAATCGAACTGGCGTCGGGGCACGGCACGACGGCTTCCAGATCGACGTCGCACATCAACGAGATCTTGCGCTTCATCGCCTCGGGGATGTCCCGGTCGGCCCGGCAGACGAGCGCATCGGGCTGGATGCCGATGTTGCGCAGGGCGGCGACGGAATGCTGAGTCGGCTTCGTCTTGAGTTCGCCGGAGGGCGCCAGGTAGGGGATCAACGAGACGTGCAGGTAGAAGACATTCTCCCGCCCGAGGTCGTGGCGCACTTGGCGTGCGGCCTCCAGAAACGGCAGTGATTCGATGTCGCCGACCGTGCCGCCGATCTCGGTGATGACCACATCCGGCCGGTTGCCGTCCGCATCGGCCGCCGACATCGCCAGGATCTGTTCCTTGATCTCGTTGGTGATGTGCGGAATGACCTGCACCGTGTCGCCGAGGTACTCGCCGCGACGCTCGCGGGCGATCACCCGCGAGTAAACCTTCCCGGTGGTCACGTTGGCGTCCGCCGACAGGTTGCGATCCAGGAAGCGTTCGTAATGGCCGATGTCCAGGTCGCACTCGGCGCCGTCCTCGGTGACGAAGACCTCACCGTGCTGGAACGGGTTCATCGTGCCCGGATCGACATTGATGTACGGATCCAGTTTCTGCATCGTCACCCGCAGGCCCCGCGAGGTCAGCAGCTGTCCCAGGCTGGACGCCGTCAACCCCTTGCCGAGGGAGGAGGCCACCCCGCCGGTGACGAAGATGTGCTTTGTCGACCGCGCTGATGGCGCCAAGAGAGCTCCCGTTCCGCATTGTTCAAACTGCCGGGCACCCTGGAGTTCGAGTCCGATGGGAGCCCATGGGAGTCGACGGATACCGACAATCACTTCACGGGATTTCACCCTAACAGCCGGCACGCCCTTCGTGCGGCCGGCACTGTCGACCCCGCCGCACCGTCGACCCGGTTGCCACCCTCGGCAGCCGAAAATTGCCGGCAGCCCGGGCGTACTGCACCCGGACCACCGGCACCGCCAGAACGTCGGAGAAGTTTTTCGTGTGTCGAGCTCGATCCGATCGGCTCGTCATTCCCTGACGGGTTGTGCAGGGTCAAGCCGGTACCGGGTGAAGCCGGGTTCAAGGTCCGGCCCGTTCAGGGTCAGGCCGTTCTCGGGGTCAGGCCGTGCTCGGGGTCAGGCCGTGCTCGGGATCAGGCCGTGTGCAGGGTCGGGACCAGCGCCTCTGCGGTGCCCGAGAGGCCGTAGCGGCCCACGCCGCCACCGTCCTGCTCGGCCAGGCCCAACACGGTGGCGAGCCGGCCGGAGGGCAGGTCGACGTCGTCGACGGTGGTCACCGCGGCGCTGTCGGCGGTGTCGGCGCGAAGCACACCCACCGGACCGGTGCCGGCGGCTTCGCTGCCCTGACGACCTGCCAAGACCACACCCCCGGCGGTCAGCTTGAGTTGACTGGCCAACGAGGCGATCGTGGTCGCCCGGTCACCTTCGGAGCCACCGGTGATGGCGCCGCCGGCCAACACGATGACGAGCCGACCGGCGGCCGCCGGGCCGGTGACCCGGACGAAACCTCCGGTGGTCAAGGCGGAGAAGGCGGTGGCGGCCTGATCGGCGGTGGCCTTGCTGGAGCCGGTGTCGTCAGCGATCACCAGCAGACTCAGCAGGGCACCGGCCAGGGTGCCGGGGTCGTCCACTTCAGGAAGGGTCTGCCCGGCGGGGATCGCCGAGGTCAGCACGGTCCGCAGTTCCTGGGCGCGGGAAGGATCGGTGAAATCGGTGGTGAGCTGCAACTGCGTCGCAACGGTGGCGCCGGCCTTCTTCAACAGGGCCAACAGTGCGTCCCGATCGGCGGAATTCGCGTCAGCGGTGGTGATCAACACCACCGTCGGCTTGGGGCGGAAGACACCCCGCACGGACAGCTCGCTGAGCGACTCGGCCATGTTCTCGGCGGCCCGCACATTCGCCGAGAGACCGGCGTTCTCGGTCTGCAGTTCGTCGCGCTGCTTGCTCAGCGAGGTGGTGTCGCTCTGCAACCCGGAGAGCAAGGAGCCGTTGACGTTAGCCGCGCCGAGCACGATGCCCAGCGCCAGCGCCAGAAACGCCGCCGCCAACGAGATGATGTGGTATCGCATGGAGATCATGGGTGATCAGACACTTTCTGCAGTACGTCGGACCCCGACTGCCGGATACCGGATCAGCCACCGATGTGGCGACTGACCGGCGATTGCCGCCGAGGAGAATCTCAGAACAGGTTCTTCAGCCAGTTGACGAACTCCAGCCACCAGTCGCGCAGCAGCACGCCGTAGGTGCCGGACACGTCGGACACGAGCAACGCGACCACGATGGCCACGGCGGCCGCCAGGATCAGCAGCAGTACCGCCCACCAGGAGACCCCGGCGCGGTACAACTTCGTGAGCGCCGTCGCCTCGACGATCTTGTTCGCGACCCGCATCCGCACCAGGAAGCTGGACGCCGTGTTGCCCTGGCCGCGATCGAGAAGGTCGGTCAGAGTGGTCCGGATCCCGACCGTCACGATCAGCGAGGCTCCGTGCGCGTCGGCCAGCAGCAGGGCCAGGTCCTCGCTGGATCCCGACGCGGGGAAGGTCACCGCGCCCAGCCCGAGGTCCTGCACCCGCTCGATACCGGGTGCGTACCCGTCGACGTGGGCGGGCACCACGACTTCGGCCTTGGTGGTCAGGGTCTCGGTGCTGATCGACTCCGGGTTACCCAGGATGATGTCGGGGCGATGCCCGGCCTCCCGCAGTGCGTCCGCACCGGCGTCGATCCCGATCAGCACCGGCCGGTAGTCGGCGATGTATTTCCGGAGTTTCCGCAGTTCATTGGCGGTCTCGGCGGACGGCGCGACGAGGACGACCTGCCGGTCCTCCAGGTCGGTGGTGAGTTCGGGGATGCCCACCCCGTCCAGCAGCAGAGCGCGCTCACGCTTCATGTATTCGATCGCGTTGGCGGCGAAGGCCTCGAGTTGGGCCGCCATCCCCGCCTTCGCATCGATCATCAGGTCCGAGATCGACTCCGCGGTCTGGACTGTGCCGGTGGCGACCACGTCGTCCCCCGCGTACAGCACACCGTCCTCAAGGCGCACCTTCGCGCCGTCCTTCAGTCTGCTGAAGACCTTGTCCCCGACATTGTCGACCAGCGCCACGCCGGAGCTGATCAACACCTCCGGGCCCAGATTCGGGTACCGGCCGGAGATCGAGGCCGACGCGTTCACAACGGCCTTCACCCCGGCGGCGATCAGCTCGCCGGCCGTCTTGCGGTCGATGTCGAGGTGGTCCAGCACCGCGATGTCACCGGATCCGATGCGGCCGAGAACGTCCGCAGTACTCCGCGACACGCGGGCCGTACCTGAGATTCCTGGTAACTGGCGTGATCCCCGGGACAGAAGTTTCATGGCTGCGATGGTGTCACCGCAGGTCGTCGAAGCGGTGGACAACGCGCGGCCGGGTGGCAGTTTTCACCCGCCTGAGCTTCGTCGAGCGATCCCGGCATTGTTCGCGTGGCGCGGATTCGGCCGGTTGTGGGATCATCCGACTACAGGTGCTCCCCCAGTCTCACAACGAGAGCGGGCTTTCATGGCCACCACCGATTACTACGAGCTGCGTCAATTTCACGAGCTCAACGCCCGATTACGAGCCAAGAACCCCGACGCGCTCACCCCGATCGTCGGCACTGAGAATTCGTGGTGGCGTCCCGGCGAGTTACTGGTCCACGTCAACGCGAGGGGGCCGTTGGACGAGTTGTTGAAACGGGCCGAAGCCAGCCCGTTGACTCCCGAGGACGAGCGCAGCTGGCGTAACCGTTACAACCGTCGTGCTGACCCCAACCTCAACGACAGTCTGCGCGAGGCCAGCGGTTTCGAGCTCTACGTCACTCGGCGAGACGTCGATCTGCAGGAGGTCGTCGCTGAAGGTCGCCGGGATCTGGACCGCAACGAGAGCATCAGCGTCAACACCGTGGTCTTCGGCGAGCCGTACTACATGGGCGGTCCCGGCAGTGTCGTCAAGCGGGCCGACGCCCCGAAGACGCTGCCCACGGCGCGAGGCGGTGGCGAACGGGAAGAACGAAGGATCGATCTGACCGTGCTGGACACCGGCCTGCCGTTCGACTGGCGGCAGGAACCGTACCGGTTGAGTGAATTCGTCCGCGATTCCGATGTGATCAGCCCCGACGAGATGGATCTGCTGGACGCCGACGGCAACGGCCTGCTCGATCACGAAGCCGCCCATGGCTTGTTCATCTGCGGTCTGGCGAATCGACTGGCGCCCGAGTTGCGCATCGATCCCGGCCTGGTGCTGAACCCGCTCGGAGCCGGCGACGAAGCGGGGATCATCCACGGTCTCACTCGGGCGGACAGCCCGGTGATCAACCTCTCGCTGGGGGGGTATTCGGAGGACGGCGAGCCACCACCGGCGATGGAGAACGCCGTCCGTTGGACGATGAAGCAAGACAAGGTGATCGTGGCGGCGGCCGGTAACGACTACGGCGACGAGGAGAAGCGCAGGTTCCGCTTCTGGCCTGCGGCGATCGAGGGCGTGATCGGGGTCGGCGCGTTCGATTCGCGGACCGGCGAGCTGGCCGACTTCTCCAATCGTGGCGACTGGGTCACTGTTTTCGCCCCCGGGGTCGATCTGATCAGCGACTTCGTCCGCGGGTGGCCGGTCCCCAGCACCCGCACCGGCGGCATCTGGGACACGTTGGCCCGACGCTTCCCACACCTCTTCCGACGCCACTTCGAGGGCTGGGCGCAGTGGTCGGGAACCTCGTTCGCAACTCCGTTGGTCGCCGCGCAGATCGCGGCGCTGGTGGCCGCTGATCCGGGCACTCCCGCTCGAGAGACCGCCGACACGTTCCTGGCGGGACTACCGGCGGGCCCGTGGCCGGGTGAGTCCGGCAAGATCTTCGACCCGGGAGACTTCACCACCTGATCTGCTCCGTTCCTGAGCCGCCCGTTCCTGAGCTGCTCAGATAGATGGGCGAACGGGCACCCGGGTCAGGCTCCGAAGCAGCTGAATCCGGCGGCAGTCGCGAACTCGAGTGGATTCGTGCGGTCCACGGCGCGACGGGCGTCCGCCAGCGCTGCAGCGGCGGAGGACCCGGCGCGCAATCGTGCATGCACCTGGACCATGAGCTTCGCCGTGCACTCGTCCGGGGTCGGGATCGCGGTGGCGATCACGGTGCGGGTCCCGATCGACAGCAACGCGGCCACCAGGCCCAACAGCTCATCGCCGGCTCGTGTCGTCGAAGCGCCCGACTCGCATGACGGCAGGACGACCATCGACGGGGCGACGGTCAACCCCTCGATGTCATAGACGGTGAGTGGACCGTCGGTCAGCCGCAGGGCGGAGAAGAGCGGATTGTCGACTCGAAGGTTCCCGTGCACGGCGAGGTGCGCGAGGCCGGCCCCGTCCATCGCGCTCAGCACCGGGTCGACCTTCGCGTCCTCCGCGCGGAACACCCGAGCTCCCGGTACGTCGGCGCTCAGTCGGGTGACTTCACCGTCGGCGTGCTGCAGACCGGGTCCCGCCACGTACACCTGCGGAGCGTCCAGCGGCGGTTGCGGTGATCCGGCCGCTCGCGCCCAGGCGGCCGCCGAGGGCGAAATTCGGAACGATGCCGACCCGAACTCCGGCAGCACACCCCAGGGGAGCGGGTGCAGGGCGGCGCTCGGGACGAGGACGATCTCTCGGCCGGACAACGCGCCGAGCAGGTCGCCGAGCAACAAGTTCTCCAGCCGAGATCCGGACTCCGCAGCCGCGGCGAGCAGCCGCCCCTGAGACCGCGCACTACCGAAGCCCGCGGCCAGTCGGCGGAGGAGGAACCGGGCGTTCGCGATTTCGCCGGCGGCTTCGACCACCGGGCCGCGCTGATGCACCTGGAATCGACCGTCGATCAGCGTGACCAGCAGGAGCCGGTCGTGGTGTTCGACGAACTCGAGCAGCACGGTGGCGCCGAGCGCATCGACGAGCTCCCTCGGGCGCGGGTCCGCGTCGGCGCCGGCACCGCCGGTCTTGCGGCTGGCCAGCTCCACGGCCCGTTCGGCCGCGCGTCGCTCGGTGGAGGTGGGCGGTGCGCCGCCGTCGAGGTCCGCCTGCACTGTCAGCGACTCCAGCCGACGCACCTGCGCCAACGCCGCCGTCAGGACGGCATCTCGCGGCGGGCGTACCGGGCGGGGCCGGGTGGCTCGGGCGCGACCGCGGTCGGCCCACAGCAGAGTCTGTCGCGCGTCTCCCGCGGCAACCGCCAGCTCAAGTCCCTTCCGCACGACCTCATGGCCGATCACGCTGACGTGGGCCCGCAGCTCGGTGGCGCCGAGCAGCGCCTGGTGGTCGTCGATCACCCGCATCGCCGACGACAGCGCGGTTCGCGCTCGTGCCGGGTCACCGTCGCACTCGTGCAGGAGTGCCGTCGCGAACCTCGCGCGCAGCCTCGCGTCGACCGACGCCGATCGACGGTGTCGTGCGGCCAGTTCCAACTGGGCTCGCCGGGTGGCGGTGTCACCGAGTGTCGCGGCGACCCGGGCGGCGATCAGCCGAGCCTCCATCTCGGCGATCGGCCAACCCGCGAGTGCGACCTCGGCGGCGCAGGCCAATGCGTCGGCCAACAGTTGGCGCAGGCTGTCGGGGTGCTCCTCGGTCGCTTTGAGGGCGGCGAGGGTGGCAACGGTCGCCCACCGCTGCCTGGCCTGACGAGTGAAGAGTGACCGCGCGTCCAGTGCGTCGATCCGCGCGCCCGGCGCGTCTCCGGCAGCGTACCTAGCGCGAGCCCGCACCAGCAGGGCCTGCGCCAGGTCGGCGAGCTGGCCCGACTGCGCCAGCGCGACGACCGCCTGGCCCACGATCGCGACGGCCTCATCGGCCAGGCCCACCGAGAGCAGCACCTCCGCACGATCGATCAACAGTTGGGGGTTGGAGGTGCCGTTGGTGGCGTGATGCGCGTGTGCCGCGTCGTACCTCGCCAGGGCGGCGGGAACGTCACCCCGATGGGCAGCCACGAGGCCCAGGTTCCAGTCGACGCCGGCCGCCATCGCGGTCATTCCCGCGTCCCGCAGTAACTGGCCGGCGGTCAATAGATCAGCGGCGGCGGATGTCAGGTTGCCCTGCTCGATGTGCAGGGTGGCCCGGTTGTTGAGCAGCCGCGCCGCCCACAGGTCGTCGTCCTTGCGACGGAAGACCGGCAGCGCACTGGCGTAGCACGCCAATGCCTCGTCCAGCCGACCCGCCCGCTGCAGGATCAAACCGCGCTGGCTCGCCACCCTGGCTGCCGGCAGCCCCGCGACCCCGATCCCGGCGAGGCGGGCTTGATGGAGTGCGGCGCGCAGTCGTCCGCGTTCCAAGAGGACGAACGCGAGCGTCATCCGCGCCTCGGACTCGTGCTGCCGAGACGACCCGGCGACCGCGCCGCGGACCGCCGCGATGCCGCGAGCCTCCGCGCGAACGAGGTCGCCCAGTTCGCGGTAGGACAACGCGGCCGCCCGGTGCGCTACAGATCGGGCCTCGGGGAACCGCTCCACGCGTGCGAGGGCCGCTGCCTCGTCCGCGAGCAGCAGTGCATGGCGAGGGTCCCGCCCGACCTCCGCCAAGGCCGCCGCCGCGAGTTCTGTCGCTGCGGGCGGTTGGGCGGGATCGGTGGGGGCTTTCCCTGCAGTCGCGACCTTCACCGCGGTCTCGACATCCGGTGCACTCGGCACAGCCGGCGCAGCCGGCGCAGTCTGCACAGCCGGCGCAGTCTGCACAGCCGGCGCAGTCTGCACAGCCGAGGCGACCATGACGTCAGACGGTGATCCACGCGGTCGTCACGCCACCGCCGTCGGCGTTGCGCAACCGCAGTCGCAGCGCGGTTGCGGTGACGCCTTCCGCGACGAACCAGCCCCGGTCGTCCAGCGGGTGGGTGGTCTGCGTCCGACCGGTGTCGACGACGACCTCTCCGACAGCGCCCACCAACAATCCCCGCAGGGTGAGGGTGCCGCCGTCGTGGCGTTCCAACTGCAGGTCGACCGTGACCGAATCCGTCTCGAACGCGATCAAACGTGCCTCCGCGGTGGGGCCGCGCACCAACTCCAAGGTGTCGAACTCCGAGTCTGCGATCAACACGGCCAACTCGGCGTCGAGATCCCTGGTCTCGAAGACCGCCCGAGCCAGTTCGTCGACGATCGGGGGTGGGGCGTCCAGGTAGTCGGCGACGGTGCGCAGGCGAACCAGGAGATCGTCGAGCTCTGCATCGGACATCTCGGCGGGAGTCGGTTCCGGAGCACGTTCGGCGGGAGCACGCACGGCCCCGGACAGCTCCGGACCGGCCTCGCCTGCGTCGTCGCTGCCGCGCTCGCCATTGCTCGCGCCGTCAATCGCGAGGTCAATCTCGCCGTCACTCGCGCCGTTGATCGCGCCGTTGATCGCGTCGCTGATCGCGCCGTCGGTCTGGTCGTCTGGGCCTGATGCACTGTGGTCGTTCATCTGCGTCACCTCCCCTCTCGCGGTTGCGGAACAGAAGCCGACGGTGGTCCGTCGACGATGCCGCTGTCGATCACGAAGCGCTTCAATTGGTTGAGGCAGCGTTTGCGCGCCGGTCCGATGCTGCCCATCGGCATGTCGAGCGCGGCGGCCACCTCGGTGTACGCGGGGGGCGGCGACGCCATCAACACCCGGAGTAGTTGTTGACACTTGTCACCCAGCATGCCCATCGCGTTCCACAGCGCCCGGTCGCGTTCGTCGCGCAGCAGCGCCGACTCCAGTGGTGGCGCGGAGTCCGGGACGCCGATCAGGACTTCGGAATCGGCGTCGGTACGGTCGCGACTCGACCGACGGAGGTGCTGCAGGCACTCCCGGCGCACAGTGGTGCCGAGCCAAGAGGCGAGTCGATCCGGGTCGCTGATCCGGTCCAGGTTCTCCACCAGCCGCATCCAGGTCATCTGGACGGCGTCACCGGCGTCGGCGGTGTTCAACCGGAAGCTGCGCGCGATGGACCAGACGAACCGGTTGTAGCGCTCGACGATCGCATTCCAGGCGGCCTGATCGCCGGCCCGGGCGGCCTGCACCAAGCCCGCGACGTCCTCCCGGGTCGAGCCGAGATCGATGTCGTTCGTCTGCATGACCCTCCTTCGGTCCCGCGGTCTCGCCCGGCGCGGCGCGCCGTCGTGGCTCGCAGCGTCACGGGTGCGGAACTGGTCCCGTAGTAATCAGATCATCCTGCCGGGCAAAAAAATACGTCGGACCCCCGGGGATCTCATGAACGCCCGTCAGGTCCGGCGGGCGCGGGCCAATTCGGCACGGCGAGTACCGGCTGCGGTGAGTAGGTCGGCGGCATGTCTGCGGGCGGTCTCTCCGACGGTGCCACCCAGCATTCGGGCCAGTTCGTCCTCGCGGCGCGCACCTTCCACCGCCCGGATCGACGATGACCGGACGGCGCCGTCTTCGGTGGCGTCGACGACGAGTTGACGATCGGCGTACGCGGCAACCTGCGCCAGGTGGGTCACGACCACCACCTGATGACTGATGGCCAACCGGGCGAGGAGTGCCCCGATCTCGGTGGCGGCCCTGCCCCCCACCCCGGCGTCGACCTCGTCGAACACCAGGGTGCTCACCGGGTCCGCCTCTGCGAGGACCACCTCCAAGGCGAGCATCACCCGGGACAGCTCACCGCCGGACGCGCCCTTCTGAATGGGTAGTTCGGGCGCTCCGGCATGCGACGTGAGAAGCAACTCGACGCTGTCGAAGCCATCCACGCCCGCCACCACGCGATGCCCGTCTACATCGATCCCGTCCGGGTGATCCGGGGCGCACTCGACCGACGTGACCGCGACCCGCAGGACCGCTCGCCCCATGGCCAGCTGAGCCAACTCGGCGGTGGCGGACCGGCCCAGGACTTCCGCCTGCTTCGACCGGCGGTGGGTGATCCGGCTGCCGACCTGCGCAACCGCCGTGGCCAGTTCGGTCTGTCGTCGGCGCAGCTCGGCGATCGCCTCGTCCGACGAGTCCAGGGTGCGCAACTCGGCGGCGGCCTGGCCCGCCCAGGCGAGCACACCGTCGACATCGGCTCCGTACCGACGGGTGAGGGTGCGCAGTACCGCCTGTCGCTCCAGGATCTGCTGTAGGCGTTCCGGATCGGCGTCCAGGTCGTCGAGGTATCCGGACAGCTCCATGCCTACGTCGGTGAGGATCACCCCCGCCTCGCGCAACGAGTCTGCGAGCCGCCGGAGCCGCTGGTCGTCCGCGGTCTCGAGCGATCTGCGAGCGGCGGTCAACTGATCCACCGCCGACAGTCGGTCGGCGTCCAGGTCGGCGCCGTCCAATGCTTGTCGGGCCTCGGCCGCCGCCGCCCGCAGGGTGTCGACATTCTGCAGTCGCCGGGCCTGCGCCACCAGCTGGACATCCTCACCCGGTAGCGGTGCGACCGCTGCGATCTCGGCGAGGCCGATCTGCAGCAACTGTTCGCGCTGCGCCCGCTCGCGACCACTGGCGAGGCGCTCGGCCAGCTCGCGCCGTGCTGTCTGCCACTGATTCCGCAGCTCGCGGTAGGAGGCCAATTCCCCGCCCAGTCCCGCGAACCGGTCGAGAACAGCGCGTTGCTGGGTGGGTCTCAGTAACGAGATGGCCTCGGATTGGCCGTGGATCGCGACCAGGCTGTCGGTGACCTCGGACAGGGTCGCCAGCGGCACCGTCCGGCCGCCGAGATGGACCCGGGAGCGACCGTCTGCGCTGACACTGCGGACCGCGATCAGGCTGCCGTCCTCGTCCAATTCGGCGCCGGCCGCCTGGGCCGTGGTGACCGCGGCGGCCCCCGGCGCGGGCAGGAAACGGGCCTCCACACCCGCCCGGCCGGCGCCGGTCCGAACCCGGCTCGCGTCGGCCCGCCCTCCGGTGACGAGCCCGAGCGCCGTGACCACCATCGTCTTTCCCGCCCCAGTCTCACCGGTGACCACCGTGAGACCCGGGTCGAGCTCGAGAACGGCGTCGTCGATCACCCCGAGACCGGTGATACGGAGTTCTGCGAGCACGAGGTCACGGTAGCCGGACTCCGCTGCACCATTTCGCAGGCGTCGCCGCCGGGGCACCATCTCACAGCCGTGGCCGCCCGGCGCGCGGTACCGCAGGTGACGCCCCGGGGCAATACCGAATGCCACGACTCTCACCCGTGAAGCCGGAGGTTCAGCTTTGCGCCGTCGAGCCGACCGGGACTGGTGCGGGGAGCTCCGCCACCGAGCGGCCGAAGGGGGCGCCCATCCCCCACGACGATTCCGCCGGTGCGGAACTCGCCCCCGCGGAGATCGCGTCCGGCGTCGCAGCGACCCGATCGATAGTCGAGGCATGCACCACTGCAGCGGCGACCGCTTCGGCGACATGTGGGTCGAAGACGCTGGGCACGATGAACGAGGCGTTCAACTGCTCCGGATGCACCACGTCCGCGATGGCCTCCGCGGCCGCCAGCAACATCTCATCGGTGATCCGATGCACGCCCGCGTCGAGCAACCCGCGGAACACACCGGGGAACGCCAACACGTTGTTGATCTGATTCGGGAAATCGCTGCGCCCGGTCGCCACCACCGCCGCGTGCCGCTGGGCCTCGATCGGATCAACCTCCGGGTCCGGATTCGCCAGCGCGAACACCACCGCCCGCTCGTTCATGGTCTCGATGTCGGCGCCGGTCAACAGGTTCGGCGCCGACACCCCGATGAACACATCGGCCCCCACCAGAGCCTGCCGCAGCGTTCCCGTGACGTCGTGCCGGTTGGTGCGGTCGGCGACCCCGGCCAGGTTGGGGTCCATGCCCGCCCTGCCGCGGTGGACGACGCCGTGGATGTCGGCGGCCACGATGTCGGCCGGTTGCTGCAGTAGCAACAGCCGAATGATCGCACTACCCGCGGCACCCACCCCGGAGACGACGATCTTGCAGTCCCGGACGTCCTTGCCGACCACCCGCAGCGCGTTCCGCAGGGCGGCGACCACACAGATCGCGGTGCCGTGCTGATCGTCGTGGAAGACCGGGATGTCCAGCGTGGCGCGGAGCCGGGCCTCGATCTCGAAGCACCTCGGGGCGGCGATGTCCTCGAGGTTGATGCCGCCGTACACCGGAGCCAGCAGCTGAACCGTGCGGACGATCTCGTCGACGTCGGTGGTGTCCAGGCAGACCGGCCAGGCGTCGACCCCGGCGAACCGTTTGAACAGCGCCGCCTTACCCTCCATCACCGGCAACGCAGCCGCCGGTCCGATGTTGCCCAACCCCAACACCGCGGTGCCGTCGGTGACCACTGCGACGGTGTTCCGTTTGATGGTCAGCCGGCGCGCGTCGTCGGGATTCGCGGCGATCGCCAGACACACCCGGGCCACGCCGGGGGTGTACGCGCGGGACAGGTCGTCACGGTTGCGCAGCGGCACCTTCGATCCGACCTCGATCTTGCCGCCGAGGTGCACCAGGAAGGTCCGATCCGACACCTTACGAACCTCGACCCCGCGGAGCTCGTCGACGGCGGAGCGGATGTCCTCCGCGTGGTCGGCCGAGGTCGCGTTGCACGACAGGTCCACCACCATCAGTGCCGCCGTCGACTCGACCACGTCGAATCCGGTGATCACGCCGCCGACCCGCCCGACGGCGGTGGTCAAATCACCGGCGGCAGTGGTGGACGGCGGCGCCGCCACCCGCAGCGTGATGGAGTAGCCGGGTCCGGGAACCGTCATCGTCGTGCCTCGTCCTTCGTGTGTAGCGGCTGGTGGAGGGAATCGTTCAGCGGGAGGTGTCGGCGGCGGCTCACACTCCCGCCGGAACCCGGCTCTGCGCGGCGTCGGCGCCGGAATCGGCGATGACCACTGCCGGTACTTCCGGCGAGTCGTCGGCCGATTGGTCCGCATAACCGTGCCCGTCCTCGCTGAGGGTGGACTCGTCGAAGGCGACCCGGCCGTCGAGTACGGAGAGTGCGCGCTCCCGGTCGAATTCCTTGGTCCAGGTCCCGATCAACACAGTGGCGACGGCGTTCCCCGCGAAGTTCGTCAGGGCCCGCGCCTCGCTCATGAACCGGTCGATGCCGACGATCAAGCCCACACCATCGACCAGGTCCGGGCGGTGCGACTGCAACCCGCCGGCCAGCGTGGCCAGACCGGCACCGGTGACACCGGCGGCGCCCTTGGAGGCGATGACCATGAAGACCAGGAGCGAGATCTGCTGACCGATCGGGAACGGGGTGCCCATCGCCTCGGCGATGAACAGGGACGCCATGGTCAGGTAGATCGCGGTGCCGTCGAGGTTGAACGAGTAGCCGGTGGGCACGGTGATGCCGACGACCGGACGCGAGACGCCGAGGTGCTCCATCTTGGCGATCAGCCGCGGCAGCGCCGTCTCGGACGACGAGGTGGACACGATGAGCAGGAACTCGCGACCCAGGTACTTCAGGAACTTGAAGATGTTGATCCGAGCGAATGCCCAGAGCATGGTGCCCAGCACGACCACGACGAACAGCAGGCAGGTGACGTAAAAACCGAACATGATGCTGGCGAGGCTCTTGAGTGCCGCCGCGCCCTGGCTGCCGACCACCGCGGCGAGTGCGCCGAAGGCACCGATCGGGGCCAGCCACATCAGCGCTGCGAGGATCTTGAACACCAGCTTCTGGATGCTGCCGATACCGCGCAACACCGAGTCGCCGGCGCGGCCGAGAGCCTGCAGGGCGAAGCCGACCAACAGTGCGACGAACAGCGTCTGCAGCACCTCACCCTCGGTGAAGGCGGAGACCAGAGTGCGCGGAATGATGCCCAGGACGAAGTCCGCGGTGGTCTCGTGTACTGCGGCTGCGGCCGCTTTCTGGCCGGCCTCGGCCGTGGTGGCCGACAGGTGCAGACCACTGCCGGGCTGGACGATATTGCCGACGACGAGTCCCAAGCCGAGGGCGAGGGTCGACATCAGCAGGAAGTAGCCGAGGGCCATCGCCCCGACCTTGCCCACCTTCGCGGCGTTGCGCACCGACCCGATGCCCAGCACGATCGTGCAGAAGATGATGGGCGAGATCATCATCTTGATCAGATTGACGAAGCCGGTGCCCAGCGGCTTGAGTCCGGTGGCGAAGGTCGGCCAGATCAGACCGACGGCGACCCCGGCGACCGCTGCGCCGATCACCGCCAGGTACAGCCAGTGCGAGCGATCCTTCTTCTTCGCGCGAACAACAGGAGTAGCTGTCATAGCAACCTCCAAAACTTGGGCCCGGACGCTCCGTTGGCCGATGCACTCACTCTCGGGTGTTGCCGCCGCGGTGTCCCCTTTGTGTTCGTTGTGTTCATCGCTGGTTTGCGGATCTGGTTCGCGGGTCCGGGTTCGCGGGTCCGGGTTCGCGCTGCCGGTTGGATCTCGGCAGGCTGCGACCGGTGGCTGGGACGGGTGAGTTCGTCGGGTGGCTGCGACGGGTGAGTTCGTCGCGCCGCCGCACCGACCCGGCGGTCACACTGTCAGCATGAGGAGCGCGGCGCGGCGGCTTGGTCGGTTGAGTGTGGCCGGTCAGCTGCTGCTGCTCCAGTCCCTGTTACTACTGCTGGTGCTGGCCGCCGCCGGAACGGTCAGCGTGTTGCAGGCGCGGGCTCGGGCGGACGACGGGACCGTCGCCGAGGTCCAACGGGTGGCAACCGACATCGCGGGCGATCCGCTGGTCCGGGCAGGTGTGCAGGCCGCCGCGCCGACGACGGTGTTGCAGCCCTACGCGGCGCGCGCCCAAGCGCTCACCGGCACCGATTTCGTCGTGATCATGGCGCCCGACCGCACCAGGTTCACCCACCCCGACCCGGCCCAGATCGGCCGCCCGTTCGTCGGCACCATCGCCCCGGCGCTCAGCGGACAGACTTTCACCGAGACCTTCACCGGCACCCTCGGCCCCTCGGTGCGGGCGGTCAGCCCGATTCGAGACGACGCGGGCGCCGTCGTCGCGCTGGTCGCCGTCGGCGTGACGACCGACAGCATCAGCCAGCAGTTCGCGGCGCAGCTGCCGTTTCTGATCTCCACCTTCGTGGTGTTGATCCTGATCGCGCTGGCCGGCGCGGGCTTGGTGAGCAGGCGCCTCAACCGGCAGACCAGTGGACTGGACGCGGAATCGCTGCGGCACCTCTACTCGTCGCACAACGCGGTGCTGCACTCGATCAGAGAGGGGTTGATCGTGGTGAACCAGGACCGAACGGTGTCGCTGATCAACGATGAGGCGCATCGACTGCTCGGGCTCGACGCGGATGCGACCGGCGCCGCGGTGTCGGATCTCCGACTGCCCGAGTCGCTGCACGATCTGCTGCGTTCCGGGTTGGCGGCGCACGACGAGCAGCACCTCGCGAGAGATCGGATTCTGGTGGTCAACCAGTCCACTGCGGAGTTCCGCGGTCGCAGCTACGGCACGGTGGCGACGCTGCGGGACCGCACCGAGATGTCGGCGCTGGCCGGTGAACTGGACACGGTCCGAGCATTCGCCGAGTCCCTGCGGTCGCAGGCGCACGAGGCGTCGAACAAGCTGCACACGATGGTGATGTTGGTCGAAACCGGGAGCTACGCACGAGCGGTGGAGTACGCCACCGCCGAGTTGGAGCTCTCTCAGCGGCTCACCGACAGGGTGGTCGCCGCGGTCGACGAACCGGTGCTGGCGGCACTCCTACTGGGCAAGACGGCGCAGGCTGCAGAGCGTGGTGTGGAGTTGCGCATCACCGACGACAGCCACACACCACCCGTCGACCTGCCGATCGCCGATCTGATCACGGTGCTGGGCAATCTGATCGACAACGCGATCGATGCCGGCGCGGAGGCCGCGGTGAACGGACGCCGATCGGTGGAGGTGGCGATCCTGCCCGAGGAGGGTGACCTGGTGATCGAAGTGTCGGACTCCGGCCCCGGGCTGCCGCCGGAGCTGCGGACGTCGGCGTTCACCCGCGGCTGGTCCACCAAACCGGTGACATCGTTGGGTGGCCGCGGCCTGGGCTTGGCGCTGGTCGATCAGGTGGTCACACGCCACCGCGGATCGATCGAGATCGACAGTGGACCGTACGGCGGTGCGCATTTCACGGTGCGGATACCACTGCCCCACCCGGTCGACGACGACCGCCGTGGCGGCGAGGAGGTGCCGCGGTGACCGACGACGTCATCGCGGTGCTGGTGGTGGAGGACGAGCCCACCGCGGCGGCGGCGCACGCGGCGGCGGTTCGCCGGATAGCCGGATTCGACGTCGTCGGTGTGGTCGGCAGCGCCCGGGAGGCGATGCTGTTCCTTCGCGCACACCCGGTCGATGTGGTGCTGTTGGACTTCAACCTGCCCGACGGGCACGGACTGGAGATCTGCCGGGCGCTGCGGATGGCGCGGGCGGACGTCGACGTCATCGCGGTCACGGCCAACCGGGATCTGCCGTCGGTGCGCTCCGCGGTGTCGTTGGGCGTGGTGCAGTACGTGTTGAAGCCGTTCACCTTCCGTTCGCTCGCGGACAAGCTGGCGCAGTACCGCGACTTCCGCCAGGCGCTGCGAGACGGGTCGGCGGTGGCCGGACAGACCGAGATCGACCGTGCCTTCGCGGTGCTACGGCAGCCCGGCGGACAGACGTTGCCCAGCGGACTGGTGGACGCCACGCTGGATGCCGTCGCCGCCCAGCTGCAGAACACGACGGGGCGCTCGGCGATGGAAGTCGCCGCGGACAGCGGGGTGTCGCGCGTCACCGCACGGAGGTATTTGGAGCACCTGGTATCGGTCGGGACCGCAGCTCGGCATCAACGGCACGGACAGCACGGGCGGCCGGAGGTGGAATACCGCTGGGTGGGACGCTGAGGTCCTTCGATCCCCACTCGGTACCGCTTGACGTCGGTACCGCTTGAGCCGGTACCGCCTGAAGTCGAAACCGCTCGGCGTCAGTACCGCTTCTCGCGCCAGCCGTGCACTGGGAGGGAGAACTTCCGCGCGAGCCTGGTCGGGAACGGCAATTCCCCGAGCCGCACCATCTTGACCGGCTGGTGTCCGCGTCGCACCCGGATCAGAGCGCCGGCCGGGAGTTCGCTGATCCGACGCCCGTCGCAGGCCATCGCGGCCTCGTGGCCCGCCGGGTCGATGTGCACCGTGATCTCGACGTTGGGTGCCACGACCAGCGGTCGGGCGAATAGGGCGTGCGCGTTCGACGGCACCACGAGCAGCGCCTCGACTTGCGGCCAGATGATCGGCCCACCAGCCGAGAACGCGTAGGCGGTCGATCCGGTGGGCGTCGCGATGAGCACACCGTCGCACCCGAAGGCGGAGATGCCGTGACCGTCGACTTCGACGACCACGTCGAGAATTCTCTCGCGAGTGGCCTTCTCGACACTGACCTCATTGAGTGCCCACCCGCGGCTCACCTCGCGACCCTCGTGCTCGACCAGGACGTCAACCGTCATCCGCTCGCGCACCGTGTACTGACGATCGATCACCGACTGCAGCACGCCGTCGAGTTGTTCCGGGTCCGCCTCTGCCAGGAAGCCCACCCGACCCAGGTTGACGCCGAGCACGGGCACGTCGATGGGCCGGGCCTTGTCCGCGCCCCGGAGCAGCGTGCCGTCGCCGCCGAGGGCCAGCACCATCTCGATGGAGTTGTCGGGCCGTGGATCGACGCACGGGAGACCGAGCACCGTGTCTTCGCCCGGCAGCGCCATCAGGTCGACACCCGCCCGGCCGAGCGTCTCCGCGATCCGGTAGGTCAGCTCCTTGATGTCGGCCCGCCCGGTGTGCGCGACCAGCAGGATCCGGCGGGTCATTCGGGACCCGCCTTCACGGCGGCGGTGGTGGCGTCGGCGGCGAACTCCGGGTCGGTGTCGCCGTCAGTGCGCAGGTGGACGAAGTACTCGACATTGCCGCTGGGCCCCGGCAATGGTGAGGCCGTCACACCGGCGAGCCCCCAACCGAGCTCGCGCGCTGCGGCTGCGACCCCGCGCACCGATTCCGCTCGCAGCTCAGGGTCACGGACCACACCCCCGGCACCCAGTCGTTCGCGGCCCACCTCGAACTGAGGCTTCGTCATCAACACCAGGTCGCCGTGCGGATGCGCACACCGGGTGAGCGCCGGCAGTACCAGAGTCAGCGAGATGAAGGACAGATCGGCCACCACCAGATCGACCGGCCCGCCGATCTGTTCCGGTTCCAGGGTGCGCACATTGGTGCGGTCGTGGACGTCGACTCGCGGATCGTTCTGGAGTCGCCAGATCAACTGGCCGTACCCGACGTCGACACACACCACACGGGCGGCGCCGCGGCGCAGGAGGACATCGGTGAAGCCGCCGGTGGAAGCGCCGGCATCCAGGCAGCGCGACCCTTCGACCACGATCGGAAAGGCGTCCAGCGCGCCGATGAGTTTGTGCGCGCCTCGAGATGCCCAGTTCTCGTCGTGCTGAGTGTCGCGGACCACCACCGGGTCCGCCGGGGACACTCCGGTGGCCGGTTTGGCGGCGGTCTGGCCGGCCACGGTCACCCGACCTGCGGTGACCAGCTCTGCAGCGTGCTCGCGCGATCGGGCGAGACCCCGCCGTACGAGTTCGGCGTCGAGCCGGGCGCGGCGCATGTCAGCGCCCGCCACCCGACGGTCCGCCGTCACTCGAGGTGGTCGCCAGGATGGCGGTCAGCGACGAGTGGATGCGATCGAACACGGGGGGTTGGTCGTCGAGCGGGAGGTTCGCGAGCTCCGCGAGATCGGCATCGACCGCGACGAAGGGGTCACCGGTGTACCGGGCCGACGCGGGTGTCCCGTTCATCGGCAGCGCCACCTCTCCCTCAGTCCTTCATCGGGGCGCCCCAGAAGGCGGGGCAGTTCGTCGGTCGGGCAGGAGTGTGGTGCGAGTGCACAGACCACGTTATCCGACGCACTTTCGACGCCGCGGTCAGCTCGATTTCAGTCCCAGCCTGGTCAGCACCGCCGCCGCGGCGGCGTCACCGGCCCGGATGTCCAGGCTCTCGTACTGCCAGCATGCGCGGCACAAGACTGCCAACGCGTGCAGGGCTGCTGCATCCGACTGCACCTCGGACGGTGCGGCGTCACCCGACCCGACCTCGGCGTTGCTCGTGAGAGTGAGCTTGCCGTCAGAATTCTCGATCGTCCAGCCGTCACCGGCGTGCGCCACCGCGACACAACGCACCGGCTCGTTGAGGCAACGCAGGTCGAAACCCAGATAGTCGGGCCGCTGGTGCGCCGGGGCGGCGATGAGCTCGGGTGCGAGCGACACTCCGGTCAACACCAGGAGCGACGGAACGCCCGCTGTCACCGCTGCCTCGATGTCGGTGTCCAGCCGGTCACCGACGACCAGCGGCGTGGTGGAGCCGTAGCGGGCGATCGCGGCGTCGATCATCGCCCGAGCCGGCTTACCGGCCACCCGCGGTCGCTGCCCGGTGGCGGTGACCAGCACCGACACCATTGCTCCGTTGCCGGGCAGCAGGCCGCGATCGGTCGGCAGTGTCGCGTCGACGTTCGCAGCGACCCAGTCCGCGCCATTGCGCAGCGCGATGCAGGCTTCCGCCAGGATCGGCCATCCGGTCTCCGGCGAATGACCCTGCACCACCGCCACCGGGTCGTCTGCGGCGGCCCAGACCGGTTGCAGGCCGACTCGGGCGACTTCGTCGGCCAACGCCGGCGCCCCGACCACGAGCACTTTGGAATCAGCCGGGTGACGATCGATCAGCATCTTGGCAGCTGCCTGCGGCGACGTCAGTACGTCATCGGCTACGCAATCCACCCCCATCGCCAGCAGTTGCGCAGCGACCTCCGCCGGTGGGCGTGAGGCGTTGTTGGTGACGTACACCGAGCGGGCGCCGCGCCGACCGGCCTCCACCAGCGCGTCGGCGACGTGATCGATCGGGCGGTGCCCCAGGTAAACGGTGCCGTCCAGGTCCAGCAGGAGGACGTCGAAGCGGTCGGCGAGCGCGGTCACGCTTCGTGGCCCGAACTGAAGAACGGCGCACCGTAGGTCTTGTCGGCGTTCGAATCCGGATCGTCTGCTGCCTGACTCTGGTCGAGGTCTCCTCCCACGGAGTCGGCCTCGTCGTTCTGGGCGGCCTCGCCGTTCTGGTCGGCCCCTTCGTGCTGCTCGACTGGGTCGGCATCGCCGGGGTTGCCGGTGTCAGTGAGACCGGTGTCATTGAGATCGGTGTCATTCAGATCGGTGTCAGTGAGACCGGCCCCGGCAGGACCGGACTCGTCCAGATCGGCCCCATCTGGGCTCTCAGCGTCGGAATCTGCGGGCAGTGAGTCGGCCCCGCCGTCGCGGGCCATGATCAGGTCGGCGATGCGTTCGTCCGCGTCGGTCTCCCCGTCGTCGTCCGCGTCGTCGGCACGCACGAACCACTGCAGTGCTTCGTCGGCCCGGCCGGCGGTCAGCAGCAGATCGGCGTAGGCGTAGTAGAGCCGGGCGCTGTAAGGCTGCGGCTTGTCGAGGTCGAAACCGTCGCCGTCCTGCAGTAGCGCCAGAGCCGCATCCAGTTGGCCCAGGTCCGACCGCGCACCGGCCGCGACGATCCGCAGTTCGGCGGCTCCGTCCGGGTCGAGTTGGGCGGCTTCCGGGCTGCGAGCGAGATCGAGCGCTCGTTCCGGGTTCCCGAGCGCGCGTTCGCAGTCAGCCAGAATGGCGACGTGGCCGGGGCCGCCGCCCATCCTGCGGGCCGCTCGCAGTTCGGAAATCGCCTCCGCCCATTCCTCGGCCCGATAGGCGACCAGCCCGACCGTCTCGCGCACGACGGCGATTCGACCGCCCTTGGAGCGTGCCGCACGGGCGTGCAGCCAGGCTGCGTCGGGTTCGTCGTCGGCCAGCGTTGTCGCAGCGACCAAGTGACGACCGACGAATTCGCTGTTGTCCTTACTCAGGCCCCGAAGGTCCCGCAGCACCTCAGGCCCGAGATCTGCGGGGTCCGCCCAGTCAGGAGCCTCAGGCCAGGTTTCACCCGAGTCCTCCGGTCGGATCCGCGAGCCGGTCGGTGCCTCCCGACGCGGTCTGGGTTCGATGGCGTCGAAGTCGCGTCGGTCTGGACGGTCCCGATGGTGATCCGCGCGGTGGTCCCGGCGAGGACCGTCGTCACGGCGCGCAACACCTCGGTCGTCACGGCGAGCATCTCGGTCGTCGTCCGGACCATCGCTCTGGCTGACAGCGGCGTTCGACGAAGCGCGCTCACCGTCGTCGGCCGGCTTGGTCGGTGGGGCTTCTGAGCCGCCGGTGTGGGCCGTTCCCGGTGATTCCGAGCGGGTACCGGGACCGGATCCGTCGTCGATCGCACCGAAGCTCTCCGAAAGGTCCCCGCCGAACGGACTTCCGCTGCGGCGGGTTCGGTCCCGGTTCTGCCGATCATGATGGGGTCGATCGGAAGCGGGCCGGTCGGAAGCGGGCCGGTCGGAAGCGGGCCGGTCTGAAGCGGGTCGGTCTGAAGCGGGCCGGTCGGTGCCGCGGTGGTGCGTCCGATCGCCGGCCGACTGCGGAGCGTCGTTCGTCGCAGAGGTGCCCGCCTCGCGCTCAGCGCGCGGAATCCAATTCGGGTTGGACCGCGATCGTGACTCACTCTGCTGGTCATGGCTCGGTGCCGATCGGTAGTCGCGCCCACCCTCGGAGTCGGTCCGGTGCGGACGCTCAGCGGGTCCGGCCCGATATCCGTCACGAGGAGCACGGTCTGCGTGCTGCTGTCCACGACTGTCCGGACTTGGATCGTCCCGGCCCTGCCGGTTGTCGGCGTCACGGTCGTTTCGGCCTTGATAGGCACTGCCCTCTTGCTGGCCACGGCCTTGGTAGGCACGGTCTTGGTAGGCACGGTCTTGGTAGGCACGGCCTTGGTAGCCACGACTCGGCCGGTCACGGCTGGTTTCGTCGCTGCTGCGATCAAATGAGCGGTTGGGTCGATCGCCCGAGTCTCGACTATCCCGACGCGGTTCGCGGTCCCCGCGACCGCTAGTGCGGTCGTAGCGCGGACCGCCGGTGGGGCTGCCGTCACGGTTCCACTGCTCGCCGCGTTGTCCGTCCCGGTCCGACGGGTGCGCAGATGCGGATCCCGTGGCGGCCGGCCGATCATCGCTCCCCCGATAACCACCGGAACCTGCGGGCCGATCACTGTTCCCCCGATAACCACCGGAACCTGTCGGCCGATCACTGTTCCCCCGATAACCGCCCGAACCTGCCGGCCGATCACTGTTCCCCCGATAACCGCCCGAACCTGCCGGCCGATCACTGTTCCCCCGATAACCGTCCGAACCTGCCGGCCGATCAGTGCTCCCCCGATAACCGCCCGAACCTGCCGGCCGATCAGTGCTCCCCCGATAACCGCCCGAACCCGCCGGCCGGTCGCCGGAACCCGCGTATCCACCGGAGTTCCCCTGCCGGTCGCTGTCGCCGCGGTAGCCGCCTCGCGACTCACCGGACCAGCCGGTAGACCCACCCTCGGGACGGGCCGGGCGTCCTTGACCGCTGGTGTGGCCACCGCCATACCCGCCGCGAGTCTGGCCGCCCCCATAGCTCTGGCGACTGCGGTCGCGGTCGTCTGGGCCACTGCGATCCCGGTCCGGGCCTCCGCGGTACCCGCCGCGATCCACGCCTCGATTCTGGCCACCCGGCGCTTCATAGCTCCGAGGAGCGCGGCCCGATCCCGAGTCACCCGAGTCGCGATTGCCGCCGTAGCCCGATCCCCCGGAGGCAGGCCGATCACCGAAGCCGCCGGTCCGTGGCCGTTCGTCGCGACCACGATCCTGGGAGCCGTAGCCCTGACGACCTGCAGACGAACCCGCGCCACCAGCGGCCTGACCGCCGAAGCCGCGCGGGGAGGGCGCCCTGTCCTGTTCTGGCGCAGAGTCGCGCCGCGGGGGATAGCCACCTGAGCTGCGATTGCCGGAATTGCGCTCATCCGAGCCGCCACCGCGGCCTTCCGGACGGCCCCGATTGTCGGAAGCACCCCGATACGACGAGGTACCACGGCTCTGGCCGAAGCCGCCGCGATCGTCGCGGGAGCCGCTGCCTGTCGAGGGTCCGCGTCGCGGTCCGTCTGAACTACTGCGCTCACCGGACGGACGATTGGAGCGGGGTGCGCCCCCAGATCCGCTGGGCGAATCGCGCCGGTCACGGCGCGGGAAGTCGCCCTTGTTCTGATCTTCGGGGGCCATTGCCTACAACTCCTGAATCGCTGTTCTGATGTCCCACTCATGGTAGTGGCCGGGCCGGAGCACGGAGTCCGATCCAAGGCCGGTTCCCGTCACCTCCCCTCGCACGCCGCGGACCGCGGCGCGCGCTGATCCGAGAGATCCCGCGGTGTGCTGGAGCGGATTGGGGTTGGTTGTGTGCGGTGGGTGGGTGTTTCCCGCCCGGTTCGAGCGTGCGGGGATGACCCTCCCGGGGGTGTGTTTAGTCGGGGGACGGGAAACGCAAATTGAGGGGCACCCGGTCACGGGTGCCCCTCAATTTCAACGATTTGTTCGGCGGTGTCCTACTCTCCCACACCCTGGCGGGTGCAGTACCATCGGCGCTGTGGGGCTTAGCTTCCGGGTTCGGAATGGGACCGGGCGTTTCCCCCACGCTATGACCACCGAAACACTTCGAAACAACACACCCCCGGGGTGACGACACACGGACCCGGTCCCCCACACACCCACCGACGGACGCCGGTGGAACAATAGGGAAACCTGACCGCACCCGGGGTGTCGGGTGTCTCAGATATCACACAGTGGACGCGTAGCATTTTTGTGGTAAGTCCTCGGCCTATTAGTACCGGTCAGCTCAAACACCTCACGGCGCTTCCACTTCCGGCCTATCAACCCGGTGGTCTCGCCGGGGGCCTTACCCCCTCAAGGGGGTGGGAGTTCTCATCTTGGAACAGGCTTCCCGCTTAGATGCTTTCAGCGGTTATCCCTCCCGAACGTAGCCAACCAGCCGTGCTCCTGGTGGAACAACTGGCACACCAGAGGTTCGTCCGTCCCGGTCCTCTCGTACTAGGGACAGCCTTCCTCAAAACTCCTACGCGCGCGGCGGATAGGGACCGAACTGTCTCACGACGTTCTAAACCCAGCTCGCGTGCCGCTTTAATGGGCGAACAGCCCAACCCTTGGGACCTACTCCAGCCCCAGGATGCGACGAGCCGACATCGAGGTGCCAAACCATGCCGTCGATATGGACTCTTGGGCAAGATCAGCCTGTTATCCCCGGGGTACCTTTTATCCGTTGAGCGACACCCCTTCCACAAGGTGGTGCCGGATCACTAGTCCCGACTTTCGTCCCTGCTCGAGATGTCCCTCTCGCAGTCAAGCTCCCTTGTGCACTTACACTCGAAACCTGATTACCAACCAGGCTGAGGGAACCTTTGGGCGCCTCCGTTACTCTTTAGGAGGCAACCGCCCCAGTTAAACTACCCACCAGGCACTGTCCCTGAACCGGATCACGGTCCGAAGTTAGATGTCCAGTACAATCAGAGTGGTATTTCAACGTCGACTCCACAGCCACTGGCGTGACCACTTCACAGTCTCCCACCTATCCTACACAAATTGAACCGAACACCAATACCAAGCTGTAGTAAAGGTCCCGGGGTCTTTCCGTCCTGCCGCGCGTAACGAGCATCTTTACTCGTAGTGCAATTTCGCCGAGCCTATGGTTGAGACAGTAGAGAAGTCGTTACGCCATTCGTGCAGGTCGGAACTTACCCGACAAGGAATTTCGCTACCTTAGGATGGTTATAGTTACCACCGCCGTTTACTGGGGCTTGAATTCTGAGCTTCACCCTCACGGATTGACCCGTCCTCTTAACCTTCCAGCACCGGGCAGGCGTCAGTCCATATACATCGTCTTGCGACTTCGCATGGACCTGTGTTTTTAGTAAACAGTCGCTTCTCCCTGGTCTCTGCGGCCGGAACACGCTTATCCCGCTAGGGGAGTTCACCCGCCCCGGCCCCCCTTCTCCCGAAGTTACGGGGGTATTTTGCCGAGTTCCTTAACCATAGTTCGCTCGATCACCTTGGTATTCTCTACCTGACCACCTGTGTCGGTTTGGGGTACGGGCCGCTCGAAGCTCGCTAGAGGCTTTTCTCGACAGCATAGGATCACTCTCTTCGCCTCAATCGGCTATGCGTCAGGTCTCAGATCAACACGAAGACGGATTTGCCTGTCCCCGCTACCTACACCCTTACACCCGTGTTACCACTGACGGGCGGAGCTACCTTCCTGTGTCACCCCATCGCTTAACTACTAGAAAATCGGGTCACGCGCTTCCCACCACCACCCCGAAGGGCGACGACGTTCCGGGCGTTTAGCATCAAATCGTTCGCCATGGGCGCTTCTACGCGGGTACCGGAATATCAACCGGTTGTCCATCGACTACGCCTGACGGCCTCGCCTTAGGTCCCGACTCACCCTGGGCGGATGAACCTGGCCCAGGAACCCTTGGTCATTCGGTGGGGGAGGTTCTCACTCCCCATTCGCTACTCATGCCTGCATTCTCACTCGCGTGGCCTCCACGGCTGGGTTCCCCCGCCGCTTCACCGCCCACACGACGCTCCCCTACCCATCCACACGACTGCACCCCACAAGGGGGCGGATCACGAGTGTGAATGCCGCGGTTTCGGTGGTGTGCTTGAGCCCCGCTACATTGTCGGCGCGGAATCACTTGACCAGTGAGCTATTACGCACTCTTTAAAGGGTGGCTGCTTCTAAGCCAACCTCCTGGTTGTCTCTGCGACTCCACATCCTTTCCCACTTAGCACACGCTTAGGGACCTTAACCGGCGATCTGGGCTGTTTCCCTCTCGACTATGAAGCTTAGCCCCCACAGTCTCACTGCCGCGCTCTCACTTACCGGCATTCGGAGTTTGGTTGATTTCGGTAAGCTTGTGGGCCCCCTAGACCATCCAGTGCTCTACCTCCGGTAAGAAACACGCGACGCTGCACCTAAATGCATTTCGGGGAGAACCAGCTATCACGGAGTTTGATTGGCCTTTCACCCCTACCCACAGCTCATCCCCCAGGTTTTCAACCCTGGTGGGTTCGGACCTCCACGACGTCTTACCGTCGCTTCATCCTGGCCATGGGTAGATCACTCCGCTTCGGGTCTAGAGCATGCGACTCAAACGCCCTATTCGGACTCGCTTTCGCTACGGCTACCCCACACGGGTTAACCTCGCCACATACCACTAACTCGCAGGCTCATTCTTCAAAAGGCACGCCGTCACAGCCACTAGGACCGCTCCGACGGATTGTAAGCACATGGTTTCAGGTACTATTTCACTCCCCTCCCGGGGTACTTTTCATCTTTCCCTCACGGTACTAGTCCGCTATCGGTCATCAGGTAGTATTCAGGCTTAGCGGGTGGTCCCGCCAGATTCACAGCGAATTTCACGGGCTCGCTGCTACTCGGGATCCCACACAAGGAGATCACGCGTTTTCGCCTACGGGGATCTCACCCTCTACGTCCGGCCTTTCCAGAACCGTTCGACTAACGCGCGATTTTCTGACTCCCCACCAGGGCGGCAGCCCCGGACCGGTGGTCCCACGACCCCCAACATGCAACCCCTGCCGGGTATCACACACATCGGGTTTAGCCTCATCCGCTTTCGCTCGCCACTACTCACGGAATCACGGTTGTTTTCTCTTCCTGTGGGTACTGAGATGTTTCACTTCCCCACGTTCCCTCCACACGCCCTATATATTCAGGCGCGGGTGACGGGACATGACTCCCGCCGGGTTCCCCCATTCGGACATCCTCGGATCACAGCTCGGTTGACAGCTCCCCGAGGCTTATCGCAGCCTCCTACGTCCTTCATCGGCTCCTGATGCCTAGACATCCACCATGTGCTCTTAAAAACTTAGCCACAAAGATGCTCGCGTCCACTGTGCAATTCTCAAACACCCGACCCACACCACACCCCACACCACCACCAGACACCCACCCACACCCCCGACACCCCACCCACACCCGGCAACACACACCAGACACGAACAGAACACCACGAAGCACAGGCCGACCGGTATGACAGCAGGCACGGCAAGGCAGAACCAACAAACCCCCCGGCCGAAACCGGACAGCTCATTGCCTCAGGACCCAACAGTGCACCAACGAACCCCACCACCCCACACCCGGCTTTCCCACCCCACCCACCAACCCCACCCCCCGAAGGAGACAGAACCGACAGACGAAGCTGTACTAACCACGGCACGACCGCGACAGAACCCGAAAAGCCAGCGTCCACCAATGAGCACCACCACGACACACAGGCCGCGAAATGGTCTCTGAACCAGACCCCACCACCCCCACACAGGAGAGCAGCACCAGGCCCGGCCAGTCGCTCCTTAGAAAGGAGGTGATCCAGCCGCACCTTCCGGTACGGCTACCTTGTTACGACTTCGTCCCAATCGCCGATCCCACCTTCGACAGCTCCCTCCCACAAGGGGTTGGGCCACCGGCTTCGGGTGTTACCGACTTTCGTGACGTGACGGGCGGTGTGTACAAGGCCCGGGAACGTATTCACCGCAGCGTTGCTGATCTGCGATTACTAGCGACTCCGACTTCATGGGGTCGAGTTGCAGACCCCAATCCGAACTGAGACCGGCTTTTTGGGATTCGCTCCACCTCGCGGTATCGCAGCCCTTTGTACCGGCCATTGTAGCATGCTTGAAGCCCAAGACATAAGGGGCATGATGATTTGACCTCATCCCCACCTTCCTCCGAGTTGACCCCGGCAGTCTCCTATGAGTCCCCGGCACGACCCGCTGGCAACATAGGACGAGGGTTGCGCTCGTTGCGGGACTTAACCCAACATCTCACGACACGAGCTGACGACAACCATGCACCACCTGTACACCGACCTTGCGGGGCAACCATTTCTGGAAGTTTCCGGTGTATGTCAAGCCTTGGTAAGGTTCTTCGCGTTGCATCGAATTAATCAGCATGCTCCGCCGCTTGTGCGGGCCCCCGTCAATTCCTTTGAGTTTTAGCCTTGCGGCCGTACTCCCCAGGCGGGGCGCTTAATGCGTTAGCTGCGGCACAGAGAACGTGGAAGTCCCCCACACCTAGCGCCCACCGTTTACGGCGTGGACTACCAGGGTATCTAATCCTGTTTGCTCCCCACGCTTTCGCTCCTCAGCGTCAGTATCGGCCCAGAGACCCGCCTTCGCCACCGGTGTTCCTCCTGATATCTGCGCATTTCACCGCTACACCAGGAATTCCAGTCTCCCCTACCGAACTCTAGTCCGCCCGTATCGAATGCAGACCCGGAGTTGAGCCCCGGGATTTCACATTCGACGCGACGGACCGCCTACGAGCTCTTTACGCCCAATAATTCCGGACAACGCTCGCACCCTACGTATTACCGCGGCTGCTGGCACGTAGTTGGCCGGTGCTTCTTCTGCAGGTACCGTCTAAATTCGTCCCTACTGAAAGAGGTTTACAATCCGAAGACCTTCATCCCTCACGCGGCGTCGCTGCGTCAGGCTTCCGCCCATTGCGCAATATTCCCCACTGCTGCCTCCCGTAGGAGTCTGGACCGTGTCTCAGTTCCAGTGTGGCCGATCGCCCTCTCAGGCCGGCTACCCGTCGTCGCCTTGGTAGGCCATCACCCCACCAACAAGCTGATAGGCCGCGGGCCCATCCCCAGCCGAAAAACTTTCAACACGACACCATGCGACATCATGTCAATATTCGGTATTAGCACCCGTTTCCGAGAGTTATCCCAAAGCTGAGGGCAGGTTACCCACGTGTTACTCACCCGTTCGCCACTCGAGTACCCGCAAGCGGGCCTTTCCGTTCGACTTGCATGTGTTAAGCACGCCGCCAGCGTTCGTCCTGAGCCAGGATCAAACTCTCCATCAAAAACAATGAAAAACGACCCCAGACACAACAAACCCGGCAAAAAACCAGGAAAAATGCATCCAGAAAAAAACAACCCGAACCCCGCAACGACACCCACCCACAACAGGCAGACACCACCACGAAACCCAGGCAAAACAAGCACTGACTTTCGGTACACTGTTGAGTTCTCAAACAACGAGCCAGCTCGCGAGGGCCTGAACTTGGTTTTCAGTACCTCGCGGAGGCAACCTGAACTACATTACATACGGCTTGACCCTCCGTCAAACCGCTTCGCGAGGAAGTGTGCCGTGAAGCGGTCCGCGGCGCCCTCGACGACGTCACCCATGCACTCTGACCTGCACAAACGCGCTGCGGTCGGATCCGGCATGGGGCCCGCCGGTCGACTAGCCGGCCGTCGACTGCTGTCGGGGCGTCTTGCCCACCGGGTCGTCTGACTCCGCCGGGGCGCCGGCCGCTGCTGTCGCGGGGTCCCGCCTACCGTCCGGGGTCCGACCCGCCAGATACTTCCCGGCCGCGTTGACCGTGGCGGCGAGCGGCACTGACAGCAGCGCACCGATGATGCCCGCGATGATCACCCCCGAGGCGATGGACAAGGCGACCGCCAGCGGGTGCAGGCTGACCGCCCGCCCGAGGAGCACCGGTTGGAGCACGTGACCCTCCAACTGCTGCACCGCGATTACCACCGCCAACACGATCAGCGCCTTGACGAATCCGACCGTCACCAGCGCCACCAGCACCGCGACCACTCCGCTGACCAGTGCTCCGACGATCGGCACGAAGGACGCCAGGAACACCAGCGCGGTCAGCGGGATGGCCAGCGGGACCCCCACGACGAACAATCCGATTCCGATGCCGGCCGCATCGACGAAGGCGACCAAGACAGTCGCGCGCACATATCCGTTCAGGGTCGACCAGGCGTACCCGGCCGCACCGTCGATCCGACCACGGGCCCGAGCGGGGGCCAGACCGACCAGCCAACCCCAGATCTTCGCCCCGTCCCGCAGGAAGAAGAACAGGATGAAGAGCACCAGCACCAGCCCGGTGACGATGTGCCCGACCGAGGTCGCCGTGCTGAGGGCGCCGGACGTCAGCGCCTGGCGATTCTCCAGCACCGCGTTCTGAATGGAAGAGATCGCGGAGTTGATCTGGTCCTGGGAGAGTTTCAGCGGGCCGTTGATCAGCCAGTCCTTGACGGTGTCCAAGCCGACGCCCACCTTGTCGGCCAGATCCTGCGCCCCCGACACGAACTGCTGCACCACCACGCTGAGCAGTCCCAGTACCAGCAAGAAGCCACCGACGAAAACCGCCGCCGCCGCCAGATTCGCATTCCACCCCTTACCCACCAGAAACTTCCGGACCGGGTTGAGGAGGGAGTTCACCAGCAGCGCGATCGCGATGGGAATGGCGATTTCGGACATGAAGCCGATCGCGTGCACCACGACGTAGGCCGCCCCGACGAAGACCAGAAAACGCCACGACCACGCTGCGGTGATGCGCATCCCGGGGGTCACACTCTCCGTCGCCGAGCGGAATCCCGACCTCGGCGGGGCGGATGGCCTCACCATCGACTCCGTTGACCGGTCGGTCGGCGGCGCGCTCGCGCTCGACGGGAGGGCGGGCGGCACAGCGGAATCGGGCATGGGTTTTCCGTTTCAGTGGTGGTGCGATCTGCGCTGGAGATGGGCTGGTCGCTGCGTCGCGACGGCCTCCCATCGGTGATACCCGAAACGGCCCCTCCCTGGTGGCTGACCGCCCCCTCGATCACGGCTGCCGGCCGACGAATTCCGCCATCCCGGGCACGGTGAAGGCCAGTAGACCCCGCTCGGGGGCGTAGACGAGGCCCTTCTTCAGTGTTTCGTTGCGGCTGACGGAAAGGTCTGAGACCCGACGATTCATCGATCGGGCGACGTCTCGGATCGACACCGGCTCGTCGTTGCTCAACAACGCGATCGCCTGCAGCAACTCGCGCTGTGCCGGGGTCGCCCGCTCCCATCGCGACCGATAGAGCCCGTCGTCCACTTCGCGACGAGCCGCGGACAGCCCCACCGCCACATCGTCGGCGGTGATGTGGTCGCCGGCGGCGTTGTCCCAGACGTGTTTGCCCACCGCCTGCAGGAAATAGGGATATCCGCCGGCCGCGGCGAGTGCGTCGTCCAGCGCGGCATCGTCCCAACTGATCTGTTGGTTCCGGGTCGGCACCAGCAGTGCGGCGCGGGCGGCCTCCGGTGACAGCAGGCCGATCGGGCGGTATTCGTACAGTCGCTCGGCGTAGCTGGTGGCGTCGGCCAGCAGCGACGGCAACGACGGCAGCCCGGCCCCGACGAACATCACCGGCTGCGGAGACTCCGCTTGCCCGAGCCGATGGACCGCGGTGTTCAACGCCTGCAACTCGGCACTGGTCGCCTGTTGCAGCTCGTCAACCAGGATCAGCACCCCGACACCGAGCTCGCGCGCCGTCTCGCCCAGCACGTCGAACAGGGCGGCCAAGTCGTCGGCGAGATATCCGGAATCGGCAATTCCGCGCAACGGCTCGACATCGATACCGAAGCCGAGCGCCCCCGACGGATCGACTTTCAACGTGAACGCCTTGAACACACCCAACAACCTGCGCAGTCGCGGTTGCGGATGACGGCCGCCGACAGTGCGCATGGTGCTGACCAACGACCGACTCAACGCGGTCGGCAGATCGGCGGGTGAACCCGCCTCGACTTTGGCCGAGATCTGTTTATCACGCCGTATCAGCTCTTACTGATATGACCTGATAGTTCGTGATACAGGCAGTACTCACTGCTCCCGGGCTAGACGGCACCCGGCGGCAACGCCGTGTCGAAGCGCAGGCCGCTGGCCCCCTCACCTCGCCCGACCCGCACTCGTCGGCCGATCCACGTCACCGTGCCACCGCCGGCGGTCCGGGTCGATTGGAAGGAGCGCACGATTGCGACGCCCTCGCGCCGCACCTCGGCGTCGGCGATCTGCAGCCGATCGACAGCCGGATCGGCATCCGGCTTCGAGAGCAACAGGGTGCCGTGCGGGTTGATCAACTCGGCGGTGCCGTCTTCGCGGAAACGCAACATCGGGCGGCGTTCGAGCAGGTGCGCTGCGCCGACGTCGGCCGGTCGGTCGCGTATCGCGACGAACGGCAGCCAGTTCTCCGGAACCGGCGTCATCAACCGATAAATGATTTGAGCGTCCCCGAGGTCGTCCGGGATGGTCTGGCGCAATGACACCCTGGCCGCCTGCTGGGCGCGCGGCACCGGCTCGCCGGTCACTCGGTCCGGGACGATCCGCTCAACCCCCCAGACGAGGTTCGCCATCTCGTCTCGGAAGAGGATCACGTCCTCCAACGGGTCGCCCTCCAACACCCGGGGGACGGTCGGCGCCAACACGAACACGTCGGCCAGGCGCGAGCGATCCTGCATCGGGGTGGACTGGAACGCGGCCCAACCCGGCGTGGACGCCTCGCGGGCCGGCGCCACCCGCACCGAGACGCCGAAGGTGTCCAGCACCAGCAGGGAGTCCAGTCGGGTCGCGGTTCCGTACTCGAGCAGCAGCGGCACCTCGAACCAGTCGACGGAATAGGCCAGCGCGAATTCGACGACGGCGAGACGGGCCAGATCGGTGCGGCCCGCCTGCAGGCCACCGAGGTAGACCGCCGTGTCCTCGAACGCGAACAGTCGATCGTTGGGCATCCCGGCGAAGCGCACCGGGGTCGGTAGGGACGTGTCGGCGATGACGGTTGCAACCGGCGGGTGGGCGGACGCTCCGAGGTTGGGCCCGGAGACGAGGTCCCCGTGGAACCAGTCCAGGGTGCCGCCGGTGTACTCGTCCACTTGTAGGACGGCGGCGCCGTTGGAGAGCGGCGCCTGCAGGCGGAACGCATGTTCCAGCCGATGCGGATTCCAACAGGATCCGGTCGCGGGCGCGAGCAGCTTTCCTGCCCAGCGACGCCAGTCGGCGACGACCCCCAGGGTGACCGCGAGGTCCCCACCCGCGGCCGCGGCTATGTCCGGCGGCAGACCGGTCAGGCCTCCCGCACCGTCGTCGAACGCTTCGAGCGCGGCCAGCACGGCCGCACCGTCCGGTACCCGGCCCGCCGCGAGCCGGGCCCGAGCAGCACCGGCCGGATCGGACAGGGCCGGCGGCAGAGCAGGCGGTACCGGTGAGGCGGCAGCCGTGACCGGGAACGATTGCCGCAGTGCAGCGATGACGGCCGTTGCCGACCCGCCGCCGCCTCGCAACAGCCGGATGAGCTGCAAGCCGGTCTGGGTTCGGACCCGCAGTGGGAGCACCGGCGGGACCTCCGCCTCGACCAGCACCTCCAGCGGCACCGCACCGGGCGTGCCGGGTGGATCCAGATCGACGGCGTCCGCGGCCGGGTCGGCGCCCTGGTCGGTGGCGGGCTGCCCCGCCAGGAAACGGTCGAACGGCACCGACTCGCCGCTGACCGTCGCCGTCACCGGGGTGCCGGCGTCCTCGCCGCGCAACTCGTCGAACTGCCACTGCCGCCCGATCATCCAGAGTGGATCGGCGACCAGCGCTTGCGCGCCCGGGGCGAGATCGCCGCTGGTCACGGTCATCGGTTCCAACCGGGACCAGGTGGGGATCACCGGCAGCACGACCAATGCGTCGAGCCGCGCGACGGCCAGGGTCGCCGCGACCGACCAGTCCCGGGACTCAGGCATGACCGGCCACCGACTTGCCGAGGACGTGATCGGCGACCAGACCGCCCACCAGCAACGCACGGGCGTTGGCCGTCAGCTCCGCGAACCGCACCCCTGGCACATCACGGGTGTAGACGTCCGGCAGGAAGATCGCCGGCAGGAAGGTGCTCAACGGGGCCAGCTCTCTAGAACCGACGGTGCGCAGCCGCGCCAAATCCATCGCCTCGTGCACACAGCCGAGCAGGGTGTCGAAATCCCAGTGGTCGGGTGCCCGTCCGGGGTGGACTGCGAGCAGCATCGACTGCGGCGCCCGCGCCCCCGGCGCGTCGTAGTGAAATGCCACCGCCGTCGTCTCGGTGGCGGCGGGAACCGACTCGGTCCACGCGTCGATCACCACCCCCGCCCCGCCGGCAGCCGGGTCCAGGCCTTCCGGCGCGTGCAGGACCAACCCGACACTGCCGGCCGGGGGCGCACCGGAAGGACCGAAGGGCAGCGCCACCCAGGTCCGGTCGTCGGCGTGCGGGACCTGCACGACGGCCAGCTCGGCACCCACATCGGCACCGTCGAGTTCGGTGTGGACCAACAGGGCGGCGAACGGATCGAGCAACGGGCGGACCAACGCGCTGCGGTGCAACCAGGTCACGACGACCGTCGGGTCGTCGCCGATCAGGGCGGGGCGCCGCGCGAGCGAGGTGGCGATCAACTCGGGGACAGTCGGCTTCAGCACCGGCAGAAACGGCTGACCGTTGCCCAGGAGGACCCGGACCATGCCGCGCGCCCGGGTCAACGCGCCGTCCTCGACCGCGCCGGGCGACGGAAGGTCGCCCGCGGCCACCACCGGTGGCGCGGGCGTCGGCAGCGCCACCGCGACCTGGATCCGGGCGCGAACCCGACCCAGCACCGCCGCCGCGTGCTCATCGATGGGATCGCCGGCGGCGGGGAAGACATCCGGACCCTCCACCTCGGCCAGTCCGATGACGGCATCGAGAAGGGCTCTCTGACGGGGTGCGTCGGGAGTCTGCCGGAACGTCGCCAGCGCGGCCTCGACCGCGTCGGCGGACCCTGCCAGCAGGCTGACGAGCCGATCCGCGCGGCCCACCGCCTCCGCGACGTCGGTCTCGGCAGGGCCGACACCGGATTGCGCGGTCTGCAGGTCCACCGCCGACTCCAAATGCTCTGCGGCCAGCGGAGCGGCGGACAGAACCTCACCGGCCCACCCCGCCAGGTCGATCAGCAGCGCCAGACCGTCGGCATTGAGATCGAGACGATCTGTCGCGTTCGGTGTCGTGGCGAGCACCTCCGGCAGAGCCGAGTAGTGCGCCGCCAATCTGGACTCCAGCTCCGACGGCCGCCCCGGGCCGGGGCGTCGCGCCGCCAGCACCAGCGAGAGCGCAGACAGCTGCAGCGCGGACACGGCGACGGTCGGCAGTTCGACGATGGTCGGGGCGGCGTCGACCGGCGGTGCCTCAATCGGCACTCCGTTGATCGGCGCGTCGTTCGGTCCCGGTACGGCCTGCCGGACCAGCTGGGCGCCGACCGTCCATTGCGCGGGGTTACCCAGCACCGTGCCGAGCCACCGGTCGAGCCGCGGCTCGGCGACACTGCGCAGGTCGACGGGCCACCCCGGGGCGGGGCCCACCGCGTCCGCGGGCAACCAGACACCGACTCGGTGCGCGACGACCGGCCCCGAGCGGGGGGTGCGGATGAACTCCGGGTCCGGTGCCGGACCCTGACGGTCGTGCGCGGCCAGGGCGGCGCCGGACCGTTCCAGATTTCCCGAGGTCGCCTGGTGGACCGCCTCCGCGAGCAGGACGTCGCTGACCGCATCCGACAGGCCGGCGATCTCGTCCAGCACCTGGCCGACGGCACCCCGAGCTCCTGCGGCGACCCCGGCCGCGGCCAGCAGGCCGTCCCGTTCGGCGGCCCAGCGCTGCAGCAGCGCCAGTCCGTCGACCACATCGCGGGCCGCGACCACCTCCACCGGTTCGACGAGTGCGGTGTCGTCGGGGCGTTCGCTCCGCAGCGGGCACTGCATCCGCAGCGGCAGGATCCACTGGGCCAGCAAGAGATCCCGATCTTGTAGAGCACGTTCGAACCGGTAGCCGAGGAGCGCCGCCAGGCGCTGTCCGTTGCCCATCCCCTCCAGCACCCGACTCGCCTCCCGGACGCGACGCGAGGTGAGGTCGAGGTCGAACATCCGGCCCTCCTCGTCGCGGTGACTCATCCGGGCGCTGCGCAGCACCGCTGTCGACGCGGCCTGGCCCAACGACGGCGCGTGGACGAACCCGAGGCTCTCCGCCGCCGGTCCGCTGTCCGGTCGCAGATCCTCCACGACGCCCCATCCGCCGAGGTGCACGCCGGTGGGTGCGGACTCGCGGTGCTCGGCCAGCCGGGCGGTGGCCAGCGATGTGATCCAGGCGTCGAGCCGGGTGCTGTACAGATCCAGCACACCGCGGAACGCCCACTCCAGCTGGTCGGCCGGCGCGTCGGCGAGGGTCGCGAGCGCGTCGGCCATGCGATTCAGCAGATGCAGCGGATCGTCGGGTGAATCCAGCAACCCCGGGATCTCCAGCGCCTTGCGATATTCGGTCGCGACGAACTGCGAGATGTTCGCCGCGCCGGTGATCTCGGGGATGACCAATGATGCCGAACGCCAGCGGGGTGGCCGGCACCGCCAGGGCGGAACCGGCGACCACCGGCGCGGCGGCCGTGGTGTCGATCCGCAGCGCGTAGGGGATGCGGTCGGCCCCGCGGTCGAGGAAACTTCGGAACTCCTGCGAGAGATCCAGCTGCCCGCGACGGTTGTTGACCACTGCCTTTCCCGCTCGGGTGTTCTCGTTGACCGCGGCACAGGCGATGAACGCCTCCAGCAACGCCACCGAGTCCTGCCGGGCGGCCAGAATGGCCGCGCCGTGCGTCTCGGTCAGCAGGCTCGCCGATCTCGCGAGGTAGTCGGTGCTGAACCGTGTCGGGTCAGCTCGGGTCGGGCTTCGAGACGAGCGGCACGTTCAGCGGGTGGTCGCGGTCGTCGTGGGTGAGCTCGGCGAACAGCGGCAGACCGGTCACCCCGAGCTGCACCATCAAACCCGCGGTGACGCTCTGCTGGTAGGCGGCCATCAAGTCCCAGCGCGGACTGATCGCCTTGCGCTGGATCGGTCCCACCAACTGACGGAAGGTCAGTGACCAGGCGACCGGGGTGCGCTGCAACAGCGCGAGCAGCAGGTCGTCGACGTCCTCGCGGCGCCGCACTTTGGCCAACCGGGGGACGCCGTCGATCAACGGCTGCACGACACCGCGCAGCGTCTCCGTCACGGCGGCGACGTCGGCCTGGGCGCGACGCCGGAGATCGGGTTCGAACCTCTTCCGCGGGGTGACCGGCAGGATCCCGTACGGCTGCGCGCCGATCCGCAAGGTCGGCAGCGGCCCCGATGCCCGTAAGTAGGTGGTCACGTGGTGCCGCAGCGACGCCTCGATGTCAGGTGCGGCCGCGATCGGGTCCAACATGGCGCTCACGAAGTACCCGCCGATGGCGGACCAGGTCGCCTCCAGGAGGGCGCCCTGCCAGGCCTGCTCCCGGAGATCCGCGCCGGCGGCGCCGGCGACACTCGCGCCGGGAATGCCCAGCGCCGCCGTGACGACCGGCGCGGCCGCACCCGACGCGGGCGCGACCGCGGCATGCGGCGCGAGAACTGCTTCAGCCAGCCGAATGTCCGTCGAGTACGCACTGCGCGTCCCGCTGGTGGCGTTCGTCGGAACCCCCTGCGGAACGAACGCCAACCGGCCCTCGTCGGCGAGTGCGCCCAGGTGGGTCTCCACGGCCGCTGCGGCCGCGGCCGGATCCAGCGTCCAATCCACCCCCACCACGATCAGCCGGTCGACCCCCGCGGACAGCTGCGCGCCGGCCCGAAGGTCGCTCTGGACGACGGTGATCAGCATCCCCACACCGGCCGCCTCGGCCGGGTTGTGCAGCCAGGCCAGATCGGGGTCGTCGGGCAGGCCGTTGCGTTCCGCGGGCGCGCCGGGATCGGGGGTGGGTCCGACCGCCAGCGAGTCGGGGACGGCTGAGCCCCACTTCCGGAAGATCTCGGTGTGCCGGCCCTCACCGTCGGCGCGGAAGCCGAGCACGCACCACCGGTCGGGCAGCAGCGACGCCCGCGCCGCCACGGACCACTCGCCCGAACGCCTCGGCAACTCGGGCCAGGTCGGGGTCGGATCCGCGGAACCGAGATTCTGCGGGGGGTACCGACGGACCAGGAACGCCGCCCGACCGGGTCGGAATCGAGCGGTGAGTCCCTGCCAGGCTTGCTCCGCGAGTGCACGGCCACCGTCGGTGGTCGAATCCTGATCAGGCCAGCGAAGGGTCCAGTACCAGGTCAGACCGGCCACCTCGTCTTCCGTGAGGGCGGGGTCGTGAGCCGTGACGTGCGCCTGGTCGGGAAATATCCGCACCTTGAGCGTCTGCGCGGCGTTGAAGAACCGCGTTTCGATGCGGATCGGGAGGAGTAGTACCGGATGCACCCCGGAGAGCGACTCGACCGCCTGCTCCGGGGGGAAGGCGGCGATCAGGTCGTTGGTGGACCGAAGCAGGTCGCCCACCAGACTGCGGGCCTTCGCGACCTGGGCGACCCGCTGCCGGTCGAGGTCGTCCATGCGGGCCTCGGCCGCTTCCGCGTCAGCGGCCCGCCCGACGGCGACCGCGCTGCTCGCGCCGGACGACGCGGCGCTGAGGTCGATTCTCGTGCGGCGCAGCGCGTCCTGCTGGTCGGCGATCGCGCGGCGCACCGCTGCGACGGCGGTCAGATCCAGATCCGGCATTCCATACCCCTCGTGGCCCGTGATCGGTTGCGGTTCAGCGCTGCACGGGCAGCGGATTGATCAGGTGCTTCGCGTGCACATACAACGCAAACGGCTTCTGGAAAACGGTGGCGGCGATGTCGTCGGCACGCGACGCCGAGCCCATGCCCAGCGCGGAGAACTGCGCCCGGCCCAGGTGCCCGCCGGGCTGCACACCGGTATCCGGCCAGGAGAGGTTGTCCACCGGGTTGTTCGGCCCGGCCGACCGACCGCCCTTGGTCTCGTCGAGCCCGAAGCGGGGTTCGGTGACCGGCTCCATCAGGGCGAAGAAGTAGCCCTGCGCCCGCCTCGAGATCGGTGTCCACCAGTGGGAACCCGAAGAACGAGACGTCCGGGTCGAACTGGCCGCGGAAGATCGGGGCCAGCACCGCGGCCTTGTTCGGTGTGCGGGCGTCGATCGCCGGCATCGCCAGCGCGATCGTGTTCGGGTAGCGACGCAGCAGGTCGCCGCGAATCAGCAGGACCAGGTTGCCCTTCGGGTCCGTGGTCTGCTCGGCCAGCGTCCCCGACTGCCACCCGTGGATCGGCGGGATGTCACTCCTGCCGTCGAGACGACGCCAGAAGTGGCGGAACGGGGTGCCCCGGCTGTCGGTGGGGTAGCCGCGCCACAGCAGTTCGCGGTTCGTCTCGTGGTTGAGGCCTGCCATGAACGCGGCGATGAACCGGGGATTGGTCTCCAGCAGCGTGACCGAGTCGGTCGGAATGCTGTCCACGCCCGGGCAGAACCGGGTGCGGTCGTAGGCGGACAGGTACTCCGAGGCGGGCTACCGGAAAGGTCGGGTAGGCCATGATCCGGTCCAGCGCCGGGGTGGCCCACCAGCCGTCGACCACGATGTGCCGGTCCGCAGTGCGGATGTCGGCCACCGAGCGCCCGGCCAGCTGCACCAGTGCGTCCCGCCGGAGCGGTTGCGCCACCGCCGGGTCGAGGTGGGTCTTGAGCGCGGCCGCCGCCGACCCCAGGTTGAAGGGCACCACCGTGCCGACCGGCACCGCGGTGGTGATCACCGTGGCCTGCTGCTGCAACGCCAGCGCTGCCTCGAACTGCGCGACGACACGCTCGTCGCGGATCAGCGGGGGCATCACGATGGACGAGCGACGGTCCAGGGCGGGTATCGGATCGGCCGGCTGGGTCACCACCGGCCGGTCGACGACCAGCGAGGTGTCGAACTCCCCCACCACGATCGGATGCAGCCGCGCGTCGCCCTCGTCCAACGGTCCCGCGATCACCGGTCCTTCGCCCACCGGCCCGACCACCACCGGCCCGCCGGGCAGTCGACGTCGGTTGAGCCCAGTGTCCAGGCCCGCGCTGAGCCCGATGTCGAGCCTGGTGTCGCGCCCGATGCGACCCGGGTGGTCGCCGACCGCCGCCGCGCCGACACCGACGCCTGCTCCCAGTCCGCGGCCGCGTTCGACCCGGCCGAGGTCGAATCCGCCGGGCACCACCCCGCCGGGCTGCACCCGTCCCCGATTGAATCTCCCCGGCACCACACCTCCGGGCTGCACTGCACCGGGCTCGACCACGCCGGGCTGCCCAGCGCCGGGCTGCACCCCGCCGGGCTGCACCGCGCCGGGACCGACCGGCACCGCGAGCAGCGGTGCGATGCCGCCGCTGCGCACCACGCCGCCCTGATCCGCCACGACGACCCCGGCACCGATCCGGGGCAGCCGGGCCCGGTCGACTCCGGAGTCGGCAGATCGTTGTAGGACGCCGACGTCCAATCGACCCAGCAGACCGCTGATGTCGGCGGCGGGTATCGCGGCGTCGAGCATCGCGACCGGCACGTTGGGCAGGCCCGGGGCCGATCGGAGCACCAGCGTGTTCCCCGCGTCGACGTCGAGCACTCCGACGGTCACCGCCGGTAGTGCCAGATCCAGGCCGGTCCCGTCCGCGCTGACGGCCGGGCCTTGAACCAGAAAGCCGACTCCCGCCCCGGCGCCGGGCGATCCGGCTTGCGCCGCAACAGATTGGGTGGCGAACAGATCGAGCAGCGCCGCGGAGCCGACTGCGCCCACGACGACGGCATCGCGGGTTCCACCGGCAGCTGTGAGGGCGTCGGCTGCGTGCGCCGCCAGCACCCTGGCCGCCTCCACATGGGCCTGCCCGATCAGACCTGCGCTGCGGACCTCGGGTCGCAGACTGAGCCGGGCTGCGTCGTCGACGGGCAGACCGGCCAGCGCTCGGGCGGTGGCGTTCAGCCGGGCGATCAGTTCCGAACCGACCCGGACGGGGATGCCGAGCCCGCTCAGATCGTCGCCGGTGAGCGTGTCGACCGGCGCCCCGGTCAGCACCGGCCGGGCGAATCGGGTGGCATCGAGGTCGTCGCGCCCGTTGGCCAGCGACACGACCAGCTCCGGTCGGACTGTGTCGGCCGGGACACCGATGCGGCGCGCGGCGCGCGCCACCGCTCGACCGGCCGGCGCGAGCGCCCGCCGGAAGCCGCCGTCGACCACTGCGTCGGGAAGCGACGATCGGGCGATGCCCGCGGTCACGCTGACGCCGGCGAACGGGGTTCGAGCTGCGACCGGCGCCGCCAGCGCGATCAGATAATGGTGCGGCATGGGGTCCACGTGCCGGCGGAAGAACGACCGCGACATCAGGTCGCCCAGGGCGGCCCGCTGCAGCGCCGCCTCCGCAGCGAGCACGTCACCGACCTGCCGCCACGCGGCATTGACGATGTCCTCCTGATTGACTCGCACACACTCCGTGCCCAGGCCGGCCGCGACCCGGGCGCGCGGGTCCAGGTTCAACTCGCGGAACCACGCCGGGTCTTGCGGGTCACGGACCTTCCAGCGGCGCACGTGCGACGAGGTGTACACCGGCGGTCCGACCGGCTGGCGGGACGCGTCGACGAGTTCCTGCCCGTCGAGCACGCCGTCGGCGGCGTCGGCGAGGGTGCGGGTGACCTCCACCAAGCCGGCCCGCAGCGCCACCGGAATCTGGTCCAGGGTGCCGTCGGACTGCGCGGGAGCGCGCAGCGCGCCGTCCATGTCCAGGTGACGCTCCTGTGCCATCGGGACTCGGATCGGGGGTGCGCCGTCCCCGATGTGCATCGGGACGAGGCCCACCGTGGTCGCCGCCTTGTGCGGCTTGATCCGCTGGGCGAGCGCTTCGAAGTCGCCCTCGGGTCCGGTCTGGAACTCCCAGTGGTAGTAGGTGGGCAGGGTGACGGTGTCCTGGTCCTTCGTCCAGGCGGGCCTGCAACGGGGTGTCGCCGGGGGTGCCGCCGAGCCCGCGGACGCGCCCGGCGTCGAACGCGGGAACCACGGCGGCGATCCACCGGCGCTGCGGGGCCAGCCGCCGGGGGCAGACCAGGCGGCTGACGTTGCGGTTCGGATCTGCGGTGAGTGTGGCGGCGACCGCTGCCGGTTGAGCGGCTCCGCCGGTCGGCTCGACGAGTTGGACGTGCGCCCACGCCCAGGAGTCGGCGAGGTCGGGCAGTTCGGCGGCGGCGCCGCCGGTGATCTTCAGCTGCGGCAGCGGCGCTCCTCGCGGTACCTCTACGGTGACGCCTTCGCGATCCTCGACGACGACCAACACCACCCAGGGCGGCAACTTGCCGGCGTGCTCCCCGTCGGTCGGGATCCCGCGCGGGGTGAACAGCCACGGCAGTTCGGGGGCATCGAAGTCGATGGCGGCGAGGTAGTTGGGTTCGGCGTCGGTGGTGTACAACCGCGGCGACGTCCGCACGATCTGCTGCGGGTCTATGCCGATCACGTCGCCGGGACCGTGCAGAACCGCGTGTGTCGTCGCGTCGCCGGCATTGGTCACCACCACGGTGACGTCCAGTCGCGGGCGAGCCGGGGTCGGGTCGGTCGACGGCGCATCCGGCAGCGCGGCGGACAGGCCCCGACGAGTCCAGGGCAGGAATCGGTAGACGGTGGCCATCGATCAGACCCCTGTCAGTTCGAAGGACTCGACGACCAACCGGCCGAATCCGGCGGCTTCCTGCGCGACCGCGTCGGAGCCGGCGACGGCGCCGATCAGCGTGATCTCAGCGGCCAGGGTGGTCGCGTTCACCACGGTCAGGGTGGTGTCCTTGGCGACCGCGGCGGCGCCGGGACCACCGGCCTGCATCGTCGAGTCCAGCGCTCGGGCCGAGTACGCCGCCGCACCGAGGGCGACGTGGGTGTCCAGGAGGGCGTCGCTCAGGGCGGTGTGCGCCAGGAACGTGAGCCGCCAGGGGAACCGACTGATCGCCTCCTCCGGTTCGAGGATCTTCTCCTCGTACACCGCGTCCAGGGTGACTCCCGGATCGTCCACCCGATAGGCGTCGGTGCCGATGCTGACCCCGCACGGGAAGCGTTCGAAGGACTTGCCGCCGACCTTCTCCTGCTCGGTCAGCTCCATGTACTGGCCGCGGGCGAAGTGGTCGACCACAGGCTGGGTGATCGGCGCCGCCGCACCCGGTCCGGGGGTGCCGATCCGGACCTCGCCCACCGCGTAGCGCACGGCCCCCTCGGTGAGCCGCTTCGTGCCCAGTCGATCGATGGTCACCTCGAACGGGATCGACTTCTGAGCCACGGTGAGTCGACCGAGCGGATGCGCGAACGGAATACTCTCGGCCTTCACCGCCGCCAGTGTCACCAGTCCGCTGCCGCCGACCGGGGCCTCCGGCAGTAGCCGTTCCGGCCGGCTGAGGTCGGCCAACAGTGCGGCGGTGGCACTGGTGGTCTGCTCCGGAATGGCGGGCGCACTGCCCCATTTCTCGTCGAACGGAACATCGACGTCCCACCACAGGATGGAGAACGAGAACTTGCCCTTCGCGGTCCATTCACCCGGTCCGCTGAGCTCCATGGTGACGGTCACCGCACACAGGCTGGTGCCGAACGCTCGCAGGGAAACGGCGAAATCGACGCCGACGATGAAGTGGAAGACGGGCTTCAGCACGATCAGGGCGTCGAAACCGAGGTGCCCCTCGATGCTGGCCGGGCCGAGTTTGGCCTGACAGCGACACCCGGAATCCGGTCTGCACCGAGTTGCTGGTGATGGCGAAGTAGTTCTCGCAACGCATCTGGATGACGCTGATCCCGAAGGAGACCGCCATCCGTTCCAGGCTGGTCGGCACCCCCTTCGGAAAGTCCTTGAAGGCCGGGCTGAATCCGCCCGCCGACAGCACGAACGACGGGTCGTCACTGAAGCTCATCGCCAGCAGCAACTCACCGGACAGATTGAGCGTGGCGAAACCCTCGATGCCGACGAAGGAGTCGCGCAGCCGCGCCCGGATCATCAGGAACTTCTCCTGGGCGTCGTAGTAGCCCACCACGTCGATCAGGAGCTTCAGGATGGCGGGCACACCGGTCGCCTTCGGCGGCAATTGAGCGAGAAGCTGCCCGATCAGCACCACCTTGGTCAAGCGCCATCGGCCGATCGCCGCCGAGCGCGTTGCGGACTTCGAACAGCAGACCGAGCCGCACGTACACGATCGGCGGTTCGCTGAACGCCAGCTCGAGCATCGGACCCAGGATCAGGGTGTCCGGTTCGATCGGGAACAGCTGCCGGTAGCGGTTGATGATGCGGGGGGCGTCGCCGACCGGATTCTCCGGGAACAGGACGTCGTCGAGCACCCCGGACTTCATCCCGTCGGTGAGAGCCTGCAGGTCCATCCGGTGGTGCAGGCCGATCAGCCCGCCGATTCCGGTGAGAAAGATGCCGAAGGCGATGTGGATCGCGAATTGACCGAAAATCACTAAGCAGCAGTGACCAACCCTCACTACCGTCGGGCCGCTTGGTGGTGATCAGGCAGATCGCCTTCACGCTGAACACACCCACGATGGTCAGCTCGAGCGCGCCCGCGTACTCGCCGCGTTCGGCGTCGATGAACAGATAACCGCCGCCTTTGACCACCCCGGCGTCCAGCCGCAGCCCGATGCCCTTCGGCGGCAGGAACTTCAGCACCGTGTCCAGGGCCGCGCCCCTACTCAGCGCGGTGAGGTCGGCGCCGATACCGAGCTTGTCGACGGCCGCCGAGAACGGCCCGAGGTGGGTTGAGAAACCGCCGCGCAGTTCCAGACGCACCCGCTCGCCGAGGACCAGCTCCAGTTCCAGGTACTGGATGGTGAACACGCCGAACAGCGAGGCCGCCACGGGAAGGTTGATCTTGAGCCCGGTGCCGCCCTCGAAACGGAAGCCGCCCTTGGTGTCGATCAGCACACCGAGGTCGAACGGGGCTTCTATGTTGCCGCCCGGCAGATTCCGTAGAAATCCGTCGCCCTGCCCGAGTGAGATGACGAGCTTGCCGCGCCGGACACCGAACCGGACACCCGCGAAGTCCGCCCCGATCTCGAGGCCGGCGACGAATGCACCTATCTCCAACCGGCTCGCATCGCTGGTACCCAGGACCAGCGCCGGGGTGCCCTCATGGCCTGGCTTGGGTTCGGTGCGCACCGCGAGCGAGGGGGTCAACCCGCTCAACGCCCGCGGCGATCCCGCGCCGAGGTACACGGCGAAGGCACCGTTGGCGCCCGCGCTCACCCTCACCGTGGTGTCGCCGATGTCGAAGCCGAGCTCGACCGCCCCCCCGACGGACAACACGATGCCGGGGCCGCCATCCTCCGCGGGCACCATGATCAGACTGAGCAGCGGCGACACCGGTACGACCGGTAGATGGAACAGGACGGAGAGCGCCCGGCTCGCCACCGCGGTGGAGGCGGCGTCGTCGTCCGGGTCCGGATCCCAGCCGTAGGCGGCGTCGATCACGCCGCCGGCCTTGTCCCACATCGCGTCCAGCATGACCACCGTGGTACCGACCAGGAAGGAGAACCGGTCGATCACCGCCGCCGCGTCGGCGGCGACGTCGCCCTTCATCCACCGACCGATGGGCGCCAGATCCAACGACCCGATCGCCTCGTCCTCCTGGGTCAGCAGGCCCGCCAATGACATCAGGCCGTACGCGGAGGGGTTACGGGCCCGGAGCGAATCCGCGACCCAGACCTTGAAGATCAACCAGAACACGTCGTCGGCGCTGACCCCGTCGGCCTTGACGGCGTCGGCGAAGGCCATCAGGGTGTCGACCAGGCCTTTGACCTCGGCGACCACGGCGAGCAATGACGCCTCGTCGACGTCCTGTTTCTTGACGAACTCGTCGATCTTGGCCTTGGCCGCGGGGGTGGCTCCGCTCGGGGTGAATTGAGCGGTGGGGTCCAGCCCGAGATCCGCCCGGATCTGCGCGGACAGCGCCGGGTCGCCGAAGGTCTCCTCGACCCACTCGACCAGGTCCTTGACCAGCGCGGCCACCTTCTGGAAGACGTTCTTCTTCTTCGGTTCCTCCGCCATCGGCTCCTCAGTCTCCTGCGACCAGGACGGGCGGCGCCGCCGCTGCGGTGCGCGCCAAGTCTGCGCTGTGATGAGTGAGTGGCGCCCCCGTCGTGCCGTCGCCGACGGGTGACATCAGGGCGTGGGTCGCGACGTACTCGCCGACGCCCGCCGGCGACCCGGCGAAGGACAACACACCGACGTTGCTCGCGAACACCAATAGTCGGATCGGATCCTTGCCACCCTGCAGCAGTTGCTGATGGGAGCCCGCCACACGGGCATAGGTGGCGATCTTGTCGGAGGCGTCGAACGCGGGCAGGGTGGGCATGTTCGGCGCGTCCGGACCCATCTCGGCTGACGAGCGCTCGTCCCGCAGGACGGCCACCCGATAGCGGACGTCGGGCGGTTTGTCGGCGGCGACGGTAGTGCCAGCGGGCCAACCGTGGGCAGGCAGGAATGTGGGCTTGGCGCGCAACCGCCCACGCCGACCCGGCGCGATGTGAGCGCCCGCGGGGAGTACGACACCCTGATCACCGTCCCAGCCGAGCCGTTCCAACGGGGTCGCCTGCAGTAGTCGTTGAGCGCTGCGCTGAGATCGTAGGACCGCTCGTTGCGACGCCGTGGGCTGGTTGTGTGCAGCGCTACTGGTGCACTGCAGGATCCGACTGTCGGCGATGTCGTCGCCCTTCGTCCAGAGGTCGCAGAGCAGGCTGGACGCGAAGTGGACGTCGCCGCCGAGGACGACCACCCGCGGATAGGTCGCCAGTCGACGGAGAAAAGTGTGGAAAGCGGACTCGTTCGAGCCCCAACCTTCGAGGTCCCACTGCTCACTGCCGACGATCGCCGGCTTCGGCCTCGCCGGATCGAATGCCTCGGTGCGCTTGTAGTGCGTCTGGACGTCGAAGACCGAGGCCGCTGCGGGTTGAATCAGCGCGTCGAAGATCCGTGGGAACAGCGTGGGCGCCGCGGACACCACCACCAGCACCTCGCGGCCGTCGGTCATCGGACCGGCGGGCAGCATCGCGTCGAGCGAGTCACCGAGGAGCTTCGGCGGGCTCTCCCGAGTCGCCGAGTCGTAGGTGCGTCGAGTCCGGGTGTCGAGCACGACCACTCGATGGCGGGGTCCGTTGACCGTGTAATGGAAGCGGATGTCGCCGGCCGACGTCGGATTCACCAGGCCGAGGTGGCCGTCGACATCGTCCTGATGGCCCTGGGTCGGCGTGACCCGATCACCGAGCAGGGTGACGATTTGGCCGAGGACCGCGTGCTCCGGGGTCTCCGGCGCGACCAGGATCGCGGGGTCGTTCCACTTCTCCGGATCGTTGCCCGGCGCCTGGAAGACGCAGTAGGCCATCATCGCGTTGCGGACCACGGTGCGGCCGAGCGGCGAGGTGAGCACCCTGGTCCGCCAGGGGGCGGACAGATACCAATCGTCTGTGACGTCGTGGTCGTCGAAGATCATGTACGTCGCGCAGTTGGCCAACAGCCGGGCCACCTTGGGCACGGTGCGAGCGAATGCAGTGACGCGCAGCGCCTCGGCGGCGTAGCCGCGTTCCGATTTCGCGTCCTCGTCGTCCTGCTTCTTCCATCCGGCCGCGTCGCCGAAGGCTGTTTCGAAATCGGTCAGATGCCACTGCGCGATGTCGGTCGCCTGTTGGCCGGTGAAGATCTCGTCGCGGCCGGGCAGCGCTCGCCAGACCGCCGGGCTCCAACAGGCCAGGTACATCGCCGCGAACTCACCGAAACCCATTAGGTGGCAGGCGCTGTCGGTGGTGCTCAGCTTGGCCACCTCAGCGGACAGCCGACCGCGGCGCATCGGCGGCAGGGCTTTGACCTGCACCCGCGCGTCGGTGTTGCCGGCGGCACCGCCTGCCATCGGGACTGTTTCGTCGAATCCCATCAGCTCGCCGGCCAACGGTGTGAGGATGCCGAGCAGGCTTGCGGTGACGTCGTCGGCGTAGATCTGGTCGCCGGTCAGAAACAGTTGCTGCGGCCGTTTCTCCGGACTGGTGCGATTGTCCTTGACGACGTCGTCCAGCCAGGGCAGTGCGTCCGGGCCGTAGCCGTGGGGTTTGCGGCAGGAGCTGTGCGCGAAGCGCAGGTCCGGAATGGTCGCCGGCGGTGGGACGAAGGTCGGGAGGCGGTCGGTCAGGTAGCCGAGCGCCAGTCGGCCGAGGTCTGCGGCCGCAGTTCCACTGCCGGCGGGGGCGGCGTCCGCGAGCAGGCCGAGTGCTTTCAGTCCGCCGTGGCCGGCGATCGTGATGTCGTAGGCACACAACGTGCCGGGAGGCAGCAATGCGGCGGGAACCAGCGGCGCGGTGACAGTGACGGTGTGCAGCTGTTCGCCCCATTTCTGGGTCCCCGCGGCGGAGCTGTGCGCGATGAAGGCATCACCGGATTGCACGGTGGCGTCGCCGGTGCTGACCTGATCCCCGGCCCACACCCAGGCCTCGACGACGGCGGATTCGGACAGCGCCATCCAAAAGGTCGCCGACTTCTCATCGACGCGTCGGACAATCGGCCCGGCCAAGACCAGCGGCAACGACACTGCGGACCTCCGACAGGCATGACGCCATCTCGTTGAGAGCCACTTATGTGCGCTCGACCGCTGCTTCGAGGTCGAGTGAGGCGAACTGTACGCCGGAGATGCAAATTTCGGGCCAGATCACTCGGTGTGAGTATGCGATGCACTCAACGTCGAAGGCGGCCCTTTCAAGAACAGATTTTTCGCGATCCTGCGTGCCGTACTCGCCGGTGCCGGGTTTCGGAAATAGCGCGCGCGGTTCAATACCCGAATGGTCCTTGACAATGTCGCAGGTCTCAGTAGTTTAATGCACGAAACCCCTGTGATCGCGTTTGTTCCCAAGCCGGGAGAACACCATGTCCGTCGCCCGTCGCGTGTTATTGGCGCTATCCGTGTTCCTCACATTGATCACCGGCGTGGGATCCGGAACGCGGGCGGCTGCGGCGGGAACGGCTGACGGCTCTTTCGTCTCGCTGCCCGACACCAGAATTTTCGACACGTCAGCCGGTGTGAATGTGCCGCGGGCACCGATAGCGGCGAATGGAACCCTGACTGCGCAGATCACCGGCCTGTCCGGAGTTCCGTCCTCAGGAGTCTCGGCCGTCGTCATCAACCTCACGATCGTCGCGTCGACCGCAGCGGGAAACATCTTCGCCTATGCGGCCGGTGCCGCCAAACCGCCGGCGGCGGTGCAGAATTTCACTCCCAACCAAACTGTGCACGCGCTGATCGTCATCCCCATCGGAGCTGGGGGAAAGATCAGCCTCACCAATGGCTCGACCGGAAGCACACACCTCACCGGTAATGTGACCGGCTATTTCATCGCCGGAACAGCCGCCGGAGCCGGCACTTTCACTCCCATACCCGGAACGATCCTGTTCGACACGAGGCGCGGCCTGAACGCTCCCGCTGGCCCACTGCCCGCCTGGAGCACCACATCAATTCGAGCCGCCGGCCTGGCGGGGATTCCCAGCTCCAACGTCTCCGCCGTGCTGATCAACATGACGGTCAACGTGCCGACAGCGGCGGGATCGGTGGTGGCCTACAAGCCGGAACCAGACGATTACTATCCGGATGCGTCGAGTATGTCGTTCGCCCGGCAGCAGACAGTGCACAATCTCGTTCTCGCACCGCTTGACGCAGCCGGCAAGTTCACCGTTCAAAATCAGTCCGAGGGAACTGCGCAACTGATCGGTAATGTCGTCGGGTACTTCCGCAAAGGTTCGGCAACCGCCGCGGGGGCGTTCACGCCCGTCAATCCGGCCGGCGCATTCGACACCGCCCAAGGGCTGTTTGCTCCGTATCCGACCGCAGCGGCCAACGCCACACTCACCGTGCCCGTCACTGGTAGGAACGGTATTCCGCGCCTGGGTGTTGCGGCGGTAGCCGTGAACATCACGGCCGTCGGGGGAGATGCGAGCGGCAACATCACCGCCTACCAAACCAACACCACCCGACCCAGCGCGTCTGACCTGTTCTTCCCGGCTCACCAAACCGTCAGTCAATTGATGATTGTGCCGGTGAGTCCGAACGGCACCATCTCCATCGCGAACCGCTCCGTCGCCGCTACATCGGTCCGAGGCGATGTCAGCGGTTACTTCCTCTCGAGTACGCAGGCGCCCCTCGACCCGCTCACCTGGACCACCAGTACGCCGACGGTCGGAACTGGAGCGATGATCGACTGCGTGAGCAGCACGTTCTGCATGATGGTGGACGGCCTCCGCTCACAGACTTTCAACGGAACCACCTGGACCGCGAAAACCTTCTTCGCGCGGGCGAGCCCCGGCTCAACGCAGCCCGGAACCGCGATCGAGGACGTCAGCTGCATCAGCAAGACCTTCTGCATGGCGGTCAACACCCGGAGCGCCTTCACCTTCAATGGGACCTCGTGGACCGGGCCCGTCGTGATCGACAATCAGCCGGGCATGGGAAGTCATATGCAGGGCGTCTCCTGCGCCGGCCCGAGCTTCTGCGTTGCCGTCGACGACGACGGGTACGCGATGTTCTTCAACGGGACGCGGTGGGCGCCGCCCCGCAAGGTAGCGGAAGCGCACGACAGCTACAACGCATTCGTAGACTGCCCCGCCGTCGGATTCTGCATGGCCACGTTCGGCCGGGATTCGAGTTACCCGGGCAGTACTGCCACCCGTTTCAACGGCACGTCGTGGACCGCGCCGGTGAACATCTACAGCCCGAGTGGGCCTGAGGGCGCCAATGACTGGGTTGAGTCGTTGTCTTGTCCGACTACGTCGAGTTGTCTGTCAGTCGCCGGTCCTCACGGGATCTCCTACAACAATTCATCATGGTCACCACCCAAGGCGATCGCCCCGTTCGTTGACGATCGGCAATATTGGCTCAGCGGAGCCTCGTGTGCAACCGCCGGCTTCTGTGTCGGCGTCTTCGGCGGCCAGGGCCGGGCCACGACGTTCAACGGAGTGGAGTGGAGCCTCCCTCGTTTGGTCACCAACAGCGGTTTAAGCGATGTGTCGTGCCCTGCAGTGAATTTCTGCATGGCCGTGGGTGGGGACCAGGTGGCCATCGGGCGACGGTAAGACCGACTGTGGTGCACATCAACCTCAATCGCGGAAGTGCCGGTCGGTCGGGTAACGCCCGGCCGGTCGGGTAACGCCCGAAAGACCCCACGGAGCCATCACTCAAAGCTCGCCGACAGCGCCGGGTCGAAGTCGAATCAGTGCGACGTGATCAGCCGTGCTTCTTTTTCTTCCCAGCAGCCGCGGCGAGCTTTGCGGCCGCTTTCGCGACAGACTCCTGAGCCTTACGCGCCGCCTTCTCCGCCTCCTTGCCAAGCTTTTCGCGTGCAGCTGCAGCGGCCCTCTGCCCAGCTGCTGTCGCGGCGCGGTCGGCAGCGAGTGCTTTGGCGGCCTTCTCAACCGCCCGGGCCGCCGTTTTCGCGGCGGCGGCGGCAACCTTCCGGGCGTCCTTTGCCGCCTGTTCCGCTGCCTTGGCCGCTTGCTGGGCTCGTTTCGCCCCGGCCTCGGCATTCTTCGCGGCATGCTTCGCCGCGGCGTCGGCATTCTTGGCGGCACTCTGCTCGGCGCGCTCCGCCGCAGCGGCGCGATCTGCGGCCGCTTTCGCCGCACCAGCGAGTGCGCGCTGGGCGTCGGCTCGCGCGGCGGCGGCTTTCCCCTGAGCGGCTCCGGCGGTGCCGTTCGCAGCTTCGGTCACGGGTTGCGCCACGGGGCCCGGCGCAGGCGACCCGACCGACGAGAACCCGGTCCCCCTGGACGCGTTCACTGCCATCGGTTGCGACCCGGCGGCACCTGCGAACGGACCAGTCTGGCCCCACAGAATCGACTGTCCAATGACGGTCTCTGTCGTCGGCGATGCCGGCAGGGACGCATCGAGGGCGGACTGCTCTGCAGCGAGCAGCTCGACAGCCGCCGCGACCGCCGCGACATTTCGCGCACTCCGGTCGGCGGCAGCGGCGGTCGCGGCGGCGGCCAACCGGCGGAAAGCGGTATATGCCTCGTTCTGACTGCGAATCACCGCGCCCACGGTGCGACCCATGGCGGCGAGTTGATGGGGAGTCAGAACCTGCCATATCAGCAATTCAGGCTGATCGGTGAACGCCGCTGACAACTCACGGGCTGCACGGAGGACCTCTCTGGCCGCCGATGCGTTGTGGGAGGCTCCTTCGGCGGTCATTCGCAGCGTGGCCTGGTCGACGCCGGCGGGTGCCCTCCAATTCGCCACCGTCGACAGCTTGGGACCGCCGCCGGCCAGAACCGATGACCGTGCCGCTGCAACCAGCGCCGCGACCCTACCCGGCACGGTGCAACCGATCTCCGTGGAGAACAGGCCGCGTTCATTCGTCCGGGCGTGCTCCTGACTGGCGCCCACCTGAGCGAAGAGGCTGAGATCACCCGCGTCTTGGGTGGCCATGCCCAAGCCGGCCGCCGCCATTTCGGCGTTGATCACCCGCCCGTCCGCTGTCCGAACCTCTACGGGTGCGTTGTCGAACAGCTCACGAGCCCCCACTGCGGACCGCAGCCGCACCTGCGTCGCTGCGGGGAGCAGCGCAGCCAGGAATGTCTGTGCCTCTGCACCGAGACAACGCACCTCGGCAGGACCGTCGGTCGGCGGTGCCTGAAAATTTCCCAGCCGCAGCCGATAGGTTCCACTGCCGTTATGGACCAGGACGGTGTTGCCGTCCAAGACACCTTGGACGGTCGCCTCAATTGACGATCCTCCGCCCGCGTCAGTGTTTCTGGAACCCACACCGGTGCAGGCACTCAGCAGTAGCGCGAGGCTTCCGATTCCTGCGGTGAGTTTGCGATTCACAGTCATGTCGCTCGTTCAGTCCAGTCCTGAGCAGGTGAATTGATCCATTTGGGCGTTTCGCCTGATTTCACCTGACTGTAGCGTGCACCTCGCGCTCTTCACCTCCCCGAATGGAGGATCGTGAAGTGCACTCTGTCGGCCGAAGATCCCCATGGTCGGATTCCCCGTCAACTAAGTACCCGGTTCGAGGTTCGAGGTGCGGTGTGGGGAACTCGCCGATCACTTGACCTTCTTGTCCTTCCCCGCACCCTTCGCCTGCTTCTCAGCCGCCTTCGCCGCGTCCTTGGCCTGCTTCTCAGCCGCTTTCGCAGCGTCCTTGGCCTGCTTCTCAGCCGCCCTGGCGGCGTCCTGCTGTGCTTTGAGCGCAGCCTCGGCGGCTTTTCTCGCAGCCTTCTCCCGCTCGGCAGCAGCGGCCTGTTGGGCTGCGGCCTGTTCCTTCGCCGCCTTCTCGGCCGCCTTCGCAGCGGCCTTCGCCGCGTCGTTAGCCGCCGCCTGCTGGGCCTTCGCCGCATCTTGAGCCGCCTTTGCGGCAGCCTTGTTGGCCTTGTCCGCGGCAGCGGCCGCCTTCGCAGCATCCTGCGCGGCTTTCTCCGCGTTCTTCGCAGCAGCCTTATCGGCCGCGCGCGCAGCCTCGGCGCGATCAGCTGCCGCCTTCGCCGCTGCCGCTCGCTCAGCCGCAGCCGCGCGATCGGCGTCCGCTCGCGCCTGCGCCGCCCGCACCGCGGCCACCCGCTCCGCCTCGGCTCGCGCCTGCGCCGCCCGCACCGCGGCCACCCGATCCGCCTCGGCTCGCGCCCGCGCCGCCCGCTCGGCCGCCGCCCTGCCTTCGGCGGCGGCTTTCGCCGCCGCAGCACGACCTGCCGCCGCACGGTCCGCCGCCAAGCGATCCGCTGCAGCCTTGGCCGCCGCAGCACGATCGGCGACTGCCTTCGCCGCAGCAGCACGATCAGCGGCCGCTTGGGCTGCCGCAGCGCGATCAGCCGCCGCCCTGGCGGCTGCAGCACGACCGGCGGCAGCGCTGGCCGCAGCAGCTCGGTCGGCTGCCAGCTGAGCCAGCCGGGCCCGCTCGGCCGCCGCGCGGGCCGCCGCCGCCCGGGCAGCCGCCTCTCGCTCTGCCCCGGCGCTGGCAGCCGCGGCCCGCGCGGCAGCCGCACGTTGAGCCGCTGCGCGCGCCGCTGCCGCCCGTTCTTCAGCCGCCTTGGTTGCCGAGTCCACATTCGGGTAGCCGCTCGATCCACCAGGCTGCGTCGGATTCCCCACCGGCGTCGCGGCCGGCGGGAGCCAGGGCGATTTCGGTGGGTTGCTCGACCCTCCCGGCGGCGGGGTCGTGGTCGGATAGCTGGGCTGCCCAAGCCCGGGGAGCACGACAGAGACTCCCCCGCCCGGGTGTGCCACCGGAGCAGAAATCGGCAGTGCCGACCCATCAGTCGACGGTGTTCGCCCGACGACGTTGCGGTTCGGAATCGACGGGGTCGCCCCGACAGCCGCCGTCGAGCCGGGCGAAATCGGTAGCGCGGCATCTATTGCGGCCTGCACGGCTGCGAGCGTCGCTGCTGCGGCTGCGACTACCGCCATGCTGTGTTCGTTGGCCTGCGCGGCCGCACCGGCAGCTGCAACGGCGAGCCGACGTAACGCCGAGTGCGCGTCGTCCTGTGCCTGGATGACGTCTTCGACGGTGCCGTGCAGACTGGCGAGTTGGTCCGAGGTCAGGACCTTCCAGGCCGGCAGATCGGGCGGCGCAGCAAATTTTGCGGACAGCGAGCGGGCGGCACGCAGTACCTCCCGCGCCGCGTCCGCGTCGGCCGACGCCTGATCCACGAGCGCCAACAGGGTCGCCCGATCCGCGAGGGCGGGAACTGTGAACTCGCTACCCGTTGCGACGGCCGGTAGTAGCGCACCGGTGGCGAGTGCGGCCGCCCTGCCGGCTGAGAGCAGGGCTGCAACTCGACCGGGGACTGTGCAGTCGATGTCAGCGGAGAAGAGTCCCCGACCATGGGATCGCGCATCCTCCTGCCCCGCGCTCACGTCCGCGAACAGGCCCAGATCGCCCGCGTCCGGAATCGCCATGCCAAGGCCGGCCGAGGCCATGGTGGCGTTCACCACTCGCGCATCGGGTGTCCGAACCTCCACTGGTGCGTTGTCGAACAATTCGCGGGCGCCCACTGCTGATCGCAAACGCACCGATGCGCCGGCCGGCAGCACCGCCGCGAGGAAGGTCTGCGCCTCCGCGCCCAGGCACTGCGCCTCGGCCGGTCCCACCATCTCCGGGGCCTGGAAGTTCGCCAACCGGACGCGGTACGACGAAACACCCTGCTGTACGAGCACGGTGTCGCCGTCCAGAACGCTCCGCACGATCGCCGCGATAGACGACTCACGCTCGGGCTGGGTGGGACCGAACACGCCGGTGCACGCAGTGGCAAGCACACTGACGGCAGCTATACCGGCGACGAGGGGTCGGTTAACAGTCATGGTCTCGCTATCAGTCCACTCAAATGCGCCGGGAAATGGTCCATTTTGGGCGTTTCACCCGATTGCCGACTGACTGTATCTCACGCTGAGTGCGGGACGAATGCTCCAACGGATGATCAGAGAGTGCATTCTGGTGTCCGATCACGCCTACGCTGTGGTCGTTTCAACGCCGTCCCGGATGGCCCTGGTTAACTGGACGAGGTGCCATTCACCGACCGGTCTCCAGCGCCCGCATGCCCCACCGCCCCGACGACCGACAGCGCGCCCCATCCGCAGAGTCGCCCATCCGGGCGAGCCCGGACTCTCAGCCGCAGGCGACACTCCGCGGATGCGCCGACAATGATGACCAGGCTCCTGATCGCGGGTTGTGCCACATTGCTGGTGGTCGGTTGCGGGACCTCGACCGCTGCCGGATCGGGCTCGACGGGCCTCGACACGGCCGCCGCATCGGTAGCAGCTTCTCCGACGACCGCGGGCTCGATCGGAAGCGTTGCACCGGACGCGGTCGGCCCGTCAGCGTCGAGTTCGGTCACCGCTCCAGCGGCTGAAGTCGCCGAGCCGTTACCTGCCACCTTCCAGTTCGCAGTCGACACGATCGACGGACAGTCCTTCGATTCGAGGATATTGACGACACAGCCCACGGTCCTGTGGTTCTGGGCCTCGTGGTGCACGATCTGCGCGCGCGAGTCGAGCACGGTGGCTGCGCTCAGTGATCACCTCGCCGGATCCGGCGTTCAGGTCATGGGTGTGGCCGGGCTCGGTAGTCCGATGGCAGAGGCCCGCCCGTGGGCTGACCAGCACTCGGTGGGCGCTCTCACGCACCTCTTCGACGCCGACGGATCGCTGTTCAGGCGGTTCGAGGTGATCCAACAGCCGTCGTTCGCCTTCGTCCACCCGGACGGGTCGTTCGAGACAGTCACCGGCGTGGTGCCACTCGACGAACTGATCACGCGGTCGAAGGCACTGTGACAGCCGAACTCACTCTGACAATCGGCGGCGCGGTGCCGATCTGCCGACTGCGGTGAGCGGAACCGGCGCCACCCTGGCGGTCGCCTTCACCGCCGGCTTGCTCGCAGCAGTGAATCCGTGCGGGTTCGCCCTGCTCCCCGGGTACCTCGGGCTCTTCATCACCGGACCGGACCGAAGTCGGCCGGGTACCCCACCGGCAGTTCGGGCGCTGCTCGCGGCGGGCGCGATGACCGTCGGGTTCATTCTGGTGTTCACCGGATTCGGCCTGCTGGCGGCACCGCTGGCCGCGGCTCTGCACACCGTTCTGCCGTGGCTCACCATCGTCATCGGGCTGATTGTCGCCGGACTCGGCGGTTGGATGCTGGCCGGCAGGTCGGTCTACCTTCGGGTCCCCATGTTTCGGGCGGATCTGCGCGGCGGCTCACTGCTGGGCGCGGTCGGTTACGGCATCGCCTTCGCCATCGCGTCCCTGTCCTGCACCATCGGTCCGTTCCTGGCCTTGGTGATCGCGACCTTCCAGTTGGCGAGTGTCGGCGCGGGCATCGGCGCGTTCGTCGTCTACGCACTCGGGATGGGCACGGTGGTGGCGGTCGTCTCGGTGGCTGTCGCCCTGACCCAGCAGGCCGCGGTGCGATCCGCTCGCCGAGCCCTCGGAGTGTTGAGTCGAGTCGCCGGCGGGCTGATGGTCGTCACCGGCCTCTATGTCGCGTGGTACGGCTGGTACGGCATTCGGATCGCCGACGGCGGCAGCCTCGACGATCCGATCATCGACGTCGCCGAGGCTGTCGCCAGTGCGCTGGCGCGGACCGTCGGTTCGCTCCCGTGGTGGGGGTGGCTGGGGCTGGCGGCGCTGCTCATCGCGCTGACCGCCGCAATCGGCCTCCGCTCCTCGGCGAAATCCGCGCGCTGACCCCGATTTCGGCGTGGATGTGTTCGGTGAGCGAACACTTTCACGCCGAAACCAGGAGGGCCCGCCTCGACGCTGACGTGACCGCGCGGTGCGCGCATACTGCACGCATGTCCGTCGGGGGCGAACCGGCCGATCGGGTCGAGATTCCAGACCCGGCCCTGGTGGTGTTGGTGGGCGCATCCGGGGCCGGTAAGTCGTTCTGGGCCGGACGACACTTCCGCCGATCCGAGATCGTGTCGTCGGATGAACTGCGAGGGATCGTGGGCAGCGGCCCGGCGGATTTGGCAGCCTCGACGGACGCCTTCGCCATCTTGGATCAGATTGTGGCGGCTCGATCGGGTCGACGGTTGACCGTGGTGATCGACACCCTCGGCTTGGACGCGGCCCGTCGACGGGAGTACCTCCGCCTGGCACACGTCGCCGGGGTGCCCGGCATCGCCGTCGTGGTCGTCACCCCGGCGCCGGTCTGTCGCCACCGCAATGCGTCCCGCGATCGGCCGGTTCCCGCCGGCGTCCTGCGGGAGCAACTGGGGCGGGCGGCTGACGTCGCAGCCGAGATCGCGGTCGAGGGTTGGGATCGGGTGCTCATCGTCGACGGAGCGGACGGGGCCGACGGAGCGGACGGAGCGGGCGGGGCCGATGGAGCGGGCAGAACCGAAGGAGCGGGCGGAACCGAAGGAGCGGGCGGAGCCGACGCGGCGCAATACCATTCCGGCACCCGAACATTGCCGCCCGAACCCGCCGGATCCACCCACTACCAGCAGATCTCGGCTCCAACGCTGTTCGACGGCCCACCGGGGTCGCTCAATTTCGTGCTGCAGATATCCCAGTTCCCGTGGGGTGCGGACCCGCTGGGCTGGTTGCGCGAGATCGCTGCCACCGCGGAAGAAGTCGGCTTCGCCGGTCTGGCGTTGATAGACCACCTCATTCAAATCCCGCAGGTCGGGCGCGCCTGGGACCCCATCCCGGACCCCTGGGTGACCCTGGGTGCTCTGGCGGCCGAGACCACGACGCTGCAGCTCGGGACCTTGGTCAGTCCGGTGACCTTCCGGGCGCCGGGGATCCTGGCCAAGTCGACCGCGACGCTCGACGTGTTGTCCGGTGGCCGGGCGTTTCTCGGCATCGGAGCCGGGTGGTGGGAACGCGAGCACGCGGCGTTCGGACTTCCGTTTCCCTCCGACGGCGATCGGTTGGACACCCTGGAGCGCGGAGTCGCCACCATCCGCGCACTGTGGGCGCCGGGTACGAAATCGCTTCGTTCGCAGCTCGTCTCGTTACCGGAGACCACCTGCTACCCACGTCCGATCGGTGCACCACCGATTGTCGTGGGCGGTTCCGGTGAGCGTCGCACACTGCGCATCGCGGCCCGGTGGGCGGACGCCTGCAACATCCCGTCGGATCCCGAGCGACTCGATCACCGGATCGAGGTACTGCGACGGCACTGCGCCGAGGTGGGCCGGGATCCGGCCGACGTCGCCGTCACCGTGCTGGATCTGCCGGTGATCGGCACTGATCGCGAGGACATGAGTCGTCAGGTCGAAGCGCACCGGGGCCGCTCATCGGCGGCCGCCTTCACCGCGCGTCACCCGGCAGGAGAGGTCGACGGGCACATCCGTCGCTATCGGGGTTTGGCCGATCGCGGTGTCCGCACAGTGTTCGTCGCGCTGTCGGATGTGCGGCGCGGCGAGCAGGTGGCTCGTTTCGAGCCGATCCTTCGCGGCCTGGTCGGCGGGCGCTGAAGCACCCGACTGCGGGACACGCGCAACCACGATGCCGATCCCGAGCGCTGAGACCGCCACATCGGGAAGATCGCCGGGACCTCCGAGCCCACCCCGATCCGTTGTGAAATGGTCACCTGATGCGAGCTTTCGTCGTCACCGGTCCCCATGAGTCCGAGGTACGGGACGTCGACCCGCCCGTCGCACAGCCCGGCCAGGTGGTCGTGGATGTCGAGCGAGTCGGCGTCTGCGGCACGGACGTCGAGTTCTTCACCGGCGAAATGGCCTACCTGCATCAGGGTTTCGCCCACTACCCGATACAGCTCGGGCACGAGTGGTCCGGCACTGTCACAGCGGTGGGCGAGGGCGTCGACGGTTCATGGATCGGACGCCGCACTACCGGTGACACCATGCTCGGCTGCGGTCGCTGCCGGCGTTGCCGCACCGGCCGACAGCACGTGTGCGCGGACCGATCCGAGATCGGGATTCGCGGTGGCTTTCCGGGGGCGCTCGCCGAACAACTCGCCGTACCGGTGTCGGCGTTGCATCCGCTGCCCGCGACCGTGGACGTCGTCGCCGGAGCGATGGTCGAACCGGGCGGGAATGCGCTGCGCGCAGTGTGGGGTGCGGCCCTGAACCCGGGTGATCGAGTGCTGGTGCTGGGCCCGGGGACGATCGGACTGCTGTGCGGGATGTTCGCGCTGGCGGCCGGCGCCGAGGTGCATCTGATGGGCAGGTCCGACCGGTCGTTGTCCTTCGCCCGAACGCTCGGGTTTCATGGTGTGTGGTCGGCCGACGAGCTGCCCGCGCAGCCCTGGGATGCGGTGATCGACGCGTCCAACGCACCGAGCCTGCCGGCCCTCGCGCTCGATCTCGTCGAGCCCGGCAAGCGGGTCGTATACGTCGGTCTGGCCGGGACGCCCAGCTTGGTGGACACCCGCAAAATCGCCCTCAAGGACGTCACGGCCGTAGGGATCCTGAGCGCGTCGCCGGGCTTGGCCGGCACCATCGAGCAGTACGCATCGGCGGCCGTCGACCCGCGCCCGCTGGTGGCCGCGACAGTCGGCCTGCACGACGCCGCTGCGGTGTTGAGCGGGTGGCGTCCGCCCGGAGCCGGTAAAGGTCCGAAGATCCACATCGACCCCGGGGTGAGCTGACCGCAGATCCAGGATCCCGGACGTGCCCGGACCGACGGCAACCGCACCCGGAGCACCGCCGGGGGCTCGAACCCGGCGGCTCGAACCCGACGGCTCGAACCCGGCGGCTCGCCCCTGGCGGACTCACTCCGTCCGTAGAGCCGCCGGCCCGGTCGTCCGACGCAGCTGGACGATCGACCCCGACGCAACGGCGACGGTGACCAGTAAGGCCGCTGACGCGCCGCCGGCGAGCCACCACCAGCTGACCGGTGCCCGGCTCAATCCGACCAGCAGTCGGAGCTGAGCGGCCAGCAGCGGCCCCGTGAACGCCGCGAGGGTGAGCGCCACCGTGACCGGGACCAGTGCCGTCAGCGCCACCGACCAGCCCAACGTACTCACCGGCACCCCGGTCGCGCGGGCCAGTGCGAACGCTCGCCGACGCTCCCGCAGTTGTTCCGCACCGATCAGCCACTGACCCAGGGCGCACACGACCAGGACGAGCAGGCCGGCACCGATCAACGCGGCCCGAACCCAGGGGACCAGCGCCAGCACCAAGTCGGCTCCCGCCGAGCTGGTCAGCTGGGCTGCCCGCCAACCCAGCCACGCCATCGACCGTTGCAGCTCGTCCACGGCAGACGCGTCCACGCTCAGCGTCACGCTGAGGTCGCCGTCCGACCAGGCCGCCGGCAGGTATCTGACGGCCGCGTCCACAGTGAGCACGATGGAGTCGGGACAGTCCACGCAACCGGCCGGCGCCGGGGGCCATTGACCGGGTTCGACGGTGCGGACGGCCGTCATACCCGCCGGCGGCGTCCACGACACCTGCTGGTCACGCAGCGACAGCAGCACCGGTTGTGCGACGAGGTCCGAGCTGCTTCCGGCGAGGTAAGCCCGACCGTCCCGGCAGTCGGTCACCTGCAGCGTTCGTTCGATCCACTGACAGTTGGCGACGAAAACCGCCCCTGTCGTGCTGGTCTCGGCCAGCGGCAGTTCGGTCATCAGCTCGGCCGAGTGGACACCGGCGACCGACTGCACCACCGTCTCGATCCGTTGTCGGTCGGCCGGGCTGATCCCGCTCAGCCACAGGTGCGAGTAGACGACCGCCTCGCCACTGTCAGCCGAACTACTGGTCTCGGGTAGCACCGAACCCAGCGCGATCAACCCGGCGAACAGCGTGCCGAGCGCCGCAGCCGCCCGCGAGGTGGCGATGCTGTCCGAGCGGATACGTGCCCTTGCCAGCTGTACTGCGGGAGCACCGGTGCGCACCGGTCGCACCAGGGTGGCTGCGATCGGGCTCACCCAGGCGGCAATCGACAGCATCGTGAGCACCACGATGACGCAGATGGTCGGCACTGTCAGCGGACTCAGCTCGTTGCGCAGGGTGCGCTCGGACCCCGCCACGGCGAGGTTGACGCCGACGGTCGACGCCAACAGGGCCCACCGCCACCACCATCGGGGGGCGGGCGGCTCCGATTGCGTCGTGGCGAGGGGAGTCGCCACCGGCCCACGGGTGCCCGTCAACGCGGCGACCACGCCGAGCGCCGGAATCCCCAGCAGCACGGCGACCACCGCCGTGGGGTGCGGAACGAGGTCGGCCGTCTGAACCCCCGACGCGCCGATCCGCACCAACGGCGCCAACAGCCGCAGCGACGCGTACGCGGCACCGGCGATCAGCAGTCCGAGCAACGACGCCACGAGGGCCTCGGCCACGAGCACCGCTCGAATCTGTGTGGCGGAGGCGCCCAACAGTCGCAACAGCGCCGACTTTCGGTCGCGTCGTGCCGACCCGACTCGACCGGCGAGACCGGTGAAGATGAGGATCGGGACGAGCAACACGATGGCGCCGGTGCTCAGCACCGTCCAGAAACTCAGCGGCAGCGCGGTGTCGGGGTCACCGGCCCCCCACCCGGTCGCCCACGACGCGTTCGGGCCCAATCCTGCTACGCCCTGGTAGTACGCCAGGTCGTTGCGACCGGGGAGGACGTCGGGGTCGATCGTGCCGATGATGCGTTCCGGGAGCAGTGTGCGCAGGGTTTCCTGCTGCGTGCTCTCCTGCGGCGCGTTGGGCCGCGTGTTCGGCTGCGTGTTCGGCTGCGTGTTCGGCTGGGTGTTCGACTCTGCTGAGGCCAGCAGCTCATTCAAGGCGGGCGACACGACGATCTCACCGGGGGCCGGTGCTCGCACCACGCCGGGCGGCGAGGCCGCGCCGGGTCCGAGCGCCGTCCCGCTCATCAAGTGCCCGCCGATGGTTGCGACGAACTGCTGAACTTGGAAGCCCTCCCCCGCCGTCGTGTACACCGGCGCGGTCGCCGCGGCGCGGACCGCCAACCCGGTGACCATCGGGCTGATCGTGGCGACTGTGAGCAGCAGGCCCGCGCACAGTGCGAAACCCGCTGACATCACCCCGATCCGGGACCGGTTGCGGCGGTCACCGAGGGCCATGCCCGCCGCCCAGCGTGCGGTCGCGGTGAACCCGGCGCGTCGCCCGCGTGTGGGCTGCTCCGTTTCGGCGGCGCGTGGATCGGTCAGCACGCTGCTCACGTGGTGCCCCGACGCTCGACCGTGCGTCCGTCCCGGACCAGCACCTCGCGGTCGGAGTACGCCGCGACCCGTGGTTCATGGGTGACCAGCACCAACGCGGCGCCGGTGTCGTGCACCGCCTGCATCAGCAGACCCATCACCTTTTCGCCCTGCAGGCTGTCCAGTGCGCCCGTGGGTTCATCGGCGAAGATGACGGTCGGCCTGGTGATCAACGCCCGACCGACCGCGACCCGCTGGGCCTGGCCGCCGGAGAGCTGCCCCGGCCGCCGCTCAGCGACCGCGGCCACCTCCAACCGCTCCAGCCACTCCATCGCAGCGGCGTCCGCGGCTCGGCGACTCATCCCGCGCAGTCGCAGCGGAAGGGCGACGTTCTCCACCGCAGTCAGCTCCGGCAGCAGTTGTCCGAACTGGAAGACGAAGCCGAACTCCTCCCGGCGCAGCGTCGACACCGCGCGGTCGGACAGCGTGCCGAGGTCCCGGCCGTTGTACCGGACAGTGCCCCCGTCCGGCCGCAGAATGCCGGCGGCGCAGTGCAGCAGGGTCGACTTTCCGGAGCCGGACGAGCCGATCACGGCAACCACTTCGCCGGGCAGCACCGCCATATCCGCACCGCGCAGTGCCACCGTCGCACCGAACGACTTGACCAGCCCCGTCGCCGACAGCAGCGGTGTGCCGCGATCGGCGACCGTGGTAGCCCGGCCCGCGGCACCCCGTTCGTCCCGGACCGTTTCGTCTGCATTCATGAGGTGACCTTCCCGGCGAGTTCGGACAGTCGAGATGCGGTGAGGTCCAACCACTTCAGGTCGGCCTCCAGGTGGAAGAGGGCGTGGTCGCAGATCAGCTGGTCGGCCAGGTCGCCGGTCTGTTTGCGACGGGTGTACTGCCGCATCGCGACCAGATGGGCGGCACGCTGGGCGTCCAGGATCTGGGTGGCGGATCGGTGGGACATCAGCGCCAGCACCACCTTCGTGTAGAGCGTGTTCTGCAGGTACTCGTCCGGGCTCTCCGGGCTGGTCAGCCATTGGTCGATGTCGGTGACCCCGGCATCAGTGATGCTGTAGCGCTTGCGGTCCGGTCCGGCACCCGCCTCGGTCCCGTCCACCGTGACCAGACCGTTCTTCAGCAGGCGGGCCAGGGTCGCGTACACCTGGCCGTACGCGAGTGGTCGGTCAGTACGCAGAACCTCGTCGTAGGTGCGTTTCAAGTCGTAGCCGTGCGACGGACCGGCCTCCAACAGGCCGAGCAGGGTGCGGGAGATGGACATACCGGCAGACTATACACACGTTGTATACGCGGGTTGTAGAGACGAGATGCATAGAATCATCGAGCGCCTGGCCGGCAACCGGGGACGAGTTTGTCGGGGAGACCAGCACTGTGCTGTCGGATCGGACGGCCGGGTAGCATCGTCGCCGATCGGGACCGATCGGGACCGACCGGGACCGACCGGGACACGCCATGGCGACCCGTTCCTGATCGGATCCACCTGACCTGCAACGATGCCACCGCGGCCCCGCCGCACCACCACGGAGGAAAACATGTTCGCTCAGGTCATTCGGGCCGAGGTCACAGATCGGGACGCCGTGCGTGCGGCCGGCCGGCAGTGGCTCAGCGAACTCGCGCCGAGTGCCGCGGGCTGGCTCGGTGCAACCACCGGCGTGTCCGAGGACGGACGGCTCTTCGTCATGGCGCTGTTCGACTCCGAGGGCTCGGCCCGGCAGAACAGCGCCCGTCCCGAACAGACGCGATGGTGGGCCGACTTCTCGCGACTCCTGACCGGCGAGGCGACGTTTTACGACTCCAACAACGTCGTCGTGCACGCCCCCGGTGACATCGCGGCCGCCGGTTTCGTCCAGGTGATCTCCGGTCGGACCAGCGACATGAATCGCAGCCGGGAGCTGATGGTGCACATGGAAGCCTTGGACTCGTGGCGCCCCGACATCCTGGGCACCGTCTCGGTCGGACACGCCGACGGCGATTTCACCCACGTCATCTACTTCACCTCCGAAGCGGAGGCCAGGGCAGCCGAGGCGCGGTTGAACGAGGAAGGTGCAGTCCCGCCGGAATTGCAGGCCCTCGGCGCTGAGCTCATGTCGCTGGGAGTGGGCGCGCCCAGCTACCTGGACCTCACCGACCCGGTCGTCGACTCTCCCGCGTAGTCGCGGGGGCTCCAGTCTCGGACTCAGCCGCCGGCGGGCGACTCGGCGAGAATGACGGCGAAATCGCCTGCGGGGTCGGTCCAGACATGGACGGGCCGCAGACCGGCCGCGATGAGTTCCTGTCGTATGCCGTCGAGTCGGAACTTCGCGGAGATCTCGGTGCGGATGTACTCCCCCGCCTGGAAGACCACCGGGGCGTCCAAACCCGGCACCCGGATCTGCTGATCACGCACCGACACCAGGCGCATCTCCATCCACTCGTTGATGGAATCCCAGACGGCCTGGTGCTCGAACCCTTCCAGGGCGAAGTCGGCGCCCAACTCCCGGTTGATGACGGCCAGCACATTCCGGTTGAACGCGGCGGTGATACCGGCGGCGTCATCGTAGGCGGCGACCAACTTGGCCGGCTCCTTGACCAGATCGACGCCCAGCAGCAGGGTCTCGCCCGGTTGCAGGGTGGCGAGCAGCGCCGCGAGGAACCGGGCGCGGTCGACGGGGTCGAGGTTGCCGACGGTGGACCCGAGGAATGCGACCATTCGGCGGCCGATGACGGGCAGCAGCGCGAGATGGTGTTCGAAGTCGCCGACGACCTGGTGGACGTTGATCGCCGGGTACTCGGCGGCGATGGCCCGTCCGGCCCCGGCGAGCACCGTCGGGTCGACGTCCAACGCGACGAACGCGCCGAGGGTGCCTGCGTCCCGTAGCGCGTCGAGCAGCAACCCGGTCTTCTCCGAGGTGCCGGAGCCGAGTTCGACCAGGGTGTGCGCGCCGGACAGGGCCGCGATCTCGGCGGCGTTCGCGGCCAGGATGCCCCGCTCGGTGCGGGTCGGGTAGTACTCCGGGAGTCGGGTGATCGCGTCGAACAGCTCGCTGCCGCGCTCGTCGTAAAACCACTTCGGCGGCAGCGTGCGCGGCCGGTCGGCTAGGCCCGCGGCGACATCGGCGGCGAGCGCCGCACGAGCCGCCGCCGGGGACAAGTGCGTCTGCACGGTGGAGGTCATGATCGGGGCTCCAGGGGGGTCAGGGTGAAACCGTCGGTGTTGACGTGCACGAGCTGCCGGTCGGGGATGTCGACCCAGCGCGGGTCGTCGTCGTACGGTTCGCTGGCCAGCACCGTCCCGTCGGGGGTGACCAGCATGGACAGGGTGTCGCCCCAGGTGGTGGCGACGAGGGTGGCGCCGTCGCTGGCCAGCAGGTTCAGCCGCGCGGACGGGTCGGCCGCGCCCACCTCCCGAACGGTGTCGGCGAGCCGATCGACGCCCTGCTCGACGATGTGCGCGACCAGTACGGCCGAGTCGACTGTGGACTCGGCCAGGTGCGTCGCCGGGAGCACCCTGCGATCCACCCGGCCGTTATGGGAGAACAGCCATCCGTCGGACAGGAACGGTGCGGCCGCGGACTCGTCGACCGGCATCCCCTCGGTCGCCGACCGGACCGCGGCGAGCACACAGCCGGAGCTGACCAGACGTCCCACCGAGGGGAGGGCGGTGTCGCTCCACATCGGGCGGGCGGATCGCCAGCGCGCCGGCTGCGGATCACCGGCGGCGAAGAAGCCGATCCCCCAGCCGTCGGCGTTGACCGTTCCGTACCGCTGGCGCCGCGGAGCCCAGGATTGGGTCAGCAGCGAGTACGGCGGCGTGAGAACCAGGTCGGCCAGTGTGCGCGGTCGGCCGAGCCACGCCTGGTGTCGGCACATCAGACGTCCCAGGCCAGCCGGACCCCGGTGAAGATCTGCCGGCGTATCGGGTGGTCCCAGTTGCGGAAGGATGGCCGCACCGCGGCTGGGGCGGTCGCCCAGGATCCACCTCGCAGCACTCGGTAATCACCGCCGAAGAACGGTTCGCTGTAGGAGTCGTAGAGCATCGGGCTGAAGCCGGGCCACGGCGTGAACGGGGAGGACGTCCACTCCCAGACGTCACCGATCAGCTGCTCGACGCCGTACGCCGACGCACCCGCCGGGTAGGCGCCGACGCGCGCCGGCCGGAGCGCCGTGCCGTCCAGGTTGGCCCGCTTCGCGGTGGGCGGTTCGTCACCCCACGGCCAGCGTCGCCGCCGCTGCGCCGCCGGGTCCCAGGCGCAGGCCTTCTCCCACTCCTGCTCGGTGGGCAGCCGCCCCCCAGCCCACGCGGCGAACGCTCGGGCCTCGAAATAGCACACGTGCTGCACCGGCTCGTCGGCTGGAATCTCCTCGACGACGCCGAACCGGTGGCGGGTGCCGTCGGCGGACCAGAACGCCGGTCGCTGCAGCCCGGTGTCGACGCGGTGTGCCCAGCCCCGGTCGGACCACCATCGAGGCTGGTGATAACCACCGTCGTCGATGAATTCGCGCCATTGACCGTTGGTGACCGGAAACCGGCCCAGCCGGAAGGTCGGGACGAACACCGGGTTGGCCGGACGTTCGTTGTCGAGCGACCAGGGCTCATCGGCAGGGTCGACGCCGAGGACGAACTCGCCGCCGGGGATCACGACGGCATCGGCGGCCACCGACCGCCCGGTCGGCAGCACGCCGCTGGGTCGGAGCACCGGCGGGCCACTGCGCAGCTGAAGGGTGCCGAGCATGGTTTCGATGTGCTGCTCTTCGTGCTGGACGATCATCTCGAAGGCGAACAGGTCATCGCCCGCGGCGGGGCGTTCCAGCAGGTCCAAGACCCGACCGCGGACTTCGTGGCAGAAGGCTCGCGCCTCGACCGGGGGCAGCAGCGGCAGCGACGGCCGCGAGGCGCGAGTATGTCGGAAGGCGTCATAGAGGTCCTCGATCGCGGCGGGGAGCAGGCCCGGTCGATCGCCGTCGCCGTGCCGCAGCAGCCACAGCTCCTCCTGCTGCCCGATGTGAGCCAGGTCCCAGACCAACGGGCTCATCAGCGGATCGTGTTGGCGGACCAGCTCCGGCTCGTCCAGATCTGTCACGGTGAGGGTGCGGTGGCGGGCGGCGCTGAGATCGCCGGCGATTGCCTCGCGCAGGGTGTCAGACACCGGCGTACTCCTGCAAGATTCGCAGCGGGTCGACATCGCGTGCACGTTCGGTGATCTCGTCGCCGGGGCATCGACCGGACGCCACCAGGTCGGCCAACTCGGCCAACTCTGCAGGGCGGGTCTGTCCGGCCTGCGCCGCAGGCGTGAGGGCGGGAGCGGCCCCGACCGCGATCTCGCAGCACCGCTGAGCGACACGCTGCAGCTCGGGGTCGGTCAAGCCGTCGCGGGCCGCCCGCGTCCAGGCCCCGGCGACTCGCTCGGTGGCGTCCGCGGCCGCATCTGCGGCCCGGGGGTCATCCAGCAGAGTGGCGACCAAGACCGCGAGCACCGGCCACCAGCGGTCCGGGACCGCGTCGAGGTAGCGCACTTCCAGGAACCCGCGCATCCGCACCGGCGGGAACAGCGTCGTCAGGTGATAGTCGAGGTCCTTCGGCGTCGGGCGCCGATCGTCCAGCAGAGCCCGTCCGTCGATCCAGGCGCCGAAGGACACATCGGACCTCACCGGCGCGAGAACGCCGGGGTCGTGGCGGCTGCGCACCAGCATCACGGGCGCGCCGAGCGCGAATTCAACCCAGGCGGCGGCCGGGTCTGCCAAGCCGGGCGGGGCGCCGCAGCGGCGTTCGTCCAGCGCGCCCCAAATCTGCTGCCGGGTCGAGCGCCAGCCGGTCGTTCGCCCGGCCAGCAACGGCGAGCAGGCGGAAACCGCGACCAATACCGGCCCGAGTTGGTGCGCGAGGCCCACCCGGTCGCGCCACCCTGCTGCCGGACCGGCGTCCAGATTGAGCTGCAGCGACGCGGTCGAGCACATCATCGCGCTGCCGGGCACGCCGCGACCCGTCGCGGCGAAGTGTTCCTGCATCGCCGCATACCGGGGTGCCGGATTGATCCGCTGCGGTGCCCGCGCCGGGTCGGTGCCCACGGTGGCCAGCCCCCAGCCGCGCTCGGCGAGCCCGGCCGCCACGACGGCGCGATCCCGCCGCAGCAGATCGACGGCGGCGGTGACACCGGCGACCGGTGGACTGGAGAGTTCGATCTGGCCGCCGGGTTCGAGCGTGATGAGGCTGCAGCCGGGCAGCTCGGGCAGATCCGCGATCATGGCCGTCGTGTCATCGAAGGACACCCGCCGCGCGGGCTGTCGGAGGTCCACCAGGTGGGCCTCCAGCTCCAGCCCGACCCGGCCCACCGCGCCTGCGGTCAGTGCGCGGGCGGCGAGAATCTCGCGGGCGGTGTCGGCCGTCAGCGGCATGTCGTCGCCGCCGGTCGGTGCGGCCGGCCGGCGAGCCGGCATTGGAATCGCCACGGTCGGTGCCCACCCCTCCAGGTCCGGACCGGTGGCACACCACAGCTGCCACCGCGGGTCGGTGCGGGGAGGGCCGTCGAGCCCGTCCTCACCATCCAGTGTGCCCCTGTCGGGCACCGCCGCAACGAGGTGCGCCGGATTTCGCCCGGTTGGATGTCTTGTCCACCGTCCCGGGCGCCCTCGACATTCCCTTGACGGCCCCGCAAGACCTCCGCCGCGACGATACTGAGGCGCATGACGGTTCCCGACGACGGCGACGGCGGCGGCGGCGACGGCGACGGCGCCCGCCCCCCGGCGACGGTGGAGGCCCGCCCCCGGGAGGTGCCGGTGACCGTGGTCCCACTCGACCAGCGCCTGATCGAGGCCACCACCCACGCACTCGAGATGTTCGGCGTCTACCTCGGCACCCGGCTCGGGCTGTACCTCGCGCTGGCGCACGGCAGCCACACACCGGCAGGGCTGGCCGCAGCGGCCGGCATTCATCCGCGGTACGCGAGGGAGTGGCTCGAACAGCAGGCCGTGGCCGGATTTCTCGCGGTGGAGGACGTTCAGACCCCGGCCGAGGATCGTTGCTACTCGCTGCCCAGTGAGCATCGCTCAGTACTGGTGGATCCGGAAAATCCCGCCCACGTCGCGCCGTTCGCCGAGATGGTGGTGGGCATAGCCGCTGCGATGGACTCGGTCGTCGTCGCCTACCGGACGGGGTCCGGTGTCCCGTTCGGCGCCTACGGCGCGGACATGCGCCGTGGCCAGGGCGCCATCAACCGGCCTGCTTTCCGCACCGACCTGGCCTCCGGGTGGCTTGCGGCGATGCCCGACCTGCACGAGCGGCTGCGCCGCCCGGGGGCCCGGATCGCCGACCTCGGCTGTGGTGTCGGCTGGTCGAGCGTCGCGCTGGCCGCCGCGTTCCCGGCGGCCCGAGTCGTCGGACTCGACCTGGATGAGCCGTCCATCGGAGAGGCCCATCGGAATGCCGCCCGGGAAGGGGTCCGTGTCGAGTTCCTGCATGCTGACGCCGCTGCGCTGGCCGTCCACGGTCCTTTCGATGCGGTGCTCATCATCGAGGCGCTGCATGACATGGCGCGGCCCGTCGAGATCCTCGCCGCCTGTCGCGGCGCCCTCACCGTCGGCGGGTCGGTGGTGGTCGTCGACGAGCACGTGTCGCCGGAGTTCATCGCTCCCGGTGACACCCTGGAACGCATGATGTACGGCTGGAGCATCACCCACTGCCTGCCTGCGGCGATGGCCGAGCAGCCCTCCGCCGCTCTAGGCACCGTGTTGCGCCCCGCCATGCTCGAGCAGCTGGCCAGGCAAGCCGGTTTCGCCGAGGTGGACCTGGTGAATGTGGATGCCGGCTTCTTCAACGTCTACCGGCTTCGCGATACGCCCGATGATCTGACCGCCGGTCGAGTCCATGAATAGCCACTCGGCGTTGGTGACGACCACATTCTCGGCGGCCCGGAGGCAAGGGTGACCGACCGAATCGCCGCAGCCGACCGGATGGCCGCAACCGAAGCCGGCGGAGACCGACCGCTGGTGCTGCTGCACACCCATCCGCAACCGGTCGACCGGATCTTCGACGCCGCGACGCTCGACGCGTTGCGGGAGCGGTTCGACGTGGTCGACCTCTCGGGTCCGAGCGGATCGGATGGCGCCGGCGAAGCGGATGTGGCCGATGGGGCTGCCTCGAACACCGACGACCGGCTCGACGAGTTGCTCCCCCGCGCATTCGCGATCGTCGGACAGCCCGACCTGCCCACCCGACGAGTGGCTCGCGCGACGAACCTGCGGGCACTGCTCAACGTCGAGGGCAACTTCTATCCGAATGTCGACTACCAGGCCTTATTCGACCGCGGGATACACGTGCTCGGCTGCGGACCCGCCTACGGGCAGGCCGTCGCGGAATACGCCCTCGGTCTGGCGCTGGACCTGGCCCGCGGCATCAGTCGCGAGGACCGCGCCTTCCGAGACGGCCGCGAGCGGTACCTCGGGGACGGCAACCTCGATGCTGTTCTGCTGCAGCGCAGCGACATCGGGTTCATCGGCTTCGGCAACCTCGGACGGGCGCTGCATCAGTTGCTGGCACCGTTCCGCGCAACGATCCGGGTCTTCGACCCGTGGCTTCCACCCGCGGTGCTCGCCGAGGCCGGTGTCGTCCCGGCCACCCTGGACGAAGTCCTCTCGGCGAGCCGGTTCGTGTTCGTCCTCGCCGCGGTGACGTCAGACAGCCGGCATCTACTGGGTGCCGATCAACTGGACCGACTTCCTGCCGGCGCCCGGCTGATCCTGGTCAGCCGGGCGGCCGCAGTCGACTTCGACGCACTGCTGGCTCGGGTCGCGGGAGGCGCGTTGCTGGCCGCGATCGATGTATGGCCCGCCGAACCGATGCCCGCCGACCACCCGGTGCGTCGACTCGAGGGCGCCGTGCTGTCCGCACACCGCGCGGGTGGGATCCCGGCCGCCTTCACCCGCATCGGCGAACTGGTACTCGACGACCTGACTCTGATCGACGCCGGGCTGCCGCCGGTCCGGATGCAAGTCGCCGCGCGGGAACTGGTCGGCCGGTACCGGAACCGTCCCGCCGGACCTCCCACGCCGTCGTGACCCGCGGGGACCCGGTGCTGCGACAACACCAGGACGCCGACCCTGCGTTGTCAGTCCGGGCCCGCGCCGACTCGGCGAACGGGCGAGTAGCCGCCCTCCCCGTCACCCCGGCGCCGAATCCTTCAGGAACGTCAACACCGCGGCGACACGGCGATGCACCGGGGCGTCGGCGAGGCGCAACTTGCTGAAGATGGCGTTGACATGCTTCTCCACCGTCGACCCGGACAGGTGCAGCGCTCGCTCGATGCCGGCATTGGTCTCGCCGCGGGCCATCACCCGCAGCACATCCAACTCGCGGGGGGTGAGGGTACCGAGCGGTGACTGGGCTGCGCGCCGGCGCCGGGAGACCAACGCGTCCACCACGAGCGGATCGATCACGGAACCACCCGCCGCCACCTCACGAAGCGCCCGGACCAGCTCATCCAGTTCCCCGAGCCGCTCCTTGAGCAGGTACGCGAAGCCGGCCGTTCCGTCGCGGAACAGCGCCAATGCGTAGCTCTCGTCAGTGTGCTGCGACAGCACGGCCACCCCGATCGACGGATGTGCCGCCCGGATCGCATGCGCGGCCTCGATCCCCTCCATGTGGTGGCCCGGCGGCATCCGGATGTCGGTGAGCACGGCGTCCGGTTCGTAGCGCCGGACGGCGTCCAGAAGTTCCACGGCGTTCCCGACCGCGACGACGACGTCGACCTCGCCGGAGTCCTCCAACAGGCGCCGGGTCCCCTCCCGGACGAGGTAGTTGTCCTCGGCGATGACCACTCGGAGTCGGTCACTCATGGCCGACCGCCACGGTCGTGGCTACCGGGAGGTCGGCCCGAATCGTCGTACCGGCACCCGGAGCCGCAATGACCTCCAGGCGCCCGCCGAGAGCTTCGACCCGGTCCCGAATATTCGTCAGTCCACCGCCGAGATGGCCGTTCAGCGCGAAACCCGCACCGTCGTCGCGGACCCGCACGGTCAGACCGTCGGTACCCAGCACACTGAAGGTGACGTGGGTGTTCGCCGCCGCAGCGTGCTTGGCGACATTGGTCAGTGCCTCGCAGACCACGAAGTAGGCGGCGACTTCGATATCGGCCGCGAAGCGGCGAGTCCGGATCGCCGAGTCCGCGGTTATCTGCACCTCGAGCGGCAACCGCTCGGCGCGGGTCTGGACCGCCGACAACAACCCGCCGTCGGATAACACGGGCGGATGGATGCCGTGCGCCAGTTCTCGCAGATCGGTGAGCAGTTCTCGGGCGTCGCGCTGCAGGTCGTCGAACGCGGAATCGGCGGTGCGCTCGCCGCGACCGAGCTGATTGCGAGCCAGCCGCAGATTCATGATGAGCGCGACGACCAACTGTTGGACACCGTCGTGCAGATCGCGCTCGATTCGCCGACGCTCGGCATCCTGGGCCGACACGATCCGCGCCCGGGATTTGGCGAGTTCTTCGATCCTTTCGGCGAGTTCCTCGGTGAGCCGCACGTTGGCGATCGCGGCGGCAGCCTGCCCGGCCAGAGTGACCAACAATTCGCGGTCGCCGGGTTCGTACCCGCCCGCCTTGGGCCCACACTCGATCGTCCCCAGATGTAGAGCCCCCCGGTCCAGCGGCACCGACATCGCGGCGGCACCGCCGGGGTCGGCTGGGATGAAGTCGGGCTGGGTCGCGTCGGGCTGGGTCGCGTCGGGCTGGACTGTCCCGGACACCGCGCTGAGGCTGGGCAACGTCACCCGAACCCACGGCGCGTCCAGACCTCGTCGCACCGTGTCGGCCAACTGCGGCAGCAGGTCCGCTGCGGTGACGGTGCGCTCGAGATGCGCCCCGAAGTCGGCGAGCAGTCGATAGCGGTTGATCCGGGCGCCGAACACCCTGCGGTCCGCCACCGCCTCGACACGGCTGCGGAGTGGTTGGAAGAGCAGCGCCGCAACGATGGTCAGCACCACGGCCAGCTCCACGGGAATGCGGTGCCCCAGTGCGATGCCGGGAATGACCGTGAGGCCGATGTAAGCGACCGCGATGCCGAACGACAGCACCCCGTAGATCACCGACCGCCGGACGATGACGTCGATCTCGTAGAGGCGGTAACGCATCACGCCGATGACGATGCTGATCGGGATGGCTAGCAGGAGCGGCAGATACAGCGCCTCGACTGCCGTCAGTATCGGCGAGTCCTCGGTGACTCCCATCGACCGCAAGACCAGGGCCAGCACGAGCACCGGCAAGAGCAGTCCGATCGCGAACACCAACAGCCGCATCCGTTGTCGTTGGCCGGGCCCGGCCCGGCGGTACTGCGCGATCAGAACCACGGCGGCCGCGATCGCGCCCAGATAGCTGCCGGCGATCAACGCGAGTCCGGGGTCGAGCCAGGCCAGTCGGGGTATAGCGAGCGGGTTGGGTATGTAGACCGGTTCGTCCAACAGGTACCGGCTGACCGGCAGCTCGGGACTGGCGAACAAGCGAATCACCGGCAGGGCCAGGAAGCCCCACAGACCCCGCACCACCACCCGCTGCCAACGGCTCGACACGGTGCCGTCCGGGTAGGTGGCGAACAGCGCGGCGGCGGCGATCAGGGTGAGCGTCCCGGCGATCTGGTGGGCGAAGCTCAGCCACAGCAGTCGGTCACCGGACAGGTCGGCCTGCGACAAGCGGGCCAGTTGTTCCAGGGCGACCCCGACCGCCCCCGAACTGCCGAGCAACAGCAGGCGCCTGGCCTGGACGTGTTGCGGCCGTCGGTTGACCAACCACACTGCGAGCATGAAGACGGGCGCCACGCCCAGGCCGATCCAAAGCAGGGACCCGACGAGGTCCGGGACCTCCGACCGCAAAAGCACGCTTCCAATCGCGAAGAGCAGCGCCGTCCCGCCGATGCCGACGGACGCGATCAGTCGGAATCCGGCGATCGAGGCTCTGCTGGCCGCCACAGTGCTCATCGTGCGCCATGCCGCGGGCCACGTCTACGGGCTACTTCTCAGCGTGAGATGGGGGCCCACCCCCGGGCGGGCATGTGGTGCAACCCCGTTCCGAGGATTCGGCCAGGTGCCTAGGGTCGAGTCCGTCGTCATCCGCAGGGGCGTCGTTCTCCGCGTCACCCCATAGTCCGGGGGTTCACCATGCGCACCGCATACCGAGTGCTCGCCTACGTCATCGTCGCCGAAGTGGTGCTCCAGGCCGCCGCCGTGGTGTACGCCGTCTTCGGCCTGTTCAAATACATCGATGACGGAGCTGTCGTCGACAAGGCCACTCAGGAGAGCGGGGTCACCTTCGAAGGAGTCACCGGCTTCATCGTGCACGGAATCAACGGGATGATGGTCATCCCCGCGCTCGCCCTGATCCTGCTGGTGGTCTCCTTCTTCGCCAAGGTTCCCAAGGGGTCTCGCTGGGCCGGCATCGTGTTCGGATTGGTGGTGCTGCAGGTACTGCTCGGTGGTTTCGCTCACGGGCTGCCCATCCTGGGCGCGTTGCACGGGGCGAACGCGCTGGCCCTGTTCGGCGCCGCCGCGATGGCCGCTCACCGCGCCCGGCCGCCACGCGCCGTGACCCGGGCCGCCGAGGCGGGAAGTGTGGGCCTCGCCGATCGGCCATCGGTCGACCGGGCTTCCCAGACGTCCGTGTAGGGATGGGCGGATGCGCGTGAGCCGCCGGGCAGACGGCACCACGCCGGACGGTGTCAGCGCAGGTCCGGGGCCCTCGGGTCGCACGCAGCGACGACGCCGCCGGTGGGTGGTGTCGCTAGCCGTCGCCGTGGCGTTCGTGGTCCCGATGGCGGTGTGGTGGGGCAGCAGCCTGCTGCCCGGAACCTACTCGGTGGCGACCATGGGCTATCCGGACTACGGCGGCGGCCCGACCGCGGCAGACCCGCACACCGATATGCCGGGGATGACACCGGACACGACACGCAGCGTGGAGTCGCTGCGGGTCGCCACCGATCGCGCCGCCGATGTGGTGGAGACACTGGTCGCCCGCCGAGAGATCTTCGTCCTCGCCGGCGGCCGCACCGTCGACGGTTACACCCTGAACGGCACGTCACCGGGCCCGCAGATCAACGCCGCACAGGGCGACTTGATCGAGGTGCGGCTGGTCAACGAGTCCGTACCGGACGGGGTCACGCTGCACTGGCACGGCGTCGACGTGCCCAATGCCGAGGACGGTGTCGCCGGTGTCACGCAGGACGCCGTGCCGGTGGGTGGCGAACACCGATACCGGTTCTTCGCCACCCGCGCCGGCACCTACTGGTACCACTCTCATCAGCTCTCACATCGGCAGGTCATCGGCGGGCTGTTGGGTGCCCTTGTCATAGATCCGAAGCCCGACGGCGAGAACCCGGGGGGCGGTACGGCGGGTCACGATGCGGCCGCATTGGATGCGAGCGTGCTCGACCTGACTGCACTGGTGCACCTGTACGACGGCCGTCGCACCGTGAACGGTTACGACACCGACCAGGCGGTTCCCGCTCCGCCGGGCGCGTCGATCCGACTGCGCGTCATCAACACCGACAACGGACCCATGTCGACGTGGGTCATCGGCGCGCCGTTCCGGGTCGGCGCGATTGACGGAACCGACCTGCACGAGCCCGGCGAGTTGACCGAGAGATCGGTGGTGGTGACCGCCGGCGGGCGCGCCGATCTGCTGCTGACAATGCCGGCCGACGGTCAACCGGTTCGAGTGGTCCTCGGCGGTTCCATCGGCATGATCCTCGGAACCACCGCGGCACCGCCGCCGGCGACCGCTGCGCAGCCGCCGGCAGCGGTCGACCTGCTGACGTACGGCACCCCGGACCCGGCGGCCACCGTACTCGCGACGGCGCAGCCCGACCGATCCTTTCAGTTCGCGATCGGTCGGCGGCCGGGTTTCGTCGACGGGGTGCCGGGGCTGTTCTGGACTGTCAACGGTCACCTGTTTCCCGACGTCCCGATGTTCATGGTTCAAGACGGCGACGTCGTGCGGATGCACATCGCGAACACCAGCGGCGAAGTGCACCCGATGCATCTCCACGGGCACCACGCCCTGGTGCTCGCCCGCAACGGAGCGGCCTCGATCGGTAGTCCCTGGTGGGTGGACTCGCTCAATGTCGCCGACGGTGACTCGTACGACATCGCCTTCCGGGCCGACAACCCCGGAATCTGGATGGATCACTGCCACAACCTGCCGCACGCCGCTCAGGGCCTGATCGCGCACCTGATGTACGAGGGCGTGTCGGAACCGTTCAGCGTCGGTCCCGACACCGGCAACGAACCCGAATGACCCGCCGGCGCCGAGCGGTCAGCTCGCGAATGCCTGATCGAATGCCGCAGCCCCCTCGGGTGTCCACTCCTGGGTGAAGCCGCAGGAGTTGACCAGGCCGTCGGTTGCCGTGACCAGGTATCGCTTGCCGGGCTCGAACACGATGCTGCCGGTCAGCGACACATGCTCACCGGGGGCGGGGGTCAGGTTGACCCGCTGCGCGTCACCGCCGCGGTACCACTTCGACACCTCGAGAACCACGGTGTCAGCGGTCACCTCAACAGCGGTTCCGTCGAAGGCCGTCTGCATGGGCGCCAGGATGTCGACGCTGAACGGCATGCACGACATCATGCTGTTGTCTCCGCCGGGCATCGTCAGGGTCATCGTCGAGGCAACCGGCGCCGGGGTGTTCGGACGGAAGAGGATCACGCCGGTGACGGTTGCGGCGACCACGGCGGTGACAGCGGCGGCCGCGATCAACCACCGACGGACCGGGGTCCGACTGGTCTGATCCGTCGGTGTGGTGTCGGCAGTTGGAGTGGGAGTAGGAGTAGGAGTAGGAGTAGACATGACAGCCTCCACGAGAGCAGGGATCCAGTCCGCATTCTGCGGGTGCTGGGAATCGGGTACCGGGTTGGTGGCCTGGATTCGATGACGCAGCCGGCGGTCGTCGTCGTTCACCATGGCCTCCTTCCCTTGACCTGTTCCTGTCCGGGACGGCCGAATTCCTTTCCACTCTTACCGAGAATTGTCCCCAACCGCTTCTTCGCGCGCCACAGGCGCAACGTCGCCGCATTGCCGCTGATGCCCAACGCGACAGCGATCTCCCGGGGGGCGAGGTCCTCCCACGCCCAGAGCCGAAGAACCTCGCGATCCTCGGACCGCAACCCCTTCATCGCAGCGCTGAGGTCCGGCTCGCCGACTTCCGATGGGTCGCTCGCGGGTGGTAGCGGAATCGATGCCAGTCTGGCGATCAGTGCGGCTTCACGTCGCAGCGTCCGGTGCTGGTTGGCCAGTACGTTCCTGGCCACCCCGTAGCACCACGGCAGTTCGGCGCCGACGGGCACATCGTCCAGCCGGCGCCAAGCGACCAGCATCGTCTCGGCGACCACGTCCTGCGCAGTGTCCGAATCGGTCCGCCGCAGCGCGAACCGGAGCACCGGCCCGGCCACCTCACGGGCGAGCGCCTCGAATCGTGCGCGACGCTCCGCGGCCCCGGTACCCACAGACTCTTTGTACTACGCCGGCACGCCGACCCGGCTGAGCCCACGCCACAGGGGCATCCCCCGGGGATGACGGTCCCGATCGGTGATGCCCGGATAGCCGTGCTCCTTCCTATACGAGCGGCTGACAAATCTGCGCTCGAGGGTTCGAGCGCTCAACTCCGCGAGGGCGGAGGAGCCTGTCGCACGTCGCCGTCGGCGGGTGCAGGACGCACGGCTTCCACCAACTTCGCCAGCAGCTCGACCAACCGCGCGTAATCCGCGGGCGGCAACGCGTCCGAGACCAACCTGCGGACCTCGGCGACACGGGCGCCCAGCGCGTCGAACCTGAGCGTTCCCGCAGGCGTGAGTCGAAGCGGGTCTTCGCGCTCCCCGGAGCCGACGACGTCGTCTCGCATTCGAAGGTGGTCCACGATTGCGGCCATCTCGGCCGAATCGGCGAACGACTCCAAAGAATGGTCGAGGGCGCTTCGCGTGATGGGCCCGCCGGACAGCGTGGACAGCGTCTGCCATTCGCGCCGGGTAGTTCCCGCATTCTGGAAAGCAGATTCGAAAGCCGCCTCCAGGGCGGAATCCGCCGCCTTGATCCACCAGCCGACCGGTCGCGCCATCAATAACCTCCATGATCGACGACCAGAGCACGATCAGCTGGGTGGTCGAGGTGCTCGTCGAGGCCGCACATCATCATGCCGTCATGGTCCACCGCCACCCGGAAGCCGAGCAACCCTTCGCAAAAGGCCCGCGCCCCGTCGGGTTCGGTGGTGGTCAGCACCGGCATCGCACGGCGGATGTCCATCGCGATCTCCTCCCCCACAGTCGAACATGCCGGCGTCCGATTGTGTCCCAGCCCGTGTCAAGGCGCCCGGGCGGTTAGAGTTCTTCGCCTTGGTGCCTCTTGGTCGGCGCGGCGAGGAGTTCACGTGGTCTCACCTCAGTCTCTGAGTGCAGCAGACCGTCGAGTTGTCGCCGGCTGGGCGGCCGACTGCGCAGAGCACGTCCTCGTGCTGTTCCAGGACGAGGCTCCAGATGATGACCGTCCTCGGGCACTCATCGCCCGTGCGCGCTCCTTCGCGCGCGGCGAGCAGAGTCCCGCCGACGAGATCCGGCGTCGGTTCGTCGGCGGCGTTGGTCGCCAGGACGTGACCGCCCCTGCTGCTGCGGCAGCTGCCAGAGCGGCCGGTCAGGCCGTCGCTGTGGCCCATATGGGTGCGCACGCTCTCGGCGCCGCGGCATACGCCGCAAAGGCGGCCGGCCTCGCGGACCCAGACCGACCAGAGGCCGTGCACGAGGAGGTCTGCTGGCAACTCGACCACATGTCCATAGAAGTCCGGAACGCCCTGCGAACACTTCCGCCTGTCGGTGAGAACAGCTCGGGCCCGCTCGGGCCTGGACTTCTCGCTACCGGTCAACTCGGTGTCATCGTTCGTGAGTTGCAGGCACGTCTCGCCAGGTAACGGTCGTGTGTGGGCCGAACTCAGACCGGGGGAGCATCACTCGGCGTTCCGCGCATGTGCGGTCACTGAGGCACGACGTGAGCTTGTGAACGCCATTGACCTTCTGCGAAGTGGACCGTTCTGCACGAGGACCCTTCGGTAGTTCGATGTCCGCGGAAGGCGGTTAGACCTTGCTGCTGCGTGCCGCGCTGCTCGAGCCTGCCGGCGAACAACGCCCGGTGCCCCTCGCAGCGTGAAATGACATGTTGACAGGCCGCCCGTCGTCGCCACGGTGCCTGGTTCAGCCACGCAGCACTCAGAGCTTGGGGTTGTTCGTGTGTAGGTGGGTGGGTGTTCTTGCACCCGGGTTCGGGTCGTGAGGGTCGGGAAACGCAAATTGAGGGGCACCCGGTCACGGGTGCCCCTCAATTTCAACGATTTGTTCGGCGGTGTCCTACTCTCCCACACCCTGGCGGGTGCAGTACCATCGGCGCTGTGGGGCTTAGCTTCCGGGTTCGGAATGGGACCGGGCGTTTCCCCCACGCTATGACCACCGAAACACTTCGAAACAACACACCCCCGGGGTGACGACACACGGACCCGGTCCCCCACACACCCACCGACGGACGCCGGTGGAACAATAGGGAAACCTGACCGCACCCGGGGTGTCGGGTGTCTCAGATATCACACAGTGGACGCGTAGCATTTTTGTGGTAAGTCCTCGGCCTATTAGTACCGGTCAGCTCAAACACCTCACGGCGCTTCCACTTCCGGCCTATCAACCCGGTGGTCTCGCCGGGGGCCTTACCCCCTCAAGGGGGTGGGAGTTCTCATCTTGGAACAGGCTTCCCGCTTAGATGCTTTCAGCGGTTATCCCTCCCGAACGTAGCCAACCAGCCGTGCTCCTGGTGGAACAACTGGCACACCAGAGGTTCGTCCGTCCCGGTCCTCTCGTACTAGGGACAGCCTTCCTCAAAACTCCTACGCGCGCGGCGGATAGGGACCGAACTGTCTCACGACGTTCTAAACCCAGCTCGCGTGCCGCTTTAATGGGCGAACAGCCCAACCCTTGGGACCTACTCCAGCCCCAGGATGCGACGAGCCGACATCGAGGTGCCAAACCATGCCGTCGATATGGACTCTTGGGCAAGATCAGCCTGTTATCCCCGGGGTACCTTTTATCCGTTGAGCGACACCCCTTCCACAAGGTGGTGCCGGATCACTAGTCCCGACTTTCGTCCCTGCTCGAGATGTCCCTCTCGCAGTCAAGCTCCCTTGTGCACTTACACTCGAAACCTGATTACCAACCAGGCTGAGGGAACCTTTGGGCGCCTCCGTTACTCTTTAGGAGGCAACCGCCCCAGTTAAACTACCCACCAGGCACTGTCCCTGAACCGGATCACGGTCCGAAGTTAGATGTCCAGTACAATCAGAGTGGTATTTCAACGTCGACTCCACAGCCACTGGCGTGACCACTTCACAGTCTCCCACCTATCCTACACAAATTGAACCGAACACCAATACCAAGCTGTAGTAAAGGTCCCGGGGTCTTTCCGTCCTGCCGCGCGTAACGAGCATCTTTACTCGTAGTGCAATTTCGCCGAGCCTATGGTTGAGACAGTAGAGAAGTCGTTACGCCATTCGTGCAGGTCGGAACTTACCCGACAAGGAATTTCGCTACCTTAGGATGGTTATAGTTACCACCGCCGTTTACTGGGGCTTGAATTCTGAGCTTCACCCTCACGGATTGACCCGTCCTCTTAACCTTCCAGCACCGGGCAGGCGTCAGTCCATATACATCGTCTTGCGACTTCGCATGGACCTGTGTTTTTAGTAAACAGTCGCTTCTCCCTGGTCTCTGCGGCCGGAACACGCTTATCCCGCTAGGGGAGTTCACCCGCCCCGGCCCCCCTTCTCCCGAAGTTACGGGGGTATTTTGCCGAGTTCCTTAACCATAGTTCGCTCGATCACCTTGGTATTCTCTACCTGACCACCTGTGTCGGTTTGGGGTACGGGCCGCTCGAAGCTCGCTAGAGGCTTTTCTCGACAGCATAGGATCACTCTCTTCGCCTCAATCGGCTATGCGTCAGGTCTCAGATCAACACGAAGACGGATTTGCCTGTCCCCGCTACCTACACCCTTACACCCGTGTTACCACTGACGGGCGGAGCTACCTTCCTGTGTCACCCCATCGCTTAACTACTAGAAAATCGGGTCACGCGCTTCCCACCACCACCCCGAAGGGCGACGACGTTCCGGGCGTTTAGCATCAAATCGTTCGCCATGGGCGCTTCTACGCGGGTACCGGAATATCAACCGGTTGTCCATCGACTACGCCTGACGGCCTCGCCTTAGGTCCCGACTCACCCTGGGCGGATGAACCTGGCCCAGGAACCCTTGGTCATTCGGTGGGGGAGGTTCTCACTCCCCATTCGCTACTCATGCCTGCATTCTCACTCGCGTGGCCTCCACGGCTGGGTTCCCCCGCCGCTTCACCGCCCACACGACGCTCCCCTACCCATCCACACGACTGCACCCCACAAGGGGGCGGATCACGATGTGTGAATGCCGCGGTTTCGGTGGTGTGCTTGAGCCCCGCTACATTGTCGGCGCGGAATCACTTGACCAGTGAGCTATTACGCACTCTTTAAAGGGTGGCTGCTTCTAAGCCAACCTCCTGGTTGTCTCTGCGACTCCACATCCTTTCCCACTTAGCACACGCTTAGGGACCTTAACCGGCGATCTGGGCTGTTTCCCTCTCGACTATGAAGCTTAGCCCCCACAGTCTCACTGCCGCGCTCTCACTTACCGGCATTCGGAGTTTGGTTGATTTCGGTAAGCTTGTGGGCCCCCTAGACCATCCAGTGCTCTACCTCCGGCAAGAAACACGCGACGCTGCACCTAAATGCATTTCGGGGAGAACCAGCTATCACGAAGTTTGATTGGCCTTTCACCCCTACCCACAGCTCATCCCCCAGGTTTTCAACCCTGGTGGGTTCGGACCTCCACGACGTCTTACCGTCGCTTCATCCTGGCCATGGGTAGATCACTCCGCTTCGGGTCTAGAGCATGCGACTCAAACGCCCTATTCGGACTCGCTTTCGCTACGGCTACCCCACACGGGTTAACCTCGCCACATACCACTAACTCGCAGGCTCATTCTTCAAAAGGCACGCCGTCACAGCCACTGAGGACCGCTCCGACGGATTGTAAGCACATGGTTTCAGGTACTATTTCACTCCCCTCCCGGGGTACTTTTCATCTTTCCCTCACGGTACTAGTCCGCTATCGGTCATCAGGTAGTATTTAGGCTTGGCGGGTGGTCCCGCCAGATTCACAGCGAATTTCACGGGCTCGCTGCTACTCGGGATCCCACACAAAGGAGATCACAGTTTTCGCCTACGGGGATCTCACCCTCTACGTCCGGCCTTTCCAGAACCGTTCGACTAACGCGCGATTTTCTGACTCCCCACCAGGGCGGCAGCCCCGGACCGGTGGTCCCACGACCCCCAAGGTGCAACCCCTGCCGGGTATCACACACACGGGGTTTAGCCTCATCCGCTTTCGCTCGCCACTACTCACGGAATCACGGTTGTTTTCTCTTCCTGTGGGTACTGAGATGTTTCACTTCCCCACGTTCCCTCCACACGCCCTATATATTCAGGCGCGGGTGACAGGACATGACTCCTGCCGGGTTTCCCCATTCGGACATCCTCGGATCACAGCTCGGTTGACAGCTCCCCGAGGCTTATCGCAGCCTCCTACGTCCTTCATCGGCTCTGAAGCCAAGACATCCACCATGTGCTCTTAAAAACTTAGCCACAAAGATGCTCGCGTCCACTGTGCAATTCTCAAACAACCCGACCCACACCACACCCCCACCACACACACCAGACACCCACTCCACACCCCCGACACCCCACCCACACCCGGCAACACACACCAGACACGAACAGGAACACCACGAAGCACAGGCCGACCGGTATGACAGCAGGCAGCGGCAAGGCAGAACCAACAAACCCCCGGCCGAAACTCGGACAGCTCATTGCCTCAGGACCCAACAGTGCACCAACGAACCCCACCACCTCCACACCCGGGCTTTCCCACCCCACCCACCAACCCCACCCCCCGAAGGAGAAATAAACCGACAGACGAAGCTGTACTAACTCACGGCTACGACCGCGACAGAACCCAAAAGCCAGCGTCCACCAATGAGCACCACCACGACACACAAGGCCGCGAAATGGTCTCTGAACCAGACCCCACCACCCCCAACACATGGGGAGAGCAGCACCAGGCCCGGCCAGTCGCTCCTTAGAAAGGA
>CAWGUZ010000003.1:0-9933 GCA_963825975.1 uncultured Actinomycetota bacterium
CAGAGACTGGAATCCGATGGAGACTGCGCAGACCGCATCGTGTCCTTGGGCTGACCGGCCGCCGTCCCGGCGCGAAAGGAAATCATGACCCGGCCGATCGGTTGGTGGATCAAGAAGGCGGACTGGGCGCTCGAGGGCGCGTTCGAGATGGCATTCGCGGCGGCGGGCACGAGTCGGCGCGAGTGGCAGGTGCTGTCGACCGTAGCTGTGCGGCCGGTCGTCCTGGCCGACCTCTGCGAGGCCCTGCAGCCCTTTGCTGATGAGGCCGGGGTCGTTGCCGTGGTCAATGATCTCTGCTCCTCGGCCATGTTGGAGGGCTCTGGTCGGGTTGACGATGCGCTGCGGCTCACGCAGGTAGGCGTCGCTTACCACCACGCCCTTACCGTCCATGTCGATGCGGTTCGCCGGTCGGTCACCCAGGCGTTGCCGCCTGGGGACTACATGCACCTGACGGATCTGCTGGGCCGATTGATCGATGCCCTCGAACCAGGTCGCGCCGATCGGAACTGACCGACGAACCGACCGCCGGACGGTCCGACGTACGGGCGACAGGGGAACGGGAGAGGTCATCGCCGTGCGCGCGACACAAGAGCATGGGCTGGGTGAATCGGGTAGTTCTACCGCATTCCAGATGCTCTTGCCCATCAGGAGGTCGGCCACGTGCGGGTGCCCCATTGAACCGCACTGTCGACGACGGCGCCCTGCGGCCGGTCGTCGGGCGGGTTGTTCCCTTCGATCACCATCCGGGCCTTGAAGAACCTGGAGATGGGTGGCGTCCGAGGCAAGACCGTCATCACGAATCCCTGACCCGCCCACGGCGGCACCGGGGAAAGGCCATGAGCCGAAACTGTTCCCTTCCCACCTACGCCTGCACTCCGACCCGGACCGTCGTCCCGCCGGGGTCCCCTACTCCTACCGTGAACGCGGACCAACCTGGGGGATCCCGGTGATGTCCTTCGTTCAGCTCGCCGCAAACCCGGACAGCCGGGACCCCGGCAGCACCGACGCAGCAGCCGCCCAGAGACACGTCTTCACCGTTGACAACCATGGGGTCAGCGCCACCATCGGACGGGTCTCGAGCACCCACCCACTGCGGGCGGCGGCTGCTGCCTGTGATCGAGCTCAGCCTGGCCGGCCAGCACCCGTTGTCGCGCAACAGTCTTCGGCAGCATCCAACTCGACGTCGTCGTGTGCTGAACCGATGTGCTGGATCCACCGTCTCCCGGGCCCGGTCGGAGCACGCGATCGGCACCGCCGGGCAGCCGAAGCGGTCCCGGCGGTCCGGACATGCACCATCGGGCCACCTACTGCCCCGAATTCAGTGCCCACAAATCGACCATCACCGAAGCAAATCTGCCGGTCGCAGCCTCGCGATCACCGAAGATCCGATCCGTGAGCCAAGTCAGGGCGGCCAGCCCAGCCAGCAGTTCTGCCGGGGGTGGAACACGGCGGTGACGATGAAGACGGACATGCATTCCGACCGAGTGGTGTGAGGCGTTGCTGTGGGTGCGTCGCCTCCGGAGCCCTAGGTGCTCGATCGTGGAGGGGCACTGCTGGAGCGCTGGATGAACTCCGCGTCGACCTCGATGTGTCGGGCAGGCTCGGTCAATGCGCCCTTGAGCCGACCGAAGGCGAGCTCCACGGAGTGCACGGCCAGCATGTCGATGGGCTGGCGGACAACGGACAAGGGGGGCGAGACGAGCTCGGTCCACGGGTTGTCGTCGAACACGATCAGGCTGAGATCGTCGGGCACGACCAGGCCCGATTGCTGAACCCTGCTGAGGGCGTTTCGTACCTGCGCCGTGTTGGCGACGATCAGGGCCGTCGGCGGAACGGGATTGGACAGTAGCGCGCTTACGGCGTCACCGCCGGAGCCGCCGCGGAAGGGGATGGCGTAGATGAGCCGGTCGTCAACCGACACGCCTGCAGCTGCAAGGGCTTTCCGGAACCCGGCGACACGGCCGCGACCGGTGGAGGTGGACAGCGGGCCGGAGATGAACCCGATTCTGGTGTGACCGAGATCCAGCAGATGTCGGGTGGCGACCTCGGCGGACCGTTCGTTGCTGATCGCCACCACGTCGATCTCCGGCAGTTCCTCGATTTCCCGGTCGACGAACACCACGTTCACTCCAAGCTCCATGAGTTGCGACCACTTTTCGTGGTTGCCGCCGGTCGGGGTCGCGATCACGGATCCGACCGAACGGCCGATCAGCGTGTCGATCGACTCGGACTCGAGGTGCGGGTCCTCCTGCGTCGTCAACAACACCACATGGATGCCACGGGATCTCGACTCCCAGACCACCCGATCGGCGAGCCGTGCGAAGAACGGGTTGGTCAGGTCAGCGAGCACCAGGCCGATCGTGGTCGAGGACTGTTGTTGCAACTCGCGGGCGGCTGCACGCGGCCGGTAGTTGAGCCGGCTCGATCGCCTCCACCACCCGCTCGCGCGTCTGCGGCGCCACCGGCCCGGTGCCGTCGTTGATCACCCGCGAAACGACCGCGATGGACACCCCGGCTTCCTTGGCGACATCCCGGATGGTCGCTGCTTTGCGCACCTGTTCCTCCTGTCATGGCGATGCCTCAGCTTGCTGCATTGCACGACTTGACGTCACCTCAGCCCCTATGGTACAAAAATGGAACCGTTTACACATCGACTGTGACGGCGACAACGACGTCCGGCCAGCGCATCTCGGCCGCCCGGTTCCGTCGCTGTCCGCGAGGGACACGAAAGGCGACCATGAATCTTCACCCCCTGCTCGAACAGCGGGAACGCGACGGCAAGCCGATCCGGGTGGGTCTGATCGGTGCCGGCCGGTACGGCACCATGTACCTGGCCCAGGCCCGCAACATCCCCGGAATTCACGTGGTGGCAATCGCGGACATCAACGTCAAGCGCGCGCAGGGAGCGTTCGCGCTGGTCGACTGGCCCGCGGAGGCCACGGCTGACAACGTCGCGGACGCCGTGGCCAACCGCACGACCGCGATCATCCCGGACGCTGCGGCGCTGTTCGACACTCCGGAGATCGACGTGATCGTCGAAGCGACCGGTAACCCGATCGTGGGTGTCGATCACGCGCTGCGCGCCATCGAAGCGGGGAAGCACATCATCATGGTCACCGTCGAAGCCGACGCGCTGGCCGGTCCTGCGCTCGCGGTGCGGGCCCAGAAGGCGGGCGTCGTGTACTCGATGGCCTACGGCGACCAGCCGGCGCTCATCATGGAACTCGTCGACTGGGCGCGCACGTCAGGTTTCGATGTGGTGTGCGGTGGTAAGGGCGCCAAATACCTCGAGCACTACCACGAGATGAACCCCGACAATGTCTGGGAGAACTGGGAGTTCTCCAAGGAGCTGACCGACTCCGGGCAGCTGAACCCGAACATGCACACGTCGTTCCGCGACGGGACCAAGGCGGCCATCGAGATGGCGGCGGTGGCAAACGCTGCCGGCCTTGTTCCCTCCGACAACGGCCTCAGCTTCACCCCGGGAAACGTCGAGGAGATCGCGACGATCTGTCGCCCCTCCTCGGTGGGCGGCGTGCTGGCCGGAGAGGGCTCGGTCGACGTCATGTCGAGCGTCACCCGCGACGGCGGATGGATCCCGTTCAACACCCAGGAAGGGGTGTTCGTGGTCGTCAAGGCCACGAACGACTACGTGTCCGGGTGCTTCAACGAATACCCCTGGCATCCGGATCCGACCGGCCAGTACGCCGCTCTCTACCGGCCCTATCACTACGTCGGCTTGGAGCTCAACATCTCCATCGCCAACGCCGCCTTACGCGGCGTGGCCACGGGATCTCCGATCGGCTTCTACGGCGACGTGGTCGCCACCGCCAAGAAGGACCTCACTGCCGGTGAGTTCCTCGACGGTGAAGGAGGTTTCACCGTCTGGGGCAAACTCGTGTCGGCCAAGACCTCGGTGGCCAGCCGCCTCCTCCCCGTCGCGCTGGCCCACCACATCGAACTGAAGAACGACGTACCCAAGGGACAGAGCGTCAGCTGGGACGACGTCATCATCAACGACGCTCTCGCCACCGCCCTCGAACTGCGCCGGGAAACCGAGGCCCTCGTCCGGACATGACCGGAGGGCCGTCCGGGTGTCCGATTCGTACGATTTCTCGCGGGCGAACGGCTCTCCACGCGGGAGAAAATAACGATCAGGTCACTTACCGGGCGATTCCACCGGCCACCTCCGGCTGGGATTAACGTCCTACGACATTGCTGATGTGAGATTCCAAAGACTCGAAGAAGAGCTTCCAGGAGAGCCATGAACGAGCGAACCGAGAGCGTCCCTCACGGGCGTACGGCGATCGCAGATCCATCTGGAAGTTGTTCGACCGGCGGAGTTCTCGTGAATTCCGATCCGTCGCCCGCGACAGCGCCCACGCAACGGGTTTCGTTGCACAACTGATCAGGTCACGCGTGGACTTCGATCCACGAATTGCCCGAGAAGCGCACGAACGATCGTGACCGAACGGCCGACTCCGTCGCCGGCCCATCACAACCGCTCACCTTTCAGAGGCTCCTTCTGCGCGGCCCCGACCACGGGTCATCCACATCGGTTCCCCATGACAGAAAGCAGGCATCATGACGTCGGAGCAGTTGCAATTTGCCACCCGTCTCAATTCCTTCGCACTGGGTGGGGGGGTCGCCCATCCCGCTGTGAAGACGCCGACACTGGAATTGGTGGAAGTGGCGGGCGGCGTTGAAGGACTCACCGCGCTCGAGGTGAATTACCCCGAACATTTCCTGGACACCACGGCATCAGAATTGTCGGCGGCCATCAAGGACGCGGGCCTGGTGAACACCGGGATCCAGGTCCGGTGGCCGGCATCGCGGTTTTCCGACGGTGCGTTCACGCATCAGTCGGCGCAGGTGCGGGCGGACGCAGTGCAGATCGCCAAAGAGGCCGTGAACATGTGCCGCGAAATGGGTTCGGACCACGTGGTGTTGTGGCCCGCGCACGACGGCTACGAGTATCCATTCCAGTTGGATTACCGTTCCGGGTGGCAGCACCTCGTCGAGTGCTACAGCGAGGTCGCCGATCACGCCCAGGACATCACGGTGAGCATCGAGTTCAAGCCGGCGGAGCCGCGGGCCCGGACTCTTCTGAACAACGCGGGGAGTGTTCTCGCGGTGATCGCTGCGACCGGTCGTGACAACCTCGCTGTCACGCTCGATTTCGCGCACATGCTGATGGCTCACGAGAACCCTGCCCAGTCGATCGCAATGTGTCTGGCCCAGGGTCGGTTGAAGGGGCTGCAGCTCAATGATGGATGGGGCGCCGCTGACGACGGGCTGGCGACGGGCTCGGTCAGTTTGGTGCAAACGCTGGAGGCGTTCTTCTACCTGGTCCGCGACGGGTACGCGGGAACCTTCTACTTCGACACCGACCCCATTCGGGAGAATCCGGTCAGGGAGTGCGAGGTCAACATCGCACGGACCAAGCAACTGCTCGCCACCGCTCAGCGGCTGGTAGACGGTGGGCAGCTGCCCAACGCCGACGCATTGGTCGCCGGAGATGCCTGGTGGGATGCGCTGGTGCGCAGATGAAACCACCCGCACCGATCGATTTCGGCCCATTCAATGGTCCCGCGGTGTGTGTGGTCGGCAGTCTGAATGCCGATCTCGTCGCCTACGAGTCGGAGACGTGGATTCCCGGCGCGTACAACGTGGGGGAGCGGTTCGAGTTGGGTGCCGGAGGTAAGGGGCTGAACGTCGCGATGAGTGTCGCGGCCACCGGCCTCCCGTCCTACCTGGTGGGTCGGGTCGGCAACGACATCTTCGGACAGTTCATCAAACGAGCTCTCGCACTGGGTTCGGTGCATCAGGACTTCGTCACCACCGATCCGACGGCCCCGACCGGTGTCGGTCACGTCCGGGTCAACCCGCGACGCGATTACGACACCTGCGTGGTGCCAGGGGCCAACGACCGGGTGGATGCCGGTGATGCTTCTCCAGCGCTGGAGCACAAGATCGGGTTCTCGCATCTGGTGATGTCGTTCGAGATCCCACCGGAGACGGTGCTGGACACCGCAAGGCGGTTCCGGGCTCTCGGGTCGACAGTCGTGGTCAATTTCTCCCCGGTGACCGCCGGATCGAGGGCAGTCCTGCCGCACACGGACGTCCTCGTGGTCAACGAGGCGGAAGCCGCCGCATTGTGGTTGCAGATCGTGGGTGGCGACGCGGCGATGCCTTCGCGGTTGTGGGACACCGCTGATGTGCTGCGAAAGTGCGCGGGCGGACCGCGCGACGTGGTGGTCACGCTGGGCGAGCGCGGGCTCTGGGCGATGTCGCGCTCCGGTGAGGTCCGGCAGTACCGGGCCCATGAGATCAGCATCGTCAACGCCGTCGGCGCCGGTGATTCGTTCCTCGCCATGTTGGTGTCACGGCTCGCTCTGGGGGAGCAATTCCTGGATGCGCTGGCCGCAGCCGGCGCAGCCGGCGCGTTGGCGTGCAGCCGCCGCGAGTCATGGCTGACCCGCAACGACGCGCCGCGACTGAATGAGATGGTGCAGGACCGCACCACCTTGATCCCGGCCCGTGCCCGAAATGTCCCTATCTGACCATGACGGGACCACCACGCAACACCGGCGGCGGGCCGAGCCGTTCACACCGCCCCGATGGGGATGCCAGTGACTAGAACGATGTAGCACCGAACCGATCCGGGTACGGAATCTACCGGAGCGCTCAGGGTCCGCGACGCGGGCCGATCCACATGAATGTCTCGTAAATACAGTCCTTCCAACGACGAAAAGGATTCACCATGCATGCTCGAATGCGCCCCCTCGGTGCGCTGCTCTGTGCGGCCGCCGCGCTCGTCTCGGTGAGCGCCTGCTCCGCAAGCCCCGGTGGCACCACATCCTCGACCGCCGCCAGTGGTGGTAGCGGATCGGACATCGCCTCCCTGGTCCAGGCAGATGTGAAGACCGACATCTCCGAAGTCCAGAAGTCACTGGGTGATCCGAAAGTGAAGTCCGGGGCGAAGCTGTGCTACGTCACCAGGACTGTGGCGAACGAGTTCTGGGGTTACGAGCGGGACGGGTTCGAGGCCGAGGCGAAGAAGCTGGGTGTCGACTACCAGACGTTCGCGGTGAACGACGAGTCCTCGATCAGTGAGCAGCTGGACAAAGCGCAGAGCGCTCTGAACCAGGGCTGCACCGCCATCCTGGCCTCCCCGATCTCGGCGACCGCGCTGGACACCGTGTTCCAGGCCGCGCTCGCCAAGGGTGTGCCGGCCATCGTGCTGAACGACGCCCAGGGCACCGTGCCAGGTGTCGTCTATGTGGGACCGGACGCCACCTCGATCGGCCAGACCGCGGCGGACTACATCGCCAAGCTCCTGCCGGATGGTGGCAAGGTCGCGATGATCGAAGGCGACCCGGGCTCGTCCAACGCCCTCAACCGCGGCAAGGGCTTCAAGGCGGGCCTGGCCGCGCACACCAACCTGAACCTCGTGGCGTCACAGTCGGCGAAGTGGGACACCAACCAGGCGCAGACCATCGCCGCTGCGATGCTGACCGCAAATCCGGACATCAAGGCGTTCTATTCGCAGAACGACGGTATGGCACTCGGCGTTCAGTCTGCGATCGATGCGAAGGGTTTGACCGGCAAGGTGATCCTGGTCGGAACCGACGGCATTCCCCAGGCGAAGAAGCAGATCAGCGAAGGCACCTACACCGCAACGGTGAGCGAGCGTCCGACGACCGAAGGTGCGGCCGGAGTGCAGACCGCTCTGTGGCTGCTGGACGGCAAGAAGGTGCCCGCCTGGGTCGACGTCCCCGCCTTCATCGTGGACAAGGACAACGTCTCCCAGTTCATGACAGGAATGCCGTAACCGAGCCGAATCTGACGAAACGGACTGAATCATGAGCGACATCGTTCTCGAATTCAAGAACATCGCCAAGTTCTTCCCCGGTGTGCGCGCTCTCGAGGACGTCAGTTTCACCCTGCGCAAAGGTGAGGTGATCACTCTCGCGGGGGAGAACGGCGCGGGCAAGAGTACGTTGCTGGGTATCCTCGGGGGCTCCCTGGCGCCGAGCTCCGGAACGATCACCATCGCCGGCGTCCGGCGCAGCGAGTTCTCGCCGCGTCAGGCGCTGGCCGAGGGAATCATGATCGCCCGGCAGGAGCCTGCTGTCGTCCCGCAACTCACGGTCGAGCAGAATTTGTTGCTCGGCAAATCCGCCGCCGAGCGCCGCGTTGCGGCGCCGGCGGTGGAGGGAGCGCTCGCCGATGTCGCAGCGATGGGCTTCCCGTTGAATCGGCGCACGAAGCTGGCCCGCCTCAGTCCAGCGCAACGGCATGCCCTCACCATCGCGCGGGCGTTCGCCTACGGCGCCCGGATCGTCGCCCTCGACGAGCCGACCACTTCCATGCTCGAGCACAACGTCGCCGCCGTGCTCAAGCGAGTCCGGGAGATGGCCGCCGAGCGTGGTGTCGGCATCATCTACGTGTCCCACCGGATGCCCGAGGTGATGTCGGTGTCCGATCACGTGGTGGTTCTCCGCGATGGGCGGGTCGCCTATGAGACGCCGATCGCGGAGACCAGCACAGAGGAGATAGTTCGCCGGATGGTCGGCCGGGAGTTGCTCGGCTTCCACCGGAAGCACCCAGCCCAGGCAGACGCACCCGTTGTCTTCACCGCTACCGGAATAACCCGTCCGGGAAGCGATCAGAGCGTCGACATCGCAGTAAGAGTCGGTGAAGTCGTCGGAATCGCGGGCCTTGTCGGTTCGGGGCGTACCGAGTTCCTCCGCGCCATCGTGCGGGCCGATCCCGGATGTGGCGGGCAGCTCACCATCGACGGCAAGGCGGTCCGTGTTCGCAATCCGAACAACAGTCGGGACGTCGGTATCGCGTTCATTCCCGAGGACCGCAAGCACCAGGGCCTCGCGTTGCAGATGCCGGCATACGCCAACATCGCACTGACTGCCGCACCGGATCTGGTAGGACGCGGGCCGTTCATCAGCCCGAAGCGGCAGATCGCGGTGGCCACCGAAATCGCGAAGTCGCTGGCGCCCGGTGGGGGCCGGGCGGCGTGGACCTGCATCCCTTGTCGGCCGGGTCAGACGACCTTGAAGGTGGCCTTCGAGGTCCTACCCAAGTCCGTCTTGCCGTAGCCGGGGGTCACCTGCACCTCGTGCTGCCCTCGTGAGCAGCCGGCGCAGCGCCGCCTGCGACTGCGTCACGCGGTAGAGGCCCGCGGCCGCCGGCCCCTCAAGCCGGACGACAAAAGCCTCAGGCCCTTCGACGTCCGGCGGTAGATGTTGACCTTCACGATCTCGGTCCCCGCGGGCACGCGCATCGTGATGCGCACGCCGCTCTTCTGGGCCTTGCGCAGCCTGAGGCGTGGGGTCGTCCCGAGCCGCGTGACCGCGAGCTTCGGCTTCGCCGCGGTGCCCGTGGTCGCGCTGGCCGCGGTGATGTCCGCACCGGCGCCCGCCGCGGTGGTACCGCCGCCCGCCGGAGGCGTGCCACCGCCCGCCGGAGGCGTGCCACCGCCCGCCGGAGGCGTGCCACCGCCCGCCGGAGGCGTGCCACCGCCCGCCGGAGGCGTGACCGCCGCCGGCCGGGCGTGACGACCGGGGGCGTGATCGTGTACACGAGGTCGGCGATCGCGCTCGGGTTGCCCGACGGGTCGATCGCGATCGCCCGCAGCGTGAGCGAGCTCGTGATCGCGACCTGCGCGCTCGCCACCGGCGTGATCTGACCCGGGTCGCTGCCGTCGAGCGTGTAGTGGATCGTCGCGGTCCCGTCGGGGCTGGTGAGCAGCACCTGCTGGCTCGTCGGCGTACGTCCCGGGACCGGGCGCGGCCCCCGGGTCGCCCGGAGCGACGGTGTCCTTGGCGATCGGCAGCACCATGCCGCCGATGTCGGCCGGCCGGCGTCGTGATCGTCGCCGCCGCGGTGAGCGTGCCGTCGGCGAGCCCCTGG
>CAWGUZ010000004.1:0-29373 GCA_963825975.1 uncultured Actinomycetota bacterium
CCACCGCCGTCAAGGACTATGCGGACCGGCTGAACCGGCTGCAGGGCAAGCGGTGGAAGAAACTGCTCAACGTCCAGCTGCCCTGGAAGCTGCACATCAGGCGGCTGGATCTGGGTCGCACCCTGGACGTCGGCTGCGGCAACGGTCGCAACCTGACCTATCTCCGATCCGACAGCGTGGGAGTCGATCACAACCCCTTCTCGGTCGCCACTGCCCGCTCGCTCGGGGTGCACGCCTACACCGACGCCGAGTTCTTCGCCTCACCCAGCCTGACCGCACCGGGTGGATTCGACTCGATGCTGGCCGCGCACCTGGTCGAGCACTTGACCCCGGCCGAGGCGCGGGAGGTCATCGCCAGCTACCTGCCGATGGTCCTGAGCGGCGGCCGGGTGGTGTTCTTCACCCCGCAGGAACGGGGATACGCCTCGGATCCGACCCACGTCGTATTCACCGGCTTCGCCGAACTGACGCGATTTGTGCCGGGATCTCGGGCTCACCGCGGACCGGCAGTACTCGTTCCCATTCCCGCGCTGGGCCGGAGGGCTGTTCATCTACAACGAGTTCATCGTGATCGCCCGCGAGACTGCTGACGCTGCCGCGATCGGATCATCCAGGTGGCGAGGTCGGACGGCGTTCAATGGGGCCATGAACACCGACTGGCATGAAGAGCACGAGCTCGGCCGGGAACGCACCGATGGACGAGCGGGTGCGCTGGCACCTCCAGCACGCCGATAAGTGCGCCTGCCGTCCGATCCCGAAGGACGTTCAGGACGTCATCGACTCCCACGCTGCGCAGGGCGCCTCGGCCTGACGTCAGGTCCGCGCGGGGAGTTGCTGCAGCGTCCAGGCGTTTCCATCGGGGTCGGCGAAGAAGACGAACCGACCCCATGCCAGGTCGTCGACTTCGGTGACGACGACTCCGTTCGCCACCAGATTGGCCCGAATGGCGTCGACGTCGTCGACGACCACCTGAATTCCGCGCTGCGAGCCAGGCTCCATGTCATTGATGCCCTCGCCGAAGGCGATGGAACACGCGGAACCCGGCGGGGTCAGCTGCACGAATCGCAGCGACTCGCTCACTCGTTGGTCGTGATCCAGGTGAAAGCCCAACTGATCAACGTAGAACGCCTTGGCCCGGTCGACGTCTGTCACCGGAACCATGATCAATTCGATTCGCCAGTCCATCCGAGCAGATTTACCGCGTCGGTCAAGGCGCACGCGACTGGGCAGCAGGCGCCGGGCAACCAAGATCTGTTTCCGTTCACCTGCCGGCCTCCGACGCACTGGATTCCGCTTCCCTGGTGTCCGCTTCGGCGGGGGTTCGTGCGTGCCCTCGGTCGGCTCGCGTTCCTTGCGCCGGAGCAGGTATGCAGTGCCGCCGAGGAACACGATCAGCGTCCCCAGGACGCCGATCTCCCACATCGAATCCGAGAACACGGCGCCCTGGCCGGCGTTGTCGGCTGCTTTGACCGACAACACCACGATCTCTTTGATCGAGGCGATCACGCCCACCAGGAGGAACGGCTCGGCGATCAGCTCGCGACGGGTGATGGTGATCCGCACCGCGAACAGCAACTCCACCACGATGAAGATCAGCAGCAGGATGTCCAGCAATATCGATCGCCGTCTCGCCCGCGGCGGCGTCGGAGCCGAACAGGTCGGGGACCAGCGGGCCCGACTGAAACAACAGCGACACCGACGTGATCAGCAGTAATACCGCGATGCCGACGTAGACGACAGCCCTCGGACCACTCCAGGACCGGTCGCCGATCCGCACCCGGCGCGGCGGCCGGCGTGTCGTCCTTGCCGGCGCTGCGAGTTGCGTCGGCAGTGCGCACGCTGGGGTCTGCTCGAACTTCGCGGCACCGTCCGTCGCCATGGTGGCAGATTCGTGCAGGAACGGCCCGGCACTTCAGCATGAGCTCGATCGCAGCGCAGTCGGCCCGCAGCCTGGCACGCCGCTGCGAGCAATGTCGCGGCCTACCCCGATCTCCGGTCCAGTGACCGTCATCGGGCGGCTGTCCCACCGGTGAGGAAGGGATCAGCAGATCCGCTTGCTCTACGACCTCGAACCATGGTCGAGGCGAACCTCAACCGGCATCTTGAGGTGACCAAGGACTGGATGCCACACGACTACATCCCGTGGAGTCGCGGTCGAGACTTCGCGTTCCTCGGTGGTGAGGACTGGCAGCCGGAGGACTCCGCGCTGGACCCGGTCGCCAAGACGGCGATGATCGTGAATCTGATGACCGAGGACAACCTCCCCTCGTATCACCGCATCATCCCACCCAGTTCGGGAACGAGGGCGCCTGGGGCAACTGGGTCGGCCGGTGGACCGCGGAAGAGGGGCGGCACGGAATCGCGTTGCGCGACTACCTCGTCGTCACCCGCGGCGTCGATCCGGTCAAGTTGGAGGAGCTCCGGATGGAGCACATGACGGCCGGGTTACGACCGGGACCAGAAGCAGCATGCTGCACACCGTCGTGTACGTGTCATTTCAGGAACTCGCGACCCGGGTGTCGCACCGCAACACCGGCACCGCGGCGGGCTGCCCGGTCGCCGAGCAGCTGCTGGCCCGGATCGCCGCCGACGAGAACCTGCACATGATCTTCTATCGGAATCTCGTGGCCGCCGCCTTCGATCACGCTCCCGACGCGACCATGGTCGCCATCCGGGACGAGGTCCTGGACTTCGCCATGCCCGGTGCCGGGATGACGGACTTCATGCGCAACTCGGTGGTCATGGCAAAGGCCGGCATCTACGATCTTCGCCTACACCACGACGCCGTCATCATGCCCGTGCTGAAGTTCTGGAAGGTCTTCGACCGGACGGACTTCGGGCCGGTCGGCGAAGAGGCTCGGGAACAGCTGTCGGCTTTCCTGGTCGACCTCGACCAGCAGGCGTCCCGTTTCGTGGAGCGCCGCGACCGGACGCGGGCCCGGCAAGAAGCGAATCGGTAGGGGACAGGTCACTCACCGTCATATTCGGTGAGCCCGGGCCTGCGATCGGGGAGGGTGACCCGGCTGCGCCAGCAGCGGTGACGTAGGGCGATGTGAGTACCGGCACATGTACGGAGAGCGATCGCTCCGCTACGCTGAGTGAAGAGACGGTGACGTTGAGTCAGGGGCACGTAGCCCCTCTCAACGCCCCCCGATCATTCGCCCCCCTGCCCGGTGCGCACGCCGCCCCGACCGATCGCCGAAGGAACTCCATTGAGCACGCACAGCCGGTTCGAGGCAGCGACTGACAGCGCAGCGACTGACAGCGCAGCGACTGACAGGGTCGCGGTCCGCTTCGAGATGACATCGATCTCCGGTGACAGCGAGACCCCCGTCGTCGCCGCTCTCCGGTACGAACCAGCAGAGCCATTCCTGGTCAGGGCCTGCTTCACGCTGCCCGACGACAGCTCGGTGGAGTGGGTGTTCGACCGAGAGTTGCTCCGCGAAGGCATCGTCATCCCGAGTGGAAACGGCGACATTCGGATTTATCCCGGGGATCCGGGTCTGCTGATGGAGCTTCGCTCCCCGTACGGCCGCGCGTTCCTCTACGGCCCGATCGAACCCTTCATCGAATTCCTGGGCCGGATCTACCGCGCCGTTCCGGACGGTTGCGAGCAGCAGTTCTTCTCCATCGACGACGAGCTGCGCGCCCTCACCGGATCCGATCTGGATCCCGGTCGGCACAGCTCGGAACCCGCGAACTGATCGCGGTTGAGCGCCACTACGATTCGTTGAATGCCGCCGACCGCATCCGTGCCCGCCGCAGATTCGGTCATTCGCGAACACGAGGCGGCTGTCGAGCGGCTGATCCGCAGCTACCGGTCCATTCCCGTCGGCGCCCCGGTACGGCTGGCGAAGAAATCGTCCAATCTCTTCCGCGGCCGACAGCCGGTCTCCACACCCGGCCTGGACGTTTCGGGACTCGATCAAGTCCTGACCGTCGACCCCGGGCAACGGACCGCTGACGTCGGCGGGATGTGCACGTACGAACGCCTGGTGGCGGCAACCCTGCCGCTGGGCCTGAGCCCGACCGTCGTGCCACAGCTGAAGACCATCACCGTCGGCGGGGCGATGACCGGCCTGGGCATCGAGTCCGACCTCTTTTCGCAACGGTCTGCCGCACGACTCCATCCTGGAACTCGACGTGCTCACCGGCGCCGGTGAGATCGTCACCGCGCGACCCGCCGGTCCACACGCCGATCTCTTCGCCGGCTTCCCGAACTCGTACGGCACGCTCGGGTACGCGACGCGGGTGCGGTTGCAGCTCGAACCGGTGCAGCCCTACGTCGCCCTGCGACACCTCCGGTTCACCGATCTCGACGCCCTCCAAGAGGCGCTCGGCAGCATTATCGCCACCGGAACTTTCGAGGGTTCCACAGTGGACTATCTCGACGGCGTGACCTTCACCGCTGACGAGTCCTACCTCACCCTGGGCACCCAGACCGCCGATCCCGGTCCGGTCAGCGACTACACCGACCAACAGATCTACTACCGCTCCATTCAGCGGCGCCGGACCGACCGGCTGACCGTCCTCGATTACCTCTGGCGGTGGGACACCGACTGGTTCTGGAGTTCCCGTGCGTTCGGCGCCCAGAATCCGATAGTGCGTCGGATCTGGCCGGCCCGGTGGCGGCACAGTGCGGCGTACTGGAAGCTCGTCGCCCTGGACCGGCGGTTCGGCCTCGCGGATCGACTGGAACGGCTGCACGGGCGGCCGCCGCTGGAACGCGTCGTTCAGGACGTCGAGATCCCGCTCGACCACACCGCCGAGTTCGTCCGGTGGTTCCTCGACACCGTGCCCATCGAACCGATCTGGTTGTGCCCGCTGCGCTCGTCCCGACGGTGGCCGCTGTATCCGCTCGAGCCCGCCCACACCTACGTGAACGTGGGGTTCTGGTCGGTGGTCAGCGGTGATCCCGCGCGGCCCGGAGCGACCAACCGCACGATCGAGCGGCGGGTGGCCGAGTTGGGCGGGCACAAGTCGCTCTACTCCGACTCCTACTACGAGCGCGCCGAGTTCGACGCGCTCTACGGCGGCGTCGAGTACCGCCGACTCAAGCAGCGCTACGACCCACAGGCCCGGTTGTTGGACCTCTATGCGAAGGCAGTGGAACGCAGATGACGACCTTCAAGGCCACCGGCGGGGGGGTACCCACCCGAACCGTCGCGGCAGCGACCCGGCCTGGTCCCCGGAGCGTGGCGCAGATTGCCCGCGCTGTGATCGCCGACCCGTTCCCCATCCGGTTGACCGCGTTCGACGGCAGCACCGCGGGTCCCGCTGACGCCGCGATCGGGGCCCACGTGGCGAGCCCGCGAGGCCTGCAGTACATGCTGCGGGCGCCGGGCGACCTCGGCATGGCACGCGCCTACATCGCCGACGACCTGCAGTTCAGCGGCATCCATCCCGCCGACCCGTACCCGCTGTTGCGGGCGCTGGCCACCGGCTTGCATCTGCACCGGCCGCCCGCCACCGAGCTGATCTCCATCCTGCGCACCCTCGGGCCGTTGGCCGTCAGCCCGCTGGCTCCACCGCCGGAGGAGGCGCCCCCGCGTTGGCGACGGATCGTTCAGGGTTGGCGGCACTCGAAGTCCCGTGACGCCGAGTCGATCAGTAAGCACTACGACATCTCCAACGCGTTCTACGAGTACGTGCTGGGCCCGTCGATGGCGTACACCTGCGCGGTGTACGCAGATCCGGCGCAGTCGCTGGACGTTGCTCAGGAGGCCAAGTTCGGGCTGGTCTTCGACAAGCTCGGCCTGCAACCGGGTGAGCGGCTGCTGGACGTCGGCTGCGGCTGGGGCTCGATGGTCCGCCATGCCGCGCGGCGCGGCGTCCACGCGCTGGGTGTCACCTTGTCCGCCGAGCAGGCCGCGTGGGCCCGACGCGCCATTCACGACGAGGGGCTCGACGAACTCGCCGAGGTGCGATATCTGGACTACCGCGACGTCGAACGCAAGGAGTTCGACGCGGTGTCGTCGATCGGCCTCACCGAGCACATCGGCGTGGCCAACTACGGGTCGTACTTCCGGTCGTTGCGCGACTGCCTACGTCCCGGTGGACGGCTGCTCAACCACTGCATCACCCGCCCCGAGAACAACTCCGCGTTCAAGACCGAACCGTTCATCGACCGCTACGTTTTCCCGGACGGCGAACTGACCGGTTCGGGTCGCCTGATCACGAAGATGCAGGACGTCGGGCTGGAGGTACGGCACAGCGAGAACCTGCGCGAGCATTACGCACTGACGCTCCGTGACTGGTGCGGCAACCTCGAGCGGCACTGGGACGAGTGCGTGGCCGAGGTGGGACCGGGGGTCGCGAAAGCCTGGGGCCTCTACATGGCGGCGTGCCGGCTGGGCTTCGAGACCAACGGCATCCAGCTGCACCAGGTGCTCGCCGTCAGGCCGGACCCGTCCGGGGACGCAGGCGTCCCGTTGCGGCCGTGGTGGACCGGCTGAGTGGCCGGCCTGATCGATCGGCTGGCGGCCGAGCTGAGCGTCGAGCCGTGGCGAGTGAGCGCCGCCGTTCAGCTGCTCGACGGCGGTGCGACGGTGCCGTTCATCGCGCGCTACCGCAAAGAGGCGACCGGGACGCTGGACGACTCCCAGCTGCGCACGCTCCAGGAGCGGCTGGGCTATCTGCGCGAGTTGGACGACCGACGCGACACCATCCTGAACTCGCTCCGCGAATTAGGGGTGCTCATCCCCGAGCTGGCCTCGGCGATCGCTGCCGCCGATTCCAAGTCGCGCCTGGAGGACCTCTATCTACCGTTCAAGCCGAAGCGGCGAACGAAGGCTCAGCTGGCCCGGGAGGCCGGTCTCGACCCGCTGGCCACCGCCCTGCTGCAGCGGCCGCAGACCGAGCCGGAACAGCTCGCGCAGGCGTTCGTCGCCCCGGCACGCGGTGTGCCGGACGCGGCCGCGGCGTTGACCGGGGCGCGGACCATCCTGATCGAACGCTTCGCCGAGGATCCCACCCTGGTCGGCGAACTGCGCGACCGGCTCTGGCAACGCGGTCGGCTGGTCTCCACTGTGCGCAAGGGAAAGGCCGACGCCGGGGTCAAGTTCAGCGACTACTTCGACTTCGCCGAGGCGCTCAGCAGGATTCCGTCGCATCGCGCGTTGGCCCTGTTCCGGGGTGAACGCGAGGACGTGCTCAGCCTCACCGTGACGCCCGAGGACGCCGGCGACCGGGCGGCCGACAGCGCATACGAGGGCCGCATCGCCCGCCGTTTTGGCATCGCCGATCGGGGCCGCCCCGGCGACCCGGGGCTACAGGACGTCGTCAGGCAGACGTGGCGGACGAAGCTACTGCCCGCGTTGAGTACTGATTTGCGGGCCCGGCTGCGGCAGTCCGCCGAGCACGACGCGGCCGGCATCTTCGCCACGAACCTCCGCGACCTGCTGTTGTCGGCACCGGCGGGTGGTAGGCCGACGCTCGGACTGGACCCGGGACTGCGGACCGGCACCAAGGTCGCGGTCGTCGACGGGACCGGCCGGGTGCTGGCGACGGACACGGTCTATCCCCATGCGCCGCACCGCCGCTGGGACGAGGCCAAGGCCGTACTGCAGCGACTGATCACCGCACACGCGGTCGAGTTGATCGCGATCGGCAACGGGACCGCGTCGCGGGAGACGGACGCCCTGGCGCGTGAGCTGGCCACCGCGAACCCGGGGCTGACCACTGTGGTCGTGTCCGAGGCGGGTGCGAGTGTGTACTCCGCGTCGGCGTATGCCGCCGCCGAACTCCCCGAGCTGGACGTCTCACTGCGGGGGGCCGTCTCGATCGCCCGGCGGCTGCAGGATCCGCTCGCCGAGCTCGTCAAGATCGACCCCAAATCCATCGGCGTCGGTCAGTATCAGCACGACATCACCCCGACCGTTCTCGCCCGATCGTTGGACAACGTCGTCGAGGACTGCGTGAACGGGGTCGGGGTGGACGTCAACACGGCATCGGTGCCGCTGCTGAGTCGGGTGTCCGGGATCAGCGAGACGGTCGCGGAGAACATCGTGCGGCACCGGGATGCGCACGGACCCTTCCGCAGTCGGGTCGCACTGCGATCGGTACCGCGGCTCGGACCCAAGGCCTTCGAGCAGGGGGCCGGCTTCCTCCGCATTCTGCACGGCGACGATCCGCTCGACGCGTCGGCGGTGCACCCGGAGGCGTATCCGGTGGTCCGCCGTATCGCCCGCCGAACCGGCCGCCGCATCGACGAACTGATCGGCAACCACGAAGTCCTGCGTGCGGTGTCCCCGGAGACCCTCGCCGGCGAGGTCGAGGACGGCACGTTCGGAGTCCCGACCATCCGCGACATCCTCGCCGAGTTGGAGAAACCGGGTCGAGACCCCCGGCCCGCATTCGAACGCGCGGTGTTCGACGAGCGGGTGCAGCAGATCGCCGACCTCCGCCCCGGCATGGTGCTCGAAGGCGTGGTCACCAACGTGGCGGCTTTCGGGGCGTTCGTGGACATCGGCGTCCACCAGGACGGGCTCGTCCACGTCTCGCGACTCGCCGACCGCTTCGTCCGCGACCCCCACGAGGTGGTGCGATCCGGTCAAGTGGTCCGGGTGGTGGTGCTGGAGGTGGACCCCGCCCGCAAGCGAATCTCGCTCTCGCTGCGACTGGCCGACCGCGGGTGACGGCACTCGGGTAGCGCCGCCGGGCTGAGCACGCCCCATCGTGCTGCTCTATGCTCCAGGTCACACCATCCTGCCCACCGGACCCCGAACAAGAGCGGAAACCCGGGGTCGACCGCTGCCGTTCACCCCCCGCCCCAGTGCTTCCGATAGTCGCCCCCGATGAATGCCATGGAGATCTTTCTATGAGTGTGACCAGCACAGTTCTCGACAATCGACCGACGAGTGACGAGAGTCGTCCGCAACTCTTCAAGCGGATCGCGGTGGTGAACCGCGGCGAACCGGCGGTGCGATTGATCAAGGCGGTCCGCGAACTGAACGCCGAGCGCGGCACGGACATCAAGGTCGTGGCGCTGCACACCGAGTCGGAGCGCGGTGCGTTGTTCGTGCGGTCGGCCGACGAGTCGGTCCGGTTGCGCGAGGTCGGCACCGCCGGCATCCCGTATCTGGACCACGTCGAGTTGGAGCGTGCCCTGCGGGCCAGTAAGGCCGATGCGGTGTGGGTCGGCTGGGGTTTCGTCGCCGAGGACGCGGCGTTCGCCGAACTCTGCGACCGGCTGGGCATCACCTTCATCGGGCCGTCGCCTGACGCGATGCGCCGGCTGGGTGACAAGGTGCAGGCGAAGTTGATGGCCGAGGCGTCGAACGTCCCGGTGGCGCCCTGGTCGGGTGGCCCGGTGGAGACGCCGGCGGACGCCCGGAAGCACGCCGAGGTGATCGGCTACCCGATGATCCTGAAGGCCCGCTCCGGTGGTGGCGGCCGCGGGATCCGGATCGTGCGTGAGCCCGGTGAACTAGAGGAGGCGCTGGAGCGCACCCAGGGCGAGGCGCTGCGCAGCTTCGGTGATCCGGTGATCTTCATGGAGCACCTGGTCGAGGGGGCCCGGCACATCGAGGTGCAGGTCATCGCGGACAACTACGGCACCGTGTGGGCGCCCGGCGTGCGGGACTGCTCGATCCAGCGGAAGAACCAGAAGCTCATCGAGGAGTCCAGCTCGCCCGCGCTGACCGAGCAGCAGGACGCCGATCTGCGGGTCGGCGCGATGGCGCTGGTGAAGTCAGCCGGATACCGCGGCGCGGGCACGGTGGAGTTCCTGTATCAGCCGGAGAAGAAGACATTCGCGTTCCTGGAGGTGAACACCCGGCTGCAGGTCGAACATCCGATCACCGAGGCCACCACCGGGATCGATCTGGTGAAGCTGCAGATCCTGGTCGCGGCGGGGGAGCGGTTGGACAGCACCCCGCCGACCAGGTTCGGGCACGCGATCGAAGCGCGGCTGAACGCGGAGGACGCCGACTCCGGCTTCACCCCGGCGCCGGGTGTGGTGGAGTTGCTGACGCTGCCGAACGGGCCGGGGATCCGGGTCGACACCGGCATCGCCACCGGGGACAAGATCCCGCCGGACTACGACTCGATGGTCGCCAAGATCATCGCCTGGGGTGCGGACCGGGAGGAGGCGCTGGCCCGACTCCGGTGTGCGCTGCGGGAGACCACCGTGGTCCTGCGCGGCGGCACCACGACCAAGTCGTTCCTGTTGGAGCTGTTGGACCGCCCCGAGGTGATCGACGGCACCGCCGACACCGGCTGGTTGGACCGGGTCGGGTTACCGCTGAGCCCGGGGCTCCCCAAGCACGCCGACGTGGCGTTGCTGTCGGTGGCAGTCGAGGTGTACGAGGCGGAGGAGCGGCTGGATCGCGAATCCTTCCTGCGGTCCGCGCGGGGCGGTCGACCGCGGGCTCGGGACGTGCTCGGGCGCACGGTCGAGCTCGGCTACCAGGGGCAGTCGTACAGCCTGTCGGTGGCGCAGATCAACGCGCACCGGTACCGGGTGACGAACCAGGATCCGGCAGGCCCGGACGTCTCGGTGGATCTGCAGGTGGAGCGGTTGTCGACCCACGAGAGCCGGGTCACCATCGGGTCCCGCCGGCATCGAGTCGTCACCATCGAGGGCCCGGCCGACCACCGGGTTGAGGTGGACAGCGTCAGCCATCGGGTCACCCGGGACGAGGGCGGCATGGTCCGCTCGCCCGCTCCCGCAGTGGTGGTCGCGGTGCAGACCGCGGCCGGGATGCAGGTCGAGGCCGGCCAGACGTTGATCGTGCTCGAGAGCATGAAGATGGAGACGCACGTCCGGGCGCCGTACGCCGGCCGCGTGCGTGAGGTGCTCGCGACGGTCAACTCGCAGATCGACGCGGGCGGTGCGCTGCTGCGGGTGGACCGATTGGAGACCGAGGGTGCGGTGGCGTCCACCGCGCCGCGGGTTCAGTTCACCCCGACGACCGCCGGAATCGTCGACCCCCGGCAGCAGGCGCAGGAGAGCCTCGCGGTGCTCAACGCGCTCGTCACCGGATACGACGTCCCGTTGGACCAGGCCAGAGCCGCGCTGGCGGCCTTCGACTCCGCACTGTCCGACCTGCCCGAGGACTCGGACCTGCGACACGCCGAACTCGAACTGCTCACCACCTTCGCCGATCTGTGCGAGATGTCGCGGAATCGTCCCGCGGGTGAGGAGGCGGCCGCGGATGAGCGGGTGCACAGCCCGCGGGAGTACTTCCACGCTTATCTGCAGTCACTGGACCTGGCACGGGAGGGACTGCCGGAGTCGTTCCGGCAGCGCCTCTCCCGCGCGTTGGGTCACTACGGCGTGACCGATCTCGACCCGAGCCCGGGCCTGGAGGACGCGGTCTTCCGAATGTTCCTGGCGCTGGAGCGGGCGCAGGTGCAGACCCCGATCATCGCCGCGCTGCTGGAGCGGTGGCTGACCGAGGGTCAGGCCCCCGGCGCCGCCTCCGAGGATGAACTGAGCGATGTGCTCTCAAGGCTGATCGTGGCCACCCAACTGCGTTACCCGGTGATCGGGGACCTGGCCCGCAACGTGCGGTTCCAGGTGTTCGACCGGCCGGCGATCGAGGCCGCCCGGGATCAGGTCTACACCGAGAGCCGGGACAGTCTGCGGTATCTCGGCGCGAACCCGGGAGCCGCGGATTACCAGCAGCGCATGGCGGGGCTGGTCAATGGGCCGCAACCGCTGGTCCGGTTGCTCGCCGAGCAGCTCACCTCGCACGGGGACGAGTTGCGACCGATGTTGGAGGCGATGACCCGCCGCTACTACAAGGTCCGCACGCTCACCCAGGTCGAGTCGACGGAGCAGGACGGGCGCCCGGTCGTCACCGGCACCTACGGGCTGGGCGGTCAGACGTACTACCTGCTGGCCACCGTGGCCGACATGGCCGCACCCTCAGCCGGAGCAGCCGCGGACGGTGACTTGGCCGCCGCGTTGAGCTTCGTCGCCGAGAAGTCCACCTCGGCGGACGACCCGACCAATGTGGTGGCGGATCTGTATCTGTCGTGGCCGGACAGGCCGGATTCGGACGCGGTCGCCGCGGCGCTGCAGGCCCAGCTGGCCGCCGCAGCCGGCGCGTTCGCCGGCCGCCGGATCACCGTCATCGTGGCGGACGCGGACAACAAGGTGGAGCAGTTCACCTTCCGGTCCAGCTACAGCGGCCCGACCGAGGAGCGGGTGATCCGCGGGATGCACCCGCTCACGGGTCAGCGGATGGATCTGTGGCGGTTGAAGAACTTCAACGGCACCCGGCTGCCGTCCGCGGAGGACACCTACCTGTTCCACCTGCTGGCGCCGGACAACCCGTCCGACGAGCGGCTGGTCGCGCTGGCAGAGGTCCGCGACGTCACCCCGGCGCGCGACGCGAGCGGCACGGTGATCGGGTTCCCCGCCGCCGAACGCGTCCTCGCCGCGTGCCTGGACAGCATCCGGCGGGTGCAGGCCACCCGAGGCAACAAGGCGCGACTGGACAAGAACCAGATCTTCCTGCACGTCTGGCCGCCGATCGAACTGCCGCTGCGCGACCTGACCGGGTTCGCGGCCAACAGTGCACCGTTGTCGGTGGGGGCGGGCCTCGAGGAGATCACCGTGCTCGCCAGCCTGCGGGAACCGGGCAGTCAGGCCCGGAATGTGGCGCTCCGGTTCCGGAACAACTCCGGCGCCGGGATGTCGGTCGAGGTCACGAAACCGCCGACGGAGCCACTGGTGCCGTTGGACGACTACACCCAGAAGGTGCAGCGGTCCGCCGCCCGCGGTCTGGTGTACCCGTATGAGCTCGTTCCGTTGCTCACCGGTCCCGACGGCACCTTCACCGAGTACGACTTCGCCGATACCGACAGCGACGACGCAGGGACGTTCGGCCCGGTGGACCGTCCGAAGGGCCGCAACACCGCCGGTCTGATCGTCGGTGTGGTCAGCACCCCGACCGCTCGGTACCCGGAGGGGATGACCCGGGTGGCGATGTTCGGCGACCCGACGAAGGCGCTGGGCACCGTCGGCGTCGCCGAGTGCGCTCGGGTCACGGCGGCGGTGAGTCTTGCGGCCGACCTTCAGGTGCCGGTCGAGTGGTTCGCGCTGTCCTCCGGCGCCACCATCGCAATGGACAGCGGCACCGAGAACATGGACGGGGTGGCCACAGCGCTGCGCCGGATCGTCACCTTCACCCAGGCGGGCGGCGAGATCAATGTGATCGTGGCCGGCATCAACGTCGGTGCGCAGCCGTACTGGAACGCCGAGGCGACCATGCTGCAACACACCAAGGGTGTGCTGATCATGACGCCGGACAGCGCGATGGTGCTCACCGGGAAGCACTCGCTGGACTATTCCGGCGGCGTCTCCGCGGAGGACAACTTCGGCATCGGCGGGTACGACCGGGTGATGGGGCCGAACGGCGAGGCGCAGTACTGGGCGCCGAACATGGGCGGCGCGATCGACGTGCTGTTCCAGCACTACGCGCACAGCTATCAGGCTCCCGGTGAGCGATTCCCCCGTCGGGCCGACACCACGGACCCGATCGACCGCGACGTCCGCAGCGCCCCGCATCGGCACCCGGACAGCCCGTTCACCACCGTCGGGGAGATCTTCGCCGAGGAGACGAACAAGGATCGCAAGAAGCCGTTCGACATCCGGGCGGTGATGACCGCCGTCGTCGACGCCGACCACCCCACCCTGGAGCGGTGGGCGGCGATGGCCGATGCCGACACGTCGGTGGTGATCGACGCGCACCTCGGCGGTTACCCGGTCACCGTGATCGGTATCGAGTCACGGCCGATCCCGCGCCGCGGCTACCTTCCCGCGGACGGGCCGGATCAGTTCACCGCCGGCACGCTGTTCCCGGCGTCGTCGAAGAAGACGGCCCGCGCGATCAACGCCGCCTCCGGCAATCGGCCGTTGGTGGTACTGGCGAACCTGTCCGGGTTCGACGGCTCACCGGAGTCGCTGCGCAAGATCCAGTTGGAGTACGGCGCCGAGATCGGCCGGGCCATCGTCAACTTCGACGGTCCGATCGTGTTCTGCCTGGTGTCCCGCTATCACGGCGGCGCCTTCGTGGTGTTCTCCGGAGCACTCAACGACAACATGGAGGTCGTCGCGGTCGAGGGTTCGTTCGCCTCGGTGATCGGCGGCGCACCAGCAGCGGCGGTCGTCTTCACCCGGGACGTCAACACCCGCACCGCCAACGACGCCCGGGTCAAGGAACTGGAAGTGGCCCTGAAATCGGCGACCAGCGACCAGCAGCGCGGTGAGCTGCGGATCGAGCTGGCCGAGGTGCGCTCCGCGGTCCGCGCCGACAAGCTCGGCGAGGTCGCCGCTGAGTTCGAGAAGATCCACAACATCGAGCGGGCCCGGCAGGTGGGTTCGGTGCACACCATCATCCCGGCAGTGGAACTCCGGCCGTATCTGGTGGAAGCCGTCGAGCGCGGGATGAGCCGCACGAACGGGACCGCGACGAGCTGAGTCCACCGCTGGAAGCGCTGGGAGCGGGAGTGATCCGGTCGATCACTCCCGCTCCATCGGCGTGTGACTTGGAGGTCTGCGCCGTGGGCCGATATAACTTCCTGCATGGCACAACAACGACGAACCACCACCACGACGATCATCGATAGCGCCGCCGAGCAGATCTCCGCCGCCGTAGCGGCAGTGAAGGCGCCGCGTAAGCGCACCCCCGCCAAGAAGGCCGCTGCTCCAGTGGCGACCGAGACGGCCGCGACGACCGAGACGACCGCGACGACCGAGACCCCTGTCGAGGCTGAGACGACTGCGGCCCCTGTCGAGGCTGCGACGACTGCGGCCCCTGTCGAGGCTGAGGCGACTGCGGCCCCCGCTGCCCCCTCCGAGGAAGAGATTCGGCTGGCGGCTTATCTCAAGTTCGAATCCCGCACGCAGAAGGGCGAGACCGGCTCGCACCTGGACGACTGGGATGCGGCCCGCCGGGACCTGTCGGCAGGCTGATCCGCCCCGAACAGCGGCGGCCCGGCCTAGGAGGGTCGGGTCGCCAGTTCGGAGGCGATCGCCGTCGCCACGTCGCGCGGATAGGTCCGTCGAGCACCGACGAGCAACACCACGCCTGCGATGAGCAGGGAGGCCAGCATGACCATCAGTGCTCTGGTCAGCCCGACCGCGCCGTCGCCCTGCGCCTGTTCGACCTCCCCGGCCGGGCTCAACAGCACCGACAGGTAGCCGAACGCCAGCGGTGCGGTCGATTTGAAGAGTGTCTGCAGGAACGCCCGCACACTCTCCGCCCGTCCCCACAGCCGCGAGTGCACGACGTCGAGCCGGGCGGCGTCCAGCGGGGGATTGGTGCCACCGATGCCGGCCGCGCCGATCAGCAGGATCGGCCAGGCGATCAAAAAGGTGGGAATCACCAACCCGGGCAGGGCGAAGGCGACGGCGAAGAAGCAGGCCAGCCCGGCCACCACCGGGCGGGCACTGATCCGCCCACGAGCGATCAACCGGTCCGACAACGGTCCGGTGATCAGGGTGCCGATCACCACGGCGGCGCCGACCGTCACCAACAGCAGCGTCGCTGTGCCCTGACCGAGGTCGTAGCGGCCACGGAGGAAGACCACGATGAACGCCTGTAGACCGGCGACGTAGTAGTACGCGAGTGCGGACGCGATGATGATGAACACGTTCGTTCGGATGGACAGCACGTACCGCACCGCCCAGCCCAGCGACTTGGGTCCCGGATCTTCGGTGAGCACCAGCCGGGGGTGTGGTTGCACGTCCGCGCCGGCGACGAGGGCGGTCAGGCCGCCGTGGGTGGACACGACGTCGTCGGGGTCGGGCCGTACCTCCATGCCGCCACGTATCGGCTCCGGCAGCAGGCGAATCAGCAGGACCGCCAGCACCGGGCCAGGTACGGCGAGAAGCCAGAATGCTCCCCGCCACGACCACCACGCGGCCATCTGACCGGCCAGCAGCAGACCAGACGACGCACCGAGGAATTCGCCCGCCAGGATCAGGCCATAGGCCCGGCCCCGGTCCGCCGCCGGGAAGAGGTCGCCGGTCAGCGAGGCCACGATCGGGGTGGCGGCCCCGATGCCGGCTCCGAGTGCGATCTGCGCCAGCAGCAACATCAGATAGCTCTGCGCCGCGCCCGCCACCACGATCGACGCGGACCAGCTCACCACGCAGACGGCAAGCAGCCGGACCCGGTGGGTGCGGTCGGTGAGCACGCCGAACGGCAGCGTGGTGGCGGCGCCGACCAGACTCGCCGCGGTGATCAACAAGCCGATTTCGGTGTTGCCCACTCCGAGCGCCAGCTTCAGGTCCGGCGCGACCGCCCCCACAATGGTCTGATTGCCGGCCGCCAGTGCCAAGCCGCCGGACAAAAGTGCCACCGCGCGCAGCTGATCTCGGCCGCCTGCGACTGCGGTGAGGCGAGCGATGATGCCCCCCGGACGTGTGCTCATCGGCGCGAACACTATCGCCCCATGTCGACACGCGGTTTCACCCGCGTCACGGTCTAATGTGATCCGCGCCGCAGCGAGCAGTGCGAGAGGGGTTGGTCACCATGCCGAAGGACAGTCGCCGACGCGATCCCATCGATGGGGAGAGCAACCTTCCGGGCGATCGGGAAGAGGGAACGGGGGAGCACCGGGGCAACGCCATTCAGTTCAGCTGGTGGAATCTGATTCTGCTGGTGCCACTGCTGATGCTGATCACGGCGCTGTACAACCATGACAGCCCCCGGCTGTTCGGCATGCCGACCTTCTATTGGGTCCAGTTCGCATTCGTGTTCGTGGGTGTTTCTGCGGTTGCCGTCGTTTTCACCGCCACCCGCAATCGTCGGGGTTCGAAGTGAACAGCCTGAAGATCACCGAATTCGTCGTCTTCCTGATCCTCTTCCTCGGTGTCGCCGTGATGGGCTTCATGGCCTCCCGATGGAAGGCGGGCGAGACGATGGACCATCTCGACGAGTGGGGCCTCGGCGGGCGGAAGTTCGGCGGCTGGATCACCTGGTTCCTCGTCGGCGGCGATCTGTACACCGCGTACACCTTCGTTGCGGTTCCGGCGTTGGTGTTCGGGTCCGGCGCCATCGGGTTCTTCGCCCTGCCGTACACCGTCGTGCTGTATCCGATCGTGTTCCTGCCGGTGCTGCGGCTCTGGTCGGTGTCGCGCTCGCGCGGGTACGTCACCCCGGCCGATTTCGTCCGCGGCCGGTACGGCTCCCCCACGCTCGCGCTGCTGATCGCGATCACCGGCATCGTCGCGACCATGCCCTACATCGCGCTGCAGTTGGTCGGGCTGGAGGCCGTCCTGCGCACGATGGGCATCAACGCTGTCGGCTTCCTCGGCCACCTGCCGCTGTTTCTGGCGTTCCTGGTGCTCGCGCTGTACACCTACAAGTCCGGCCTGCGGGCACCGGCGCTGATCGCCTTCGTCAAGGACGGCTTGATCTACATCGTCATCATCGCCGCGGTGATCTACCTGCCGTCCAAACTGGGCGGGTGGGAGTCGATCTTCCAAGCCGCGTCCGACAAATTCGAGGCCACACCATCCCCGAACGACGGCATTCTGCTGAACAGCAACAACCAGTTGCAGTACGCCACGCTCGCCCTGGGATCCGCGCTCGCGCTGTTCCTGTATCCGCACTCCGCCACCGGCATCCTCGCCTCCCGCGGCCGCAACGTGATCAAGAAGAACATGATCGCGCTACCGGCGTACTCGTTCCTGCTGGGATTGCTGGCACTGCTCGGATACGCGGCGATCAAGGCCGGGGTCAAGCCGATCACCAACAACGCCACCGGCAAGCCGGACGGCAACACCCTGGTCCCGGCCCTGTTCGACAGCCAATTCCCCAGCTGGTTCGCCGGGATCGCCTACGCGGCGATCGGCATCGGCGCCCTGGTCCCAGCCGCGATCATGTCCATCGCCGCCGCGAACCTGTGGACCCGCAACATCTACAAGGAGTACATCCACAAGGCGGCCACTCCGAAGCAGGAGGCCGTGCAGGCGAAATGGGCCTCGCTGGTCGTCAAATTCGGTGCGGTCGCCTTCATCCTGTTCATCGACCCGCAGTTCTCGATCGACCTGCAGTTGATCGGCGGCGTGATGATCCTGCAGACGCTGCCCGCGGTCGCGATCGCGCTGTACACCCGCTGGCTGCACTCCAAAGCGGTCATCGCGGGCTGGGCGGTCGGTATGGCGTGGGGCCTCTACCTCCTTTACACGATCCCGAATGCGGCGAACGGCAAGGCACACTTCGGCGGTTCGGCGCTCACGCTGTCGAAATTGTCGATCTTCGGCTGGGAGCCGTTCGCGGGGTCCACCCTTCAGATCTACGTCGGAGTGGTGGCGCTGATCGCCAACCTCGTCGTGGCGGTACTGGTCACCGTGGTGTTCCGGGCGCTGAACGTGCCGGACGGTCGAGACGAGACCCGCGGGTCGGACTACCACGCAGACGAGGGCGACCGGGACCTCCGCAAGGTCGGGGCGTGACGCGCTAGCGGAAGCGAGCCCGGTCGATCAGCTCGATGGACCCCTCCTTGTGTACCCGCTCGTCGTGGCCGATCTGGCGCAGCACGTCGGCGAGCGACTCGAAAGTGCCGTACTCGGTGGAGAACTCGGCAACGTAGGGGGTGGTTTCCCAGCCGGGGTTGTCCGCGACGAGTTGCATGTACTCGTGTTCGGCGTGGTCCTCGAAGTCGGCGTTGAGGGCGTAGGACAGCCGCGGTCGGACCACGAACAGCAACCAGGACACCTGGTAGTACACCAGCGCGATGGCCTGCGGGATCCAGAAGAAGTAAATCCGGTTCTCCCGCTTGCCCGACCGATCGATCAGGTCCGCCAAAATCAGCAGGTGCCACTGCTCGTTGTCCTGTTGCTCGCGGGCCTCGCGGACCCGGTCGTGGATGCGACGGGCGAAGCTGGTCTGCCCGTAGACATGCGTGATCGCGATATAAGCGACCTGCTCCCAGGCCTGGTACGGCACCCGGGCGACGAGTTCGAGCACCTTGAACTTCGAGAGCGTCCGCTTCTTCCCGTACAACAGGTCGAGGGTGAAGAACAGGAGCCGGGCCAGCACCCCGTATGTGCGACGCGGGGCGGCCAGTGTCTCGGCCTGCGCTGCGATCAGCTGGTCGTGAGTCAGGTACGGCGGACGGCCGGGAATCGCGTCCATGTCAGTAGTGCGCGGCACTGCCATCAGGTCTCCGTTCGCGGGGGGCCCCTCCTTTGTACCGGCTGGGCCACCGGTCACGTAGTCACCTCGAGGATCCGCCGCGGGATTGCACCGGCCGGGTGGTCCGGGTGGACGTCATCCACAGCCGGCGAGTATCCGCAGCATTGCGGCCCGGTCGGCAGACACCACGGGCAGCTGGTATTGCGCCAGGACCCGGGTGAACCGGGCGACATAGGGGCACCTATAACTGGCGTCCGAGGGTAGCCAGCTCCCCGGACCGGAATCGGATTTCTCCTGGTTGGCAGCCGCCGAGGTGGCCACCAGGCCGAGCTCGGTGTCGTTGGCGAAGGCGGCCCGTTCGGCCGGCGACCATTCGGCGGCGCCCAGATGCCAGGCGAGGGACAGCGGGACGACGTGGTCCACCTGAACCTTGGCCGCGTCGGCCTTGGTGAAGGCGACGGTCGCCCCGGTGTACGGGTCGTGCAGCACGCCGGCGATGACGACGCAGCTCGATCCGTCCCGGTACTGAACATTCGTCAGTTGTTCGGCGAGTACGTCGTCACGGGTTCCGCACCCGTTGTGGCCGTCGGGGGCGTCGGTGTCGTCCGACCAGGCCGGGCCGAAGCTGCACGCCTGACCGGTCTTGCAGCCCCGCTGATACCCCGGAACATAGGGTCGACTCGGAAGCTCGGGCAGCCCTTTCAAGGTTGTCGCAACGTCGTCCCAGACCGTGACATCGGCCGACGGCTCGACGGTCGGTACGCCCGCCCCGGATTGTTGGAGGAGCCGGAGTAGGACAACCGAGAGGAGCGCCACCAAGCCCACGACTCCGACGATCACCATGGCCCCGGTCGGTGCGACCGCCTCATCCGAGGCCGAGAAGCCGCCGCAGCAACTCGCGGATCTGCTGCACCAGGTGGTCCAGTGCTCGAGCCATCGCCGTCGACGGGTTTGCGGTGGCCGTTGCCGCTGCGGGCTCCGCGGCGAGAATGGCCTGCGAAGCTCGAGTCGACTCCGCCCGCAGGCTTTCGTAGCTCGCGCTCGTCGAAGTCTGCAGAATTGCGACGAAATAGCGGTCGGTCCAGCCGACCGAGTGAATCTGGATCTGCCTGCTGGATCCAATGTCGGTCCAGCCCTGCTTGGAGCCATGGTCACCGGGCAGCGCATTGAGCCCGAAACTCTGATCGAACCCGTCTGCTCCGGTGGCCTCCACGTGCGCCATCGCATCCAACAACAGCGGGGCCACCTCGCCATCCTGCGACATCTCGTAGAGGAACTTCGTCTCGTCGTCTGCGGTGATGAGTTCCCATCCCCAGTCGTGCGGGCCGGTTCTGGGTCCGTTGCCGGTGTGACTCAAGCCGTAGCGAGCCGCCATGCTGGGCACGATGTCGGTGTTCCACAGCCGCGATTCGATGGCGTCGTCCGAGCGGACGATCATCGTTCGCAGCGTGTCGGCCATGCCTTCGTCGGGGTGGCCGTCAGCCTGCACCAGGTAGTAGGCCACCGTGAACAGCTTCACAATTGATTCGGAGATGTACTGCCGATCGCCGCCGGACCTGGCCACTGTCGCGCCGGTGTGGCGATCGACCACGGCGATGCTCTGTTGGACGCCGCGGGCGGCGGCAACGGCGACCGACTGGTCGACGACACGTTGTTCGCCGTCATCTGCTCTCGCCGGACCGTTTCCCAGCAGCGTGGAGGCGACGGCGAGCACTGCGGCCTGGACGAGCGCAGCTGCGGACCAACCCGCCCTCACGCGGGCGGATCCGATGTAGCCGGGTCCGTGGTCGGGTCGAAACCCGCGGCCAGTCGTTTCGGCGCGCGGGCGAACCACGCCTCGACCAGCACTTCTCGCAGGGCGTCCAGCGGGATGCGGTCGAGCAGCACCAGCACGGCCGGGTAGCCGTTGAAATGCGGAATGGTGAACGCCCAGTCGGCTTCTTCGGCGAGCAGTGCCGCCTTGGCACCTGCGTCGGGGACCCGCACTCCGAGGATGGGACCGTCGGGTGCGGCACTTCCGATCGCCGCCAGATCGGACTTCCCCAACGGCCGCTCCCAGGCGAACATCTTGTCCCTCACCAGCCAGCTTGCATTGCCACGGGTCGTCGACTCGGAAGTCTCGGGCAGGCCGAGGGCCAGCCGCCGCACGTCGTCCCAGGTGGCCACGCTCAGAGATCCACGGTGCCGCGAATGCAGGTGGTCGCGGCACCCCCCACCCAGATCTCGCCGTCGGCGACGTCGAGGTGAACCCGCCCGTCCCGCCGCAGCGCCGACCCCTGCCCGGCGACGTAGTGCGGCTGCGCACGGCCTGATCCGATCAACCACTGCGCGATGCCGGCGTTCAGGCTGCCGGTCACCGGATCTTCGCTGATGCCGGCCCCGATGGGGAAGGCGCGAACCTGGTAGTCGACGTCGGCGCCGGCGCCGCCCGCGCTCCGGTCCGATGACGCCGACCAGCAACTGCGGCTCACTGGAGAAATCGGGTTGCAGCGCCCGCACCGCGTCGGCGTCGGCGAGCAGCAACGCCAACCACGGTGGGCCGTTGTCCACCCATTGATGGTCGACCACTGCGGATGCGTCGATCCGGAGGAAGCGAAGCGCGCGTTCCAGGGTGTCGGGGTCGAGTGGTCCGGTGCGCCGCAACGGGGGTGCGGCGAAGGCGAGCCCGCGGGCGTCCCGGCGGAGGGAGATCAAACCCGCACCGCACTCCTGAACGATGCGCTCGGGGTCGGCCGGTTCGCCACCGGATTCAAGCCAGGCGTGGGCGCTGCCAAGCGTCGGATGACCCGCGAACGGCAACTCGGCACCGGGGGTGAAGATACGGAGCCGGTAGTCGGCGGTCGGGTCCGTCGGTGGCAGGACGAACGTGGTTTCCGAGAGGTTCGTCCATCGTGCGAAGGCAGCCATCTGGTCGTCTGTCAGGCCGACTGCGTCGAGCACGACCGCGACCGGATTGCCGAGATAAGGCGCGTCGGTGAAGACGTCTACCTGCGCGAACTGCCGAGATGTGCTGGTGGGGGCATTCACAGGTTCAGCCTAGACAACCGGTACGACACAGCTTCTGTGCGCCGGCTAGGCGCTGCCGCGATCCGCCGACCCACTCAGCAGGGCTGGGAGGTCGACCCCGTGGCGGGCGAAGCGGTCCGGGTGCGGGGGATATCCCTCGGCACGGACCAGGGCGCCGTCGCGGGTGGTGAAGATGTCCGCGGTCTCGACCACCCCGCCCTCGACGCGGCCCGGTAGCGCGACGATCTCCCTGACGGAACGGTGCCCGCGGTGATCGAGTCCCACCTGCACGATGAGGTCGACTGACGCTGCCACAGTGGGCACCACGAATGCGGCGGTGACATTCTCACCGGCTAGCAGCGGCAGCGTGCAGAGCTTGATGACCGCCTCCCGGGCCGAGTTGGCGTGGACCGAGCACATGCCGGGGAGGCCGGAGTTCAGCGCGATCAGCAAGTCGAGGGATTCCTCCTGCCGCACCTCGCCGACGATGATCCGGGACGGTCGCATCCGCAGCGCCTCCTTGATCAGCCGCCGGAGTCGAATCTCGCCGGTGCCCTCCAGGTTCGACTGCCGGGTCTGCATCGCGACCACATCGGGAAGTCGTGGGCGCAGTTCGAATACTTCCTCGCAGGTGATCACACGCTCGGTTCCCGGCACCGAGTTGATCAGCGCATTCAGCAGCGTGGTCTTGCCCGCCTGAGTTCCGCCGGCCACGATGATGTTCAGCCCACAGGTGACGGCGGCCTCCAGGAACCGTGCCGCGTGCACGGTCAGCGACCCTCGGCTGACCAGGTCGTCGAGCGAGTGTGCGGAGACGACGAACTTGCGGATGTTCAGGGCGAGGTGAGTGCGGGTGATGTCCGGGATCACCGCGTGCAGTCGGCTGCCGTCGGGAAGGAGGGCGTCGACGAACGGCGACGACAAGTCGAGCCGCCGACCGGAGGGCTTCAGCATCCGCTCGACCAGGTCCCGCAGTTCGCCGGCGGTGAGCACGGTGGTGGTCAGTTCGGAACGGCCGTTACGGGCGACGAAGACCTGGCCGGGCCGATTCACCCAGATCTCCTCGATCTCCTGATCGTCGAGGAAGCGCTGCAGCGCGCCGAACCCGGCGATCGAGTCGAACACCTCCCGGCTGACCGTGTTGCGCTGCAGGACCGGGGGCAACGACGAGGTGCTGACCCGCTCCTCGTAGTGGTTGATCACCTCGGTGATCAGGTCGCGGGCCGAGCGCGGGTCGGCGACCGGATCGATTCCGCGTCGACGGATCAGCTCCTGGACTTCGAGCTGGATGTGTTCTGCCGCTGCCGTCGCCATCGCTACTCCGCTCGGTGTCGCTTGCTCGCCGGCCGGTGGGCGTGGCTGGCAGCACAACGGTAGCGAGCACCTGTGTCTGATGTGTCTGTTTCGTCTGAATGCTTGATGAAGCGGATCACGGTGAAGCGGGTGGTCACTGAGCCAGTGCGCGAAGTTACGGTGCGCGCAGGCATGGTCACTGGTCGGCTGTGCATTGCCCTGCCCGGGGATGGGGGAGCGGGGTGGGGTCGCGTGCGCGGGCAGGCGTCCGACCACGCAGCTAGGAATGAAGCTTCCGCGGAAGCGCGCCCGGCAGCGGGACGAGATGTTTCCGCGGAAGCGCGCCCGGCAGCGTGACGAGATGTTTCCGCGGAAGCGCGCCTGGCAGCGTGACGAGATGTTTCCGCGGAAGCGCGCCGGCTGCTCGAAATCAGCGCCGAGATCACCGCGCGGGGTGGGCAGGACAACCCGGCGTCATCGGTCGCTCCCCGCCCACCATGCCGCCAGCTGAAAATGCACATGCACCCTGATCCGCAACACCAGCCCCTGGTCGTGGTCGATCTCTGTGGTTAGCTCATTCACCGTGTCCGATACCGCCTCGACAGAGCTCGACGACCTGGCCCTCGCGTTGGCCATGGCCGACGCCGCCGATGCGATCAGCCTGACCAGATTTCAAGCCGCTGACCTGCAAGTGAGCGCCAAGCCTGACCTGACCCCGGTGACCGATGCGGATACCGCGGTCGAACGGGCACTGCGCGCTCTCATCGCTGCGAACAGGCCCGGTGATCAGGTGATCGGCGAGGAGTACGGCGGCGACCCGGTCGGCGCAGCAGGTCGGCGCTGGATCATCGACCCCATCGACGGCACGAAGAACTTCGTCCGGGGCGTTCCGGTCTGGGCGACGCTGATCGCGCTGCTGGACGGGGACACAGTGCAGCTGGGGGTGGTGTCAGCGCCCGCACTGGCCCGCCGGTGGTGGGCGCTCCGGGGTGAGGGTGCCTTCACCACCTTCCGCGAACAGACCCCACGTCGATGTCGGGTGTCGGCCGTCGCCGACCTCGCCGATGCCAGCCTGTCCATCTCGGACCTGGCCAGATGGGAAGACCACGGACGCCTCGCCGAAATGGTGGACCTGACCCGCCGCTGCTGGCGCCTTCGCGGCTACGGCGACTTCTACTCGTACATGTTGGTCGCAGAGGGTGCCGTCGACATCGCCGCGGAACCGGAGCTGAGCGTCTGGGACCTCGCCGCCCTGATTCCCATCGTGGAGGAGTCCGGCGGGCGTTTCACCGGTATAGACGGACTGACGCCCGCGACCGCGGCGGGTAGTGCGCTGGCCACGAACGGCCTGCTGCATGACGATGCGAGGGGTGCGCTGAACCTCAGTTGACGCGGCGCCGCGCGGTCTCGTGCGAACGTTTCCCAAGGTTGCGCGGGTAGAGTCGCCCGGTGTGATCCACATGTCCCACGTCTCCAAGACCTACAAGACCTCGACCAGACCGGCGCTGGACGACGTCACGGTGGACGTGGAGAAGGGCGATTTCGTCTTCCTCATCGGCCCGTCGGGTTCCGGGAAGTCGACCTTCCTGCGGCTGCTGCTCCGCGAGGATTCACCCACCAGCGGCGAGATCGAAGTGGCGGGCAGCGATCTGAATAAGATCCGGCGGTCGAAGATCGCGGCGCATCGCCGGAGCCTCGGCTGCGTCTTCCAAGACTTCCGACTGCTCTCCAACAAGACGGTCGAGGGCAATGTCGGGTTCGCCCTGGAGGTTATCGGCAAGTCGCGGCAGCACATCCGCAAGGTGGTCCCCGAGGTGTTGGAGATGGTCAACCTCGAAGGCAAGGCGAAGCGCTTCCCGCACGAGTTGTCCGGCGGCGAACAGCAGCGGGTGGCGTTGGCACGGGCGTTCGTGAACCGGCCGCTGCTGCTCCTGGCCGATGAGCCAACCGGCAACCTCGACCCGGACACCAGCGGCGACATCATGCTGCTGTTGGAACGGATCAACCGCACGGGGACCACGATTCTGATGGCCACCCACGACAACCACATCGTCGACTCGATGCGGCGTCGGGTGGTCGAACTCCATTCCGGCAAGGTCGTCCGGGACGAGACCCGCGGCGTCTACGGGGTCGGGCGCTGATCGGCGCAACCCGGCGTCGACCCTCAACGGTCGACGCACCAGCCGATCCACACCAGCCGATCCATACCAGGAGGAACGCATGCGAGCCGGAATGATGTTGAGCGAGGTGATCGCCGGGCTCCGCCGCAACGTCACGATGACGGTCGCGATGATCCTGACCACCGCGATCTCGCTCGGAATGCTGGGCGGTGGGCTGATCATCGCCCGCATGACCGACCAGATGAAGCAGATCTTCGGCAACAAGGTCGAGGTGACGATCTACCTGACGCCGGACCAGTCCAAGACCGATCCGAACTGCACGGCCTCCGTCTGCGCCGACCTGTTGAAGGAACTCAAGGCCGACCCCGAGGTTGAGAACGCTCGGTACGAGTCGCAACAGCAGGCATTCGACCGTTACAACCAGATGTTCGCCGCGCAACCGGAGCTGCTGGACATCGTTTCGGTCGACGCTCTGCCCGCGTCGTTCCACGTGACCCTGAAGAACCCCGAGCGGTATGCGGTGATCGGCCAGCAGTACACCGGCCGGCCGGGGGTGGATTCGGTGTCGGATCAGACCGCTTTCCTGGAACGCCTGTTCTCGCTGCTCAACGGCCTACGCAACGCGACGATCGCGGTGTCGATCGTGCAGGCGATCGCGGCCTTCCTGTTGATCTCGAACATGGTGCAGATCGCGGCCTACACCCGCCGCACCGAAACCGAGATCATGCGCCTGGTCGGTGCCTCGCGATGGCGAACCCAGCTTCCGTTCATCGTCGAAGCGGTGGTCGCCGGGGTGATCGGTGCGCTGCTCGCCGTGCTCGGGCTGATTGCGGCCAAGGTGTTTTTCATCGACACGGCGCTGGCGTCGCCGATCGAGGCGGGCATCATCCCGGCCATCGATCAGGCGTCGTTCTTCTACATCACGCCGATTCTGGGCGTCGTCGGCGCCGGCCTGGCCGCGATCTCCGCCTACGTGACGCTGCGGCTTTACGTCCGTACCTGAGCGACGGCGGGCCCGCCGGACGTTAGCCTGGTAGCGCCATGCCTAAAGAAACCGGACGCAAGCTGATCGCCTCGAATCGCAAGGCGCGGCACGACTACGCCATCATCGACACCTACGAGGCCGGGATGGTTCTGAAGGGCACCGAAGTCAAGTCGCTGCGAGACGGGCGCGCATCCCTGATAGACGGGTACGCCACCCTCGCCGACGGTGAGGTGTGGCTGCGCGGAGTGCACATCAACGAGTACCTGCAGGGCACGTGGACCAACCATGAGCCGCGTCGAGCGCGCAAGTTGCTGCTGCACCGGCAGGAGATCGCGAAGTTGGCGGGCATCATGCGGGAGGACGGTTTCGCGCTGATTCCACTCAGCCTTTACTTCGCCGACGGTAAGGCCAAGGTGGAACTCGCGTTGGCCCGCGGGAAGAAGACCTACGACAAGCGGCAGGACATCGCCAAGCGTGATGCAACTCGGGAACTGGCGAAAGTCGCCGGGCGTCGCTTCAAGGGGATGGATTAGTCGCACCCCGCGGCAGCCCCTCCCGCGTGAGGTCTGGGTGCTGGTCGCGGCCGCATTCGTGGTGGCCATCGGCTTCGGCCTGATCTCGCCCGTGCTGCCGTCCTACGCCGCAAGTTTCGGCGTCTCGACGACTGCTGTCAGCATCATCATCTCCGCCTTCGCCTTCGCTCGGCTGATCTTCGCGCCGGTCGCGGGTCGGCTGCTGCGCCGGATGGCGGAACGACCGGTGTACCTGACCGGGCTGCTGATCGTCGCCGCGTCCAGTGTGGGGATCGCCTACTCGCCCGGCTATTCCGGTCTGCTCATCGCCCGCACCGCCGGGGGACTGGGATCGACGATGTTCACCATCTCCAGCCTGGCCCTGCTGGTTCGCGTGACACCCGGCGAGCAGCGCGGCCGAGCGTCGGCGATGTACGCGTCGGGGTTCCTGATCGGCAGCATCGCCGGTCCGCTGATCGGCGGACTGCTGGTGAACTGGTCCATCCGGGTGCCGTTTCTGAGCTATGCGGCGCTGTTGGTGGTGGCGGCGGCACTGGTCCGCTTCCTGCTCGGCTCGGTGCCGCCCCCGAAGCTGACCGGCTCCACGCCGGCCCTGCGATTACGGGACACGGTCAGATTGCCGGAGTTCCAGGCGGTCCTGTCGGCCAATTTCGCCGTCGGATGGTCGGTTTTCGGTATCCGTATGGCGATCATTCCGCTATTCGTCGTGCAGGTGCTGGGCAGCACACCCACGGTGGCCGGCTACGTGTTGACCGCGTTCGCCGTCGGAAACGCGGCGGTGTTGACATTGACCGGTCGGTGGGTCGACAGCGTGGGTCGCCGCCCGCCGATGATGATCGGACTCGTCCTGTCGGCGGCGTCGCTCGGCCTGATCGGGGTGACCGCAGCCGTCTGGCAGCTGATGGTTTTGGCGTTGATCGGCGGCATCGGGTCGGGGTTGATCACCCCGTCGCAGCAGGCCGTGGTGGCCGATGTGATCGGCCAGCGGTCTGGAGGATCAGTCCTCGCGACGTATCAGATGGCAGGCGATGTGGGTGCGGTGATCGGTCCCATCGTGGCCGGGTTGCTGGTCGATCACGGTGGATACCCGTTGGCCCTCGGTGTCGGCGCTGCCGTGGTGGCGGCAACGCTACCGCTGTGGATTCGGGCGCCGGAGACGCTCCCCAACCGCCCTGTCACGAATCTGAGCTGAAACCGACGATCCGGCGAGAGCGGTCCCACATCTGGCGCCCGCGTCGTTCGGGATCGAGCACGATCGGATCACCGCTTCCGGAACATTTGGCTGGCGTCGGGCGTTGAAGAGTCCGTAGGATGGTAGGGCTCGTCCGACATGGCGTCGCACGAGATCTTGACAGCAGTTCCGACTCGGGGGTGATTGGCTTCGACAGCGGATGTCGAGTGAGGAGAAGCGTGCCGAGGAAGGCGACGATGAGCTCGTAAACCACCCGTCGCAAAAAAATAAGCGCCGATTCAAAACGCGCTGATTTCGCCCTCGCCGCCTGAGCGAGTAGCGAATCCGTCAGACCGGGTGTTCCTCCGACCCGGATCCTGGCGTCGACTAGGGGGATTACCGATGGCTCGGGTCACGCGAGCTTCAGGGACATCAAACAGTGACTGGGCCCGTCACACCAACTAGTTCGCAAGATTGGTGGGGCCGAGTAGCGACCTAGCGAACTACGCACGTAGAAGTCCTCACAAAGCAACGTTGGACGCGGGTTCGATTCCCGCCACCTCCACCGAAAGAGCGGTACCCGAGCATCGTTTCGGGTACCGCTCTTGTCGTTGCGCGCCACACGATTCTGCCTGGACTGCCCGGTCTCTGTCAGGCTCGAGTCGTACTGTGGCGGGCGGCAGACCCGGGATCAGGAGGCGGACGCATGACGACGAGCAACACCGACCACGCAGCGACTGGCACCACACCGACAACCACCACCAACGGCGGGGCGCCGGTAGAGAGCGACGAGTTCTCGCTCACCCAAGGCGCCGGGGGACCGATCCTGCTGCACGACCACTACCTGCTCGAGAAGATGGCCCAGTTCAACCGCGAGCGCGTGCCGGAGCGCGTGGTGCACGCCAAGGGCGCGGGCGCGTTCGGAGAGTTGATCATCGAGCACGACGTCAGCCGATACACCAAGGCCGATTTCCTGCAGCCGGGCAGAAGCACCCAGATGCTGGCCCGGTTCTCCACCGTGGCCGGCGAGCAGGGTTCCCCCGACACCTGGCGCGACCCGCGCGGCTTCGCGCTGAAGTTCTACACCGCACAGGGCAACTACGACATGGTCGGCAACAACACACCGATCTTCTTCATGCGCGACCCGATGAAATTTCAGGACTTC
>CAWGUZ010000005.1:0-17134 GCA_963825975.1 uncultured Actinomycetota bacterium
TACCGCGGCGCCGGCGTCGCGATGTGGCCAAGGAGATCCAGGTTGTCTTCCAAGATCCGTACTCGTCGCTGAACCCCGCGATGACCGTCGAAGACATCTTGGTGGAACCCCTTGCTGCTGCCGGTATCGCCGACGGTCGCACCCGGGTCCGCGAGCTGCTGGATGCCGTCGGGCTACCCGCCGACGCATACCGTCGATATCCGCGTGAATTCTCCGGCGGTCAACGGCAGCGGGTGGCGATCGCACGGGCGTTGGCACTTCGGCCTTCGGTCATCGTCTGCGACGAACCTACGAGCGCGCTCGACGTCACCACGCAGGCCCGGGTGCTCACGTTGCTGTCCGACCTGCAAAAGGAAACCGGGGTGGCGTACCTGTTCATCAGTCACGATCTTGGCGTGGTTCACGAGGTCAGTGACCGCATTGCCGTGCTGAACCAAGGGCGCATCGTCGAAATGGACCTGGCCGACAAGGTGTCCACCAATCCGAGCCATCCCTACACACGCAAGTTGCAGATGGCGGCGCCGGTCGCCGACCCGCCCATGCAGCGGGTCCGCCGAGCGAAGCGGCTGGCGCTGGCGGCGGAAGCACGACAGCTCTGATCGCGTAACGGCAGGCGGTTTCGACACCGCCGCGGTGGTACTGGCACGTCCCACTCGTCAACGTGCGCAGTGGTCTGGCAAACGCTGACGGTGCACCGCGGCATCACACACTCCACGAACAGGACTCGACAGTGACCACAGCCCGAGACCACCTCCACGCTGATGTACGTGCGCCCGCGATGTCTGAGACCCTGCTGCCCCGCATCGCCGACTCAGGCGACGACCAGGGAACGCGACGCCGGTCCGCTGCGCACCATCCGGTGTTATCCGGCTTCCATCCGGACCCGACCGTCTGCCGCGTCGGGTCTGACTACTATCTGGTGAACTCCAGCTTCGAGTACTTCCCCGGAGCCCCCATCTTCCACAGCCGCGACCTGATCTCCTGGTCCCAGATCGGGAACATCCTCAATCGCCGCAGCCAGTTCCGTACCGGCGACGGGCGGGATTCCGCGGGAATCTACGCCGGAACGCTCCGTCACCACGATGGCCGATTCTGGTTCATCACCACCAACGTCAGCGACTTCGGTGGCGGGCAGCTGATCGTTCACGCGGATGATCCGACCGGGCCGTGGAGCGAGCCCATCCACGTTGCGGGCGCGGTAGGCATTGACCCGGACATTTGCTGGGACGAGGACGGACAGTGCTACCTGACGTGGAACGCGTTGACGTTCACGGAGGAACCACAACAGATTCTGCAAGTCCCGATCGACCTTGCGACAGGCACCGTGACCGGCGTTCCGTATCCGGTGTGGCAGGGCAGCGGTCTCGCCGCCGCTGAGGGCCCACACCTCTATCGCGTAGGTGCCTATTGGTTCCTGGTGCTCGCCGAGGGTGGCACCGAACGGGGACATTGCGTCACGATTGCCCGGAGCCACGCACCCTACGGTCCATTCGAGTCATGCCCCGCCAACCCCGTTTTCACCCATCGCAGCACCATTCATCCTGTCCAGAACATCGGACACGCAGACCTCGTCGAAACCGACAACGGCGACTGGGCGGCGGTGTATCTCGGGGCGCGGCCGCGTGGATCCACCCCCGGCTACCACGTCCTCGGCCGGGAGACGTTCCTCGCCGGCATCAACTGGGTCGACAGCTGGCCTGTCTTTGACGAACACCGATACGAGACTGTCGAATCTGTCACCGATTTCACCGACGACTTCACCGAGCGATTGCACGATCGGTGGGTGGTCCCCGGCGGCGAGCCGCAGGCGATTGCCGCCCGGGGCAAGGACGGCGGAGTGGTGATCCAGCCCCGACCCGACGGCTCGCCAGGACTGCTCTGTGCCAGAGTCCGCGACCACCAATGGACAGCCGAAGCCACCGTCGAGACAGCAGGGAGGTTACTGCTGCGCTCCGATGACAGGCATTGGTATGGAGTGGTTCTCGAGCGAGGCTCCGTTCGGGCCGTCACAGTTGTCGGCGGCATCACCCACGAGTTCGAACCTCAGCCGGTGCGAATGGGCAAGATCGTCCTACGGATTCAGTGCGTGCCCGCCGCATCTGCGCCCGTGCCGTTGGGCACCGGCGGTCCCGACGACATCGTCTTGTCAGCGCACGACGCTGATGGCAACTACCCGCTCGCTCGCCTCGACGGCCGTTACCTGTCGACCGAAGTCGCCGCCGGATTCACCGGGCGCATGCTCGCCCTGGCCTCGTCGACGGGCGGCTCTCACGTGAAGGCAATCCGTTATGCCGCTACCGACAGCAGGTGATCCCCGTGTGTGCCGCGAAAACGCAGATTCTCCATCAGGCATTGTCGAACCCTACGAAGGAAGGCTATGACCATGTATTCCATCCTCGCCCGCCGGGGCGGAATTGCCGCCCTCACAGCAACGTTGCTGCTCGGGACCGGGCTCAGCACAGCAGCCCCCGCACAGGCTGCCCCTGCTGAGTGCAGCACCGTCGGACAGGCCATGCAGGTCACCGCCGACTGCCTCGACCCGACCTTCAGCACGCCCGTCATCGACAGTGAGACCGACGAAACGGCCCCCGTACGACATCACCGCGTCAGGGGCCATTTCGAGGGCACCAATATCCAGTTCAACATCTACCTGCACGCGCAGCCAGACAAGGCGCAGTGGAAGGGACGGTTCTTTCAATACACCTACCCCATTGCCTTCCCGGGCCAGCAGGCCACCTCCCTGGCGGATGACCGGGCCATCGGTTTCGCGCTGTCCAGCGGCGGGTACGCGGTGCAGGCGGGAAACACGTTCGTTTCGCTGGGTTACCGGCACGCGGCCGCCGCCGCGAAGTTCGCGGAAACGGTGGCGGCTCAGTACTACGGCAGCAACCGACGCATTTACGGCTACCTCTACGGGCCTAGTGGTGGCTCCTTCCAAACCATCGGTGCCGCCGAGAACACCACCGGGGTGTGGGAGGGGTTTGTGCCGTTAGTGCAAGCGGTGCCCCAGCCGACGCAATACAACTTCCTCGGTCGTGCTGCCGCCCAGCTCATTCTCGGTGACAAGGCCAAACAAATCCGGGCTGCACTGTTGCCGGGCGGCAGCGGTGACCCGTACGCCGGCCTCGACGAGGCCCAGCGGGCCGTGCTGAAAGAGGTGCATGCTCTGGGCATCCCCTGGAGGGCCTGGGAGTACCCCGACTACCTACTGGGCCGTACTGAGTTCCAGGCTGGCGGGCTCGACCAAAGCGCCCCGCTCGCGAACGATCCCACTTACGTCAACGACTTCTGGAACGCGGCCGGCTACCTCGGCACGGAGCAGTCCGCGCTGGGCGAGCGTGTCCGAGCCAAACTGGCCCAGGCGGGCGACACCACTGCGAACCGCTGGAACATCGCAAATCGGTTTTACTACCGCTACCTTCTCCCGGCCGCCGCCGAGGGGTGGATCGGACTCGACCAGTTCCGCAAGGCCGACGGCACGCCGCTCTACCCGCAGCGGCCTGTGAGTCCCGCTCCGTTCTCCGGCGCCGTCTCCGGCTTCACGGCTTTCGACGGCTCGGTCAACGGGAAAGTCATTGTGTTGGACAACCTTTACGACACCGATGCGCTGCCGTGGCACGCCGACTGGTACCGCAAGCGTGTCGAGGCGAGCTTGGGCAGCGCCGCGGCAGATACCTACCGGATCTACTACAACGACCACGCGGACCATCAGGATGCGCCGGTGACCGGAGAGCGCGCCAAACTCCTCGTCAACTGGTACGGAATGGCCGAGCAGGCGCTCCGGGACGAAGCGGCGTGGGTCGAGTCCGGCGTGACGCCCCCGGCGTCCACCAAGTACGACGTCATCGGCGCTCAGATCGTCGTGCCGGACAACGCAGCTTCCCGTCGCGGCATCCAACCCACCGTTGACCTCACCTCGAAAGGCAAGAAGATCGTCCAGGTGAAGGTCGGCCAAGAGGTCACGCTCAAGGCCAAGGCCCAGGTGCCCCCCGGCGCGGGTGAGATCGTCAAGGCGGAATGGGACCTCAGTGGGGGCGGCGTTTACACCGACGCCCCGCTCGCCCGGCCCGGGAAGGTCATCACGCTCCAGACCACCGCGACGTTCGATCAGCCGGGCACATACCTGGTGGCGCTTCGCGTGTCAGCAGAGCGCGACGGCGACACCACGGCCCGTTTCGCGCTGGCGCAGAACCTCGACCGGGTCCAGATCGTGGTCACGCCCGCGGGCTGAGCCAGAAATAGTTCGCCGGCCGCCTCGAAACGTCGCCGCTCCAAAGCCACGAAGGGACCACCAATGACCAACCGCCCCCCCTGCAGCCTGCCTGGGGCGATCCCGCAATCCCGACCGACGCTCGGACCGACGATCTTTTGGCGGCAATGACTCTGGAAGAGAAAGTCGCACAGCTCGGCAGTCGCTGGGTCTTCGACCATGAGTGGGAAGCGGCGAGCGGCGACGTCTCCGAGCATCACGTCGCTCCCGTTTCGGCGATGGCATCAGCGGACTCGGTTGCGGACCTGGCAACGACGCATCCGCACGGTCTGGGTCAACTCACCCGCGTCTACGGAAGCTTTCCGGTATCCGCGGCCGAGGGAGCGGCCGCGCTGATCCGCCGACAACGCGCGGTCATTTCAGCGTCACGGTTGGGTATCCCGGCTCTTGTTCATGAGGAGTGCCTCACCGGCTTCACCGCCTACGGCGCAACTGTCTACCCGTGCCCCCTGGCCTGGGGAGCTACGTTCGACCCCCCTCTGGTGCGCCGCATGGCGGCGTCCATCGGCCGGGACATGACCGGCCTCGGAATTCACCAGGGCCTGGCACCTGTGCTCGACGTCGTTCGCGACTACCGGTGGGGACGCGTCGAGGAATGCATCTCAGAAGACCCCTATCTCGTGGCCACGATCGGGTGTTCCTATGTCGAAGGGCTGGAGTCCACCGGGTTGGTGGCCACCCTCAAACACTTCGTCGGCTATTCGGCGTCCCGGAACGCCCGCAACATGGCGCCGGTGTCCATGGGCCGACGGGAGATGGTCGAGGTGTTCCTGCCTCCTTTCGAGGCGGCCGTGGTTCGGGGCGGCGCCCGGTCGGTGATGAACAGCTACACCGACATCGACGGCGTGCCGTGCGCAGCGGACCCGTGGCTGTTGACCGACGTCCTGCGAACCCAGTGGGGCTTCGGCGGCACCGTTGTCGCCGATTACGGATCGGTGTCGATGCTCGAGACCGCGCACGGAACCGCAGCCTCACCCGCGGAGGCGGCGCGCCAGGCCCTGACCGCGGGTCTGGATGTCGAACTGCCCGACACCGTCTGCTTCGGCCGGCCGCTGTTCGAACAGGTGGATCAGGGCGACGTGGACGTCGCCCTGATCGACCGCGCGGTACGCCGAGTATTGAGGCAGAAGATAGAACTCGGCCTCCTGGATGACGGGTGGACCCCCGAAAGTTCCATTGCGCCGGAACATGAAGGCGACCTGGATTCTGCTGCGAACCGACAGGTGGCGCGGGAATTGGCGGAACGGTCCGTCGTGCTGCTGAAAGTCGGCTCCTCGTTGCCTCTGCTGGACCCCGACGGCAATGCGCCGGGGCGAATCTGCGTCGTCGGCCCCTGCGCGGATGACCCGAACACACTTCTCGGCTGCTACGCGTTCCCCAATCACGTCCTTCCTCGCTATCCCCAGCTGCCGCTCGGTATCCCGGTCGTGACGCCGCTGGAAGCGCTGCGCGCTGAACTCCCGACGGCGGAGATCCGCTATACGCAGGGGTGCGCCGTTCTAGGATCCGATCGCGGCGGTTTCCGCGAGGCTGTCGAGGCAGCCGAGTCAGCGGATGTCTGCGTGGCGTTCGTCGGGGACCGTGCGGGCATGTTCGGGAAAGGCTCGACCGGCGAGGGCTGCGATGCCGAGGATCTCGAGCTGCCCGGTGTCCAAAGCGCCTTGTTGGACGTACTTTTCGCCACCGGCACGCCGGTCGTCGTCGTCGTCGTGTCCGGGCGGCCGTACGCGCTCGGCCGGATCGCGGAACACTCTGCGGGCCTGGTCCAGGCTTTCCTGCCCGGCGTCGAAGGGGGAGTCGCCCTGGCCGGGGTTCTCTCGGGCCGGGTGAATCCCGGTGGCAGGCTTCCGGTGCAGATTCCGCGGACTGCCACCCAAGTCAGCAGCTACCTGCAGCCACAGCTCAGCGGCCAGGACAGTTTCGTATCGGCGCTGCAGGTGTCACCGCAGTTCCCATTCGGCCACGGAGGTTCCTACACGCGCTTCGCGCTCGATGCGGCAACCGTCGGCACTACTTCCGTCACCACCCGGGGCCAGCTCACCCTGACCGTTCAGGTCCGCAACGTCGGATCAAGGTCCGGCGACGAAGTCGTGCAGGTCTACCTGCGCGATCCGGTGGCGCAGGTTGTTCGGCCTCTCCTACAGCTCATCGGGTTCGCGAGAGTCTCCCTGCAGCCGGGTCAAAGGGCCGACGTGAGCTTCAGCATCCACGCGGACCGGTTCTCCTACCCGCTACCTGATCTTCGCCGCATCGTCGAGGCCGGTCTTGTCGAGCTGATGGTGGGCACATCGGCAGCGGACCTTCCGTATCGCATCGCGATCGAGGTGACCGGGCCGACGCGTGTGGTGGGAAGCGACCGCTGTCTCGACACTCCCGTTCACACCACGCTCGTCGCCGACGACAGCGCGAAGTGACACCTTCTCAAGCCACCGTCAAGGACGAGGTGATCGGCAGCTACGTCAGTCATCCGTCAGTCGGACGAGCACCTTCCCGGGTGTGCCGTCACCGGCGGCGAGGGCAGCGAACGCGTTCGGAGCGTCACTGAGGGCCACTACGCGGCTGATCAGTGCAGAGGCTATTTCTGGTGCGCCCGCGACAAGGTCGACTGCGTCACGGAAGTCGTCGGCGGAGTAGGTGAAGCTGCCCACGACGGAACGTTCCATGGTGCTCACGGTGAAAGCGTCGAGCTCCAGCCGTGGGGCCCCCATACCGACGAGACAGACTGCGCCGCCCAGCCGGGTGGAGCTCAGGGCGTCCGCAACGGTGGGGGACAGCCCCACGGCGTCGAAGGCGACATCGGCAAGCTCACCGAGCGCCGACTGAACCTGCTCGGGAATCGGCCCCGCGGTCGGATCGAGCACGGTGGCGCCGAGCTGCACCAGGAGATCCCGCCGCGTCGGATCGACCTCGCTGACCAGCACCCGTGGCACCCCGGCCCGAGTGAGCGCGAGGACCAGCGACTGGCCGATCGGCCCACCGCCGATGACGACGGCGGTGCGGGCTCCGGCCGCGCCCACGCGCCGCAGAGCGTGAACCGCGACGGCCACAGGTTCCACCAGCGCACCGTGCTCGACCGGCATCGCGTCGGGCAGCATCACGATGTTGCGGGCGGGGACGACGATCAACTGGGCGAACGCGGCGGCGAGATCCGGTCGGACGCCGATGACGTACTTGTCCGGGTGGTGGTGTTCACGCCCAGCCCAGGCAGCCGCGTCGGCCGCGGGAACGACGACGGGGTTGACCGTTACCAGTGTGCCGACAGGGGGTCCGTCGACATCCGGGCCGAGGGCTGCCACTCTTCCGACGGTCTCGTGGCCCATGATCTGGCCCGGCACGCGTCGCCCGTTGCGGCCGGTGTATCCGTGTAAATCAGATCCGCAGATGCCGGTGGACAGGACGCGTACGACGACCTCACCCGGGCCGGCGGCCGGATCCGGGCGCTCCTGCACGGTCATGGTGCCGAATTCCTGAAGAACGAGGGCGTGCATGGGGAGCTCCTTGGCGGTGGGCGGGTCGGGGAGTCAGAGGCGGGGGTCGACGTGGATCTTCGGGCCGGGCCCGGCGCCGTCGGGACGACCGCCGGCCAGTACCTCAGCCACCTGGTCCAGGCCCACGACGGCCGAGACCAGCGGGCGCGGATCCACGGCGCCGCGGGCGTACAGGTCGACGGTGCCCTCGATGCCGCTGGAGGCACCCAGGACACCGACAGCGGTGACGTCATTGAGGGCGAGGCGGCGGGTGTCGACCAGGCTCGGCTCGCCGGACAGCCCGACGAGCACGACTCGGCCGCCGGGGGTCACGAGATCGGTTGCCAGGGCGGGCATCCCGGCGTCGTTGGACGCATCGACGACCGCGTCGAAGACCAGTGTGCGGTCGAGGGAGTCCGCGGTCCAGACCTTGTCGAAGCCCAGCGAGGCCGCAAACCGACGCGAGCGGTCGCTGCGGCCGAGAAGGTGAACGTCGGCGCCGCCGGCGCGGGCCATCTGCGCGACCAGCAGACCGATGGTGCCGGCGCCGAGAACGAGGACGCGGTCGCCGCTGTCCAGGGCGGCGCCCTGAACGCTGCGCAGCGCGTTGCCGCCGGGTTCGACGAGCGCACCCAGGGCCTCGTCGACGGCGTCGGGCAGAGCCGCCAGGGCAGTCACGGGAACGGGCAGCCGCTCGGCGAGCGCGCCGGGCCAGCCGTTGCGGACACCGATCTCGTACCTGTCGGCGCAGAGGTGATGACGTCCCGACGCGCACCGCACGCAGTGACCGCACCCGAGCATGGTGTCGCCGGTGACGCGTCGCCCGACCCAGCCGGGGTCGACACCGTCACCGACGGAGCTGACGCGCCCGCACCACTCGTGTCCGATCCGGACCGGGTACTGCGCCTCCCCGGTGTCGAAGTAGGCCATCTGCCCGGAGAACAGCTCGGCGTCGGTACCGCAGACTCCGGCGCGCTCGACGTCGACGATGACCTGCCCCGCCGCCGCGGCCGGCTCGGGTACGTACTGCACCTCGCCGTGGCCGGGTGCAGTGATGACGAAGGCCCGCATCAGCGCGGCCCGACCACGTGCTGGCGCTGGTCGCCGAGCCCGGCGATGCCGAGCTCCATGACGTCGCCGGCCTGCAGCCACACCGGCGGGGTGGAGCCCATCCCGACCCCGGGGGGAGTGCCCGTGTTGATCAGGTCGCCGGGCTCGAGCACCATGAACTGGCTCAGGTAGTGCACGATCGTCCAGGGATCGAAGATCATCGTCGACGTGGAGCCGGTCTGGCGTCGTCGCCCGTTGACGTCCAGCCACATGTCCAGGTCCAGGACGTCGGTGATCTCGTCTTTCGTGGCCAGCCACGGGCCCGCCGGATTGAAGGTCTCCGCGGACTTGCCCTTGGACCACTGGCCGCCCCGCTCCAGTTGGAACGCGCGCTCGCTGACGTCGTTGACCACCAGGAACCCGGCCACGGCGTCACGGGCGTCCGCCACCGAGTCGAGGTAGCTGGTGCGCCGGCCGATCACGATGCCCAGCTCCACCTCCCAGTCCGGTTTCGTCGCGCCGCGGGGAAGGCGGACGTCGTCGTACGGACCGATGAGCGTGTTGGGTGACTTGGTGAACAGGATGGGCTCGACCGGGACTGCCTGGCCGGTTTCGGCGGCGTGGTCGGAGTAGTTCAGCCCGATGCACACAATCTGGTGAGGACGCGCGATGGGCGCCCCGATACGTTCGCCGGCGAAAAGTCGAATCTCACCAGCCGCGGCGCGGGTGTCCACCAACGGGCGGAGCCGATCCAGCCCGCCGGATCCGAAGAAGCGCTCGTCGAAGTCGCTCACCTCGTCAGAGACGTCGATGTAGCTCGTTTCGTCAATCCGCACCGCGGGTTTCTCGGCGCCGGGAGCGCCCAGTCGCATCAGCTTCACGTGTTCTCCAGAAGTCGGCGCTGTCGGTCGACAGCGGATCGGGCCGAGCCGGCCTACAGCAGATCAGGAGCGTCGTACCTGAACTGCGCATGTGCTGGTTTCAACTATCGGAACGACATTCCGCCCAGTGAATGTACCGTATGGACGGCAGATGGCATAGCATTCCAAATTGCGGAATCGACGTAGAGTGCGCCTCATGACTGATCAACCCGACGGGCCTGCTGCCGACCGTGTCGTCGGGGCCGACCGTGTCCTGGCAGTTCTGGTCGCCCTGGCCGGCTTTCCGGGTGGCGTCGGCCTCGATGAGCTCGCCCGCGTGGTGGCCAGTCCGAAGACCACGGTGCATCGGGCGCTGGCATCACTGGTCCGGGCTGGTCTGGCCGCTAAGCAGGGTGTGGGACATTACGCCCTCGGTGACGAGTTCTTACGGTTGGCCTTCGTCCACCATGACGCGCGTCCCGACAATGTGCGGATACTGCCCGCGCTGCGGTCGCTCGCGGAGCGAATGGGCGAAACCACCCACTACGCCGTTCTCGACGGTGACGAGGTCGTGTACCGGGCGAAGGTCGACCCGCCGGTCGGAGCAGTTCGACTCACCTCGACTATCGGCGGCCGCAATCCCGCCTACCGCACCGGTGTGGGGAAGTTGCTGCTGGCCCGCCGGTTGGTCGACGACGACGCCGTTCGTCGGTGGCTCGCCGGGCGTGTACTCACGGCCCGCACTCCGCACACCATCGTCGACCCCGAGGCGTTCGTCGCGGAGCTTGCGAGCATCCGTGGACAGGGCTACGCCCTTGACGACCAGGAGAACGAGCTCGGCATCAACTGTGTGGCGGTGCCGGCGAAGCTCGCCCTGCCGGCCGGAAATGAGGGTGCGGTCAGCGTTTCGGCGTTGGCATACCGGACCCCGCTGGCGGAATTGATACGGCAGGTCGACCTGGTCATCGCCATCGTCTCCGGCAAGGACAGTTCCTGAGCGTCGTCTAGCGAACTCCGCAGTTGCCGCCACTCCGGGCCTTCCCAGCACTCATATCATCGGCTACGCTGCCAACATTCCATTCACCGGTAAGACGTTCTAATGATCGGAATCAGCGATGGCAACACGGCTACGCAGCGACGCGTGGTACTCCGGCCAGGACCGCAACGCCTACATCCACCGGGCGTGGATGCGGCGCGGAGTACCCGGATCGGCCTTCGACGGCAGGCCCCAGATCGCCATCGCCAACACCGCTTCCGATCTGACGCCGTGCAACAGCCACCTGACCGAAGTGGCCGCGTCCGTCCGCAACGGCGTCTACGAGGCCGGCGGCATACCGCTGGAGCTGCCGGTCGTGTCGCTGGGCGAAACCCAGGTCCGGCCGACCGCGATGCTGTGGCGCAACATGGCCGCGATGGCCACCGAAGAGATGCTTCGAGCCAACCCGATCGACGGCGTGGTGCTGCTCGGAGGTTGCGACAAGACCATCCCCTCGCTATTGATGGCGGCTGCGTCGGTGGACCTGCCGGCGGTGGTGATCCCCGGTGGTCCGATGCTCACCGGTACCTTCCGCGGGGTGCCGCTCGGGTGCGGCACCGATGTGTGGCGACTGTCCGAGGAGGTCCGCGCGGGCACGCTTTCACAGGCTGATTTCCTCACATCGGAGTCGTCGACCATCCGCAGCAAGGGCCACTGCAACACCATGGGCACGGCCTCCACCATGGGCCTGCTCGCCGAAGCCCTGGGAACCGTCATCCCCGGTGTCGCCGGGACCCCCGCACCGGACAGCCGACTCCTCGAGGCCGCTCACAACACCGGGCGTCTCGCCGTGGAGCTCGTCGCCGAGGGCCGACGGCCCAGCGACCTGCTCACCCGAGCGTCGTTCCACAACGCGATCGTCGCGCTGGCTGCCATCGGCGGCTCCACCAACGCCGTCGTGCACCTGCTCGCCATCGCCGGCCGACTGGGCATCGACCTCACCCTGGACGATTTCGACCGCATCGGATCCCGCGTTCCGCTGCTCGTCGACCTGGCCCCGGCAGGCCGCTTCCTGATGGACGACCTGCAGCGTGCCGGCGGGTTCCTCGCCGTCCTGCGCGAGGTCCGCGACCTGCTCGACCCCACGGCCCTCACAGTCACCGGCAAACCGCTCGTCGACTATCTCGACGACGCGACCATCTGGGACCCCGAGGTCATCCGGACCCGCGCGGCGCCAATGCTGCCGGAGGGCGGGATCGCCGTCCTCCGAGGCAATCTCGCCCCGTCCGGAGCCGTCATCAAACCCGCGGCCGCCTCCGCCCATCTGCTACGACACCGGGGACGGGCGGTGGTCTTCGACAGCATCGAGGACTTCCACGCCCGCATCGACGATCCCGACCTCGGCATCGACGCTGATTCCGTCATGGTGCTCCGAGGCTGCGGGCCGAAGGGTTACCCGGGCATGCCGGAGGTGTCCAACATGCCGCTGCCGAAGAAGCTGCTCGCCACCGGGATCCGTGATGTGGTGCGCATCTGCGACGGCCGCATGAGCGGAACCGCCTACGGCACCGTCGTGTTGCACGTCGCCCCGGAAGCCGCAGCCGGCGGCCCACTGTCACTGGTGCGTAACGGAGACTGGATCGAACTCGACGTGCCCGGGCGGCGCCTCACCCTCGACGTGCCCGACGACGAACTGGCCACCCGCGGACCGAGCGCCGAGGCCGCCGCCGCCTACGCCAGCCCGAAGCGCGGCTGGGAGCGGCTCTACGTCGACCACGTCCTGCAGGCCGACACCGGGGCCGACCTCGATTTCCTTGTCGGCTCGAGCGGCCACCAGGTGTCGCGTGAATCGCACTGACGCCGGCTCGCGGCTCGCCGCACCCGACGACGCCCTGCTCGCCGCCCTCGAAGAAACCCTCCCCGGCGCCGTGCGTAGCCGAGCAACGGACCGGCTCGGCTACGCCCACGACGCCTCCCACTACCTCCTCACCCCGCAAGCCGTCGTCGTACCCGACGGCGCCGCACAGGTCGCCGCGCTGCTTCAGACCGCCCGGCGGATGGGTGCGCATCTGACCTTCCGGTCAGGTGGCACGAGCCTGTCCGGGCAGGCCGGTACCGCCGGTGTGCTCGTCGACACCCGGCGACACTTTCGCGACGTGCAAGTGCTCGACGACGGTGCGCGGGTGCGCGTCCAGCCCGGCGTCACGCTCCGTCAGGTGAACGCCCGGCTGACCGGGTACGGCCGCAAGCTCGGCCCCGACCCGGCCAGCGAATCGGCGTGCACGGTCGGGGGAGTGGTCGCCAACAATTCCTCCGGAATGACCTGCGGCACCCGGTTCAACGCCTACGCCACGCTCGAATCCGCCGTCCTGGTGATGCCCAGCGGCACCGTCATCGACACCGGCGCCCCGGACGCCGACGCCCGTCTGGCCGCCACCGAGCCGGTGCTGGTCGCCGGGCTCGAACGCCTGCGCGACCGTGTCCGATCCAACGCCGCATCCGTTGCAACCCTGCGACATCAGTTCTCGATGAAGAACACCATGGGCTACGGACTGAACGCCTTCCTTGACCACGACACACCCGCCCGTCTACTCACCGCGCTGGTGGTGGGCAGCGAGGGAACGCTGGCGTTCATCGCCGAAGCGACCTTCCGCACCGTGCCCGCGCACCCGCTCGCCTCCACCGGCCTCGTCGTCTTCGAGTCGCTCGCCGAGGCGATGGCCTCGATGTCGGCCTTGGTCGACGCATCACCGGCCGCCATCGAACTCCTCGACGCTGAATCGCTGCGGGTCGCCCAGACCGACCCGGCAGCAGATCCGGCGCTGCGGGCACTCCAAGTCCGAGCTCACGCCGCCCTACTGGTCGAGTGGCAGGACAGCGACACCGAACGGCTCGCCGACGCGACCCGGGCGGCCGGGCGGGTCTTCGCCGACCTCCCCACAGCGACACCCGCCCAGCTCAGCGCCGACCCCGCCGGGCGCGCAGCGCTGTGGCACATCCGCAAAGGGCTGTACGCCACGGTCGCCGGCGCCAGACCCTCGGGAACCACCGCGCTGCTCGAGGACGTCGCGGTACCGGTGGCTGACCTCGCCTCGCTGTGCGTGGACCTCGCCTCGTTGTTCGACCGGCACGGCTACGAACGCAGCGTCATCTTCGGCCACGCCAAGGACGGCAACCTGCACTTCATGCTCAACGAGCGCTTCACGGCCGGTCGGCCGGACCGCTACGCCGCGTTCACTGAGGACCTCGTCGACGCCGTCCTGACCCGCGGGGGCACGCTGAAGGCAGAACACGGCACCGGCAGGGTGATGGCCCCCTACGTCCGGCGACAGTACGGTGACGAGCTCTACGACGTCATGGTCGTACTCAAGCGATTGTGCGATCCAGCCGGCGTCCTCAACCCGGGCGTCATCCTCACCGAGGATGACGCCCTGCATCTGCGCGATCTCAAGGTCGTGGACACCGTGGAGCCGGAGGTCGACCGGTGCGTGGAATGCGGGTACTGCGAACCGGTGTGCCCCAGCCGCGACCTGACAACCACACCCCGGCAACGAATCGTGCTCCGACGTGAGATGGCCGCTGCTGAAAAGGTCGGCGATCACAGTCTTCTCGCGACTCTGCGGGCCGAGTACCAGTACGACGCGGTGGACACCTGCGCGGTGGACGGTATGTGCGCCACCGCATGTCCCGTTCTCATCAATACCGGTGATCTCACCAAACGGCTCCGGGCCGAAGCGGCGACACGGCCGTCGCGGGCGCTGTGGTCCGGTGCCGCGAAGGCGTGGGACCCGGTTACCGCGGTCATGAGTCGGGCTTTGGACGTCGCGGCAATGGCCCCGGCGCCGATCGTCGAACGCGTCGGCGACGCATTTCGTGCCGTCGTCGACCACGACCTGCTGCCGCAGTGGCGACGTGACGTACCCGCGGGTGGGCGACGTCGACGACCAGACCCGACCGCGATCGCCGATGCCGTGTACGTCCCCTCGTGCCTGAACACCCTGTTCGCCCCTGCAGACGGCGGATCCGGAGTTCTCGAAGCCGTCCGCGCCCTCGCGGCCCGGGCGGGAATCACACTGCACACGCCTGACGGCGTAGCCGGCCTCTGCTGCGGAACGCCCTGGTCCTCCAAGGGCATGAGGACCGGCTTCGACAGCATGCAACGCCGCGTTCGGGCCACGCTCGAAGCAGCCACCGACGGCGGCCGGCTGCCGGTGGTGACCGACGCAGCGTCCTGCACCGAAGGGTTCGAGCGACTTCTCGCCACCGCAGGCCCGGACATCACGGTGCTCGACGCCGTCCCGTTCGTCGCACACCACATCCTGCCCGGTCTGACGGTGACCCGCAGGCAGGGATCACTCGCACTGCATCCCACCTGCTCCTCCCGGCGGCTGCAGATCGACGACGCAGTGTTGCAGCTCGCGCGCGCAGTCGCCGACGACGTCGTCGTCCCCCAGGACTGGCAATGCTGCGCATTCGCCGGGGACCGCGGCCTGCTGCACCCCGAACTCACCGCCTCCGCCACCCGCGCCGAAGCCGCCGAAGTCAACGGCCGCTCGTTCGACGCCTACGCCTCCGTCAACCGCACCTGCGAAATCGGAATGACCCGTGCGACCGGCCGGCCCTACCGCCACCTGCTGGAACTCGTCGAACTTGCTACCCGAGAGAACCCCGGGCAGGGTGTCCGTTGAGCGGCCCGACGCGCTGGCGATGATTCGGCGGGCGGAATCAGCCGGTCGCCGCCGACGAGGCTCGGTCGCGGGCCGCGGCGTCAGGACCTGCCGGGCCGGTGTCGAAGGTGATCGACGGCGGCGCGGATCGGCCGGTCGCCGCAGGTGATCTCGATGGCAGTCCTGTTTAATCCCGGCTCGAACAGGGCGGCGGCGATGAACGCGGCGACGTCGCCGCGGCTGATCGAGCCATAAGTGACGGCGGGCCCGGCGGTGACGAGCCCGGTGCCGGGCTCGTCGAGGAGGGTGCCGGGTCGGATGATCAACCAGTCGAGGTCGGTGGCGGCGAGATGCACGTCGGCGGCGCGCTTGATCGCCATGTAGTGCTCGAACCCGTCCGATCGGGGGCCGTCGCGGAGTGCGTCCATGAAGACCGAGACCAGTAGGAACCTGGTGATACCGGCTCTGCCGGCGGCGTCGACTGCTTTGACGAGGCCTTGTCCATCGATGGCGGTGGTCATAATCGGCTCCGGTGCCGTGCGCGCCGGCGCTGAACACCACCGCGTCGTGCCCGGCCATCCGGGAGGCCAGCACATCGGCGCCGTCGGAGATGAGATCACCGACCACGGGGTCGCCGCCGGCGGCGCGGATCACGTCGTCCTGGCCACCCGTCCGGTGCATGCCCGACACCCGGTGGCCGTCGGCGGTCAACAGGGCAGTCAGGCGGCGTCCGACGCCGCCGGCGGCGCCGATCAGGAAGACGCGGTGGGTTGGTTCGGTCTGAGCGGTCATGGGTGCCTTGTCGTGAGATCGGAGGTGGACGGTGAGAAGAGCAGTGCAGCAGAGGGTGTGGCAGATGTGGGGTCAGCGGGTGAGGGCGACAGCGCGGACGAACTCCGCTGGGCTGTCGGAGGCGGCGGCGTAGGAGTACGGCCGGTCGCTGCGCAGCCGAGCGGAGGACCCGGCGGGCAGGTGCACCTGTTCATCGTCGGCAGTCAGGACGAGCGTGCCGGCCAGTACGTGGAACAGCTCCTGCGAGCCGGTCGGGTCGGGTCGGGCAGTGTAGACGTCGCCCGGAACCAGACGCCACCGCCACAGGTCGGCGACACGAGCACCGGCGGTGGCGATAAGGAGGTGGGCCGTGCTGCCGGATACGGTGGACCAGACCAGGATGTGGCCGCCCGGGGTGCGCGTCTCGATGGCCGATTCCTCCGGCGGGGGGCCCAGGAGAACTTGGCGTCTGCTCCGAGTTGCCGGGCGATGCGGGTGATGGTGACCAGGCTCGGGTTCGCCTGACCGAGCTCGACCTGGGTCAGAAGTCGACGACTGAGCTGGGCGAGGTCGGCCAGCTGTTGCACGGTCAACCCACGCCGGGTGCGGCGGGCGCGGATCCGCGCACCCACCTCGGACAAGAACTCTTGGTCCAGCTCACCGGCTCCGGTGTGATCATCGCGGTCGGCGGACATGTGGGCTCACGATTGTCGCCGTGGCGCGGTCAGACCGCGAACAGTTGGTTCATGTCAAAACGCCTTGAATTCCAGCGCGTTTCCCGACGGGTCGAGGAAGAACATGGTCCACTGCTCGCCGGGTTCGCCGGCGAATCGGACGTAGGGCTCGATGACGAAGTCGGTGCCCGCCGCGATGAGTCGCTGCGCCAGCGCCTGGAAGTCGTCCACAGTCAGGACCAGCCCGAAGTGCGGCACCGGCACCTCGTGGCCGTCGACAAAATTGGTGCCCGCCACCGGGGCGCGGTGCCCGTCGACCTGGTGGGTGACGACCTGGTGGCCGGCGAGATCCCAGTCGGTCCAGCGCGTAGTCGGAGCGGCCACGGCCGCAGCCCAGCA
>CAWGUZ010000006.1:0-43382 GCA_963825975.1 uncultured Actinomycetota bacterium
CTTCCACAGGCTGACCCGCAGCTTGCTCGGCTGACATCGGACGCCCGGCACCGCGGCCCCGGACGCTCTCGGCTCACTGGACGGCCAGGTCGGTGAACCGGCAGTAGTGCAGCTGGTGGGCGACGGTGACGGTCATCGTCTGGCCGTTGCGGTGCTTGGCGACGATCAGGTCGGCTTCGCCGGCGCGGGGGTCGTCGGACTCCCAGACGTCGGGACGGTGCACCAGGATCACCATGTCGGCGTCCTGTTCCAGCGAGCCGGACTCGCGGAGGTCGGACAGCATCGGCCGCTTGTCGGTGCGCTGTTCCGGCCCACGGTTCAGCTGGGAGATCGCGATCACCGGAACCTCGAGTTCCTTGGCCAGCAGCTTCATCTGCCGGGAGAACTCCGACACCTCCTGCTGCCGGGACTCGACCTTCTTGCCGGACGTCATCAGCTGCAGGTAGTCCAGCACGATCAGCTTGAGGTCGTGGCGCTGCTTCAGCCGGCGCGCCTTCGCCCGGATCTCCATCATCGTCATGTTCGGCGAGTCGTCGATGAACAGCGGCGCGTCGGAGATCTCGCTCATCCGGCGGACGATCTTCTGCCAGTCGTTGTCCTGCATCCGGCCCGAACGCATCTGGGCCAGCTTCATGCTCGCCTCGGCCGACAGCAGCCGCATGGTGATCTCGGACTTGGACATTTCCAGCGAGAAGATCACGCTGGTCTGGCCGTGCTTCACCGACGCATTGCGCGCGATGTCCAGCGCCAAGGTCGACTTACCGACACCAGGTCGGGCCGCAATGATGATCATCTGCCCGGGATGGAAACCATTGGTCAACGCGTCCAGATCGGTGAAACCGGTCGGCACGCCGAGGGACAAACCGCCACGGGTCTGGATCGCGTCGATCTCGTCCATCGTCGGGCCGAGCAGCTCCTCCAGAACGACGTAGTCCTCGGAGATCCGCTTCTCGGTGACGTCATAGATCTCCTGCTGCGCCCGGTCGACGATCTCGTCGATCTCGCCGCTACCGCGCATCCCCTCGGAGCCGCCATAGCCGAGCTGCACGATCCTGGTGCCGGCCTCGACCAGCCGCCGCAACACCGCCTTCTCGCCGACGATCTGCGCGTAGTACCCGGCGTTCGCCGCCGTCGGCACCATCGCCGCCAAATGATGCACATAGACGGTGCCACCCACCCGAGGCAGCAGTCCGGGGCGCTCCAGTTCCGCCGACACGGTGATCGCGTCCGCCGGCTCACCGCGGGAGTACAGGTCGAGAATGACCTCGTAGATGTGCACGTGGGCCGGCTTGTAGAAATCCTTCGCCGACAACACCTCGAAGACATCGGCGATTGCGTCCTTCGACAACAACATGCCACCGAGCACCGACTGCTCTGCCGGCAGATCCTGCGGCGGCTGCCGATCGAAGACGACCGGTGCCGGCGTGGACGGCCTGGGTCTCCATTGCTCGTCAGCAGCCACACGCCGTCCCTTCGTCGATGCGAGGCTTCAGCTGACAGGCGGATCGTCAGTACATCTGTTCTATCGACGACCACCGACAGTGCTCATCGGTGCCATCGTGCCCGTCGGCCCCCATCCGTGCCCGTCGGTGCCCATCGGCCCCCATCGGTGCCGGATGGTGCCCAACAGCGCCCGACGGTGCTGATAGGGCCGATGACGGCGCCTTTCCCAGGCCGCGTCAACCTAGGACCCACCCACCCGAAGCTCAAATCGGGATGTGTACGGAGCCGGGACAGCCTGGGGACAACGTCGCCGTTCGGGCCGCTCAGAAAGTTATCCCCATGTGGACAACATGTGGAAAACTCGGCCCCTATTCGAGGGAACCGCAGGTCAGAGGCACGTAATCAAGCTGTGATCTGTGTGGAAGAAAAACAATTTATGGGGATCGGCGTTTCCGGCGAGTCGACCCGGCGGGCGTGTCGGAAACCGCGCCCGACCTCCGTCGGCGCCCGGGGCGGGCCTTCCGTCGGGTCGCAGCAGTGGCTCGGGGACGACTGAACCTGCACGGTCCGAGTTGATGCTCAACGAGCGGTGAAGGGCACTGAAGGGCGCTGAAGGGCGCTGAACGGGCCCTGACAGAAAACCGGCCCCGCCGTGTCGTGATGACAGAGCGGAGCCGGTGACAGGCACTGACTCAGAGCCCACTGGTGGCACTACGGCCAGAGGCCACTGGTGGCACTACGGCCAGAGCCCAGTGGTGGCTACTACGGCCAGAGCCCACTGGTGGCACTACGGCCAGAGCCCACTGGTGGCACTACGGCCAGAGCCCACTGGTGGCACTACGGCCAGAGCCCACTGGTGGCACTACGGCCGAGTGAGCCGGCAGCACGCCGCACCACCCACCCGAGGGTGGTGGCGCGGCGTCTACTGAGCGGCCGGACGGTCGGCCGACCGCTCCGTCGCTCGGTCGATCAGGAGGTGACGACGGTGACCTTGAGCGAGGCGACGACACCGGGCAGCAATCGAACCGAGACGCCGTGAGCGCCCGCGGTCTTGATGTGCCCACCGACGTCGATCGAGTGCTTGTCCAGGGACGGACCGCCGGAGGCCTTGATCGCCGAGGCGACGTCGGCGTTGGTGATCGAGCCGAAGAGCTTCTTGCCGTCGGCGGTAGCCCGGGCGGTGATGGTGACCGACATGTTCTCCAAGGCGGTCTTCACCTCGTGGGCGTGATCGGCATTGCGGATTTCGCGAGCCATTTGGGTGCGCTTCATCGAGGCAATCTGCTTCTCGGCGCCCTTGGTGGCCACGATGGCCTTGCCCTGCGGCAGCAGGTAGTTGCGGCCGTACCCGTCACGCACCTCGACGATGTCGCCGGGGGCGCCCAGGTGGGCCACATCCGTGGTGAGGATGAGCTTCACGTGTATGCCTTTCTAGCGAGCGGTCGAGGTGTAGGGCAGCAGCGCTACCTCACGGGCGTTCTTCACCGCGATGGCGATGTCACGCTGGTGGATCGTGCAGTTGCCGGTGACGCGACGTGCGCGGATCTTGCCGCGATCGGAGATGAAGCGACGCAGCAGGTTGACGTCCTTGTAGTCGATCGGCTGCGATTTCGAGGAGCAGAAGCCGCAGGGCTTCGTGCTCACCTTGCGGGGTGGTGGCTTTGGCATTGTCTGTTACTCCAGAAATTGATTCAGGTCAGGAAGAAGGGGAACGGCGGGAGCCGGTGGAGCTGAGCGTGAGATCCGCTTAGAACGGCGGTTCGTCGGAGTAGCCGCCGCCACTGCCGGACGCCGGTGGCGCGGACGCCCACGGATCGTCGGCCGGTGCCGAACCGCCGCTGCCGTAACCACCACCGCCGCCGGCACCGGGAGCCGCCGGAGCCGCCGCTGGGACGGTTGACCCGGTTGACCTTCGCGGTCGCATAGCGCAGCGACGGGCCGATCTCGTCGACCTCCAATTCGATGACGGTGCGCTTCTCCCCTTCTTTGGTGTCGAACGACCGCTGCTTGAGCCGGCCGGTCACCACCACGCGACTGCCGCGGGTCAACGACTCCGCGACGTTCTCCGCCGCTTGCCGCCAGATGTTGCAGCGCATGAAGAGGGCCTCGCCGTCTTTCCACTCGTTCGACGCACGATCGAATGTGCGCGGAGTGGAGGCGACGGTGAAGTTCGCGACGGCGGCACCGGACGCGGTGAACCGCAACTCCGGGTCGGCGGTGAGGTTGCCCACCACCGTGAGGATCGTGTCGCCAGCCATCGTCGGTCCTACTTCTTGTTCGGGCGGATGATCTTGGTCCGCAGCACCGACTCGTTCAGGTTCAGCTGACGGTCGAGCTCGGTGACGGCCGCGGACGGCGCTGTCACGTTGATGACGGCGTAGATCCCCTCGGCGTTCTTCTTGATCTCGAAGGCCAGCCGGCGACGACCCCACACCTCGACACTCTCGATGGAGCCACCACCCTGGCGGACCACGTTGAGGAAGGCGTCGATCGACGGAGCGACAGTTCGCTCATCGAGACTGGGTTCGAGAATGAGCAACAGCTCGTAGTGACGCAGCGCAGTGGATACGCTCACGTACACCTCCTATGGACTCATCGGCCGTGGTCGTTCCGCGGCAGGAGGGCGTTGCAGGAGCCGATCGGTCGATCCGCTCCAGGCACAACTCTCCCAGTCTACCAGCGAGAACAGGCTCGGCTACCGGTCCTGATCTGCGGCGCCGCTTCACGCCGGAGCGAGTACGACCCAGCCGTGGCCCGCCAACCGCACAGACCCGACCGCGTCGGGGACGAATGTGGCCGCGCCGGCCAGCACCTCGGCCGGGCCGGCCGAGCCGGCCGAGCCCTCGCCACTGTGCGCTTCGCCGGCGGGTCCCGCCTCGGCGGCCGGTCCGGTGATCGACACCGTCACGGGCGTGTCCGCCAGATTCAGCGCCACCACCACCTGCTCAGCAGGCGTCCCGTCGAGCGGCGCCGCCCGATAGCTGAATGCGGTGTTGGTCAGTTCCAGGGTCGTCACTCGGGCCTTACTGAGCCAGGGCCGGGCGTTGCGCAGCGCGATCAGCGTGCGGTGGAGCTGCCAGGTCTCGCTCCCGGCGTCGGACAGCTGGTCGGGAGTGCTCGGGAAGGCGGGCCGGATGGCGTCGTCACCACCGACTCGGTCTTCCTTGACGCCGCGGAAGCCCTGCTCGTCGCCGTAGTAGATCGACGGTGTCCCGCCGACGGTCATCAGCACCGCCAGCGCGTGGGCGAGATGCCGCGGATCCGTGAGCTTGGCCGCGATCCTGGTGACGTCGTGATTTCCGATGAACGTCAGTGGCGCGAACACGTCCAGGAACTCGTCGTGGCGTTTCAGCGCCCAGGCGAGTTCGAACAGATTGGCATCGTTGAACGACCCCCAGACCGCCTTCCACAGTTCGTACTGGGTGACGGCGTCCATCCCGGACTCGCCGACAATCGCGGCGTAGTCGCCGTGGATCACCTCCCCGACGACGTAGACGTCGGGATGGCCTGCGCGCACCCGAGGCAGCACGGTGGCCCAGAACCCGGTCGGTACCGCGTAGGCGGCATCGAGCCGCCAGCCGTCGGCACCGCGATCGAGCCAGTGGTTCATCACCTCCACGACCAGTTCGGCGACGGCGGGTTCGTCGTGGTTGAGGGCCACCAACTGACCATGACCCTCGAAGTTCGCCGCCGCTGGTTCGGGATCGCCGACGACCCAGCCCGGAGCCCAGTCGAGCCGAAACCAGCTCGCCGTCGGGGACTCGGGGCCCTGCGACACGGCTCGCCGAAACGCCGCGAAGGAGCGCCCCACGTGGTTGAACACCCCGTCCAGCAGCACCCGGAGCCCGCGCTGATGGGCGGCCACGACCAGTGCGTCGAAGTCGTCGTCGTCGCCCAGCCGCGGATCGACGGCGAAGTAGTCCGCAGTGTCGTAGCCGTGGGTCTCAGCGGCGAACACCGGCCCGAGCGCGATGCCGGACGCCCCCAGCTCAGCCGCGTAATCCAACCAGTCGCCCAGCCGGGTAAGCCGATGCACCACCTGCTCGGCGGGGTCGCACACCGTCGGCGCGCCCACGAAACCAAGCGGGTACACCTGCCACCAGATTGTTCGATCAGCCCACTCCGGCGCCACGGCCCGCTCCTAGTGATCGACACGCACTATTAGTGAGCTTTTCTCACTATTCTTGCGTAACCTACTCCCATGCCACGTGTCGATCGCCGTCCTCGTCGCCGACTTCCCGTTGAACAGCGCCGCGCGGCGATCACCGCCGCCGCCGGTGCCGCCTTCGCCGGCGCTCCCTATGACAAGGTCAGTCTTGCGGCCATCGCCGAGACGGCGGGATCGTCCGAAGCGCTGGTGCACCGCTATTTCGCGACGAAGGCCGACCTCTACGAGGAGATCGTCGGGCACGCGGCCGCCGACCTCAGCGAGCGTCTGGACCGGGCCGACGAAGCGGTGGGTGGCGACGATGCCCCCCCGTGGCAGCGGGTCGCGATGGCAATCGACGCCTATCTCGACTTCGTCGCCGAGTCGACCGAGGGTTGGGCGGCGCCGCTGCGCACCCCGGACCAGGGCTTCACCCCGGCCAACGCGATCCGACTGGAGGCCCGGCAGCAGTTGGCGACCCACCTCAGAGCGGCGCTCAGCACACCGGACGGCCCCCCGCGGGACTACGCCCTGTTCGGGTTTCTGGGATTCCTGGATGCCGCCTGCCTGGCGTGGACCGAGGGCGGGGTGCCGCCGGAGCACCGCTCGGCGTTGATCACGATGAGCCTGGGCGCACTGAGTGGGGCACTCGGGGCACTCGACGCCGACGACGACTGAGAGTCAGCGCGTAGGCCCGACCGGTTCCGTTGTCGGGGCGCCGGCGCTGGGCAACGGCAGCCAGGACAGCACGTCCTGGATGCGGCGGTCCCAGTACTCCCAGTCGTGCGCGCCGGCGTCGAAGCTGCTCTCGATCGGCACCCCGGCTGCACGACACGCCTGCTCGAAGCGGCGATTGTCGTCGATCAGCGGGTCCTCGGTTCCGCAGCAGAGGTACAGCGGCGGCGGGTAGGGAACCGCCGACAGCAATGCGAAAAGATCGTCGTCGGTGCCGTCCACCCCCGACTGCGCCGCGGATCCCACCCCGCCGGGCTGGGCTTCGCCGGCCCGGGGATCGCCGGACGGGAGACCGCCCGGCTGAGCCCGGCCCGGCCGGGAGCCGAAGAGTCGCTCTGCAATACGGGGATCGTTGTCGTCCCGTTCCAGGCGGAGCAGTCGACCGACGTCGACCGCGCCGGACAGGCTGGCCGCGGCGGCGAACCGCCGGGGCTGTCGAAGCGCCCATTTGAGCGCGCCGTAGCCACCCATCGACAGACCGGCGACGTACCGCAGCCGTGGATCGGTGGCCAGCCGGAACATCGACTCCGCCTTCGCGGGCAACTCCTCGGACAGGAAGGTCCAATACCGCAGCCCGTACGCCTCGTCGGTGTAGAAACTGCGTTGCACGGCCGGCATCACCACCGCGAGACCCAGCGGCGCGATGTACCGCTCGATGGATGTGCGGCGCAGCCAGATCGTGTGATCGTCGGACAGCCCGTGCAACAGATACAGCGTGGGAAATCCATCGGTGGTCGGGGCGGCGCCGGTCATCCCGATCTGGCCGTGGGTCTGTTCCGGTAGCAGCACGGTCATCGAGGTGCTCAAGCCGAGCGCATCGGAGAAGAAATTGCAGGTGAGCTGCGCCATCAGTCGGTCCTCAATCTTTCCTCAGTCTCTACTTCGAACGACTCGGCTGCCACGTCAGATGACTCGGCGGGAACCGACATCGGCCCGGGACCGGATTCATGATCAGCGACATCAGCGCATCGCGACATCGGCGACATCAGCGAATTCCAGGTCCGCGGTCGATCGGCGGCCCGCCCGCCGGCGGGCGACACCGGGCAGCACCAACCGCGGCAACAGGCGTCGATCCGGAGCGTCCTCGAACACCCCACCGGTCGGGTCGTCGTCGCCGGCCTGTCGGACCGGGTCTCCCGCGGGCCGCACGATGTCCCGTACCACCAACGCCATCAGCAGGATCAGCAGGATGTCCCTGATCAACGCCGTCACCTGGTACGGGTGGGCCGACAACAATGCGAAGTGGGCGGTGCTGTCGCCCTTCGTGCCGAAGGTCAGCATCAGGAGGAACCACAGGGCGGCCTCGGCGAGCTGCCAGTAGAACACCGGTTTCCATCGCGGCACCGCCAGCACCGCGAGCGGCAGCAGCCACAGCGAGAACTGTGGATTCCAGGTCTTGCTGATCAGCAACACCGCCCCCACGGTGAGGAACATCAGCTGCGCCAGCCGCGGTCGACGGGTGGCCGAGAGCCCCAGCCATGCAATCGCGATCAGCGCGATCACGAACAGCACAGCGGTCACCGTGTTCAACAGGACCGGGGCGGCACCGGCGGCCAGCTCGGGGTTGAAGAGGGTGTTACCCGACCAGGTGGAGAAGATCGTCCACAGGGTGGTGAACTCAGGCTTGCGGTCCAGATTGGTGGCGAAGAACTGACCCCAGCCGGCCGGGGTGCTCAGCGCGAACGGCAGGTTCACGGCCAGCCAACCGACCGCGGCGGACACCACGGTCACCATCACCGGGCGAAGGCGACCAGTCCGAACACCGAGGATCACCAGCGGTACGAGCAGCAGCACCGGATAGAGCTTCGCGGCGATGGCCAACCCGAGCAGCAGGCCCGCCCAGACCGGCCGGGTACGAGACCAGGCCGACATCGCAGCGGCGAGCAGGGCCACCGGGAGGATGTCCCAGTTGGTGAAGGCGTGCACGACCAGCAGCGGCGACAGACACATGATGGGCACGTCCCACGGGCGCCGACGTGTCATCTTGACCGTGCTGGCCACGGCCCAGAGGTAGAGCAGCCCGAGCAGGATCGCGCCGATCGTGAAGAACGCGCCGGCGGCCAACGGCGTCGGGAGCGGTGTGTGTGCGGTCAGCGTGAGGTACGCACCGCTGATCCGCGCCGTCATCCACATGAAGGCGGCGACCAATGCAGGGTAGGGCAGTGCGGGGAGCGGATCGCCGTTCTGGCCGGTATGCACGGCGAACGGAGATCCCGACTGCCCCAGCCCGTAGATCTGGTAGGCCGGAACCACGTCGTTGTAGCAGCCGGAGATCCATTGCCGATTGGCCGACGAGTCGAGCACGAACCCACCGTTGGGACCGGGCGTCTGTTGGATGCACGGCGACTTCGCCAGCCAGCCGAGGATCAGGAACGCCAGGGACATCAGCAGACAGATCCGCAGTGGGGTCAGGACGAGGAGCCGACCCACCTGCGCATGCCTGCCCAACGGTCCGCCGATCAACTGCGCCGCCCGGCGCACCACCGGATCGGTCCAGCTGGGGATCACCCGCTCCGTCGGCGACAGCGTCGCCGTCACTGCGAGATCAGCGGAATCAGCGGGATCGGGGGAATCGGCGGTATCTGCCGCATCAGGGGAATCAGCCGCATCGGGTGGATTCACGGGCTCGACGAGCTCGACCGCCGGACCCGAATGCTCGGTCGGCTGATCCGGCCCGTCGGTCGTCGTCACCGCCCGAATGCTACTTGCGTGGCCGGCGTCCGTACTGCGGCCCGTGGTGCGCGGGGACGGGTCAGCCGCCGGCCCGGCGGGCCTTCGGCGTGCGACGACCGTCGTGTCCCATCACGAAAGACGACACCAGGTGGTTCCACGAGCACGTGCGGCAGACCTCGACCATGTGCACGGTGAACTCACCGACCACCTCGGCCAGCCGCTCGAGCTCCGGCGGAGTGCGCGCCGAGCCGGCGGCGGTGCCGAGTTCATCGCCGTAGACCCAGTACACGTGGGTCAGATTCTCCTTGCGGCACACCGGGCAGGAGACATCGCTCGGAACCCCGTGAAACTTCGCCGCGCGTTGCAGGTAAGGGCTGGCCTCGCAGACTTCGGCCACCGAAACCCGGCCGCTCGTAACCTCGGCGAGCACCGACCGACGCCGAAGGGCGTAGTCGACGAGCCCGCGCTGAGTCTGCACTCAACGAGCGTACGCGCGGGGTCGACGGTCGCCACGGACAGCACCGGATAGTGACAAACTGCGCGCTTGTCTCCTATACATAGTGAGCGCTTGTAAGGTACAGAGGATCGCAATGGTCCAGCGGCCCTCGGGCCACCTAGGAGGTACTGAAATGTCTGCAACGAGCACCACCGAGATTCGAGTCGCCATCGTCGGCGTCGGTAACTGCGCATCGTCACTGGTGCAGGGCGTCGAGTACTACCGCGCGGCTGCCCCGGACAGCCGGGTTCCGGGGCTGATGCACGTTCAGTTCGGTCCGTACCACGTCAGCGATTTGACCTTCGTCGCCGCGTTCGACGTCGACGCCAAGAAGGTCGGCTTCGACCTGGCGGAGGCGATCAGCGCCAGCGAGAACAACACCATCCGCATCGCCGACGTGCCGCCCACCGGCGTGCTCGTGCAGCGCGGCACCACCATGGACGGCCTCGGCAAGTATTACCGAGAGACCATCGAGGAGTCCGACGCGGAGCCGGTCGACGTCGTGCGGGCACTGCGTGAGGCGCGGGTCGACGTGTTGGTCTGCTACCTGCCGGTCGGATCCGACGCGGCGGCCAAGTTCTACGCCCAGTGCGCGATCGACGCCGGGGTCGGGTTCGTCAATGCGCTCCCCGTCTTCATCGCCGGAACCCCGGAATGGGCGGAGAAGTTCCGCGCCGCCGGGGTGCCGATCGTCGGCGACGACATCAAGAGCCAGGTGGGCGCCACCATCACCCACCGAGTGCTGGCGAAGCTGTTCGAGGACCGCGGCGTGATTCTGGACCGCACGATGCAGCTGAACGTGGGCGGCAACATGGACTTCAAGAACATGCTCGAACGCGACCGGCTGGAGTCGAAGAAGATCTCCAAGACGCAGGCCGTGACCAGCCAGGTGCAACACGATCTCGGCAGCCGCAACGTGCACATCGGGCCGTCGGACTACGTGCCGTGGCTGGACGACCGCAAGTGGGCCTTCGTCCGACTGGAGGGGCGCGCCTTCGGCGATGCGCCGTTGTCGCTGGAATACAAGCTCGAGGTCTGGGACTCGCCGAACTCGGCAGGCGTCATCATCGACGCCGTGCGGGCCGCGAAGATCGCCATGGACCGCGGCATCGGCGGCCCGATCAACAGCGCGAGCTCCTACTTCATGAAGTCGCCGCCGGTGCAGTACGCCGACGACGAGGCCCGCGACAACGTGGAGAGGTTCATTCGCGGCGAGATCGACTTCTGATCCGACGCAGATCGCACGCTGCTTGAGCGCTGATCGCGCGCTGCGTGAGCGCTGATCGCACGCTGCTGGAGCGCTGATCGCACGCTGGTTCGAACGGAGCGCAGCCCCGGAGCGCACATATGGCCGCGGCCGGCACCCCACCCGGGTGCCGGCCGCGGCCGGGGGGCCGCCGGGTGGAACATCCGGAGAACCCGACGGCGAGCTGAAGTGTCCAGCCGCGACTGCTAGCGGCGGACGGCGCCCTGACGACTGCCGAAGCGCGACCACAGCAGCAGCACGATGATCGCGCCGATCACCGACCCGATGATCCCGGCAGGCTGCAGGAATCCGTCCTGGGCGTCCTTGTGGAAGAGCAGGTACCCGAGGAATCCGCCGACGAACGACCCGACGATCCCGAGCAGGATGGTCATCGCGATCGACATGCTCTGCCGACCGGGAACCAGCAGTCGCGCCAGCGCACCCGCGATCAGTCCGACCACGATGATGGTGAGGATGAGTCCCAACATGTCGTGCACCTCCTGGTTGTGCGCGCGTGTCCCCACGCGCGGCGAGCCGACCCCGGCGGGGGCCTGCAGTCCGACTTCCGTTCGAACCACCTCGACTAGACCACCCCCTCGGGGGTGCCGGGTACACCCTTAGGGGGGTTATCGTCGGCACCATGACGCCCGCCGCCGCCCCGCGGTCCACGACCAACCGACCGATCACCGTCGCCCTGGTCGACGACTACGACGTGGTGCTGGTCGGACTAGCCCACATGTTCGACCACTACGCCGACCGAGTCGTCGTCGCCGAGCTCGATGCGAACACCGAGCTGCACGACTGCATCGACATCGTTCTCTACGACTCGTTCGCGCAGCCGGAGTCCGATCGCGAAGAGGTCGGTGTGCTGATCGCGAACCCCCGCGCGCAACGAGTGGTGATGTACACCTGGAACTTCGCGCCGGAACTCATCGAGCAGGCCTGCGCACAGGGGGTTCGCGGCTACCTGTCGAAGACACTCCCGGCGCGGGACCTGGTCGCCGCACTGGAACGGGTGCACGCCGGCGAACTGGTGGTCAGCGAGCAGCCGCGACGTGCCGCAACCGCGTCGGGGCTGGACTGGCCGGGCCGCCGGGAAGGCATCACCGACCGGGAATCGGAGATTCTGGCGCTGATCACCCAGGGCAAGAGCAACGCCGAGGTGGCCGCGTTGACGTACCTGAGCCCGAACACCGTGAAGTCCTACATCCGCAACGTGTACCGCAAGATCGGGGTCGACAGTCGCACCCGCGCGGTGCTGTGGGGGGTCGAGCACGGCTTCACCCCCGATCACCACCGGATCGACCATTGGCGCGGCGGGCCGTGATCAGCCCACCACCTGCAACACCAGCCCGGCCGTGACACCCAGGAGAATTACCAGCACCGCACCGGCCACCGCGGCTCGGCCGCCGGACTCGGTTGTCGCCGGTGCGGGCGCGCCGGCGTGAACCGCGGCAGCGTTCGCCGATGATTCGGGTGCCGGCGATTCGTTCGCCGATGATCCGTTCGCTGATGCTTCGAGCCGACTGAACATCGGGGTCAGCCAGCGCAGGTAGTAGAAGAGGCTGGCCACGCTGTTGAGCACCGCGAGGACCACCAGCCACTGCGCCCCGCCGTCCCAGCCCGCCGTGAAGACGGTCAACTTCCCCACGAACACCGCGGTCGGCGGCGTACCGACCAGACTCAGCAGGCTGACCAGCAGGGCGCCCGCCAACCAGGGCCGGCGACGGGCCAGCCCCCGGTAGCCGGCGAGCGTCCGCACCTCCGGCAGGGCGGCGGTGACCGCGAACGCGGCCACGTTGCTGACCGCGTAGCCCGCCAGGTAGACCAGCAGCGCGGGCAGGACGAGCGCGCTGCCGCCGACCACCGCGACCGGAATCAGCAGGTAGCCGACCTGACTGACCGTCGACCAGCCCAAAAGCCGGCGCGGATCGGATTGGAAGAACGCCGCCAGATTGCCCAGCGTCATGCTCGCTGCCGCGACCACGGCGATCAGCACGGTCAACTGCGAAGCCGCCGGCATCGTTGCGGCGAGTCGATACACCGCCACCACGGCACCGACCTTGGGCACTGTCGTCACGAAGGCCGCCGCCGTGACTCCGGCCCCCTGGGCCGCGTCCGGCACCCAGAAATGGGCGGGCACGCCACCGGCCTTGAACAGCAGGCCACCGAGTACCGCAATCGCACCCAGCGCGACCACTCCCGTGGGCGCGTCGGGCAGCGAGTCCAGCAAGTCGACGTAACGGGTGCTGCCGCCGACGGCGTTCAACAGCGTCATTCCGAGCAGCAGCACGATGCCCAGCAGCGCGCCCAACAGGTAGGTCTTCAATGCGGCCTCGGCGCCGCCGCTGGTTCGTCGCATGCCGATCAGCGCGTACAGCGGGATGCTGGCGAGCAGGAATGCGACGGCCAGGATCAGCAGATCGTCGGCGCCGGCGAGCATCACCGCACCCAGCGCACCGAGCAGCAGCAGGCTGTACGTCTCGCTCTCCCGCGGAGTACCCGACACCTCGTCCGTCCCGAGCCAGACGACCAGCAGTGTCGCGCCGGCGACGATGAGCCGGACCATCCCGGTCGCCGTGTCCACCAGGTAGGTGCCGTCGTAGACGGCGCACCGGGTGGCCGGCGAGCCCGACCGCCGCGGCGATCATGGCGCCGATCAGCGCGGTGACGGTCACGACCCGGACGACCCACTGCCGGTCCCGCGCCGTGAACGACCCGAGCAACAGGGTCGCCACCGCCGCGGCCAGCAGAATCACCTCCGGCAGCAGCGACACCAATGGTTGAGAGGTCTCGTCCACCGGACCGCTACCGGCTGACCAGGTCGACGACCATCCGGGCGGCCGGTTCGACCACGTCCATCAGCGGCCGCGGCAGCACCCCGATGACCAGCGATCCGAGTAGCAGCGGCACCACGGCCAGCAACTCCGATCGTCGCAGGTCGCGAAAATCGACCGCCTTGCCGACGGTCGAACCGGTGAGCAGCCGCTGGATCGCCCGCAGGAACAGGGCCGCGGTGATCAGGATTCCCGGCAGCGCCAATGCGGTCAGCGGGGCGGCCCCGATGCTGCCGGTGAAGATCTGGAACTCGGCGATGAAACCACTGAACGCCGGAATGCCGAGCGAGGCGAAGGCGGCGACCGCGAGCAACCCGGCGTACTTCGGCGCCGGCCCGGCCAGGCCACCGTAATCGGCGATCAGGTAGCTGTCCCGGCGATCGTGCAGCACCCCGGCCAGCAGAAACAGGGCCGCGGTGATCAGGCCGTGGCTGACCATCTGGGCGACCGCACCACTGACCGCGACCTCTCGAGCGGTCGTGTTGCCGAGGATGCCGGCCGCCCCCACCGCGAGGACCACGTACCCCATGTGATTGACCGACGTGTACGCGATCATTCGCTTCAGATCGGATTGGGCGAGCGCGACCAGTGCGCCGTACAGCACGGACACGATCCCGACCGCGATGATCACCCACGCCCACGCCCGCCACGCCTCCGGCAACATCGGCATCGCGATCCGCACGAACCCGTAGGTGCCCATCTTGAGCAGGACCCCCGCCAGCACGGCCGAGCCGATCGCGGGGGCGTCGGTGTGGGCGGGCGGCAGCCAGGTGTGGAACGGGACGGTCGGGGTCTTGATCGCCAGTCCGATCACCAGCGCGGCGAGCACCAGTCCACCGGACCAGCCGCGCCCCTGCAGGGGCGCCTGCGCCGCCAACTCGACCATGTTGAAGGTGTGCGGAACAGCCGCGATGTTGAGTCCGATGAAACCGAGCAGCATCAGCAGCGAACCGAGGAAGGTGTACAGGAAGAACTTGAGGGCCGACCGTGCGGGCGCGCCGTGCCCCCAGCCCAGGATCGCGAAATACATCCCCACGATCGACAAGTCGAAGAACACGAAGAACACGATCAGGTCCTGCGCGGCGAACACCCCGACGCAGGCGGACTGCAGGAATAAGAACAGAGCCGCTTGGGCGCGCGGCCGGTGCTGCTCGTGCCACGCGAAGATCGCGCAGGCCGCGAACACGACGACGGTCAGTGCCTCCAGCGGCAGCGACAACCCGTCCACCCCGACGGCGTAGCTACTGCCCACCCCCGGCAGCCACGGCACATTCTCACTGAACGCGAGGCCGCCCGCAGCGGGCGTCCGGTAGCGCGCCCACAGCACTCCGACCAGCGCGACCTCGATCAGGGTGACGGCGAGCCAGAGCGCTCGGGCCGCCCGGTCGGGCAGTCGACGGGCGCCGGCCAGCACCGCCGCGGCCAGCAGCGGAAGGAAGATCAGGACACTCAGCACTCAGCGCACCACCATCAGTAGGACCGCCGCCAGGACGAGCGCGGCGACGATTTGGACGTAGTACTGGTGCACCAGGCCGGTCTGTGGGAGCCGGGCCCGCCGCCCCGCGAGAAGGACCGCTGCGGCGATCCGCTGCACACCACCGTCGATCCCGCTGCGATCGAACCGATCGGCGGCTCGCGCGGCGGCCAGGGTGCCGATCGCGGTGCCCCGCACCCCTCCGTCCAGGTGGTCGTCGAGAGCGGACAGGCGGCGCGCGATCGGCAGCACACCTCGCGCCACGGCCATCACCCCGCGGTCGATCACCGCGTCGTCGAAACGCGCGAGCCGGTCGGCGAGCCGGCTGAACGGCCGAACGACCAGGCCGTCCGCAGCAGACTGCAGACCCAGCCAGCCCGCCGCCCACCGCGGCCGGGGGACACCCCACCAGACGACGGCGGCCAGCACGGCGACGGCGAGCAGGGCGGACAGGATCAACTCGACCGGCCCGGGGGTGACCAACGATCCGCCGCGGGGATTCAGGGCGGCCGCGACCCGACCGTCCAGCGGCGGCAACGCCGGCAGACCGAGCGTCGCGGCCGCGAGGGCGAGCGGGATCAGCACGGACTGGGCCGGGACCGAGATCTCTCGCGTGCCCGTCTCCTCCTCGTCGTACCCGGCCTCGGCGTCGGCCGGCACCTCGGCCCAGAGCATCGACAGCAGCACACCGGCGTACCCGGCGGACAGCGCGGCCGCCGCGACGGTGACCACGGCCAGCGCAGCGGACCGTTCGGTGACCGCGGCCAGGATCTGATCCTTGGTGGCCCACAACGACAACGGGGCCACCCCGGCGAGCGCGAGCACTCCGACAGTCGCCACGGCCCCGACGACCGGCCATCGCCGCGCGGCGCCGCGCAGGGCGGAGATCTGTTTGGTACCCAGGGCGGACAGCCACGCCCCGGCGCAGAGGAACAACAGTGCCTTCGTCGCTGCGTGGGCAACCAGATGGGTGGCGCCGCCGAGGGTCGCGGAGACCCCGGCGGCAAGCACCACGAAACCGAGTTGGGCGGCGGTCGACGCGGCCAGCAACTGCTTCAGGTCGCGCTGGGCCACCGCAATCGCCCCCAGCACCACCGCGGTGACGGCCCCCACCCATGCAGCGGCGGTCGCCGCCCATCCGGTGGCCGCCAGCAGTGGTGACATCCGCAGCAGCAGGTACCCGCCCATCGCCACCATCGCGGCCGAGTGCAACAGGGCGCTCACCGGACTCGGTCCGAGCATCGCCCGCGACAACCAGAACGAGAACGGCAGTTGAGCTGCTTTGCCCAGCCCGGCGACGAGCACGCCCGCGGCGACCACGTGCCGCCACGGATCGTCGATCGACGCCAGTCCGGCGAGGTCCATCGTGCCACCGGCCAGTGCCGCGCCCGCCGCGAGATAGAGCCCCAGGTCGGCGGCCCTGGTCACCAGGAACGCCGTCGCACCGCCGCGCATCCGCTGCGGGTCGCGCCACCGGAATCCGATCAGCGCATACGACGTCGCCCCCATCAGCTCCCAGCTGAACAGCACCGTCGGCAGCGTGGTGGCGGTGGCGGTGACCAGCACGGCAGCAACGAAGATCAACATGAGACCGAAGAATCGGGCGGGTGCGATCGGGACGTCGCCGCCCCGGTCGGCCGCGGCGAAGACCAACACCAGTAGCGCGATCGCGGCGACGGTGGGCACGATCAGGGCGGACAGCGGGTCGATCGCAGCCCGAGGTCGCCGCCTGCGATGAACGGCGCCGACCAGTTCGGCCGGGTCACCGCCGCCGTCACCGCGCCGCCCAACGTGACTGCGGCAGCGGCCAACGCGACCGGACGGGCGATCCCCGGCGGAACGCCCGGCGACGCACAGACCCACACCGACCACGGCGGGTACTCCGATCAACGCGCCGAACACCACGCCGAACTCCACAGCCGAACACCGGGCCGCTCATCCGCTGAGCTCCGTTGCCATGTCGGTCATGTCGGTGCCCTTGTCGCGGTGCAGCAGGGTGGCGACGGCGAACCCCATGGCCATCTCCACCGTCATCGCCGCGATCACCACCAGCAGCACCACCTGCGCGGTCGGTGTCGGCGGTAGGAACCAGTACACGCCACCGCCGCCAGGATGACCGCCGTTGATCATCAGCTCCAGGCCCATCATCACCATCACCACGACCTGCTGGGACAGCGCGCCGTACAAACCGACGCTGAACAGCGCGGCCGCCACCAGCAGGACCAGCTTGCAGGGTCATCGGCCCACCCCGCCCGGTTGCGGATCGGTGGGCGGCCGCCGCCGCAGGTCGTCGCCGAACCGGTCGTAGCGACCACGGGGCAGCGCCAGCACCATCGCCGCGATCACGGTTGCCAGCAGCACGGCGCTGACGATGATCATCACCAGCATCTTCGAACCCATCAACGCCGCACCCAGCGCGGCCGTCGGATCGGGATCGGGCACCCCTGGCGCGCGGGCCACGGCGCCAGCAGAATTCCCGCCGCCAAGCGCGACGAACACCGCCGACGGCACTCACCGCGGCGGTCCTCTTGCCGTGCACCATGTTCATCGGCATCAACGCCGGGTTCATCCCCATGAACATGATCATGTAGACGGCCATGATCGCCATCTCCATGATCATCATCAGCACGGTGATCACGCCGATGTAGGACAGCCCCAGCAGCAGAACCTGCACTCCGACCGCGATGAACGACACCGCCAACGCGTAGGTGGCACGGGCCATCGAGTCCACCCGGAACACCGCGGCGCCGGCCGAGCACCGCGATCACCGCCAACACCCAGAAGAACGACCGTGCCGACAATCCCGATGCTCATCAGCTGCCCCCCTGCCCAGACGGCGACGACGGACACGACCAGCACCTGCAGCAGGGTGGCCGGCAGCAGAATCAGCCAGCCCGACCTCGACAAACCGATCCGCCCGCAGCGTCGGCAACCGGCGGGCCAGCAGCAGCAGGGCCAGCGCAGAGCAGCAGCGTCTTCACCGCGCACCCACAGCCACGGCGGCAGCACCGGTCCGGCCCCGCCGCCCAGGAACAAGCGCCACCCCGATCGCCGCCCCGGCGGTCAACAACGCAGGTACCGGCCGGCCGAGCAACAGCAACCGGTCCACCCCGGACAGCTCGGCGAGCGACCCCACCCGCGATGTCGACGCGCCGCCGGGTGGCTCAGCGGCGACCCCAGACCGAGAACCCGGCGACGGCCAGGCAGAACACCGCGAACGCGACCGGCATCCACACCACGAACCACAACCCGTTCTGCGCGGCCACCACATCGGTCAACCGCAAACTCCCCGCCGCCACCGCCGGCGCCGTCAACGCGAACATCAACGGCAACTCATAGGCCAGCGCCTGCGCCAGGAACCGGTAGCCGCCGACCAGCGGATGCACACTGTTCGGCCCCCACCCAGCCATCCACACCAACGCCCACACCGCCACATCCAGGGCGTTGAACCAGACGATCCCGACCGCCGAGTCGGCCACCGGTCGCACGAGCCGATCGGGACCAGCGCCGCCATCAGCAGCGCGACCACCGGCAGCCCGACCACCCCGACCCGCCACAACAACGAGTCCGCGGCAATGGTGGTCCGGCGGGGTTGCCGCAGCAGCCGAGCGACCTCGCCGGTCAACTGCCGCACCGGCGTGAGCACTCGGGCGCCGGGAGAGAGCGTCCCGCGTCGATCCGCGGAACTCCGCCGGGTCGAAGGGGCGATGCGGGGAGCTGTGGTCGGTGTGGCCGGCAGTGCAGTCAGGATGGTGGTCAGCACGGCGGCGAGCATGGTCAGCAGCACGAGGCCCACCGCGACCACCGGGGCGACCCAGCACCCCCCGGCCTCAGGCATGTGCCCGCACAGGCACTTGCATCGCGACGTCCGGGGCCAGACCGAGCGACCACCAACCGCGCCGAGCCGAGATCCAGCCCGATCACCAACTCCGGTACTCCAGCGAGGCTCTCGTCCACGGGTGGCGCCGTTGCCGAGGCCGGGGAGTGCTGATCCATGGAGCCGAGCGCGGCAATGCCCGCCTCGATTTCGGCCAGCAGCCGGTCACGGGTGTCGCCGACGAAGGTCGCGGGCAGTCCGAGTTCGGCGACGCGGTCCGCTGAGAGCGGCGCCAGACCGCGCAGCGACCAGCGCACCGAGCGACTCCGTCGCAGCCGCTGTTGCAGGTCCCGCAGATCGGTCACGGCGTCCGCTCGGGTCGCGTCCGCATTCGTTTTCACTGGACTCGCGGCGGTCCCGGTGGCGCTGAATGCGAGGGAGACCAACCGGTCCCGCGTCCGCTCCGCTCGGGTCCCGAGGTCGGACCGGCCGAGCAGGATCACAATCGCGCCACTGCATCGCAGAGCGAGATCGCCGACTCCCACTGCGCGGACTCCGCTCCACCATTGGTTTCCGGGCCCGCGCCCTCCGATGCGCTCGGGAGTCGACCGGGCATCGTCTGCACCGACGCGTCGGCGATCAGGTCGCCGTGCAGCACGCAGCGCAGAACCAGCCCGGCCGGCCAGGACGGCAGCACCGGTCCCAGCGAAACGGAGAGCTCGTCCATCTCCAGCCCGTCGCGATCGTTTTCGCTGCCCGTGGCGAGTGGGATGCCGCCCGGCGCCGGCATGTCCATGGCCCCGTGGTCCATACCCTGTGTCCACGCCGTGATCCATACCTCCGTGATCCATACCGCCGTCCCGTGATCCATACCCGGCCGTGATTCATACCGCCGTGATCCTGCTCGAGCTCGGCAGCGGGCGGCGTTGCTGCGTGCGGCACTGCTCTCGGCGGCATCCGCAGCGTCTCGTCGGCTACGGCGAACATCTCGGCTACTTCCGCGACGGAGTTCGCGGCAAACTGGACGCCGTGGCGCGGAAGCTGCTGCCGCACCCGGTCGATCACTGCGGCATACTCGGTCCGGAGCGTCTCCGCAGACCAGCAGGTACATCCGCGTCGGCGGGCGATGTCGCGAGCTGCCAACCGTGTTGCGACAGCAGACTCTCCGCGACCATCCGAATCAACCGGTCACCCGGAATCTCGACCAACAGCACCCGGCGGGCGCTGATGCGGTGTATCCATTCCGTCAGACCCATCGCAGCGCGCCTTCTCGCCAAGCCCACAGCACCGCGACCATCAGAGACCGCGAGGAAGACGAACATCTCGACGACGGCCCCCGCCCCCAACCGTCCTACCACCACGGCCCACGGGTACATGAACAACATCTCCACGTCGAAGGCCAGAAAGAGCAAGGTGAGCGGATACCAGCGAACGTGGTAGCGAGACAGTGCGTGCGCGGCCGGTTCCCACCCCGAGACGAACGGCATCTCCGGTTCGCCGACTCGTGAGCCACCGGCGAGCACGGCGTGCAGGACGAACAGGCCGGCGATTCCCAACCCCGCCACCACCGCCATCTCTGCCATTCCCCCGAAGCCCGCCATCACGTCTCCCCTGCTCGTCGGATATGAGCACACGCTGGTTGCGCCTCGGTGTTGGTGCGTCCCCACACTCCCGCGTCGCGGTTCAACTGCCGGCTGCCTCCGTACGCCGTCATACCAGATTCAGGGAAATCGGTCGGATCCGGGGACGACAACGCTGCAACAGTCACCACCGTGGGCCCGCAGCGAGTCCGCAATAATCGGGGCTGAATGTGCCCGCGCAGCGGGCATTGATGCACCAGATCTGCTGAAAGGCCGTCGGGTGTGAGGGCGATCGACACCCACCTACGGGGGCATATTGTCAGGTGGTTCAGGCCTTATCGATGGAACGGAGTCCAAGATGGCCCACGACCCCATCGACCCGACCGGCATCCTTGCCGAGCTCACCGCCATCCTGCGGAGCGACCGGCGGATGTCGGAGATCCTCGTCGACGTGGTTCATCTGGCGAAACGGCAGATTCCGGGCGCGGACGAGGCATCGATCACGCTGATCCGCAACGAGAAGGCGACCACCGCCGCCCTGACCGGCGAACTGGCGCTCGTGCTCGATGAACTTCAGTACGAGGCGGGCTACGGCCCGTGTCTTGATGCGGGCCGCGCCGACGAGGTCAACCACATCGAAGATGCGGCCGTCGAAACCCGATGGCCTCGCTATCTGCCGGCGGCACGCCGCCACGGCCTGGGAAGTTCGCTGTCGCTGCCCATTCCGGTGGAGAATCATCTGGTCGGCGCTTTGAACATCTATTCCCGCACGGCCCACGCCTTCCCCGCGGAGGTGGTGACGTTGGGCGACGCTCTCGCGGCGCACATCACCGCGGCGTTGTGTCACGCCGAGGCGATGGACGGGCACCGCAACAAGGCGGACCACCTGCTGCGGGCGATGGAGACCAGGGCGGTCATCGAGCAGGCCAAGGGCATGATCATGGCCCAACGCAAGTGCACCGCAGCGGAGGCGTTCGACCAGCTGCGCAACACCTCCATGAACCAGAACATCAAGCTGGCCGACTTGGCCGCCGGTGTCGTGTCCAGCGCCTCGGGCCACCCAGTGCGCTTCCTGCCCTTCGATCAGACCCAGACGAAGTAGCGCAACCACAGATACGGCCACGAGACCAGCACCATCACGATGGTCACCACGATTCCGTATCGGGTGAAGGTGGCGAACGAGATCGGATAGCCGGCCCGTGCCGCGATGCCGGTGACCACGACATTGGCGCTGGCACCGATGGCCGTCGCGTTGCCACCTAGTCCGGCGCCGAGTGCCAACGCCCACCACAAGGCCATCGACTGCGGTCCGCCGTCACCACTGGCGACCAGATCGCCCACCAGTGCCGTCACCGTCGCGACATAGGGGATGTTGTCGAGCACGCCGGAGATCGCCGCCGAGCCGAAGAGCAGGACCGTTGCCGCCAGCAGGAACCGACCACCGACAGCCTCGACGGCTCGCGCACCCAGCCACTCGACGACGCCCACATTGACCAGAGACCCGACCATCACGAAGAGGCCGAAGAAGAAGACGAGGGTCTCCCACTCGACGTCCTCCAGAAACTCCTCCGCGACGTCCGGCTGACCAGAATCATGGCGCCGGCCCCGAGGAGCGCCACCACCGCCGGCTCCAGCGTCAGGATGCTGTGCAGGGCGAAGGCGGCCAGAATCACCGCCAACACAGCGAGCACCCGACGCAGCAATTGCGGGTCCCGGATCGCCTGTCGCTCGTCCAACGCCGAGACGTCCTCGGCCTGACTCTCATCCACCACGAACGCCGACTTGAAGAGGAACTTCGCCAACACCAGGAAGACCCCGACCAGACACCACAGCCAGCGGCGCGAGGTTGACGACGAAGTCATTGAAGGTCAGGCCCGCGCGGCTGCCGATGATGATGTTCGGCGGGTCTCCGATGAGGGTGCCGACGCCGCCGATGTTGCTGACCATCGCCTCGGCGACCAGGTACAGCTCGGGGCGGACCCCCAGTCGACCGCACACCAGGAGGGTCACCGGGGCGATCAGCAACACCGTGGTGACATTGTCCAACATCGCCGACGCGATGGCCGTGATCAGGCACAACAGCACCAGCAAGCGGTACGGCCGACCCTTGGCCCGTTTGCCGGCCCAGATCGCCAGGAACTCGAACAGGCCGGTCTGCTTGACGACGCTGATCACCACCATCATCCCGAACAACAGCAGGATGACATTCCAGTCGACGCCGGTTTCGGCGTCGAAGAATGCTTCGTCCGCGGTGGTGGCGCCGAGTAGGAACATCAACGCGGCGCCGCCCAGCGCGGCCTGCACGCGGTGCACCCACTCGGTGGCGATCAGCACATAGGCGCCGACGAAGACGGCGATCGCGGCGACGATCACCCAGGTACTCGTGGAGTTCATCGGGGCAGCAGCGCACCCAGCAGGCGATGCACGGTGATCACACCGAGCACTGCGCCGTTCTCCAATACGGCCACCATGGGTGAATGTTGTCGACTCATCACCGACGCCACCTCCATCGCGGTCGCGTTCGGCGCGACGATGGGCCGGTCCTGTCGACGCTTGGGTAGGTAGGCGGGACCGGGCATCAACTGCGCCACAGTTCGACCGGCCAACTTGGCGCACAACCGATCCGCTTCGGCCTCGGGGAACACTGCCGCGAGTGCGGGGTCGTCTTCGACATACTCGGGCAGCGCGAAGCGCAACACCTGCGATCCGGGCAGCACCACCAGGGGGACCTTGTGGTCGTCCAGCACCACCAAGCCCGGCAGGCCCTTCTCCACGAGCAGCCTGGTCGCCTCCAACGCGTCGGTGTCGGTGAAGACCAACGGGAAGTCCTGCATCAGGTCGCGGGCGCGCACGGCGCAGACTTTACTCTCCGGGCCGGCCCCCGACGGCGTTCGACCGGGCCCTCGTCGCACGGCATTCAGAGCGTCCGCGGGGGTCGCCCGCCGGGATCGGTGGGACGGGTTCGGACAGCCCGGTCAGCTGCCGCGACGAGCCCGCTTATGCCAGTGCGGGGTCTCTGCGGTGTCGTCGAACCAACGCGCCACGATGACGTCGGTCGACGAGTGAGCCAGGATCGACAGCACGATGGTCAGCGCGACCAGGTGGAACACCTCGTCAGCCGCCTCGATCCGCGAATCGAGGACGATCAACCCGTACACGACGGCGGCGAACCCCTTCGGCCCGAACCAGGATGCCGCGACTTGTTCTCGCACACTCAGACCGGAGCCGAGGAATGACACCGTGAGCGCCACCGGACGCGGGATCACCAGCGCGATGGCGGCGAAAACCCAACCGCCAATAGGTATTTCACTGAGAAACGTGGGTGAGATGAGAGCCCCGAAGACGAGCAGCGCGGCCAGCTTCAGCAGTTCGGCGACGATCTCCCCGAACTCCTCGAACGACTCCCGCTGATGCGGACCCCAGGTCGCTATCGTGATGCCCGCGACGAAGGCGGCCAGGTACAGGTTCGCGTGGGTAGCCTCGGCCAGGCCGAAGATGAGCAGCGCGATCGCGACGGCGTTCAATGGTTGGTACTGAGCGGAAGCGGAGAAGACTCGGGTGGCCTCGAGTTTGATCGCCAGATAGGGCACGATCACACCGATCGCCAACCCGCCGGCGAGTTCGAAGGCCAGCGTGCCGAGATGCAGGTCCTCCGAGCCTGCCGCAACGGCCAACAGGATCAGCACGAACGGCAGCGCAAGCCCGTCGTTGACCCCGGACTCCACGTTGAGCAGGTGACGCAACCGGCCCGGCACCTTCTCGTTGCCCACGAGGGCGGCGGCGAACACCGGGTCGGTGGGGGCGAGTACCGCCCCAATCAGCAACGACTCGATCCAGCTGAGGCCTGCCACCCAGTAGGCGAACGCGGCCGTGACAATCAGAGTCAGCGGCAAGCCGAGGATCAGGGCGCGGCCGGGCAGTCGCCAGGCGGCTCGCAGATCCGGCCAGCCGACCCGCATTCCGTCGGTGAACAGCACCGAGAACAACGCCAGTTGAGCCAGATTCGCCACGATCGGGCTGCCCGGCGCCAACGGGACCAGGTCCGTCATCCCCTCACCGACCAGGAATCCGGCCACCAAGAAGATGACGGCCGTCGACAGGATGGTCCGGTGCGCGATGGCGGACACCAGAACCGACAGCAGCAGCACGGCGGCGAAGACCAGGAGCAGTGTCGTCATGCGTCGATCATGGTCGTTCGACCCACACCCCGTGACGGCAGATCGACCACCGGACGATCCCGGGCGTCAGTGCGGCGTCGCGGCGTGCACGCAGAGTGCTGAGACCGCGGCCGCCCACCACTGGGGAATGTGTCATCCCAGCCAAATTGTGACTCTGGGTGACTAGTTTGGCGCTTACTCCTAGGCACACCAAGCATTCACCGAATCGTGGTTTCCGATGGGATGAACATGCGGATCCGAACTGCGGATTGAGCTGAACGGGTGGTAACTTGGTCCTTGCAGCCCGCCGGGCTGTACGCCACCGGGTGACACCAGCGATATGACTTTCGTATCGACACCAGGCTGCATCACGAAAACGCAAACTCAGCGTGAGCTGAAGACGCAAAGCCACGGGACCCACGAGGTCAGCCGGGCTACCGAAAGAAAGAAGTACCGCTATGCGCAAGTCCAGCAAGATCATTGTCGCTGTCGCCTTCGCCGGTCTCGCCGCCGCAGGCAGTGCCGCATTCACCGGCAGCGGACTCTCCAGTTCGGCAGGAGCGACGCAGTTCATCGGCGGCACCGTCAACCAGGGCGTTTCCGGTGCCACCCTGACCGACGTCGAGTACTCCTTCACCGACGCCACCAAGACGGCCACGAACCAGGTTCTCCTGACCTTCGCGACCGACGCGGACGGCAAGACCGTGGCGATCAGCCTGTCCGGATCCGGCGCGACTGCCTTCACCTGCACCGATGTCGAGATCCTCAATCACACCTCCACCTGCTCGCCTGACGGCGCGCCGGCCACGGGTGTGACGGGCGCGAACATCACCGTCAGCTGACCCAGCCGCATCGAGTGGGTCGCCTGATTCGGGCGGCCCACTCGCCGGCTCGACCGCCGGGCGCCATTGAAGGGAGCGGGGCAAACGATGATGACCAGGCGTGTATTCCGCGTCGCCCAGTCGATCGCACCCCTGCTGTTGGCCGCCGTCATCCTGGTGGTCGGCGGCGGCATCCTGACCCACCGCTTGGCCTTGGCCACGACCTACGGCGTCAGTATGAACCCGGTCTACCACGAGGGTGACCTGGTAGTGGTAGCTCGAGCGAGCACCTACGCGGTCGGCGACATCGTCGCGTATCGGCCCCCCGACGCGCAGTTGACGCTGCTGCATCGCATCATCGGCGGCGACGCGAGCGCCGGATTCGTGATGAAGGGCGACAACAACCAGTCGATCGACCGGTTCACCCCCACTCCAAACCAGATAGTCGGTCGGGCGTTCCTGCACCTGCCGCACGTCGGCGACTGGATGCACCTCATCACCAGTCCGATTGCGCTGGCCTCGGTCGCGCTGTTCCTGATCCTGGCGGGCGGATCCACCGCTCGCATCCGCCGCCGACACCTCCGCCGCAAGAGAAGAGCCACCATGTCACGCAACGACATCGGCACCCATCGGGCACGAACAGAGCGGGCCTCATCAGACCGGGCCCGATCAGATCGCACCTCAGCAGACCGCGCCCGATCATTGTCCGCTCAACCCCGACCCCTCCAGGCTGCTGCGACCGCAGCCGGTGCGATCGGATTCGTCGGTCTTCTGCTCGGCATCGTCGCCTGGAGCGCACCGCAGGAGGTGACCGCGGAGACGTCAACCACGATCACCCGCCAACTCGCGTTCGGCTATCACGCCGACGTGGCGCCGAGTGCCGCCTACGACGGAACCTTCGTCACCGCACCCGATCCCGTGTTCCGTGCACTCGCCGACACGGTCCGGGTCGACTTGGACTACACGGGCAACACCGGCACGATGACCGTCGACGCCGCATTGTCCAATCCCAGCGGCTGGCACTCGACAGTGCCCCTGTCCGGTCCCACCCCGGTCTTCACCGCCGCGCACCAATCCGTTCAGCTCACCCTCTCCACCCTGGCGGATCGGGCGGCCGCGGCGGCGGCCGTGACCGGCGCATCACCCACCCCGTTGACCGTGTCAATTCAAGCGACCGTGGTCAGCGACGCCGGTTTCAAGACTTTCACCCCGAGCGTCGCCTTCGAACTCACCCCGATTCAACTCACACTGGTGGGCGGTAGCGCCAGCCTGACGGTCGGCGACAACGTCAAGGAGGCGGCGGGCACGGTGCAACCGGCCAGTCTCGGCGTGGGCGCGGTCGCCCTACCAGTCTCGACGGCTCGCGTCCTGTCGGTCGTCCTGGTCGGACTGGCAACGCTGCTCGCCGCCGGATACGCATTACTCCGGTCTCGGCTCTCGCCGCTGTCCGAGGGCGCCCAGATCCGGCGCCGGTACGCACCGTTGATCGCCGCTGTCGAGCCGATGACCACACCGGCGGATGCCGCCGTCGTCGAGGTCTCCGAATTCGCCACACTGGCCACTGTGGCCCGGCGCTACGGACTGATGATCATGCACTGGTCGCGAAGTGAGGTCGACACGTTTCTGGTGCTGGACGAGGGTGCCACCTATCGGTATCGCTGCGGCACCGACTCGGTTCCGGTGTCGGTCGCAACAGACCTGCAGACCGTGGATGCAGGCCCCGGCCAACCCCTCGACTGAGGCCGCCGCCCGGGGGCCGCGCCTATGGGCCCCCGGCAGGCTGTCGCTGTCACGCTGTGGCTGTCAGTTCGCGAGTTTCAGACCCCCGCGCGGACTTTCGTATTGCGGCGCAACGCATCTGAATGCAGCCCATCTGAGTACAGGGCCTGTTGGGGAAGGTCTGTCACCGGGCCGACCCGGCGCCAGCAGTCGCCCCGCCAAATCTGGAGTTCGGCACTCGAAACGTTTATGCGCGGATCCATCACCAACACACCGCGGGCTTGAGCGAAGGCTGCCGCCGGGGTGCCGCGACTGAATTCGTGCCTGTGTACGCCATCGGTCACTGCGTAGAGTTCCATGTCGGGTCTCCTTTGACGTCCGATTTGCCCGAAATGACATCGCCTCAATCCCAACGAATGTCGCTTCTCCATCATGCACGCATCCCACGGCTGCACCAAGGTCTCGGACGGGTGTCCACTCGTGTGGCGCATGGGGGTCCCGCGCCGGTCGGCGAGCCGGCGGAAGTAATCCGACCCGGCCGGACCTTGCACAGTCCATGCCGCGCAGCGCGGCTGCGCGATCAGGTGAGAGCATCCGATCACATGAGAGCAATCGTCTACAGCACAACCGGCCCGCCATCGGTTCTCTCGCTCGTGGACCGAGCGAAACCGGAGCCGAGGGCGGGTGAGGTCCGCGTGCGCATCGCGGTCTCCGCGGTCAATCCGACCGACTGGAAGTCCCGAACGGGGTCCGCGCCGGGTGCGCCGCCACCCTTCCCCGAAGTCGTGCCCCATCAAGACGGCGCCGGCCAGATCGACGCGGTCGGCGCCGGGGTGTCGGGACTGTCGGTCGGCGACCGGGTCTGGATGTATCTGGCGGCCCATCAACGGCCTCATGGAACGGCCGCCGAATTCACCGTGCAGCCCGCCGATCGCGTGGTGCTACTTCCGGCGGACACCTCTTTCGACGTCGGCGCCAGCCTCGGTGTACCCGCGGTGACCGCACACCGCGCCCTGACTGTCGCTGCGGCCGGGCCGTCGCGACTGCAGCCCGGTGCGCTCGGGGGCCGGACTGTGCTCGTCGCCGGCGGGGCGGGCGCGGTCGGGCACGCCGCGATCCAACTCGCCCGCTGGGCCGGGGCGGAGGTGATCACCACTGTGAGCAGCGCCGAGAAGGCCGTCCTGGCAAGAGCCGCGGGAGCGCACCACATCGTGAACTACCGGGAGGACGATCCGGTCGCCGCCATTCGACGGATCGCACCGGACGGCGTGCCGCTGGTCGTCGAAGTCGCGCCCGCCGCGAACGCCACCTTGAACGCGGCAGTGCTGGCCAATCACGGCACGGTGGCGGTGTACGCCAACAACGGTGGTAGCGAGATGACTCTCGACGTGCGCCACCACTTCAGCTTGAATGCCCGCTACCAGTTCCTGATTCTCTACACCGTCGGCCGGGAGGCTCTCGAGGCCGCGGCGTTGGACATCACCCGCGCACTGGAGGACGGCGCGCTGCCGGTGGGCGAGGAGTCGGGACTCCCGTTGCTGCGTTTTCCGCTGGCGGAAACCGCTCAAGCCCACTCAGCGGTCGAGAACAACGCCGTCGGCAAGGTTCTCATCGACATCTGAGGTTCCTTGTCAGAATCGGGGAGGATTGTGATCACATGTGATCACAATCCTCCCCGATTCTGTGGGAACGGTACGTTCAAGCGGGCTGCGTTAAGGGAATGCGCTACTTCAGCTCGAGGGCTCACTCGGTGGCTGAATCGACAGCACCGGTTTCGGCCGACCGCCGGTCACGCCCTCTTCGCGTTCCGCCCGTTCGAACGTGATGACACGGTGTCCACGATTCGTCGAGAACCAGACCCCCCGACCCCACGTGTACAGCGTGCCGAGCCGGTTGCCCCAGCCGATCAGGTACAGGACGTGGATGGCGCCCCACATGATGTAGGCGATCAGACCGGTGAACTTCATGCCGAACGCATCGGCCACCGCGTGCTTGTGTCCGATGGTGGCCATGCTGCCCTTGTCGAAGTACTTGAACGGAGCGGGAGGTTGTTCGCCCGCCACTCGACCCTTGATCAGCTTCCCGACGTACTTGCCCTCCTGCATCGCGGGCTGGGCGACACCGGGAAGCTTGTTCAGCGAGACCATGTCGCCGATGGCGAAGATCTCCGGGTGGCCGGGGAGGCTGCAGTCGGGATTGACCGGGATTCGACCCGCGCGGTCGACCTCTGCGCCGGTCTTCTCGGCGAGCTGTTTGGCCAGCGGGGAGGCCTGCACACCGGCCGCCCAGATACGGGTCCTGGTGCGGATGGTCTCCATCCCGTCGGGACCCTTGATGGTGATGGACTCGTGGTCCATGTCGACGGCCAGCGTGTTCAGCTTGATCTCGACTTCCATCTTCTCAAGCTGGTGGTGGGTGTACTGCTGCAGCTTCGGCGCGAAAGGTGGCAGCACGGACGGGGCGCCCTCGAGCAGGATGATCCGCGCCTCGTGGGTGTTGACGGATCGGTAATCGGCGGGGAGGACCTTGTGCGCCAGTTCGGCGACCTGCCCGACCAGCTCGACCCCGGTGGGTCCGGCCCCGATGACGACGAAGGTCAGCCACTCCGCGCGCTCCGCGGGGTCCGTCGTCAGCTCGGCCATCTCGAACTTCGAGAGGATGCCGTCGCGCAGGTAGCGGGCGTCCTCGATGGTCTTCATACCGGGGGCGAACTCGGCGAAGTGATCCTTGCCGAAGTACGAGTGCGACGCACCGGCCGCCACCACCAGGGTGTCGTAGGGCAGGTCCAGTGCGCGGCCGTCGGGTGCGGTGGCGTGCACGACCCGGTTCTCGATGTCCAGATCCTCCACCTCGGCGAGCAACGCGCGGGTGTTCTTCTCCTTGCGGATCACCCGGCGGATCGCCGGTGCGATCAGGCCGGGCGGCAGAATGCCCGCTGCAACCTGATAGAGCAGTGGCTGGAACAGGTGGTGGTTGGTCCGATCCACGACGGTCACGTCGATGTCGGTGTTGCCGAGGGCTCGGATGACGTTCAATCCGCCGAACCCGCCGCCGATCACCACTACCCGGTGTCGCCCGTTTGCCATCCTGTGCTCCCGAGATCGTTAAGACGTTCGAACCTGTTCAGGCCGCGGTCAATGATCCTTCCGTACGCGCCGAGTTCGAGCGACTCGGGGTGGCGAATGTGTTGCTGACCGGTCCGGTGTTCACCCGCACGGAAGGTGGCGTAATCCATGGAACATCCCGGTGGGCGCTCCCCGTTGGAGCGGGGCTAGTTCGTGCCCAGCGCACTCACCGCGTGGGCGACCACCAGCAGCGATGTCAGTAGGGCCGCCGTCGACTGGATGGCCATCAGAACTTTGGACCGGCTACTCAGCGGCATCGTGTCGGTCGGGCTGAAGGCGCTGGAGTTCGTCGTCGACAGGTAGAGGTAGTCCACGAAGGTCGGCACCCAGTCGGCGTGAATGCTGGATCCTCTGCGTACCTCCACGACCGAGTCCTGGGTCTCGTCCTGGGTGAACCGGAAGTCGGCCGCCGGCAGGTCGTCTCGGGCCACGCTCACTCGGGCTACCGGGCCACCGCGATCCAGCTCCCAGAACAACAAGCCGAAGGCGATCACGTTGGTCGCCCACACCTGCAGCCCGGCCACCAGCAAGTCCGCTCCGGTGGCCTTTGCTCCGGAGACCAGCCCGTGGACCAGCTGCACCAGGGCCACCAGATTGGTCACCACGATGCAGCCGATCAGGATCAGCGACAGCCGGCGCGACCAGCGCGACTGCCGGTCGACGCGCCAGGGGTCGGTCGCCCCGAGCGCCGCCGTCAGCACCAGCTCCAGGGCAGGGATCAGCCACCGCGGACCCACCGTCAACGACTGGGGCAGCAGGGCGTACAGCGCCACCGCGATCAGGACGGCGCCGATCGGGGGCAACCGCGCCTCGCCGCGCTTTCCTCGCCGTGAGCCGCCGCCGGGTGGCCGTAGAGGCTGCAGGGGCTGTAGGGCCTGCTGGTGCCCAGTGGCGAGGCCCGGCTCGCCGTCCGGTGAATCCGACGCCGTCGACATCGCTACAGCTTGCGCCGCGAACCGTGAAAGACGGCGACGATCATCCCTCGGCGACCCGGCGCGGCGCGGCCCCTCGTAGTCGACTCTCCTTGGGTGTCAGGGCGCCAGACTCACCGGTCGACCGGAGCGATACACCGCCCGCACCCGGTGCAGGGCCCCCGGGTCAATCAGCGGATCACCGTCGACGGCCAGCAGGTCGGCGTCGAATCCGGGCATCAGCCGCCCCTTTCGACCACCCAGCCCCACCACCGCCGCAGCCACCGACGTGGCCGTCCGCAAGGCCGCCGCGGAGCTCATGCCCACATCGCGCAGCTGGCCGACCGCGTAGCGCACCACCTCCGGCGGCTTCACCGGCGCGATCCCCGCATCGGTGCCGGCCGCGATCCGCACACCGGCGTCGTGCATCCGCCGGACGTTCGCCAGCATCATCGGCATCCTGCGGAGCACCGCTTCCGGCGGCGGACCGCCGCCCTCGACCGGAACAATCCCCAGAGTGCAGCCGACCACGATGCCGCGCACGGCCAATTCGCCCACCGACTCGGCCGGGTCGTCGACGCCCTCCGCGGACCAGAAACTCGCGTGCTCGATTCCGTCGCAGCCCGCAGCGATGGCGTCTCGCACGGCGGCCGTACCGTGCGCGTGAGCGGTGATCGGCAGTCCGCACCGATGCGCCTCGTCGACGGCCGCTCGCAACACGTCCGTCGGGAACTGGCTGAGTTCCTGCCGACTGCCGGGCGTCATGTTGCCACCGCTGGCCATCAGCTTGATCACGTCGACACCACGCTCGGCGTGTTCCCGCACAGCCCGCCGAACGTCCCGCTCAGTCGGTTCGACTCCACCGCCGAGGAAGTGGCAGTGACCCACCGGGGTGGTCACCGGGGGACCCGCGGCCACCACGGTCGGCAGATCGCCCTCGTCGGCTCGGAGCTGCAACGAGAGGTAATTCAGGTCGCCCAGGTCTCGAACGGTGGTCACCCCGCCGCGTAGCGCGCGGTGGCCCCACTCCCGCGCCGCCTGCAGTGCCTCTGCGTCCGACAGTGTCGCCAGGTGCGCCACCGGCTCGTCGGTCGCGTCGAAGAACATGTGCACGTGGGTGTCGATCAGACCCGGCAACAGTGTCGTGCCGGGCAGGTCCACCACCTCGATGCCGTCGGGGAGTCCGGCTGCGGGTATGACATTCGCGATGCGGACGCCGTCGATGATCACCACCTGGTCCGGGATCAGCACGTCGGTCGTGCCGTCGAAAATCCGATCGGCGCGCAACGCGGTCAACACCGGTCGCGGATGCAGCTGAATCGGCTCCGGCTTCGTCGTTCCCATGCCGCACAGCGTGCGCCGCTTCGGCGGTCGAGGCCAGAGCACGGGCCCGATCCCACCCGTGCGGATCAAGCACCGTGCGGATTCAAGCACCGTGCGGATCAAGCCCCGTGCGGATCCGCATCTCCAGCCGCCCCGACCGACGAATTCGGGGTGACCCTTCTCGGTCACACCGAGAAGAGCCACCCCGAGTCGAGCGGTGGGAGAGGTCCGGCTACGAACGGACCTTCTTCTTGTTGTAAACATCGAAGGCGACCGCGGCGAGGAGCACCGCGCCCTTGATGACCTGCTGATATGACACATCGATACCCATGATGGACATGCCGTTGTTCAGCACGGCCATGATGGTGCCGCCGACCATGGCGCCGATCACTCGGCCGACACCGCCGGTCACCGCGGCGCCGCCGATGAACGCGGCGGCGATGGCGTCCAGTTCGAACCCGGTGCCGTTCGTCGGGTTCGCCAGGTTGATCCGGGCGGCGAAGACGATGCCGGCCAGGGCGGAGAGCACACCCATGATGACGAACACCCAGAAGGTGACCGCCTTGGTCTTCACTCCGGAGAGCTCGGCGGCGTGCAAGTTGCCACCGATGGCGTAGATGTGCCGACCGAAGACCGTCTTGTTGGTGACGGCGACGAAGGCGAGCATCAACAGGGCGACGATGATCAGGATGATCGGGGTACCGCTGTACTTCGACAACTGGAGCGCGAACGCCAGGATCACTACTCCGAAGAGCGCGATGCGGCCGATGAAGGCACCCATCGAGGAGACCGGCTGGTTGTACTTCTGCCGCCCCTGCCGCGCCCGCAGTTGCGAGAACGCGAAGCCGGCGATGGCGATCAGCGCGATCAGCAGCGTGAAGACGTCGGCTGTCCCGCCGCCGAGGAACGCGGGGATGTCGAAGTAGCCGAGGTAGCCCTGCAGAAAGCCGGACGCGATGTTGCGGTAGCCCTCGGGAAACGGGGAGACCTGCTGCGATCCGAGGGCGAGCTGGGTGGCGCCGCGGAAGATCAACATGCCGGCCAGTGTCACGATGAACGCCGGGATGCCGAAGTAGGCGACCCAGTAACCGTTCCAGGCGCCGACGATGCCGCCGACGATCAGGGTCAGAATCACCCCTATCCAGATCGGCATCCCTTGTCGCACGATGAGCACGCCGGACAACGCGCCGGCGAAGCCGACCACCGATCCGACACCGAGGTCGATGTGACCGGCGATGATGACCATCACCATGCCGATGGCCAGGATCAGGATGTAGCCGAACTGGCCGATCAGTCGAGACAGGTTGTCCGGGGTGAGCAGCACTCCCTTGGTCGTGATCTCGAACAGGATGATGATCAGAGCAAGGGCGATGTAGATGCCGCTCGTGCCCAGCCCGCGGCGGGCGTTGTTGATGAAGGGCATGAAGCCGCGGTTGGGCAGAATCTCCGGCGATTCAGACATTGCGGGGGTCCTCACTGGTCTCTCCGTGCGGAGGAATCGGGTCGTGTAGCTGGGGCGCGTCGTGAGCGGGTTCGACGTGTACTTCGACCGCCTCGGGGGCCAACTCGGTCAGGGTCCGGTTGTCCTTGGTCATCAACCGCATCAGCGATTCCTGGCTGAAATCCTTCCGGGCCACCTGGCCGGTGATGTGACCGGCGGAGAGGGTGTAGATGCGGTCGCAGATCCCGAGCAACTCGGGCAGTTCCGAGGAGATCACCAGCACGCCCTTCCCCTCTTCGGCGAGACGCTTGATGATCACATAGATCTCGTATTTCGCCCCGACGTCGATGCCGCGGGTGGGCTCGTCGAGGATCAACACGTCGGGGTCGCTGTACAGCCACTTTCCGAGGACGACCTTCTGCTGGTTGCCCCCGGAGAGCTTTCCGGTGATGGCGAGCACGGTCGGGGACTTGATGTTCATGCTGGCCCGGTAGGAGTTGGCGACCTCGAACTCCTCGTTGTCGTTGATCCAGCCTCCGGGCGCGATCTTGTGCATCGCCGCGAGCGACACATTCTTCTTGATGTCCTCGATCAGATTCAGCCCGTAATGCTTGCGGTCTTCGGTGGCGTACGCGAGTCCGTTGTCGATCGCCTCGGTGATGGTGCGGGCCTTGATCTCCGTGCCGTTCTTGATTAACTTGCCCGAGATCTTGGATCCGTAGGCGCGACCGAAGACGCTCATCGCGAGTTCGGTGCGGCCGGCGCCCATCAGGCCGGCGAGTCCGACCACCTCGCCCGCGTGAATGGTCAGGTTGGCGCGGTCGACGATGACCCGCTCCTGGTTGATCGGGTGGTGCACGGTCCAGTTCTCGATCCGCAGCAACTCGGCCCCGACGTTGGGAACGTGCTCGGGGTATCGACTGTCGAGCTCGCGGCCGACCATGCCCTTGATGATGCGTTCCTCGGTGATCTCCTCGACGGCCAGCGTCTCGATCGAGCGGCCGTCGCGGATGATGGTCACGGAGTCGGCGATCGCTTTGATCTCGTTCAGCTTGTGCGAGATGATGATCGAGGTGATGCCCTCCTTGCGGAGGCCGTTCAAAAGGCCCAACAGGTGCTCGGAGTCGGCGTCGTTGAGCGCTGCGGTCGGCTCGTCCAGGATCAGCAGTTTCACCTTTTTGGAGAGCGCCTTGGCGATCTCCACCAGCTGCTGCTTGCCGACCCCGATGTTCATGATCTTGGTGTCCGGGTCCTCGGTGAGGCCCACCCGGTGCAACAGGTCCTGCGCGTCGGAGTTGGTCTTGTTCCAGTCGATGGTGCCGCGGTGGGTGCGCTCGTTGCCCAGGAAGATGTTCTCGGCAATCGACAGGTACGGACTGAGCGCCAACTCCTGGTGGATGATGACGATGCCGACGGCTTCGCTGTCGCGAATGCTGCCGAACTTGACAACTTTGCCCTCGAAGTGGATTTCGCCCTCGTAACTACCGAAGGGGTAGACCCCGGAGAGCACCTTCATAAGAGTCGACTTGCCGGCGCCGTTCTCGCCGCAGATGGCGTGGATCTCGCCCCTGCTGACCTGCAAACGGACGTCCTGCAGTGCTTTGACTCCGGGAAAGGTCTTGGTGATGTCGCGCATCTCCAAGATGACGCCGGTATGCGGACTTGACACGTGCGACCACCTTCATTGAAAGAGCACGCGGGTGCTCGGGGCTCAGTGTCGCACCTGCCCCGAGCATCTCGCTGGTCAAGGAATTGCGGATGCTCGGCCGTGGTGCCGCCGGAGCGGGCGGCACCACGGATCGAGCGTTACTTCAGGTCGTCGGCGGTGTAGTAGCCGGCGTCGACCAGCTCCTGCTGGTAGTTCCACTTGTAGACGATCACCGAGTTCAGCAAGTTGGTCGGGACGACCTTGTTGCCGTTGTCATAGGAGGTGGTGTCGTTGACGGTCGGCTCCTTGCCGGACAGGACGTCGTTCGCCATGGCGACCGTGGTCGACGCCAGCAGGCGGGTGTCCTTGAAGATCGACGCGAACTGCTCGCCCGCGATGATCGACTTGATCGAGGCGACCTCGGAGTCCTGGCCGGTCACGGCCGGGTAGGGGCGATCTGCAGAGCCGTAGCCCGCACCCTTGAGCGCCGACAGGATGCCGATGGACAGGCCGTCATACGGCGAGAGAACACCGTCGACCTTGGCGCCGCCGGTGTAGGTGGACGACAGCAGGTTGTCCATCCGAGCCTGAGCGGTGGCCGGCTCCCAGCGGAGAATGGCGACGGTCTGGAAGTCAGTCTGGCCGGACTTCACGACGAGGGTCCCCTTGTCGATGTACGGCTGCAGCACCTCCATCGCACCGTTGAAGAAGAAGGTCGCGTTGTTGTCGTCCGGCGATCCGGCGAACAGCTCGACGTTGCAGGGTCCGGTGCTCTTGCCGGCGGTCGTGCCGTCGGCCTCCAGCAGACCCAGGCCGACGAGCAGCGAGGTCGCCTGCTGCCTGCCGACGTTCAGGTTGTCGAAGGTGACGTAGTAGTCCACGTTGGGGCTGTTGCGGATCAACCGGTCGTACGAGATGACCTTGACGCCCGCGTCGTGCGCGCTCTGCAGCTGCGAGGTCAGTGCGGTTCCGTCGATCGACGCGATGATCAGCAACTTCACGCCGCCGGTGATCATGTTGTCGATCTGGTTGACCTGGGTCGGGATGTCGTTGTTCGCGTACTGCAAGTCGACGACGTAGCCCTGCGCCTCGAGCTGAGACTTGACGTTGTTGCCGTCGGCGATCCACCGCTCGGACTGTTTGGTCGGCATCGCGACACCGATCTTGGTGCCCTTCGCACTGTCGGGAGCCGGCGGCAACGAGGTTTCCGCGGCTGCACTGCCGCCCGCACTGGAGGCTCCCGCACCGGCTGCCGGTGCCGGTGATGCCGTGCAGGCGCCACCGGCACTGGTCCCGGTGCCGGTACCCGTTCCAGCGGAGGCGGTGGTGGTGTTGCCCTCACGACTGCTGGAGCATGCTGCCATGCTCACCGCAAGGGCCAACCCTGTCGCCACAGCGACAAGTTTCGAACGGATCATGCTTCTCCTCCTTGAGAAAACACTCCACCCTCCGGACGGGGGGTGGTGTTTGGTACTGCCGTCGGCTGCCGACCCGAAGCCACCGCTGTTGGCAGTGACTGCGGGGCTGACCCACCTGGCGTGGGTGCGGGGGCAGGGCGACGTTCGCCGAATGTGCACGGACCACTCGACTGTGCTGCGTACCCGATAGCAGCCTTTTCCACACTTCGGGTAGAAGAGCCCCTGTGGTGCGTCAGAGACCTTGGGCGAGCCGGAAGTACGCCTGGTTCCAACGGATTTCGTTGGAGAACTGGCGCATCTGAGTCTGTGAGTCTATGACCAGCAGCTCCGTCCGCATCATTTCGGCGAAATCTGTTATCTCCTCGAGACCGACCGCGGTAGACAGTACTGTGTGATGCGGTCCACCGGCCGTCAACCACGCGCGGGTGGCGGTGTGGAAGTTCGGCTCGGGCCGCCATACCGCGCGCGCGACCGGGAGATTCGGCAACGGCTCATCCGGCGGGACGACGTCGACCGCGTTGAGTACCAACCGGAATCGGTCGCCCATGTCGGCGATGCCGACGAATGACCGCCGGCCCGGGGTCGGCGTCGAAAACCAGCCGCACCGGATCCTGTCGGCCGCCGATGCCCAGCGGGTGTATTTCACAGCTCGGGGTTGCAGTGGTGATACTCGGGCAGACCTCGAGCATGTGGGCGCCGAGGATCTTCTCCTCACCGGGCACCAGGTGGTAGGTGTAGTCCTCCATGAACGATGTACCGCCCGGCAGGCCGGCACCCATCGCCTTGACGGTGGTGAGCATGACCGAGGTCTTCCAGTCGCCCTCGCCACCGAACCCGTAGCCGTCAGCCATCAACCGCTGCACGGCGATCCCCGGCAGTTGTCGCAGGCCACCGAGATCCTCGAAGTTGGTGGTGAACGCACCGAACCCGCCGTCGGTGAGGAATTGCCGCATGCCCAGCTCGACGCGTGCTGCGTAGCGAAGCGATTCCCGTTGCGCCCCGTCTGATTTCAGCGCGTCGACGACCTGGTACTCGTCGTCGTAGCGTGGCAGCGAGCGCGTCCACCTCGGCGTCGGTGACCGCGTCGACCACCTCGACCAGATCGTTGACGCCATAGGTGTTGACAGACACGCCGAAGCGGCGTTGGGCCTCCACCTTGTCGCCCTCGGTGACGGCCACGTCGCGCATGTTGTCGCCGAATCGGGCGAGCTTCAGACTGCGGACCTTGGCTGCGCCGCGGGCCGCCCGCACCCAGGCGCCGACGCCCGCCTGAACGTCGGGGTGGGACACGAATCCGGCGACGGTCTTCCGCGCGACTCCGAGTCTGGTCTGGATGTAACCGAACTCGCGGTCGCCGTGCGCCGCCTGGTTCAGGTTCATGAAATCCATGTCGATCTCGGACCACGGCAACGCTTCGGCGGCCTGAGTATGAAGATGCAGCAACGGCTTTCGCAGCGCATCCATGCCTGCGATCCACATCTTCGCGGGCGAGAAGGTGTGCATCCAGGCGATCAGGCCGATACAGCCGTCGTCCGCGTTGGCCTCCAGGATGAGGCGCCGAATGGCGTCGGAACTGGTCAAGACCGGCTTCCAGACGATCTGAGCGCCGATGGCGTCAGCCGCGTTCAGTGCGTCGGAGATGGTGCGGGACTGGTCGGCGACCTGGTCGAGGGTTTCCGGTCCGTACAGTCCCTGACTGCCGGTCAGGAACCAGACTGTCGCCGGTTCGGTGGTGGTGGCGTTCACGTGTTCGTCGTCCTCTTCCTCAAGCGGGCCGGGTGGGCGCCGCCGGTGATCGGGTGCCTCTTCGTGGTCGGCGGCGACTCATGCCGCCACCACATCACTTCTGGCCGTAGGCGTTCTGGTAGCGGTCGTACAACGAATCGATGTCCTGCTGGTCGATCGGATGCACGGCGCCACCCAATCGGGCGATGTGCACCGCGCGGGCGACCTCCTCGCACATGGCCGCGGCCTTCACCGCGCCCTTTGCGGTCTTGCCGATGGTGAATGGGCCGTGGTTGGCCATCAGCACCGCCTTCGACCGGTGATCGCGCAACGTGTCGACGATCCCGCGACCGATCGAGTCGTCGCCGATCAAGGCGAACGGCCCGACCGGGATGTCGCCGCCGAACTCGTCGGCCATCATGGTCAGGACGCAGGGGATCGGTTCACGGCGTGCGGCGAATGCAGTCGCATATGTCGAATGGGTGTGCACGACACCGCCGACCCACTCCATGTGTCGGTACACGTAGCCCGCCGCGAAGGTGTCCGACGACGGAGCGTGCTCCCCCTCGACGACATTGGCGTCGAAATCGGTGACCACCATGTTCTCCGGAGTCAGATCCTGGTAGCTGACGCCGGACGGCTTGACCACCAGCAGGTCTGCGCCGGGCACCCGGGCGGACACATTGCCGGCGGTCCACACAACCAGGTTGTAGCGCGTCAACTCCGCGTGCAGCGCGCACACCTCGACGCGGAGCCGTTTGATCTCGTCGGCGATGCTCATGCGAATGCCCTCTGTTCGGTGTCGATGTCGGCCTCGGCCCGCTGGGGTTGATCGGGCGTGGCGGCCGATAATGCGACCCGCTTGATCTCCTTCAGCGAGCGCATCACGGATTCGCTCCCGGCCGAATAGTCATGCAGCTTCGAGTACTCGGCGAAGAGTGCGTCGTACTTCTGCACGTTGGCGGCGATCGGCCGGTACGCGTTCTCCTGGCGATCGCCCATCGCCGCCGCGGCGGTTGCGACGTCAGGGTAGGCACCCGCCGCGACGGCCGCATGGATAGCGGACCCGACTGCCGGACCCTGAGTCGACGTGGCGATCGAGAGCGGGAGATTCGTCACATCGGAGTAGATCTGCATCAGCAGTTTGTTCTTGATCAGGCCCCCGACGATCACCAATTCGGTGACCGGAACCCCGGCTGCGGTGAAGGTCTCGATGATCGTGCGGGTGCCGAAGGCGGTGGCCTCCAGCAGGGCGCGGTAGGTGTCCTCTGGTTTGGTGGCGAGCGTCTGACCGACGATGAGGCCGGAGAGTTCGTGGTCGACCAGCACCGACCGGTTTCCGCTGTGCCAGTCCAGCGCGATCAGCCCGTGTGCCCCGATCGGTTGCTCAGCGGCCAGCGCGGTCAAATGCTCGTGAACTGAGATCCCCTGCGCTGCCGCCTTCTCGCTGTATTCGGCGGGGACGCCGGTCCGGACGAACCAGCCGAAAATATCGCCGACTCCGCTCTGTCCGGCTTCATAGCCCCAAAGGCCGTCGGTGATACCGCCGTCGACGACCCCGCACATTCCGGGGACCTCGCGCAGTTCGGAACCGTTCATCACGTGACAGGTCGACGTGCCCGTGATGGCGACCATCTGGCCGGGCGCGATCGCGTTCGCCGCCGGTGCCGAGACGTGCGCGTCCACGTTGCCGACCGCCACGGCGATTCCCTCCGGCAGGCCGGTCCAGGCGGCCGCCTGGGCGGTGAGCCGACCTGCGATGGAACCCAGCGCGCCGATCGCGTGGTCCAGCTTGGTGTCGACGAAGTCGGCGAAGTCCGGGTTCAGTGCGGCCAGGAACTCGCGGGACGGATACTCGCCGTCCTGACGAATTCCCTTGTAGCCGGCCGTGCAGGCATTGCGCACATACTCACCGCACAGCTGCCAGACGATCCAGTCCGCCGCCTCGACCCAGTGCTCCATCCGGTCGTACAAGTCGCGGTCGTTCTCCAGCAGTTCGAGGCCTTGGCGAACTCCCACTCGGAAGAGATGAATCCGCCGTACCTCGGCAGCCAGGATTCGTCGCGTTGCCGGGCGAGTTCGTTGATGCGGTCGGCCTGGCCTTGGGCGGCGTGATGGCGCAAGAACTTGACCGTCGGCGTCGGGTGGATCCGCGTATTCGGGGAGCTCACAGAGCGGGGTTCCGTCGGCGAGGGTCGGCACCATCGTGCAGGCGGTGAAATCGGTGCCGATCCCGATCACCCGGGACGGGTCGACTCCAGCCGCCGCGAGCGCGGCCGGTACGGCGAGTTTCAGCACCTGCACGTAATCGTCGGGCACCTGCAGCGCCCAGTCCGGCGGCAGCGGGGTGTCGTGACCGGGGACTGCGTCGGTGACCACGGCGTGCGGATATTCGTGCACCGCCGACCCGAGTTCGGCGCCGTCACTGACGCGCACCACGACGGCGCGACCGGACAACGTTCCGTAGTCGACACCCACGGTGACTGCTCCGACGTCTGCGATAGCGGCCCCACCCGACTGGGTGGACCCTTCCGCGGGCGCTAGTGGCGATCTCGTTGATGCTCCCTCGACCATTGACATCCTCTCGTCGGCAGCGTTGCCAAGCAGATTGTTAACGCTCACACGCCAGTTGGTCAAGTGTTGCGGGTCACAGATTCATATCAATAGCGGCGCCGCGGTGCTGGACCTGACCATCAAAACCGGCTCGACGAGCGATTGTGCCACCGGTTGCCCACCGCCGATCACCGCGACCAGAACAGCGATGCAGCGCCGGCCCAACTCGGAGAAGTCCTGGCGCATGGTGGTGAGAGGTGGAGCGAAGAAGGCGGAGACGGCGATGTCGTCGAACCCCACGACACTGACCTCGCGGGGTACCCGCACACCGTGCACAGCGAGCGCTCGCAAAAGTCCCAGCGCCATCTCGTCGTTACCCGCGAAGACCGCTGTCGGCAGACCCGACCCGCTGATCAACTGTTCACCTGCGTCGTACCCGGCGGTCGCAGTCCAGTCGCCGACGATCACGGCGCCCGGACGCAGGTCGGCGACGCGCAGCTCGTCGCGCCAGCCGCGGACCCGAGCCGATGCATCCAAGGAGTCCCGCGGGCCGCTGATGTGGGCGATCTCGGTGTGCCCGAGGTCGATCAGGTGTCGAACCGCCGTCCGCGCGCCGCGGTAGTGGTCGACGGCGGTCACGTAGATACCTGCCGGGCACTGCGCCAACGCGGAGACCGTGACCATGGGGACACCCGGCCGCACGGCGACCGAGGCCTGCACGAAGTCGGACGACGGCGCGACGACGACCACTCCCTCGACCCGCTGGTCCATGAAATGTTCCAGGGCCGCGCGCATCTCGCCTTGGTTGGGCTCGGACAAGCTGACCAGCGAGACGAAGTAGCCGTTCTGACGGGCAGCCGCCTCGACCCCGAGCAGCACACTCGTCGGGCCGTACAGCGCGTCCCTGGTGGTGATGACGCCGATGATGCCGGACTTCCGGGTGACCAGTGCTCGGGCCGCGGAGTTGCGCCGATAGCCCAAGTCCTCGATCACTGCGAGCACTCGAGCGCGCGTCTCAGGCCGGACGCTCGGGTGCTCGTTCAGGACGCGGGAGACGGTCTGGTGCGACACGCCGGCGGCCCGAGCGACGTCGTACATCCCGGGCGGCTTCGTCCCGTCGGTCGGACGATTCAACGGACGGGCACTCCTCCCGGGCGGCAGAATTCGTGACTGATGGGAACAATCGACGGTGCGGGCTCGAGTGGCAGCGGAAGGTACTGGTTCCGCGGCGGGGATTGAACCCGGCGGACTGCGCATAGGCGGATGAGCCTAGCGGGGCCGCCCCAACCCCGTCGGCCAGTAATTCACCCGGACTCACCGCCCGATCCACCACCCTGACGCACCGCTGAAATGCCGGCACTGAGTACCGCTGCTGAATGCACACCGCTGAATGCCACTGCGATGCAGTGCCGCGATGCAGTGCCGCGAATCTTCGGAAAGCACCGAGGGTCTGTGTGCTTTCACTCGCACGGGTGACAGCACGCCAGACGCCGCCGATGTCCGGAGATTGCGTCACGCACGGTAATCGCGGCCCGCGGCGGCGCAGCGGGAGGCAGCAAAAACGACAGCGGTGGGGCCGATATAAGGCATCTTCCTGCATTACGAGCGCGGAACCAGCGCGGAGGCGTTGGTTCGGCGGGGGCCGGGGGACGGTTAGTCCGCGGAGCCCAGACGCTCCTGCCGGACAGAGCACGCGTCGCTCAGCACCGGCACTATCACCAACGCGCACGATTCTGATGACGCCACGCGCAGTTGCTCGCGCGAAAGAGTGACACCAGTGTGGCTCGCGAGTCAGTTGGGACATATGCTGCCCGTGGTCGATTCACGTCCAAGCACGGGCCCGGACCGACCAGTCGATTTCGCTGTCCGCCCGCTGAGCCGCCGCATGTCGCGGAGACGCTTCGGGGAGTCGTCATAGGCAAAGCACGGCCCTGCACCGGGAGACGCATCGATGAAGTGGTCCGCTGCCGCGAGCCGGGTACCCCGGCGTCGGCAGGGCGCGCGCCGGCCGACCGCGTTGCTGGCCGTCCTCTCGCTCGTCGCCGCGATGTTCACCATGTTCTCCGTGGTTGCACCCAGCCCCGCCGCCGCGG
>CAWGUZ010000007.1:0-31591 GCA_963825975.1 uncultured Actinomycetota bacterium
CGGGTTGCCGTGATCTCCTCCGACGACGCCTGCAGGAATCGCACCGGCCGGCCGCGTCGGTCTCCTCCCAGGCCGCCTGCAGCAGGGTGGCGGCGGCCAGGCCCGACACGGTGCCGGTGGCCACCGCTCCGCCCACCACCGGGGCCACCGACGAGATACCGGTGATGAACACCACGGTCATGGGAGTGCTCCCAACTCAGATACCGGCCAGGACCTTCCGCGCGGTCACGTCCGCGTCGACCATCATGGTGACCAGCTCTGTGAACTCGACCTTCGGCTTCCACCCCAACACCTGCTCGGCCTTGCGACGCGTCGCCGATCAACTGATCGACCTCCGCCGGCCGCATGAACGCCGGATCGACTGAACACCTACTCCTCCAATCGTCGATCCCGACCACCGAGAACGCGATGTCGAGCAACTCCCTGATCGAATGCGTCTCACCGGTGGAGATCACGTAGTCATCGGGCTGCTCCTGCTGCAGCATCAACCACATCGCCTCGACGTAGTCACCGGCGAAACCCCAGTCCCGCTTCGCATCGAGGTTGCCCAGGGCGCATCTTGTCCTGCAGCCCCAACGAGATCCGGGCCACCGCCTGCGAGACCTTCCGCGTCACGAATTCCGGCCCACGACGCGGCGACTCGTGATTGAACAAGATGCCCGACGACGCATGCAACCCGTAGGACTCGCGGTAGTTGATGGTCATGTAGTGGCCGTACACCTTCGCCACACCGTACGGCGACCGCGGCCACAACAACGTCTCCTCACGCTGCGGAACCTGCTGCACCTTGCCGAACATCTCACTGCTCGACGCCTGATAGAACCGCACATGCTTACCGGAAAGATCCTGATAGAACCTCAACGCCTCCAACATGTTCAGCACACCACCAGCCGGTCACATCGGTGGTCAACCGGGCGTTCTCCCACGAATACGCCACGAACGACACCGCACCCAAGTTGTAGACCTCATCAGGCTGCGCAGCACTGAACGCACGCATCAACGACGACAGATCCAACAAGTTCCCCGACAAGATCTCCACGAACGGATGCGACTTCTCCAACAACGCCCGCTTCGGATTGTTCTGCCCCCGCACCAACCCGAACACCCTATAACCCTTGGCATGCAACAACTCCGACAGGTACAAACCATCCTGCCCCGTGATACCCGTAATCAGCGCGCGTGGCATGAAACTCCTCTGCATGGTCCGTTGTTAGCAGGCTGCCACAGTTCTAAAACCCTGGTTCGCCAAGGTAAATCATGGGTGAATGGAGGCGATGGGCCTCGCGCCGACCTCCCGGATTCACTGGGGTTGATTGAGCTGGGCAGCAAACATTCATTTCATTATCGACTGCTACTTGGTTTTTGAATAGCTGACCTTGAACTTCATGTCATTCGTGCCGGCCCGGATGGTGTGGGTCTGGGCTCCGCCGTCGGACCAGGACGAGAACCGGTAGGTCTTCTGCTTCTTGATCTGTTCCGGTGGGGCACTGATGGTGTTCGTCGACCCGGCGATGACGGTCGTGGTGAGTTTGGACTGTCCGACGGTGCCGTTGATCGCCAGCGGGAGTTTGCTCGGGTCGGACTTCACCGTCAGGGTGACCGTCCGGGGGTCCAACCGGACCGAGCGGGTCGCGGTCAACCCCCCGGAGTCCCGCACTGTGACGCGGAGTTCCAGGTACGCCGGGTACTCGTGATCGGGTGTGGTGAACGACCCTGTCGTGATCCCGGCGAAGCCCTGCAACGGGTGCTCGTGGCACGCCGCCGGGCAGTGTTGCAGTACCAACTCCCAGCTGTACGCGGACGCGGGCAGGACACCGTCCTGCAGGTCGACACCCCTGGCCGAGAACGTGATCACATCGCCGACCTTCCACCTCCCGGTGGTCGTGGTCATCGTGACCGTGGGTGGGGTGTTCCCGGCCGTGACCACGACCCGGGCGGTGTCGGACGCGCCCCGACTGTCCGTGACCCGCAGGACCGCCGTGTACGTCCCCGCCCGGGTGTACGTGTACCGCACCGTCGGGGTGGTCCCGTTGTCGAAGTTCCCGTCGCCGTCCAGATCCCACGCATACGTCAACGTGTCACCCGGGTCCGGATCCCGCGAGCCGCGCCCGTCGAAGGACACCGTCAACGGGGTCAACCCGCTCGGCGGGGACGCCGTCGCCGCCGCGATCGGCGGCTGATTCGCCGGGAAGTACCGGATCCGGTGGACACTGCCGTAAATGTCCACGTAGAACAGGTCCCCACCGGGTCCGATCTGCAGATCGACCGGGTTCACACCCCCGTCGACCACGGTGCGGACCCGAGTCGGGTCCGGGTCGCCGTCGCCGCCGCGGAGCATCGCCCAGATGCAGTGCCGCGGGAAGTCCGCGAAATACAACGCCCCCGCGTACTCCGCCGGGTACGAACCACCCGCCGACGGCCCGAACGCGACCCCACTGATCGACGACCCCCCGGCGCCGCAGCTCTCTCCCGGGGCCACCGGGACGCCGTGCTTGTAAGCGAACACCGGCGCGGTCACCGCCGCGGGTTGCGCGTACAAATCCCGGCAGATGTTCAACGTCGCCGCCCGATACGCCGGCTGCGCCCCGACACCCTCATAACAGGGCCACCCGAAGTTCTCCACGATCCCGTCCGCCGGGTCGTCGATCCGATTCAGCTCCTCATAAAGATTCCAGCCGACGTCGCCGACCCAGATCTGGCTGGTACCCGGCCGCACCGCCATCCGGAACGGGTTCCGCATCCCGTACGCGACGACCCGGCGGGCGTTCGCATCGACACTCCCCCGCGCCGCGAACGGATTGTCCGGCAGACCCGCACCGGTGGCCGGGTCCACCCGGATCACACTGCCGTTCAACCCCACCGGGTCACCCGCCGTGCGCAGGTCCTGACTCCGCAAAGCCCCACCCTCCGCCGTCGGCGGGACCAGGATCCCTCCCACCAGGCCACCCGGATCACCACACGGATTACCGACCTGGCCGTAATCGGCGAAACTGAAACTCGCCCCGTCACCACCACTCGCGTACAACGCACCGTCCGCGCCGAACGCCAACGCACCCACCGAGTGGCTGGAGTACTGCTGACACCAATCCTCGACCAACACCTTCTCCGGGCCGGTCACCGTGTTCCCCGCCGCCGTCAGACGGGACAACCGACCGCTGACCACACACTGCGCCGGACCACCCAACGGATTCGGACACGGATCCGAATCGACACCCGGCGCACCCCACCGCGGCGGCGCCGCCGCCGACCCCAACACATGATCGAACGTGTACAACACATACACATACGGCTTCGCCGGGAAACCCGGATCCAAAGCCAGACCCAGCAAACCCCGGTCCGCGTAATTGTGGACATTCGTCCGCAGATCCGCGAACACCTCCGGCGTCGTGTCCGTCAACGAATCGAAGACCTTGACCACACCGCGCTTCTCCGCGACGAACACCCGACCGTCCGGGGAGAACCGCACCGCCGTCGGCGCGACCAGGCCACTGAGCACCATCGAATCCTGAAAACCTGGCGGCAGACCCGCCGCCCCCGCCACCGGCGCCGTCCACACCGCCACCAACGACGCGAACACCACCGCCACCAACAAGGCGGGAGTGAAAACCCCACGACGACGCGCGAAACCCCGAGAACGACCCAGCCTGCTCACCATTTGTTTGATGATCCCATTCGCACGATTCGCCCGATAAGTGATGCGGGTCAGCATCGGGTAAATCGTCCGATTCGTCAACCCGATAGAGGCGCGAACGCGTCACGCCCCGCGACTGGATGTTCCAGATGGGTTCACCGCCACCCAGGAGCCGATCAGCTGGACTGACAGAGAGGCCCACCGGTGACATCACCGGCGGGCCATCTCGTCAATCTAAGTAGCTCATTACCCCCCGCTCCTGGGCTTGACCTTGATCTCGACCACGGCCATGTCCCACTTCCCCGCCTTCGGCAGCGTTACGGGCGACGAATTGGCGGTCGGCGCCCTTGAGCTTCTGCGTCCAGAAGGATGCATTGGCGCAGGTGCTCTGGAACGCATGGACGAGCAACTGACCGGTAGCCGCAACCGGCTTCACCGCACGGCTCCTGTCCAGTCCGGCTCCCCAGATCAAGCGAGTGGCAACCGGTGGGAGTGCACGGTCGCCGAGGCAGTCGTGGACGACCCGGACGGCACCGCGAGGGCACCTATGGCCGCTTTCCCGGCCGAACCGGGCGACGTCATGGACCCCGCGTATGACTTGGTCAGCGTCGCGGTGACCGCGAACGATCCCAGCTTCTTCTGGCCGCGCGTCGCGGCCTAGATTTCGGCACTACCCGGATGAGGCGTTCGATTTCGCGACACGCTTCCAAGGTCACCGAGACCGACTTGACGGTCTGGGCTGCGGAGGACGGGCCGTCCACCTCGATGAATGCAACTAGCAGAGCGCCTTCCACTATCGTGTAGCCCGAATCGACCAGCAATTTGACCGCGTGCTGATTCTATCCCTCGGTCAACCGAGGACGAGTAGATTCCCTACGACTTGGTCCGGTCCTGCGAGATGGGCAGGATCAACTGCCAGTCCACCAAACCCAACGCGGTGCGGAGTGGCTATCACAATTTTCATACGCAGGCCTGCACGGAAATTGGCACCCTGTAGGCAATCTCGTTCACGAGGCCCACGTCACCCGAGACCGCAGCCGCCGAAGCCCTCCCAGGTCACCAGATGTCGTCAAGGCCCTGCAACCGAGTCGCACTGCAGTCATACAAACCCTTCAGGCCAGTTAGACGGGGCCCCGCCGGTACCGGCCGGACCATACTGCCCTGTCCAAAGCTCCCACTCATCTGCACGGCTGGGTGAGGGATAGAAGCCTGGTGGCTCCACGCTCCAATCTGGAGCTGTCACCACCCAAACCTCCCGTTGAGTCCAGCACCCACAGTCCGGAGTAGTTACCCACGGACTCCGACGACCGGATCCTGGCCGGTTTCGGGTCTCGCCAGGGCCGAAGTTGCCGAACTGCATGACGAGCGTCGTGTATCCGTGTTGAAATTCCAGCAAATTACCGCCGGCCGACCTGAGCCCAGAAACGAAGAGCGATCAACCCTAAACCGATGAGACCCGCAGCGGGCAACAATATCGCGGTAATCACCGCCGGCACATTCAGCAACGCGAGTAGCTGAACCAAACCCATGACGACGGCAACGGCCAGCGCTGATTTCAACAGGAAGCGGTGAAACACCTGATGGGCGGTAGGCCCAGGCAGGACAGTCGGCTTCTGTTCTGGGACGAACGGTAGCAAGCCCGCCGCGGCCGCGCGCGCGTACCCGGGTACGTCGCGCGGCCGCGGGTCTAGAATGCTGTTTCCTCTCAGTCAGACCAGATTCCCTGGTCGAGCAGGGCCACGGCAGAGTCGTATATGCGATCGGAAGCGTCCGCGGCCGTGATCTTGACCGTAGTCGGTTGGCCGATCTTCACGGGCACCGAACACTCCAACGGCGTGGTCAAACCATCCATTGAGGTCCCATAACCCGACGCTCCCCGCCTGATTATCTATGAAGTACGCGGAGTTGACGTCGGCATTGACCGTGTTGACCGAAACCGGCTGATTCGTTCCCGGCACGTTGGCGCAATTCACACCGTTCACGAATACTGCCATGACGTCATTGAACGCACTTCCGACGTACTCAGGGTACTCCTCACTCGCGAATACGTACCGCACATGCAGGTTCGGCCCAGTGGGCACCAATGTCACCTGGTACGCTACGGCGTCATAAGTCGGCCGGCCCGCGAAAGCGGCCAAATCAGAATCACCGACGCCACCGAGGTCGGTGCTGGCGAACTTGGACGGGACACCGACGGCGTCAGCGATGTTGCCGGTGCTCAACACCCAGGTCTTCTTACCGGGAACGAAGCCTGGCAGGTATCCCCACTGGGTTTGGCCACCTATCACCTTATCGTCAATCTTCGTAACCCCGTCACCTAAAACCGAATCGCTAGGGGTCTGTGCATCTTTACAGCCTGCCGGATAGTACCACGGCGATCCAGGATAGGCAGTGGATCCCTTCAAGGCATCGACGGTCACAGATTTGGAGATGTCCCACTTACCCACCCAGGCCTTGGCCGTCAGACTCAAACTTCGCGTGAAGGCGCCCTCTGCCTTGAGACATGCGTTGAACCGTGGGTCTCCAACCGGGAACACCGCGCCGAAGCTCGCATCAACTGGGTTCAACTCGCCACCAATTCCGGCAATGACGCCGGCGCCGACAGTGCCGGCGCCGGGACCCACGATGATTTGGCCGCCGACCTTTAGACCGATCTTGCCATTTGCCTCCACCTTGGGCGTCAACGGAGCTGCAGTCAGTATTGGACCGCCAGAGAATGACGCGCCGTCCGTGAGACCGAGGTGACCTGCAAATTTCACACCCGCGGTGACAGCGGCACCCGTATGAGTCACCTTCACACCCCCACCGACGGTGACTGCCGCGGTGGCCGAGAAGTAAAACGACAGCGGAACGGGCGCCTGCGCGATCGGAATAAGAACTGATCCGACGTCGGCTGAACACGATAAGGCGACACTGGTATCGACTGAGAGGGACGCTGCCACCGTAGCAGCGATTGACATGTCGAGGGTCGCACCCGTCGGTATCTGCTTACCGAAGAAGGAATACTTGCTGATCGTTGCGTTGAAGTGGCCGGTCAGCGTCTTCGAAAACGAGGCGGTCACTTCTTTGGCCGCATTGCCACCGATGCATGCGGATAGACCTGCCGCCAGTGGTTGGGCCGCCATAGGTTGAGCTTTGCCCTCGACGCCCTCGATGGGCTTCCTATCGGCGGGGGCGACTGGGTTCGCGGGCGCCATACCTGCGGCGCTCTTGCCGAGCGGCCCATTGGCCGCCGCTTGACCTGCAGGAAGCGGGTCGCCGCCCTGAATATCGGGCACAGCGAGGTCGTAGTACTCGAAGGCGTCGGAAATGCCACCTGCAACGAGTTCAAGGGTCTTCCCGTCCTTGCCGACGGACTTGACGATCCCGAGGAAGCCGCCCACCAGTGAGGGGGATCTGGGTAGAACGACCGCGGAGCCCACGACCGGTGGCGCAGGGCTAGCCAAGAGCAGTCTCACGCCCTTGCCCGTCGGCGTCGCACTCAGGTAATCCTTGGCCCCGAGCAGCAACGTCTGGGGACTCACCACGTACGTCGCCTGACCAACAGTGCCTGAGGCCGTTCCGACGCGAAGTGTGAGCGGGCCGATCCACTGGCCGTGCGCCTTCCAGAACAAACTGTACGCATAGGAGGTCCCGGCTTGTAATCCTGAATCATGTGCAGAATTTCCCGCGACTGCCACTCCCACGCCCTGGCCGATGCTTTTGACCGGCGTCGAACCGATGGTTCTGCGAACCATCACACCAGCGTTCGACTGGCCGGTCCAGGCTGATCCGTACTCGTCTGACTCATCCCGGTGATCTTGAAATTGCTGACGGAACTGTCGACAAGGTAGCTGACTCTCACCTCAATCGTCTTGCCGGCCTTAGCGTTCACCTGAGTGGTGCTGATCTTCGGCGCGTAGTACTTCCCCCGAGTGTCACCGCGTCAGCCCTGACCTGGTATTTTGCCGGCGCGACAATCAGCGTGACGGTTTTACTCGTTCCGGTCGGCGACTTGACTGCGGCGTACGTTGTCTGACCTGCAACGAGAACGGTGGCGGGAACGCCGGAGGGCGTTCTGATGACGACTTTCAGCTTGGCATTCCCGTACGAGTAGTCGGAGCACTGCCACGCTGCTACTGGAGATAGAAATAGCCAAGAGCATGAGTACAACGAAGGGGCGCAAGGCCCAGAATCTCGCATGAGGTTTCCGTTCCCGAGGATTTGGCAGGCGTGCGTCTGGCCGACGCGAAGACGGACATAGCGGCTATTCGCAGCGAATCGTCCGAATTGTGATGCCCGTCACAGCCCATGCAGGTATTCTCCTGAATTTTAACGATCAAGCAGTCTTTGCCAGCGGGGCAAAGCAACAGTTCGGCGTCATATGTCACGCAATCTAACCCGAATGGATGCAGCCCAATGAGACGGCGCCGGGGGGGTGTAGCTAGGGTGCGAATCCGCAGCTTCTGAGGAGGAAGACAACCAGCAGCACGCATAACGTTACCCAGGCTCAGGGGGTGGTTCCACACCATCGTATGTGCACCGGTTAAATACCGGCCGTGGTGAGCGATACGGCAAAAGGCGCTGCAGTGATCGGCGTCAGGAGTGAGTCAGGAAGGCGAGCGGCGCAAAAACCGTCGATGAAGTGTCGTAGAAATTCAGAAAGTGCTCGACTACTCCCGGGCGACGGTGACCCGGCGGCGTTCACGCGGGTGGTCACTAGAAGGAGTCGGCGCCGGCCTCTGTATTTCAATTCCGCTCACGTCTTCGACCGACGCGGGCGAACACAGAAGTAGGTCGCACCAACGCCCAAACCCGCCACCAGTACCAGCGCTCCCAGCGACCCGAAGTATCGGCTGCCTCCGGCGCCCACAACGGATCGTTGGCGGCCACAGGATTGATCCCCCGCAAATCCACCGCCGACGCAGCGGCGGCGTAACCCCAGCGGGCCGGCATCAACCAGGAGATCTGGTCGAGGACGATCCGTCCGGAGATCCCGATCAGCCCGGAGCAGAAGACGAGCTGCAGCATGATGAAGACGACCAGCGCCGGCATGACCTGCTCGGACGACCGAACGGTCGCGGAGATGACCAACCCGATCATTGCGCTGCACCATGTCGTCAGCGCGACAGCCAGCAGCAGATCGATGGTCGGCGATATGAACGACTGTGTTGCAAACCGAGCGCCTGCGTGGACGCCGAGCACGAGGACCGTGGATTCCACGATCGCCACTGCTCCGTAGACGGACGCCTTCGCGCCGATGTACGCCGCTGGGCTCAACCCGACGGATCGTTCGCGTTGAAAAATCTGCCGTTCACCGACGAGGTCGCGCACCGTGAGCGCAGCCCCCATGAAACACGACCCGACGATCAGGATGACCAGAAGCTGACTGGCCGCGGTGGGGTTGGTGAGCGTGGGTTCTGCCAACCCACCGGCTCCGTCGACGATCAGCGCCAGTGCGCTGAGAATCAGCGGCATCAGACCGAGAAAGACGGCGTAGCCGCGGTCGGCCGCGATCAGTCGCAGCTGCCGGGCGGCCACGGTCCGTCCCTGACCCCACGTCGACCTTCTCACCGGACGCGTATCCGATTCGTCGGCCTTCGGTTCCGGCGCGTCGGTCAGCTGCGGAGCGCTCGACAGATGGCGTTGATAAGCCGCCTCCGGATCATCCGCGACCATCGCGAAAGCAGCCGACCAGTTCGCCGCGCCGAGCGTCGAGAGAAGCTGGTCGGGCGCGCCCAGATAGGCGGTCTTGCCACCTGGCGCGAGAAGCAGGATCTGGTCGCACTCGCTGAGGTGCGATACCGAGTGCGTGACCACCAGAACTGATCGGTCGCGGTCCGCGAGCGCCCGCAGCGTGCTCATGAGATGCCGATCCAGCGCCGGGTCGAGACCGGATGTCGGCTCGTCCAGCACCAACAACGCCGGCTCGGTGAGCAACTCCAACGCCACGCTGACCCGTTTCCGCTGACCGCCAGATAAACGATCCACCCGGGTGTTGACATGCTCCGACAGCCCCAGCTCACTCAGGACCGCGCTCACCCTGGTGAGCCGCTCCTCGTGCGACGTGTCATCGGGCAGCCGTAGTCGCGCAGCGAACATCACCGCCTGCTGCACTGTGAGGGGGCCGTGGACGACGTCGGCCTGTGGCACGAACCCGATTCGCGAGCGCAGCAGACCAGATTGCCGATGAACGTCCATCCCGTTGAAGAGGACGACGCCGCTAGCGGGCGTGATGTTGCCGGTGACGACCCCCGACAACGTGGACTTGCCCGCACCCGAAGGGCCGATGACGGCGATCAGCGAACCTCGTGGCGCGTCGAATTCGACACCGGCCAGTAGCTTCTTGGCGGGCGGAATGATGACGTCGATACCGCGGACGTTCAGACCGTCCAGCTCTTTGCGCTGCCGCTGCTCGGTCAGCGTCGATCCGTCGAAGCGGTAGTCGTGGTTGCCGATCGTCACCAGGTCGCCGACCGCCAGCGGCCGCTGATCGATGGGCGCTCCGTTCAGAAACGTTCCGTTCAGACTCTCCAGGTCGCGCAGCACCGGGTCCGGACGCCACTCGATCAGTGCGTGCCGCCGAGACGCCAGCGGATCGTCGACCGTCAGATGACACGACGGGTCACGACCCAAAATAATCCGCGTCCGGGCGGCTGCGCTCGTCACGGCGACCGGCTGCGATGGCTGCGGCGCTGCTGCCGTCAGCGTCAGCACCGGACCGGAGACCGGATCGCCCAGATGCAGGGTCAGCGTGCCCGCGATCTGTAGCGATTGCACCCGTTCCCCGAGGTGAAATGTGCCGTTCGAGCTTCCCTCGTCGGCGAAGACCCAGGTGTCTCCGCCGCGGATGGTTGCGTGTCGTCGCGACACCTGGGGGTGGTTGATCCAGATTTCACATTCCGGATCACGACCGATCCGGTAATCACCCGATGAGAATTCTTTGGAATTCTCCCCCCACGCCACGTGTACGGCCGTCAAAGACTCACCCCCAGTATGGAAACCCAAAGGAAGAATACGGCAAATAGGACAGCCCTATTGCGCCACTTCAATGAGGTGGGCAATCGGTGAAGGGATATGGACTCGGAATGCACGAAGGGCCCCGAGCTGATGCTCGGGGCCCTTCGTGTGTGGCGCTATGTGCTACTTCAGGATCTTCGTGACCGAGCCGGCGCCGACGGTACGGCCACCTTCACGGATCGCGAAACGCAGGCCCTCTTCGATGGCGATCGGCTGGATCAGCTTCACGATCATCTCGGTGGTGTCGCCGGGCATGACCATCTCGGTGCCCTCGGGCAGCGAGACGACGCCGGTGACGTCGGTGGTGCGGAAGAAGAACTGCGGGCGGTAGTTGTTGAAGAAGGGGGTGTGACGCCCGCCCTCGTCCTTGCCCAGGATGTAGACCTGAGCCTCGAACTCGGTGTGCGGGGTGATCGAACCCGGCTTCACGACGACCTGGCCGCGCTCGACGTCCTCGCGCTTGGTGCCACGCAGCAGCAGACCGGCGTTGTCGCCGGCGGTGGCCGAGTCGAGCAGCTTGCGGAACATCTCGATGCCGGTGACGGTGGTGTGGAAGGACTTCGGCTTGATGCCGACGATCTCGACGGTCGCGTTGACGTTGATCGAGCCACGCTCGACCTTGCCGGTGACGACGGTGCCACGACCGGTGATGGTGAAGACGTCCTCGATCGGCATCAGGAACGGCTTGTCGGTGTCGCGCTCCGGCTCCGGAACGGACTCGTCGACGGCGTCCATCAGCTCGACGATGGTGGCGACCCACTTCGGGTCACCCTCGAGAGCCTTCAGACCGGAGGTGCGGATGACCGGGGCGTCCTCGTCGAAGTCCTGAGCCGCGAGCAGCTCGCGGACCTCGAGCTCGACGAGCTCCAGGATCTCCTCGTCGTCGACCATGTCGGCCTTGTTCAGGGCGACCAGGATGTAGGGCACACCGACCTGGCGGGCCAGCAGCACGTGCTCCTTGGTCTGCGGCATCGGGCCGTCGGTGGCGGCCACGACCAGGATCGCGCCGTCCATCTGGGCGGCACCGGTGATCATGTTCTTGATGTAGTCGGCGTGACCCGGGGCGTCGACGTGCGCGTAGTGACGCTTCTCGGTCGAGTACTCGACGTGCGCGATGTTGATGGTGATACCGCGCTGGCGCTCTTCGGGCGCCTTGTCGATCTGATCGAACGGCGAAGCGCTGGTTCAGGGTCGGGAACTTCTCGTGCAGCACCTTGGTGATGGCCGCGGTCAGCGTGGTCTTGCCATGGTCGACGTGACCGATGGTGCCGATGTTGACGTGCGGCTTGCTGCGATCGAACTTTGCCTTCGCCACTGCTATGTCCTCCTCGGGACTGATTTGTTGTCTCGCCCGGCCGGTTTCAGAGGTCCGACCGGGCTTGTCTATATCGGTGCCAGCGGAGGACCGCAGACACAACTTGTCTAGCTTAGTGCTTCTACACGCCCGTCGCCTTCGCACCGGCCCAGCAGCTACTCGCGTATCGCCGTCGCGATGCCGTGGCTCGCTCCGGGCGAGTTCCGGCCTCGCTCGCTCGCTCGCTCGTGTCCTCACTCGCCCGTCGCTTTCGCGATGATCTTCCTTCGCCACGTTGGCCGGAACCTCCGCGTAGGAGTCGAAGACCATCGAGTAGCTCGCCCGGCCCTGGGTCCGCGACCGGAGGTCGCCGACGTAGCCGAACATCTCCGACAGCGGAACCAGCGCGGTGACGACGCGGGCGCCGGAGCGCTCCGTCATGGCCTGGATCTGGCCACGCCGGGAGTTCAGGTCGCCGATGACGTCGCCCATGTTCTCCTCGGGGGTGACGACCTCGACGCTCATCATCGGCTCGAGCAGCACCGGCTTCGCCAGCCGGGCCGCTTCCTTCATCGCGATCGAGCCGGCGATCTTGAACGCCATTTCCGACGAGTCGACCTCGTGGTAGGCGCCGTCGACCAGGGTCAGCTTGACCCCGAGCATCGGGTACCCGGCGAGCACGCCGTACTGCAGCGCGTCCTGCGCACCGGCGTCGACCGAAGGGATGTACTCCTTCGGGATACGACCACCGGTGACACCGTTGACGAACTCGTAGGTCGCGCCGTTGTTGTCCGGCGAGGTCATGTCCAAGCGGTGCGACCGTGATCAGGATCTTCGCGAACTGGCCGGAACCACCGGTCTGCTTCTTGTGCGTGTAGCCGTACTTCTCGACGGTGCCGCGGATGGTCTCGCGGTACGCGACCTGCGGCTTGCCGATGTTGGCCTCGACGCCGAACTCGCGCTTCATGCGGTCGACCAGGATGTCGAGGTGCAACTCGCCCATGCCGGAGATGACCGTCTGGCCGGTCTCCTCGTCGTTCTTGACCTTGAAGGTCGGATCCTCTTCGGCGAGCTTCTGGATCGCGGTGCCGAGCTTCTCCTGGTCGACCTTGGTCTTCGGCTCGATGGCCACCGAGATGACCGGATCCGGGAACGTCATCGACTCCAGCACGATCGGCTTCGCCGGATCGGCCAGGGTGTCGCCGGTGGTGGTCTGCTTCAGACCCATGACCGCGCAGATGTCGCCGGCGCCGACCGAGGCCAGCTCCTCACGCTTGTTGGCGTGCATCTGGTAGATCTTGCCGATGCGCTCCTTGCGGTCCTTGGTCGCGTTGACGACCTGGGTGCCGGAGATCGAGCTTGCCGGAGTACACCCGGACGTAGGTCAGCTTGCCCAGGTGCGGGTCGGTGGCCACCTTGAACGCCAGGCCGGAGAACGGCTCGCTCTCGTTGGGCTCGCGCTCGGCCGGGGTGACCCCGTCGGTCAGCGTGCCGTGGGTGGCGCCGATGTCCAGCGGCGACGGCAGGTACGCCACCACCGCGTCCAGCATCGGCTGCACGCCCTTGTTCTTGAACGCGGAACCACAGACGACCGGGTTGACCTTGCCGGCGATGGTCGCGCGGCGGATCGCGGCGTTGAGCTGCTCCAGGGAGAGCTCCTCACCCGCGAGGTAGGCCTCCATGGCCTCGTCGTCGTTCTCGGAGACGGTCTCGATGAGCCGCTCGCGCCAGGTCTCGGCTTCGTCCTGCATGTCGGCCGGGATCTCCTCGACGGCGTAGTCCTCGCCCTTCTGCGTCTCGCCGCGCCAGGTCAGCGCGCGCATCTGCAGCAGGTCGACGACACCGATGAAGTCGCCCTCGTTGCCGATCGGCAGCTGCAGCACGGCGGGGGTGGCGTTCAGCCGGTCGATCATCATCTCGATGCAGCGGAAGTAGTTCGCACCGGTGCGGTCGAGCTTGTTGACGAAGCACATCCGGGGCACGTGGTACTTCTCGGCCTGCCGCCAGACCTGCTCGGTCTGCGGCTCGACACCGGCGACACCGTCGTACACCGCGACCGCGCCGTCGAGCACGCGCAGCGAACGCTCGACCTCGACGGTGAAGTCGACGTGGCCGGGGGTGTCGATGATGTTGATGATGTGGTTCTTCCACTGCGTGGTGGTCGCGGCGGAGGTGATGGTGATCCCCCGCTCCTGCTCCTGCGCCATCCAGTCCATGACGGCGGCACCTTCGTGCACCTCGCCGATCTTGTACGTGATGCCGGTGTAGAACAGGATGCGCTCCGTCGTCGTGGTCTTACCCGCGTCGATGTGCGCCATGATCCCGATGTTGCGGACCTTCTCAAGGGCCTTAGGAGCCACGTGCTGATCTTCTTCCGTCGTGTGCGTCTTGATGCTCTTACCTAAGGCCGGGCCCCTCGGCGGGACCCGGCCGTCAGTCGATTACCAGCGGTAGTGCGAGAAGGCCTTGTTGCTCTCGGCCATCTTGTGCGTGTCTTCGCGACGCTTGACCGCGGCACCGAGGCCGTTGCTGGCGTCCAGGAGCTCGTTCATCAGGCGGTCCTTCATCGTCTTCTCCCGGCGAGCCTTGGAGTAGCCGACGAGCCAGCGCAGCGCGAGGGTCGTCGCCCGACCGGGCTTGACCTCGATCGGCACCTGGTAGGTGGCGCCACCGACGCGACGGCTCTTCACCTCGAGCGTGGGGCGGACGTTGTCCAGCGCGCGCTTCAGGGTGACGACCGGGTCGGTCTGGGTCTTCTCGCGGCAACCCTCGAGGGCGCCGTAGACGATGGCCTGGGCGACCGAGCGCTTGCCGTCGAGCAGCACCTTGTTCACCAGCTGGGTGACCAGCGGGGAGTGGTAGACCGGGTCGGCGACCAGCGGGCGCCGGGGAGCGGGTCCCTTACGAGGCATTAGCTCTTCTCCTTCTTGGCGCCGTAGCGGCTGCGAGCCTGCTTGCGCTTCTTCACGCCCTGGGTGTCCAGCGAGCCGCGGATGATCTTGTAGCGGACACCGGGGAGGTCCTTCACCCGGCCGCCGCGGACCAGCACGATGCTGTGTTCCTGCAGGTTGTGGCCCTCACCGGGGATGTAGGCGGTGACCTCGGTGTGGCTGGTCAGGCGGACGCGGGCGACCTTCCGGAGCGCGGAGTTCGGCTTCTTCGGAGTGGTGGTGTAGACCCGGGTGCACACGCCGCGACGCTGCGGGGAACCCTTCAGCGCCGGGGTCTTGGTCTTCGTGCTCTTGTCAGTCCGGCCCTTGCGGACCAGCTGCTGAATCGTTGGCATCCTGTGAGGCGCTTCTTTCTTCGTTGGCTCGGTACTTGAATCGCGGGACTGGCGTCCCCCGACGTCGGGCGTGTCGCGGGCGAGCCCGCACATGCCGGTGCAACGACCTGCATCCCGTTCGTCCCATTCAGGGCGCACGAGAACGGCCCGGCGAGTTACCGCGTCCGGGCCGACTACTCATGCTATCAGCTCAAGAATTGCCGTTCAATCGCGCGGCGAGGGGTGTACACCGCGGACAGGGCCTGTTCGGATCAGCCCTGTCCGGCGTTCGGGTCGGCCGCCGGCGCTTCCGGGATGATCTCCGGATCCGGTGGCGGCTCCGAGCCGCAGCTGTCGGCGTCCGGGTATGCCTGCCGCATGATGCCCTCGTCCGCGGAGTCGATCGCACCGTCCCGGTTGAGGTCGCCCTCGGACGGTCCGCCGGATTGCCCGAGGTGGGCGCGGAGGATCTCGACATCCGCGCAGTCGGTGCCGCCGTCGCCGTTGAGGTCGGTGGACGGCGGCGGCAACGGGGCTGCGGCGACCTCGATGGTCAGCGTGGTGGAGGTTGCCTGCCCGATCGCGTCCGCGACGGTGATTGCGACTGTGGTCGTGCCCGGATCGGTCATCCGATCGGACTGCAGCCGACCGTCGCCGGAGCCCAGGTTCAGTCCGTTGCCGGCGCCGGGGGCCATCGACCACTGCAGGGGACCTGTGCCGCTGGCCGCAAGCGTCACGCTGTACGCGTCGCCTTCGGTGGCGTTCGGCAGTGTGGTCGTCGTGATCGTCGGCGGCGCGGGCCGTGGTGGGACCGAGGTCGCGGTGGGCGTGGACGTCGTGACCGTGCTGGTGGTGGACGAGGTTGAGGTGGACGTGGTGGAGGTGGACGCGGTGGAGGTGGATGTGGTGGAGGCCGGAGCGGAGGAGGGGGCCGGGGATCCGGTGGCCGTGGGTGCCTGCTGCCCGACGGCGGTTGTGCCCGGTGATGACGCGCCGGCGGGCTGCCCGCCCACGGACCCCGGTCCGGCGGTGGCCGGGCGCGGCCCGCCGATCGCTGTCAGATCACGTCCCACCGAGGACGCCTGCTGCGAATCGGAAACCACCGCACTCGCGCCCTCCACACTCACGGAGCCGGCGATCGGCGACGTGGGCTGCGCGAACCCGTCGGCGGTGCCGGGCGGCACTCCTCGGGGACTCCGTCGCCACGGGCAGGTTCGGATCGGCTGTGGTGGAGGGCGAGGAGCCGATGGTGGCGACCGCTACCCCCGTCCCGATCAGCAACAGCGCGGCGGCGCCGACGGCCACGAACAGTCGGGTCCGCGAGGTGGGCGGCTTCGAGCCGATCTGCTGTGCGGCGAACATCGGCACCAGCGGCGGTTCGTCCGAGGAGTGCAGGAGTTGAGGTTCGCCGCTTGTCGTTCCGCTGTCGACGGGGCGAGTCGGCATGCCGGCGAGGAGTGGTGCAGACGCCCCGGCCAGTCGAATCGACTCCAGCGCCTCAGTTCTCAGAGCCGCTGACGCGCCCGACACGGGGAGGCTTTCGGTCGGCTGCCCATCAGGACCGCGGGAGGTGAGGACGGTCGCGTTCAGCGCTTCGCCCCGTCGCGACAGCTGCGTCTCGTCCAACCCGTCGGGTGTCGACGCGGCCCCCGCCGCCCCCCGCTGCCGTGCCGAGATCCGGGTCAGACCGGAATCCTCCGCCTGCAGTTCCCGCACGAGGGTCGCCGAAGAGCCCGATGCGGCTGATGTCAGCGGTGTGCTCGCGGGTGGTTGTGTGAGTACCGGCCCGGCCGGCAGATCGGCCAGCTGGTCTGCCAGTTGCGCGCTCGCGGTCGCCGCCAACGCGGCACCCGGCCGTTCGGCGGGGTCTTTCACCAGAATCTGCTCGATCAGCTCCCACGCCGCATCCGGCATCGAATCCGGTTTCGTCGGTGCGTTGTTGATGTGTCGATGCAGTACCGCCATCGGGTTACCCCCGACGAACGGCGTCACCCCACATATCAATTCGTAGAGCATCACGCCGGCCGCATACACATCGACTGCGGGCGAGACCTCGCCGCCGAGTGCGTACTCGGGGGCCATGTATTCAGGAGTGCCGATCACACTGCTGGTGGACGTCATATGGGTGTCGTCGAATAACCAGCCGACGCCGAAATCGGTGATCTTCGGAGTCTTACCGCCGCCCGCTTCGTCCATCAAGATGTTGCTCGGCTTGATGTCCCGGTGGACGATCCCTTTCGCGTGCACGACGGCGAGACCGCGCAGCACCGCTGAGGTCACCCGCAGCGCCTCGGCGGGTGGCAGCGTGCCGCGTTGCCTCAGTTCGGCGCGCAGGTCGGGACCATCGACCAGATCCATGACGATGGCAAGGGTGTCACCCTCGACGACGAAATCATGAACCGGCACCAGGTACGGGCTGCTGAGCCCGATGATCATGCTGCGTTCGCGCACGAAGCGAGTCACCACTGCCGGGTCGCTCGCCAAATCGGGGCGCAGGATCTTCACCGCGAATACGCGATCCGCCCGGTCGCGGGCTCGCCACACTTGGCCGAAGCTGCCTCGACCTATTGCGGAGTCGAGAAGGTATTTACTACCCAGCGGCTGCACACATACCCCCACGGCCCCACGTCACGTTTTGCCGCGTCAATGGCGATTCGATGCGGCCCGTCGCTCTCGCGCGAACGGCACCGACATCCCGACGAGCGCTGATCGTAGCGCGATTCCCGTCCCGCAAAAAGTACGGATTGTCCGACTTCACGGGCCGACGACTAGGCGCTCGACAACGAGTCCTCCTCAAACGAGCTGAAGCCTGTTGGGAAGCACCTGGGTCGCCCGATGCACCGCGGCACCGCAGCAAGGCGGCACTGCGGCACTGCGGCACGCGCAGCACAGCGGCAGCGCGGCACACGCGGCACGCGGCACGGCACCGCGGCACTGCGGCACAGCGGCACAGCGGCACTGCGGCACTGCGGCACTGCGGCACAGCGGCACCAGCGGCACACAGCGGCACAGCGGCACAGCGGCACAGCGGCACAGCGGCACAGCGGCACAGCGGCACAGCGGCACAGCGGCACAGCGGCACAGCGGCACAGCGGCACTGCGGGGCAGTCACTACCCGCAGGCGCGACGGTGACGTCGAGCGATCGGCCCGCGTTCTACAGTCGGAGCACTTCTCACTGCAGTCGCGTCAGTGCAGTCGCGTCAGTGCAGTCGCGTCAGTGCAGTCGCGTCACTGCAGTCGCGTCACTGCAGTCGCGTCAGTGCAGTCGCGCGGCCCTGACGAAACCGGCGTTGATCTGGGCAGCCAACCGACCATAATTCGCGAGATCTGTCCACCCCCAACGGACGACCTCCCACCCCGCATCGATGAGCGCTCGCTCGCGTTTCCGCTCCTCGCGCAGGACGACCCGCAAGCTCTCGTCCTCGGAAATGAGCGAGTCGTACTTGGCCGCACCGTCGAACTCCCCCAGCGTGCGGTACTCCTTCCAGGCGAAGTCGGCCCGCCCGATGAATCGATCGCCACTGCCCACTGCGAACTGCAGTGACGGTGTCGGCAACCCCGCGCGGTCCATCTGCACCCGGCTGAAGGACTCGCCGCAGCTCTCGCTCCGGGCATCGGCGAAGCCGAGCACCTGCCTGACGCGGCCGATTCCACGCCGCCCGGCCATCGCTGCCGCCAACGCACCCAACTCGTCGGTACTGGTCACACGCTTGTACAACGCGGCGTCTGCGATGCACACGGCGGCCTCGAAGGGCATGGTGGCCGCGCAGTCGATCACCGTGCGAGCTGCGGAAGTCAGACGAACTCCGTCCTTCACCACCGTGGGGCCTGCGCTCATCGTCGTCGCATGCGTGTGCAGGTACCCGCGTTGGAAGCCGCCGCTCGACCGTTCTCGGGTGATGTGAACGACCGACGGGGCCACCCCGAGGATCGGCAGCCCGTGCAGCACCGCTGCGGAGGCATGGCTCACCACAGCACCGGGCGCTAATCGCGGCACCGTCGCGTAGACCAGCAGCCGGTGCCGTTGCTCATCCTGAAGGCTCTGCCAGACATCGCCGTCCAGGTAAGCACCGCCCCGAACACTCGCGAGGCCGCCGCGGCGCATGGCGCGAATGAGGTTGTCGCTCCCACCCTCCGCCAGGACGTCGCGCCGGGAGATTGACACCGGGAACGGGTGCGGGTCAGCTGAGGTGAACATCCCTGCAGCGTGCGGCCTTGGTGATGGTCGCGGCGGCTCGCTCGACCCTGGTGTGGACAGAATGCTTCTTGGGGATGCCGGGCGACAGGGGCGGTCCGGGGTCGCGGGAGGCTCCCCGCGACCGAATCTGTTGATTGCGACTGATGCATCAGTCGCGTTCGATCGCAACGATCGCGTACGGATCCAGACCCACTCGGCCGCGACGATTTCCGTCCCCGGCGAAGGGATATCACCTGCCGACACGGCCCCGAGTGAATCGGGTGACCCAGACCAGCATGACGAATCCGATCGTCGCCCCCAGCGTGTTCGCGATGACGTCGTACAGCGACGCCACCCGACTGGGCAGCCACTCGTTCTGGGCCAACTCGATGACGCTGGACAGCGCCAATGTCGCCGGCAGCACCCAGATCCGCCGCAGCGGCGGAAGCACTGCGGCGGTGAAGAGACCCAGCGGGATGAACATGACGATGTTGGCGAGCCACTCGATCCGCGCGAACGTGACCGCCGACGGCAGCGCTCCGGTCTCATGGTGCGCCGAGATCCACCCGGCGAGCGCCTCCTGCGAGGCGGCCGCAGGCGGTCCCGGCGTCCAGACGATCGCCCCGACGACGATCAGCGTGATGGCCAGCAGTATTCCGGCGGCGACCCGGACTCCACGCGACAGCCGTCGCCCCGCCATCGCCCGCCGGTACGCCGCAGCGACCATCGCACCGAAGGTGTCACCGGGTGCGGTCGGTCTGATGACAGTCGTCACCGCGATCAGGATCAGCAGTCCGAGCAGCCCGCCCAGCGTGTTCGCCAACACGTCGTACGCGGACGGCACCCGGTTGGGGATGAACCTCTGCGCGAACTCGATCGCCAAAGAGGTGGCTGCTGCCATCGGGACGGCGGTGAGGCGCAGCGCCGGCCGGACAGCGGCCGCCAGGAAGGCCCCGAACGGGGTGAACATCACGACATTGGCCAACCACTCGATGCGGTCGAACGTCACGACGTCAGGCAGTCGCCCGGTGTTGTGCATCCGGTCGAGCCAACGCCCGAGCCATTCCTGCGCTTCTTCGGCCGGTGGAGCCGGGGTGAGCACGATGAATGCGATGGTCACACAGGTCATCGCGAACAATGCAAGGGCGACCCAACGCGAACCAACGGCCAGGACGCGTCCGGCGAGACCCGCGCGCACGGTCGGGTCGGCGTGAACAGTCACCCCTCGATCGTGCTGGATGCGGGGCGCACGACGCCATCGTTGTGCGCGATGTCTCCGCCCTGTGCGGCTCGCCGCGCCTGACCGAGGTCTGGCTGAGCGGCTACCCACGCCCGTCCGGCCGCACGCGAACGAATCGATCACCTGCGACTGATGCATCGTTCGCGTTCGACAGAACAGTTCGCGTGTGTGCTGCTCCGGCGCGCGCCCCCGTCCGCGCGCTGCACCCGTCCGCGTGCGCGATGCCCCGTCCGGCCGCACGCGAACGAATCAATCAACTGCGACTGATGCACCGTTCGCGTTGGACAGAACCGTTCGCGTGTGACCTGCTCAGGCGCGCGCCGCTCCGTCCGCGCGCTGCCCCGTCCGCGTGCGCGCTGCCCCGGCGCGGCGTGCGCCGACCGGCCGCGCGCGAACGAATCGCTCAATTGCGACTGATGCATCATTCGCGGTCAACAGAACAGTTCGCGTGTGAGCTGCTCCGGCGCGTTGAACAGAATCGTCCGCGTAGACACTGCTCCGTCCGCGCGCTGCCCCGTCCGCGTGCGCGCTGCCCTGTGCGCTGCGCGCTGCCGTCCGGCCGCACGCGAACGAATCACTCAATTGCGACTGATGCATCATTCGCGTTCGACAGAACAGTTCGCGTGTGACCTGCTCCGCCCGCTGCCCCGTCCGCGTGCGCGCTGCCCTATGCGCGTCGCTGCCCGCCGTACGACGACTGTCGACGATGCTGCGCTCGCGTTCGCGTCGCGGCTGCTGCAGTGCGCGCTCCGCCCGCCCCGTCCGCGTGCGCGCCGCCGTCCGGCCGTACGCGAACGTATCACTCACCTGCGACTGATGCATCGTTCGCGTTCAACAGAATCGTCCGCGTAGACACTGCTCGTCCGCGCGCGCTGCCCCGTCCGCGTGCGCGCTGCCCGTGCGCGTGCGCGCTGCCCGCACGCGAACGAATCACCCAATTGCGTCTGATGCATCGTTCGCGTTGAACAGAATCGTTCGCGTGTGAGCTGCTCCGGCGCGCGCTGCTCCGCCCGCGTGCGCGCTGCACCCTCCGCGCGCGCCGCCACGAGCCCCGCGAGCCCCGCCCCTCCGCGTGCGCTGCCCGCGAGCCAAAGACTTAGACGGTCTCCGGCTCCACCACAGCCAACCGGGCGGCAAGCGTGTTGAGGATGGTGCCCAGCTCCTCCCACCACTGCTCGGTGGGTCGACGGAACTCCCAGTCGGCCAAATCCTCGGACTGGCGCAAGGAGATGGTGCGCACGCGACCCTCGGTGAGGCCGATCACGGCGCTCTGCGACTTGCCTTCTTTGATTTGGCTGGACAAGAAGTCGATCGAGTGGGAGGCCAACCGGGTGGCGAGGATGCGGTCGAACGGGGTGGGGTTGCCACCCTGCTGGATGTGACCCAGCACCACCTCGCGGGCGTCGAAGAGGCCCTGGCTCTCCTGTTCGAAGAGTCGGCAGAGGAAGTCCGTCGAGTACATCGGCGAGGCTTTCTCGTTGCGCACCGCGAGGAACAGCCGCTGGCCGACCTTGAAGCTCTTCACCATCCGGTCGACGTCCTCGGACAGTGCCTTCAGGGTGATGCCCTCCTCGTGCAGGTACACCCGCACGGCACCACCGGACAGCCCGCCCAGGGTCGCGAGGTAGCCGCAGAAGCCGCCCATCACCTCGATCACGAAGCAGCGTTTGGCCGCGGTGCCGGTCTGCCGGATCCGGTCGATCGAGTCGACGATCAGGTTCAGCGCGGTGTCGGAGCCGACGGACAGCTCGGAGTTGGGGATGTTGTTGTCGATGGTGGCCGGCAGCACGATCATCGGCAGCTTGAACGCGGGGTACCGCTCGCGCTCGTCGTGCATCTGATGCGCGGCGTTGAACGCGTCCCAGCCGCCGATGATCAGCAGCGCATCCAGGCCCTGCCGTTCGATGCCGCGGCCGATGGCGTAGAAGTCCTTGACCGTCGGCACCTGCCGGCTGATCCCGAGCTCGGTACCGCCGCGGCCCGTCCAGCCTTCGACGTCGCCCCACTGCAACTCGGCGACGTCGTCCTCGATCAGCCCCTGGAAGCTGCCGTGGATGCCGACCATGGTGTGACCGCGGTCCAGACCGAGCCGCACCGCGGCGCGGGCGGCGGCGTTCATCCCGGGCGCGAGCCCGCCGACGTTGACGATGCCGATCCGGCTGGGATGGCTGCCCGCCTTGACGCTGGGCAGCGCCTCGGAGATGCCCTTGAAGATGCCGACCATCTCCTGGTAGCTGCTCCCCCGCAGCTCCATCGCGCCCTTGAAATCACGCGCGGCGATCCGCTTGGACACCTCACGGGTCTGCGCGACGCAGTCGACGAGCGGCGCTTTGGCGACCCGGTTGTAGCGGATCCCGATGAGCTGGGGAATGCTCTCCGGCGTCGCCGATAACACCTCTTCGACGGCGTGGTAACCCAGAATGGACGGCATCGAGCGGTCATACGCACTGGGCGCGCCGCCCCGCTGGACGTGGCCGAGGATCGTCACCCGGGTGTCCTCGCCGAGCCGATCCTCCAGCACCGACCGCACGTGCTCGCTGCTGATCGGGTTGCCCAGGGAATCGATCGCACCCTCGGCGATGACCACGATGCTGTTGCGCCGGCCCGCCTTCCGACCGTTGCGCAGCAGCTCGCACATCCGGTCCTCCCAGCCGGGCGGGGGCGGGTTCTCCGGGATCAACACGTAGTCGGCGCCACCGGCGATGGCACTCATCAGCGCCAGATAGCCGCAGTGCCGGCCCATCACCTCGATCACGAAGCTGCGCTGATGGCTGGCGGCGGTGCTGCCCACCGCGTCGATCGCCTCGACGATCCGGTGCAGTGCGGAATCCGCCCCGATCGTCATGTCGGTGCCGACCATGTCGTTGTCGATCGACCCGACCAACCCGGCGATCATCAACGCCGGATGCAGGTCCGCCGTGGACCGGTCCAGCTCGCCGCGTTCGACCAGTTCGTCGAGCAGCGACGCCCACTCCGACCGCAGCAGGTCGGCGCCGGTCAGGCTGCCGTCGCCGCCGATCACGATCAGCTTGTCGATGCCCCGCCGGATCAGGTTCAGCACCGCCTTGCGCCGACCCTCGCGCTCCCGGAAGTCGAGGGAACGCGCGGTTCCGATCACGGTGCCGCCGTGCTGCAGGATGCTACTGACGTCGTCCCAGTCCATCGCCCGGATCCGGTCGCCGCCGTCCACGAGGCCCTGGTAGCCCTCGTAGACGGCGAAGATCTCGGCGCCGCGGTTCAGCGCGGTCCGGACGACGGCCCGCACGGCCGGGTTCATCCCCTGCGCGTCACCGCCACTGGTGAGCACGGCGAGACGAGGTACCTCGGTACCGGACATCAGGAATCTCCCTTGTGACGGGCAGCGGAGCCACGATCGTAATGTGCGGACAATTCGTCACCGCAGCCGGTTAGACGGTCAGCCGGTCAGTGGTAGCCGTCCATCCGGGCGGCGAACACCGCCAGCACGGACTCGTACAGCGGATGCGACGGCTCCAGCCCGGTGACCCGGCCGACCGCTTCGGCCGGCGTCGCCGTCCGCAGCAGCTCCTGCAGTTCGACGCTCTCCGGATCGGCGGGCACGTCGAAGGCCAAAGCCGCGGCGACGGTCTTCAGCAGATACTCCGGCTGGTAGCCCGTTCTCGGCGAGTTCGGCGGCCGGGCCGATCAGCCGCTCGGTGCGCGACAGTTTGCGCAGCGGCTGCCGCCCGACCCGGTCCACCGTGTCCGGCAGATAGGGGTTCTCGAACCGGGTGAGGATCTTCTCCAGGTACGCCTGCTGTACTTCAGCGGGAAACTCGTGCTTGCGGACCAGCAGTTCCTTCGTCTCCGCCAGCACCCCTTCGACATTCGCCCGCACGTCGTCGTCGGCCAACGCGTCACTGAGCTTGTCGATGCCCTTGACGAACCCGTGGAACGCGGTTGTCGCGTGCCCGGTGTTCACCGTGAACAACTTCCGCTCGATGTAGGGCGCGAGATCCGCCACCCAGGTCGCATCGGGGATGTCCGGCGCGGCATCGCCGAACGGCGGGCTCTCGATGGCCCACTCGAAGTACGTCTCCACGGTGACGTCCAACCCGGCGTCGGCTGCCTGGGCGGGCACGATCCGGTCGACTGCGGTGTTCGCGAACACCGCCTTCGCTGCTACTGGGTCCCACTCAGCAGCGTCGACGTGCTTCTTGATCTCCCCCACCAGCACATCGGTGGCGTTGATCGCGTTCTCGCACGCCATCACCGCGAGCTTGCCGGGCGCCGTCCGAGCCCTCAGCCCGGCGGCGATCACCGGCGCCACGAAGCGCAGGACGGTCGGCCCGACCGCGGTGGTGACGATGTCGGCGCGGGCGATCTCGGCGATCACGTCGGACTCATGGGTCTTGCTGTTGAGGGCTCGATAGTTGTCGACCGACTCCTGGGAAGGATCGGCGCCGACCGCCTTCACCAGATAGGTGGGCGTACTCGCCAACGCGTCGATCAGGGCGTCCGCGACGTCGGCGAAGACGACCTCGTAGCCGGCTCGGTGCAGCAGCAGACCGACGAAACCGCGGCCGATGTTGCCCGCGCCGAAATGGACCGCGATGCCGGAGGCGGCCGCGCTCATTCTGCTGCCGCGCTCATTCTTCGTTGACGGCGTTGAGCAGGTCGTAGACCTCCTGCGCGGACCCGGCGGCGATCAGCTTGTCGACCTCGTCCTCGTCGGAGAAGATGATCGCGATCTTGCTCAGGATCGACAGGTGCTCGTTGTTCAATCCGGCGATGCCGACCGCGAACCGGACCGGGCCCTTGCCGCCCCAGTCGATCGGATCGTCGTAGCGCACCACCGACAGCGCCGACGACTTGATCGAGTCCTTGGCCTCGTTGGTGCCGTGTGGGATGGCCAGCGAAGTTCCCCATGAAGGTGGAGACCGACTTCTCCCGCTCGAACATCGCGTCGACATAGGCGGTGGTCACCGCGCCCGCCGCCACCAACAACTGGCCGGCCTCGGCGATTGCCTCGTCTCGAGTGGTGGCCGTGCCTGGCACCTTGATCTGGGACAACGTCAAGATCTCACTCATTCTGCGGAACTCCTTCGGGTTGAGGTGTGGACGCACGAGCGGGGGACGCGGCATTGCGTCCCCCCGCCAGCTAACCATCTTCAGCGCCTATTGGCCGTGGCTGGCCTTCACCTCGGCGACGACCTCGTCGTAGCGGGGGCTGTTCATGAAGTTGTCCACCGAGACGTGTTCGGCGGACGGCGCCATCCCGCGGGCCCGATCGGTCAGGTCCTGGTGAGTGACGATCAGGTCGACGTCGTCCTGCAGGTTGGCGATCGCGATGTTCACCACGTTCACATCGGTGATGCCCGCCTTCTTGATCTTGTTCCGGAGCACCGAGGCGCCCATCGCACTGGAACCCATACCGGCGTCACAGGCGAAGACGATGTTCGTGATCGGCTTGGTCCGGGTCGCCGTCGTGCCGGATCCGTCACTGGCCGCCACCGCGGGGCTGACCCCGCCGGCGTCGGCCTGCGCGACCAGGGCGCCGGTGATCGAGCTCTTCTTGCCCTTCATCGCCTCCATCTCGGCGGCGGCCGCGGCGAGGTCGCCCTCGTCCTCGCTCTTGCTCGCCTTCAAGATCACCGAGGCGATCAGGAACGACACCGTGGTCGCCAGCAACACCGACAGGATCACGCCGAAGTAACTGTCGGTCGGAGTCTGGATCAGCACCGCGATGATCGAGCCGGGTGAGGCCGGCGCCCGCAGGCCCGCACCGAAGATGCTCAGGGTCAGCACACCGGTGGCGCCGCCGCCGATGGCGGCCAGGATCAGCACCGGCTTCATCAGCACGTACGGGAAGTAGATCTCGTGGATGCCGCCGAAGAAGTGGATGATCAGCGCACCCGGCGCGCTGGCCTTGGCCAGGCCGGAGCCGAAGAATGTGTAGGCGAGCAGAATGCCCAGGCCGGGGCCGGGGTTCGACTCCAGCAGGAACAGGATCGACTTGCCGGTGTCGGTGGCCTGCTGGATGCCCAACGGGGTGAGCACACCGTGGTTGAGCGCGTTGTTCAGGAAGAGCACCTTGGCGGGCTCGATGATGATGCTGGCCAGCGGCAGCAGGCTGTGATTGACCAGGAAGTCCACGCCGTTGCCGAGCGCCTTGGAGATGCCCTCGATGATCGGCCCGAAGGCGAAGAAGCCCACCACCGCGATCGCACCACCGGCGATGCCGGCCGAGAAGTTGTTGATCAGCATCTCGAAGCCGGGCTTGATCTTGTGCGACCAGAGGGCATCGAGGTGCTTCATGACCCAGCCGCCGAGCGGGCCCATGATCATGGCGCCGAGGAACATCGGCACATTCGTTCCGGCGATGACGCCCATCGCGGCGATGGAGCCGACCACGCCCCCGCGGACGCCGTAGACCATCCGGCCGCCCTGACCCGCGATCAGCAGCGGTAGCAGGTAAGTGATCATCGGGCCGACGATGCCCTTGTACGGCACACCGTCGGCGTCCTCACCGAAGCCGCCGATCCGCGCGACCGGGGTCCAGCCGGTTTTGATGAAGAACGCGGTGATCAGACCCCAGGCGATGAAGGCCCCGATGTTGGGCATGATCATGCCGGACAGGAACGTGCCGAACTTCTGTACTGCGACCCTCGCCCCGCCGGGCTTGGCTGTGGCTGTCGTCATTGACGCTGCCTCTCCGTTTCTTTTACCGGGCCTCGCGACGGAGGCCGGGTACGCCGTCGTATGCGGACGCACAAGTGTGGCGTGTGTCACGATAATCCCAGTGGGACGAAAAGCAAGTAACCGGAACCGAATCGAGGCCGAAATCGGGCAGGACCGGGTCTCAGGCGGCCCTCATCATCGCGGGAAGCTGATCCTCCGGCGCGGGGCGCCCATAGCGATACCCCTGCCCGGTGCGGCATCCGTATCGGCGCAGCAGCTCCTCCTGGGAAGCGGTCTCCACACCCTCGGCGATCACGGTCAAACCCAGCGCGTCGCCCACCGCCAGAATGCCGCGGACCACTGCTTCACTCGCGGTATCGGTCTCCATCTGTTGGACGAACCGCGCGTCGACCTTGAGGATGTCGACCGGCAATTCGGTGAGGCGAATCAAACTGCTGAAACCGGTGCCCAGGTCGTCGATCGCGACCCGCAGCCCCAGCTCGCGCAGTTCGGTCAGATCGCGGGCCAACGAATCCGCCACCAGCGGCATCTGCGTCTCGGCGAGCTCCAGGACCAGTTGCGACGGGGGCAGGCTGTGCCGGGCGAGTGCGGCCTGGACGTCCTCGGTGATGCTGCCGGACTCCAGTTGCCGCGCGGACACGTTGACATGCACGGGCGGCGCGGCGGCGCCGAGGTCTTGGACCCAACCCGCCGCCATCCGACACGCCTCGTCCAACGCGAGTCGACCGATCGGCGCGATCAGGTTGCCGGCCTCGGCGACCCCGAGGAACTCGGCGGGCGCGATCAGGCCGTTGATGGGGTGCTGCCAACGGATCAGCGTCTCCATGCCTGTGACGCGGCCGGTGTCGAGTTCGATGATCGGCTGCCCGTAGAACGTCAGCTCGCCACGGTCCAGCGCCTGCTGCAACTCGCCCTCGACGCGCATCATCTGCACGGCGCGAGCAACCTCGGCCACCAAGGCGGGGTCGTCGTCCACCCCGCCGATCCGCACCCGCCCCTTGCCGGCCCGCTTCGCCGCGAACATTGCCTGGTCGGCTTGGCGCAGCATGGACTCCGGCTCGGATTCCGTTGTCGACATACTGATCCCGATGCTGGCGGACAGCAGATACACGTCTGACTCGAACTGCAGCGGAAGGCGGACTGCCGCCGACACCCGCTCGGCGATGGACGAGGCCATCTCGACGCCGTCCAAGCCCTCGCAGACCACGACGAACTCGTCGCCCCCCAACCGGGACACGGTGTCCCCCGGCCGCACCACGGAGGTCAGCCGATCCCCGATCGCGATCAGCGTCTGGTCACCGGCAGCGTGGCCGGCCGAATCATTCACAGTCTTGAACCCGTCCAGGTCCAAATAGAGCAGCCCGACCTGAGTCCTGGACCGCGTACTCGCCGCCAGCGCGTGTTCGATGCGGTCGACCAGCAACAACCGGTTCGGCAGATTGGTCAGCGAATCGTGCAGGGCTTGGTGCCGCAGCCGGGCCTCGATCGCGCGACGTTCGGTGATGTCCTCCACCTGAGCGACGGCGTGGCCGCTGAGGGCGTCACCCGAGCGGGCGCTGACGCTCACCCGCACCCATAGATCCCGGCCGTCGGCGTGCCGCCAGCTGCGCTCGGCGGTGAGCTGGATCGGCGGACTGTGTCTCAGGTCGGCGAGCCGTCGGGTTTGGCCGACCCGATCGGCCGGCTCCGCCAGGTCCACCAGCGCCATGGTCATCAACTCGTGCTCGGTGTATCCGGTCAGTCGACAGAGTGCCGGGTTGACCTGCAGGAATCGACCCATGTTGTGCTCGCCGACCCCGAACACCATCATCCCGATCGGAGCGTTGTCGAAGGTGTCCCGGAATCGCGCCTCGCTGGCCGTGAGCGCCTGTTCGGACCGACGACGCTCGGTGATGTCCGTCCCGGCGATCAGATATCCCGCGACACGAGCACCCGCGTCGAAGATCGGTGTCACCGTGATAGACACCTCGCACCGACGCCCGAAGGACGTGCGGAGGTGCCACAGCCTGGTCTCGGTCACACCGGTGGCGGCCAGGGCGAACAGCACCTGGATGCCCGGCTCGACACCGAGTTCGGCAGCGCGGACAGCGATCTCCTCCGGGTCGTGCAGGCGCTGGGTGGTAGTCCCGATCATCTCGGCGGCCGTGTAACCCAGCATCCGCTCGGCGCCCACACTGAAGACATTGATCAGGCCCGCAGCGTCCGTCGCGATGATCGCCTGCTGGGTCGCATTGATCACGCCCGCGAACAGGTCGCGGGACCGTTGAAATTCGCGGGTCAGCGCCCGCAACTCGGTCACGTCCTGCAGGCTGCCGTTCAGCCGGACCGGGCGCCCCTCTTCGTCGAGGTCGATCCGCCCCCGCCCCTGAACCTCCCGGACGGAGCCGTCGGACCGGATGATGCGATAGTCGACTTGGTAGGGCTCGAAGGTCAGCCTCGTCTCCGCCAGCACCGCCTGGAAACGCAGCCGATCATCGGCCGGCATCATGCCCATGACCGCGTCGAAGGTCAGCGGCGGGCCCTCCGGGTCGGTGCCCAGGATCCGATGCACCACCGGCGACCACACGACGGTCTCGGAGTCGAACGGGCGGGTCCAGGTGCCGAGTTGAGCGAGGTCCTCGGCCGCGCGCAAGGCGGCTTCGCGCTGTTCGAGGTCGGCGGCGTGCCGGGTGCCGGCGGCGGCGTGATCGAGTCCGCGCGTCCACCGCGGCCGGGGAGCCGGCGCTCGTCGACTCCGGAGCGGGGGTCGGGGAGCATGCCGATGGTTGAAGCCCGGTCGGGACTATGCCCTGCCACGGTCCACCTTTCGGAAGCTGGCGCTGATCTGCGATGGCTGCCGACGGCGACGGATCCGGCCTTCGACCCTGAGGTCCCCGGAAGAAGAAGATCAGAACTCGCCTGACCATGATCACTCTCGGATACCTACATCTTACCCAGAGTGGTCACCGGTGAACCATGCGCATCGGGCTGACATTTCGTCGGTAAGAGTGTAAGGCGAACTACTCCAGGTCACCGAAGGACGTAACGGATCGGCTCCGGAGACGACGAAAGGGCCGGCTCGTCACGAGCCGACCCTTTCGTGCCACAGCTATTGCGGCGAACGGGCGACCCATCGCCCGCCGCCGTGACTAACGAAACTACCGGTAATCGCGTCCCAGGTCGAAGTCGTCCAACGGCACCGCGGCACCAGAGGCGGCTCCGAACGAGTCGGCCGAGTAGTAGGAGTCGTCGAACGTCGGCAATGAGTACGCCGCCGCCCGAGCCTCCTCGGTGGGCCGCACCGTCAGGTTGCGGTACCGGTTGATGCCGGTACCGGCCGGGATGAGCTTGCCGATGATGACGTTCTCCTTCAACCCCACGAGCTTGTCGCTCTTGGCGTTGATGGCGGCGTCGGTGAGCACCTTGGTGGTCTCCTGGAAGGAGGCCGCCGACAGCCACGAGTCCGTCGCGAGCGACGCCTTCGTGATACCCATCAGCGCGGGTCGACCGGCCGCGGCTTCCAGACCCTCGGCCAGCATCCGCCGGTTCTGGGTCTCGAACTCGCGACGCTCCACGACGGCACCCGGCAGGAAGTCGGTCGAGCCGGAATCGATGACGGTCACCCGGCGCAGCATCTGCCGGATGATCACCTCGATGTGCTTGTCGTGGATGGACACGCCCTGCGAGCGGTACACCTCCTGGACCTCGCGGACCAGGTGGAGCTGCACGGCACGCGGGCCCATTACGCGGAGCACCTCATGAGGGTCGACGTTGCCCTCGAGCAGCTGCTGACCGACCGACACCTGATCGCCGTCGGTGAGCAGACGCTCACTGCCGTCGACCGTGGTGGTGGCCAGCCGCTGCGACTTGGGCAGCTTGTCGTACTCGACCTCTTCGCTGCCGTCGTCCGGGATGATCGTGATCTTGAGGAACTTGTCGCTCTCCTCGATCCGGATCCGCCCGGCGGCGTCGGCGATCGGCGCCCGACCCTTGGGGATGCGCGCCTCGAACAGTTCCTGCACACGCGGCAGACCCTGGGTGATGTCCGACGAACCCGACGCACCACCGGTGTGGAAGGTACGCATGGTCAGCTGGGTACCCGGCTCACCGATCGACTGGGCCGCGACGATGCCGACGGCCTCGCCCACGTCGACCCGGTTACCGGTGGCCAGCGACCGGCCGTAGCAGGTCGCGCAGGTCCCGATCAGGGTCTCGCAGGTCAGCACCGAACGGATCTTCACCGCGGTGACGCCCGCGGCGATAGCGGCGTTGACGTGCTCGTCGCGCATGTCGGTGCCGCGCGGCACGACGACCGTGCCGTCGGCGTCGACGATGTCGGTGGCCA
>CAWGUZ010000008.1:0-655184 GCA_963825975.1 uncultured Actinomycetota bacterium
GGACACTAGCCGAACTCGTCAGAACGTCCACGGCGATGCAGACGGTGAAGGCGTTCGCCGCTGTGCTATCGGTGTGCTGCATCACGCCGTGCAAGGTCCCCACATAATCGCTCACGTCCGCCAGGACGACGCACGCCGACCAGTGTCGCTGGGGGGTGCCCTCGCCGGATGGCGCCGTGATCATTCGTGCGTCCACCAGAGGCGCCGGTGCGAGCCAGATGTCGTTGCGGTGGGCGGCCATGTAGGCGGTCCACCCGGTGTAGTCCTGCACCCAACCAGTGCACACCGGGTCCGTCTTGCTGCTGGTGACACTTCGCGTCGTACTGAATGACGGTGAACGTCCCGTGGCCGCGGGCGCAGGCTGCGGGGAGACTCCGGCCGGCCACGTCGCCACCACCTCGGCGGTGTGCGCGGAGTCGCAGCGCACCACGGTCAGGGCAGGTCCGACAACGGGGTCACCCAGCTCGAGGCAGCTGCCTACGGATGGCGGCGGGGGAGGGGGCGCCGCCGTTGCGGATCCGACTACTCCAGGCCCCTGAACGCGAGTGAGCGCGATCAGCAACACGGCCAGCGCGAGTAGCCCGCCGCCCACGCGCCCGCGGGGCGGGATGCCTCGGTGCATTCCGCCGGTTACCTCGCCGCGAACAACGTCGCCGCCGGGCAGGCGCATGCGTCCATGGTACGAGCGACCCGATTCGACCAGCTGCTCGTCGCTCTCAGTGATGCATTATGGGCCGAAAGTGGTGCTGCCTTCGGGTGTATTTACTCGAAAGGCGGCAACTCATAGTGTTGTCGTGACCATGAAGGACCAACAACGATCCTCCTCAGTACAGAGTGGTCATTTCCCAAAAAGGAAGCGCCATGTCTGAATTCGGCCAGCCGTCGTTCCCATCGCCGCGTATGAACGTCGACGCACCGGGTTCCACCGGCAGGCTTCCCCGCCGATTCCTGCTCACCGCGGGTGCAGGAGCCGCCGCCGCAGCGGTGACCGGCGTCGTCGCGCCCTCGGCTGCCGCTTCCACTGCGACCACCCCCTGGGTGTGCGGGGGGAACAGCGGTATCACCACCGACGGCACCAACTTCCTGGGCACCAAGAATGCCGCGCCGCTCATCTTCAAGACCACATCGACCACGGCAGGGGCGACGCCCGCCGAGCGCATGCGCATCACGCCCACCGGTCCCATCGGGATCAACACCACGGCGCCGACGGCCTCACTGGACGTCCGCGGCAACACCAACACGCTGCGGGCGCTGAACACCAGCACCTCCACCAGCGCCGCCGGCCTGCTGGCCTCCGCGACCAAGGGCTCCGCGGTGAGCGCCACCAGCACCGATGGGAGCGGTGTGGTGGCCGCCAGTACCAACAAGTACGGAGTGAGCGCCACCAGCACCAACAGCGTCGGCGTCTATGCCCAGGGGGGAGCGGGCGCATACGGCGTCCAGGCGACGTCTCCATACAGCGGGGTTTACGCCAGTGGTACCTCCTACGGCGCCATCTGCGAGGGAAGCGGTGGCTCTGGATATGGTCTGTACAGCCACGGCAACTATCTCGGCTCCTACTCCACCGGCGGCACCTACGGCGCGTACGGGGTCGGTCCGACGGGTGTGTACGGCAGCGGCACCACCGGAGTGGCCGGGACCGGTAGCACCAACGGAGTGACCGGGACGGTGAACTCCGGTGCAGGCCGGGCAGTCTGGGGGAACGGAGGACAGTACGGCGTGTTCGGCAGCGGTGGATCCACTGCGGGAGTCCGTGGCGAGTCCGGTTACGTCGGTGTGTGGGGCCAGGCGCCGTCATTCGGGGTGTATGCCTTGGCAACCGACACCGGCACCGCACAGACCTACGGTGTGTACGCGCAGTGCTCCAATTCCAAGTCGTTCGCGGTGTACGCCAACGGCAATGTCGCCGTCAACGGGACGTTGTCCAAGTCCGCCGGCTCGTTCAAGATCGACCACCCGCAGGACCCCGAGCATCAGTGGCTGTCCCACTCGTTCGTCGAGTCACCGGACATGATGAACGTCTACAACGGCAACGTGGTGCTCGACCAGAATGGCTCCGCCACCGTGCAGCTACCCGCCTACTTCGGGGCGTTGAACCGGGAATTCCGGTATCAACTCACCCCGATCGGTGCCTTCGCCCCCGTCTTCGTGTCAGCCGAGATCAAGGACAACGCCTTCGGTATCTCCGGGGGTACCGCCGGGCTGAAGGTGTCCTGGCAGGTCACCGGCATCCGACAGGATGCGTACGCAGCGGCGCATCCGATTGTCGTCGAGACGCCGAAGTCGGGAGCCGACCGTGGACAGCGTCAGTTCGGCCTGTCGGCGGCGAACCCGGCCGACGCGGCGAATGCCGCGGGTGCCGCACACCGGCCGACCGCTGCCGACTCGAATGTCGGGGCCACCCCGCCCGCGGCGCCGATCGCGGAGCCGCAGATCCGCCGCCCCTGACCGACGCGCGTCGGCAGTGCTTGCCGCACAATGCTCATCGGTGGCTCTCTAACTCAGCCCGAGGTATCACGATCGTGGGTGGGGTGCTCTGATGAGGCCTGCTGAACCGAGCCCGGCACAAGCGGCGCGGTAATGGATGGGGGCGCACGTCGGCTCATGGAATGTGCGCGAGGCTGCGCCGCACGCGGACGCCGGGTGTCCCTTCACTCCCGGGGAGGTTGATCGAGACGGCAATCCAGCCTGGAATGCCCGCGATCGACAGCGCGAGTCCAGAGTGGCACCTGAGCGGCCGCATGAACCACCCAAGCGTCGAATCGGGGGGCGCGGCCGGTCGGAGGGTGACTACCCTCCCCTCATGCCGAACGGTGCCGTGGACTGGCGGCCGGCAATGGACGCTCCGGTCGAAACCGAACGCGGTGTCATCCGCTGATCCGTACGGAGTCATGCCATTCCTGTCGTCCAAGCTCTTCGATACCGTCGAAGGACGATGAGATGAGGCCGGGCTGGATCCACCCGGACCCGACCACATCGTTGACTCGCCTTGTTGTCTGGCTCGAGATTCCTTCAGCCTGCGGGAGATTGCTCATCGCCCACGTGGGACGCACTAAATCGCAGCAGCGTGTTCGGCCATGAATCCGCTGCCGGGAATTGCGCGAATCTGCCAGATGCGGATGTCTCGTCCGTCGTGGTCTTCGTCTTTCTGGTAGAACCGCACCCCGATCCCGTCGAGCGCGCCGACACCGTCGACCTGGTATTGCTCACCCTCGATCTCGATCAGGAAGCTGACATTTCCGACGAAATCGGTGTTCCCCGCCGCAGCCCTTCCGGCGACCCGGGTGATGGCGTACGGCACCGCCGACGCGATACCCGGAGGGCCCGCGGGATGAGGCTCACCCGTTGCGCGGGTGACCGGCGGGGGCGGGCTCAGGGAGTTGGGGACGTCATGTGCGAAGTTCAGACCCATCAGGGACCTCAATTGTCGATTCGCCGTTCCGATGCCTAGGGCGATGATCCCTGCGTGGCTCTGGGTGACGGCTACCTCGAGCATGCGACGTCACGGGCGTCGCCGCCACGTGCTGTGAGCAACGCCTCACCCGCGGCACGACACCAACGCGGATCTTCGTACCGGCGGGACCCGTGTCGAGGTTCGGGGCTGCCGGCCCGGCTCAGCGCGGTCCACGGAGTTGATCGCGCAGACCCGCCAGGACGATGGCCAGACCTTCGTCGAGTTCGGTGGCCCCGTCGTAGGAGGCCAGCGAACCGGCGAGTGCGCGTAACCGTGGGAACTCGTCGAGCGGTAGTCGGTGCAATCCGACTTTCAGCAGGTCGTCGGTTTCGTTCGGGTTGTCGATGCGTTCCTGGAGCTCGTTGAGTACGTGACCGTAGAGGAACCCGGTGAAGAGGCGGGCGGCGTGCAATGCGCCCTGCTCGTCGAAGCCGGCGGTGATCAACAATCCCAAGAGGGCTTCCAACGGTCGCAGCATGCCCGCCGGTTGGCGGGCGAGCGGCCCGGCCAGCTGTCGCGTGAACAGCAGCGGCATCGCGTTCGGATGGGCCAACGCGACGTTGCGGAACGCATGCGCGGTGCTGCGCAGCGCACCCTCCCAATCGCGAACCGGGTCGGGCCCCGGTACCGGAGACACGACGAACTCCGAGACGACGTGTTCCACGACACCATCCAGGAGTGCCTGCTTATCGGCTGCGTGCCGGTAGATCGCCATCGGGTTGCGTTCCAGAGCCTGCCCGAGCCGGCGCATCGACAGCGCGTCCACCCCGCTCGCGTCGATGATCGCCAGCGCGGCGGTCACGACCTGATGCCGGGTCAACGCCGGTCGCCGCACCTTCGGCGAAACGACCGGGGGTGACGGATTGGTGCCAGCTGTCATCGGGCTCCTCAGCTCGGGTATGCAACCCGGGGAGTCTATTTGCCACCACACAGGTATACGGATAACGTATACGTTGTAGCCCCGAGCCGCTTGAACGTCCCGCGTGGCTCGTATGCAATCCGGCCGCTGGGATTTCACTCGTCCGGGGACCTCGCACGACGACACACCGCACCGAGCAACGGTCGCGGTAAGAGAGAGCAGCGGATACCGCAGCGTCTCGCTTCCTCGAAACCCGCGACCCCTCAGAGCAGGGCCATCCGAATCACACCAAACCCCGGCCGTCACCATTCGGGACGAACCGGCACCCGCACACCAAGCGTCTCAACAGAAGGATCATCATGACTGTCACCGGAATCATCACCGCAATCGTCATCGGCGCCATCATCGGCGCACTGGCCCGGCTCATCCTGCCCGGCAAACAGAACATCCCGATCTGGCTCACCATCGTGGTGGGCATTGTCGCCGCGTTCATCGGAACGGCAATCGCCCGCGCACTGGGCATCGCGACCGCCACCAGCGGGATCGACTGGCTCGAACTGTTGGTCCAGCTCATCGTCGCAGTGATCGGCGTGGCACTGGTCGTCGGAATCTACAGCCGCCGCAGCGTGCACCAGGGTGCCCGCCACTGAGGCTGGAAACGGATCCACGTCGCCTCCCGAACACCCGGAGGCGACAACCAACCTGGCTATGGGCATCGGTTTGAGGATCGGCGCCGGTAGTCGACGCGCTTGACCTGTTGAATTGCCGCAGTTCAGGCCTGCACGAGTCGGACTGAAGCAAGTTCGGAACCACAGCTCGGACTGAAGCAAGTTCGGAACCACAGCGAAGCCATCTGCGCGGTAGGCAGATGGCTTCGCTGTGGCAGAGCCCAAAGCAGCAGGCCTGGCGAAATTGGCGGCGGACCAAGAGCACTCGTGCCCTGGCCCGTAGGCGCCCCGTCAGCGATCGCGGGCGGCACCGGCGCTCGGCAGCACCGAGCGGATGACGGGCGGGGCGAATCCTCCCGCGTCGAATGCCGCACGCACCGCCTGGCCCAGTCGATCCACGTCTGCGGTCGGAACGACGGCGATCGCGGACCCGCCGAATCCGCCTCCGGTCATGCGAGCCCCGAGGGCGCCCGATGCCATTGCGGTATCGACTGCCAGGTCGAGCGCCGGATCCGACACTTCGTAGTCGTCGCGCAGCGAGACGTGCGACGCGACAAGCTGACTGCCGACCTCGGCGATCCGTCCGGCGCGCAGCAGTCCGACGACGTCGGCGACCCGCGCGTTCTCGGTGACGATGTGCCGTACCCGGCGCACCAGCACGTCCGAACTCAACCGGGGCAGTGCGTCACCGAGGTCGTCCGCGGCGAGCTCCCGCAGCGACTCGATGCCCAGCTCGGTCGCCGCCTGCTCACAGGACGCGCGGCGCTTCGCGTACTCCCCGTCGGTCAGCGCGTGCTTGACCTTGGTGTCGATCACCAGCACCCGCAGATCCTCCGCAGCCGGATCGAACGGCACCTGTTCGACGGTGTCCGCCCCGACGTCGAAGAACAGCACGTGGCCCGCGGTGCACGCGGCCGACGCCATCTGATCCATCAGGCCGCAGGGCATCCCGACGAAATCGTTCTCATTCTGTTGAGCGAAGCGGGCAACCGCAGCCGGGTCGAGTCGCACCCCCAGCAGGTCGGCGATGGCGAGGGTGGTGGCACACTCGATCGCAGCCGATGACGACAAGCCGGCGCCAGAAGGCACTGTCGAGTCCAGCGCGAGGTCCAGACCAGGCAGGGAATGCCCGGCCCCGCGCATCGTCCAGACCGCGCCGTACAGGTAGGCCGGCCACCCGTGCGCGGCCGGCGAGCCGGGTTCGATGTCCGACATGGCGAACTCGTGAACCACCGAGTCCTGCTGCGCCGACACGACCCGGACCGTGCCGGTGTCGGTCAGCCCCGCTGCCACCGTCGCTCGGGTGTCGATGGCGAAGGGCAGCACGAGACCGTCGTTGTAGTCGGTGTGCTCGCCGATCAGGTTGACCCGACCCGGCGCCGACCACACTCCCGTCGGCGCAGTTGCGTAGGTGCGTGCGAACAGCGCCGCGGCGCGGTCGGTGAGCGAGTCGTTCGCAGTCTCCGCACCCTCCGTGGCCGGCGTGGCCCTAACGGACTGAGACGCGGCCATCAGGCACGACCCAGTTCGGGCCGGGACCGGGTGAACTCCCAGGCGTCACTCACCATGGCGGTGAGATCGAGCTCCGGTTCCCAGCCGAGCCGCTCGCGCGCCCGATCCGCCGACGCGACCAGTCGGGCTGGATCCCCTGTCCGGCGGTGCCCCACGGTGTGTGGAACCGGTAGACCGGTGACCTTTTCGACCGTGGCGATGACATCACGCACGGAGAAGCCGTTGCCGTTGCCGAGGTTGCAGATCAGGTGCTCGGCCGGGTGCGCGGCCGTCAATGCGAGCACGTGCGCGCGGGCCAGATCGGCGACGTGCACGTAATCCCGCAGTGGGGTGCCGTCCGGGGTCGGCCAGTCGTCGCCGTACACGGTCAGCTTGTCCCGCTTGCCGAGCACGGCTTGCAGAGCGATCGGGATCAGATGGGTCTCGGTGCCGTGCCGTTCGCCCGCCCCCAGTGCGGCGCCCGCCACGTTGAAGTACCGCAGCGAGACCGCGGCCAACTCGGTGGCGGCGCACTCGCCGGTGATCATCATGTCGACGGCGAGTTTGGTGGCGCCGTAGGTGTTGGTGGGTTTGGTCGGGGAGTCCTCGGTGATCGGCACCTGGTCCGGCTCGCCGTAGGTCGCTGCGGTGGACGAGAACACCAGGGTCGGCACCACGTACTCGGTCATCGCGTCCAGCAGCGCGCGGCTGCCTTCGACATTGGCGTGCCAGTACAGCGACGGGTTGACGACTGATTCACCCACCAGCGACTTCGCCGCCAGATGGATCACCGCGTCGAAGGTGTCGTTGGCGAAAAGCTCACCCACCGTCGAGATGTCACCCTGGACGAAGTGCGCGTCGGCGGGCACGGCGTCGGCATGCCCGGTCGAGAGATCGTCGAGCACGGTCACCCGGTGCCCGGCGGCCAGCACGAAGCGGGTCACCACCGAGCCGATGTAACCGGCTCCACCCAATACCAGGACGTTCACAGTTCCACCCCTCGCAGCCGAGCCGCCGCGTCTTCCGGCGTGATGTCGTTGACGAATGCGCCCATGCCGGATTCGGAACCGGCCAGGTACTTGATCTTGCCGACGGCGCGTCTGATCGAGAACACCGAGAAGTGCATCCAGAAGTCCTCCCGGCCCGCGGTGGCCGGTGCCTGCTGAATGGCGGTGATCGCCGGCAAGGTGTCCTCGAACACCCCGCCCATCCGATGCAGCACCTCGAGGTAGATGGTGGCCAGCGCGGCGCGCTGTTCGGCGGAGGCCGCGGGCAGGTCGGGGATCTGCTTTCGGGGGTAGATGCTCACCTCGACGGGCCACCGCGCGGCGAACGGCACGAACGCCACCCAATGCTCGTTCTCCGCGACAATCCTCGTACCCTCGGCGATCTCGCGACCCAAGAGAACACCGAACAAGTTGTCACCGGTCCGCGACCGGTAGTCGGCGACTCGTTGCAGCATGGCGCGCGTCTTCGGGGTGACGAACGGGTAGCCGTAGATCTGTCCGTGCGGGTGCGCGAGGGTGACCCCGATCTCGACCCCCTGGTTCACGAAGCAGAACACCTGCTCCAGGTCGGGCATGGCGTTGAGCGCGGCGGTGCGATCGGCCCAGGCCTGAATCACGGTGCCGACCCGGCTCGGTTCGAGATCGGCGAACTCGGCGTTGTGATCAGAGGTGAAGCAGACCACCTCGCACCGGCCGACCCCCGGCATCTCGGTGAACACCGCGGCGTCACCCACCGGGTCGGCGGCGTCGGGCCCGAGCGGGTTCGCCACCCCGGTCGGCCACGGGCCGCCGAAAGACGGGAAGCGATTCTCGAAGACCACGACATCGTAATCGGGCGAGGGGATCTCGGTCTTGAACGTGGCTTTCGTGGGGCACAGTGGGCACTGGTTCGCCGGCGGATGGTAGGTGCGCGTCTGGCGGTGCCCGGCGATTCCCACCCACTCCCCGAGCAACGCGTCGAATCGCGCCACCGAAGCCGGCTCGACCACGGGCAGGTCTCGGCTGTCGTCCAGAATCCTGACGGGGTCGGAACTGTCGTCGAAGTAGATCAGCTCTCGGCCGTCGGACAGCTTCGTCGTCAGAACGGTCGCCGGGACGACGGGGGTGGTTGCGGTGGCGGTGGGTGAAGGGGTCACTGCTCTCCTACTTCGGATAGACGGGAGGTTGATGTCTTGGAAACACAGATGACGTCGTCGATGCGCTCGCGCAGCGCGGCGACGGCGGACTCGGGAAGTTTGTCGTCGGTTACCAGGGTGCTGACCGCGTCGAGGGTGGCGATTTGCGACAGACCGACGACCCCCCACTTGGTGTTGTCGGCGATGACCACCAGGCGGCGAGCGCTGTCGACGAAGGCCCGGTTGGTCTCGGCTTCAAGCAGGTTGGGGGTGGTCAAACCCGCCCGCTCGTCGATGCCGTGCACGCCCATGATCACCATGTCGACGTGCAGCGAACGAATCGCGTGCACCGCTATCGGGCCCACCAGCCCGTCCGACGGTGTGCGGATGCCGCCGGTGAGCACCACGGTGAGATCGCGCCGGCCCTGTTCGTGCAACACCTCGGCGACCTTCAACGAGTTGGTCACCACGGTGAGGTTCGCGGTGGTGGCCAGGTGCGTGGCCAGCGTCCAGGTTGTGGTGCCCGCGGTGATTGCGATCGCCATCCCCGGTCGCACCAGCGAGGCGGCGCGGGCCGCGATGGCCTGCTTCTCGGCGGTCTCCCGCACGCTTTTGGCTTCGAAACCGGGTTCTACCGCAGATGCGGTGTCGACCGCGGTTGCGCCCCCGTGAACCTTGGCCAGTAGGCCCTTGCGGGACATCACCTCCAGGTCGCGTCTGATGGTCATGTCGGATACACCGAGAATCTCGGTCAGGTTCGAGACCCGGACCCCGCCCGTGCGGTGCACTTCCTCCAGGATGCGTGCCTGGCGGAGTTGAGCGAGCACGACCGGACTCCTGCGGTGTCTAGTGATGTGAACGACTGTGTTCTGGTGAAGACCCTTGGCTTGGTGAAGACGTTCTTGTGAAGACGTTTTTGCGAAGACCCTCAGAAGTCTCTCCCGGGCGACTCGGAAAGTCAACGAGTTCGAACGGAGAATCTGGGGGAATCTGTTCGATTGTGGGTGATCGTGATGCATTCCGGTTCAGCGGATGACGGTAGGCGAGTCGAGCACCGCGGGGTGGGGCCTGCCCTGTTGATCGGTGGCACCATTGGCGGGTGCCTCCCGCTGCCGCCCATGGTCTCTCGGATTCGACGAATCCGCCGGCGACGGGCTTCGAGAGCGGCTTCGCACCGTCGCTGAGCGTGGCCGACATCGACGGCGCCGCGGCGGCGCTGGCAGGCGTGGTGATCGAAACTCCGTTGCATCGCAGTGCGCGGCTCTCGGAGATGACAGGCGCCGAGGTGTATCTCAAACGCGAGGATCTGCAGGTGGTGCGGTCCTACAAATTGCGCGGCGCCTTCAACCTGATGAGTGGGCTCACCGACGCCGAGCGCGCGGCCGGTGTCGTCTGCGCCAGCGCCGGCAACCACGCTCAGGGTTTCGCCTTCGCCTGTCGCGCACTCGGAATCTTCGGACGCATCTACCTGCCGCGTTCCACACCACGCCAGAAGCGGGACCGCATTCGCTTCCACGGCGGTGACTGGGTCGAGTTGGCGCTGACCGGCGCCACCTACGACGACGCGGCTGCCGCCGCCACGGCGGACGCCGAGAATTCCGGGGCCACCATGGTCGCCCCGTTCGACGACCTCCGCACGATCGCCGGCCAAGGCACGGTCGCCCGCGAAATCGTGCAGCAGTTAGGCGGGGCGCCGGACACGGTGATCGTCCCGATCGGCGGCGGTGGACTCGCCGCGGGCATGGGGACCTACTTTCGCGCCCTCTTCCCCGACCTCGATCTGATCGGCGTCGAACCAGCCGGTGCGGCCTCGATGACAGCCGCGCTGCGAGCCGGCGCTCCCGTCACGCTGACCCACATCGACCCGTTCGTCGACGGCGCGGCGGTCCGTCGGGTAGGCGACGTCACCTTTCCGTTGGTGGTGCAGAACGGGGTGCGGGTGCTCACCGTCGAGGAGGGTGCGATCTGCACCGAGATGCTGGCGCTGTATCAAACCGAGGGCATCATCGCCGAACCGGCAGGTGCGCTGGCGACTGCGGCCTTGGGCACCCCGCGAGACCCCGGCGTCGTCACAGTGCCTCCGGGCAGCACTGTGGTGTGCGTGGTCTCGGGTGGCAACAACGATGTGTCCCGCTACGGGGAGATTCTCGAGCGCTCCCTGGTGCACGACGGTCTCAAGCACTACTTCCTGGTGAACTTTCCGCAGGAGCCGGGTGCGTTGCGGCGATTCCTGGACGGTGTGCTCGGTCCGGACGACGACATCTCGCTCTTCGAATACGTGAAGCGGAACAACCGGGAGACCGGTCCCGCCCTGGTGGGTATCGAGTTGGGTTCGGCGGACGCACTGCCGGCGCTACTGCACCGCATGGACGAGTCTCCGTTGGAGATCGAGAAGCTCGACCCCGACTCGCCCACCTTCCGATTCCTCACCTGATTCACCCGCGGCGCGCCCCCTGAGGGGTGGGGTTTCTCGCCCCCGGGTGGACGCGCGGTCAGAGGTCCTCGCCCCGACCTGAATAATGCATCGGTATCGCAGGGCACCACGATCGGTCGTGGGCCTTGGGAATCTGCGCCCATCCGATGCGTCCTGGGAGAACATTCATGGTCTCGACGAGCCCCGGTTACTCGCTCACGATCAGGGTGGGTGCGCCGCCCACCATCGGAGCCACCGCAGACCTCGCCGCGGCGGTGATCAAGGCGGGCGGGTCTTTGACCGCGCTGGACGTCGTCGAGTCGAACCGCGAGATGATCGTGGTCGACGTCACCTGCGACGCCAACAGCGCCGAGCACGGCGAGCGGATCACCGACGACATCCGCGCCATCCCCGGATTCTCCGTCCATAAGGTCAGTGACCGCACATTCCTGCTGCACCTGGGCGGGAAGATCGAAGTCAACCCGAAGGTGCCGCTCAAACACCGCGACGATCTGTCCCGCGCATACACCCCCGGCGTGGCGCGGGTCAGCCTCGCCATCGCGAAGAACCCGGAGGACGCCCGCCGGCTGACGATCAAGCGGAACACCGTCGCCGTGGTCACCGACGGCACCGCGGTGCTCGGCTTGGGCGACATCGGGCCGGCCGCCGCGCTCCCGGTCATGGAGGGCAAGGCCGCACTGTTCAAGCAGTTCGGCGGGGTGGACGCCTGGCCGGTGTGCCTGGACACCAAGGACGTCGACGAGATCGTGATGATCGTGAAGGCGATCGCACCGGTCTACGGCGGCATCAACCTGGAGGACATCTCGGCACCGCGGTGCTTCGAGGTGGAGCGGCGGCTGCGCGACCTGCTGGACATCCCGGTGTTCCACGACGACCAGCACGGGACCGCGATCGTGGTGTTGGCCGCATTGACCAACGCGATGAAGGTGGTCGGCAAGAAGCCCGCCGATGTGAAGGTGGTGATCTCCGGGGTGGGGGCGGCCGGCCACGCGATCATCCGGCTGCTCAGTGCCCAGGGATATCCGGACATCATCGGTTGTGACCGGCACGGCGCGGTGAATCCGGACAACCCGAATCTGGACGAGTTCCGCCGCTGGATCGCCGACAACACCAATCCGCGTGGCGTGCAGGGCACGCTCGCTCAAGCCTTGCCGGGGCGGACGTGTTCATCGGGGTGTCGGCGCCGAACCTGCTCACCGGCGACGACATCGCCACCATGGCCGGCGACGCGATCGTCTTCGCGCTGGCCAACCCGGACCCGGAGGTTGACCCGTTCGCCGCCGCTCAACACGCGGCGATCGTCGCCACCGGCCGCTCGGACTACCCGAACCAGATCAACAACGTGCTGGCGTTCCCCGGCTTCTTCCGCGGCATGCTCGACTCGGGCACTCATAAGATCACCGACGCCAGCTTGATCGCCGCGGCGACCGCGATCGCCGACTGCGTGGCCCCAGACGAGTTGAACGCCAACTTCATCGTGCCGTCGGTCTTCGACTCCGCGGTGGCCCCCGCCGTGGCCGCGGCCGTCGAACAGGCGGTGTCGGTGTCGTCGCCGCGCTGATTCCGGGAGGATAGTGACCGATAGTGGTCACAATCCTCCCCGACTGCGTTCGTGAAGGGGGACATGGTGACGTGAATCCGCCCGGTCGGTCGACCTGAACGCAGACCTCGGGGAGAGCTACGGGGCCTGGGTGTCGGGCGACGACGCCGCCATGCTGCGCCTGGTGACCAGCGCCAACGTCGCCTGCGGATTTCACGCCGGGGACCCGCTGACGCTGCTCACCACCACCCGCGCGGCCGCCGCCCGGGGTGTCACCATCGGCGCGCAGGTCGGCTACCACGACCTGGTGGGGTTCGGTCGGCGGTTCATCGACATCGAACCGGCGGCGTTGACCGCGGATGTGCTGTACCAGATCGGTGCGCTGGACGGGCTGGCCCGCAGTGTCGGCAGCCGGGTCCGGTACGTGAAACCCCATGGCGCGCTGTACAACACGATCGCGCATTCCGCGTCACAGGCGGCGGCAGTGGTCGAGGCGGTGGCCCGCTATGACCCGCAGTTGCCGGTCCTCGGTCTCGCCGGTTCGGTCTTCCTCACGCTGGCGGCGGACGCCGGGTTGCGTTGCGTGTCGGAGGTTTTCGCCGACCGGGCCTACACGGCCGCCGGTGTGCTGGTGCCGCGCGGCCAACCCGGCGCGGTGCTGCACGATCCGACGGTGATCGCCGACCGGGTGCTGCGGATGGTGCAACACCGCACGGTGGTCGCGGTGGACGGGACCCTGGTCGCGGTGAACCCGGAGTCGATCTGCGTGCACGGCGACAACCCCGGAGCGGTCGAGGCGGCCACCCGCATCAGGGTGGTGCTGACCGAGGCCGGGGTGGATGTCTCTTCGTTCGTGGCGGCATGACGAGATGACGGTGGACGACCGCTCGTCCCGAGCCGTTCCCACACCGCTCGGTCCAGCGGGCTCCACCCCGGTCCGGCGGGTGCGGCCGATGGGGGAGCGGGCGCTTCTGGTCGAGTTGGCCGAGATGGGGCAGGTGCACGAGCTGGCGGCGACGTTCACCCAGCGGCCGATTCCCGGTCAGGTCGAGCTGGTGCCCGCCGACCGCACCCTTCTCGTCGTGTTCGAGAATGCCCGGGCCGCCCGATCAGGCCGCGAGGACGTGGGCAGTCGCGAGGTCGAGTCGGCGAGCCGGGTCGGCGGCGAGTCGGTCACCATCTACGTCGTGTACGACGGACCCGACCTGGCCGAGGTCGGTGAGCTGACCGGCTTGGGTGCGGTGGGCGTGGTCGAGGCGCACACCGGCGCCGCGTGGACGGTGGCCTTCGGGGGATTCGTGCCCGGTTTCGGCTATTTGACAGCACCGGGGCTGCGGCTGTCGGTGCCCCGCCGGGTGACACCGCGGACGAAGGTTCCCGCCGGTTCGGTGGCGGTGGCCGCCGACTACACGGGCGTGTATCCGCGGGAGTCGCCCGGCGGTTGGCAGCTGATCGGACGCTGCGCTGCGCCGTTGTGGGACGCGAGCCGCACGCCGCCGGCATTGTTGCAGCCGGGCGGCTCGGTGCGCTTCCGGGCGGTCGCGGCCATATCCCAGGGTCCGGCTGGACCTCAGGTCGCTGGTGATGCCGGTGTAGGGGCGGGTGCGGGTGCGGGTGCGGGTGCGGGTGCGGGTGCGGGTGCCGATGCCGGTGTAGCGGCGGGTGCGGGTGCGGGTGCGGGTGCCGGTGCCGCAGCAGCTGCTCCCGGCGCCCCTGACGAGGCGGGCGCGGGACCTGCTCGATCGGGACTGGAGGTAATCCGGCCGGGCATTCTGACGACGGTCCAGGACCGCGGACGGTCCGGTTACGCCGCGGTCGGGGTGCCCGAAGCCGGTGCCGCCGATCGCGCTGCGGCTGCAGCGGCGAACCTGCTGGTCGGGAATGAGCCCGCAGCGGCGGTGTTGGAAACGGTCCTCGGCGGTCTTCGACTGCGAGCCCTCGGGAATCACACTGCGGTGTTGACGGGCGCCCCCGCCGTGGTCCGCGTCCGCCGGGCATCCGGCGCCGTCGACGAGGTGCACGCCGAGCAGGTCTTCGCACTGGCCGAGGGTGACGATATGGCGGTCGGGACGCCGGCGGTGGGCTTGCGGTGCTATCTGGCGCTCGCCGGTGGGTTCGACGTGCCCGCGGTGCTGGGTAGTCGGTCTGCCGATGCGCTGACCGGGCTGGGACCCGCCCCACTGAGTCGAGGTCAGTTTCTTCCCGTCGGCCGGACGGGCGGGCCTGCGGCGCGGTCGGGTGGGCCTGCGGCGCGGACGGGCGGGCCTGCGGCGCGGTCGGGTGGGCCTGCGGCGCGGTCGGGTGGGCCTGCGGCGCGGTCGGGTGGGCCTGCGGCTCGGTCGGGCGGGTCTGCTGCGCGGTCGGGTGTGTCTGCGGCGCGGTCGGGCGAGTCTGCGGCGCGGTCGGGTAGACCTGCGGCGCGGTCGGGCGAACCGGTCGACGCGTTCGAGATGACGGACCTCGCGGATTCGGCCTTGCGAGTGATTGCCGGTCCGCACCAGGAGCATCTGCACCCCGAAGCGTGGGAGCACCTCACCAGCCGGCGCTGGCAGGTGTTGCCGCAGTCGAACCGGGTCGGGCTGCGGTTGACGGGAGAGTCTCCGCTTCCAGTGATCGACTGCGAGATGCGGAGCTCGCCATTGGTCGCCGGCGCGATTCAGGTACCGCCCTCGGGGCAGCCCATCGTCTTTCTTCGCGACCACCCCACCACCGGCGGATACCCGGTGGTGGGTGTGCTGACCGAGGATTCGATCGACCGGGCCGCGCAGCTCCGACCGGGCGGTTGGCTGCAGTTCACACCGGCAGCGGTGGAATGACTCCCGATCGACGGCACGAATGGGCGCCGTTCTGGGGGACCGCCCGTACGGCCGGACTTCAGTTCGAGCCCGGCCGGACGAGTACCTTGATGGCCCGCCGCTCGTCCATCGCCGCGTACGCCTCAGCGATCTCGGACAACGGCAGGTCCAGATCGAACACTCGACCGGGGTTGATCGCGCCGCTGAGCACCTCGGGAAGCAGTTCCGCCAGATAGCCGCGCACCGGGGCCACGCCTCCGTTGACGCCGACGTTGGAACCGAACATCTGTCGAATCGGCAGTTCTGGGCCGCCGTTGGGAACGCCGACGTAGCCGACCATGCCGCCGGGACGGGCGGAGTCGAGAGCCTGCTGCATCGACTCCTTGGTACCGACGCACTCCAGTACACAGTCGGCACCGATGCCGCCGGTCAGCCGCCGCACCGCGGCCACCCCGTCGTCGCCGCGCTCTTCGACGACGTCGGTCGCGCCGAACTCGCGGGCGACCGCCTGCCGCGACTCGTGGCGGGACATCGCGATGATCCTGCCCGCGCCGAGCCTCTTCGCGGCCAGGACCGCGCACAGACCGACTGCACCGTCACCCACTACGGCCACCGTGCTCCCGGCTGTGACGCCCGCCGACACCGCAGCGTGGTGCCCGGTGCCCATCACGTCGGCCAGTGTGAGCAGGCTGGGGATCAGGTGGGGATCCGGATCCACCCCGATCGGGAACAGGGTGCCGTCGGCCAACGGAACGCGGACCCGTTCGCCCTGGCCGCCGTCGGCCAGCACGCCGTGCCGGTCCGGTGACCCCCACCAGCCGCCGTTCAGGCACGAGGTCGACACCCCGTTGGTGCAGTTCAGGCAGGTGTCGTCGCAGTAATAGAACGGCGAGATGACGAAATCACCGGGCTTGACTTTCGCCACCTCAGCGCCGACCTCTTCGACCACACCGACGAACTCGTGGCCAATCCGGCGCGGCTCGTCGGTGGGTTGAATGCCTCGGTAGCCCCACAGATCTGAACCGCACACGCACGTCGCGACCACCCGCACCACGGCGTCGTCGCCGGTGCTCACCGTCGGGTCGGGCACCGTCTCCAGTCGGATGTCGCGCTCGCCGTACAGAATCGTCGCCTTCATGTGTCTCCTCTTGTGGCTTGGTGTCTTCGTCGACTCCCGTTGGACAGCTCTACCCGTCGGGGGGCGGTGACCAGCGTGCGGTGAGATCGCGTTTCCGCCACCGTGGCGGGGAGAGCTCGGCGGCGACCGTGACACGCGGGCATGGCGGATGGTGAGATCGGGCATCATCTCGCAGGTGAATTCAACTCCCCGGTCCGACCAGCGCCGAGCCCGGATGGCGGTCATCGCACTCTTCGTCCTCCTGGGCGCGATGACCGGGGCCTGGTCGGCGCGCATCCCCGGAATCCGGGCACAGGTGGGTCTGGACGACGCGCAGTGGGGCCTGCTGCTGTTGGCCAGTCCGATCGGCACGTTGACCGCGTTGATCGTCGTGACGAGGTTGGTGCCGCGGACCGGCGCCCGGCCACTGGCCGTTGTGGGCGCCGTCGGCGTGCTGCTTGCGATCCCGACCACATCGGCCGCACACGACGCCCGGCTGCTGGGTACCGCCCTGGTGGTGCAGGGCCTCTCCACCGGCATGCTGGCAACGCCGATGAACGCACTGGCCGTAGTTGTAGAACGCGGTTACCGGCGACGGATCATGTCGAGCTTTCACGCCACCTTCAGCCTCGGCCAGTTGGCGGGTGGGGGCCTGGGGGTCTTCACGGCGAGTATCGGCGTCGCGCCGGTCGGCTTGTTGGCGGGGGTCGGCCTGTTGATGGCCCTCGCCCTCGTCGCGACAGCTCGCTGGTTGCCTCGCGATCGGCCGGAGCCGGCCGCATCCGCGGCGGCTGCAACCGGCGCCCCGTCGGGTGCGCCACGGAAGCGGGTCCTCACCCCGCAACTCGGCCTCCTGGCGGCCGTCGCACTACTGTCGTCCATCAGTGAGGGCTCCTCAGTACAGTGGAGCGCACAATACGGCGCGGTGACGTTGGGGGCCGGTGCCGGTATCGGGGCGTTGATGTTCACCGGGTTCTCGGTGGCTATGACCACGTCGCGGTTGTTCGGGGATCGGCTCGTCGGACGGCTGGGTCGAGTGCGTTTCGTCCGGTGGTCGGCGGGTCTGGCTGCGGCGGGGATGGCGTTGGGACTGAGTCTGGGCTCGGTGGCCGGCGGATTCGTGGGCTTCATCTCGCTCGGGTTGGGCTGTGCGTGCCTGGTGCCGACCGTGATCGGGCTGGCCGGGAATCAGCAGGGCATGTCCGCCGGACGGGGTGTGGCGGTCGTGTCGTTCGGGCAGTGGCCCGCATTCTTGATCGGCCCGCCGCTGATCGGCGCGGTGGCCGGCCTGGTGGGGTTGCGGCCGGCCCTCGGGATCACCGTGTTGGCCACGATGACCGTGGTGCTGCTGGCCGGTCGGATCCGAGACCCCGAACAGCGCACGGAGGTGGTGGCCTCCTCGTCCTGACCGGGTGACAGGTCCGCGTCGGATTCGCCTCAGATCAAGGCGGTGAGCCGTCCCGCGATCGCCGGACGGCCGAATCAGCGGCGGATGAATTCGAGGTCGAAGATCTCATGACCCGCGTTGAGACCCCGGCGTTCGAAACGCGTGCGGGGGCGGAAGGCCGGCCGCGGGGCCCAGCCCAGGTGCGCGTTCTGCAGGCGTGACTCGTTCGAACACACAACCAGCATCTGCTCGGCGTAGTGCGACCAGTCGGTGGCCAGCCGCAGGGTGCCGCCCTTGACCAGTCGCGACGCGGCCAATGCGGCGAACTCGGCGTTCACCAGTCGACGCTTGAGGTGCCGGGCCTTCGGCCACGGGTCGGGGAAGAAGAGCCAGATCTCGCTCAACGCGGCGGGTTTGATCAGCGCGTTCAGCACCTCGATCGCGTCGCCGCGCAACACCCGCACGTTGTCGACGCCGGCCTTGGCCAGGTGATGGAAGGTCTGTGCGACCCCGGGCTTGTAGACCTCGACGGCGACGATGTTGAGCTCTGGGCGGTTCGCCGCCATACCCGCAGTGGCCTCCCCCATGCCCGATCCGATCTCCAACACCGTCGGTGCCTTGCGCGCGAACAGCGACGGGAGGTTGAGCAGTTGCTCGCCGGGTTCGACATGCCACCGGTCGGCGTGCTCGTCCCAGGCGCGACGCTGCACCGGGTTCAGCCGCCCGCCGCGCGGATGAAAGCTGACCACCCGACGGAAGTGCAGCGGAAGCCCGTCCGTGGGTGCCATCAGATGGGGGAGTCTAGTGTCCCGGCGGGCCGCCATCTCGGTCCCGGCGTCGCCGACGCCGTCGAGATCGTTCGGGTCATCGAGGTCGCGACGCCGTCGAGATCGTTCAGGTCATCGAGGTCGCTGACGCCGTCGAGATCGTTCAGGCCATCGAGACCGTCGACGCCATCAAGGTCGCTGACGCCGTCGAGATCGTTCGGGTCATCGAGACCGTCGACGCCATCAAGGTCGCTGACGCCGTCGAGATCGTTCAGGCCGTCGAGACCGTCGACGTCATCAAGGTCGCCGACGTCGTCGAGATCGTTCCGGTCGGCGAGGCCGTCGAGGCCGTCGAGATCGTTCCGGTCGGCGAGATCGCCGAGGTGGCCGGGATCGTTCGGGTCACCGACGGTGGCGGCGTCGACCGGCGACGTGCTGGGTGAAGGGTCGGTGGGCACCCCGCCGAGGGTACGGACTGCCCGTCTTGAAACGGAATCGCCCAGGTTTCCGGATCGGGGCTGTTGATGCCCGATGGGCGGATGGAATCACCCCGGATCGGGGTTGGATGCGCGGACGTCGGCGATCAGTTGGAGGGTCAGCTCGGTCCGAGCCTGATCGGGCGACGGATCGTCGCCGGACTCGATGAGCTGGGTGAATCGGCGCACCTCGCCGACCATGGGGGTTGCGAGACGTTTCACATCGCGGTGCTCGACGGCGCCGTCCAGTCGGCGCACGGTGAGAGTCTGGGGGCTGTCGATGTGATCGACCAACAGAGTGCCGTGTTCTCCTTGAATCTGGCTGGGCAGGTGCGACTCGGTGATCTTGGAATAGTTGAGATCGGCGACGAACTCCGGGTAGACGGCGAGGGCGACGCCCGCTCCGTCGCTCCCGGATCGGATCTGCACGGAGGCGCCGAAGGTGCGCACCGGCGCACCGAACAGGAAGACCAGGGCGTGCGCGCAGTACACGCCGAGGTCCATCAACGCGCCGCCACCCAGCTCCGGGTCGAAGATGTTCACCCGCTCGCCGGCGAGCACCTGGTCGTACCGGGCCGACCGCTTCTCGTAGCGCAGCGAGACCCGTCGCACGGGCCCGATCAGCGGTAATGCGTCGCGCACGGCGGTGAGCCCGGGCTCGTAGGCGGTGCGCATTGCCTCCAGTAACACGACGCCGGCGTCGTGGGCGGCGCCGACGAGCGCCTTCCACTCGGCGACGGTCGGCACCGCCGGTTTCTCGACCAGCACGTGCTTGCCCGCTCGGAGTGCGGCGAGCACCTGTTCGTAGTGCACGGCGTTCGGTGTGCCGACGTACACCGCGTCCACCTTCGGCGACGCCAGCAGTTCGGCGAGCTCGGAAGACGCCGTGGCGCCCAGGGTGTCGGCGAGCGCGACGGCTCGCGCGGCGTCTCGCGAATACGCGTGCGTGATCTCGATACCGTCGACCGCGGCTACCGCGTCGGCGAAGCGGTGGGTGATGCTGCTGGTGCCGATCGTGGCGATGCGGATCATCGAGTCAACTCTCTGTGCGACTGCCGGCCCCGCCTTCGCGCAGATCCGAGCTTCCGGTCAATAGTGGGCGAGTCGCACCAGAGTTGCTGAAGACGGCAGCCGAGAATCGCCCGGGTTCTTCCTGGTGACAGATGTCGGTGTGCCGGTGGTCAGTCAGCGTGCCGCCGTCACCACCACCTCGACCATCAAGGACGGCATGGCCAGGGCGGGCACCTGGACGCAGATGCCACCTGCGGGAATGATGCCGGCCGCGGCGAAGCGTGAGACCAGGATGCCGGCCGCGGCGAAGTATTCGGCCATGTCGGTGGTGTAGACGTCGTAACGGACGACGTCGGCGTACGACATCCCGGCCGCCGCCAGCACGGTGCCGATGTTGTCGACCACCTGGCTCAGCTGTCCGGCCATGTCACGGGCGAACACCGGAGTGCCGTGCTCGTCGATCGAGCACTGACCGGCGAGGTACAGGGTCTCCTGTGGGCGCCGAACCAGCACCGCTTGGGAGAAGCCGAGCTGGTCCTGCCAGGTCCAGGGGTTGATCGCGGTACTGATGGCTCGCGGGGCGGTGACGGTGGAAGTGCTCATGACGTGCTCCTCAGGGTTGGATGCGGGACTGCTGGATGGGAAGTTGTGGTCAGTGCATGACCGGTCGGTTGCTGCGGATGGTCAGCAGCGGATCGACGGTGCGCTTGATCTCGGCGAGACGGTCCCTGGTCTGTACCGACCAGGCCCGCGCGGGGTCGCCATTCGAGCCCAGGAAGTTGGGCACCGTGGTGCCGTCAGTGTGCCCCACCAGGCAGGCGTCCAGACGATCGAACGTGTCCCGAATCGCGGTCACCACCTCTGGGGCCACCGGAATGCCCATGGCGAACAGCATGTACGGCTGGTCGATGTGACCGGCGGCGCCGTCGCCGGGGTGGCGGTGCCGGAACGCCCCGCCGAGGTGCCTCAGCTGCAACACGGCCAACGGTGACCCGCTGCCCGCACCCGTCAGCCGGCTCAGCCCGTCGATCACCTCATCGGACAGGTCGTCCAACAGTAGTGAGTGCTCGACGCTCGGCGTCGGGGAGACCGGTTCGTCGGCCACCCCGGCCAACTCGTTCATCGGGATCGGCCAGACCAGATCCAATTCCAGCCCCGGTACGGCCCGCAGCGGCCGCAGCAAATGCTCGGCTTCCGCGGCGGAGCCGAGGACGGTGGCGGCCACCGATGCGAAGGACCGCCCACGGATCGGCTCCGGCAGTTCGGGGAACGGCGGGAACTGGTAGGTGTGGTACCAGAGGGTGACGTGCTCCGGTGCGTTAGCGGTGACCTCCCGGAACGCCCGCAGCACCGCCGGCATCTGCTCAACCGGCCACAGCAGCCGACCACCCTGCAGTTCCGGGGCCGGAAACAGTCGAATCTGCAGGGCGGTGATGATGCCGAAGTCGCCGCCGCCGCCGCGAACCGCCCAGAACAGATCCGGATCAGTGGCGCGATTGACATCGCGAACCCGCCCGAGGCCGTCGACCAGCTCAACCGCGACGATGGCGTTGGCACCGAGGCCGTAGGCCCGACCGAACCAGCTCATGCCGCCGGTGATGGTCAGGCCCACCACCGAGGGGTCCGGGTTGCTGCCGGCCAGGAACGTCAGCCCGGTGCCCTGGAGTGCGTCCAGGAGTTCCCCCGCTTTGACCCCGGCACCCACGGTCGCGGTCTGGGCAGCCAGGTCGATGCTGATGCCGTTCAGTGCGCGAGTGCGCAGGAGCAGAACGCCGTCGAACGACTCGGTGGCACCGTGCCCCACTGGTTGTGCGGTCACCTGATATCCGTGCTTCACCGCCCAGCGGACCGCGCGGCGCACATCCTCAGCATCTGCGACTTCGACTACGGCTAAGGGGGTCTGGTCCACATGAACCGCCCATGGGGTGCGGGCGCGGTCCCACTCGGGATCGCCGGGGAGGTGGACTCGACCGGCCACCGTCCGGCGGAGGTCGTCAAGTGCCCGGCCGGCGGACATGGCGTCGGCCGGTTCGCGATAGTCGATGGTCATCGGGTTTCTCCTCTCGGTGCGCTTTCTGCGCTGACTCCGAGAATGAGCAACCCTGCTTACCGTGCACTGTTCAGAGACTTATCACCGGACTTATCACCGGACTTATCACCGGACTCATCGCCGGACTCATGGACTTATCGCCCTATCTGGCTCATCCCACACCAGGGTGGCCGCGACGTCCGAGGCCGCGGTGTCCAGCCGGTGTCCAGCCGGTGTCCAGCCGGTGTCCAGCCGGTGTTGTTGAGTCCGCGGGACGGCGCGGCACGGTTGGGGGTTCTTTGGGGGTGGTGTCGGTGGGTGCCGGTATGGTGGGCGAGGTTGAGCAACTCGACGGCGTCGCCGCAGCGGAATCGCGGATTTCTTTGCACAGCACTATTCATGCGTGATTCCGGGCGGGCGGATGTGGTGCACAGTGTTTCTTCTGGGTTTCTGCTCAGAATCAAGCCATTTCGGTGGCACGAATTCTGGTACCCCGTCGGCGCCGGGTTGGATTCGCCACTCACCCCGATGGATTTCCGTGTGATGAAACGCGCACAGCAGGGCACCGTTTGCGTAACTGGTTTCGCCGAGGTCCCGACCCCACCATTTCAAATGATGCGCATCACACCAATTCGGGGGTCTGGTGCAACCCGGGAAGGAACATCCGCGGTCCCGGATGGTGATCGCCCTGCGGATCGCGGTGCTGAACGTGCGGGAACTTCGGCCGAGGTCCAACACCTCGCCGGCCCCGCCCAACACGGCGGGGATGACGCTGGCGTCGCACAACAACCGGCGGGTGTCGGCAGGGGACAGCCGGTGCCCGTCCTCGAGGACCGCACCACGGGCCTGCGCCTCGAGGACGTCCCAGTCCAGGGTGACGGTGATGTGCGGGCGAACACCTGCGGTCTCCGGTAGTGGGTTGTCCGCGTTCCCGCCGGTACGCAGCACATATTCAAGGACTTCGACGAGGGCGTGCGCTCGTCGGGTCGCCGCCGGCCGGGGGTCCTTCGAACCGTCGACCGCGGGTTTCGGCGCGGCGAGCGGGTCGATCACCGCCCGCAGTGCGGCGACACCGAGGTCGTTCAAATATCCGTGGACACCGGTCAGACCGGTGGTGGCGCTGCGGGACCCGATGGTGAACTCCATCTTCGACCGGGCCGCGGCGTCGTCGGGCGGTGTGCCGTCCGGGTCCAACACGCACTCCAGGTGCCGGGCGAGTTTCTTCAGCTGGTCTGGGTCCTGAATCAGCGCGTTCTCCACCAACACCCGCTCCGCCTCCGCCATCACCTCTGGCGGGAGGGCGTCCGGCAACCGCCGCAGGGTCGACACGATGGTGCGGACGTGATCGATCGACACGTCTCCGGAGTCGATCGCAGCGCCGAGGATCGGCCGCCGGGCGGGGAGTTCCCCACCCGAAGGCAAGTCCTGCGGCTGGGTCGCCCGGGCCGCGGCCACCCGCGCGGACGCCTCACCGGGCGAGATCCGCAACGCCTCCCGGAGCAGCGCCGCCGTCGAGGACACCGACCGGGCCGTGGCGACGCCCTGCTGATCCAGTTCGTCGGTCAACTGCACCTGCGCCGCCCACGTTTTCCGGGCCAATTTCTCCACACCGAGAGAGAGGTTCAACAATTCGTCGCCGTTCAACTTCCAACGTTCACCGGCGACCAGGCCCGACACGGCTTCCATCGCATTCTCGACCAGGCGCAGCGCCTCGTCGAGTGTGTGGAAACCGGGCCCGCTCATACCCTCGATGATAAGAGGTGCCACCGACATACCCGATTGACAGCGTCCCGGACCGGGACAGAACGAAAAGATCTGTCTGTCTGTCCACATTCTTCATTGTGGATTGACAAGAGCCACTCATCTCGGGACTCATTGTTCGGCTCGTCAGGGTCACCGCGGACCCACAGCTGCGAGCAGACTTCTGGCCCGGCGTCCCCACGGCCGATTGTCGATTCGATCGCATAGTTCGACCGCTGCGCGCGCCGCCGCCCGCGCGCCATCCATGTCGCCGAAGGCGGACAGTCCGGAGGCGATGAAGTAATCGACCGCACCCAAATGGTCGATGCTCCCGAAGGTGACGACGTCTCCGCTGCGCTCTCGGATCCGGTTGAGCACCTTTCGGGTCTGGTCGATCCGACCCGCCGCCGCGTAGACCGCCGTCCGCAGGCAGTCCGAAGCGAGCGCGGCGTAGTCGTTCTGGTGCTCGTCCCGGTCCGGTCCGAGTAGGGCTACGCCCCCCTCGACGTCTCCAGCCTCGACCAGGGCGAACCCGACCAGGGCGCGGTACCCGTGATTCGCCCCCGCGGCTGCGACCGTCACAACGTCCGCCGGCACCGGGTCGCCCGGCTCGGCGGAACGGATCGCGGCGACTCCGACGAGCTCGTCCAAGGCGACTACCGTGCTGCGACGGTGCAGATCGAATGCGGCATCGGCGATTTCAGCGCGGTGAGGGTCGTCACGCTGAACCGCCCGCATGAAATGCCACCACGCGATCGGGACGTCGGTTCCGGTGTGCCGCATCCGCGCCGCGGCGGCGCCGCATCGCCGCATCGCCTCGTCCGCCTGTCCGGCGCAGCCGGCCTGGTCGAGCGCCGCCGCGTATTGCCACAGCGCATTCACTTCGGCTTCGCCGCCGAGTGGCAGGGTGAGCAACTCCTCGGCGAGGGTCAGGCGTTCCTGGTACGCGACGGGTCCCCAGGTCGCCACCAACCGGATCAGCAGCACCCGCCGTAGGACGTCCTCGTCACCCGTCGCCCGGGCCAAGTCGACGGAGCGTCGGCCGAGCGCATCGGCCTTCTGGGCCTGGCCGCCGTAGTAGTTCTCCATCTGCAGCGTGGCGAGCACCAGTGCGGCTTGCGGTCCGTCGGGGAGTGCGTCTAGGCACCGTGACAGGGCGCCGATCATCCGCTCGTCGGTGGTGCCGAATTCGCGCCAGCTCCAGACCCCGGCACCGGTCAATACGGTGGCGGCGTCGGCCACCAGATCGGGTCGTCGCAGGTCCTCGGCGACGGCTACCGCCGCGGCGACATGGGTCCGTGCGGCCGCCATCCCGCCGACGCGTAATTCGGCGGCGGCCAGCGCGACGAGCAGACCGTGCCGCTGCACCGGTGCGCAACCGGGATCCAGGGGCTGGGCGTCCAGCGCCTGGCGCAACAACTCGACGGACTCCTCAAATGCGTTGCGGGTCTCGGCGATGCGGGCCGCTGCCCGCAGATGCTCGACAGCCTTGGCTGCATGGCCCGCAGCCAACGGGGCGGCGAGTCGGTAGTGAAAGGCCACGTCGGGCAGCAGTTCGGGATCGACTCCGAGCCGACGTTCCAGTGCACCGGCGACAGCGGCGTGCAGCCGGCACCGCCGCCCGGCAGGCAGATCGGTGTACAGGGTTTCGCGTACCAGGGAGTGCACGAACTGGTAGCCGTGTTCACCCTCGGCGAGCAGCCCGGCGGCCACGCCCACATCCAGTGCGTCCAACACGGTGTCCCCGGCCCGCCCGGAGACGGTTGCGATCAGCGACGGGTCCACGAAACGACCTGCCACCGAACCGATGTCGAGCATCTCGCGGACTGCGGCAGGAAGTCGACGCAAGCCCAGCCGCAGGACGTCGGCGATGCCGTCCGGCACTGGGATGAGGGCCGCCGCTGCGGCGTCGGTGATGCCGCGGGTCTCGAGCAGTCGACCGAATTCGATCGCGTAGAAGGGGTTTCCGTCCGATCGGTCGGTGACCACGGCCGCCAGTGCTGCCGCGGTCGGACCGATCTGCACGGCGAGCAGTCGACCGATGTCGTCCAGATGCAGACCGCTGAGCCGCAGGCGTTCCGCGCCCGCTCGGGACAGTGCGGCCAGCGCCTCCGTCAGCGCCGCCGCGTCGGACACCGGGTCTGCGCGCATGGTCGTCATGATCAACAGCGGTGCCCGGCTGGTGATCGCCACGTGCGCGAGCAGGCGCAACGATGAGACGTCCGCCCAGTGCAGGTCTTCCAGGATGATCAGCAACGGTCTGCTGCGGGCGAAGTCGTTCAGCATGCGGCTGATCGCATCGTAGGTCCGCAGCGCCGCGGCGCCCGCGTCGCCCGAGAGTCGCTCGGCGGCTCCGCTGAGCACATCGCTGACGTCCGGCGGCGGGTGCGCCCCGGCGAGCTCCCGCAGCACCGGTAACCATGGCCAGTACGCTGGCGCGACGTCGGCCTCGTGGCACCGACCCACCACGACCCGGACGCCCGCGGCGCCGGCTGCACCACCGAGGGCGTCCACCAGTCGCGACTTGCCGATGCCGGCCTCGCCGGACAGGATCACGCTGCCACCGCGCCCGGTTCGCAACCGGTCCACCGCCGCGGTCAGCAGCGCGACCGCCCGGTCCCGGCCGACCAGGCCGGGGTCGTTCACCTGCACCGGCGCCATCGGGGGAGCTGTCTGTTCCGGACTGTCCGGGGTGCCCCGGGGTCCGCTAGTCGATCCCGCCGTCCCGGTTGTGGACGGCGGCGTTGACGTCAGGTGTGCCTTGGTCGGGTTGAGCTGAGGCGACTGCTGGAGTATGTCTCGTTCCAGGTTGTGGACGTCCGCGGACGGTTCCATGCCCAACTCGTTCGCCAGCTGATGCCGCAGTCGGCGCAAGGTCGCCAGCGCCTCCGCCTGGCGAAGGCTCCGATACTGAGCCAGGGCCAATGTCGTCCAGAGCCCCTCCCGGAACGGGTGCTCTTCGGCGATGGGTGTCAGCTCGGCGACCGCCCGCTCCGCCCGGTCCAGCGTCAGCAACGATCGGGCGCGGGCCTGGATGAGTTCCAGTCGCAGTTCGTGTAAACGGCGGACCTCGGACTGGACCACGGCGGGATCGCCGCTGTCGGCATAGGGTTCGCCCGCCCAATGGGTCAGGGCCTCGGCGCAGGCAACGGCCGCAGACGAGGCCGGCTCCGCGATCGCCCTTGCAGCGGCGGCTTCGAATCGCCAAAGGTCGACGTCCACTGCGGCGAGGCGTAGCGCGTACCCCCGGCCCGTCCTGGGCAGGGTGTCGGCAGCGGTCCGCGGCGCGCGGGACGGGTCCAACATCCGCCGCAGTCGGTACACCGCCACCTGAATGGAACCGGCGGCGCTCGGTGGCGGTGCCGCCGCCCAGAGTTGGTCGGCGAGGCGGTCGGCGGAGACGGGGTCGCCGTGGTGGGCGAGGAGCACGGCCAGCACATTCCGCTCGCGCGGCGGCGGCGTGTGCACCACTCCGTCCACCGTGATCGTGAGGGGCCCGAAGGCCGCCACCGTGAGCCGCGACGCCGGCGTGATGCCGTCGCGGAGCGGTGCCAGGCCTGCGTTGGGCAGCGTGCCGTCCCCAGTCACCCCGACAGCCTAGAAGTTGGCCTGGACCGACACCACGGTCAGTGCTGTGTGGCAGATGCTTCGGAATTAGCGAATCGCCTACGAGCGTTCGGCCGCCGGGATTCCGATGCTGCGCCCGATGGTCCTGGAATTCCCCGACGACCCGGCCGTCACCTACCTGGCCACTCAGTACGTGTCGGCCGACTCCTTGCTGGTCGCAACGGTTTTCAATCTGGCGGCCACGTCAGGTGCTACGTTCCCGACGGTTCTTGGACCTCGTTGCTCGACGACTCGGCGGTCGCCGGCCCGGGGTGGGTGGAACAGGTACACGACCACGACTCGGTGCCCGTGCCGGTGGCGATTTCCATTCTGTCGGACCGTCGATCGATGCCACCTTCATGTCCGACGAGTCGACCCGCGGGTTCACCGCCACGGCGATCGGGATTACCAGTGTCGACGCCTTCCGTCGCGAGATCGAGGCGCACTTCGACTACTTCGACCTGCGACACGGTTCAGACGTGAGCGCTGCGTCGGAGTGCTGAGGCCGCTCGGCGGCCCGGCGTCGATTCAGGCGGCGATGCGGTATCGCAATGCGACGACGCCGCAACCGAATCTGCGCAGGTCGGTCAGCTGAAGGGAGCATTTCAGCCCGTCGGGCAACCAGTTGTTGCCGCCACCCACTACTGCCGGCACGATCCACACCTGACACTCGTCGACCAAACCGGCCCGCAGGGCGGCCGCCGCCAGCTGTGGACCCCCGATGCCGAGGTCGCGATCGGCAGATTTCTTGAGGGCGGCGACGGCGACCGGGTCGAAGGTCCGCTCCAGAGTCGTCCGTCGGGTACTCACCGCAGGCAGTGACGCCGAGAACACCACCTTGTCGGCGGAACGCCAGATGTTGCCGTAATCGCGGATCGGCAGCGGTCCGTCGTCGCTCGGGGCGGTCTCCCAGAATGACATCACCTCATACAGCCGTCGTCCGTACAGATAGGTTCCGATCGAACGCTCGTCGTCGTTGATCGCGCTGTGCACGTCCTCGTCGGGATGGGCCCACTCGAACCCGCCGTCGGCGTCCGCAACGTAGCCGTCCAATGACGCGATCGCCGAGTAGATCAGTTTCGCCATGTCAGTGCTCCCGTCGCCTTCACTGCGATGATGCCCCGGGCTGCGGCCAACTGCGAGCGCACGGCTAGTGCGACGAGGCGACCACGGTCTCGGTGGTGCTCTGTAATGTTCGCGGCCGGACGACGACGAGCAGCACGAGCAGCGCGGCGGCGGCAGAAGCGGCCATCACGATGGACAGCGATGTGGCCGTGACGGTCCCGCCCGCCCCGGCCAACGGCGCGATCAGGGCGCCGATGCCGAACTGACAGGCGCCCAGTAGTGCGGCGCCGGTGCCGGCCATGGCGCCGTGCCGAGCGAGGGCGAGGGCGGGCAGATTGGGCAGCGCCAACCCGGCCGACGAGAAGGCGGCGAACAACGGCACCACGAGTCCCCAGACCCCGCCGGTGCCGGTAGCGGTCAGCACCACCATCGTCACCGACGCGACCACCGCCAGGGTCAACCCGGTGGTCAGCAGCCGAGCTGCAGACCACCGGTTGAGCAACATCGGCGTCAGCTGGGTGGCGAGGATGAGGCCCACCGCATTCGCGCCGAATGCGATGCCGAACGCGGTGGGCGACAGGCCGTACTGCTGCTGCAGCACGAAAGACGACCCGGACACGTAGGCCAGGATGATCGTTATCGCGAAACCGGCTGTCACGCAGAGGCCGACGAATTGACGCGAGCTCAACAGCGTCCGGTAACTGCGCAGCGCCGAGGCCAGACCGCCAGGGCGTCGGCGCTCCGGGGGCAGGGTCTCGGGCACGGCGACGACGGCCAGCACGATCAGTAACACGCCTACCCCGGCGAGCACCCCGAACAGGCCCCGCCAGCCGACCAGCCTCAGCAGCAGACTGCCGAGGGTGGGAGCCAGGATGGGGGCCAGCCCGGTCACCAGCATCAACCGGGCCAGCAGCCGCGCCGCGGGCAAGCCGACGTACAGGTCGCGGATCACCGCGATGGCGACCACGCCGCCCGCGGACCCGCCGACGCCCTGCAGAATCCGGGCGGCGAGCAGGGTCTGGATGCCGGGCGCGAAGATGCACACCACCGAGGCGACGATGTGCAGTGACAGCCCGACAACCAATGGCAGCCGACGGCCGAACCGGTCGGACAGCGGGCCCATCACGAGCTGGCCGCCGGCCAGGCCAAGCAGGAATCCGATCACGGTCAACTGGACGGAGCTGTCCGGCACGCCGAACTCGGCGGCGATCGACGGCAGGGCCGGCAGATACATGTCGATGGTCAGCGGCCCGAGTGCCGTGAACGCACCCAAGACCACGGCCAGCTTGTGTCGATTCACGCAGGTCCTTCCAGCGGGTTGTGTCGAGAATGCGGCAGCACCGGTTCGCCCGCAGGCCGTGCCAAACGGTTCGCAGACCTTGCCGCCGGTTAGGCAGGCTCCCCACAGCGGCCGGACTCCTAGTGGGTCGGCAGACCCCCGGGCGGGGTGGCCGCGTGAGTCAGCCCATCGAATCGTTCTTGGCCCATCCTGCAGCGTGGGCCGAGAACGATCACCCGGGCTGGGATCAGAGTGACAACCGGCGGCCGGCACCGCAGGGTCCAAGCAATCCCCCCCGCGGGGAGTGCGGCTCCGTAACGGTGCCGTCGAGCCGCCATCGGCGTCCGCCGGGATTTCGTAAGGTGCTCCCATGACCGAGCCGGAAAGTTCGCGTTTCCCCGCCCGGGTGTTCGCGGCCGGCACCGAACCAGACCCTCGATTCACCATGGCCAACGAGCGGACGTTCCTGGCCTGGATTCGCACCGCGCTGGCGCTGATCGCAGCGGGTGTCGCGCTCGAGGCGCTCGGTCTGCCGCTGCAGCCCGGCCTGCGATTGGCGGCGTCCATCATCCTGGTGGGGGCCGGTCTGGTGACGCCGCTGCAAGCCTGGTTCGGCTGGATGGCGCTGGAGCGGGCGATGCGCGAGTCCCGGCCGCTGCCCGCTTCAGCGCTCGGAGCGCCGCTCGCGGTGTCGGTGGGGGTCGCCGGCCTCTTGGTGTTGCTCGGGATCATTCTCCGGTGATCGACCGGTGAACGGCGACCCGAATCCACCTATTTTCGACCCCGGTCTGCAACCGGAGCGCACCGAGTTGGCGTGGCGACGCACGGCGATGTCGATGGGGGTCGGCGCGCTGGTGGCGATGCGGTTACTGCCGCCAATCCTGGGGCACCCGGCATGGGCTGCGGTCGGCGCGGCCGGTGTCGTCTATTCCGCCGGAACCTGGTTCTCCGCGCGCCGGCGACATCGACAGGTCTACCGTGCGCTGATGTCGCCCCCGGGCACCGAGCGGATCAGGCTGCCGGGGGCCGGGCCCATGCTGGCGATGGCCGCCGGTGTGGGGCTGATGGCGCTCGGGGGTATCGCCGTGGTGGTCCGATTGGCCGTAGCCCGCTAGGCGGAGCACGCTCGGCGTTCCGGGCAGTGACTACATGGGGCTGTCGTTCAGCGTGAACATGGACCGGACGGAGCCGGCCCGGATCGACGGCCGTAACCTCTCTCCCGGATCGACGGCCGTCTCCTCTCCAGGAGACTGTGGCGTCCTTCCCCGGCCGGGTGCTCGGTCTGTACTCGGTCACCGGCACAGTCGACTTCGGCAACTTCCGCTACCGCGCCAGCCCCCCCGGGAAGATCGCATATGGCTGAGCTCTCGAAGACTCCAGCGGGCGTCAAGTTCGGCGCCGCCTGCTACACCGAGTATCAGCCGTATGAGCGGCTCAGCCGGAATCCTGATGGTCGAGGCCGGCATCACCGTGATCCCCGTGGGTGAGTCGGTGTAGTCCACCTGGGAACCCGAGACGGTCAGTTCAACCTGGATTGGCTCGCCGCGGTGCTCGACGCGGCCCATTACCGGGACATCGCCGCCATCGTCGGCACCCCGACCTGCGCCCCGGGATGTCGCCGTCTTGACTGAGGAGTTCTGAGCCCGGTGGTCGGCCACCGTGGTCCGCTCGATCACCGCCGAACCCGAGGACACTGCTTGACGGAGTTTCAACCCGCGGCTACCATCAGGAATGCGCCTTCCCGCATCCACGACCCCCTGTTGATTAGAGGACCAATGACGACATCCTCCGAGCCCCGCACCGTCCGCACCGTCCGCATCGCCATGAACGGCATCACCGGCCGCATGGGATACCGACAGCACCTGCTGCGCTCGATCCTGCCCATCCGCGACCAGGGCGGGGTGCTGTTGGAAGACGGCTCCCGGCTCCAGGTCGAGCCGATCTTGATCGGTCGGAATGCGGACAAGGTGCGCGAACTCGCCGAGTTGCACGGCGTGCAACAGTGGAGCACGGATGCCGACGCGCTGATCGCCGACGATTCAGTGGACGTCTACTTCGACGCCCAGGTCACCTCGCGCCGGGCGGTGGCCCTGAAGGCCGCCATCGCGCATGGCAAACACATCTACACTGAGAAGCCGACCGCCGAGACATTGGCTGAGGCAATAGATCTCGCTGTTCAGGCCAAGGAGGCGGGGATCACCGCCGGGGTGGTGCACGACAAGCTCTACCTGCCGGGGCTGGTCAAGCTGCGGCGCCTGGTCGACGAGGGCTTCTTCGGTCGAATCCTGTCGCTCCGCGGCGAGTTCGGCTACTGGGTCTTCGAGGGTGACATCCAACCGGCCCAGCGGCCCTCTTGGAACTACCGCGCTCAGGATGGCGGCGGTATGACCGTTGACATGTTCTGCCACTGGAACTACGTGCTGGAGGGCATTCTCGGCCGAGTCGAGGCCGTCACGGCGAAGACCGCCACCCACATACCGACCCGCTGGGACGAGCAGGGACAGGCGTACGAGGCGACCGCTGACGACGCCTCATACGGCATCTTCGAGCTGGAGAACGGCGTGATCGCGCAGATCAACTCATCCTGGGCGGTCCGGGTGTATCGCGACGAACTCGTCGAGTTCCAGGTCGACGGCACCCACGGATCCGCGGTGGCCGGGCTGAACAAATGCGTGGCGCAACAACGCGCGCACACCCCCATGCCGGTGTGGAACCCGGACCTGCCGGTCACCGAGTCCTTCCGGGACCAGTGGCTCGAAGTTCCCGCCAACGGCGATCTGGACAACGGCTTCAAGCTGCAGTGGGAGGAATTCCTCCGCGATGTCGCCGCCGGCCGTGAGCATCGGTTCGGCCTGCTCTCCGCCGCCCGCGGCGTCCAGCTGGCAGAGCTGGGCCTACAGTCCTCCGCCGAGGGTCGCCGGATCGAGATTCCGGAGATCACGCTGTGACGACCACCTCGGCGACGACCGATTCAGTGACGACCAACTCGGCGACGACCAACTCGGCGACGACCAACTCGGCGACGACCAACTCGGCGACGACCGATTCAGTGACGGCCCCCCGCGGAATCGCCGCCGCGGGGATCGCCGCCCCGGTACGGACCGGGACGTCCATCGACGTGCCGACTCCCGGCGGTGGCACGACGCGCCATGTACTCGGGGAACCGGGTGTGTGGACTCGCCCGGCCGGTCCGATTCGGAGCCGTATCGCCTACGCTGCAGCGCATGTCGTGCCCACGGCGTTGGGCGACAACACACCCGGCGCACCCGCGGACGTCGACTGGAACAGCACACTGGCATACCGCCACGAATTGTGGTCCTACGGGCTGGGCGTCGCCGACGCGATGGATACCGCCCAGCGCGGCATGGGTCTGGACTGGGCCGCCACCAAGGAGCTGATCCGGCGCAGCGGAGCGGAGGCCCGCAGTGTGGGCGGCGCGATCGCGTGCGGTGCCGGCACCGACCAGTTGACCCCCGACCAGGTCCGCTCCGGACGAGCGGGTCTCGATCAGATCATCGCCGCATATCGCGAGCAGATCGAGGTGGTCCGCGACGCCGGTGCCACCGTGATCCTGATGGCCTCGCGTGCGCTCGCCTCGGTGGCGACGGGTGTGGAGGACTACCGCTACGTGTACGGGTCCGTCCTCGAACAGGTCGATCAGCCGGTGATTCTGCACTGGCTCGGCACGATGTTCGACGCCGCCTTGGAGGGCTACTGGGGATCGACCGACATTCCAACCGCCACGGCCACCTTCAGCGAGCTGCTGAGCAGCTTCGCGGGCGTCGTCGACGGGGTCAAGGTCTCCCTGCTGGACGCCGCCCACGAAGTCGCCCTGCGACGCGAGTTGCCCGCCGGTGTCCGCCTGTACACCGGGGACGACTTCAACTATCCGGAGCTGATTCTCGGCGACGGGACGCACCACTCCGACGCACTGCTGGGCATTTTCGCCGCCATCTATCCGGCGGCCTCCACCGCGCTGCAGGCGTTGGACGCGGGCGACGACGAGCGGGCGCGGGCCATCCTGGACTCCACCCGAGAGCTCGGCCGGCACATCTTCGCCGCCCCCACTCAGTTCTACAAGACGGGCATCGCCTTCCTGTCCTGGCTCAACGGGCATCAGCCGGGCTTCACCATGGTCGGTGGTCTGCACAGCGGTCGGTCGGTGCCGCACCTGATCCGCATCTTCCAGCTCGCCGACCAGGCCGGTCTGCTGCGTGACCCCGACCTCGCCGCTGCTCGGTTGCAGGACCTGCTGCGGGTGCACGGATGCGGAGCCGCGTGATGACGGTCGACATCGCCCCAGCCACGCTGCTCGACGTCCCGTCGGGTCGGCCGGCGTCCTCGGCAACCCCGGAACCCGGCGACGAACGTTTGGCTCGACTGTCGCTCAACACGGCGACCACCAAGCACTGGACCCTGGCGCAGGCCGTCGACGGAGCGGTACGCGCCGGCATTCCGGCGCTCGGGCTCTGGCGCGACCGGGTGGCGGAAGTGGGTACCGATCGAGCGGCGAAGCTGGTGCGCGACGCGGGTGTGCGCGTGTCGAGTCTCTGCCGCGGCGGTTTCCTGACCGCTGTCGGCCCCGACGATCAACGCGCCGCGATTCAGGACAACCAGCGGGCGATCGATGAGGCCGCCACCCTGGGCACAAGTGAATTGATCATGGTCGTCGGCGGTCTGCCGACCGGGAGCCGGGACCTGGTCGGGGCCAGGGCGCGGGTGGGCGATCGGGTCGCCGAGCTCGCGCCGTACGCCGCCGAGCGTGGCGTGCGACTGGTCCTGGAGGCACTGCACCCGATGTACACCGCGGATCGCGCAGTGCTCTCCACCCTGCGGGAGGCGCTGGATATCGCCGCACCGCACGACCCGGCGACGGTGGGTGTCGTGGTGGACACCTTTCACGTCTGGTGGGACGCGGACCTGGCCGGGCAGATCGCCCGCGCGGGACGGGAGGGACGCCTCGCGTCCTATCAGGTGTGCGACTGGATTCTCCCCATCGCGGACGATCCGCTGCTGTCCCGCGGCATGATGGGCGACGGTCACATCGACTTCGCCACCGTCACCCGGTGGGTCGCCGGCACCGGCTACACCGGCGACGTCGAGGTGGAGATCTTCAACAACGACATCTGGGCGGCCGACGGACACCAGGTGCTGGCCACGATGGCTCGGCGGTACGTGGAGCTGGTGGTACCCGCATTGGGGTGAGTGGGTCGGGAAACTGAAAGGGACGGGAGGCCGCTGGATCGGCTCCCGTCCCTTTCGGCATTCTGGATCAGTCCGGCGCGCCGGAACAACCGAGATCCACGCCGAGTTTCAGATCCTCGGTACACACCGCCTGTCCGCTGATCAGAGACTGGTTCCCCGCGATACCCACTGCTACGGAGCGGATTCCGTCTAGATATCCGGCCGGGCGGCCGAGCGGATCATCCAGCGACCCGCGCCGTGGGTCGAAGATGTCGGCGAGCAACATGTCGTCGCCCCCGCCGTGTGCGCCCCCGCCGTCCGGGATGGGGATCTCGCGGGCCCGCTCCCAGTGCCGCTGCAGTACCAGCCGCTCGCCGCTGAGTCGGGCGTCCCCCTCGACGGTGTCGACCCGCGTGGCGCTGGGGTCGAGCACCACGGCGCCGTCGTCGCCGACGATCACGGCTCCCCGCTCGACCACCTCCAACTCCGCGCGGCCCTCGGTGCCGTTGACGGCGACTCGGTAGCCCTCCCAGGGACCGTGCGCGTTCAACGCGTAGGTGAGGGTGGCGCCGCGGGTGTAGTCCACCACCACCCCGAGGTTGTCCTCGATGGTGATGCCCTCGTCGAACACGTCGCGGTCGCGGAGATACCCGTCATGGTGCTCGGTGTCCAGATACAGCCGGCGCAGCCGCTCATCCTGTCGCAAGTCCAGCGAGAACGCGTCGGCCGGAAAGTCGTCGGACGTACCTCGCACCGGCCGGCGGCCCACTCCCCGGGAGCGCGCATTCTCGGCGCCATAAAAGCGCAGTCCCCCTGTGGCGTAAACCTTCTCGGGGACGTCGTTGATCCACCAGTTGACCAGATCGAAGTGGTGCGAGGCCTTGTGGATCAGCAGCCCGCCGGAGTTCGCCTTCACCCGGTGCCAACGGCGGAAGTAGTCCGCCCCGTGCACGGTGTCCAGAATCCATTCGAAGTTGATCGACGTCACGGTCCCGATCCGGCCGGACAGCACCAGTTCCTTGAGTGCCGAGTTCCGCGGCGAGTAGCGATAGTTGAAGGTCACGGTCACCCGCCGACCCGTGTCGCCCACCGCGGCGGCGATCAGGGCGCATCCGGCGGCGTCGATGGTCAGCGGTTTCTCCACGATGACGTCGGCGCCCGCCCGCAGGCACGTCTCTATGACCGATGCGTGCGGGAAATCAGGGGTTGCGACCACGACCGCGTCGATCGCCTGGTCGCGGATCATCTGCGGCACGTCGGTCGGCAGGTAGCGCGCGGGCGTGGGCGCGGACCGGGCTGCCACCAGTTCGTCGTAGTAGTCGAGCCGGCCGGGGTTGGGGTCGCTCCAGGCGACGAGGTCACTGTGCGCGGCGAACCGCCCGGTGATGGCGTCGATGTACATCTGTGCACGGTGGCCGACGCCGACCAGTGCGTATCTGGTGCGTCCGGCGGGGCGGGTGGCGTCACTCTCGGGAACAGGCATGAATCTCCTCGTCATGGATACGCGGGGTACGGGGATGGGCGGGGAGTCGACGCAGGATCGGTGCGGGTGATACCCGAGAGGGGGCGGTCCGCAGCCGATGTCGACTGTGGACCGCCCCCTCGGACAGCGCCTACTCGGGTACCGGTCAGGCTTGGTTGGTGGCGGCCTTGACCTCGTCGAGGAATGCCTTGGCGGCGTCCTGCGGGGTCATGCGGTCGAACAGCACCTCGGAGGTGTAACGCTGCAGGATCGCCTGGACGGCGCCGCCACCCACCGGCGGCGGTGCCGGAGTCGAGGTGATCTCCTTGCCCAGACCGTCGATGAAGTCCACGACCGCGGCGGTGGTCGGCTTGAGGGTCGGCACCACAGCGGTGCGGACCTCGGTGTTGGAGGGAACGCCGCGGTCGACGCCGATCAGCTTTCCGGCCGCAGGGTCATTGGCCAGGTAATTGATGAACTCCGCGGCCTCCTGCGGATGCTTGGACTGCCCGGAGGCCGACCAGAACATCGACGACTTGAAGTACATGCCGTCGTCGGCTGCCTTGCCCTTGAGACTCGGCTGGCGCAACAGGGTGAGCGGCTTTCCCGCCGCCGCCTCCAACGACGGGATCTGGTTCGTCCACCACAGTCCCATGGCCACCTTGTGGGTGGCGGTGCCGGACTGGTCGACGGGTGAGGTCGCCTCCTCGGCGGTGAAGGAGGCCGGCGGGGTGGCCTTGGTGTCGCGCAGATCCAGGATCTGCTGTCCACCACGCGGCGGCGGTGTCGGACGTTGACGGCCGAACTTGCCCTGGTCGTCGTACAGCGACTGGCCGTGCTGACGCGCCCATACGGCCAGTCCGGCCTCCTCGTTGCCGTAGGACTGGCAGCCGTAGGTGCCCGCGGGAGATTTGGTCGGTGATCTCGGTGCAGAGTCGCGGCGTAGTCGTCCCAGGTCCAGGTCGTGTCATCGGGCATCGCGACACCGGCGGCCTCGAACATAGCCGGGTTGGCCACGATGCTGTAGGCGTTCACGCCGGTGGTCAATCCGTACAGACCGCCGTCGAATTGTCCGCTCTTCAAGGCGTTCTCGTCGAACTCGGCGGTGCGACAGCACTCGGACTGGGTGGTGAGATCGAGCAGCGCGCCGCGGCCCGCGTAGTCGCGCAGGTACTTCTCGTCCATCTGGATGACGTCCGGCGCGTCCTCGGGCCGCGACCGATGTCGCCAGCTTGTCCCAGTAGCCGGACTGAACTCGCCGAACTCGCCGTTGACCGTGACGTTGGGGTGCGACGCCTCGTAGGCGTCGATGACCTGCTGGGTGGTCTTGTGCCGAGCGTCCGAGCCCCACCAGGCGAAGCGTAGGTTGACCGCTCGCCGGCCGAGGTGGTCCCGTCCGCCGAGGGAGTGGACGAGGAGCCGCAGCCGGTGAGGACGAGCGCGGCTGCGGTGCACGCGGCGGCGAAGGCAGCATGCCCTCCCGCGTCGCTGGGGGATGCGCATGGTGTTCCTTTCGAGGGGTGAGAGTCGGGCTGGCGAACTGGCGGGAACTGGATGAAGCTGGCAGGGCTCTGCGTGCGCACGGCTATTTGCTACCGCGCTACTTGCTGCCGGTGGTGGCATTCCCTTGACCAGGAACTTCTGGCCGAACAGGAAAGCCAGGAAGATGGGCAGCAGTGACACGAGGACATGGCGAACAGTGAGCCCCACGAGGTGTTGGCGGTGGCGTCCACGAAGGCGCGCAGGGCGACCGGGACGGTGTACTGTCGGGGTCGGTGAGGTAGATCAGCTGGCTGAAGAAGTCGTTCCAGGTCCAGATGAAGGTGAAGATCGCGGTGGTCGCCAGCGCGGGCACCATCAGCGGCAGGATGATCCTTCAAGAAGATCTGGGAGTGGTTGCAGCCGTCCACCCGAGCGGCCTCGTCCAGCGATTTCGGCAGGCCGCGGATGAACTGCACCATCAAGAAGATGAAGAACGCAGTCGGTGGCCAGCAGCTTCGGCAGGATCAGCGGGATGAAGGTGTTCGTCCAGCCCAGCTGCGAGAAGATGATGTATTGCGGAACGATGACCACGTGAATCGGCAGCATGATCGTCAGCAGCATCGCGCCGAATGCCCACGATTTTCCCCTGAACTGCAGCCGGGCGAACGCGTAGGCGGCCAACGAACACGAGGCGAGATTGCCCACCACCGCACCGAGAACCACGATGGCCGAGTTGATCATGTAATGACCGAACGGATGAGCCAGTGCATTCCATCCGTTGGAGTAGTTGTTCCATTGAGGGTCGGTCAGCAGCAGACCCGGATTATTGAAGATCTGGTCGTTGGACCGCAACGAGCTGATCACCATCCAGATCACCGGGTACAGCATGACGATGCCGCAGACGATCAGAACGACATGTTTGATCAGGCGCGGAATACGCGGTGAGCGCTTCTGTCGATTTGGTGCGACGGGCGGCGAGACCCTGGGTTCGGCGACCGTGTGCGCCCTGTCCGACGGTTTGAGAATGTCAGTCATCGTAGAAGACCCATCGCTTGGAGAGGACGAAGTTGATGCCGGTGAAGACGTGCGATGATCAGCAGCAACACCCACGCCATCGCCGACGCGTAGCCCATTTGGAGCTGGCCGAAACCCTTTTGATACAGGTAGAGCGTGTAGAACATCGTCGAATCAGCCGGGCCGCCGGTCCCTCCGGACACCACGAAGGCCTGGGTGAAGGATTGGAATGCGTGAATGATCTGCAGCACCAGGTTGAAGAAGATGATCGGCGAGAGCAGCGGCAGCGTGATCGCCCGGAATTGCCGGAAGCGACCCGCGCCGTCGATTTGGGCGGCCTCGTAATACATCACCGGGATCTGGCGCAGCCCGGCGAGGAAGATGACCATCGGTGCGCCGAAGGTCCACACGTTCAGGGTGATCAAGGTGCCCAATGCGGTGCTCGGGTCGGACGACCCAGGCTTTGCCCTGGATGCCGAAGACACCGAGGAACTGGTTGAACAGGCCGTCGGCGCCGAAGAGGCGCTTCCATAGGATCGCGATGGCGACGCTGCTGCCCAGCAGCGAGGGCAGGTAGTACACCGATCGGTAGAACCCCAGTCCGCGTATTCCCTTGTCGAGGGCGATCGCCAACGCCAACGCGAGGGCCAGCTGCAGCGGCACCGACACCAGCACATAGGTGAAGGTCACCCGGAGCGAGTTGAGCAATCGCGGGTCGCTGAACATCCGGACATAGTTGGTCAGGCCGATCCACTTGGGTGCCTGGAGCAGGTTGTAATTGGTGAAGGACAGATACAACGACGCTGCCATCGGTCCGATGGTGATCAGCAGGAGGCCCAACATCCACGGCGTCAGAAAGCCGGCGGCCGCTTTGTTGTCGGGGTTCTCGTTCTTGCCCAGGTTGCGCAGCGATCGCATCTCGCTGAGCGCGGTCACGGGGTGGTTCCTGGTGGCGGGACCACGAGGCGAGGCCTCGAGGGGTCCGGCGCGGCTGGGGGGTGGGACAACATTGTCTCCTCGTCTCGGCGGCGATCGGGAGTCCGGAATGCGGATTCCGAAGTGCTGAAACCGAACGTACATTGTCGGCGGAGTCTGGTCAACCACCTATTCGTCTCAGTTTCAGCCGACCGGTCGGCACAAGACCTGCGGCGGAGCGCGGAGACTCGAGGCCCCCTCTGGCGGCAGTGGTGGCGAGTTCGGAACCGCGCCAGTCTGTGAAGCGTCATACAGACCAGAGCAGTACGCGGGGGAAGGCTGTGTGTGCGATCGACCTGCTCCACCGGGGATGCAGCGGAGGCCGGGCGAACTCGGGGCGGGCCGACGGGGCGGCACCGGCGGCACGCTTGGAATACGCATTCTCAGCTGGTATCGTCAGCCGTGCATCGCCCCGTCGAGGGCCCGTGGGATCACTCCGCGAGCCGGCCGGGGCACGCCGCCCGCCACTGTGAGGACTGCCGATGACGTCATCCGAGACTACCGAGCCGAGCCCCGAAGAGCTGCGACCGCCATCCGTCCAGCCGTCCATCCAGCCGTCCATCCAGCCGTCGTCCACGCCCGCCCCGCCGCGGGTCGCCCTGGTGGGCCTGCACGGTCATGCCCGGGTGCACCTGGCGAATGTGCGACGCCTCGAGGCGCTGGGTAGCTGCCGGTTGGTGGCGGTGGCGGACCCGGTACCGCCCGACGCGGCCGAGCTGGACCCGGCGGTTGGGGCATTCACCGACCTTGACACGCTGCTCGCGTCCACCGAGGTCGACGTCGTGGTGCTGTGTACGCCGATCCACACCCACGCGGCGTTGGCCGAGACCGCGATGCGGGCCGGCGCGGACGTACTGCTCGAGAAGCCACCCGCGCCGACGATGGCCGAGTTCGATCGCATTCAGCGGGTGTGTGCCGAAACGGGACGCAGCTGCCAGATCGGTTTTCAAAGCCTGGGCTCGGCCGCCGTCGCCGCATTGGCCACCGCGGTGGCGGACGGTGCCCTCGGCGAGGTCACGCTCATCGCCGCACGCGGCAGCTGGATCCGCACCCAGCAGTATTACCAACGATCCCGGTGGGCGGGCCGCCGCGAGCTCGACGGCATCCCGGTGATGGACGGAGCGCTGACGAACCCGTTCGCGCACGCGGTCGCCACGGCGCTTCGCGTGGACGGCTCCGACCGGGCCCAGGACGTGCTGTCGGTCGAACCCGATCTGTTTCACGCCAATCCGATCGAGAGCGACGACACGTCCGCGGTGCGGGTGCGTACCCGGCGCGGATCGACGCTGCTCGTCGCGGTCAGTCTGGGCGCCCGGACTCACACCGACCCGGAGATCGTCGTGCGGGGCACCCTGGCCACCGCGATCCTGAGCTACACGACGGACACCATTCGCGTCGATCCGGCCCCGGGGGTGGAGGCCGTCCCGCAGGGGCTGGCGGGCGCCTACGGACGCACCGACCTGCTTGCCAATCTGCTCGCCCACCGCACCGACCCGACCGTGGGACTGCTCGCCGACCTGGCCACGACGGGAGCGTTCTCCGCCGTTCTGGAGAGCATCCGGCTGGCTCCGCCCCCCGCCGCGATCCCGGCGGCGTGCGTGACCTGGCACGGCTCGGGCGACGATCGGCACCCTGTGGTCACAGATGTCGAGGAGTGGATCGAGCGAGCGGTCGACCGCGGGCAGACATTCAGCGAACTCGGCGCACCCTGGACCGCTCGCGCCGAGTTCGGCCGACGCATCGATCTGCGGCTCGGCACCTCGGTTGTGGCCTCCTACGACCCCGGCGTGGGTGTGCGACACACATCCAGCCCCAGACCCTTCCTCCATCCGGTCCGCACACTCGGCGGATTGACCGTCAGCGACGCCCATCCCGACGACCACGACTGGCATCTGGGCCTCGGCGTCGGCGTGCAGGATGTCGGCGGCGCCAACCTCTGGGGCGGGCGCACCTACCTGCGAGACGTCGGCTACCGCTGGCGCGCCGACCACGGCCGCATCGAGCCGATCAGCCGGCCCGGGTTCGACGTTGACCGCGCCGATCTCGACCTGCGGTGGACGGGCCCCGCAGGCAACACCCTGCTCACCGAACAACGGCGACTGCACTGGTTCCGGCCGAGCCACCCCGGGCCGAACCACGCCGGGCCTAACCACCCCGGGCCGAGCCACGCCGAGCCGAACCACCCCGATCAGGACCTCGCGAGTCGGATCTGGTTGCTGGACTTGGACTTCACGCTGTCGACGCCGGGATCGACGCCCGTCGCCTTGGGCAGCCCCGGTTCGCACGGGCGCTCCGGGGGCGGATACGGCGGACTGTTCTGGCGGTTGCCTCGAGCCGACGAGATGTCGGTGGCCACCCCCGACGCGATCGGCGAAGCCGCAGTGCACGGCACCGTCGCGAGCTGGTTGAGCGCCTGCCTGCGGTTCGGTGACCGGTGGGCCACGGTGTTGCTGCAGCCTCGGGACCCGGCGACGGGGGGCGACCCGTGGTTCGTGCGGCTGGCCGATTACCCGGGCATCGGTGCCTCGCTGGCCTGGGACCGGCCGGTCTCGGTGTCGCCGGATACGCCGCTGCGACGCAGTTATCGCGTCGTCGTCGCGGACGGTCGCGTCGAACCGGCGCAACTGGATGCGATCGCCGGTGCCGAGCCGGCAACAGACTGGGCCGGAGTGGGGCGGTGACGATGCGAGTCCTCGCCGCACCGGACAAGTTCCGCGGAACCGCGACGGCGCCCGAGGTGGCCGCTGCCATCGCGGCGGCGGTCGTCGACATCGGCGGCACCGCCCGCCGGCTGCCGCTGGCCGACGGCGGCGAGGGGACGCTCGACGCGCTCGGCGGACCCAATCGCTGGACGACGGTGACCGGCCCGCTCGGAGCACCGCTCCGCGCGGGCTGGCGGATCACCGATGCCGGCGACGCCGTGATCGAGATGGCAGTCGCCTCCGGACTGTTGGCCGCGGGCGGCGCCGACGGCAACGACCCCTGGTCGGCCACGACCAGAGGCACCGGGGAGCTGATCGCCGCTGCGACAGACGCGGGTGCGCGCCGCATCGTCGTCGGGTTGGGCGGATCGGCGACCACCGACGGCGGGTTCGGTGCGCTGGAGGTGCTGCGCGCCCACCCCCGGTGGGGCCCGCACCTCCGCGACCGCCCCGAGTTGGTCGCCTGCTGCGACGTCAACACCCCGTTCGTGTCGGCCGCGGAAATCTTCGGCCCGCAGAAGGGCGCCGACCCCGCCATGGTGGCGCGGCTGCGACGACGACTTGTGGATCTCGCAGTGCGTTACCGTGCGGAATTCGGCGTCGATGTCACCACGCTGCCGGGAGCCGGAGCCGCCGGCGGTCTGGCCGGCGGTCTGGCCGCGCTGGGCGGTCGCCTACAGCCCGGATTCGAGCTGATCGCGCGGGTTGCCGGCCTCGACGAGGCATTGGCCGCAGCGGACGTCGTCGTCACGGGCGAAGGTCAACTCGACGAGGGCTCATTCGACGGCAAAGTCGTCGGCGGGGTGGTGGCACACGCGCTCGCTCATGGCGTTCCGGTGATCGCTGTGGTCGGCCACCGGACGGACGCGTCGCGGTCGGTGGTCGAGCGGGACCACCCGCAGCTGACCGTGCTCAGCCTGGTCGAATTGTGTGGCCGGGCCGCCGCGCTCACCGACACCGCCGCGAGCGTACGGCGGGTGGTGGCAGCGCAGTTGCAGGCGATGCCCAGCGACTGAACTCCCGGCCGAACCGCGGCGTAAGCCGAACTCCCGCCGACGCCAGGTGATCACTGGACGCACCGACGCGGGGTGATCACTGGGATGCCGCCGACGCGGGGTGATCACTGGGCGCCGCCGACGCGGGGTGATCACTGGGCGCCGCCGACGCGGGGTGATCACTGGGCGCCGCAGACCGAGGTGATCACTGGACGCCGCCGACGCGCGGCGTCGCGCGTTCGTCGGATGCTCGTTTCACGGCTGCCTACCGGGTGCGAGGGTCCTGTCGATCGGCTGCATTGGCAGCATTGGCAGCATTGGCAGCGGGTGCGGCCCAGACCGGTCGAATCGATCCCAGCAGCACGACCGACACGGCAACGGCGACGCCGAGGATGGTCTGGGCACCTCGTTCGACGACCAACTGGCCCGTGGGCATCGGGTCGACCACGTGTGTCATCAGCAGCGCGAGGGGAGTGATCAATACCATCGCGAGTCCGTAATGACGAAGGACGAATAACTCCGCCCCGCCCTGCATGAGCACGATGAGGACGACCGCGATCAGTTCCGGCGGTCGCAGGGTGAGGATGACGGCGCCGACGACGAGCCCGAGGAGCGTGCCGACCAAGCGGTGCGCCGCCCGCAGCAGCCTCCCCGGCGTGGCGACCGCGGCGAGCGGAACCACTGCGGCCAGCATCGCCCAGTAGACGTGCCCGTGAATGAACTGCAGCGACAGGGCACCGGCGGTCCCGGCCACCAGCAGATACCGCAGGGCGGACCCGATCACCCGGCCGGTCGACGCAGCCCGAGGTTTCGTCGCCCGGGTGGGGTCGGATCGAGGTCGATTGAACGTCGGAATGCACACCAGCACCGCGAATGCCGCCGCCGCCGCGGTCACGCCGAGCGCGGCCCCGATCCCGGGCCCGGCGGCATACGGCACGAGCGCGCTCACCGAGAACGCGATCAGTTGGAACAACGGGCCCGCGGGGCGCCAGCGGCCCAGATCCGCGGCGATGGAGACGGTTGCGGCGAGAATGGAGCCGACGATCACGGTCGCCCGGGCCGCATCGGGCACCGTGGAGACGAGGGTGCCCAGCGCCACCGCCGCGAGCAGCGAGACACCGGCGCCGACTGTGGAGCCGACTCGGGTGCGACGTCGGGGATCTCGTCCGTACACGGCTGCGAACGCGCCGAAGGCCGCGTACGGGACCCAGCTCGGGTGCCCGGTCAGGTGTACCCCGAGTACGGGGACCGCCATCGACACGGCGACTCGGATCGCGGCGCCCGGCGCCGCCGGGTCCGGGGCGATCCGGTGCGCCGCCGCCATCGCGGGGGCGATCGCCGCGAGTGGAGCCGCTCGCCGCTGCCCGGGGGTGCCCCCGGGGGTGCCACCGGGGCGGGCGCCGGGCATCCGCATCAGATCGCCAGTCCGCGGCTCGGGGGTGTCGCCGCGCAGGGAGGCACAGCGGGAACGCGCATTCCAAGACAATACGGTGCGGCGCCCTCCGCTGTCAAAAGGCGGTTGCGCATTCCCCCTGTCCATTAGCATCGACAACCGAGGCGGCGCACTGTCGGGCCAGGCGCGGGCCTCTGCCGTTCACCGTCGAGGAGGGACCGGCCATGACCACAGGCGATGGTGCCGACCCCGACGAGGTTCGACCGCGTCGTCCGGTCACCCTGACCGACGTAGCCTTTCGGGCGGGTGTGTCGCAGCCCACCGCGTCCCGAGTTCTCAACGGCTCGGCGCGCAAGCCCGCGGCGGAGATCGTCGAACGGGTGCGCAGGGCCGCGGACGAGCTCGGCTACACCCCGAACGCGCAGGCGCAGGCGCTGGCCCGAGCGACAACCGGACTGCTCGGTCTCGTGGTGCACGACATCGCCGATCCGTATTTCTCCACCATCGTCAGCGGTGTCCAGCGGGCCGCCGCCGATCGGCAGCGCCAGGTGATGCTGGCCGTGAGCGAGCGGAGCCCCGACGTCGAACTGCGCTGTGTCGAGGCGTTCGTCGCGCACCGTACCGAGGCGATCATCATGGTCGGCTCCCGGTGGACCACACCCGCCGCGATCGATGCGGCAGGCCGGCTCGCCGCCGTCCTGGCTCGGTTCACCGATAACGGCGGCCGACTTGCGGTGATCGGTCAGCCGGTGACGGGCGCGGACGCGATCAGCCCCGACAACCGCAGTGGAGCAGCGGCTCTGGCGGACGCCCTGGTGACTCAGCAGGGCATCCGAGACTTCGTGCTGCTCAGCGGTCCCGCACAGATGGCGACGGCCGACGATCGCACCGTCGGTTTCGTGACCGCACTACGCAAACACGGGCTCCGCCCGCGCGCGGTGATACCCGGCGAGTTCACCCGTGACGGCGGGTATGAGTCTGCGCGCCGTGCCCTCGCCGAGGTGCCGCCCCCGGCCGACGGCGGAATCTGTCTGGTGGCGGTGAACGATGTGATGGCGGTCGGCGCCATGACCGCGGTCCGTGAAGCCAGGCTGCGCATTCCGCGGGACGTGCAGCTGACCGGGTTCGACGACATTCCCACCCTGCGGGACCTGAGCCCCGGCTTGACCACTGTGCGGTTGCCGCTGGAGTCGATGGGGGAATCGGCGGTCAAGCTGGCGTTGGGCGGCGGATTGCCGCGAACGATCACCGTGAGTGGTGAGGTGATTCTCCGCGACAGCACGTCGGTCTCGTCGACGCGCAACCGGTCCCGGCGAGCTTCACCGGTCAGTTGACTCACCGGAGCTGAAGCCCTTTCGCAATCGCGATCGTGTCGGTTCGAAACCGTATGACTTCCGTTTCCTAGCTCTCTATTGACGACTTCTCGGCGCGGTGCCTATCGTTCGGCGCGACGTACAGCACGACGCACAGCACGACGCAGCTCACAGCACAACCCGATCAGCAGGGCTCGGCCGGCAGTCGGCCGGGGCTCGCGGTCGGTGTCGCCAGAACTCGCGTCGAGCTGCGGCGGCACCGTTGACAAGGTCCACGAGGAGGTGGTTGGTAGTGGCGTCACTCGACGAGTTCGCTCGCGAGCAGGCCATTCTCGCCGCTCTCCGTACCCACGGTCGGGTCGCGGTCAACGACCTCGCGGACGAGTTTCAGGTGTCGGGTGTGACCATCCGGAAGGACCTCAATGAGCTGGAGCGACGGAGTCTGCTGCGTCGCGTCCGCGGTGGTGCCGTCAGTGTCGCCGCCAGCGACGAGGGCACCTTCGAGATGCGCTTGTGGCAGCGCCGCGACAGCAAACGGGCGATCGCCCGCGCGGTCGCACCGCTCGTCCAGGACGGAGACGTCATCGCGATCGATTCGTCGACGACGACGTACTACCTCGCTCAGGAGTTGCTCAATCGGCGCAACTTGGTAGTGGTGACCAACGGTCTGCGCCTCGCGGTGCTCTTCATGGAACAGTCCTCCGCGCGGGTACTGATGCCCGGCGGAGTGCTACGTCGCTCCGCCGGTTCCCTGGTGGGCAACATCGGCGATGTGCTGGCCGGCCGCGGGCGGATCTCCAAAGGCTTCTTCGGTGTCATCGGGGTCTCCACTCAGCATGGCCTGATGGACATCTCGGCTGAGGAAGCCCAGACCAAACACGTCCTGTCGCACGCCTGCGACCAGGTCTACGGACTATTCGACGGGACCAAGGCGTCCGGTTTCGGGCTGCACACCTTCACCCCGCCGGGTGCTGTCACGGCGATCTACACCGACGACACGGTGAGCCCCGATCTCGTCGCTGAATGGGCGGAGCTCGGGGTGCCGGTGCACCGCGCGACGAGTGACGGTCTGCCGGTTCTTCCCCGCACCGCCGACGGCCGCACGGCGACACCGCTACGCGGACCCGGTGCCGCACCCACTCACAATCGACCCCGACCGTCGAGCTGACGATCGCGTAACGGTCCCGCCCGGCGGGACCGCACACCGGCTTCGACCGGTGACGACTTCCGTCCGGCGCGTCCGGACGGATCAACAAAGGCCCCACCCGGGCCCATCACACCCAGAGGAGTACGCATGCGCAGTGTCCGCAGGGTCACTACCGTCGTCGCAGTCGGCATGGTTGCCGCTCTCGCGTTGTCGGCGTGCACGAAGAAGTCCGAGAACCCAGTCTCGTCAAGCACGGTCCCGACTACGGCATCCTCTTCGGCGAGTTCCGAGGGCGGCGCCGCCGGTCCCAGCTCCAGCAGCGCGGGTACGAAGTACAAGGTCGCATTCGTACCGAAGCTCCAAGGCGTGCCTTACTTCGAGGCGATGAACGCGGGCGGCAAAGAGGCCGCCGCCGCCATGGGCGACATCGAGTGGCTCTACCAGGGACCGACCACCGCAGATGCGGCCGCGCAGGCCGATATCGTGCGGTCTTTCATCCAGCAGAAGGTCGACGCCCTGATCGTCGCGCCGAACGACCCCGATTCGATGGCGCCGCTCCTCCAGCAGGCCAAAGACGCCGGCATTCACGTCGCGACCGCCGACACCGACGCCCCCAACTCGGTTCGCGAGGCCTTCGTCAACCAGGCGTCGGTCGAGGGCATCGGCCAGGGGCTGACCGATGCACTCGTCACCGCCATGGGCGGGTCGGGTAAGTACGCGATCGTGTCGTGCGGGCAGACCGCCGCGAACCTGAACGCCTGGATCGATGTGCAGAAGTCCTACACGGCTTCCAAGTACCCGACGATCGAAATCGTCGACATCGTCTACGCAGGTGAGGATCAGGCGGGTGCCACCCAGATGGCCACCGACTTGCTGAACGCTCATCCGGACCTCACCGGCCTGGTCGGTGAGTGCACCTCGTCCGCACCCGGTGTGGCGCAGGCTGTTCGGGACGCTGGAAAGATCGGAAAGGTCTTCACCGTCGGGCTCGGAACCCCGCAGTCCATGAAGCCCTACCTGGCGGACGGGTCCTCGTCGGCTGCGATCCTCTGGGACGTGCAGAACCTGGGTTACCTGACCGCCTGGACCGGCGAACAACTCGCCGCGGGTACTGATTTCGCCGCCACCAACAATGTCAGTCGACAAGCTGCCGGCGGTCACCTACGACAGCTCGACCAAGACACTGTTGCTGGGCCCGGCGTTGTCCATCACCAAGGACAACGTGGACACCTTCAGCTACTGATCGCACCACGGTGGTCGACCCGGCGGCACGCCACGCCCGCCGGGTCGACCCTGCCTCAGAACCTGCCCATCGATCGCACTCTCCCTCTAATCCCGCTACTCCTGACATACGAATCGGAGGCTGGCAGTGTCCAGCGATCCACCTGCGGTGGGCCATCCCGCAACGGCGGTCAATCGGAGCAACTCAGCCGTCGCGGCCGCCCGACTCGGGACCGGCCCGACTGCACCTCACCGGACATCTCCAAGCGATTCGGCGCCGTGACGGCGATCCGGCACGCCGATCTGACCGTGCACGCGGGCCGGGTGCACGCCCTGGTGGGCGAGAACGGCGCCGGCAAGTCGACCATGATCAAGATCATGTTCGGGGGTCGAGTCGCGCCGACACCGGCACCATCGAGTTCGACGGAGGCCGGTCACCATCGGCTCCACCACCGACGCGATGGCGTTCGGCATCGCGACGGTGTACCAGGAACCGCAGCTGTTCGCCGAACTGACGGTCTCGGAGAACATCTTCACCGGCCGCGAGATCCGCAAGGGCGGCCGGGTCGACTGGTCCGCGCAGAACGCCAAGGTGGTCGAGCTGCTGGAGCTGCTCGGACTGCCGGCGAAGTACGCCACGGTGCCCGTCGGTGCGCTGTCCATCGCCGAGCAGCAGCAGGTCTCCATCGCCAAGGCCCTCGCGGGCAACGCGAAGGTGCTGATTCTCGACGAGCCGTCCGCCATCCTGACCGACGCCGAGATCGAGGTGCTGTTCGCGGTGGTCCGCAGGCTGACCGACACCGGGGTGTCCGTCATCTACATCTCGCACCGGCTGGACGAACTGTTCCGGATAGCGCACGAGGTCACCGTGATGCGCGACGGCCAGACGATCGGCACCTACCCGATCGGCGATCTGTCGGTGCGTCAGATCGCCGAGCTGATGGTCGGCGGGATCCTGTCCGACGACCGGCCCGAGCGGACGGTGCCCGACGGGGAGCCCGTGCTGGTGCTGACAGGCCTGGCCGCGCGCGGCAAATTCCACGACGTCGACGTGACCGTCCGGCCGGGTGAGATCGTCTGCCTGTACGGCCTGGTCGGCTCGGGCGTGTCCGAGATCGCCGCCTGCATCTACGGCATCGACCGGGCCACCGAGCGGCGAGATTCGGCTCGACGGCAAGCGGATCGCACCGCGGTCGCCGCGGTGAGGCGCAGAAGCTGGGCATCGCACTGCTGCCGGCGAATCGCAAGCTGGAGGGGATGTTCTCGTTCCAGTCGATCGCGTTCAACATCTCGGCCGGGCATCTACAGCTGCTGTCCCGGCTCGGGATCTTCGTCGATCGGGTACGGGAGAAGGCGGTCGCGCAGGACATGATCGCCCGGCTCGCCGTGAAGACGCCCCATGAGCGCCAGGCCGATCGGCGCGATGTCGGGCGGCAACGCGCAGAAGGTCGTGCTGGCCCGCCAACTGGTCGAGCGGCCCAAGGTGCTGGTGCTCGCGGAGCCCACCCAGGGCGTCGACGTCGGGGCCAAGGAGGAGATCCACCGGATCATCACCGAGCTGGCCGACAGCGGCACCGCGGTCCTCGTCGTGACCTCGGATCTTCCCGAGGCGCTGCGCATCGCCGACCGCCTCCAGGTCGTTCGCGGCGGCACCACGACCGTCGAATTCGGACCCGAGGCCACTCAGGTCGACGTTCTCGCCGCCGCCGCCGGCGCTGCCGACCAGGAGGACACGCCGCATGAGCACCACCGCTATCGGTCGCAAGCCGGCCGGACTGCCGGGCCACCGGCCGGCGAACCGCCGGCCGGGCCGCCGCGGCCCCGAAACCGGGTCCTGCCCGCGGCGATCTCCGGTCAGGAGTTCGTGCTGATCGGCGTGATCGCCGTGATGTGGATGGTGCTCGCGTTCGCCACCCCCGCCTTCATGACGCCGGGGTCGATCCAGCCGCTGCTGGTGGCCACCGCCCCGATCGCGCTGATCGGCGTCGGCATGACGATCATCATCATCACCGGTGGGATCGACGTGTCGGTCGGCGGCGCCATCATGGTCTGCGCCGTGATCACCGCGAAGTGCCTGGTCGACAAGGGGCTCGCCCTGCCGGTGGCGGTCTTGTTGTCAGTCGTGGTCGGCGGCGTGCTCGGCGCGGTGAACGGGCTGCTGATCGCCTACGGGCGGGTGCACGCGATCATCATCACCTTCGGCACCGCCAACCTGTTCCAATTCGTCGGGCTGCAGATCTTCGGCTCCAACACGGTGAACAACATCCCGCAGACGTTCGCCGTCTTCGGTCGCGGGGTGGACGGGCGCACGCTCGGTGTGCCGCACGCCTTTCTGATCACCATCGTGCTCGGTGCGATCGTCTGGTGGTACCTCCGGCACACTCCGGGCGGTCGCCACTTCTACGCCATCGGTGGGGACCCGCACGCCGCTCGCCTCGCCGGTGTCCGGGTGCAGCGTCGCACCCTGCTGGCCTATGTGATCACCGGCCTGCTGGTGGGTGTCGCCTCCTGCTTCGTCATCGCGCAGGGCACGTCGACGCTCGACCAGTCGGTCGGCAGCGGCAAGGAACTGGCCGTGATCGCCGCCGTCGTGATCGGTGGGACATCCATCATGGGCGGTCGCGGATCTGTGCTGGGCACCCTGCTCGGTGCGTTGCTGGTACAGACGGTGACCTCGGGCGTCACTCAACTCGGCTGGAACTCTCAACTCTCGGAGCTGTTCGTCGGCGTCTTCATCATCGTCGCCGTCGGCGCCGACCTGCTGCGGCAACGAACGAGGAGGTCGGCGTGAGCACCCCGGTCGTCGAACACACCGCGCCCACCGGTGCACCCACGCCGAAGAACTCGGCTGAGCCCCTGGCCGCACGGTTGCTCCGGGCTTTGCTGACCCAGCGCGTCGTGCTGCTGGGCGTTCTGCTCGTCGTCGTGGTGGCGACCTTCTTCATCATGGACGCGGGCGATTACCTCACTGCGCCGTACGACTCCGACTACATGGCGTCGTCCCTGATCAACGCCGTCCCGCTGGTGCTCCTCGGATTGGCCGAACTCGTCGTCATCCTGTCCGGGCGGGGTGGCATCGACCTCTCGGTCGGCGCAATCGTGTCGCTGGCCGGCATGGTCTTCGGCTTCGCCTACGGCCAGTGGGGATGGCCGCTCTGGCTCGCCATGCTGCTGACCGCGGCGTTCGGCGGCCTGTGTGGAGCGCTGAACGGCTTCCTGGTGGCCTACATCGGATTCCCGGCGCTGATCGCCACGCTCGCGACTTACTACGCCTTCAAGTCGCTCGCCGTGGTGATCAATCACCAGCGGCCGATCAGCACCGAACCGATCCAACAGCTCTTCTCGATCAGCCGCTCGGTCGAGTTGCCGGTGATCGGCCAGTATTTCCCGAACGTGCCGCTCGGCATCTTCACCTTTTTGATTCCCGCGGCGGTGGTGATCTGGATCCTGCTGGCTCGCACCACGTACGGCCGCCGGCTGTACGCCACCGGGACCAACGACGTGGCCGCCCGCTGGGCCGGGCTGCCGGTGCGAGACACCCGGATGAAGGCGTACATCATCGCCGGTGTGCTGTCGGGTTTGGTCGCCGTGGTGACAGTGGCTCAGTTCGCGTCGGCACGCCCCGATGCCGGCGTCTCCGGCAGCGGCATGGCGCTGCCGGCGATCACCATCGCCGTGTTGGGCGGCGTCGCCATCACCGGCGGGATCGGCCGAGTCGCCGGTGTCGTCCTGGCCACGCTGCTGATCGTCTGGCTGAACGCCGGCATCCTGCTGGCCTTCGTCGGCAATGCCGGATCGCAGTACCAACTGCTCGCCCTGGGTGTCGTGCTGGTCTTCGCCGCCCTGCTCAACGGCATCACCAACCGCCGCTACGGCGGCTCCAAGTAGGTCCCCGCTCTCGACGCCGCCGGCGTCGCACTGCTCCATCGACCCCACCACGAGGAACGACATGACCACCGTCAACGACGCACTGCAGGACTTGGACACCTTCGGCATCGAGGTACCGAGTTGGGCCTATGGCAACTCCGGTACCCGCTTCAAGGTGTTCTCCTCAGCGGGGGTGCCGCGGGATCCCTACGAGAAGATCGCCGACGCGGCGCAGGTCCACGCGATGACCGGTCTGGCACCGAAGGTGTCGTTGCACATCCCGTGGGACCGGGTGGCGGACTGGGCCGACTTGGCCGCGCACGCCGAGGGTCTCGGTGTGGCGATCGGGTCGATCAACTCGAACCTGTTTCAGGACGACGATTACAAGCTGGGTTCGTTGACGAACGCCGACCCGAAAATCCGGGCCAAGGCGGTGGCGCATCACCTGGACTGCCTGGACGTGATGCGGCAGACCGGGTCCAAGGATCTGAAGATCTGGCTGCCCGACGGCACGAACTACGCCGGCCAGGACTCGCTGCGCGGCCGACAGGATCGGTTGTCGGAGTCGTTGGCGGCGATTTACGCCGCGACCGACGACGATCAGCGACTGTTGTTGGAGTACAAGATCTTCGAGCCCTACTTCTACACGATGGACCTGCCGGACTGGGGTTCGTCGCTGTTGCAGTGCATGGCGTTGGGCGAGCGGGCGAAGGTCATCCTGGACACCGGGCATCACGCCCCGTCCACGAACATCGAGTTCATCGTGATGCAGCTGGTGCGGCAGAACCGGCTGGGCGCATTCGACTTCAATTCCCGCTTCTACGCCGACGATGACTTGATCGTCGGCTCGGCGGATCCGTTCCAGCTGTTCCGGATCATGGTCGAGATCGTCGCCGCGGGGGCGCACCGCCCGGACTCCGAGGTCAACTTCATGTTGGATCAGTGCCACAACATCGAGGACAAGATCCCCGGCCAGATCCGTTCGGTGATGAACGTGCAGCAGGCCACCGCAAAGGCGCTGCTGATCGACTGGGCTTCGCTCACCGCCGCGCAGCAGTCCGGTGATGTGTTGGGCGCACACGGGATCCTGATGGACGCGTACGAGACCGATGTCCGCGGACTGCTCGCGGACCGCCGGGAGTCGCTGGGGCTGCCCCGTGACCCGCTCGCGGCCTTCGCCGCGTCCGGCTACCTGGCCAAGATCGCCGCGGATCGGGTCGGCGGCGTCCAAGCCTCATGGGGCGCCTGACCTTTCACCCGCTGCCACCCCGCTGACCCGCCTTCCCACATTTCGCCGGGCGAAACCCTCCCGCTCAACCAGACAAGGTTGCATTCATGACGTCCACTACTGCACAAGAATTGATCGACCGGTCGAACCGTCTGGGTTCGGATCCGCGGAACACCAACTACGCCGGTGGTAACACCTCCGCGAAGGGCACCGAGACCGACCCGGTGACCGGGCAGCCCGTTGAGTTGATGTGGGTGAAGGGGTCCGGGGGTGACCTCGGCACGCTGCAGGAGAAGAACCTGGCGGTGCTCCGGCTGGACCGACTCCGCGCGCTGGCCGACGTGTACCCGGGTATCGACCGGGAGGACGAGATGGTCGCGGCGTTCGACTACTGCCTGCACGGCAAGGGCGGCGCCGCTCCCAGTATCGACACCGCCATGCACGGACTGGTCGACGCCGCCCACGTGGATCACCTGCACCCCGACTCCGGGATCGCGCTGGCCACCGCCGCCGACGGGAAGGATCTGACCGAGCGCTGCTTCGGTGATCGAGTGGCATGGGTCGACTGGCGTCGTCCGGGCTTCCAGCTCGGCCTGGACATCTCGGCCATCAAGGCGGCGAACCCGCAGGCGATCGGGGTGATCCTGGGCGGTCACGGCATCACCGCCTGGGGCGACACCTCCGAGCAGGCGGAGGCGAACAGCCTGGAGATCATCCGCACCGCGGAGAGGTTTCTGGCCGACAACGGTTCCGCCGACCCGTTCGGCCCGGTCGTACCCGGTTACGAGGCGCTGCCCGAAGCCGACCGTCGCGCGAAGGCCGCCGCGATCGCGCCCAGCATCCGGGGGATCGCGTCGGCGGACCGACCGCAGGTGGGCCATTTCACCGATTCGGACGTGGTGCTCGAATTCCTGGCCCGGCAGAAGCTGACCGCGCTGGCGGACCTGGGGACTTCATGCCCGGATCACTTCCTGCGGACCAAGGTGAAGCCGTTGGTGGTGGACCTGCCCGCAGCGGCGACAGTTCAGGAGATCCTCGACCGGCTGCCCGCGCTGCACGAGGCATACCGGGCGGACTATGCCGGCTACTACGAGCGCAACAAGACACCCGAGTCTCCGGCGATGCGCGGCGCTGACCCGCTGATCGTGCTGGTGCCCGGTGTCGGCATGTTCTCCTTCGGCAAGGACAAGCAGACCGCACGGGTCGCGGGCGAGTTCTACGTCAACGCGATCAACGTGATGCGCGGCGCGGAGTCGGTGTCGACCTATGCCCCGATCTCCGAGGCGGAGAAGTTCGCCATCGAGTACTGGGCGTTGGAAGAGGCGAAGCTGCAACGGATGCCGAAGCCGAAAGCCCTGGCCACCCGGGTCGCCCTGGTCACCGGTGCGGGTTCGGGCATCGGGAAGGCCATCGCCACCCGGATCGCCGCTGAGGGCGGGTGCGTGGTCATCGCCGACCTGAACCTGGACAACGCACAAGCCGTCGCCGACCAACTGGGCGGTCCGGATGTCGCGATCGCGGTCCGGTCCGATGTGTCCGACGAGGAATCGGTCGCAGCTGCGTTCGCCGCCACGGCACTGGCCTTCGGGGGGGTCGACCTGGTGGTCAACAATGCCGGACTCTCACTGTCGAAGCCGCTGCTGGAGACCACCGTCAAGGACTGGGATCTGCAGCACAACGTGATGGCGAAGGGCTCCTTCCTGGTCTCGCGCGAGGCGGCGCGGGTGATGATCGAGCAGAAGCTCGGCGGCGACATCGTGTACATCTCCAGCAAGAACAGCGTGTTCGCCGGGCCGAACAACATCGCCTATTCGGCGACGAAGGCCGATCAGGCACACCAGGTCCGGCTGCTGGCCGCCGAACTCGGCCCGCACGGTGTCCGCGTCAACGGCATCAACCCGGACGGGGTGGTCCGCGGGTCCGGCATCTTCGCCGCCGGCTGGGGCGCCTCCCGGGCCGCGGTCTACGGGGTCAAGGAGGAGGACCTCGGCGCCTACTACGCCAAGCGCACCCTGCTGGGCCGCGAGGTCCTCCCCGAACACATCGGCGACGCCGTCTACGCCCTCACCGCAGGCGACCTCTCGCAGACCACCGGCCTGCACATCCCGGTGGACTCCGGGGTGGCCGCCGCCTTCCTCAGATGAGCGTTCCTCGGATGAGCCTTCCTCAGATGAGTGCGAACACCGCTGACACCACCTCCGGCACACCCGGTCGCACCATCAGCCTGGCCGCGGTGGACCTCGGCGCCTCGTCCGGCCGAGTCATGCTCGGCCGAATCGGTCCGGACACGCTGGAGCTCACCGAGGTGCACCGCTTCCGCAACGGAGCGGTGCGCCTGCCGGACGGCCTGTACTGGGACATCCTCGGTCTCTACCAGGACATCCTGATCGGACTCCGCGAGGCGGCCCGGCAGGCGCCGGATCTAGTCGGGTTGGCGATCGACTCCTGGGCGGTGGATTACGGTCTCGTCGACCCCGACGGTGTGCTGTTGGGCAACCCCCGGCACTACCGGGACGACCGCAACCGGGCGGCCGCCGACCGACTCCATCAGGCGCACCCGTTCGACGAGCTCTACGCGACGAGCGGTCTGCAGTTCCTGCCGTTCAACACGCTGTATCAACTCACCGCGGAGAACTCGCTTCCCGAAGGCGTGCGCGCATTGCTCATCCCCGATCTCCTCGGCTACTGGTTGACCGGAGTCGCGGTCACCGAGGAGACCAACGCGTCGACGACGGGCCTGATGGACTCCCGCACGGGGGACTGGTCGGCTGCGCTGTTCGGCGCCGCCGGCCTGCCGGGGGAGCTGTTCGCTCCACTGATCCCGCCCGGTGCCGCAGTCGGCGTGTTGAGCGCTGCGGTCCGCGACGATCTCGGTCTGGCCGGTGATCTGCAGCTGACCACGGTGGGCTCGCACGACACCGCCTCGGCCATCGTCGGCATCCCGGCCGAAAACCCGAACTTCGCCTACATCTCCTGCGGCACCTGGGGTCTCGTAGGGGTCGAGCTCGACGCGCCGGTCCTGACGGCGGAGAGTCGGCAGGCGAATTTCACCAACGAACGCGGTGTGGACGGCACCATCCGCTACCTGCGCAACGTGATGGGTCTGTGGCTGTTGTCCGAGTCGCTGCGAACCTGGAAGCTGCGCGGCGTCGATGTCGACCTGACCGAGGTGCTCGCCGCGGCCGCGGTGTTACCGGCCGGGGGTCCGCGCTTCGATCCCGACAACCCGGTCTTCCTGGCTCCCGGCGACATGCCCTCCCGGATCGCCGCCGCGTTGGTCGATCAAGGCTCGCCGAGCCCGACCGACATCCCCGGCATCGTGCGGTGCATCCTGGACAGCCTGGCCGACGCGTTCGCCACCCGAGTCGACGACGCGGCACGGCTGTCCGGCCGCTCGGTGGAGGTGGTGCACGTGGTGGGCGGTGGATCGCAGAACACGCTGCTCTGCCAGCTCATCGCGGACGCCTGCGGTCGGCCGGTGATCGCCGGGCCGGTTGAGGCGACGGCGCTGGGCAACCTGTTGGTGCAGGCCCGCACCCACGGGGCTGTGGACGGCGACCTCTGGTCGCTACGGTCGATGCTGCGCTCCACGCTGCCGCTGACCGAATACACCCCGGCTGCGGCTGCGGCTGTGACTGCGGCTGCGGCTGCGGCTGCGGCTGCGACTGCGGCTGCGGCTGCGGTCGATGCGGGCCCTCCATCCACCCACACCGCTTCCGCGGGTTGATCGGCACAGGAGACGAGATGCGTTACTGCTTCACCCTGCAGGTCGACCCGAAACGGACCGCCGAGTACACCGAGCGGCACCGCGCGGTCTGGCCGGACATGCAGCAAGCGCTACGCGACACCGGCTGGGGGAACTATTCGTTGTTCCTCCGTCCCGACGGGCTGCTGATCGGCTACGTCGAGACCGACGACCTGGCCGCCGCACAGCAGGCGATGCACGAGACCGAGGTGAATCGGCGCTGGCAGGAACAGATGGCGCCGTTCTTCGTGGGCACCGCAGGCGCCGCACCCGACCAGTCGTTCACGGTGATTCCCGAGGTGTTCCACCTGGACGAGTCGCCGTCGCGAGGGACTGGGGCGAGTCTGGCATGAACCTCGACAACACGAACCTCGACAACATGAAGCTGACAACATGAAGCTCGACAACATGGACCACGCCACCATGAACCAGGACAAGCAGCAGATTCCGATCGAATCCAGCAGGCAGCGGGAGGCGCAGTGCGCATCGCAGTGATCGCCACATGTATCGGGGACGCGATGTTCCCCGAGGTGGTGCAGGCCACCACCATGTTGCTCCGTCGACTGGGACACGAAGTCGTCTTCCCCGCAGACCAGGTGTGCTGCGGCCAGATGCACGTCAACACGGGCTACCTCGCGGAAGCCGCAGCAGTGGTTCGGCACCATGTGGACGTGTTCTCGGCTGCCGATTTCGACGTGGCGGTCGCCCCGTCCGGATCGTGCGTCGGGTCGATCCGCCATCAGCAGGCCATGGTGGCGAACCGTGTCGGGGACACCGCGCTGGCCGAGCGGGCGACCGCACTCGCCGGCCGCACCTACGAGTTGTCGGAGTTGCTGGTCGACGTGCTCGGGCTGACCGATGTCGGTGCCTATTACCCACACCGGGTGACCTACCATCCGACCTGTCATTCGCTGCGGATGCTCCGGGTCGGTGACAAGCCGCTGTCGCTGCTGCGCGCGGTCGAGGGCCTCGAACTGGTCGAATTGCCGCGCGGAGACGAGTGTTGTGGCTTCGGCGGCACCTTCGCGCTGAAGAATGCGGACACGTCGTCGGCGATGCTCACCGACAAGATCGCCCATGTGGTGGAGACCGGCGCGAGTGTCTGCTCCGCGGGTGACTCGTCCTGCCTGATGCACATCGGCGGCGGCCTCTCCCGGCAGCAACTTCCCGTCCGGACTGTTCATCTGGCGCAGATATTGGCCTCCACCAAGACCGCCGGCATCGGTACGACGGCCGGTCGGCACGCGCAGAGAGAGCAGTCGGCATGACCACCTTCCTCGGCATCCCGAACCCGGGCCATCACCCGCCCGCCGGTCCGTTGCGCGGAACGGAGTCGTTCCCCAAGGCCGCCCGCAAGGCACTGGCGAACGGTCAGTTGCGGTCGAATCTGGCCAACGCCACCCGCACGATCCGGGAGAAGCGGGCTGCCGTGGTGGCCGAACTGCCGGACTGGGAGGATCTGCGGGACAGCGGGTCTGCGATCAAATCGGTGGTGATGGCCCAACTGCCCGAGTTGCTGGAGCAGCTGGAGGCGGCGGTCGTCGCCCGCGGTGGCATCGTGCATTGGGCGCGGGACGCCGCGGAGGCCAACCGGATCATCACCGACCTCGTCAAGGCCACCGGCGAAACCGAAGTCTTGAAGATCAAGTCGATGGCCACCCAGGAGATCGGCCTCAACGAGCACCTCGAGGCCGAGGGCATCAACGCGGTCGAGACGGACCTCGCCGAGTTGATCGTGCAGCTGGGAAACGACACGCCCTCGCACATCCTGGTGCCGGCCATCCACAAGAACCGGACCGAGATTCGGGACATCTTTCTGAGTGAGATGGATGGCGTGGAAGCTGGTCTCACTGATGAACCGGCCGAGCTCGCGATGGCGGCGCGGACCTATCTGCGGCGTAAGTTCCTCACGGCGAAGGTGGCGATCTCCGGTGCGAACTTCGGAATCGCCGAGACCGGCACGCTGTCGGTGGTTGAGTCGGAGGGCAATGGTCGGATGTGCCTCACGCTGCCGGAGACCCTGATCACGCTGATGGGGATCGAGAAGCTGCTGCCCACCTTCGCGGACTTGGAGGTGTTCCTGCAGTTGTTGCCGCGGTCGTCGACCGGGGAGCGGATGAATCCCTACACCTCGTTCTGGACCGGGGTGACGCCCGGCGACGGGCCGCAGAACTTCCACCTGGTACTGCTGGACAACGGCCGCACCAATGCGCTGGCCGATCAGGTGGGACGTGCAGCGCTGCACTGCATCCGATGCTCCGCGTGTCTGAATGTCTGCCCGGTCTACGAACGCACCGGGGGGCACTCGTACGGGTCGGTGTACCCCGGGCCGATCGGCGCGGTCCTGACACCGCAGCTGACAGGAATGGGCGGCCACGGCGACCCGAACTCGACGTTGCCCTACGCGTCATCGCTGTGCGGCGCCTGCTACGACGCCTGTCCGGTCAAGATCGACATTCCGACGCTGCTCGTGGAGTTGCGGGCCCGTGCGGTGGATGCCGATCGGGGTCGCACCATCCCCGGCGGCTGGGCCGCAGCCATGAAGGCCGCGGCGTGGGTGATGAGCGACGAGAGGCGCTTCGCCGCTGCCGAGAAAGGGTTGGCTCTAGGACGTCTCGTCGCGGGTCGGGACCACAAGATCTCCCACCTGCCGCCGCCGGTGTCCGGCTGGACACAGAGTCGAGACCTACCCGCCCCGCCGAAGCAGACATTTCGGGAATGGTGGAAGGCGACCGACGGCGGGCGTGCAGGCGCCGACGGTCCACCCGGGGTGTCGACAGACGGTGGCCGAGCGGATTCTGACGGGCGGGTGGAGTCATGACGGACGCTCGAAGCGCGGTGCTCGGCTTGATTCGGCGGGCGCTGGCGGACGACGGACCGGCATCGGCGATTCCGCGTGAGTACCGACGGGTCGGCGAAAACGCGCCGGGTAGTGAGCCGGTCGTGGATCTCATGGTCGATCGGCTGGTGGACTACAAGGCCGTCGTCCGGCGGGCGACTCCGTCGACGCTGGCCGCGGAGATCAATGGCGCCCTGCGGACCGCGCGCTCGGTCGTGGTGCCGATCGGCCTCGATCCTGCAGTGCTCGCCGCCTGTCAGGGGGACGACGTCGACCGGCTCTCCGCGGGCGCGTCGCAGCAGGCGAATGATAGTGACAGGCGATCAGTAGTAGTCGATTCAGATCCCGCGGTTTTGTCCGCCGGCGAGCTGGACGGCGTCGACGCGGTGGTCACCGAAGCCAGTGTGGCGATCGCCATCAGCGGCACCATCGTGCTGGACGCCCGACCCGGGCAGGGTCGGCGGGCGATCACCCTCGTGCCGGATCACCACATCGTGGTGCTGCGCACCTCCCAGATCGTCGAGACAGTCGCCGAGGCGCTCGCCAGAATCGAGCCGACCCGCCCGATCACAATGATCGCCGGGCCGTCTGCGACCAGCGACATCGAACTCAACCGGGTCGAAGGTGTGCACGGCCCACGCACGCTGGAGGTCATCATTCTCAAGGACGCCTAACGCCAACGCCGCCGGTCACGGAGCGGCGGGCACCCGCGCGGGTGGCCCGCCCAGTAGTGCCGTGCTCAAGGCTTCCGCGAGGAAGTCGCGGAAGCGGTCGAGCGGCCACCCTTGTCGGTGGACCAGCAGTTCGTACATGGCCGGGTCGGTGTAAGCCCACATCACATCCCGCGCTTCGTCCTCGGAGAGGCCGTCCCGGAGATACCCCCGTTCGGCCAATAACGCAGCCTGATGCGCCATGCGGTCCAGACGATCGGCGTCCAATCCGGCCTGCAGTTCGGCGATGTCCGTCGAAATGTGCGCCGCCGACCGGATGAGCAGCACCACGGGGGACAGCCGGGGCGTCACCTCGGATGCGAACTGAGCCCAGGCGGCGATGATCCGGTGCGGGTCCGCCTCCCTGGCCGCCATCGCATCCGACTGCTGCATCGTGGGCACGGATTGTGGCCCGGCGAGGGCGGTCTCGGCGATCGCGCGCAGCACTCCGGCTTTGCTGCCGAACTGTTTGTAAACCGTCTCCGGCGAGACGCCGGCCGCGACGGCGATCGATCCGACCGTGACGGCGCTGAACCCGTCCCGGCGAAACGCCGTCCACGCCTCGGCCAGGATGGCGTCCCGGGTCTGCTGCGCCTGTCGAAGCCGCAGCGCGGAGTTGTATGAACGGTAGGGCTTGACATCGGCCATGGGTTGATCCAATACTGGTGTATTCAATGCAGTGCACTGTACCAAAGGTGGTGGCGATCATGATCGTCGAGCACGCGACGGCCTCGTCAGCCGTCCTTCACCGGCTGTGCGATGCGACCAACAGACACGATCTGAATGCTCTGACGGCGTGCTTCGCCGCCGACTATCAGAGTGTCTGGCCCGCGCACCCCGCTCGAACCTTCACCGGAGTGGAGCAGGTGCGACAGAACTGGGAGAAGATCTTCCGTACGGTGCCCGACGTGCGAGTCGAGGTCACCGACACGACGTCGGTGGGTGACGACGTGTGGTCGGAATGGCTGCAGACGGGGACGCGCTCCGACGGTGTCCCGTTCCGAATGTGCGGCGTCATCATCTTCACCGTGCGATCCGGAGAGATCGTTCGAGGTCGGTTCTATCTCGAACCGATCGACCTCGCGCCGGTGGATGCCACCGCGGCGGTCGATTCACTGGTCGGCGGCACGTCCGCCGCGCGCACGCTCGGCGGTGTGCGGTGATCCTGGTCGCCGGCGGCACCGGCACTCTTGGATCCGAAGTGGTAGGGGCCTTAGTGTCCGCGGGGGAGTCCGTGCGCGTCCTGACCCGTCACGCGGACCGCGCCGGCCGACTCCCGGTCGGCGAGATCGAGGTGGTGGTCGGCGATGTGCGCAGCGCCGCCGATGTCGCCGCTGCCATGCGAGACGTGACGACGGTGATCTCGGCAATACAGGGCTTTGCCGGCGTCGAACCGAATGGTGCGACCGCCGTCGACCTCGATGGGAACAAGCACCTTCTGCAGTCCGCCACTCGGGAGGGAGTGCGGCGATTCGTCTTGATTTCGGCGGCCGGCGCCGATCCAGCCAGCAGTCTCGGGCTTCGCCGGATCAAGTATCAGGCCGAGCAGGCAGTGCGGAGCGGTTCGATTCCCTGGACCATCATTCGCCCCACGGTGTACATGGAGACGTGGCTCCATCTCCTCGGGACGATGTACACGGCGAAGAAGACAGTCACGCTGTTCGGGCGCGGCGACAATCCCATCAATTTCGTCAGCGTCCGTGATGTGGCAGCCGTGATCGTGGCGACCCTGTCGACTGAGAAATGGGTCGGGCGGGTGCTGGAGATCGGCGGCCCGGAAGACATCACTCTCAACGCGGTGGCCGCCGGGGTCCTGGCTCACCAGGGCGCGGCTCACCAGGGCGCGGCTCACCCTCAGGGGTCCCATCACCACGGGGACATTTCTGGAGCGGTCACGCATGTCCCGCGGATAATCCTGCGCATGCTCAGCACGGCCTTGAAACCGGTGAAACCCGACGTTGCGGCGATGGCCCAATTCGGACTGGTGATGGACACGTCCGACATGACCCTGCCGATGGATGCAGCGCGTGCCGAGCTGCCGGCGCTTCCGCAGACAAGGTTCTCGGAGTTGCTCGCCGGAGCCGTGGCGACGGTGCGCGTCGCTGATCAGCGGGCCGACCAGGCCGACCGATGAGCCCCGTTCGCCGGCCGTTCTGACGTGCTGCAGCAGCCGGTGGTTTCATACTTGCATGGCATACGACCACGAGTTGGCGGCTCGGCTCCGCGACTGTATCGGTGGTGACCCTGCGCTGACCGAGAAAAGCATGTTCGGTGGCCATGCGTTTTTCATCAACGGCAACATGGCGGTCAGTGCAAGCGGTCAGGGCGGTCTCCTGCTCCGGGTGGACCCTCAGCTCACCGCCTCCCTGGTGGAGGAGGACGGGGTAGATCGGTTCGTCATGCAGGGGCGCCAGATGGACGGGTGGCTGCATGTGCAGCCCGAGGTGGTCACCACCCGGGCACAGCTCGAGCGCTGGGTCGACATCGGACTCGACCGTGCTCGGGCGCTGCCGCCCAAGTAGCCCACTGATGCGCGGGCGGTCTGCGCTCCAGTGGGCTCACGCTCCGAGCGACTCGCGGCCTCATGGGCAAGTCTGAGCCTCACCTACCCGGTGTCGGGTGCGCGTCGGTGAATGCCGGTGCGATGTTGCCCGCTGAGCGGGCACATTCAGCCCGGATGCACAATTCGCCGAGTCGACTCGTCAGGCATCCCGTCGCTTCGCGGTGGCTAACGCCAGTAGGAGCAGCACCGCGGCCGTCCCCGCGAAGATCGCCCCACCCTCCCACCAATTCGGCATACCGGTATCGAATCGGTTGAACGACTCGTCGCCTGCATAAAACCTTCGTGACGAGTTGAACGGTAGATAAGGGGCAAGGTCGCGGCCGAACTTGCCGAAGAGGGCGAACAGGTTCTCGATCAGGAGGGGCCACAACAGCAGAATCGCGATGGCGCCTGCCGACTGCCGGATCAGCGTGCCGACGCCGACGGCCAGTACGGCCGCGAGCGCCACGATGACGCCCGGACCCCAGATCACCCGGTAGTCCGCGGCTGTCTCCACGGCGAACGCTTCGGCCGACGCGCCGGGTCCATGCACCGCTCGCGCCAGCAGAAAACAGCCGATGGACGTCAGTTCGACCACTACGAACGAGATGAACGCCAGCAGGACCGCCTTGGAGATCAGCACTCCGGTGCGGGACGGAACAGCCAAGAAGGAGTTGCGGATGGTGCCGAACCGGTACTCGGTGGTGATCGAGAGAGTGGCCATCACCATGACTATCGACACGGCGAAATCGACCCAGGCTTGGCTGGTCTCCAACGATGCCCCGGATCCGCGCTCGACCAGCGACACGAGAAGGGTGATGCCGACGCCGATGGTCGGCAGCAGGCCGATACACCAGTACGGGGAGCGGGTGGAGAACAATTTGATGCGTTCGACATTCAACAACGTCATGGTCAGATCGCTTTCGAGTCTGCAGACCCGGCGATTCCGGGTTGGGAGTAGCCGCCGCTGGGAATCTCGGTGCTGCCTCCGCCGAGCACTTCGCCGAATTGGTCACTGTGTGCGGTGTATTCGACCGCCCCTCCGGTGAGGCTGATGAACGCCTCTTCCAGGGAGCCGCGTTTGGTGGACAGCTCGTGCAGGGTGACCCCGGCCGCGGATGCGATATCGCCGACCTGTTCGATCGGCGCATTCTCCACGACCAGTCCGTCACCGGCGACAACCACGTGCAGACCCTGAGCAGCCAGCGCCTGATGGAGCTGCGGCAACTGCGGCGACCGAACCTGGACCGCAGTCTTGGTCGCGTTCGCGATGAAGTCGGCCGTGCTGGCATCGGCGATCAACCGGCCGCGGCCGATCACGACGAGATGGTCTGCGGTCAGGGCCATCTCGGACAACAGATGACTGGACACCAACACCGTGCGCCCGTCGGCGGCGAGTTGCTTCATGAAGTTGCGGATCCACAGGATGCCCTCGGGATCGAGCCCGTTGACGGGTTCGTCGAACATCAGGATCTCCGGTCGACCCAGCAGCGCGCCGGCGATGCCGAGTCGTTGCTTCATGCCGAGCGAATACTTTCCGGCGCCCTTCTTCGCAACGCCGGCCAACCCGACTACGTCCAGGACCTCATTCACCCGAGCCGTCGGAATACCATTCGAGGCGGCGATCCATTTGAGATGCGCGAAGCCGCTGCGATTCGGATGAATCCAGTTGGCGTCGAGGAGTGATCCGATCTTGGTCAGCGGATGCTTGATACGGCTGTACGGCTTTCCATCGATCAGCGCCTGTCCTTTAGTGGGCGAGTCGAGACCGAGGATCATTCGCATGGTGGTCGACTTGCCCGCGCCGTTCGGCCCCAGGAAACCGGTGACCACACCGGGCCGAACGCTGAAGGACAGATCGGAGACGGCGAGTGTCGTACCGTATTTCTTGGTTAATCCAACCGCTTCAATCATGCTCATCACTCTGCCGCATGCCCCGGTTCCGCGGACAACCGGCCTGTCCGAAGCGCCATCAGGTTCATCCGTCCGGACGCACCCGCCCGCCTGCGAGAGCGCGGCGTGAATTCGTTCCCGGGTCAGCGGGCAGTCGGCGAATCAGGCCGCATCAGTCGAAGGGCGGTGGGTCGTCGCCGGCGGCCAGCGCCGCGCGCAGGGTCTCCGCTTGCTCGTCCAGCATGTCGCTGAGCATGGTGAGCCGGACCCTGACCCCGGTGGTCGCCAGTACCTTCTGTCGATCGAAGTCACCCAGCGGTGACAACGCGGCGATGTGGAAACTGCCCACTCCGGGGTCGTCGGACACCTCCGGCGCCGACCGGTAGGCGTCCGCGCCGAGTTCCGTGGCAAGCGCGGCGACCAACCGAAAACGCTGCTGCAGGTCCGTCCACAGATCTGGGACGCCGGGCTCGCCCAGCGATTCGGCGCCCGATCCCGTGCCGGCTGAGTCCACCAGATCGACCACGTCGGCCCTCGGCCAGGGGTCGTCCCGATGCCAGCGCTGCACCCGCACCCGGCGGGTCCCCGCCGCCACGACTGTCCAATGGCCGGGTACGGGCTGTGCCACATCCAGGATCGTCGCGACGGTACCCACGTCGGACCGAATGTCTCCGCCACCCACCTCGTGTCCGCGCTCGATCAGCACGACGCCGAACTCGCGGTCACCGGCCAGACAGTGTTCCAGCATCTCGCAGTAGCGGGGTTCGAAGATGTGCAACGGCAGCAGCTGGCCCGGGAACAGCACGCTGCCCAGCGGAAACATCGGAAGCTCCACACTCCCAGTGTGCCGATATGGCGCCCGGCCCGACCCACCGGCGACCCAGAGGCGACCCCGCGGCGACCCGGGCGACCCGGACGCGACCCGGACCCTCGCAGAGCGTGGCGTCGACGGGGGCCGGCGTTATGGTGTCGGGGTGTCCATCGCCGGTCCACACGGTCCTGTCCGTCATCCCGTCGACCCGAAGTTCCTCGCGTTGCCACTGCGAACGCTGGCCGATGCCGCGCTGAGCACTGCCCGCACCCTGGGTGCCGGCCACGCCGACTTTCGATTGGAACGGCTGGCTTCTCAGTATCTCTCGGTGCGTGACACCGCGGTGGAGACCACCTCCGAGAGCGTCTCCGTCGGCTACGCGGTGCGTGTCCTGGTGGACGGGACTTGGGGATTCGCGGCCGGTTACCTGTTGCACCCGGACCAAGTGCGGCGGGTGGCCGAGCAAGCGGTGAAGATGGCGCGCGCGCTGAAATCCGCCGTCGCGGAGCAGATCGAGCGCTGCGACGAGCCGGTGTACTCCGACGCGCAGTGGATCAGTGCCTACGACATCGATCCCTTGACGGTGCCGACCGCGGACAAGGTGGCCCTGCTGCTGGACCGCACGGAACGGCTGATCGCAGCCGACGGCGTCGCGCACGCCACCGCGTCGGTGCAGTTGGTCCGGGAGAATAAGTTCTACGCCGATCTGGCGGGCACGGTCACCACTCAGCAGCGGGTGCGGGTGGAGCCCACCATGCAGGCGATCGCGGTGGACGCGTCCAGCGGAGCCTTCGAGACGTTGGACACGCTGGCCCCGCCGACGGCGCGCGGCTGGGAATACCTGGCGGCCGGCGGTTGGGATTTCGACAGTGAGATCGCCGCCATGCCGGAACTCCTCGCCGAGAAGGTGAAGGCTCCATCGGTGGTCGCCGGGGTCTACGACCTTGTCATCGACCCGACCAATCTCTGGCTGACCATTCACGAGTCCATCGGGCACGCCACCGAATACGATCGCGCGATCGGGTATGAGGCTGCCTATGCCGGTACGTCTTTCGCGACCCCTGACAAGTTGGGCACGTTGCATTACGGATCACCGCTGATGAACGTCAGCGGCGACCGAACCGTCCCGCACGGGTTGGCCACGATCGGCTTCGACGACGACGGGGTCGCGGCGCAAGAGTGGAACATCGTGCTGGGCGGGACGTTGGTCGGCTATCAGTTGGACCGGGTGTTCGCCCACAGGATGGGACTGCCGAGGTCCAACGGCTGCGCCTATGCCGACTCGCCGGGGCACACGCCGATTCAGCGGATGGCGAATGTGTCGCTGGCGCCGAGTCCGGACGGCGGATCCACAGCCGACCTGATCGCTGGTGTCGATGACGGCATTTACGTCGTCGGCGACAAGTCCTGGTCGATCGACATGCAGCGGTACAACTTCCAGTTCACCGGGCAGCGATTCTTCCGCATCAAGAACGGAGTCCTCGCGGGTCAACTGCGAGACGTCGCCTACCAGTCGACGACAACCGATTTCTGGGGCGCGATGGACGGCGTCGGCGGGCCGGAGACCTGGCGGATGGGCGGCGCTTTCAATTGCGGGAAGGGTCAGCCCGGGCAGGCCGCCCCGGTATCGCACGGCACCCCGAGCGCCCGATTCCGCGGGATCACCGTCCTGAACGCCACAGCGGAGGCGACCCAGTGACTACTGCAGAGGTCGCCCGGTGAGCAGGCCGGGAGGGCCGGTGTCGCCGCAGGAGATCATCGAACGGGCGCTGGCCGCGTCGACGTCGGACGGCTGTGTAGTGGTCGTCACCAGTGGCCGTACCGCGAATATTCGGTGGGCGAACAACACCGTCACCACCAGCGGGGTGACCGCAGAGCTCGGCTGGTTCGTGGTCGCCTTCGTCCGCACTGCGGCGGGAACTGCCGCCGGCACGGTCGAGTCGACCAGTGTGGAGCCGGCAGACATCACGGCCGCGGTGCGTGCGGCCGAACACGCGGCCCGCGATGCCGGACCGGCCCGGGACGCATCGGACCTGGTTGCGGGTGACGCGCTGGACGACTTCGAGCTACCGGCGGCGGACTCCGGATTCGAGGTCTACGACCGGCTGATCCCGGGGCTGGCTGCGGCTTTCGAGGGAGCGCGCTCCGGCGAACGCATCCTCTACGGCTTCGCGCGCCATGAGGTGAGCACGATCCACCTGGGGTCATCCACCGGGCTGCGTCGACGATGGGTGCAGCCCACCGGGACCCTCGAGATGAATGCCAAGTCGAAGGATCTCACGCGTTCGGCGTGGTCCGGCTTGTCCACGGCCGACTTCGCCGACGTCGATGTCCGCGCGACGGCGGATTCGTTGACTGCCCGGTTGGACTGGTCCCAGCGACAGATCGACCTGCCCGCCGGTAGGTACGACACCCTGCTGCCGTCCAGCGCCGTTGCCGACCTGATGCTCTATCACATGTGGTGCGCGTCGGGGCGGGCCGCGCACGAAGGCCGGTCTGCGTTCGGCGCTGCCGGTGGCGGCACCAGGGTGGGGGAGCGGCTGACGACCCTCGGTCTGTCGCTGTTCTGCGATCCGGGGGTGCATCCGATCGAAGCCGCGCCGTTCGTCGTGACCGGCGGGTCCGGTGACGAGATGTCGGTGTTCGACAACGGCGCTCCCATCGGGCGTACCGAGCTGATCAGCGGCGGAGTGATCAGCAGTCTGCTGCACACCCGGGCGTCGGCCGCCGAGTACGGCGAGCCGTTCGCGCCGCCCGCCGACAATCTCGTGATGACCGGCGGTGATCAGCAGCGGACCACTGCAGACCTGGTTGCGGGTATGGAGCGGGGTCTGCTGCTGACCTCGCTCTGGTACATCCGATCGGTCGATCCGATGACGCTGCTGCTGACCGGGTTGACCAGGGACGGGGTCTTCCTGGTGGAGCGCGGTGAGGTGATCGGCGCGGTCAACAACTTCCGGTTCAACATGTCACCGCTGGACGTACTGCGTCAGGCCCGCGAGGTCGGTCGCACCGAGCGGACGCTGCCGCGCGAGTGGTCGGATTGGTTCAGCCGCACGCTGATGCCGCCGATGCGCGTCGCCGACTTCAACATGTCGTCGGTGTCCCGGGCGCTCTGACGATCGGGAGTTGTCGAGCAGGCTGCCATTGGGTTTCCGGCGCGTTTCCGCAGCTCAGACATTGCACGGCAGATTCGAACTCATTCGAACAGACAAAAAACGACATTCGCTTCTGAATCGATCTACTTTCTCGATTCTGTGGCCTGATCGACACTGAAATGGATACAGAACGGTCGTACTGCATGGTTAGGGTCGGGGGATCTCACAGTCAATGACGACTCGAGCGGGGCCGACCGGGCGCCGCTCACATCGCGTCCGCGAGCGGCGCCGGGTACTCCGCCGCCGACCTCAGCAAGGAGATCAGAAGAGCCATGACAGCCGTAATCGCGTCATCTCACTCAGCAACCTCCACCGCGCGTCCGTCGTCCCGGGAGTCCTCGTCGACCCCGTCGCGCGCGCCGTCGACACCCGCACCCGCCGCACCGGTGACCTCGTCGTCGTCTGCCGCCGCGGTCACTTCGAACACACCGCCCGGGTCGGCGGCGCAGGCTCACGCGTCCGCCGGGCCCACCACCGCCCGCGAATTGCTCGACTGGGTGGCCGAGGTCTCCGCGCTGACCACTCCCGACACCGTGGTGTGGATCGACGGATCGGCGGAGCAGTGGCAGACCCTGGCCGACAAGCTCGTCGAGGTCGGCACTTTCACCGCATTGGAGACCATTCCCGGATTCATACCTGGCTGAGTCGGATCCCAGCGACGTCGCCCGCGTCGAGGACCGCACCTTCATCTGTTCGCGTCGCCGGCGTGACGCAGGACCGACCAACAACTGGATGGACCCGGCCGAGATGAAGACCACGATGCGGAGCTGTACCGAGGCTGTATGACCGGGCCGCACCATGTACGTCATTCCTTTCTGCATGGGACCGCTAGACGCGATCGACCCGAAACTCGGCGTCGAGATCACGGACTCGGAGTACGTGGTCGGGTCGATGCGGATCATGACCCGGGTCGGTACTGCGTCGCTGCGATGATCGAACGCACCGGGCGAGTTCGTCGAGGCACTGCATTCCCTCGGGGCGCCGCTTCAGCCGGTCGAGCAGGACGTGCCGTGGCCATGCAACCGACGTCAAATACATCTCGCATTTCCCGGAGGAGCGGGCGATCTGGTCGTTCGGCTCCGGCTACGGCGGAAATGCGTTGCTGGGCAAGAAGTGTTACTCGCTGCGGATCGCCTCGGCGATGGCGCGCGATGAGGGTTGGCTGGCCGAGCACATGCTGATCCTGAAGCTGATCAGCCCGGACGACGAGGTTCACTACATCGCCGCGGCGTTCCCGAGCGCCTGCGGGAAGACGAATTTGGCGATGATCGAGCCCACGATTCCCGGTTGGCGGGCGGAGTTGCTCGGCGACGACATCGCCTGGATGCGGATCGGTGCCGACGGCCGGCTGTAGGCGACGAACCCGGAGTTCGGCCTGTTCGGCGTGGCCCCGGCACTGGCTGGCGACCAACCCCAACGCCATGCGAACCATCGCCGCCGGCAACTCTGTCTTCACCAACGTCGCCGCGACCGACGACGGTGGTGTCTGGTGGGAGGGGATGACCGCCACGGCGCCCGACGCACCTGGTGGACTGGAAGGGCCGGGACTGGACGCCGACCGGAGTCGGGACGCGGTCGGGGCGGCGCTGGCATCCGGCGGGCAGCCTGCCGCCCACCCGAATTCGCGGTTCTGCACCCCGATCACGCAGTGCCCGATCCTGGCCGACGAGTACAACTCGCCGACGGGGGTGCCGATCTCGGCGATCATCTTCGGTGGCCGGCGAAAGACCACCGTGCCGCTGGTGACCGAGTCGTTCTCCTGGCAGCACGGCGTGTCTACTGGGCGCCACCCTCTCGTCGGAGACCACCGCGGCGGCCACCGGTAAGGTCGGCGTGGTCCGCCGTGACCCGATGGCGATGCTGCCGTTCATCGGGTACGACGCCGGCGACTATCTCGGCGCACTGGTTGAGCATGGCCGAGCGGACGGATCTCGCGCGCTGCCGAAGATGTTCTACGTCAACTGGTTCCGCCGGGACACCGATGGAGGATTCCTGTGGCCGGGGTTCGGCGAGAACTCGCGGGTGCTGAAATGGATCGTGGAGCGACTCGACGGCACCGCCGACGCGGAATCCACCGCCATGGGCAACGTGCCTACCGCGGGCGGCCTCGACGTCGACGGCCTCGATGTGAGCCCCGCGCAGCTGACCGCCGCGTTGGCGGTGAGCCGGGACGAATGGGCCGCGGAGCTGCCGCTGATTCGAGAGTGGTTCACGTTCTTGGGAGAATCCGTGCCCGCCGAGCTGCGTGCAGAGTCGGCCGATCTCGAGTCGCGGCTCGCTGCGGAGTCCCGCTAGCGGTGCGGCGAGAGGCACCCGGTGCGGCGCACCAGGCGCCTCGCCTCTCGCCTCTCGCCAGGCGTCAGGCACCAGGCGCGACGCGTCAGGTGCCAGGGGGCTTACTGGGCGGCGTTCTTCGGCCCGCGCTTGCGCAGGATCAGCACGGCCAGCACAGCCGCCGCCAGCACCGGGGCGAGTTGTTTGAGCAGCGGAGCTTTGGCGGCGGAAAGCACATTCACCGGCTCGCTGGCGGGCCGGGTGACCGGGCGCCGACTCGCGATCGAGGGCGACGCAAAGCGCTGGGTTGGCGCGCGCGGCCTCCTCGGTCACCTCTGCACTCACCGCCACACCGGCGGCGACCTCGTCAGGATTGACCACCCCGAGCAGCGTCGCCCCGCCGGCCGTCTTCCCGGCGAGCTTCGTCGAGACGCAGTCCGCGAACTTGCCGATCAGCTCGTTGCCGACGTCGATCATCACCTGCCGGCTGAACTTCGCCCCGCGACCGGTGATGGACAGGGTGGTCACCAGGACGATCGCGGTCCGATTCGGGGTGAGCGCAGTGGCCGACGCCTGCACCAGCATGCCGGCGGTCGAACCTGATCGCGGCGCCTCTCCGGTCGCCTCGATCACCGCGAGGTGATTCTCGTGGTCGCGGCTCACGAACCGCGCGGTGCCCTTGTAATTCAGTGCGACCGGACCCACTTTGACCTTCACAGACCCGGTGAATGTGTCGCCGTCCACCTTCTCCACGGTGGCCCCGGGGAAGCACGGCCCGATCACATCGAGATCCAACAGCGCCGGGAACGCCTTCTCCACCCCCACGGGCAGCTCGAAGCGGTGTTCCAGTTCCACTGCGAACCTCCTGCTGTTCTGCGCCGGCCGACGCGGGTTGTTCCCACCGATACCGCGGAATCTCGGGGTAACGCTCAATCTGCATTGCGCGCGCTGGCCACGATGCTAGTTGCCGGTTCCACTGTGGGCCTGCTCGGCACCCGGCGGCCCCGCGCGGGGACCTGAATCGGCTCGGCCGAACGCCCTGAACGCCTCATCCGGACGGGTGTTCCGGACGGCGCGGACGGCCTCGAACAGGATCGTCGGGGGTCCGACAGTAGGAGCGGCGCACGTCACATGGCGCTCCTTACCGTGCCAGTATGGAGGCGATCGAGGGGAGGCTCATGCCTGCGCACCACCCGAACGAGGCTCTTGCCACGGCCAGCGCCGCCGCCGCCCGTGGCACGGCGGGGACGTCGTCACTTCCCGAGCCACACGAGGTGATCGCCGGTCTGCGGGCCACCAGCACCGCCCCCGGACTGGTCTCGATGCTGAGTCCGGAGGGTGAGTTCACCCCGTCGGACGACTTCCCGATCGAACTCACCGGGGAGCTCGTGCACGACCTCTACCGGGACATGGTGCTGGTCCGCCGGGCGGACCGAGAGGGAAATGCGCTGCAACGCCAGGGTCAGCTCGGCCTGTGGGCGCCGCTGCTCGGCCAAGAGGCGGCGCAGGTCGGTATCGGACGGGCCATGCGGCCCCAGGACATGGGATTTCCGTCGTACCGGGAACACGGTGTGGCCTGGTGTCGAGGCATCAAACCGTCCCAGGTCGCCGCGATGTTCCGCGGCACGGATTACGGGTCGTGGAATCCCCGCGAGCGGGGCTTCAACAAGTACGCCGTGGTGATCGGCAACCAGGTTTTGAACGCGGTGGGCTGGGCCATGGGGCAGCGACTCGACGGGGTGCTGGGCGACGAGGAGTCCGCCGAGGCGACAGTGACCTTCTTCGGCGACGGGGCGACCTCCCAGGGTGACGTGCACGAGGGGATGGTCTTCGCCGCGGCCTTCCACGCACCGGTCGTCTTCTACTGTCAGAACAATCAGTGGGCCATCTCGGAGTCGATCGATCGGATCGCCCGCACACCTCTCTTCCAACGGGCGGCCGGTTACGGGTTCCCCGGCATTCGCGTCGACGGGAACGACGTTCTGGCGTGCTACGCCGTCAGCCGCTGGGCACTGGACGAGTGTCGGTCGGGCAACGGGCCGGTGATGATCGAAGCCTTCACCTACCGGATGGATGCGCACACCACGTCCGACGACCCCAATCGGTATCGGATGCACGACGAGACCGAGGCGTGGAAGCTGCTCGACCCGATCGAACGAGTCAAGGCCTACCTGGCCCGCAACGGGCACGCCGACACCGACTTCTTCGAGTCGGTGCAGCGCGACTCCGACCAGCTCGCCGTCGAGTTCCGATCCGAGATGGTGAACATGCCCGATCCGCCGATCGCGAGCATGTTCGAGCACGTGTACGCCACCCCGCACCGACAGCTGGAGGAGCAGCGCGCCGAGCTCGAGGAGTACCTCGCCGGCTTCGCCGATCAGCCGGACAGGTCGGGCGGTTCGGGGTCGGGGTCGGGCGGGCTGCACTGATGGCGACGATGACCCTGGCGAAAGCGCTGAACACGGCTTTGCGAGCTGAAATGGAGGCCGACCGAAAGGTCGTGATCCTCGGTGAGGATGTCGGCAAGCTCGGCGGGGTCTTCCGCATCACAGACGGTCTGTACAAGGACTTCGGCGAAGACCGGGTGATGGACACCCCGCTCGCCGAGTCCGGGATCGTCGGCACCGCAGTCGGGCTGGCGATGCGCGGCTACCGGCCGGTGGTCGAGATCCAGTTCGACGGCTTCGTGTTCCCCAGCTTCGATCAGATCGTCTCGCAGGTGGCCAAGATGGGCTTCCGTTCCGCGGGCGCGTGGACCATTCCGCTGGTGATCCGCATCCCCTTCGGCGGCGGAATCGGGGCGGTCGAGCATCACTCGGAGTCGCCGGAGTCCTTCTTCTGCCATATCGCCGGGTTGCGGGTGGTCGCGTGCTCCAACCCGTCGGACGGCTACCACCAACTCCGGCAGGCGATCGCTCTGGACGACCCGGTCGTCTTCCTGGAGCCCAAGCGGCGGTACTGGGAGAAGGCGGATGTCGACACGAGCTCCCACCAGGGCGATTACTTCACGACGCGACTTCGGCGTGAGGGCACCGACTGCACCATCGTGACCTACGGGCCGTCGGTGGCCGTCGCGCTGTCCGCGGCCGACACCGCTGCCACCGAGGGTCGGTCGCTGGAGGTGTTCGACCTGCGGTCGCTGTCGCCGTTGGACTTGGACCCCGTCGTGGCGTCGGTTCGCAAGACCGGTCATCTGGTGGTCGTCTCCGAGGCCCCGCGGGAGTGTTCCATCACGTCGGAGATCGCGGCGAGGGTGACCGAGACGGCGTTCTACTCGCTGCAGGCACCCGTCCTCCGGGTCGCCGGGCTCGACGTCCCCTATCCGCCGAGCCGGTTGGAGAACGAGTACCTGCCGAGCCTGGACCGAATTCTCGACGCCGTCGACCGCAGCCTGGGGTTCGAGTGACACATCTGCAGACCTTCGCGCTCCCCGACGTCGGCGAGGGACTGACCGAAGCCGAGATCCTCGGCTGGCGAGTCGCACCGGGCGACCAGGTCGGCATCAACCAGATTCTGGTCGAGATCGAGACGGCCAAAGCAGCCGTCGAGTTGCCGTCGCCCTACGCGGGCCGGGTGTCCTCGCTGTTGGTGTCGGTCGGCGAAACAGTGGACGTCGGGGCTCCCATCATCCTGATCGACACCGACCCTAATAACACCGACCCAATGACACCGACCCGAACCCGGGCGGGACGTCCAGCGGGCCTCGAATCGGGGTCGCCCGGAGCCGTGCCCGCCGGCGACGAAGGCGGTGTGAAGATCGGCGAGATGACCGCCGACGGCAAGATCGCGACACTGGTGGGCTTCGTGTCGCCGCACCCGGCCGCCGGACGTCGTCCCCGACGAGCGGGTGGTGGCATCCCGGCGCCGAGCGTCACACCGGCACCGGCACCGGCACCGGCACCGGCACCGGCACCGGCACCGGCACCGGCATCGCAGGTGCCGCTGGCCTCCCCGCCGGTGCGGCTGCTGGCCAAGGAGTTGGGCGTCGACATGTCATCGGTGACGCCGACCGGCTCGGGTGGGGTGATCACGCGCGCCGACGTCCAGCAGGCAGCGGGTCAGCATGGTGCCGATCAGCCCGACCGGCCCCGGGCCGGCGCAGGGAACGGCGCACCCCGGTCGTCAGTACCCGTCGAGGGTTATGACCCGGTGACCCGGCAGCGCAGGGTTGCGGTGAAGGGGGTCCGGCGGGCGACGGCGACTGCGATGGTGGCGAGCGCATTCACCGCGCCGCATGTCACCGTGTTCTGCAGTGTCGACGTGACGGAGATGATGCGGCTCCGGTCGAGGCTGCGTGCGCGGCCGGAGTTCGCCGACATCAAGCTGACGCCGCTGACATTCGCGGCCCGCGCGGTCTGCCTCGCGATTCGACGCACGCCGGATGTGAATTCCTTCTGGGACGACGCGGCGCAGGAGATCGTGTTCCAGGAGTACGTCAACCTCGGAATCGCGGCCGCAACCCCGCGTGGTCTGGTGGTCCCCAATATCAAGGACGCCGACCGGATGGACCTGCGCAGCCTGGCGGTGGCGTTGACTGACCTCACCGAGACCGCTCGCGCGGGCCGCACGCCACCCGCCGACATGTCCGGGGGCACCTTCACCATCACCAACATCGGTGTGTTCGGCGTCGATGCGGGGACCCCCATCCTGAATCCGGGGGAGGCCGCGATCTTGGCGCTGGGCTCCATCAAGGACGCACCGTGGGTCGTCGACGGCGAATTGGCCGTGCGCAAGGTGTGCCAGCTGTCCATGTCGTTCGATCACCGGGTGATCGACGGTGCGCAGGGCTCGCAGTTCCTCGCCGACGTCGGCGCACTGATGGCGGAACCGGGCCTCGCGCTGGTGTGGTGACCGCCAATAGTCCTAGGCTGTGATGATTCGATGGTGGATTGGCGAGTCTGCCGACGAATCACCGGCTGGTGATGGAGTTCACCGGCGAATGTGGTAACACTATGGGTGGCGCCAGCGTCGTAACAGGTGTCCACCCACACTCACCACCCACCGCCCCCGGGGCGGAGAAACGCCGAAGGTCCGCCATGAGCAAGTTCACCAGTTCCATCCGCAACCGCCGCGAGATCACCCGCACCCGGCGACTGGTCAACCGGGCCATCGAAGAGGCGTCGACCCCGTCGATGCGCAACGAGCTCATCGCCATCGCGCAGCGCCAGAGCAGCTGACGCCTCGCGTTCATCTCGCATCAGGTTCGATCGGGATTCGCAGGGCCGTCACACGCGGCTCGAATTCTTCGCAGAAGATTTCTCGCGCCGTGTGTAACGCCGGCGGAGGCGTTGACGAAGTACCCAGTGACCCCGGTTTGCTGCCAGACCCCCGACTTGGCAGCAGCCCGGGGTTTCTTGCGTTCCGGGTCCGAATCCCGACCCGAATCCCACACCGCCCCTTCACGCCCGCGTCACACCGCAGTGACACCATTTCTGGGTAGCGGCAGTGACACGGTGCCTGCGGAGCGGCAGTGACACGGTGCCTGCGGAGCGGCAGTGACACGTGCCTGCGGAGCGGCTGGGACACGGTGCCTGCGGAGCGGCAGTGACACGGTGCCTACCTAGGCGGCGGCGAGCTGCGTCCTTGGTGTTGGTGTGTGTGAAGGTGTGTCGTGGTGTCCAGCCGGAGTGGCCTTGCGCTCCAGCCATTCGGTGGGGGGAGATGTCGATGGAACAGTACGACGTGCTCGTGATCGGGTCCGGTCCGGCCGGTCAGAAGGCGGCGATCGCGGCCGCGAAACTGCACAAGCGAGCGGCGGTCGTCGAGCGACCCGCCATGGTGGGCGGCGTCTGTATCAACACCGGGACCATCCCGTCGAAAACGATGCGCGAAGCAGTCATGTATCTGTCCGGCTTGAATCAGCGCGAGCTCTACGGCCAGGCGTATCGGGTGAAGAACGACATCACGGTGGCTGATCTGTCTGCGCGAACGAACCACGTGATCAACCGCGAGACCGACGTGATCCGCAATCAGTTGTCCAGGAATCGGGTTGCCCTGTACACCGGCAACGCGTCCTTCATCGATTCGCACACGGTGGAGGTGCTCGAGGCGGGCGGCGAGCGCAAAGTTGTCAAGGCGGACAAGGTGGTCATCGCGGTCGGCACCAAACCGGCTCGGCCGGCCACCGTCGAATTCGACGGCTCCACCATCGTCGACTCCGACCAGATCCTGAACATGAAACACGTGCCGCGTTCGATGGTGGTCGTCGGCGCGGGCGTGATCGGGATCGAATACGCGTCCATGTTCGCCGCTCTGGGCACCAAGGTCACCGTCGTCGAACAACGCCCGCGGATGCTCGATTTCTGCGATCTGGAGATCGTGGAGGCGTTGAAGTACCAGCTCCGCGACTTGGCCGTGACGTTCCGGATGGGGGAGAGTGTCCGGCTCGTCGAGAAGCACGACAGCGGGACCCTGACCATTTTGGAATCGGGCAAGAAGATCCCCGCCGACACCGTGCTCTATTCGGCGGGTCGCCAGGGGGTCACCGAGGAGCTCAATCTCGACCTGGCCGGGCTCAGCGCCGACAAACGCGGGCGGATCTCGGTGAACGAGTTTTATCAGACCGAGGTGGACCACATCTACGCGGTCGGTGACGTCATCGGGTTCCCGGCGCTGGCCGCGACCGCGATGGAACAGGGGCGGCGGGCCTCGTATCACGCCTTCGGCGAGCCGGTCGGTGATCCGCTCGGTGGACTGCAACCCATCGGCATCTACACCATTCCGGAAATCTCCTACGTGGGCGCCACCGAGGAGCAGCTCACCGACGACAACGTCCCCTTCGAGGTGGGCGTCTCGCGGTACCGCGAATTGGCCCGCGGCGCGATCCTCGGCGACTCCTACGGCATGCTGAAATTGTTGGTGCACGCAGAATCCCGGCACCTACTCGGCGTTCACGTGTTCGGCACGAACGCGACAGAGCTCGTACACATCGGCCAAACCGTGATGGGCTGCGGCGGCACTGTGGACTACCTGGTGAACGCCGTGTTCAACTATCCGACCCTCGCCGAGTCCTACAAGGTCGCGGCCCTGGACGCGGTGAACAAGATGCGCAACATCGAGCGGGTGAAGGGCAGCTTCGCCGTCTGAGGGTTCCGCTGCAGCCGGCCCGCGGCGTGTCGCCGACCACGCAGGACCTTCCCTAAAGGCCGTAGGTCTCCAGCAGTCGCAACCAGACTTCGCTCATCGTCGGGAACGACGGGATCGCATGCCACAGTCTGCTCAGCGGCACCTCACCCACCACGGCGATCGTCGCGGCGTGCAACATCTCGCCGACCTCCGGACCGGCCATGGTGAATCCCACGATCACCTGCCGGTCGGTGTCCACCACCATCCGCGCCCGACCCTGGTAGTGATCCCGTCTCAGTTTGGAACCGGAGACGTTGCCGATCTGATAATCGACCACCTTGACATTCGCGAACCTCTGCCTCGCCTGCTGCTCGGTCAGTCCGACCGCGGCGACCTCCGGGTGGGTGAACACCACGGCGGGGACGGCTCCGTGATCGGCGGTGGCCACGTGCGCACCCCAGGGCTGGTCCTCCACAGATCTGCCCTGCGCCCGCGCCGCAATGACGTCCCCACACGCCCGGGCCTGGTATTTGCCCTGGTGGGTCAGCAGCACCCGACCGTTCACGTCGCCGACCGCGTACAACCAGTCGAAGCCCTGGACCCGCATGGTGTCGTCGACGGGTAGGTACCCCCCGGGCTTGCGGTCGATCGTCTCCAGGCCGAGGTCGGTGGTCGCCGGCGTGCGCCCCGTGGCAACCAGCACTTCGGTGGCGTGCACCTCGCCGCCGTCGTCCAATTCGACCCGAACCCGCCCGTCCAGTCGACTGACACGGGTCGGGGACACACCGGTCCGGACGTCGGCGCCCAGGTCGCGCAGCGAGTCGGCGACCAATTCGCCGGCGAACGGCTCATGGCCGCTCAGCAACGGCGACCGCGCGAGCACGGTCACGGCGCAGCCGAAAAAGGAGTACGCGGTGGCCATCTCGCACCCCACGACCCCGCCGCCGATGATCACCAGCGATTCGGGCACGGACGTCGCGGAGGTGGCCTCCCGGCTGGTCCACGGCTTGGCCGCGGCCAGTCCGTCGATCGGCGGGATCGTCGCCGTGGTGCCGGTGCACACGGCAACCGCGTGCCGGGCGGTGAGGGTGCGGGTCGACCCGTCATGATCGGTGACCTCGACCCGCTTGTCGCCGGCGAGTCGACCACGTCCGCGGATCAAGTCGATGCCCGCCCCCTGGAGCCATGTCACCTGGCCGGAGTCGTTCCACTCACTGCTGAAACGGGTCCGGCGGGCCAGCACTGCGGCCACGTCGAGGTCGCCGGTCACCGCCTGCTGTGCGCCGTCCACGGACCGAGCCGCGTTGAGCGCGAGGGCGGGAGCCAGCAGTGCCTTGGAGGGAATACAGGCCCAATAGGAGCACTCGCCTCCGACCAATTCGTCCTCGACGACGACGGCGCTCAGACCACCGCGCCGCGCGCGGTCCGCGACGTTCTCACCCACGGGCCCGGCGCCGATGACGATCAGGTCGTAGATGTCGGTCATCCCCCCATAGTGCAGGCTCCCCGGCCGGGACCGCTTAGAAGGCGGCCTCCGGGATGTCCATCAACGTCAGGTCCGCGGCGGCGATGATGGACCGTCGCGCCGCCAACTCCGGAAGCACGTTGCGGGCGAACCACCTGGCGGAGGCGATCTTGCCGGTGTAGAAGTCGACATCGGATGCCGAGGCCCCGGTGTCCAGGGCCGCCTGGGCGACCAGGGCCTGCTTGATCAACAGAAATCCGATCAGTAGGTCGCCGACCGACATCAGAAGCGTGACCGCGTGCTCGCCGACCAGATAGATCGACTCGGGTTCGGACTGGGCGGCGGCCGCGTACCCGGTGAGGGCGCCGATCATCTGCTGCACGTCGGCGAGGGCGGTGCCGAGCAGCACGACTTCGTCCTTGTGTCGACCGTCCGCGGCGCCCGGTGCGGAGGGCGCCACGAGAGCCGCGATCTCGCCCGCGACGACCGACAGGGCCGCCCCGCCGTCGCGGAGGACCTTGCGGAAGAAGAAGTCCTGAGCCTGGATCGCGGTGGTGCCCTCGTACAGGGTGTCGATTTTGGCGTCGCGCAGATACTGCTCGATCGGATAGTCGCGGGTGTAGCCCGCACCGCCCAACACCTGCAGCGACAGCGCGAGGTTCTCGTAAGCCCGCTCGCTGCCGACGCCCTTGACCAGCGGCAACAGCAGGTCGTTGACCCGCCCCGCCAGGTCGACGGATGCCGCTGGGTCGCCGCCCGCACCTTCCCCGGGAACACCGTCTCGCGCACCCGCACCCGCACCCGCACCCGCACCGGCCGCACTGCCGACGCCCTCACCGCACGCGATCCGATCCTGCCAGGTGCCGGTGTAGAGATACAGGGCGCGCAGCCCCTCGGCGTAGGCCTTCTGGCGCATCAGCATGCGACGGACGTCGGGGTGGTGCAGGATCGTCACCCGCGGCGCGTTCTTGTCGTCGGCTCGGGTGAGGTCGGCGCCCTGGACGCGCACCTTGGCATATGCGAGGGCGTTGAGGTAACCGGTCGACAGGGTGGCGATCGCCTTGGTGCCGACCAGCATTCGGGCGTACTCGATGACCTTGAACATCTGGGCGATGCCGTCGTGAACCTCACCCAACAGGTACCCGACCGCCGGCGTGCCGTGGCCGCCGAAGACCAGTTCACAGGTCGCGGAGACCTGTAACCCCATCTTGTGCTCGATACCGGTGACGTTCACCCCGTTGCGTGCACCGAGCTCGCCGGTGTTCCAGTCGAACAAGAACTTGGGGACGATGAAGAGGCTGAGGCCCTTGCTTCCGGGACGAGCGTCGATTCCAGGGCCTTCGGGTCGAGCCAGCACGAAGTGCAGGATGTTCTCCGTCATGTCCTGGTCGCCCGAGGTGATGAACCGTTTCACTCCCTCCAGATGCCAACTCCCGTCCGGTTGGCGAACAGCCCGGGTCTTCCCCGCGCCGACGTCACTGCCGGCCTCCGGTTCGGTCAGCACCATGGTCGAACCCCAGTGCCGCTCGACCAGGATCGGGGCGATCGTGCGTTGTTCAGGGGTCCCCAGCCGGTGCAGGACCTTCGCCATGCCGGGCCCGGACGAGTACATGAAGATGCTGGGGTTCGCCCCCATGATCAGCTCCGCCGCCGCCCACCGCAGCGACGGCGGGGCGCCGAGTCCCCCCGCTTCCGCGGGCGCCTCCAAGCGGAACCACTCGCCGTCGAGCATCGCCTGATAGGACTTCTTGAAGGACTCCGGTAGTCGAACACTGAACGTCGTCGGGTCGTACACCGGCGGATTACGGTCCGCATCGACGTAGGACGCGGCCAACGGGCCGGTCGCAACCTTCTCCAGTTCGGTCAGTACGCCGCGCGCCGTCTCGGCGTCCATGTCGGCGAACGGTCCGGTGCCCATCCTGGTCTCGGTGCGGAAAACCTCGAACAGGTTGAACTCGAGGTCGCGCAGATTGCTCTTGAAATGGGACATCGGCCTGCTCCAGTGTGGTGTCGCCGCCGTCGAGCCGGATCGGATCGCGGGGGCGAAGCGGGGGCCGCCCGAAGTTACCGGGCAGTAAGAACAGGATATTACTGGCGAGTAACTTGTTCAAGGCCGGTGACCCGACCGGGTGATCTGGTCGGGTCACGCGCCAGAGTGGACCGCAGTGGCCCGACAGCGCCGATTCGCCCGGCAGAATGCGAGCATGCTTGCCGCCGTTCGCCTCGACGGCGACGAGTACGACGTGACCCTGTGGGCCGATGACGGCGGCATCAGGGCGAGCAGCCGGCTGCGGTGCGGCCGCCAGGAGCTCGCGGACATCGAGCAGACCGAACACCCCCGCTGGCTGTTCGGCGACTCCGCGCGCGATTACCCGGATTTGGTGAGCCGAGGCATCACCGTCGACCGATGTCACGACGTGGCGATGGTCGAACGAATTTTGGTCGGCCGGGCACCCTCACCCCGGCTCAACGGCTCACTGGAAGACGCGCCCGGCGACGCCCTGGACGGCGCACCCGATCACGCCCCTGACGGCGCCCGCGACCACGCACCCGACGTCGCCCGCGACCACGCACCCGACGGCGCCCGCGACCACGCACCCGACGTCGAATCGGCCGCCACCGAACCTGCATTGTTCGGCGGCCGCCAGTCGAGGGACGAACCCGGCGCAGCGACCGCCGACGAGCTGTTGGCGGCGTATCTGGACCAACGCCACCGGCAGCTCAGCGGGTGCGGCTCGCCGCTGGGCGAGGCCGTCTCGATCAGTCCGAACGCGCTGCGGCTGCTTTGCGCGGCGGAGAGCGCGAGCGGGTTGGCCGCGGTCGAGATGAGCGCCGCCGGTCTGCCCTGGGACCGCGCGGTGCACGAGGACATCTTGCAGGTCAGGCTCGGACCCCCGCCGATCGCCGGGCAGAAGCCCGCCGCCCTGGTGAGGCTGGGGGACCAGATCGAGCGAGCTTTCGGCGGGCCGGTCAATGTGGACTCGAATCGTGATCTGCAGCGGGCGTTCCGGGCGGCGGGCTTTCCGCTGGTGAGCGTGGCGGCGGGGGTGCTTCGCACGGTTGACCACCCGGCCGCGTCGCACCTCATCGCCTACCGGGAACTGCATCGGCTGTGGTCCGCGAACGGCTGGACCTGGTTGGCGCGGTGGGTGCGCGACGGCCGGTTTCATCCGGAATATCTACCGGGGGCGGTGGTCTCCGGCAGGTGGGCGGCCCGCGGCGGAGGTGCACTGCAGATTCCGCGGCACCTGCGGCGAGCAGTCGTGGCCGGGCCCGGGCGCCGACTCGTGGTGGCCGACGCCGCTCAGCTCGAACCGCGGGTACTGATCGCGCTGTCCGGAGACGACCGACTGCGACGGCTTGCCACCGCAGACGATCTGTACGCCGCGGTCGCCGGTGACGGTTTCGCAGGGCGGCGGGAGGATGCCAAGAGAGCGATGTTGGGCGCGATGTACGGCGCCACCTCCGGCGCGGCGGGACAGCTGCTCGGTGTCCTGCGCGCCCGCTTTCCGGTGGCGATGGACTTCGTTGCGGACGCGGCTCGCCGCGGGGAGCGAGGCGGTCTGGTCTGCTCGGTACTGGGCCGCGTCTCGCCGCCACCGCCGTCGCGCTGGTACGCGGCCGTCGCCGCGGGCGCGATGCCAACGGCGACCGGCTCTCACGAACGGGAGGGCCGAGCCGCCGCCTCCTCCTGGGGCAGGTTCACCCGGAATTTCGTGATCCAGAGCTCCGCGGCCGACTGGGCCTCCGTGTGGTTGTCCTGCGTGCGCCGCGATCTGCGGAGCGCATGCTCAGCCGGCGCCGCGCCTGGTGCGGAGCTGGTCTTCTTCCAACACGACGAGCTGGTGGTGGAGGTCGAAGCGGACGCCGCGACGTTCGTCGCCGACCTGGTCGCGAACGCAGCTGTTGAGGCGAGTGCGCTGGTGTTCCCCGCGGTACGCGACTGGCGGGTACCCGTCCGTCCGCAGATCGTGCAGTGCTATGCCGACGCGAAGTGACATTCGGCGCCGGTAGCGTCGTCGTCATGGGCGAGGATATGCGAACCGATCTACTGCGTTCGCGTCGAATGGGGGTCGGTTGCGCGTGGCTGTTCCTGGCCGTGCCGGGTGTCTTCGGCATTGTCGTGTTGCTGTCGAACGGCGGCCGCAGCGCGGCCGGTTGGGCGCTCACCAGTGTCTTCCTGGTCGGCACCGGCTATCTGTTGTTCCTGTTCGTCAACGCCGATCGGATCGGTGTGCGCCGGGTCGGTAAGTACGACGACCGCTGAGTCGAGCCGTCAGGCCACGTGATTCCTCTCGGTGTGGGTTCTGTCGTCCAACGTCGCGTTGAAAGCCGTGGACAGTCTGGGCCCCTGCGCTGTTACAGCCCCGCGGAAACCGCCGGTTTCAGCGCTGGTCGCTCTCGAACCCGGCGCGTTCGGTGAGGTTCTCCGCCGATTCGGCAGCATCGGATTCGTCGCCGGTGCGCTGACGGGGAAGGCGGGATGGGGCCGGACCGGCGGCGATGCGGCGGATCACCCGGGACACCGGGTCGTCGGCGAACTCGTTGTCGCCTGCCGCGCGATCGGGCCGCGGCGCCATCAGGGGGCTGTCCGTCACCAAGTGGCCTCCGTGTGACGCCCACGCCGCTGTGTGCGGGTGGTCGGATTGCTGATGGTCGGCGCGTCCTACGGTGGAGTCGCTCGTCGCTGCTTGCTCACTCATGGTCGCGGTCCGTTCATCCACCGGTGTTTGAACAGACTCTACTGGCTGCACCCTGTGGGCTGCGAGCCCGCGCGAACGAGTGGTCACGGGCAGGTGGGCGTTGGCAGGCGGCGGAGTGCACCCGGCGGCGTCGAAAGTAGCTCCCGAGTGGCGCAATGCGCGAGCGAGCGACGGCCGTGCGCCGGGTCGAGGCGCCCTGCCGTGAGTCGCGGGCCTGCGGCCATGAGAGCGGGTGACGAGAATCGAACTCGCGCTATCAGCTTGGGAAGCTGAAGTTCTGCCACTGAACTACACCCGCACTACCCCGTGTACTACTGGATCACAACCACCCGCACCTGCGCGTGCACCGCTCCCGCACCGCTCCCGCACCGCTCCCGCACCGCTCGGCCCAGGGCCGACGCCGCGGAGAGGATGCAGCGCCTCGCACGGTAGCAGAGCCCGTGAGGTTTCCCAATCGAGCCGCAATTCGCGATCCGCGGGGGAGAAGATTTGGCGAGGGGCGTGTCTCGGCGCGGGTTTGGGTATCGGGGGAGTGGCGATTCAGTCGTTCCGGAGCGTCTGGACGCAAGGCTCGACCGGTTGAAACAACCTGCCGGTCGGGCCGTTCGCCCGTCCCCGTACGGTCGGGTGTGGGCGTCGGTCCCGGCTCGTCTTCTGGACGAGCTCGGCTGGTGAACGGGCTCGTCTGACGGGTGACGGGCTCAGCGCCTGGACGGGCTCGTCTGACGGGCTCGGCGGACGCTCAGTCGGCGGTGAATCGTCGGCGTCGGGCGATGACCTCGCGGGCGATGTCCTGAATGGGCATGTGTTCGGCGAACGAACTGGCACGCAGGTGGGCCAGCGCCTGGGTGATCGAAATCCCTGCTTGGACTGCGATCATGCCTGTCGCCTGCGCCACCTCGGGGTGGCCGTGCAGACCCGCGGGCCCGATCAAATCCGGGTGACCGCTTCCGAAATCGTCGAGCACGGCGCGCACCAGTTCGTCGAGGATCGGCTGTGCCTCGTCGAGCACCCCTGTGGTGAGGTGACCGGCTTCGATGCGATACACCTCAGCCGTGCCGAAGGCGGCCGTGCCGATCTGGAGCGGAAAGGCGAACATCGCGCCTGCTCCGAGCTCGGCGGCCTCGTAGGCGAATCCCGGCCAGCGGGAGAAGGCATCGGCGGAATTGAGGTCGGCGGCGTAGACCGCCATCCGACGCTGGAATGCGTCTTGGCCGGGGCCCTCGCCCAAGGAGAACTGCAATTCGCCGAGCGCGGCGATCAAGGCGTCGCTGGAATACACCAGTTGGCTATTGCCGACTCCACCGTGGATGACGACCGCAACCCCCGCCGCGCTCAGCGTTTCACCGAGTCGCAGACAGGAGTCCCGAGTGCGCATCAGTTGTTGGTCGAGCTCGGGTCTGGCGGCCCATCCATCGCGTTCATGTTCCGTCGCATTCATTGGCGACCCACGTCCCATCCGCCGCGACCACACGCGCCGTCAAAGCCATTCAACTCTTCTCCGGGTGTCTTGAGAACAGCCGTCCGGAAACCGTCGAAACGGGTGCTGGGGGTTCGCGCGGCCGTCGCCGCCGTTCAGGGCGATCGGACGCCGACCGGACTGGCAGCATCCGAGCGGCACCGCCAGCGAGCCGGTCGCCCTACTGACGAGGGACCACTATCTGTCCTGAGACACCGATATTCGAAATTCGGATCGTTCCTGGCCTGACCTGCGATAAATGGTCGTACCATGGACCAGACGACCGCTCCGCGACGATGATCACCATTGACGGTGTGAACCACCCCGAGTGCGGCATCATGTCCGGGTCACGGCCCCAGTGCCGACCCCACCTCCCTCTACTCCCAGGAGTTCCATGTGAGTGCGCATTTCAGTGTGTCCAAGGCTGTGGTGACCGGCGGTGCCCAGGGAATCGGCGCATCGATCGCCCAGCGACTGGCCAGTGAGGGCATGTCAGTTGCGCTTCTGGACGTGAACGACGTCGGAGCGAAGGAGGCAGCCGAGCGGATCGCGGGCGAGACCGGGGCCGACGTCTTCGGCTTCGGATGCGACGTCACAGATCGTGAGCAGATGGTGGAGGTCTTCGCCGCGGCGGCCGAGGCCATGGGGGGCTTGGACACCTACGTCGGGAACGCGGGAATCACTCGCGACGGCATGTTCCACAAGTTGTCGGACGACGACTGGGACCGCGTCATCGGCGTCAACCTCACCGGCGTCTACAACGGTCTACGTGCGGCGGCGCCGTGGCTGCGCACCCCCGGCCCCGGTCGGGTCGTGCTGATCTCCTCGATCGTCGCAAAGGCGGGCAACCTCGGGCAGATGAACTACATCGCCGCCAAAGCCGGTGTGGTCGGCCTCGTCCGGTCCGGCTCGCTGGAGCTCGCCCGCTTCGGGACCACTGTCAACGGTGTTCGTCCGGGCTTCATCGAGACCCCGATGACAGCGAAAATGCCCGAATCCGCGCAGGCGATCATGACTGCCAACCCGTTGGGTCGGGCCGGACAGCCTGCCGACATCGCGGGCGCTGTCGCCTTCCTCTGCTCGGACGACGCGAGCTTCGTGACCGGCCATCTACTGGACGTCAACGGCGGACTCGCGCTCTGACCGGAGACTGACCGCATCACCCGACCGGCCCGGTCGATTCCCTGATCACAGCTGCGTCGGCAGCAGGATCTGGGGGTCGGCCGGGCCGTCGACATTTCGAAGCCCGGTCATCGGCCGGCCGGCGTGGTGCCGAGCAGCTGCGCTCCGCGCTCCGCCGCCGCAGCGTCGGCTGATGACGCCGGCCCGTGCCGGGCCTCTCCCACCGGGATCCCACTGGACAGGAAGGCGGCAGCGCACCAGGCAATCCCTAGATCTCGGTGCTTGCCTCGGTCAGCGAGAATCAGGCTCTACGCCCACCGCGCTAGCCACCCAGGAAGGAACCGGATGCCTGAACACGATGCCGAAGCCGCCATCGACGAGTCCAGACCCGTCACATCGGCCGCACCCACCACGGAGGTACCCGGCGATCCGACAACGCCGAGCAGCCCGCTGATTCTGAACGGCCTCAAGGATCTGCGCCGTCGGCTCGGAACGGACCTCGGCACCAGCAGGTGGCGCACGGTCACCCAGGCTGAAATCAACGGCTTCGCCGACCTGACCGGTGATCATCAATGGATTCACGTCGATCCGCAGCGAGCGGCGAACGGTCCATTCGGCACCACTGTGCAGCACGGATTCATGACCCTCGGCGTCTCGACGGGCTTCCTCTGGGAGGTCTGCGAGGTGGCCGGGTTCGACGTCATCTTGAACTACGGGCTGAACAAGGTGCGGTTCCCGGCTCCGCTGAAATGCGGCAGCAGCTACCGGATGAACGTCGTGCTCGCCGAGTTGAAGGAACTGGACAGCCCCTCCGGACCCGGTGCGGAGGTCGTCTACCGGCTGACCTACGAGGTGGACGGTGCGGCCAAGCCCTGCTGTGTGGCCGACCTGGTGTTCCGGTACTACCCCTGACCGGCATTGACACGCACCGCCAGTGTGCCGCCTCAGAGCGACACCGAACGAGGAGATGAAGACCCGCGACAACCACCGCGAACCCCGCCGTCGGCAAGGACGTCGTCGCCAACGGAATTCGCACTAACTACCTGGAGGGTGGGAGCGGCGCCGAGACCGTGGTGCTGATCCACGGCTCCGGGCCAGGTGTGACGGCGTACGCCAACTGGCGGCTGGTCATTCCCTCACTCGCGGAGAACTTCCGGGTGGTCGCGCCCGACATGGTCGGCTTCGGGTTCTCCGACCGTCCGGCGGACGTCCTGTACTGGTCAACGACGAGCTGGCCCGGGTGCGCTACGAGGGCAGCATCCAGCCCGGCTGGCAGGAGGGTTTCTCGTCGATGTTCCCGGCCCCGCGGCAGCGCTGGGTCGAGGCGATGATGACCGACGAGGAGGCCATCAAGAAGCTCTCCAACCGCACCCTCATCGTGCACGGGCGAGAGGATCAGGTGATCCCGCTCTCGACCTCGCTGCGCCTGATCGAACTGATCGACAACGCCGACCTCGCGGTCTTCTCGCACTGCGGGCATTGGTCGATGATCGAGAGTGAAGTCAGCGAGGTCAGGGTTCGACCTTCACGATCACCAACCCCGGCCCGTTCGCCAGTTACGCGTCGGCACCGATCATCAACCAGCCGAACGTCGCCATCCTGTGCACCGACGGCGTCAAGCGGCGGCCGGTGGCCGTCGGCGACAGATCGCCATTCACCCCACGGGCATCATCGGCCTGGTCTACGACCACCGCGCGTTCGACGGCTCCACCGCCATCACTGTTCCTGATGCACATCCGCGACTCACTGGAGAAGCGCGATTGGACCGCTGAAGTGGGCTGACACCGGCCCGGCGCCGATCCTCCGCAACGTCGCACGGTGATGGTCGCTCGGATGGTCGGTCGGATGGTCGCCGGCCGCCGGTGTTCCGATCTCGTTCCGGTCACTGCCTCGGCCTCACCATTGGTGATGACGGAGTCGCGGGGTGGCTGAAACGCCGGCTGTACGGCCGCTTTCGCGTGATTGATCACGCCGGCTCGTGGCCCGCCGCAACCGAGGCCGTTTCAGACGTGATCCACCTCTCGTTCGGCCTGTCGGAGTGTGCACTCGACTGATCGGGGGCATTGAATAGTCGATGTCGCCGAAGAGCGGCGACATGCGACGGGAGCCCACGGGCCGATTCCGAGAGGGACGACAGCGTCCCTGTTTCGGAGGTCACGCCGCACATTCGGGGCCGATCGACTCACCGGTCATCCCGGCGATCATCGCCGGCTCATCCCGAATCGCGATGAAGCGAAACCCTTTCCGACCTTCTGGAGGAACAGACATGACCATCACAGACACCACCAAGGCTGCCGCCGATCAGTACGCGGCCCTCGCCGGCACCACCCGGTCCGCCACCGAGAAGTCGATGGAGATGTGGAAGTCCGGCGCCCAGGTGCTGGCCGACCGGGCGAACAAGATGCCCCGGGTCGACGTCTCCAAGAGCGTCGAGCGCTACTTCGAGCTGGTACAGCGGGCGGTCGACGTGAACCGCGACCTCGCTGCGACCTGGGCAGACGCGGTCACCTCGATGACCGGGGTGTTCACCGACCAGGCGAAGTCGCTCACCGGTGCGGCAATCCGCCAGACGGAGCACGTCGCAGATGTCGTCGTCGAGCAGGCCGAGCATGCGGAGCAGGTGGCGAAGGACGAGGCCGCTCAGGTCGAGGCGGCCGAGAAGGACGCCGAGCGCCAGGCTCGCGCCGAGGAGCGCCGACAGGCCAAGGAAGCGCACCAGCAGGCGCGCGCGCCCTACGAGGGCAAGACCAAGGCCGAGCTGAGCGACCTGCTGGCAGAGCGTGACCTGGCCAAGACGGGCAACCTCGACGAGTTGGTCGAGCGTCTGGTCGAAGACGACACCAAGTAGGCGATCGGTCGATCGCGCTACTGGGTGTGTCCTACTAGTTCGTGGGTCATGACTCAGTAGTCGCGGTCTGGTGATGTCGGGGTCCTCGGGCCCCGGCATCACCCACACCGGCATCACCGACACCGGCATCACCACACCGGCATCACCGGGGTGACAGAGTCACCCACCGCGAACCGCTGCTTGCAGTCCTGCGGGGCCGTAGCTCCACCAGTGCATCGCCTGCCGTCCCCACCTTGGCGCGCAGCCCACAGCCATGTGAAGGAAGACAGATGACCATTACCGCCGAGATCAGTCCGCCGGCCAGCCCCTCATCGCAGCCCAATCCGCCGCTGCTGCACGTTCATCGTCAGGGTTCCGGCGAGCCGCTGGTGCTGCTGCACGGCTTGGGCGAGTCGCATGTCGGATGGCGACCTGTCATCGAACGGCTCGCAACCGCGTTCGAGGTGATCGCCGTCGATCTACCCGGCTTCGGGCAGTCGCCGATGCTGGAACCGGGTGTGGCGCCGCACGCGGTCAACCTTGCGGCGGCCGTCGACGCAACTCTGGAACAGCTCGGGATCGACCGGTATCACGTCGCGGGTTACTCCCTCGGGGCGAAGGTGGCCATCCAGCTGGCGGCCGAAAATCGGCGCGTGCGTTCCGTGCTCGCCATCTCGCCCGATGGCCTGGGCAATCCGATGGAGCGGATGCAGGGGTTCGGCGCCCTGCTCGCCGGTCGCGGTATGGCCATGGCACTCGCGCCGGCGGCACACCTGCTGAGTCTCACCCCTGCGGGGCGGTCGGTGTTCTTCGCCGGAAGTCGCAGCTTTCCCTGGCAGTTGGAGCCGGCGGACGCCCGTCGACTGCTCACCGACTACGCGGATTCGCCCGGTTACGAGGCCGCCAACTGGGCGAGCCTGTTCGACATGCCCACTCGGCTGAACACCATCGATCAACCGACGCTCCTGGTCCAGGGCACCTCCGATCCGCTGATGGCGCCGCAGATCCTGCGCTATCTGGCGTTGATCCCCGGCGCTCGCCTGCGCTGGCTGCCGTGTTCGAACCACGTGCCGATCTCCGACGTGCCGGACACGCTCAGCGCGCTGATGATCGACTTCTTCGCCAGCGCGCCCGCAAACGCGGATGTCAATGACTGATCGGTAGACCCAAGAGTTCGGCCGCGTTGTCCCACAGGATCGCCCGATTGCTCGCGCGGTCGAGGCACAGATTGTGGACGGTCTCCCGCGGCGATCGGTCGCCGAGTTCGAAGGGGTGGTCGGTGCCGAGCATGAGATGGTCGGCACCGACGTCCTCGACCAGGCGTCGCAGCAGCGTCGTGTTGAAAGTCGCGGTGTCGTAGTACAGCCGATCGGTGAACTCGCTCAGTCGCAGCGAGGTGGTGTGCGCGACGTCCTTGCGCTCCCACCCCATGTCCCAGCGACCGCGCAGTGACGGCAGGCAGCCGCCGCCGTGCGCCAGACAGATGTTCAACGCGAACCGTTCCAGCACCCGCCCGAAGGTCAGGCGGGCGACCGCGAGTGCGGTCTCCATCGGATAGCCGGTCAATTGCGCCAGGTGGAAGTCCAGCTGCCGCGTGGGATCGGGCACCCCGCTGGGGTGCAGGAAGATGAACGTCTGGCGTTCGGCGAGCAGCGCCCAGAGGTCGTCGTTGACCGGGTCGTCAAGGTCCCGCCCGCCGCCACGACTGCCGATCGCCACCCCGTGCAGCCACAGCTCGTCCAAGGCGCGACGGGTTTCCTCGGCCGCCCCGGCTCTCACTGGTCGGAACAGAGCAGTTCCCATCATGCGGGCCGGCCGGCCGGCGTGCGAACCTGCCTCAGTGGCAGTCTGTGGTGGGCTCGCCCGACGGTCGCTAGCCGACACCACGACCGCCGGATTCGCGACGCCCGACAGCACGGTCTCCCCGTCGCCCGCGGCGGGGGGCCCTCTACGGCACCCGCCGCGGAGTAGTACCGAGTAGTACGACGAGAGGAGTCCGCCCATGACGATGCCAGACATGAGCGCTGACCTGGATGCCGCCACCAAGCGTGTCCAGGAATTGAGTGAGCAGGTGGTCGCCCAGGCCAAGAAGAACGGCCTGGTGTGGCTCGAGGGCTACGAGAAGGTACTCACCAACATGCTCGACCTCGAAGAGCAGGCCGCAAAGAAGACCGGCGTCGAGTTGGCCAGCACTTTGGCCAGCAGCCACGCCAACTTCGTACGGGCCACCTCCGAAGTGTTCTTCTCGACCATCACCAAGCAGCTGAAGAGCTGATTCGCCGGTCGATCGGGCCGGGGCGCCTCTGTCGGGGGGTGTCCCGGACCTGTCGGCCCTCCCGCCGGGCGCGCGGGTGTTCGTCCTGCCGGCGCGGCGCCGTGCAGGTTTCCCGAATCGGGTGAGGGCAGCTTCGACAGAAGGCACCGGTGGATGCCTGACCACGATGCGGCAGCAGACTCTGACACCCTGAGGTGAGCAGTGGGGGCGTGGCCGCTTCACCGGCCCGCCCCCACTCGGCATTCGTCGCGCATCGTGCGCAATCAGCTAGGGAAGGGCCCGCACATGTCCGCTGCGTCCGCCGGATCGTCGACACCGCCTCGGTCGTCGGTGACCATCCTGAACGGGCCCAACCTCAACCTGCTGGGGACCCGCAAGCCCGAGGTGTACGGCAGGGCCACCCTGGCCGACGTCGAGCAGCAATGCCGCCGGCAGGCCGAGAAATGGGGCTTGGAGGTTGTTTTCCGACAGTCGAACCATGAGGGGCAGCTGGTGGACTGGATCCACGAGACCGGCGCCGCGGTGAAGCGGGGGGAGTCGATCGGCGCGGTCTACAACCCCGGCGCGCACACCCATTATTCGTACGCCATCCGGGACGCGATCGAGGCAGCGAGCCTTCCGGTGATCGAGACGCACATCTCCAACGTGCACGCGCGTGAGGAGTTTCGGCACCACTCGGTCATTTCGCCGGTCGCGGCCGGGATCATCGTCGGATTCGGCGTGCTGGGATACTCACTCGCCATCGACGGTCTCTACCAGTTGTCGCAGCCGATCCGGTGACTTCCGCGCACTTCGCGGACTGTCCAACGAGGCCGGCAGCCGCGCACCTCGCGGACTGTTCAACGAGGCCGACAGCCGCGCTCGCGCAGCATCCGTCGACCGGCTCGATTGATCACCCGGGGATTGCGGTCGCTCGGCGCGATCGCAGTCGCCAACCGAGCCACAGCGGCACCGACTCCCGGCGCCCCGGCCGTCACCGACTGTGCGCCCGATGTCGTCGGCGATGCGCAGCCATCCGAATCGGTCCGTTCGACTCGCCGTAACCGGAATAGCCGCCGATTCGCTGCACCACCTCGAAGAAGACCCGACCGCCGAGGACCTCGGTGTAAAAGTGCAGGAACGCGCCGTCGTCGTTCTGTTCGTAGAACACATCGAGCTCGCGCATGGCGCTGAGCTGCCCCGACGGCAACGCCAACCGAGCGTCCAGGTCGTCGTAATAGTTGTGGGGCACATGCAGCGTCGGTGCCCCGGCCGCACGTGCGGCCCGCGCGGCGCCGAGAGCGTCCGAGGTGGCGAACGCCACATGCTGCGGATCGGTCATAGCGGGGTGCCAGTCGCTCCCGCGGCGCAGCACCGACACGCTCAGGCACAGGCGCAGCGTCCCGGTGGTGTCGACGACAGCGCGATTTCGGACCAACCCGAACGGCGCCGCCACCTCTGAACTCCGCTGGGTCTGCAACCCCAACACCGACCGATAGAACAATGCCGCCTCGTCGAACCGGTCGAGCGGCTGCGTCAGCGCCACGTGGTCGACTGTCTCCAGGCCCACCTCGGACGGTTCGCCCGAAGGAGCGGAACCCACGGGGGCGAAGTCGTCCCGCCAGCCGCCGTGACCGGACTCGCGGCTGCGGCAGAAGAAGACCGCCGTGCCGTCGGGGGCCGCCACGGCCGCGAGGTCGGCCTCGGCCGGGCCGCGGGTGCGGGGCAACAGCGGTGCGAGCAGTGCCTCGGCGCGCCGGGCGGCGTCCGCGGGATGGGCGGTCTCGATGCCGAGGGCGGCGACCGCAGCCCCTGACCCGGTGCCCGCGCGGCGGGTCGAGTTGAGCAGGATGCGGGCGGCACCCTGCTCCCAGAGCTGGACCGGCTTGGTGCGATGCCGTCCGGCGTGGGCGAACCCGAGCGATGCCAGCGCATTGGCGACCGCCGGCCCGCTCTCGTCGTCGACGGCCAGCTCGACGAAGGCGTAGCCGTCGAGACTGGGGACCGGTGGGGCCACCCTCGGCACCCCGCCGATCGTGACCTGAGCGCGGGGCGCGGCGGGCAGTGTCCCCAGGGCGGCCTCCTGCAGCGCCAGCAGTGAGCGCAGAGCGTCCACCGCCGCGCGATGCGGCTCCGATTGGCGGACCACGTCGTTGGAGACCTCCAGCGAGAGCGGTCCCGTGTACCCGGCGTTCATCACGTGCCGAAGGAAGGCAGTCAGGTCGAAGGTGCCGTGGCCCGGGAGAAGTCGGTGGTGTCGGCTCCGCTGGAGGACGTCCTCGGTGAGGTGCGCCGCATCTGCCAACTGCAGGAAGAGCAGCTTGTCGGCCGGGATCTCCTCGATGCCGGCGGGGTCGGAACCGCGGGAGAGGATGTGAAAGCTGTCGATGCAGAGGCCGAGCGCAGGATGGTCGACAGCTTTCACAATGCGCCAGGCGTGGTCGTAGGTGCTGACGTGGGTCGACCAGGCCAGCGCCTGGTAGCAGATACGTCTGCCCCGCTCGGCGGCCGCCTCGGCCAGCTGATGCAGTTGGGCGGCGATGAGGTCGTCGTCAGTAGCGGCGTCCGCGGACTCTGACGCGCAGACCAGGACCAAATCGGTGCCGAGTTGCTCCATCACGTCGAACTTGAGCCCGGCCCGGCGCAGGTTGAGCCGTACCCGGGCGGGCTCGGCGGAGTCGAAGTCGCGGAACGGCTGGTAGAGGTCGATGGTGAGGCCCAGGTTGGCGCAGCGCGAACGAACATCCGCGGCCGACCACGGCGACGCGATGAAATCCGGTTCGAAGATCTCCACCCCGTCGAAGCCGGCCGTCGCTGCCGCCTCCAACTTGTCCTCCAGGATGCCCGAGATGCACCCAGTGGCCAGTGCGTGGCGCCAGCCCGGTGTCGGCTTCTCCGTGCCGGCAGGTGTGGCCGAATTCGTCGCGCGTAGCGGCTGCTCGGAGGTGTCCGCTGCGGTCATGGCGCTCCTCGAATCCCGGCGGTGCCGCACATCGCCGTCGATCTCGTTCGCCGCTCTGACCATCCCGACAGGCGGGACCTGTCGGAGCGGTTCGGGGGTGACGCCGGCACACTGACCCCATGGCCATAGACCCGCTGGAGATTACTCGCGATCTCGCCGAACGCGCGGCCGGTGTCCTGGCCCCCGAGTCGCAACTGTTCGAGGACTCCGACGCCGCCGGTCTGCGCGATGCCCTCGCTGCAGCCCTCCGCTCCGCTGTCCGCCACCCCGTCGCCCCCGCGAGAGCCGCCTGGGGGCTCGGCGGGCGACTCGCCCGAATCCCGGTCGCCGCCGCTCGACGGTTCGTCGGTCAGGAGGTCACCCCGCCGGTTCCGGTCGACCCGAAGGACCGGCGCTTCACGGCGCCCGCCTGGGACGGCAACCCGGCCTTCTACGCGTTGAAACTGTCATACCTGGCAGCCGCCGAGTTCGCTCGAGAGGTCGTCGGCTCCGCCGAAATCGAGGCCCAGGCGGCGCGCAAGGCGGAGATCGCGTTGAACCTGCTGCTGGACGCGCTGGCGCCGACCAATTTCCTGGTGACGAACCCGGCCGCCCTGCAGCTGGCGTTCGAGACCGGTGGTGGCAGCCTGCTCAAAGGAGCGCGGCAATTCGCCGACGACCTCCTGCATAACGGCGGCAAGCCGCGCCAGGTGGACACCAGTGGATTCACCGTCGGCGGCAACCTCGCGTGCACACCCGGCAAGGTCGTGTATCGCAACGAGCTGATGGAATTACTGCAATACGAGCCGCAAACCCCGCAGGTTCACGCGACGCCGTTGCTGTGCAGCCCGCCGTGGATCAACAAGTACTACATCATGGATCTCGCCCCCGGCCGCAGCTTCATCGAATGGGCTGTTCAGCACGGGCGGACGGTGTTCTCGATCAGCTATCGCAACTCGTCCAAAGAGATGTCGAACACGACCATGGACGACTACCTGATCTCCGGTCCGCACACGGCGCTGGATGTGGTGCAGGAGATCACCGGGGCCGAAGTCGTGGACATCGTGGGCCTGTGTCTGGGCGGCGCCATGACGGCGATCACCGATGCGTACCTGACCCTCGACGGCGACGATCGCGTCGGCACGCTGACCCTGCTGAACACCATGCTCGACTACTCGCGGCCGGGCGCGTTGGGTGCCTTCACCGACCGTAAAACGGTGGAACGTCTTGAGAAGAAGATGCGCAAGTCCGGCCTTCTCGAGGGCGAGTCCATGGCCGGCACCTTCGATGTACTCCGGGCGAACGACCTGATCTTCAACTATGTGGTCTCGAACTGGTTGCTCGGGCAGCCGCCACCGGCATTCGACATCCTGGCGTGGAACGCGGACAGCACCAAGATGCCCGCCGCCATGCATGCGTTCTATCTGCGCAACTTCTACGTCGAGAACAATCTGGCCGCCGGTCGACTCGAGATAGCGGGACGTGTCATCGACCTCAGCGTCATCAAATCGCCCGCATATGTGGTCAGCGCGATCAACGACCACATCGTGCCGTGGGAGTCGGCGTACCAGACGGTGAACCTGATCAGCGGGCCCGTGCGGTTCGTCCTCGGCAGCGGCGGGCACATCGCGGGCATCGTCAGCCCGCCGGGGCCCAAGGCGTGGCATCAGGTGATCGCCGACGACGCCGAACTGCCGGTGACAGCGGTCGAGTGGCAGACCGAGGCGACGAAGATTTCCGGATCCTGGTGGGAGGACTGGGCTGTCTGGTCGGCAGCCCACGCCGGTTCGATGCGTGAATCCCCCCGGATGGGCAGCGCGCGACACCCCGTGATCGGCGACGCTCCGGGTATGTACGTGCACACGTAGTAACACCAACGATGTGTGTTGCTCCACACACCTCGCTCTGCGTGGTCGCTTTGTCCGTTATTACGGGGGCGAATGTCTCTTTTGGGTGAAAAGCCGCCGGAAGCGCACGTAACGAATGTCGGCGGATGGGCGACATAGGAGTTATCCCGTGCCGCCCACCCGACAGGATCTCCGATGCCTACGCACTCAGCTTCTGCCCGACCCGCGATGCGTCTCGTCCCACTGCACAACGCCGATCTCGACGAGGCGCAGCTCGACAGTGCCTTGACGGACGGTGCACTGCTGGACGGTGCGCTGCTGGACGGTGCGCTGCTGGACGAGGCGCTGCTGGACGCGACCCTGCTCGATGCCGCCCTCCTCGACGAAGCCCTGCTCGAGGACGCCCTCGTGACGGACGCTCAGTCCGCAGACAACGCAGCCGACCAGCCTGGGTGGTCGATGGCACCCCTCGACGGGCGGAGTGCGGGCCTGGAGGCCCGCGGTTCCTGGTTGCTCGAGGCGCAGACGAATACCGGCATGCTGCTGTACCCGAGGGACTGGACGTTCGTGGAGCGACGCGAAGTGCTCGATCACCTCAGAGGCCGGGGATGGACGGCTGTGCCGCCGAATCGGTTCCTGCACATCACCTCCGACGGCAGCACCGTCATTCGACTGCTGTCGAGCAGAGTCGACGCCGCGGGATCGGCCGCCGCAGAGTCGCCTGCCGGTGCTCAACCTGCGGGCGAGGTCATCGCGGTGGACTTCCGTCGTGATGACGCTAGATTCGAGGCGCTGCGTTAATGGCGCTGCGTTAATGGCGCTGCGTTAATGGCGCTGCGTTAATGGCGCTGCGGTAACGGCGGTGCGTTAATTCAGCACCGGCGGTGCGCTGGCGACGTCTTCTACCCGGCCGGTGACGCCCGAGAACAGAGAACACCGAGAGCACTGGACACCGCCCTCATTCCCACTCTCCGGGGGCCCGGTCGCCGTCGACGCCACCGGGCCGGCGCCGACGATGACAGCGCCCGGCTCACGCTGAACACAGCATCCCGTCGCCCGAGATGCAGCAAAGCGGCCGTGCTTCGTTTCGCAAACTTGTCGTGCCGCTGTGTGACCCTCGGGTTTCATTCGGGTGAACGTCTACCTCGCGTTTGATGATTGGCAGAAGTTCTGCCGTCGATTCGTGTGATCCAGGTCTCTTTAGCCTGATCTGAGGGCTCCAGGCATCGCACAATCAAGGTGTGCTGCAGTACCCGTCTCAGACGCTAAGGAGTCATCCATGACCAGCACCGAGCAGTACAACACCGTCGTCACCGAAGCCCGCAGTGCGTTGGAGAAGTCAATGGAGATCTGGAAGGAGAGCGCCAAGGCGATGTCGGAGAAGGCCGACTTCACCGCGTTCATGCCGAAGGTCGACCTGGCCGCAGCCGTCGACCAGTACTTCCAGCTGGCCAACCAGACGATGGACGCGTCCAAGGATCTCACCGGCAAATGGGCCGCCGCGATGACCTCGCTGTTCGACGTCATGCAGCAGCAGGCCGAGGCCTGGGGCACCTTGATGCACGACCAGGCTTCCAAGGTCTCCAGCATGGCCACCGAGCAGACCGAGAAATTCGAGTCGGCGATCAAGAAGTCGGTCGACAAGGCGGCCTGACGCCTACCTGTCGAACCTCAGTCGCGGCCGGTCCCTCGCGGGGGATCGGCCGCGCCTGCGTGCTCCTGCCGAGATGTGAATGCTGTCGCGCGCCAGTTTACTGATATCGGGTCAGTGTGAGGGGGTGGGGCGCGTCCCGTCGTGGTTGTGAGCACCGGTCTACCGTGCGGCCGATGGCGGGGAGTCCGGTCTCGTCCGGGCGAGGGGTACAGGATGGGCTCCAGTAGTGACGTCTGCTCAATACAGGTTGTCGGACAGTGCCGGGTCGACGAGCCGGGGTCCTTGTTGAATCAGTCACAGGAAGCGCCGCCCGCCCGTATAGTGGTCTGGTCCGCCTCTTGAAGGCTGTCCCGCTCAGCGGGACGAACTGTGCCGCGATCCGTCGGCAGGGTTTACCGTCCTTCGATAGCGGTCACATCACACGAATGTGCGGATCCGCGGCGAGGTCCGGATCTCGCGCTCTGATTCAGCGCCCACCGCCCGTGTCGGCCCGAGCTGCGGCCGGGCACCCGAGCCAGCTCCCGGACCTAAGGACAACCCCGATGACCTCTGCCTCACCTTCTGTCATTCTTGCCGGTGCGCGTACCCCGGTCGGCAAGTTTCACGGCGGACTGTCGTCGTTGACCGCCGCGGATCTGGGAACCGCCGCCATCAAGGCCGCAGTGCAGCGGGCCGGGATCGACCCGGCGCAAGTGGACTACGTGATCATGGGCCAGGTCGTCGCGGCCGGCACCGGGCAGAACCCGGCCCGTATTGCGGCGGTCAACGCGGGGATTCCGATGTCGACCCCGTCGATCACGGTGAACAAGGTGTGCCTGTCGGGTATCGACTCCATCGTGCTCGCCGACCAGATGGTGCGCTCCGGTGACTTCGACATCGTCGTCGCCGGCGGTATGGAGTCGATGAGCCAGGCGCCGCACGTGCTGCCGTCGGTCCTGTCCTACGGCGACGTGGCGATGCACGACGCGCTGGAGCGCGACGGCCTGTGGGACTACTTCACCGACATGTCCATGGGTGAGCTGACCGAAGACGCCAACGACGTGGCGAAGGTCAGTCGTGAGGATCAGGACGCATTCGCCGCGGACAGTCACCGCAAGGCCGCCCTGGCCTGGAAGGAGGGGCGGTTCGACGGCGAGGTGGTGGCGGTGGAGGTCCCACAGCGCCGCGGCGACCCGCTGACCGTCTCCAAGGACGAGGGTGTGCGGCCGGACACCACCACTGAATCGCTGGCCCGGCTCAAGCCGACGTTCCGCAAGGACGGCACCATCACCGCCGGGTCGGCATCGCCGATCTCCGACGGCGCGGCCGCCGTCGTGGTCACCAGCAAGGCCAACGCCGAGCGCCTCGGCTTGAGCTGGATCGCCGAGATCGGCGCGCACGCAACTGTTGCGGGACCCGACTCGACCCTGCAACTCCAACCGGCCAACGCCATCGCCAAGGTGTGCGAGCGGGAGGGCGTGACGCCCGCCGACTTGGATCTGATCGAGATCAACGAGGCGTTCGCCGCCGTCGGCGTTGCGAGCACCCGAAGCCTCGGGGTCGACCCGGAACGGGTCAACGTGGACGGCGGCGCGATCGCCATCGGACACCCGCTCGGAATGTCGGGGACGCGTTTGGTCCTCCACCTGGCCTACGCGCTTCGGGAGCAGGGCGGCGGCGTCGGCGCAGCGGCGCTGTGCGGCGGCGGTGGCCAAGGTGAGGCACTCGTCCTCAAGGTCGACGGCGTCTCGGCCGGCACTCCGGCCACCGGCTCCGCAACCAACTGAGCCCCGGTCACCATGGCTTCGGCCGGGTCGGTCGTCGCGGCTTATGACGTCGAAGCGGTACGCGCGCGCTTCCCGGCGCTGCGGTCCGGTACGGCTCACTTCGACAGTCCGGGCGGTTCGCTCGTGCCCGACGTCGTCGCCGACGCGATACGCGACACGCTGCTGTCGCCGATCAGCAATCGAGGCTCGGTGACCGCGAGTGAGCAGCGCGCGGACTCTGTCGTACACGGCGCCCGGCACGCCATTGCCGACCTGCTCGGCGCCGAACCGTCCGGTGTCGTCTTCGGCCGCAGTATGACCCAGCTGACCTTCGACCTGTCCCGTGCCGTCGCCAAGACTTGGCGCGCCGGCGATGAGGTGGTGGTGTCCACGCTGGACCACGACGCGAACGTCCGGCCCTGGGTGCTGGCCGCCGAAGCGGCCGGGGCCGTCGTCAAGTGGACCGAGTTCGATCCGGTCACCGGCGAGTTGACCACCGACGACGTCGCCGCAGTGCTCAGCGACCGGACCCGGTTGGTGGCGTTGACCGGTGCCTCGAATCTGATCGGCACCCGGCCACCGCTGGCCGACATCGCCGCCCTCGTCCACCGGGCCGGCGCCCTGTTCTTCGTCGACGGTGTGCATCTCAGCGCGCACGCTCCGGTGGATGTGCGGGCCATCGGCGCGGACTTCTACGTGTGCTCGCCGTATAAGTTCCTCGGACCACACTGCGGCGTGCTCGCTGCCGCGCCCGAACTCTTGGCGACGCTGCAGCCGGACAAGCTCACGCCTTCCAGTGACGCCGTTCCGGAGCGCTTCGAGCTGGGGACGCTGCCTTACGAGTTGCTGGCAGGGACGACCGCCGCGGTCGATTTCCTGGCCGGGTTGGCGCCCGAGAGTGGGCGAGATCGACGCGGTTCCGTGCTGGCGGGGATGGCCGCGGTCGAACACCACGAGGACGAACTGCGGCGAACTCTGGAGCGCGGCTTGGCGGCCCTGCCGGGAGTCGAGGTGCATTCGCGAGCGGACGTGCGCACACCCACGCTGTTGATGACCTTCGCCGATCGGGCATCCGCCGATGCCTACCGGTTCCTCGCATCACTGAACATCAACGCACCCGCCGGATCGTTCTATGCGATCGGACCGGCTCGTCGCCTCGGTCTGGACGCGACCGGAGGTCTTCGGGTCGGGTTGGCTCCGTACTCCAACGTGTCCGATGTCGAGCGGCTGCTCGACGGTCTGGATCGATTCCTGCGCGCTGAATAGCGGCTGGTCGGCGACTCGCCACGTGCCCCTCGGTCGGGCGTCGGGCGTCAGCGCGCGCAGAACTTAGCCCACCGAATTGTTCTTGGCCCACGCTGCAGCGTCGGCAAAGAACGATTTCCTAGGCGAAGTCGACGCAAGGCCGGTCGAGGAGTCCATCGATGAGACCAGGTCGCCCGCAACGGCGCTTGGTCTCCGCGATCACCGCGGTCGGCGTGGTCGGTTGCCGCGGTGTTGGGCGGTCGTCGTAGCCGGTTGCCGGGGTGCTTTGCGGTGGTGGTGGTCGGTTGCCGGGGTGCTTTGCGGGCACCGTGGTCAGTTGCCGAGGCGTTGCGCCGACAGGAATCTCCACATGTTGGTGGTCGCCCGGGGCCCCAGGGGATCGCTGAACGAACCCTTGGCCAGGCCGCCCGACCAGGCGTGGCCGAGCCCGTTGACCAACCAGGTCTCCAGGCAGGTGCGACCCCTCGCGGAATACCACCGGGTCACCGTGCTGGTACGGCGGCCGGTGGTGGGGCGGCTCACCCGCGACCGGGTGATGCGATCCGGATCGCTGGGCCCGGTGTTCGCGGCGCGACACTCCAGCCACTGCTCCGCGATCCGACTCCCGTTGCCCGCACGAACGGTGAAGTCGCCGGTGCCCTGAAAGACGATGGTCGGCGGAAGTGCGCCCTGGCCGGGATCACCCGCGAGATCCGGTAGCGGTGTGCGGCCGGACATCGCCGCCAGCGCGATCGCGCCGCTGCCGGCTGATCGATAGGCCGGACCGGAGTGCACGCCGACCCCAGCGAAGACGTCCGGGTATGTCGCTCCCAGGATCAACGCCATGCCGCCTCCGGCGGAGATGCCGGCCACGTACACCCGGCTTCGATCGATTCGCCACGACGTCTGGTCGGCAGCCACCTGCTCGACGATGCCGGCGAGTACGTGCGGTTCGCCGCCGGTGCGCTCCTGATGTCGCGGCTCGAACCAGTTCCAACAGCGCTGCAGGTTGTGCGTGACAGTCTGGTGGGGGTACACGAGCAGGAAGCCCTGCCGGTCCGCGAGCTGGTTGAACCTGGTGGCGGCAGCGAATTCGGCCGGCGATTGAGTACACCCGTGCAGGAGCATCACCAACGGCACAGCAGTGGTGCGACGTAGGCCCAGCGGGCGATACACGAAGTACTCCCGGCTGCCCGCCACGCCGAAGTAGCGCGCGCGGCTCCATGTCCCCGCTCCACCCGGCCGGGTCGCCGCCACCGGCTTCTTGGGCAGCGGACTCGTCACCAGGGGCTTGGTCACGGACGGTTTAGCAGATCGGGGCTTTGCCGGCCGGGGCTTGGCCGGCGCCGAAATCGGCAGGGTGGGCAGCATGGGCATGGCGAACACGGACCCGGTACGTCGACGGGCTCGCCGTGGAGCCGGGGAAACCAGCGCTGCCAGTAGTGACTTCTTGCGCCTGGCCATTCCCACCACGGTATCGGCCGTTTCGCGCAGTCCGGTGGATGACCCCGCGCCATCCCCAGCGACCTGGTCACATCGCTGGCGCTCCTTCGCCGGCCCAGGTCGACTTTGCCGAGCGAATCGTTCTTAGCCCATGCTGCAGCTTGGGCTAGGAGCGATTCGGTGGGCGAAGTTCCGCGCACTGCCCAGGTGCCCGTACCCGCACCTGCCCCCGCACCCGCACATGCCGGAACGTGCGTGGCCGGGCGACGGCGCTGGACGGCCGCCGCGAGAACAGGGAAACAGCTTTGACAGGATCAGCGGATGATCGCAAACCTGTTACCGCGAACCGAGCGGTGACGACACCTCGTCCGCTGCGCGACGCCCCGGCCTGGATCGGCTCCTTCGCGGTGCTGATCGCATTCCAACTGATCGGCATGCTCATCACCGCGCTGATCGGTTGGCAGATCCCCGGCGCGGTGGTCGGGCTCGTTCTTCTCGCCGGGGCACTCCTCGCAGGGCGTCGCGGACGGGTCTGGCGGCAGGAGCGTGTGGCACCGGCGGCCGACTCCCTTCTCGAAGTGCTGCCGCTGCTGTTCGTTCCGGCCGGGGTCGGCGTGGTGAGCTACCTCCCGCAGTTGGGTGAGAATCTGCTGGCGGTCGTCGTGGCGCTTGCGGGCTCGTGGGCAGTAACTTTGCTCAGCACCGGCGGGTTGCTGCAACTGCTGCTCGGACGACCGGGACGACGAGCGACGCGACGAGTGGGACCGCGATGAGCGACGTCCTGCGAAGCACCGTTGTGGACGCACCGATCTTCGCGATCGGGCTCACCGTCGGCACCTACGCCGGCGCGGTCGCTGTGCATCGAAGATTTCACCGGCACCCGCTTTTGACCCCAGTGATGCTGACGATCGTCGTAGTCGCGGTTCTGCTCGGACTGCTCGGCATCGACTACGACCACTACTTCGCAGCGGTGCAGCCGATTCACCTGCTCCTCGGTCCGGCCACCGTCGCGCTGGCTCTGCCACTGGTACACGCGAGACGCAGTTTGCACGCCGCGCTGATCCCGGTTCTCGTCTCGCTGGGGACCGGCTGCATTGTGGCAATCGCCAGTGTCTGGCTGCTAGCTGTCGCGTTGGGCGCCGACCATCCGATCGTGCTCGCTCTGCTGACCAAGTCCGTCACGACTCCGGTGGCGCTCGGCCTGGCCGGGGCGATCGGCTCACCGGCGCCGTTGGCCGCAGTTTTCACCGCCACTGCCGGAGTGGTCGGCGCTGTCGTCGGCCCCTCCCTGCTGAATCTGGTGGGCGTCCGTGATCCGCGGGCGCGCGGATTCGCGATCGGGGTCTCGGCGCACGGCATCGGGACAGCCCGTGCGCTGCAAGAGGGCGCCGAGGTAGGCGGTTGGTCCAGCGCCGGCATGGTGCTCAACGCCCTCGCCACCACCGCCCTGCTCCCCGTCCTGGTGCATCTGGTCTACGGCTGACCCCCCACCGGTCGGGCCATCCGTTGCGCCGGCGGGATGAACCGGTCCAACGACGGGTTTGCGATCGGGTGCAACGGCAGGGGGCCGGTCGGACGGCAACGTTGCCCACCGAATCGTTCTTCGCCGACGCTGCATCGTGGGCTGGGAACGATTCGTTGGGCTAACTTGTGCGCCGGCCGGTTCGTCCCGATGAGGGTCGCCAGTCGCGTGGCTGCCGGGGTTGCCCGGGCCGGGTGCACCGAGCCGAACTGCGCTGGTGGGGGACCGGGCGGGTCGGGAACTGACGGGGTGAGCTGCAAGCGCGGGGCGGGCTGGAATGAACCTTGCCGAAGCAATCGTTCTTCGCCGACGCTGCATCGTGGGCTGGGAACGATTCGGTGGGCCAAGTTGCGGGCTCGACGCCCGAGGTCTGCCACTGCCCTGCTCAGCGTGCTGCCGCGCCGACGCCCGAGGTCTGACGACTGCCCGGCTCAGCGTGCTGCCGCAGCGACGCCCGAGGTCTGACGAATGCCCGGCTCAGCGTGCTGCCCGCCAGCACCGACAGGGGATGCTTCGGAGGAGCTCAGCGCACGACCGGCGGTGACACCGGACATGCGTCGTCTGTGCAGGTCAGAGTGCTGCGGGGAGTACCGGTGGCCAACACCACGCGTTGCCGACCCAGCACGCACCCAACTGTGCCGCCCACCACGAAAATCGATTAGGCATTTGGGCCTCGGCAGCCGAAATCCGGCCCGCGCGTAGTCCATCCGAGGGTGAAACCCCGCATTCGTCCACCGAATCTGCGCTGGCTCGTGCCCAACCAGGCCACACCACGCGTGAGTCGGGCCTCATTTAGCTCGAAAGCGTGATCCTGGAGTACTGCTGTTGACGGGAGCAGGCGGGATGAGGCACAGTAAGCGCTGTCAGGTTAAACGATTAGCCTAAATCGAACTCAAGGGAGAGGGAGCCGGTAATGGAGCCGAAGACCACGCTGCGAGATGTGGCTCGTCTCGCTGGGGTGTCGTCGGCAACCGTCTCCAATGTGCTCAATGCGGTCCCGGGTAAGCGAATCAGCGAGGCGACGAAGGAGCGGATCAGCAGCGCCGCCGCGGAGCTGAACTACCGCCCCAATCGGCTCGCGCAGGGGCTGCGCACCCAGCGGTCGCACACCATCGGATTCCTCTCCGATAACATCGCCACCACCCCTTATGCCGGCCGGATGATCGTCGGCGCTCAGGACGCGGCCGCCGAGGCCGGCTTCCTGCTGCTGCTGCTGACCTCCGGCGGCGACCCCGATTTGGAGGATCGCGAGCTGGAGGCGTTGATCGACCGGCAGGTGGATGGCGTCGTCTACGCCTCGATGTTCCACCACATCGTCAAACCGCCCAGCCGGCTCCGCGAACAACGCGCGGTGCTGCTCGACGCGCGCACCGAAGCCGACGAGTTCAGCTCCGTGGTCCCCGACGAGATCGGCGGCGCCCGTGCCGCTGTCGAGGAACTGCTGGCGCACGGCCATCGGCGGATCGGGTTCCTCAACAACTGGGAGGACTTCCCGGCGCCTCGGGGTCGCCTGATCGGCTACAAGCAGGCACTCGAGGTGTACGGGATTCCGTTCGACCCGTCCCTCGTCGTGACGACCGACCCGAACGGTTCGGACGGCGGGTTCGAGGTGCTGGTTCCGATGCTGGCCGACCACACGCGTCCGACGGCGGTCTTCTGCTTCAACGACCGGGTCGCGATGGGCGCGTACCAGGCCGCCGCGCACCTGGGTCTGTCGATTCCGGACGACCTGTCAATCGTCGGATTCGACGACCAGGAACTCATCGCGTCCAACCTGAGGCCGGGATTGACCACCATGCGTCTGCCGCATTACGAGATGGGCGAGTGGGCGGTCAAGAACCTGCTGAGCCGAATCAACGGCGACCACGACGAACCCGTCGTCCACGCCCTGTTGCCGTGCCCCCTGGTCCGTCGTGGATCCGTCGGGCCACCGGCCCGCCTGTGACCGCCGGTCACCCATAGCCCGCCTGTGACCGCCGGTCACCCATAGCCCGCCTGTGACCGCCGGTCACCCATAGCCCGTCCGTGCGCGTGTCCGCCCATGGAACCACCCGAACCTCGCAGTCGCGGAGGTTCGCACCACACCCGCGATCTGCCGGGCTGAACAACACACCCGCCCGGAGCTTGTTCCGGGCTGCCCGAAACACCCCCGGCGGCGTCACCGCCGGGTCTATACCGAGTCGGCGCCGATGCCGGTTCGGGAACTCACGAGTCCGGCGGTGCTGCCGGACTGACAACACGGAGGAATCCAGTGGTCAACACCACCATCAAGCGCGTCGTCGCCGCCGGCGTCGCGACAGCCGTCGCGCTCACTCTCGCCGGTTGCAGCAAGGGGAGCAGCAGCTCCTCGAGCGGCGGTGACACCAGCACCTTGAAGCTCTGGACCCACAACGCAGGCAACGTCAAGGAACTGGCGTCCATCCAGGCGATCGTCGACGACTACAACAAGAGCCAGAGCAAGAACAAGGTCGAGGTGCAGGCGTTCCCGCAGGACTCCTACAACCAGTCCGTCACCGCCGCCGCAGCCTCCAAGAACCTGCCCTGCATCCTCGACGTCGACGGGCCGAACGTACCCAACTGGGCCTGGGCCAATTACCTGTCGCCGCTGACCGGCCTGGACGAGACGCTCGCGAAGTTCCTGCCGTCGACGGTCGGCAAGTACAACGACAAGACCTACTCGTACGGCTTCTACGACGTGTCCCTCGCGCTGGTCACCCTCAAGTCGATCCTCGACGCCAACGGCATCCGGGTGCCCGACATCGACAACCCATGGACCGGTGACGAGTTCAACGCCGCCCTGAAGAAGATCAAGGCCTCCGGGAAGTATCCGACCACCTTCGACATGGGCACCGGCGCCACCGGTGAATGGTGGCCGTACGCGTACTCGCCGATGCTGCAGAGCTTCGGAGGCGATCTGATCAACCGCACCGACTACAAGTCGGCTGACGGCGCGCTGAACAGCGACGCCGCCGTCAAGTGGGCTGAGTGGTTCCGCTCGATGGTGACCGACGGCTACACCTCCGCCATCACCGGCAAGGACGCCGCCGCCGACTTCGCGAACGGCAAGAGCGCCATCCTGTGGACGGGCCAGTGGTCCGCTTCCAACCTGCAGGCGAAGTTCGGCGACGACGTGCTGTTCCTGCCGCCGGTCGACTTCGGCAACGGCGCCAAGGTCGGTGGCGGTTCTTGGCAGTGGGCAGTCAGCTCGGGCTGCAACAACCAGGCCGCGGCCATGGACTACATGAAGTTCGCCGCCCAGGACAAGTACGTCGCATCCGTCGCCACCGCCACCTTCAACATCCCGGCCACCGACGCTGCCGCTGCCACCGTGAAGGGCTACGAGCCCGGCGGCCAGTACGACATCTTCCGCCAGTTCTCGTCGAAGTTCGCCGAGATCCGCCCGGCCACCCCCGGCTACCCGTTCATCGCCACCGTGTTCACCAAGACCGCGCAGGACATCATCAACGGCGCGGATCCGAAGAGTGCGCTGGACAAGGCCGTCGCCGACATCGACGCCAACCAGAAGTCGAACAACTTCTTCACCCCCACCTCCTGATCCGTTGAACTGACCGTGCCTGCGCTCACCGCGAGCGCAGGCACGGTCCCTGGGTCAACGAAGGAGACCCGCATGAGCCAGTCCGTGACATTCCGCCCCCCCGTCCCACCCAACGCAGTCGCTCGCGGCAACCGCCGCGGATCCCGCCCCGCCCGCTCGCAGACCGCCGTCGGCGCCTGGATGGTCGCCCCGGCCACCGTGCTGTTGGCCACCTTCGTGATCGTGCCGATCGCGCTGACCTTCGCGCTCGCCTTCACCAACGCCAAGCTCGTTTCCCCGGAACCCATCTCGCTGATCGGCTTCGACAACTTCACCCGGCTGATGCAGGACGGCGTCTTCTGGAAGTCGCTGCGCAACACGGTCGTCTTCGCGTTGTTCGTGGTGCCGTTGCAGGCCGGTTTCGCACTGGGCCTGGCGTCGCTGATCAACGTCAAGGTGCGCGGGGTCAACTTCTTCCGCACCGTGTACTTCCTCCCGGTCGTCACCTCGATGGTGGTCATCGCCATGCTGTGGCAGTTCATGTACCAGCCGACCGGCCTGATCAACAGCCTGCTGGCGAAGATCGGCATCGAAGGTCCGGACTGGCTCAGCAACTCCAACACCGCGCTGGCGGCCATCATCTTCATGTCGATCTGGCAGAACGTCGGATTCCACATGGTGATCTGGCTGTCGGGTCTGCAGACCATCTCACCGTCGTTGTACGAGGCGTCCTCCCTGGACGGTGCGACCGCCTGGCAGCAGTTCCGGTGGGTGACCTGGCCCGGCCTGAAGCAGACCAGAACATTCATCCTGATCACCATCACCATCTCGGCGCTGGCCCTTTTCACCCAGATCAACGTGATGACCCAGGGTGGTCCGCTGGACAGCACCACCACCGTGGTTTACCAGGCCGTGCGAGCCGGCTTCGCCCAACAGCAGACCGGGTACGCCTCGGCGATCTCGCTGGTCTTCTTCGTTCTCGTGCTGGCCGTCTCGATGGTCCAGCGTTACCTCACCCGGGATAAGGACGCGCGATGAGCACCATTGACACCTCTGGCACCGGGACGGACACCGTCAATCCCGACGACCATCTGGCGCACGTCGCCGAGACCACCCCGCACGCGCCCTACCAACGCCAGGGCCGGGTCGGGTTCGCGGTGGGCTATGCAGGCCGCATCCTGCTGTGTTTCGTCTTCGGGCTGCCCCTGCTGTTCATGATCGTGTCCGGGTTCAAGCCCGATGACCAGATCTTCAGTGATCTCGGCTCCATCAAGGCGTTCCTGCCGGCCGGCAACTTCAGCTTCGACAATTATTCCGCGGTGTTCGACCGGGTCCCCTTCGGGACCTTCATCACCAATTCGATCATCATCTCGGTCAGCACGGTCGTGCTGGGCCTACTGGTGAACTCGCTGGCGGCATTCGCTCTGGCGCGGTTGAACTTCCGCGGCAAGAAGGTCCTGCTGACGATCATCATCGCGACCTTGATCGTGCCCTTCGAGACGCTGGCGCTGCCGCTGCTGTGGTGGGTGAACAAGCTGCCGTGGTTGGACGCGAACGGCTTCTCCTTCGGTTGGCTCGACACCTATCAGGTGCAGATCCTGCCGTTCGTCGCCAACGCATTCTCGATCTACCTCTTCTACCAATTCTTCGACTCCATCCCGAAGGAATTGGACGAGGCCGCAACCGTCGACGGTGCCGGCTGGTTCATGATCTACCGCAAGATCGTGATGCCGCTCTCCGGCCCGGCGATCGCCACGGTCGCCATCCTGACCTTTTTACCGGCCTGGAACTCGTACCTGTGGCCGCTGATGGTGGTCCAGTCGGAGGAGTTGCGACCGGCGATGGTCGGCATCGACTACTTCAAACAGCTCAATGTGTCCTGGGGTCAGTTGATGGCCTACGCATCGATGATCACCCTTCCGGTGCTGGCGCTCTTCATCGCGTTCCAGCGCGCATTCATCAACTCCATCGCATCGTCGGGTGTCAAGGGATGACGGCCACCACCGATCAGCCGACGGGGTCGCAAGTCGAGATTCGACCCGCCTTCCACTTCACCCCGCCGAGTGGCTGGCTGAACGACCCGCACGGCCTCTGCTGGGTCGACGGTCGGTATCACCTCTTCTACCAGCACATCTCGGACGGCAACGAGTGGGCGCCGAACATTCACTGGGGCCATGCGACCTCCCCGGACCTGGTCTCCTGGACGCACCAACCGGTCGCGCTGGCGCCGCACGCCGACGAAACCGGCTGCTGGACTGGTGCTGTGGTGCTGGAGGACGGGCGACCGACGATCTTCTACACCAGCGTGCAGGGCGCGTTGCCCACGGACTGGAGCTTGGGTCGAGTGGCGGTGGCGCACCCGGACGCCGAACTGCTGCAGTGGACCTCGACCGAAGCGGACGTGGTGATCGACGGGCCGCCCGCGCAGCTGAGTGCGGACGTGTTTCGTGATCCGTGCATCTTCGCCACCGGCGAGGGAGAGGATGCGTGCTGGAAGATGATCGTCGGCGTCGGCATCTCCGACGGGACGGGCCTCGCGGTGCAGTACTCCTCAAGCGACCGCCGGTCGTGGACCTACGACGGTGTGGTCTGTTCGCGACCGTCGTCGGACAGGGAGGGCGTCTGGACCGGAACGATGTGGGAGTGTCCGCAGCTCTTCCAGGTCGGCGACGACTGGGTGCTGGCGGTCTCCGTGTGGGACGCCGACACCCTGCACTATGTCGCGGCAGCCGTGGGGAGCTACGACGGTTCCACCTTCACGCCGGACCGCTGGTCGCGGCTGACCCATGACGAGGTGTCCTACGCGACGACGTTTTTCGCCGACAAGGACGGCCGGCCGTGCCTGATGTTCTGGCTCCGCGAGAACGCCGATCACGACAATGCATCCCGGTCCTGGGCAGGCGCGTTGTCGGTGCCGATGGTGGCGTCGATCAACGAGGACCGCACGGTGCGGCTGGCGCCGCACCCGGATTTGGATGGGCGTCGCGAACCGGTCGCAACCGGGACCGTGGGCGGCATCCGGGTGGATTCCGGACTCGACCTGCGGTTGGACGCCGCGGCCGCCGCAGTCGTCGAGATCAGTACCGACTCCGAGTCACTACTGACCGTCCAGCACGGTGACGGGACCTGCCTCCTGCGTCGGCCCGGTCGACCGGACGTCTCCGTCCCGGTCGTCGACACCGAGCTTCGCATTCTGGTCGACGCCGGAGTGGTGGACGTCTTCGGCGGCGCCGGGGTGGCCAGCGTGCGGGTGCAACCACAGGTCGGTGCGCGGCTGTCGGTGGTCGGCCGTGCGACCGACACCGCGACGGTGTACCGGCTGCGCGCCTGACGTCGAGTCAACGCTGGGCGTCGACCTGTCGCTGGGCGTCGGCGAGCAACTCGACGACCCGGGCCCCGAAGACCACGTCGACGGGATGTCGGTCACCGGACTGCGCGGCCGCCACCAGTTCCTCGGCGGCCAACTGCAGCGCGTCGACTTGCCCGCCGTCGGGGCGACCCGGCATGACGGACAAGCCGTGTTCGCCCCACACCGCCGCCTCGAAGCAGACTGCGGCGGGTGGGGCGAACTGCGACAGGGTGGCCGTGCTGGTCGCCCCGGACGCGTGGCGCAGCGTGAGGATGACCAGGTCGCCGGTGCCCGCGACGGCGACCAGCGAGTCGATCGGGCCGAGCGCGGTCGAGAGCGTGGACAGCGCGTGTGGACCGATGTCCCACAGCGCACCGCGTTCGTGCCGCCATTGAGCGGCGCCGAAGGGATTGTCCGGCTCCTGCAGCGCACTGAACCAGCGCATCCAGCCGCCCAGAACACCGTCTCGGCTTGCGTTGTCAAACCAGACCCGGGAGGCGGGCACGAATCGGTCGGTGAAGAAGACGACCGAGGCGACACCGGCGGCGGTGACCGCGTCGACCAATCGGCGGGCTCCGTCGACGTCCAGGGCGATCGGTTTGTCCAGCAGCAGGTGCTTACCGGCGGCGACGGCGTCCAGTGCCATCTCGGTCTGGATGTTCGGCGGGACGGCGAACGCCACCGCATCCACGTCGGTAAGCATCGCCGAGTAGTCGTCGTAGGCCGCAGCACCGAGTCGATCGGCCAGCTTGGCTGCCTCGGCGGGACGCCGTCCCCAGACCCCGACCAGTTCCACCCCGGCGGCAGCCGCCAGCCCCGGCGCGTGTGCCAGGTTCGCCCACGGTCCCGTTCCCACCAAGCCGAATCTCATCGCCACTCCCTCGTCGCCCGCGCAGCCTATCGTCAGCGGCCGGCGGCGGGCTGATCGGTCGTGTCAGCGGAGGGTCAGCCCCCAATGAACGGTGTGCTTCTGGCCGGGTGCCAGTTTGATGAGGTTGTCGCCGGTGCGGAACGCGTCGGCGACGCAGGTCATCGGTTCGGCGGCCAGCCCGGTCCGGACGTAGGCGGCGGCGTCGATCCCGTCCCCGGTGCACAGCTGCCAGCACGGCAGCGATTCGTCCATCCAGATCGCGGCGGTCCGGCCGTCCGCGCCGGTCAGTAGCACCCGCGAGCGACCGTCGACGTAGGTCGCGTCGACGAAGGCGTCGTCGAGTGCGGTGGATCCGAGCAGCCGCGGCCGGCGGAAGTCGAACTCGCCTGGCAATGCCGCGACTCCCGTGGGCAGCAGCCGCTCGTCGGTGGCAATCCACGCCTCGGCGTCGAGTCGGAGCACGCAGTCGTCGAGGCTGCCCGCGCCGGGCGACAACCACGGATGGAATCCGACGCCGTATGGGGCGGCTCGGGTACCGAGATTCGTCGCAGTCACGGTGATCTCGAGGCCCTCGTCGGTCAACTCGTAATCGATTTCGGCGCGCACAGGGAAGGGATAGCCGGGTGTGGGAACGATGTCGACGACGAGCCGGACGGCGGTCTGGGTGTGTTCGACCAAACCCCACCGCTCCCAGCAGACGAGGCCGTGCAGCGCGGTCTGCCGGGCCGGTTCGGTCACCGCGACCTGATAGTCCCGTCCGTCGAAGGTGTATTGCCCGTCGCGCAACCGGTTCGGCCACGGGAGCAGCACCGCCCCGTGGTAGGCGGGCGCGATCTCGTCCTCGCCGAAGGGGACGACCACATCTCGACCGCCGACTGCATACAGCCGCAGCGCCGCACCCACTTCGGCGATGACCGCTCGCTGTTCGCCGAGCCCGATTTCGTATTGCCGGCCGGATGGAGGTGTCAGCTCAGACGGTAGTGACTGCATGTCAACAGGACTCATGGCCAGGGGTGTCCTTCCGCGGTGCCGCCGCGGATCGGCACGACGGTCATTGGAAGTGTTCGGCATCGTCCGCGGGCGGGCAACCCCACCCCGTCCGCGGCGATGGCCGCCCGGTCAGCTCCGCTGATTGATCCGGATCAGATTTCCCGCGGGGTCGCGGAAGGCGCAGTCGCGAATGCCGTAAGTCTGCTCGGTGGGCTCCTGAACCACCTCCGCGCCGCCGGCCTGTAAGCGGTCGAAGGTGCCGTCGAGGTCGTCGGTGGCCAGTACGAGCCGGGCGTAGCTGCCTTTGGCCATCATCTCGCGTATCGTGCGGCGCTCGTCGTCCGTCACGCCGGGGCCGACGCCGGGCGGCTCCAACACGACGGCGGTGCCGGGCTGGTCGGCGGGGCCGACGGTGATCCACCGCATCCCGGCGTAGCCGACGTCGTTGCGCACCTCGAATCCGAGGGTGTCGCGATAGAAGGCCAGTGCGGCGTCCGGATCGTCCTGGGGGAGGAAGGTCCATTGAATGGTGAGGTCCATGTCGTTCACGCTAGCGGCGCGCTGGGAGCAGTCGCTTCTCGATTCCTGACCGGTCGGGTGATCTCCTTGGCGACACACGACGGCATGCCCGCCGTCGCATTCGTCTCCTGTTGTCGGTAGACGCTGGGCGGCACGCCGACAAGTTCGGTGAAGCGGGTGCTGAAAGTGCCCAGCGAGGAGCAACCGACCGCGAAACACACGTCGGTGACACTGAGGTCGCCGCGGCGCAGGAGCGCCATCGCGCGTTCGATCCGTCGCGTCATCAGATAGGCGTAGGGCGATTCGCCATACGCCGCCTTGAACTCTCGGCTCAGATGTCCGGCCGACATGTGTGCGCCGCGGGCCAGCGCCTCGACGTCCAGCGGTTGGGCGTACTCCCGGTCCATTCGATCGCGGACCCGGCGCAGTCGTGCTAGATCGCGCAGCCGCGCGAGGTCACGCAGGTGTTGCTCCTCGGCGGATCCGCTTGCCACGTCGACGATGGTGCCATGGGTCGCGAGAACTACAGCACTCCGGTGGTCCGCTCGACCGACGAATGTTGGTTCGTGGTGATCCTCAGGACCGCGGCGCCCCGGCGGTTCTTGGAGGGAGTTGCGCGACGTCGATGCCACCGGTGCCGCCGTGGAGCTTTGCGACGCGGCGCGTCCCGGCCGCCGCCGGCGAAGGGGTTCTCGAGATCGGCGAGGAGTCGGCCGTTGTCGAGGCTGTTGATGACGTTCGCCTCGGTCTGTGCGTCAACTGGGGCAGGTCCGCCATCGAGGGTCGCTCCACGCGAACGCCGCCCCGGCACGTGAGGCTCGCAGCCCGCACCGGCCGCCTGGCGGGGCTGATGTTCTCGGGCGCGAGCGCAGTCGCGGGGGACTGGGGCGGACCGTGGGCCGACGGCCACATCGCGCCGCGCGGCGCCGGTTCGGCGCCGTCCGACTGGGCCGAGAGTCTGCTCGGTGTCGAGGAGATCTCCGAGACGATCGCCGCCGCCGGTGGGGCGGAGCCCGGGTTCCTCGGGGTGAAGATCACCTGCGGGCCTGCGAGCACCTCGGTGGCAGACCGAATCGTCACAGCGCGGCACGCGCTGGAGATGATCGCAGAAGTCGCCGACTCGCACCGACGCACCCGACGAGCGGCGAGGACGGAGAACTGATAATCGCCGGGTCGGCGGGCCCTTCCGCTGGGTGGTCCCGAGGCGCCGGCCACGGGCGCCCGGGCTCGCTCCTACGCTGGGCACGTGCCCGAGACGACCATGACACCGACTTCCCCGGTGGAGAGCATCGACCGTGCCCTGCTCGCGCTCCAGGTTCTCGCTCGGGCCGGCGCCCACGGAATCGGCCTGGTCGAGCTCGCCGGCGAACTGGGTCTCAACAAGACCACGGCCCACCGCACCCTGTCGGCACTCCGGTTCCGTGGCTTCGTCACCCAGGACTCTGTCTCGGGGAGCTACCGGCTCGGCTCCGCCGCCATGGTGTTGGCCGACGACTTCCTCAGCGACGAGAACCTGCCGGTGCTGCTGCACCCGGCTCTCATGCTGTTGTCTGCGGAGGTCGGCGAACTGGTCCACCTCGGTGTGTTGAGCGGGAGTCATGTTCTATATCTGGACAAGGTCGAGCCGGAGCGGGCGATCCGCGTCTGGTCGGCGATCGGGCGGCGAAGCCCGGCGGTGACGACCGCCCTGGGTCGGGCCATGTTGGCCTACCGCCGCACCGACCGAGCGGCGCTCGCCGAATACCTGCGGGCTGCCGGGGAGTCCGCGGGCGACCCGGAGCACGCCTGGCAGGTCATCGAGCGGGCGCGAATCACGGGCTTCGCCACCGAGGAGCAGGAGAACGAGGCCGGGATCAGTTGCGTGGCGGTGCCACTGCTGCGCTCAGGGGCGGCGATTGCGGCCGTGAGCATCACCGCGCCGGCCGACCGGATGACGCCCGACCGAATCATCTGGTTGTGCGAACAGATGGGGCGGGTGCTGCCGGCCCGGCTACCCGACGGGCTACATCTGCCGCCGGTGGGCTGAGTCTGCGTGGAAAACGCGCGTGACGGCGCACCGTCGCGCGGAATAGGCCTGCGTAAAAAACGCGTGACCGCCCCGCCACGCGGACTGAGCCGTCCCCAGTAGAACGCCGCTCTGGATTCCGAGATCCGAGCCATGCCATACTGGTTTCGCGTAGCGCACCAGCAGTTCCGCCTAGCGAAATGGAAGTAATATGGACACCCTTGCCGCCCTGAGCGCCGCCCGGCTCGTCCCGGTCGTCGTGCTCGACGACGCAGCCGACGCCGACCCCCTGGCCGCAGCGCTGGTGTCCGGCGGGCTGCCCGTCGCCGAGGTGACGTTTCGGACCGCCGCCGCACTGGACGCGATTCGGGCGATGGCCGCGCGGGGCGACATCCTCGTCGGGGCCGGCACCGTGCTCACCCCCGCGCAGGTCGACCAGGCCGTTGCCGCCGGCGCCGGCTACGTCGTGTCCCCCGGCTTGAACCGAGCCGTCGTGGAGCGCTGCCAGGAGCACGGGGTGATGGTGCTGCCCGGTGCGGTCACGGCCACCGAGATTCAGGCCGCCCTCGAGCTCGGCGTGACTACCGTGAAGTTCTTCCCGGCGGGCACTTCGGGCGGCGCTGCGGCGATCGCCGCACTCGCCGGACCCTTCGGTGCCGTGCGCTTCGTCCCGACCGGCGGCATCGGCCCCGAGAACCTCCACGAATACCTGGATGTCGAGTCGGTCGCTGCGGTCGGCGGGTCCTGGATGGTCTCCCGCGATCTCATCCGAGCCGGTGACTTCGCTGCCATCACGCGGCTGACAGCCGACGCGGTCGCGCTCGCTGCTCGGCTTCGCTGACACCCATCCACCCTCGACTTGATGAAGGAGCCCGACCGTGTCCGACCTGACGATCCGACCCGCCTCCGAGTGCCGCTATGACGTGGTCTCCCTCGGTGAGGTGATGCTTCGGCTGGATCCCGGCGAGGGGCGCATCCGCACGGCCCGCACGTTCCAGGCGTGGGAGGGTGGTGGCGAGTACAACGTCAGTCGCGGACTGCGTCGGGCCTTCGGGCTGCGCGCTGCGATCGTCACGGCGCTGGCGGACAACGAGATCGGCCGTCTCGTAGAGGATCTCATCCTGCAGGGCGGTGTCGACACATCCTTCATCCGGTGGATGCCCTTTGACGGCGTCGGTCGCGAGGTGCGGAACGGGCTGAATTTCACCGAACGCGGCTTCGGGGTGCGGGGTGCCGTCGGCGTCTCCGACCGCGCCCTGACCGCCGCCTCCCAACTCAAACCCGGCGATGTCGACTGGGATCACCTCTTCGGTGAGCTCGGCGTCCGCTGGCTGCACACCGGAGGGGTCTTCGCCGCCCTGAGTGCGACCACGGCGCAGGTCCTCGTCGAGGCGGTGACGGTGGCGAAGAGGCACGGCACGGTCGTGTCCTACGACCTCAACTACCGACCCAGCCTCTGGCGCTCGCAGGGCGGACAGGAGAAGGCGCGGGAGGTGAACCGAGAGATCGCGCCGTACATCGACGTGATGATCGGCCTCGGGCTCGGTATCGGCGACACGGATGCGGTTGCCGAGAAGGCCCCGGCCGCAACGGTGGTCGACGGGCTCACGTCGATGATCGCGACGGCCGCAGCGGATCACCCCAACCTCAAGGTGATCACGACGACGCTGCGAAAGGTGCACTCCGCGAACGTCAACGATTGGGGCGCGCTGGCGTGGTCGGCGACCGAAGGCCTCGTCCACGCCACGCACCGCGAGCGGTTGGACATCCTGGATCGTGTCGGCGGCGGCGACTCCTTCGCGTCCGGGCTGATCTACGGGCTGCTGGAAGGCCTGCCCCTGCAGACCGCCGTGGAGTGCGGTGCCGCGCACGGCGCGCTGGCCATGACGACTCCCGGCGACAACAGCATGGTCACCAAGGCCGAGGTCCTCAGCCTCGTCGGCGGCGGCAACGCCGGGGTCGACCGCTGAGCCGGGTCGCTGAGGTCGGTCGCTGGGCCTGACGGTGCTGAGCCTGACGGTGCTGGGCCTGATGGTGCTGGGCCGACGGTGCTGGGCCCGACTCACCGTGGAGGCTGTGACCGGGCCATCCACGAAGTGGGATCGGCGACGACCGCGTCCAACACGGCGAGGGCGGCGCCGGTGAGGGCGGCGTGGTCGCGGACCACGGCGGCCTGCACCCGGGTCGGTGCCCACCGGTGCCACAGCACCCGCTGCTGCAGTTGCCGTTCGATGGCCGGGATCAGCTGTTCGGCCAGCGGTGCGTAGACGCCGCCGAGGACGACGGTGTCGACGTCGAGCAGGTTCACCGCGTTGGCCAAGGCCACTCCCAACGCGGTACCTGCCTCCCCGAGGGCGGCCAGGGCGGCCGATGATCCGCGCTCGGACAGCTCCAGGAGCTCGGCCAGCGACTGGTCGGTCCGCAGCCCGGCTCGCTGCAGCAGAGCGTCCTGGCCCGCGTACTGCTCCAGGCACCCGGTGGCGCCGCAGCTGCATGCTCGGCCGCCGGGATCGATGGTGGTGTGCCCGATCTCACCACTCCACCCGTGCGCTCCGGATGCTGACCCCTCAGGCCCGGCGAGAGCGCCGCCGATGCCGATCTCGCCGGAGAGGTAGAAGAACGAGCGCATCCCGATGTGCTGCAGGGCAGCCTCCTCGGCGTGCGCGGCCAGGTTCGCCTCGTTGGCGACCGTCAGGGGAACGTCGTCGATCTTGAGCAGTCGGCCCAGGATCCCCAGCACGTCGACGTCGTCCCAATGCAAGTTCGGCGCCAGCCGGAGCGGTCCGCGCCCGGCGTCCACCAGCCCCGGCACCGCCAGGCAGATGCCGGCGACGGGGAGCGGTCTCGGCAGGCAGTCGAGGGTGATCCGGTAGAGGTCAGCCAGATCCGACAGTACTGAGCTGGGGTCGGTGTTGCGCGAGTCCCGGACGACGATCTGTTCGGCCAGCGCGGCTCGGCTCAGATCGAGCACTCGGACACCGATGAAGTCCACATTGACCTCCACACCGACCGCGGCCATGGTGCCGTTCGCGGCGACCAGTGGCGCCGCCGGACGGCCCGCCTTCAACGAGCGCAGCAGGGGCAGTTCGGCCACCAGCCCACCCGCGATCAGTTGATCTACCAATGCGGACACCGTGGTGCGGGTGAGCCCGGTCGCCACTGCCAGATCAGCCCTGGAAGGCGGGCCGGCGCTGCGGGTGATCCGACTGAGCAGCAAACTCAGGTTGTGCTCACGCAGTGACGCCTGTCGGGCGGGGTTGGCCCCCCGCGGCGACCCGGCGGGAGACGACCCCCATCGTCCGATTTCGGTCACCCCTTGACCTTATCCCGTCGAGGAGATAAGTTCAGTGAACGTACTAATTGCGGACTGACTGGTTGGAGGATGGGACCGGCCAGATCTCCCGGCCCGATCCCCAGCCCGATCCCGCAACCCGGCGGCACTCTCGACTGCCGGCCCCCGACTCGACAAGGAAGTCATGTCCATGCCACTGACCCCCACCCCCGCCGATCGCTTCTCCTTCGGCCTCTGGACCGTCGGCTGGCAGGGCCGTGATCCCTTCGGCGACGCCACCCGCGCCCCGTTGGACCCCATCGAAGCAGTGCACCGGCTCGCCGAGATCGGCGCAGCGGGTGTCACCTTCCATGACGACGACCTGATCCCCTTCGGATCCGACACCGCCACCCGGGACCGGATCTTGGCTGATTTCCGGAAAGCCCTGCAGGAGACCGGCATCACGGTTCCGATGATCACCACCAACCTGTTCACCCACCCGGTGTTCAAGGACGGCGGCTTCACCTCCAACGACCGCACGGTCCGCCGCTACGCGCTGCGCAAGGTGCTCCGCAACATCGACCTCGCCGCTGAACTCGGTGCCGAGACGTTCGTGATGTGGGGTGGCCGCGAAGGCGCCGAATACGACGGCTCCAAGGACGTCAACGCTGCTCTGAACCGCTACCGCGAGGGCGTCGACACGGTCGCCGGATACATCAAGGACAAGTCCTACTCGCTGCGAATCGCCCTGGAGCCCAAGCCGAACGAGCCCCGCGGCGACATCCTGCTGCCGACTGTCGGGCACGCACTCGCCTTCATCGCCCAGCTTGAGCACGGCGACATCGTGGGAGTGAACCCCGAGACCGGGCACGAGCAGATGGCGGGACTGAACTTCACCACCGGGCTCGCCCAGGCGCTGTGGGCCGGGAAGCTGTTCCACCTGGACCTCAACGGCCAGCGGTCGATCAAGTACGACCAGGATCTGGTGTTCGGACACGGCGACCTGCTGTCCGCGTTCTTCACCGTCGATTTCATCGAGAACGGCTTCCCCGGCGGCGGTCCGAAGTATGACGGCCCCCGGCACTTCGACTACAAGCCGTCCCGTACCGAGGACTACACCGGGGTGTGGAATTCGGCGAAGGCCAACATCAGCACCTACCTGCTGTTGAAGGAACGGGCGCTGGCCTTCCGGGCGGACCCCGAGGTACAGGCGGCAATGGCCGAGTCGGGTGTGCTCGAACTCGCCGAGCCGACGCTGGCTGCGGGCGAATCGGTGGCCGACCTGTTGGCCGACACCGGTTCGTTCGAGGACTTCGACGCCGACACCGCCGGTGAGCGCGGCTTCGGATTCGTTCAGCTCAACCAGCTGGCCGTCGAGCACGCGCTGGGTGCGCGGTAAGCGCCATGGCAACTGCACAGCAGGAACGGCAGTCGTCGCCGACCTTGGTGGCGGGGATCGACTCCTCCACGCAATCGGTCAAGGTCGTCCTGGTGGACGCCGCTGACGGGACCGTCGTCGACGAGGCGTCCGCGCCGCACCCCGGCGGCACCGAGGCCGATCCACAGGCCTGGTGGAATGCACTGGAGCAGGCCGGTTCCGGTCTGTTGGAGCGGGCCGCCGCGATCGGCGTCGGCGGCCAGCAGCACGGGATGGTGTGCCTGGATTCCGCCGGAGCGGTGGTCCGCCCGGCCCTGCTCTGGAACGATCTTCGATCGGCCCGGTACGTCGATCGCATCGTCGAGGACCTCGGCGGTGCGGCGGCGTGTGCGGCGACCATCGGCTCGATTCCGGCCGGGTCGTTCACGGTCACCAAGCTGGCCTGGCTGGCCGAACACGAGCCGGACAACGCCGCCCGCACCGAAACCGTGCTGTTGCCGCACGACTGGTTGACCTGGAAGCTGGCCGGTGCTCCTTCGGGGTCGGCTGATTCACCGGCGCAGACCACCGACCACGGCGACGCGTCCGGCACCGGCTACTACTCGCCGGCGAAACGGGAGTGGCTGCCGCGACTGGCCGCTCAGGCGTTGGGGCATGACGTGCGGCTGCCTCGGCTGGCCGCGCCGAACGAGATCGTCGGCACCACCCCGTGGGGGGCGGCGCTGTCCGCCGGTACCGGCGACAACATGGCCGCCGCGCTGGGTCTCGGGCTCGAGGACGGTGACGTTGTGGTCTCGATCGGGACCTCCGGCGCCGCGTACTGCGTCACCGACCACCCGGCTGCCGACCCCACCGGTTCGGTCGCGGGCTTCGCCGACGCCACCGGCCGCTATCTGCCGCTGGTGTGCACGGTCAACGCGTCCCGGATCCTCAGCACCGTCGAAACCCTGTTGGGGGTCGACCACGACGAGTTCGCCCGGCTTGCACTGGCCGGTGTTCCCGGAGCCCACGGCCTCACCCTGCTGCCGTATCTGGACGGGGAGCGCACCCCGAACCGCCCCGACGCCACCGGCGTGCTCTCCGGGCTGACCTCGTCGACCACCCGGGAGGACCTCGCCCGAGCGGCGGTGGAGGCGTTGCTGTGCTCGCTGGCCGACGTGGTCGACGCGTTGGCCGTCACGCCGCGTCGTGTGATCCTGATCGGCGGCGGCTCCCGCAGCGCCGCCGTGCAGCAACTGGCGCCGGCGATTTTCGGACGCACCGTCGAGGTCGCCGCGCCGGGGGAGTACGTCGCCTTGGGCGCCGCCCGGCAGGCCGCCTGGGCACTGGCCGGGACCGACCAGCCGCCCCATTGGGCCGGACCGGCGACGGCGTCGTTCAGCGCGGAACCCACACCGCAGGTGCGGGCGCAGTACGCGCGCCTCCGCGACGCACCGACCGCCTAACCGCGATCACCGGGCGACACGACCCGGCTCAGATCAACTGGGCCGGGTCGGTGTACGGCAGCCCGTGCGCCTCGGCGACCGCCCGGTTCACCAACGACCCGGCCACGGTGCTCAAACCCAACGCCAGAGCCGGGTCCGCGGCCGCGGCGGCCCGCACGCCGAGGTTGGCGACCCGGACGGTGTACGGCAGCGTCGCGGAGGTCAGCGCCAAGGTCGAGGTGCGGGCGACCGCGCCGGGGATGTTGGCGACGCAGTAGTGCACGACCCCCTCTTCGACGTAGGTCGGATGCGAGTGGGTAGTGGGGCGGCTGGTCTCGAAGCAGCCGCCCTGGTCGATGGCGATGTCCACGGCGACGCTGCCCGGCCGCATGCTGGCGATCATCGCCCGACTGACCAGCTTCGGTGCCTTGGCGCCCGGCACCAGGACTGCGCCGATCAACACGTCCGACTCGGCGATGTAGGCGGCGGTGCGGGCCCGGTTCGGCTGCACCAGGTCCACCCGGCCCTCGAAGATGTCGGACAGGTAGGCCAACCGAGCCGGATTGGTGTCGAACACGCGCACGATGGCCCGCATCCCGACCGCGATCTTGGCCGCCTCGGTGCCGGAGACCCCGCCGCCGATGATCGTGACCCGCGCGGCGGGGGTACCCGGCACACCGCCGAGCAGGATGCCGGCGCCACCGGCCGGACTCTCCAGATGGTGCGCGGCGGCCTGCACGGCGAGTCGACCGGCGACCTCGCTCATCGGAGTCAGCAGTGGCAGCCTGCGGTCCGCGGTCTGCACCGTCTCGTAGGCGATGGAGTCGATCCGGCGCTCCAGTAGGAACTCGGTGAGCCCCCGATCAGCCGCCAGATGCAGGTAGGTGAACAGCTGCTGCCCCGGCCGAAAGCGGTGATATTCCGCGGGCACCGGCTCCTTGACCTTGACGATCAGGTCGGCCGCGGCGAAGACCTCGTCGGCGGTCGGTACCAGGGTCGCGCCGGCCGCTGCGTACTCGTCGTCGGTGAACCGCGACCCGACACCCGCGCCCACCTCGACGACGACCCGGTGCCCGGCGTGCACCAACTCGTACACCCCGTCGGGTTGCATCGCGACCCGGTTCTCGTTGTCCTTGATCTCCTTCGGAACGCCGACGACCAGATCCGGCGCTGGTGATGACGACACTGGTTCTCCTGACGGCGAGATGGGAAGCCCTGAGTGCCCCCGACTATGCTCCTGCGCATGCTGCTGTCCGACCGCGACCTGCTGTCTGAGATCGACCAGGGCCGGTTGGGGCTCGATCCGTACGACCCGACCTTGATCCAGCCGTCCAGCATCGATGTGCGGTTGGACCGGTACTTCCGGGTGTTCAACAACTCCCGCTACACCCACATCGACCCGTCGCTGCAACAGGACGACCTGACCTCGCTGGTCGAACCGGCCGGTGACGACCCGTTCGTCCTGCATCCCGGCGAATTCGTGTTGGGGTCGACCTTCGAGGCGGTGACCCTGCCCGACGACCTCGCCGGGCGATTGGAGGGCAAGTCGTCGCTGGGCCGGTTGGGCTTGTTGACCCACTCCACGGCCGGTTTCGTCGACCCCGGGTTCAGTGGGCACATCACGCTGGAGCTGTCGAACGTCGCCAACCTGCCGATCACGCTGTGGCCCGGCATGAAGATCGGTCAGTTGTGCCTGTTCCGGCTGTCCAGTCCGGCCGCCCACCCTACGGGTCGGCGATCTACGGGTCGCGGTATCAGGGCCAGCGGGGCCCGACCCCGTCCCGGGCGTTCCTGAATTTCCGCCGGGACAGCACCGCGCGCTGACGCCCCGGTTCGCCCGAACCAGTCTCCGATGGGTAGTTTCGAGTTTTGAGCCGACGGGCGCGCGCCGCCCGCGGCATCCGGGATGTCTGCCGAGAGGAGGTCGCTCGTGACCCTGCTGTCGAACGTGCTGGCGCCGCTGTCGCGTGCTGTTGATCGTGGTCGGGTTCGGGCTGCTCGGCCGGGCCGGGTCTGAAGATCCGCAGGACCGTTCTACTCGGCCAGCCGGACCCGACCCGCGACGGCCCGTTCGGCCCGCGATTCCGCACGATGCTGACCGAGACCCTCGGGCCACACCCGGATGCTGAAGTGGGGCGTCGTCGGCGTGGCCCACTGGTTCGTGATGGTCGGCTTCGGCGCACTGGTGCTGACGCTGGTCGAGGCGGTCGGGCGAGACCTTCCATCCGAACTATGAGCTGCCGATCCTGGGCAGCTGGTCGCTGTGGGGCCTGTTCGTCGAGATCATCGCGCTGACCACCCTGCTGGGGATCGGCACGCTGATCGTGATCCGGCAGCGCCTGCATCCGCGTGTCGCCGAGCGCAAGTCTCGGTTCGTCGGGTCCAATTTCGCCCAGGCGTACTTCGTCGAAGGCGGTCATCGCGATCATCGCGCTCTGCATCTTTCGGTATCCGCGGGTTCTGCGCGCGGCGAACGGCATTCTGCCGTACCCGACCTGGGCGGCGCCGATCTCGCACGCGCTGGGCGCGATCCTGCCCGCCTGGCTGGCGGCGATCTCCGTGATCGCGTTCGTGAAGGTGCTGGTCTCGATGGCGTGGGCGATCGTCATCGCGCGCAACCTGACCATGGGTGTCGCCTGGCACCGGTTCACCGCGTTCTTCAACATCTACTTCAAGCGGGAGAGTTCGGGCGCCGTCGCGCTCGGTGCGCTGAAGCCGATGATGTCCGGCGGGCGGGTGCTCGACCTCGAGAAGGCCGACCCGGAGACCGACGTGTTCGGCGCCGGGAAGATCGAGGACTTCTCCTGGAAGGGCTGGCTGGACTTCACCACCTGCACCGAGTGCGGCCGCTGTCAGTCGCAGTGCCCGGCCTGGAACACCGGCAAGGCGCTGTCGCCGAAGATCGTGATGCTGCAGTTGCGCGACCACGCCTTCGCCAAGGCCCCGTACCTGGCGGCCGGTGGCGGCAAGGACATGGCCGGCACCGAGAAGCGTCGACGGACCGAGCTCGCCGCGCTGGCCCGCTGCCGATCGCATTGGCATCGAGGCCGAGCGACCGTTGATCGGCACCGCGGACGTGGACGGCATCATCGACCCGGCGGTGCTGTGGGACTGCACCACCTGCGGGGCCTGCGTGGAGCAGTGCCCGGTCGACATCGAACACGTCGACCACATCGTCGACATGCGCCGCTACCAGGTGCTGATCGAGTCGGAGTTCCCCACCGAGCTCGGCGGGCTGTTCCGCAACCTGGAGAACAAGGGCAACCCGTGGGGGCAGAACGCCAAGGACCGGATGGCCTGGGCGAAGGACCTGGACTTCGAGGTTCCGGTGATCACCGGCGAGCTGGACGCAGACACCGAGTACCTGTTCTGGGTGGGCTGCGCCGGGGCCTTCGAGGACAAGGCGAAGAAGACGACGCAGGCCATCGCCGAACTCCTGCACATCGCCGGCGTGAGTTTCGCCGTGTTGGGAACCGCGGAGACCTGCACCGGTGACCCGGCGCGGCGGGCGGGGAACGAGTTCCTGTTCCAGATGCTGGCCCAGCAGAACGTCGAGACGATCAACGCCGCGTTCGGTGACCGGGACCGCGCAAGAAGGTCGTCGTCGTCCTGCGCGCACTGCTTCAACACCTTGCTCAACGAGTACCCGCGCTCGGCGGCGAGTACGAGGTGGTGCACCACACCCAGCTGCTGAACAGCTGGTCCGCGACCGGAAGCTGATGTCGGTGGCGCCGGTCGGGTCGCGACGCCGCGACCGTGACCTACCACGATCCGTGTTATCTGGGCCGGCACAACCAGGTGTACGCCCCGCCGCGCGAGCTGATCGAGGCCAGCGGGGCGACGCTGACCGAGATGCCGCGCAACTCCGCCCGCTCGTTCTGTTGCGGCGCCGGCGGTGCGCGGATGTGGATGGAGGAGAAGATCGGCAAGCGGATCAACCTGGAACGCGTCGAGGAGGCGCTGGTCACCGGCGCCGGAGACCGTCGTCACCGGCTGCCCGTTCTGCTCGATCATGCTGGACGACGGCATGACCAGCCAGAAGGCCGACGGCGCCGCACAGGAAACCGCCGCAGATCAAGGACGTCGCGCTGATGCTGCTGGCATCGGTACGAGGGGCGCGCGATGAACCAGCCGTTGAAGGAGCACCACCCGCATGAGCACCGCAGGCAGCACGGACACCGCAGGCAGCACGGACCCCGCAGGCAGCACGGACACCGCGCTGAACAACGCAGCTTCGACCGGCTCAAGCTGGCCGGCGCCACGCAGGCCTCCGCGTCGGTGGTCGGTCTGGGCTGCTGGCAGCTGGTGGTGACTGGGGTGACGTCTCCGAGGACGATGCGCTGGCGGTGCTGCGGGGAGCTTTTGAATCGGGGATCACGTTCTTCGACACCGCCGACGTCTACGGCGACGGGCGCAGCGAGCAGCTGATCAGTCGGTTCCGCCCGAGTTGGGTACTGACGTCGTCGTCATTGATGGTCGCCACCAAGGTCGGCCGGCGAGCCGACCCGTTCGAGGCCGAGACTTACACCGAGGAGAACATCCGGGCTTGGGTCGATCGCAGCCGCCGCAACCTGGGCATGGACACCCTCGACCTGGTGCAGTTGCACTGTCCGCCCGAGGCGGTTTTCGGCGACGACGCGGTGTTCGACGTGCTCGCCGAGCTGCGCCAGCGAGGGCGCGCTGGCCGGCTTCGGCGTCTCCGTGGAGACCTGCGAACAAGCGCTGATCGCGATCGCCCGGCCGGGGGTGGCGAGTGTGCAGATCATCTTCAACGCCTTCCGGCTCAAGCCCCTGGACGAGGTGCTGCCGGCGGCCGCGAAAGCCGGCGTCGGGGTGATCGCCCGAGTGCCGCTGGCCAGCGGCCTGCTGTCCGGCAAATACGGCAAGAGCACCACCTTCGCCGCGAACGACCACCGCAACTACAACCGGCACGGAGAGTCGTTCGACGTCGGTGAGACGTTCTCGGGAGTCGACTACGAGACCGGGTTGGCCGCGGTGGACGAGCTGAAGAACGCACTCCCCGCCGACGTTGCGCTGCCGCAGGCCGCGCGTTGCGCTGGATCATCGAGCAGCCGGGCATCACCACGGTGATACCCGGGGCGCGCAACCCGGAACAGGCGCGACGCAACGCCGACGCCGGTCGTTCCGAGCTGTCCGCCGGGTTCGACGAAGCGGTGCCGCGAGTCTACGACGAGAAGCTGCGCGCCGACATTCACCCGCGCTGGTAGCCGTGTGGGTCGTGCGCTCAGTCGTTCGCGGTCTTCCGCCGGGTCCGTCTAGGTGCCACGATCAGTAGGTGGCCGTCGATGTGAGTGCCTCGCCGCAATCGTTTCCGCTCGCCCCGGACGTCCGAATGGGCTTCGGGGAGCGGCTGCGCGCGTTGCGCACCTTCCACACCGGCTGTGGGTCGATCAAGGCGGCCGGTGGGCCGGTGGCCATGGTCCGGTTCGGCCCGGCCCGGTTGTTGGCGCCGTTCGTGGTGGTCACATCGCCGCAGGGTGCCCACGATGTGCTCGGCGGTTCCGGTGGTGCGTTCGACAAGATGGGTCTGGTGCACGTCGAGAGTCGGCGGCTCGGGCCGAATGTTTTCAACCTGCCGGAGGAGCCGTGGCGGCCCCGCCGCCGCGCGCTGCAGCCCGTGTTCACCAAACACCACGTGAAGAGCTTCGCCGGCCGGATGGCCGGTAATGCGGAGACGTCGGTCGACCAGTGGATCGGCGCCGGTCGGGTCGATCTGGACGAGAAGTGCCGGCAGTTGACGCTGAGGGTGATCGGCGAGTCGGTGTTCGGGTACGACATGGCCGCTCGGGCAGCCGAACTCGCCCCCGCGATCCGCACCGTCTTCCACTGGGTCATCCAGCGTGCGACTCGGCCCGTGCGGGCGCCGCGCGGGCTGCCCACGCCCGCCAGACATCGCGTGCGGGCCGCGGTGTCCGCAATCCGGTCCGTCGTCGACACCGCGGTCGAGGGCGCGGCAGACGACCCGACGCGCGATGCGGAGCTGATCCGTCGCCTGTTCGCGACGAGCGACCCGGAAACCGGGCGACCGTTGACCCGGGATGAAATCGGGGACGAGCTGATCGCCTTCCTGGTGGCCGGGCACGACACCACGGCGACGATTCTCGCCTACAGCCTGTGGTCGCTCGGTCGGGATTCGCGGCTGCAGGATCAAGTGGCCGCCGAGGTTCGCGAGGTGGGCGACCGGCAGCTCACGGTGGACGACATCGGCCGCCTCGATCTGACCACGAGGGTCGTGCACGAGGCGTTGCGGATGTGCCCGCCCGCCGCCGCGATCAGTCGGATGACCATGCGGGACGCGGTGGTCGACGGGTTTCGGATCCCCGCCGGTACCAACGTGATCGTCGGCGTCTACACGTTGCATCACGATCCGGAATTGTGGGACGACCCGGAAACCTTCGACCCCGACCGGTTCACACCCGCCCGTTCCGTAGGTCGGAACCGTTGGCAGTACCTACCGTTCGGCGGCGGTCCGCGTACCTGTATCGGCGATCACTTCGCCATGCTGGAGGCGGTGCTGGGATTGGCCACGATCGTCCGCGCGGCCGAGATCGAGTCGCTGAACGACGAATTCCCGCTGGCGCTGCCGTTCACGATGACCGCGGGGGCGCCGATCCCGGCGCGCGTGCTGGCGCGGGTGGGGCATTCGCCCCGCTAGGCCAGGAGTTCGCCGTCCACTCGCGGTGCGGTGTCGAGGGTGCGGATCTCCTTGGCGTCCAGGTCGGGCAGCTTGCCCGTCGTGGTGAACTCCTCGGCCAGCCGAATCAATTTGATGTTGTTGTGCTGGGAGTAGCGGCGGAGTACGCCGAATGCGGTCGCCGCGGTCAGTCGGAAGCGTTCCATCAGCATCCCCTGGGCCTGCCCGATCAGATTGCGGCTGTCGATGGCCTCCCACAGGTTCTGGCTGGTCCGGTTGTAGGCGAGCACGACCGAGACGTGCGCGGCGATCACCCGTGTGTTGTCGATCTCGCTGTGGGTGTACCTGCGGGCGGTGGTCGAGTACAGGTTGAGCGACCCCAGCCGGGTGTCGGTGAAGAGGTGTACCGACAGCGACGACCTGATGCCGAGGGCGGCTGCCCGGGGAGCCCAGTTCGGCCAGCGCCCGTCCGCCTCGAGACTCTCGATCACGTAGATGCCGTCGGTCCAGACGGCGTCCAGACAGGGCCCCTCGCCGAGGTCGTACTGCAGGTGGTCCGCGGCGAGGACCCGCTCCGCGGAGCAGGCAACCGTCTTCACCGATCGACCGGGGCCCAGCATCGTGATGCTCGCCATGTCGCAGGGCCCGTTGCGCACCGCCATGTCGATGACGAGCTGCAGGGATTCGGTTGACGACCGGCGGGCCACCGCGGCTCGCGCGGACTCGGCCACCGCCCCGGCGGGCACGTCGACCGTTCCTCCGTTCCACATCGCCGGCGTGAGAACGGTGAGGCGGGACTCGTCAACCGAGTCGACGTCGGGCATGACGACGTCGTCGGAGGAAGCAGGCTCGTGGTGACCCATGGGTCCCTCTCGCCCGGGCGGCACGAGTTGTGCACGGGATCCGGGGCGGCTGCAACGCAGTGCCAAGAAGGACCAGCTCGGAATGGTTGACCTCAGTGTAACGGTGCCCACAAGAGGTCAGGGTGTGCAGCGAGTTCTGGGCCCGGTGGGCCGCTCCGCGGTGGCCGAACTCCAGGGTCGAGTGATGGCACTGCGGTGCCGCCCACCGATCGTTGCCGCACTCCATGGGATCGAACCCGTCCCGGGGACGGTCCGGCGCGGAGGGAGGAGACACCTGTGCGAGGGCTAGGGGATCTGGAAGCCGCCGCGATGGACGTGCTGTGGCGCACCGGGGCGCCCGCGACCGTCCGGACCGCGCTGGCCGAGTTGAACGATCATTGGAGCCTCGCCTACACCACCGTGATGACGTGCTGGACAACCTGCACCGCAAGGGTTACGTCGAGCGCACCATGCACAACCGCGCCTGGCAGTACCGCGCTGCGTTCACCCGCGGCAAAGCGTCAGCCGATGCGATGCGCGACATCCTGCGGGAGGCCGGCGACGCCGAGGCCGCCCTGTTGCTCTTCGCGAGTTCGGTGTCCGACAGCGAGTCGGAACTGTTGCGATCAGCGCTCGACCGCCGGAGGCGAAAAGGGTGATATTCGGCATCGATTGCTGATCGGGGCTCTGATCGGTGGTGCCTTCGGACACCGGGTATGGCGAGTCCGGTCCACGGCGGGTAGGGCCGGTGATCGATCTGATGGGCTTCGCGGTGGCCGGGCCGCACCGCTTCTCTGCGTCGGGGACCCGGGGGCCGGGACCGATCTACCGAACCCGGTCGGTCTGATCGAATCCCACGACGCGGGCCGCACCTGGTCGGTGCGGTCTAGGCATCGAGAATCCGACTTCCACACCCTGACCGCCTCCGAGGCCGGTGTGCTCGCCTACTCGGTCAGCGTCGGGCCATCCCGTCCATCGCCGGCCGCGGATGCCGGTGTGCCACTCGCTCGAGATTCGAGTCGCCAGTGCTTCTTCATCCCTGGTTGCGTGCCACGACCAGTTCCCGCCGCGCATTCATCGGTCGCTTGTCGGGCTTGTCCGCAGTGTTGCTGACCGCGGCCTGCGGATCCCCGGCTGACGTCGTCGTCACCCAGACGGTCACGCCTGGTGTCACCCCCGCCGCCGGCGGCCGGGTGACGGTGACACCCCCGGGTTCGGGATCCCCTGCAGCCGGGTCGACCGGTGCCGTCCCAGTGTGGGTGGTCGTCACTCCGAAGTTGGGGTCGACCCGACGTCGGGCCGGCAACGACGGTGAATTGACCGTCTTCAATGCGACCATCACCACGCTTACCGTCACCGACTCCGGCTGCAACACCGTGCAGGGCGAGGTGAACCCCGACCCGACCGGGTGGGGATTGACCGAACGCCTGCGGTACGCCCAGACGTACACGGTCAGCGGCTCAGTCACTGACACCGCCGGCGTAGTCACGCTCATCGACGGACAACTGGCGACGGTCAACCCGGAATCAACCCTTCCGGCCTCGTTCGTGATCGACGAGGGCGGCACCTTCGGCGTGGGCCACCCATCGTGATCCTCTTCGAAGGTCGAGTGACCAATCGTGCGCAGGCGCAGCGTGCGCTGTCGGTGACCACTGACAAGGGCGACATCGTCGGATCCTGGGGATGGCTGCAAGACGAGGACACCTACGCACCCCGCTGGCCCGAATTTGAAGGAAGTCGAACTGCTGCAGCGACACTCCGAGGGGACATCAACGGTCGAAAACGCTCTCGCGGACATCGACTATCCCCTCGTCGGCCATGGGAAACAATTCAGCGTCCTCTTCAACAATTCAGCGTCCTTTTCAACCGATCGGTGACGTGTCCGCCTTCACGACGATGACCAGGACACGCGGAACCTGCTGAACTCCCACGATCAGAGCGGCGCCACGGCCCGCATCGATGATCTCGAATACCAGTGGGACGCCGCGCAGGCGCGGTTGAAGCCGATGAACACCGCCGCTTGGACGACCGTCGACGGCAAGATCGACACCGTGTTGCGGGAACTCCGTTCCACCAGCCCCACCTTGCCGAGCGAGAAGGCCGCGCTGGCAGCGCTGTTGGGCGTACTCGGCTGAACGTGCCCGGAGTTCGAAAGGGATCGGAGTTCAAAGCGCGGGCGCCGGCGCCACCAGCGCCCGCGCGGCTCGGGCACGAACAGTCACTCAGCCGTGCCCACTCTCCCGCTTGGCGTGTGTGATGTCGTACTCGTCGTGGAACCCGCGCTCGGCGCTGCTCGCCAGGAGCCGCAGTTGTTCCTCGACCGGCAGTCGCCGCGCGGGGGGAACCACCCGCAGCAGATCGTCGGCCATCGCGTTCAACCGGCGGGCGACCTGGATGGATCCCTCACCGTAATGGCGGATCTCGTCGAAAGCGAGGCGCACGTATCCGGCCCAGGACTGCGTCGGCAGCACCAGTCGTAGCGCGCCCGACTCATCAGTTCGGTACGGCGTCGGCAGCGAGCGTCGAGCCAGCGACAGCAGTAACTGGTGCAGGCGATCCACCACCTGGACGGCTGTGGTCGGGTCGTTGATACCCGGCGACAGAGCCTTCTCCGCGATGTCGACGAGTTGCCGGAAGCCGAAGTCGACGTCCTGTTGCATGGTGCGCTGCTTGCCGAGTTGCAGGCAGGAGCAGGCGTCGTCGGCAACGGAGTGTGGGTTTGCTCCGAAGATGCGGAACAGCGCCCCACCGCGCGGCATGAAGTCCCCGACCATCGGCAACAACTCGATGATGACGTCGTGGTCTCGGGCTAGTGACAGCAAGCGGTCTTCGGCGACGCCTTGGACGTAACCGGATTCCCGGTCGAAGACGATCAAAACAGCGGACGCAGTGAGAGCATCCGGCCGGTCGTCCGGGTCGCGGTGGTCCAGGGGTTCACCGGCCGACGGGTAAAGCCGCTCGATGGCGGCGGTGGTCTCAGCCGCGACATTCGACAGGATGCGGGGTACCCGCATCGACTGCGGTAGGTGGTGGATGTACACGACGAAGAAACCCAGTGTGACGGCTGCGTAGATCAGTGCCAGGTCGACGGACAGCTCGGGATAAAACGCTTCATGATCGTCGGTCTTGTCCTGCACCGACAACAACACCACCAGGTTGACGGCGAAGGTGGATAAGAAGACGCCCAACGCGAGCTGCGACTTCACGTCACGGAGGAACGTTCGCAGCACCCTGGGCGAATACTGACTGCTGGCCAGTTGTAGGACCAGCATCGTCACGGAGAAGACCAGGGCCGCCAGGCTGATCACCGCCGTGGCGATGGTGGACAAAGTGGACTGCAGACTGCTGATCGACCCGCTGAAGATGACCCCGGGAAAGGCGTGCTCGCCGCTGTCGTAAGCCAGCGTGCCGGCAGCCAACCCGATGGAAGCCACCACGCACAAAGACGGGATGAACCACAGGCTCGACCGGAGGTACTCGCGGGCGGCGGCAAACCACAACGTCATGGCGTCACTGTGTCACGACCGCCGGCTGAGTCCGGACGAGCCTGCACGTCGAGGCGGGCCCGCACACCGAGCGATCGGTACCACGGGCGGTCGGTACTACGGGCGGTCGGTACCACGGGCGGTCGGTACCACGGGCAGTCAGGCGAGCGGTCAACACGACGAGCAGGGTGAACCCGAGTACGGGTCCACCCTGCCCTTCACCGGACGCCAGTGGCCGGTCAGTTCTTGCGCACCGCACCCGGGTCGGTCAGCAGCACCTCATAGGTGACGTTGTCGCCGTGCTGGCGGGTGTAGAACATCCGCCAACCGCTGTTGAACACGCGCGGGGCCTTCTGTCCCAGGATGCCAGAGACGCCGGGGTTGCCGTTACTGACGTGGATGCCGGTGATCTCGTTGTCCCCGTCGTTGCCGCAGGCGTCGCCGCAGAGCGAGTCGATGGTGGCGGAGGCGTCCCGGCCCTCGGCGATGAACCGCACCGGCTGGGTGCCGGTGCCGTAGTCGACGCTGGTGTCGAACAGGTATGCCGAGTCCAGTGCGTTGCGCTGGGTGTGCAGCTTGTCGCCCGCGTCTTCCACCGCGGCCAGCTGGGTGGCGGTGACGAACTGGATGTTGTCCAGGCCGGTGTGCGCCAGGTCGCCGCGGTAGAAGATCGACAGGCTGCCGACGTCGGACTTCGGGTCCTGGTTCAGATGCATGATGCCGCCGAATCCGCCGTGTGCCGCTCCCGCCTCGGTACCGGCGTTGGTGTCACCGGTCTCGGTGAAGTAAAAGTCCCTGAAGGTCCCGTCGGGGCCGAAGACACCGTTCTCCGGACGCTTGAACGCCGTCGCCTTGGCGACTTTGGCCAGGGCATTCGCGTCGAAGGCGGCGTCGCCGTCCTTGGCGGTGTCGTGGATCGTCACCCACTTCGCCGCGAAACTCTTGCCGTAGCTGTGCAGATCGGCGATGTCCCGCCCGAGGATGTCCGCGTCACTGGGAGTCTCGCTGAAGGAGACGACATGGTCGCCGTTGGTGACTTGAAGCGCCTGCAGCTTGCCGCCCTTGGTCAAGTCCTTCGGGTTCGTCGGCAGCACGCGATACACAAAGGAGTTGGGCTGCTTGCTGTTCGGCGTGGCAGCACCGCCCTTCCCGCCGGTGTCCTCGACCAGGTAGATGTTGCCGTACTGGTCGTTCTGCACGCCCTCGTAGCCGCCTCGGCCGGTGAGCCCGCTGACGTCCTGTACGGCGGCCGGCACCCCGAGGTCGGACTGCCACACCCCGCCCTTGTTGCCACCCTCGTACGTCAACAGCAGCCGCTGCGCGAACGGGTCCCAGGTGGCACCGTCGTAGTCGGGCAACGGGTTCCCCGCAGTGTCGGCGGTCGCCATCAGGGTGACCCGATGGGCCGGGTCGGCGTCGAGGTTGATCCGGGTGATGTAACCGGGGGTGCCGGATTCGTGCCCCTGGAACAGGAAGTGGGTGCCGTAGTCGTAGTTCGGGTCGGCGCCGGGGAGTCCCCGCGGGAGCGTCAGGTACACGTTCTTGTCCGGCTCGGTCTTGTGTGCCTCGACCGTGGGTGCGGTCGGCAGTGGGATCAGGTTGGGGCGGTCGCCGTTGTATCCGTAGTACGGAACGTCAGGGGTGGGGTTCTCCAGTGCGTATGCGCCCTGGGCGACGATCGCTCCTGCCAGCTGCGGGGACAGCACATCAGGCGCGACCAAGCCGTCGGCCTTCACGTTGGGCACGGCCACGTCGGACAGCGTGATGCGGTACGAGGGGGCCCCGCCGGACTGGCCTGAGGGACCGGCGGCCGCTGGGATCGCGATGACCGCGGTGACGGCTGCGGCGCAGATCCCGATCGTGGCAATGCGCTGGAGTGGGTTCTTTCTCATGCTGCTCCCTGAATCTGGCGAGTGAGGCCTGGGCTGCCCGCCGACGGCGGCCGGGTTTCTCAGCTCTCGAAGTCGGTCGAAGACCTGCCGAACGAAACCCCCTCAAAATGAACGCCCGCCGAACGGCAGGGCTCCGTGGAGTGAACGCACCCGCTACGTCCAGTGCGATCCGTGACGAGGTGACCGAATCGAGCGAGCACACATTCACTCGATGGTGGAAGCAAGCGCTGTAACGTTCACGTTACGACAGCGATGTACTCGGTGAGCCACCGAGCGACAGGAGCGAGCAATGCGGGAGAATGCGGGAATGGGTGCCGGGGGCGCCCGAGGTCCCAGACGGGCGGGCAAAGTCGTCCGGGTGGTGCTGATGGTCCTGGCCGCGCTCTTCGTCGTGGTCGGCGCCACGCAATCGGGCGTGGTCGGCCTGCTGCTCGCGCTCGGACTGATCGTGGTTCTGGTGGGCTTCGGCGGTCTGGTCACCAACGGCCGGACGCCCGGAGTCTCGTCCCGCCGTTCTGGCGGAATCACCGCCGCGGTCGGAGCCGTCCTCGTCCTCGCCGCCGCTCCGATGCTGCCTGCTGCCATCGCGGTGAACCCGCAGCCGGCGGGGATGAAGGCCGCACTCCTCGAGGTCGGCCCGCCCCGTTCCACGTCGGCCCCGGAGTCGCTGCCCCCCGATCATCTGGATCAGCGGCAGTTGGTTGCGATGTCAGCCAGTGCGGCATCGTCGAAAGCGGCGGCGGCATCGAGTGCAGCGGCCGCATCGAGTGCAGCGGCAGCATCCAGCGCGGCGGCGGCTTCGAGTGCGTCAGCGTCCAGTGCTGCGGCGGTTTCGAGCGCGTCGGTTTCGAGCGCGGCAGCGTCCAGTGCTGCGGCTTCGAGTGCGGCGGTCTCTCGCGCCGCTCAGGCCGAGGCCGTCCGGCAGGCCGCGGCGGTCCGCGCGGAAACTGTTCGGCAGGAGACAGCCCGAGTGGAGGCCTCCCGCCAGCAGGCGGCAGCCGCCGCCGCTCAGCAGGCTGCCGCTCAGGTGCCGGCCGCCCAGCCGGATCCTGAACCCTCGGATTGCAATATCAAGGGCAACATCAGCTCAAAAGGCGAGAAGATCTATCACGTCCCGGGCGGTCAGTTCTATGACGTGACCAAGATCGACGTGTCCAAGGGGGAGCGGATGTTCTGCTCCGCGAGCGAGGCTGAAGCCGCGGGTTGGCGTGCCTCTAAACGATAGTCTGGGCCGGGTAGGCCCGGGTAGGCCCGCCGGGCGAAGTTAGCCCATCGAATCGTCGTTTGCCCATGCTGCAGCGTGGGCTGAGTGACATTACTTGGGCTAAGTCGAGGATCCGACCCGGCGGCGGCGCGCGCCGGCTGGACATCTGGCCCGCCGACTCAGCTCGGCGCGTTCCGGGCGGGCTGAACCAGCTCCAGAAGGACCCCGCCGGCGTCCTTCGGGTGCACGAAGTTGATCAACGACCCGGCGGTACCACGACGCGGCCCGTCGTACAGCAGCCTGATCCCGGCACTGCGGAGGATGCCGCTCGCGACGGCGACGTCGGGGACGCGGAGGGCCAGTTGTTGCAGTCCGGGGCCCCGCTTGTCGAGGAACGCGGCGATGGTGGAGTCGGGGGTGAGTGGCGCGAGGAGCTGGATCCGGGTGTCGGTCTCGCCGAACGAGATCATCGCCTCGATGACGCCCTGGTCGGGGTTCTCCTCCCGGTGGGTGAGCGTGCCGCCGAAGACGGTGGTGTAGAAGGCGACGGCGGCGTCGAGATCGGGCACGGCGATCCCTACATGGTCGACTGTCGTCACGCCCAGCAGAGACTGCGGAGTCGGGGGAACCGGTTCGGACATCAGGGTGCCTCCGTGGCAGGTGCGTCGAGGAGTTGGTCGGCGGCGGCGGCGGCGGACAATTCCCCGTCGAGGACGGCTGTCTGCACCCGGTCCCGGATCTGTCGAACTGCGGGTGAGCGCCGCCAGCGATCTTCGAGCTCGTGCCGGACGAGTGCCAGCGCGAGTTCCCACTGTTGCGCGGACCTGTGCCGCGCGAGCCGGTCGGCGCCCAAGAAGTCGCGATGACGTTGGACGGTGTTCCAGAGGTCGCCGACACCGTCACCGGTCAGTCCCGAGCAGGTGATGACCGGCGGTATCCACGCCGCCTGGCCGGCGCGGACGAGGCGGACAGCACCGGCGAGCTCGCGCGCAGCGGCCTCGGCCTCCATGATGTGGTCCCCGTCGGCCTTGTTGATGGCGAACACGTCGGCGATCTCGATGACGCCCTTCTTGATGCCCTGCAACTGGTCTCCGGCGCGGGCCAGCCCGAGCAGGACGAAGGTGTCGACCATCTGGGCGACCGCGGCTTCGGACTGCCCGACCCCGACTGTTTCGACGATGACGATGTCGAACCCGGCGCTCTCCAGCAGGGGGATCGTCTGGGCGGTGGACCGGGTGACGCCGCCGAGGGTGCCGCCCGCGGGAGACGGTCGGATGTAGGCGTCCGGGCTCACGGCGAGCGCCGGCATCCGGGTCTTGTCGCCGAGAACGGAGCCGCCGGTGCGGGAGCTGGAGGGGTCCACGGCCAACACCCCGACCCGGTGCCCCGCTGCGATGAGCTGCCGGCCGAGACATTCGATGAGGGTGGACTTTCCGGCACCGGGGGTGCCGCTCAGGCCGATCCGCACCGACATCGCCGCGTCGGATCGGCGCGCTGCCAGTGTGGTGAGCAATTCGCGAGCGGCCGCTCGGTGGTCTGGGCGCGTCGACTCGACGAGCGTGATCGCCCGCGCCAGCGCCGCCCGGGAACCGTCGATCACCTGCCCGGCGAGCTGGGCGACACCGGTTGCCCCGTCAGGCATTCGCGACGACTGGACTGGTCGGTGCCTCGACGAGCGCGACGGGGGTCGTCACGCCTGCTCCCGATCTCGCAGGTCCGCGGAGAGCCGGTCGAGCAGGTCCAGCGCGGCGTCGGCGAGAACCGTTCCGGGGCCGAAGACGGCGGTGGTGCCCGCCGCCAGGAGTGCGGGTATGTCGCCCGGTGGGATGACACCGCCGACGACGATCATGATGTCGGGTCGACCCTGGTCGGCCAGCGCCGCCTGCAGGGCCGGCACCAGCGTCAGGTGACCGGCCGCGAGCGAGTTGACACCCACGATGTGCACGTCGTTGTCGATCGCCTGCTGCGCCACCTCGGCCGGGGTGGAGAACAGCGGGCCGGCGTCGACGTCGAAACCGAGGTCGGCGAAGGCGGAGATGATGACCTTCTGGCCGCGGTCGTGGCCGTCCTGACCCATTTTGGCGACCAGGATCCGCGGCCGCCGGCCCTGCTCCTCGGCGAACTGAGCGGTCCTGGCCAGTACCGCGTCGATCGAGCCGTGTTCATCCATTTTCTGGGCCTCGTCTCGATAGACGCCGGAGATGGTGCGAATCACCGCGGTATGGCGACCGAACACCGTCTCCAGGGCGTCGGACATCTCGCCGACTGTCGCATGCGCGCGGGCGGCGTCTACGGCCAGGGCCAGCAGGTTATGCCACGGCAGGGAACCGGTGGCAGTGTCACCGGCGGAGGGTTGATGCGCCGCCGCAGCGGTCAGCCGGCCCAGAGCAGTACCCACCGCAGCGGAGTCCCGTTCGGCGCGCAGTCGCTCCAGCTGTGCGATCTGCGCGGCCCGCACCGCCGCGTTGTCCACTTTCAGGACGTCGACGTCGCCGCCCGCCGGGGTGCGGTAGGTGTTGATGCCGATCACGGCTTGGCCGCCCGAGTCGATTCGAGCTTGGGTGCGGGCGGCGGCCTCCTCGATGCGGAGCTTGGGCAGGCCGGCCTCGATGGCCTTGGTCATGCCGCCCGCGGACTCGACTTCGTCGATGTGTCGCCGGGCGCGGGCGGTGAGGTCCGCGGTCAGCCGCTCGACGTAGTACGAGCCGCCCCAGGGGTCGATGATGGCGGTGCAGCCCGATTCCTGTTGCAGCAGCAGCTGAGTGTTGCGGGCGATCCTGGCGGAGAACTCGGTGGGCAGCGCGAGCGCTTCGTCGTAGGCGTTGGTGTGTAGGGACTGAGTCTGGCCGGCGACGGCGGCCATCGCCTCCACACAGGTGCGGGCCACGTTGTTGAACGGGTCCTGCGCGGTGAGCGACCATCCGGATGTCTGGCAGTGCGCCCGCAGCATCGACGACTTGACGCTCCCCGGATTGAACGGTCGGACCAACTCGTACCAGAGTGCCCGCGCAGCACGAAGTTTGGCCACCTCCATGAAGTAGTTCATCCCGATGCCCCAGAAGAAGCTCAGCCGTGGGGCGAACGCGTCGATGTCCAGCCCGGCGGCGAGACCCGCTCGAAGATATTCGACGCCGTCGGCGAGGGTGTAGGCCAGCTCCAGATCGGCTGTCGCCCCGGCCTCCTGGATGTGATAGCCCGAGATCGAGATGGAGTTGAACTTCGGCATTCTCGCGGCGGTGTAGGCGAAGATGTCGGACACGATCCGCATCGAGGGGGCGGGCGGGTAGATGTAGGTGTTGCGCACCATGAACTCTTTGAGGATGTCGTTCTGAATAGTGCCCGAGAGTTGTTCCGGGGGAACACCCTGCTCCTCGGCCGCGACGATGAAGAGGGCGAGAATCGGTAGCACGGCGCCGTTCATCGTCATCGACACACTCATCCGATCCAGCGGGATGTGATCGAACAGTTGGCGCATGTCGATGATGGAGTCGATCGCCACCCCCGCCATGCCGACGTCGCCCGTCACCCGCGGATGATCCGAGTCGTAACCGCGGTGCGTCGGCAGGTCGAATGCGACGGAGAGCCCCTTCTGGCCCGCGGCCAGGTTGCGGCGGTAGAACGCGTTGGAATCCTTGGCGGTCGAGAACCCGGCGTACTGCCGGATCGTCCACGGCTGGGTGGCGTACATCGTCGGATACGGGCCGCGTAGGAACGGCGCGAAACCGGGGTAGGTGTCGAGGCTCTCCACACCATCCAGGTCGGACGCGGTGTACACCGGCTTGATCGGGATGCCCTCCGGGGACGGCCACGGCGGGTCCGGCGCGGGGGGCATCGGCCGCGGTTCTGCAGGCGGCGATCCCGTCGGTCGTGATGGGTCGGTGAGCGGTACGTCGGCGAAACTCACCGGTACGCGCCGGGCGGCAGTCATGTGGAGGCCGGTTCGAGTGCGAGCCGAGCCCTGGTGCGGTGCAGGAACGCCAGGATGTCGTCGCCGACGGTGAGCGAGTCGTCAACGGGCAGCCCGTTCGGGACGCCGGCCGAGACCACCCAACGCGCCCCGGCCGTTCGGAGGGCGCTGATGGTGTCGGAACCGAGCGCGGCGTAGCGGGTGTCGCTGCCGGCGACACAGACCACCGGCAGCTCGCCGGTGACGGACGCCGTGGCATAGGCCGCAACCACGTCACCGGCGCTGGTCGTCGCTCCCGCGGTCACACAACGGACGCCGCCCGCGGCCAAGGCTTGCACCACGAACCCCGCGCGTGCCGAGTGCTCCGCGACCGGGCCGAGAGTGGCGATGAACACGGGTGTCGAGATCGGACGGTCGCGCAACCGGTGAAACGCCGCGGCCCAGCTCGGGTCTGAAACCGGCTCCGGCCACGGACGCCGGGTCGGGACAGCCTCGGTGAGATCCGGGAACTCGGTGACCCCGGTGATCGGCGCGGTGCGGGTGGCGATCCGCCGTGCGCGCTCGGCCGCCGTGACGTCCGCGCGTTGGTGGAAGGAGCCGTCGGCGAGCGCTGCGACGATGCCCCCGGCCGCTTCGATCCGGGAGAATTCGGCCCAGGCGGCGTCGGCCATCCGAGACGTGAGCCGTTCCAAGGCAGGTGCCCCGGCTGCGGGGTCGAAGACGGCCGCCACGTGCGACTCCGCGATCAGCAGCGACGAGATGTTCCGCGCCAACCGTCGTCCGAGCTCGTCAGGGATGCCCAGCGGAGTGTCGAACGGCAACACGGTGACCGCGTCGGCACCGGCGACCCCGGCGGCGAAGGCCGCGATCGTGGTGCGCAACAGGTTGTTCCACGGATCGAGCCGGGTCAGCATCGCGGGGGACGTCACCGCGTGCTGCCGCTGGTGGGTGACATCAGTTTCGGCACCGACCGTGTCGCAGACCCGAGACCAGACCGTCCGGGCCGCCCGAAACTTCGCGATAGTGACGTACTGGTCGGCGGTTGCTGCATATCGAAACTCCAGACCCGTCAGGAAGGAGTCCAGATCGATGCCGGCGTCCTCGGCCGGCCCGCAGATAGGCCGCGGCGACCGCCAGGCTGTACCCGAGCTCGGCGGCGTCGCCGGCCCCGGTGAGGTGCGCTGCGGTGCCGTCGACGACGAAACCGTGGACGCCCAGCTCGGACGCCAGCGCGTGAATCCGGGGCAGCGCGGCCGGCGTGTCGGGCCCCGCCGAGCGTCCTTCGCGCAGAGCGCGGCCGATCGGGTCGGCGCCCAGCGACGTGCCCGGGGCCGGCCGGACGCCGGCGCCGTCCAGCACGCCGGCCAGCGCTGTTCCGGCGGCGAGCTCGGTCACGTCACCCGCCGGCTGCAGGATGATCGGAGCCGCGTCCAGATAGACACCGTCCAACGCGTCGGCCAGGTCACCCACTGCGGTGCTGTTGCCGCCGACGGTCCACCACAGCGAGGTGACGCCGTTCTCCAGGTCGGCGACCGCCGAGGGGGCGGCCAGGGCGGGGTCGGGCTCGATCAACGCGGATCGGATGTCCCAGCCGTGTTCGAATCCGCCGGTGCGTCGGCTCACCCGCGTTCCGGATCCGGCCGCTCCCGGCTGATTCGCTGTGGCGGTCGGCATCCCGAGTGGGGGGATGGGGATGCCCTCGACTGTGGTCCGGGTCAGCGCCCGCCAAGCTTCACCGTCGGGGGCCGCATCACCCAGCCGCCCGGCGCGGCGCAGCACCGCCGCCGCAGCCGCTTCCCAGGCGCGCTTCGTCGCAATGGGGTCCACCGTCGCCATCTTCGTCCTGTTGTCGCCGCGGCGCTTTCAGTAACGCCCTGCGGTGCCCAGCGGTCGGTCCATGGCCAGGACTACCGCAATCGATCGGCGTCCCGACCGTTAGGCGACAGCGGTGCCCGGGCGGCCGGCTTTCGCCCGCCGCCGGGGTCGATCCGGAAGGTGAGCCGGAACCTGGCCAGCAGGTCGGCGTCGACGCCACGCGGTCCGCGGCCGCCGCCGAGCAGGTCGGGTAGGCCCGCAGGCTCCAGCGACAGCTCCAGCAGGGACATCGATCCGGTACCGGCGAGCCGGCGGCTCGGGGCGGGGAGCGCGCCCGCCCCGACGGCCATGACGTCGAGTGCGGCGCCGTCGACGATCGCACTGACCGAGACGCCACCGACGTGCAGGACATATTCCGTCGGCGGCAACTCGAGCGCGTCCGCGGGCCGAAACGCGGCGTGCAGTGTCAGGGCGAGCGCATCCGCGGTGAGGACCTCGTCGTCGCCGAGGTCGCCGAGCAGCGCCCAGCCCCAGCGCTCCAGCTCCACCACCACCGGCTCGAGGGCCCGGCCGAGTGTGGTGAGTTCGTATCCGCCGCGCACCGTCGGAACCCGGCGGACGACTCCCGCCTCCTGTAACTCTTTCAGCCGATCGCTCAGGATGTTCGTCGGGATCCGCGGCAACCCGGCCTTCAAATCGCTGTAGCGGCGCGCGCCCGCGAGCAGGTCGCGGACGATGAGCAGGGCCCACCGTTCGCCTACCCGCTCGATGGCGCGCGCAACGCCGCCGTATTGGCCGAAGCCCCGTGCGATCCGGGTCGCCACGCGGCTCAGGCCGAGACGGAGGCGCCGCTCGTCTGCTCGGCGAGGTAGGCCTCCGGACCCATCTCGGCCGCCGCCGGCACCATGTACAGGAAGCCCACGTTATTGCCGTCCGGGTCGTCCAGGTCGCGTGAGTACATGAACCCCAGGTCCTGCGCGGGACGGGGCTCGGTGCCGCCCGCCGCGAGCCCCTTCGCCACGACGGCGTCGACGTCCTCGCGTGAGTCGCGCGTCAGGCTGATCCCGACCTGCGCATGCGTCTTCGGGTCCACGATGGTCTTGTCGGTCATGGTGGCGAAGAAGTCGCGCGTGACGACCATGAAGTAGAGGTTGTCGCCGAGCTCGATGCAGGCGGCTTTGTCATCGGTGAAGAGCGGGTTGATGGTGAACCCGAGTGCGGTGTAGAAGTCCTTCGCGCGCTCGAGGTCGGTGGTCGGAATGCTGACGAAGATATTGCTGGCCATGGTGTCCTCCGCTGGTTGCCGGCGCTGTCGTTGCCAGCTTGCTATTCGCAAGTGTACTTGTCAATAGCAAGCTGGCCTGGGACGCCCGCGGCGGCGATCAGGGGTTCGAGGCGGTGCGACCGGATCCAGACTCGACCCATCCCAGCGGAACCCGGACGTATTTGATCGCCTGCCGGAAATAGGTGAAGGCGATGTGAAGGTCGCCGTCGGGACCCTGGGCGATCGACGGGTAGGAGAACTCCCGGTTGAGTCCGTCGCGGGAGTTGTTCGTCATGCAGTACCCGTCGCCGACTTCGAGATCGCGCTGCAGTGGCCAACTCCGCCCGCCGTCGGCGGATACGGCCAGCGTCATCGGAGCCCGTGGCGCCCCCCAGAACGCCCGTCGTCGCCCGACCTCAGCCGAACCCGCGCCCGCACCCGTGATCTGAGGTGCCCGCTCGCCGGCCTTATCGGTGAGGCCGTCGTCGTCGATCTCGTCATACAGCGACATGCGACGGTCGGTGGCGTCCAACGCGCTGGAGTTGTTGAACACCAACGCGATCCGCCCGTCCCGCAGGGCGATTGCTTGAATCGACGAGTTGTTGTTCGGCAACGAGGTCGGTGTCGGGGCGGTGAAAGTCCGGCCGCCGTCGTGTGATCGACTGGCGTGGATGAAGTCGGCCCAGCGGCTGCGGTACAGCGCGACGATCGAGCCATCCGACAGCGCAATCAGATTCATGTGGACGCAGCCCAGGCTGTCGGGCACCTCGGTCCGGGCCCAGCTCCCGCCGCAATCGGTCGATGTGTAGACGGCGCTGGTGTCCGCGTCGCCGGACCAGCGCTCACCCGGCACCCGAACACAGTCGAACACCGGCAGCAGCAGCCGGCGACCGTCCGGCATGATCAGCGGCGGCTGCCGGACGAACACCCCGCCGTCGGGCCGCGCCTGCAGCAGCACCCGCATCGGTCCGAACGATCTTCCCCCGTCGGCCGACACCCGGCAGCGCACCTCGGAGGTGTCCTGATTCCCGGCGAACTGTGCGGTGTAGAGCAGCCAGACGTCTCCGGCCGGGGCGGTGAACAGGATCGGGTTCTGTTCGGACCGCCCGCGGTCATCGGACAACCGCGTCGGTTCGGACCACTGATCGGCACCCGGCGGGAGTCGTGAGTAGTACACGGAGATGTCGGCGACCCCCTCCTGGGTGCCGCCGAACCACACGCAGCCGAGTGTGCCGTCGGGCAGGAACGCGAGGTTCGCCGCGTGACTCTGCGCCGTGGGGGCGGGCAGGTAGGCGTCCCAACGGCTCTCTTCGCCCGGCAGTTCGTCACCGACCAGCCGCACCGTGCCGTCGCTGAGCCCCGGCAACGACGCTGCGGTCGCGGTCACGGTCACGATCGCTGCCACGCCGCGGCGAGATGGCCTTTCGCCGTTTGTTCCAAGTGCACCAGGTCGGAGCTGACCGAGGCGAAGGTGAAGCCCTGGTCGAGTCGACGGGCCGCGTCGGCCCCGTTCCCGGTGTGGATCCCGGCGGCAACTCCGGCGGCCTCGGCGGCGACCCGGACCCGGGTGAGGGCGGCCTCGAACTCCGGTGCGACCGCCGGATCGGTGGAGCTGGCCCCGCCCAATGAGATCGTCAGATCGGACGGCCCGATGTAGACGCCGGCCAACCCGGGGGTGCGGCAGATCTCCTCGACATTGGTCAGTCCGTCGGCGGTTTCGATCATGGCCAGGCAGGCGACCTGGTGATGCACCTCAGCCGGGTTCGGCCCGATCCGCAGCGCGGACCGCATGGGGCCGTACGAGCGCACCCCGACCGGGGCGTACCGGGTGTAGCTGACGGCGGTGGCGGCCTGTTCGGCGTTGTCGATCAGCGGCACGATCACCGCCACTGCGCCGGCGTCCAGCGCCCGGCCGATCAGGTACTGGTCGTTGCCTCCCACCCGCACCACACCCACCGCCCTCCCGCCCGCGTCGACGGCCATCAGGCCGCGCAGAAGCCCGTCGTAGGCGAGCAACCCGTGCTGGGCGTCGAAGGCGACGTAGTCGTAGCCGAGTCGGGCGATCCGCTCGGTGGAGATCGGCGAGTCCAGGGTTATCCAGTAGCCGACGATCCGCTCACGCGAACGCAGCCGCTCGGCGAACGTCTCGTGCACGACCGAGCGGACGGCGGTGGCCGGCTCGTAACCGCCCGAAGTGTTCCGCGGGCCGTCCAGCGGGCTGGTCATCGGGCTGTTCATCTGTTGTACGCCGGCATCGGGCCGCGCAGCGCGCCGCCGACTTCGTCGCATCGGGCGACCAGGTCGTCGGGTAGCGGGCCTGCTTCCGCGGCGGCGATGTTGGCCTCGATCTGCTCCACCTTGGAGCCGCCGATCAGCACCGACGTCACCATCGGCTTGGACAGCAGCCAGCGCAGTGAGAGCTCGGGCAGACTGATCCCGGCCTGCGCGGCGACCTTGGCCAGTTGTTCGACCGCGTCGAAGTTCTGCTTGTTCCAGTAGCGATCTCGATACATGGACGCGATGGCGGCGGTGCCGAACCGGCCCTGCACGTCGGTCTCGTTCAGCGAGTGCTTGCCGGACAACAAACCACCGCTGAGCGGGTTGTACACGATCGTGCCGATGTCGTTGGCGAGCGCGAACTCTGCATACTCGTCCTCGATGCGGCGGGCGATCAGGTTGTACAGCTGTTGCGCCAGCACGGGTTTCGGAGCGCCGACCGACTCGCAGAGCGGGATGATCTGGGCGATCTGCCAGGCCGAGTAGTTCGAGACGCCGATCGCACGGACGGTGCCCTCGCGGACGAACTCGCCGAGCGTGCCGAGGGTCTCGGTCAGCGGCACCGACCGGTCCGGCTTGTGCAGGTAGTAGACGTCCACGGTGTCGACGTCCAACCGGCGCAGGCTCGCGGTGAGGGAGCGGCGCAACCCCGGCGCGGACAGCAACGGGGCGTCGCCCGCGTCGCCGGGGTAGATCCCGGCCTTCGTTGCCAGCACCACCTTGTCGCGGCGGCCCTTGAGTAGCGAACCGACGATCTCCTCGGACGTTCCGCCGGCGTAACCGTTGGCCGTGTCCAATGAGGTGACCCCGGCGTCGAGGGCGGCGTCGACCATCCGCTGCGCGAGGTCGGCGTCGACGGTGTCGCCGAAGGTCATCGTGCCCAGTACCAGTTGGGACTGCGCCACCGGCACCCCGGCCAGGTCCAGATACTTCATGGGTTCGTCTCCTCGGTTGTCGCGGTCGGGTCAGCGCTGCGCGCCGGCCCGAACCTTCTTGCCCGCTGCCTCGCGGGCGGTATCGGCGGCCTGGTCGGCGGCCGCCGTCCGCTCATTCTCGGCGGTGCGGGCCAGCGCGATCGCATGGACGATCGCGCGCGGTTTACGTCCGCGCATCGCGGTGGGTTCCAGCGCCGACCGGCGGAGCCGCTGGGTGTACTCCTCGCGCGGCGCTGAGAGCACCTGATCGGTGCTGCCGGCCTCGACGATCCGCCCTGATCGCATCACCACCGTGTGCTGTGCGATCGACTTCACCACGCCGAGGTTGTGCGAGATGAACAGATAGGTCAGGCCCTGTTCACGCTGCAACTCGGCGAGCAGTTCGAGTACCTGGGCCTGCACCGAGACGTCGAGCGCGCTGGTCGCCTCGTCGCAGACCAGCAGTTCGGGCTCCGACGCCAGGGCGCGGGCGATTCCGATTCGCTGCCGCTGACCGCCGGAGAACTCGTGCGGTTTGCGAGCGAGCGTGGACTGGGGAAGGCCGACCCGGTTGATCAACTCGGCGGCCCGCCGGTCGATGTCGCGGCCGGACCGCCCGCCCCGCACCCGCATCGGTTCGGCGACGATCTGCTGCGCGGTGAGGTGCGGGTCGAGGCTGCCGTAGGGGTCCTGGAAGATCATCTGGATCCGATGCCGAAAGGGGCGCAACTGCTTCTCACTCATCGCGCCGATGTCCCTGCCGTCGAAATCCACCGTCCCGGACGTCGGCTTGTTCAACCGCACGAGGGTGCGGGCGATCGTCGACTTGCCGCAGCCGGACTCACCGACGATGGCGACGGTGCCGCCGCGCGGGACGTCGAAACCGACCCCGTCCACGGCCCGGAAGACACCGGTGGCGACGGGGAACTCCACCACCAGATCGCCGCACTGACAGCAGGATGTCGCTCACGGTCGGACCTCCAGTGCCTGCTGAACGCCGCGCGGCGCCGCCTCGTCGTCCAGCTCCGGGTCGTGCCACGGTCCGAGGACGGGGATGGCCGCCAGGAGTGCCTTGGTGTAGTTGTGCTGGGGCCGGCTCACGATGTCCTCGGCGTCGCCACTCTCCACGAAGCGGCCCGCCCGCATCACGTGGATCCGGTCGCTCATCAACCGGGCGACGCCCAGATCGTGGGTGATCATCAAGATGGCGATGTGGGTGGTCTCCTGCAGTTCGAGCAGCAGGTCGAGAATGCCCGCCTGGACTGTGACGTCGAGCGCGGAGGTCGGCTCGTCGGCGACCAGCAGTTCCGCCTCGGCGGAGATCGCCATCGCGATCAGCACCCGCTGCAGCATCCCGCCCGAGAGTTCGTGCGGGTAGGCCTTCATGCGTTTCCGCGGTTCCCGGATGTGAACCTGCTCCAACAACTGGATCGCCCGCTCGGCGGCGGCGCCGCGGTTCAGTTCCGGCCGCCGGATGCGGATCGCCTCGACCATCTGCTTTCCCACGGTGCGGATCGGGTTGAGCGCGGTCATCGGGTCCTGCGGAATGAGCGCGACGCTGCGGCCGCGGAGTTTCTCGATGCCGGACTGGTCGGCGATGACGTCGACGTCGTTGAGGACGGCGTGCCCGGAGACGACCGCGAGGTCGTCGGGCAGCAGGCGCAGCAGTGCCATCGCGGTGGTGGACTTCCCGGAGCCGGATTCGCCGATCAGGGTGACGGTCTCGCCGCGTTCGATGCTGAACGAGACGCCGTCCACGGCGCGCACCACGCGCTCGCCGGTGATCAGTTCGACCTGGAGGTCGCGGACGTCGAGGATGGGGGTCATCAGATCGCCGCCTTCGTCCGCCTGGTGCGGTCCCGCAGCCCGTCGCCGAGCAGGTTGACCCCGATCACCAGCAGCGCGATGACCAGCCCGGGAATGGTGACCAGCCACCAGCCGCCGAGAACGACCTGGCCCTGACCGTCGGCGATGATGCCGCCCCAGGTCGGATACGGCCGCTGCACACCGGCGCCGAGGAAGCTCAGGGCGCTCTCCAGCAGCACCGCCTGGGCCAAGAGCAGGAAGATGACGACGAGCGCCTGGCTCAGGATGTTCGGGATGATGTGCTTGGCGATGATCGCCAACCGCCCGAGGCCCAGCACGCGAGCCGCGGCCACATATGGCTTCTCGCGTTCGACGAGCACCAGGGCGCGGGTGATGCGGGCCGGTTCCGGCCACTGTGCGAACGCGATCACCCCGGTGATGACGGGGATGGACGGCCCGAACAGGGCCACCACGAGGAGCAGCATGAGCAGCAGGGGGAGCGCCATCTGCGCCTCCAACAGCCGCGAGATGACCGTGTCGATCCAGCCGCCGAAGTAGCCCGCGACCGCGCCGGCGGTGATCCCGATGATCCCGGAGGCGACGATCGCCAGCAGGCCGATCACCAGCGAGGTCTGGCCGCCGAACAGGATGCGGGCCAGCAGATCCCGCCCGTTCTTGTCGGTGCCGAACAGATGCCCCTGGCTGAACGGCGGGATCATCGATTCCCGCAGGGTGGTCTTGGTCGGGTCACCGAGTGGCAGCACCCGCGCCAGCGCGACCGGGATGATCACCACGCCCGCGCAGAATGCGCCGATCCAGGTCTTGACCGCGCTGTAGCGGGCCTTGCGAGCGGCACCCGAGCGGCGGACCTGCCGCTGCGACACCGCACTCGGACGGTCGGCGGTCTGGGTGGCCGCGTTCGTCGGGCTCATCGGGCTGCCTTTCCGAGTCGAACTCGCGGATCCATCAACGGGTACAGCAGATCGACACCGAGTTGCACGGCGAGCGCCAGGATGACGGTGACCAGCACGGTCGCCTGAATCAGCGGCAGATCGCGAGTCTTCAAGGCCTCCACGACCAGCGAACCGACACCGGGCCACTGGAAGACGACCTCGACGATGACCACGCCGTTCAGCATCGCCGCGAACCGGGTGCCGAGCGCGGTGACCACCGGGATGGCCGAGTTGGAGAACGCGTAACTCCAGACCAATCGGCGTTCGCTGACCCCGCGAGCGCGGGCGATGGTGACGAACGGAGCATTCAGGTTGCCCACCATCTCGCGGCGGACGAGCCGCGAGATCAACGCGATCTGCAGGATGGCGATCGTGATCGTGGGCAGCACGATGGACGAGGACTTGGCGAAGCCGGAGGAGTCGAACATCCGCAGGTTCACCGCGAACACGATGATCAGCATGAACGCGATCCAGAAGTCCGGCATCGACTGACCGGCGATGGTGGCGATGTTCGTGCCGGTCTCGCGGGCGGTGTTGTTCCGCCGGGCCATCCACACGCCCAGCGGGATGGCGACGATCGCGGTCACCGCGATCGCCGCCACTGCCAGAGTGATGGTGTAGGGCAGTCGGTCCAGCACCACGGTCAGCGCCGACTGCTTGAACTTGAACGAGTCGCCGACGTTGCCCTGCACCAGTTGGCTCAGGAAGATCCAATACTGCTCGAGCACACTCTTGTTCAGACCGAACGACTCCCGAATCGCCGCGAGTTGCGACGGTGTCGGGTTGGGCGGCGCGTAGCTGTAGGCGATGTCACCGCCGGCGAGTCGCAGCAGCACGAACACAGTGGTGACTGTCAGGAAGACGGTCAGCACACTCTGGCCGAGGCGCTTGAGCAGATATCGGCCCATCGGTCAGCCGGCGACCGAGATCGACGACAGGTCGTAAGAGTTGATCGCCCGGAGCGTCAGACCCTGCACCCGGTCGCGGTGGGCGAGCACGTTGTTCGGCGTCCATGCCCACATCGAGGGCCACTGCGCCCAGATCTTCTCCTGTGCCTGCTGGAGCAGGTCGTCGCGCTTGACGTCGTCGGACTCCGCCCCCGCCCGGGTGATGAGGTCGGTGATCTCGGGGAAGACGAAGCCGTGGTAGGACTCCTTCTTCGCCTCCTTCTCCGCGGTGCCCGCGTACTGGCCGACCAGGTTGGTCAGCGCCAGGCCCGTCTGGTTGCCGTAACCGTTGCCGAGAATGTGCCAGTCGCCGCTCTTCTCGCCGGAGCGCCAGGCGGCGATCTCGCCACCCTTGGGGATCTGCTTGAGTTCCAGCGTCACTCCGACGTCGGCCAGCATGGTCACCAGCGCCTCCATCACCTGGGCGGCGCCGGAGAACTCGGACTCCTCCCAGATCACGACGAGCTTGAGGCCGGAGACGTTCTCGGCGGCGAGCATCGACTTGGCCTTCTCGGGGTCGAACGCGTACTCGCCGGTCTTGGCGAACCCCGACAGGGTCTTGGGTACGACGCCCTCGGCGGAACTCACCTGGCCGTTCATCAGGGCGGAGATCAGGGTTTCGTGGTCTACGGCGTAGCTGAGCGCTTCGCGCACCGCGGGCCGTGACAACGGGTGGTCGGCGGGCAGCCGGAAGTTGTAAAAGAGGTGGATCAGTCGGGTGCCGGGGGTCTCGATGATCGAGATGCCGTCCTTGGCCTTGAGGTAGGCGGCGGACTCGGGGGTGATGGTGTCGATGACGTCGACCTGGCCGGTCTCCAGTGCGATCACCCTGCTCGACTCGTCCTCGTTGTAGGTCACGTTGACCTCGGCCACGCTCGCCTTGTCCGGACCCCAGTAGTTCGGGTTCGGCACCAGCTTGTAGGTGCCGGTACCGGAGTCTGCGCTCTCCACCTGGAACGGGCCGGAACCGACGCCGGTCTGCAACTCCTCGGCTTTGTTGGCCGCCGCGGGGGTGATCAGGATGTTGCTCATCAAGCTGTCCAGCGTCACCATCGGCGTCTTGGTGGTGAGTGTGAACGTGCTGTCGTCGACCTTGGTGAAGGCCGGCTGTTCGGTGAATTGTGCTGCGACGAAACCGGCTTGAACGCCGAAGTAGGTCTTCAGAGCGGTGTCCACGTCGTCGACGGTGACAGGTGTGCCGTCGGAGTAGGTGATGCCGCTGCGCAACTTCACCGTCCACTCGGTGGGCTTGGTGGCGTCGAACGACTCGGCCAGCACCAGCTCGGGGGCGAGGTCGTCGCCGATCTTGGTGAGCGCCTGGCGCACCGCCCGCTGCACGGTGACGGCCGCGTCGAACTGGTTGAGCTTGTTGTCCAGGCTCACCAGGTTGCGATTCAGCGCGATGTTCAGGGTGCCGGCGGCGGTTCCCATCGAGCTGGAACCGACGGAGGATCCGGTCGACGACGCCAACGTGCTGCCGCCGGCCGCGGTCGGTGAGTTCCAGTGGTTCCGGTGGCGCCGGCGCATCCTGCGAGGCTCGGGCCGAGCACGGCGCCGGCGCTGATCGCGGTCGCCCAGCGGAAAAGGCTGCGCCGCGATACCAGAGCCGGTGCGGTCGGGGTGGTCGGGTCAGAAACGGTCATGTCAACCTGCCCATCAGGAGAGAGGAAACGGTCTGACCCTGGTCGGGCCTCGTCGCCGTAGGACCATCATCACACTGTTGCGCGAGATGCGCAACTCCGATAGCGTCTTTCACGCAAGCCGTATTCATTCAATTCGGGTCGAGCTGGTCGTTCGACGAGCCCGCTCGTGAGCCCGCTCCGTTCTGCCGGGATGCTCGGGGCTGGGGAAACAGGTCAGACGTGCTCGCGGGCACGCTCAGATCACAACCCGGTAACGCTTTCCAGCGACTACACAGTTCGACGGCAAGGCCCACCCGAAGGAGGCCCGACATGCAGACGATCACCGTGCTGGCCGACGACCTCTCCGGCGCTGCCGAGACTGCAGCAGTCTTCATGTTGCGCACAACGCGCATATTGGTGGCACTTCACGCAACACATACGCCCGCTGAGGTGGGTGGCGCCGGGGCGATGGTGACCATCTACGACACCGACAGTCGGCACCTCGTCTCGCCGGCTGCTGCGGAGCGGGTCCGTGACGTCCTGCGGCTCGCTGCGTCCGGCGCGAACCCAGCCGCTACGGGCGCGGGAGGGGAGCGCGTGTTCAAGAAGATCGACTCCCTGCTGCGCGGGCAGTTGGTCGCCGAACTCGTCGCCGTGCGGGAGTTCCACCCCGCGATCGTGTTGGCGCCGGCGCTGCCCGCGGTGGGCCGAGTTGTCCGCGACGGGGTGGTGCACGTGGCCGGTCGGCGGCTGGACGAGTCTGGAGTGTGGCACGCCGAGACCGGACTGCCACCCGCCGACATCGCCGCTGCGGTGGCGCCGTTGCGGACGGTCCTGTTGTCGCTTGCCGTGGTGCGGTCAGCCCGGCTGACGGTGGCGTTGGCAGAGGCGTTCGCCACCGGGTCGATCGCCGTCTGCGACGCCGAGACCGACCACGACCTCGACCTGCTGATCCAGGGCCTGGCCCATCGCCCGGATGCGCTGTTGGTCGGGTCCGCTGGGCTGGCCAATGCGCTCGCCCGCAGTCTGCCCTTGCCGCATCGAATGACCGGGGACGAAAGCGCTCTCAGTGAGAAGCCGGTTCCGGTTCCGGTGTCGGTGTCGGGGTCCGGGTCGGTGTCAGTGTCCGGGTCGGTGTCGCGGCCGACGCCGGCGGCAGCCGGCAGTGTCCCAGGCTCGGGTGTGCTGGTCGTCGTCGGCAGCGCGGCGGACCAGATACCCGAGCAATTGGCCGACCTGAGAGCCGTCGGCGCCCGGATCATCCTGCTGGACCCGGCCGAGGTGATTCAGGACGCGGATCGCGTCGCGCAGCGCATCGGTGTCGCCGACGGTGAGACAGTCGTCGTCACCTGGGATCCCGCAGCACCGATCGACCAGGGCGCGTCTCGAGCGTTGGTGCTCGGGCTCGCGGCGGCGGTCGGCCCGGCCGCCGCTGCTGCGGGCGGCGTGGTGCTCACCGGCGGCGAGACCGCCCGTGCCGTACTGGATTGGCTGCAGGTGGTGCGGCTGCGTCCGCTCCGCGAGGTGCATCACGGCGCGGTGGTGTCCGTCGATCCCGACGGCAGGGTGATCGGCACCCGGCCGGGGAGTTTCGGTGACCACGCGTCATTGTCGGCGATGGTCGGCGCTGTTCGTTCGCTGCTCGCCCCCGGTGCGGGTGGCCGTTCCGATGCCACTGCCTCCCCTGCCGCCAGCCGCGACGAGTCGCACCCGCCCACATCGGCCGGGTCACGGCCTACATCAACCGAGCAGCCGCCGACTCCTGTTTCTTCCGAAGCTTTTCCGCTCAACAGATCAGCCGGTCTCACAGACGAACCGGTTCGGTCCATCACCAACGAGGAGCCCGAATGACCAACACCCCCTTCATCGCCGTGACGATGGGAGACGGCGCCGGCGTCGGTCCCGAGGTGGTGGTGCGCGCACTGCTCGACCCGAGGATCGCCGCGATGTGCCGCCCCGTGGTGGTCGGCGACCTCAAGCGGCTCCAGTTGGCCGCGGAGGTGATCGGTGTGACGCCCGACCTGGTGGCCGTCGACTCCGTCGCAGAGGCGCAGTTCGACGAGGGCCGGATCAACGTCATCGATCTCGGTCTGATCCCGGCGGACCTGCCATTCGGGCAGCTGTCCGCGGTCGCCGGAGACGCCGCCTACCACTTCATCCGGGTGGCGTGCGAGTTGGCGATGTCCGGTCAGGTACAGGCGATCTGCACCGCGCCGCTGAACAAGGAGGCGCTGCATGCCGCCGGTCACATCTACCCCGGTCACACCGAACTGCTGGCCGCGTTGACCGGCACCGGTGAGGTGTCGATGATGTTGTCCACCCCGAAGGTGAAGGTCATCCATGTGACCACGCACATCGGTTTGATCGACGCGATCGCGAAGATCGATCCGCCGCTGGTGGAACGCACCGTCCGCCGCGGATATCAGGCGATGGTCGACGCCGGTGTGCCGAACCCGTCCATCGCGGTCTGTGCGATCAACCCGCACGCCGGGGAGAACGGCCTTTTCGGCCGCGGCGAGGAGGCTGAGAAGATCACCCCCGCACTGGAGAAGCTGCGCGCGGACGGCATCGACGCCCGTGGGCCGGTTCCCGCCGACACCGCGTTCTTCCTCGCCGGCCGCGGCGACTACGACCTGGTGGTGGCGATGTACCACGACCAGGGACACGGCCCGGTCAAGGTGCTGGGCCTGGAGGCCGGCGTCAACATCACCGTCGGGCTGCCGGTGATCCGGACCTCTGTAGATCACGGCACCGCGTTCGACATCGCGGGCAAGGGCATCGCCGACCCCGGCAGCATGCTCGAAGCCCTGCGCCAAGCGGCCGAGATGGCACCTGAACCGGCGCCGGCTCCTGCGGACGTGGCCGGGGACTGAGCGCTTGGTCGGTGAGCACTGGTGTCGAGTTCGCCAGCCGGTGTGATGGGTGAGCCAAACAATTCGCGGGGTCGCCGCCGTAGCGGATCTCGCCGAGATTGTGTTGCGTGTTGCGCAGCTCTATTCATCCCTGATGACCGGGCGGGCGGATGTGGTGCACATTGTTGCGTCTGGGTTTCTGGGCAGAATCCAACCATTTCGGTGGCACGAATTCCGGTACCCCGTCGGGCCCGGTTTGTATTCGCCAGTCCCCCCGGTGGATCTCCGTATGGTGGAAAGAGCACAACAGGGTGCCGTTCTGGTAACTCGTCTCCCCGAGGTCCCGCGCCCACCATTTCAAATGATGCGCATCACACCAATTCGGGGGTCTGGTGCAGCCGGGGAATGAACATCCGCGGTCCCGCATGGTGATCGCCCGCCGGATCGCGGTGCTGAACGTCCGGGAGACTCTGCCGAGGTCGAGCACCTCACCGGCCCCGCCCAACACCGCCGGCAGCACCGATGCGTCGCACAACAACCGGCGGGTGTCCGCGGGGGAGAGCCGGTGCCCGTCGTCCAGAACCGCGCCGCGGGCCTGTTGCTTGAGGATGTCCCAGTCCAGGGTGACGGTGATGTGCGGCCGGACCCCGGCGGTCTCCGGGAGCGGGTTCTCGGCGTTCCCGCCGGTACGGAGCACGTACTCCAACACCTCGACCAGGGCGTGGGCCCGTCGGGTCGTGGCCGGGCGGGGGTCCTTCGAACCGTCGACTGCCGGTTTCGGCGCGGCGAGCGGGTCGATCACCGCCCGCAAAGCGGCCACACCCAGGTCGTTCAAATAGCCGTGGACACCGGTCAGACCGGTGGTGGCGCTGCGGGAACCGATTGTCAGTTCCATCTTCGACCGGGCCGCGGTGTCGTCGGGCGGGGTCCCGTCCGGGTCTAACACGCACTCCAAGTGCCGGGCGAGCTTCTTGAGCTGCTCCGGGTCCTGGATCAGCGCGTTCTCCACCAACACCCGCTCCGCCTCCGAAACCACATCAGCGGGCAGGGCGTCCGGGAGCCGTCGCAGGGTCGACACGATGGTGCGGACGTGATCGACCGACACGTCCCCGGAGTCGATCGCAGCGCCGAGGATCGGCCGCTGCGCGGGTCGCTCCCCACCGGACGGTAGGTCCTGCGGCTGTGTCGCGCGGGCCGCGGCCACCCGCGCGGACGCCTCACCGGGCGAGATCCGCAACGTCTCCCGCAGCAGCGCCGCCGTCGAGGACACCGACCGGGCCGTCGCGACACCCTGCTGGTCCAGTTCGTCGGTCAACTGCACCTGCGCCGCCCACGTTCTCCGGCTGAGTTTCTCCACACCGAGGGAAAGTTTCAACAGTTCGTCGCCGTTCAACTTCCAGCGTTCCCCGATGACCAGACCGGACACGGCTTCCATCGCATTCTCGACCAGGCGCATCGCCTCGTCGAGTGTGTAGAAGCCGGCTCCGCTCATACCCTTAATGATAGTAGGTGCCACCGACAACAACTTGGGCAAAGATTAGCAATCGCGATTTTCCACGGCGATCATCGGCGGTAATGAGGATGTCCTGACGTTTTCGTGGGTCAATCCCGCCCCGGGAGTTGGATGTTGAGGGCGCCGCGGGTGAGCTGCGCCATCGCGATGAGCGCTTCGGGTGAGTGGTAGCCGTAGGCCCGTCTCGTGACTGCCCTATGTATTCGTTGCTTCCGATCTGGCGTTCGAAAGTACGTCAGTGATTCACGACGGATTGCAATTCCCCCGACGCCGTGTGCACGGATTCGAGGTCCGCGGGCTGGACGACATCCCGGGTCGAGTCTTCGACGACCAGCCGCCCTTCCCTGGCGATCGCCACACACCGGTCAGGGTGATCCGTGACGGTGGCACAGTGGGCGAGCAGGTGGAGCAGCGCGACTGAGACTGTGGGTTCCTTCGACCCGTAGCGACGAATGAGACCGCACATCGTGGAGAGATAGTCGCCGAACCTGCGGCCGGGAACGATCACCGCCCCGCCGGTGTCCGGGTCGACCGCGTAGTAATCGCCGAGGGGGCGGGCGGCCAACGCGCAGAAGATCACCGCCATGTGGTCGATGGCCTGGATGGCCGTGTAGGGATCGTTGGCCGCCGGCGAAAGCGCTTTGCACGCGACGTCGACGAGTTGGCGGATGCCGAACGCGGCGTCTTGTTCGAGGGTGCGCTCGAATCCGATGCGCACCGCACGGTCCAGCACCGCGGAGAAGGCCTCCGGATCAGGTCTCGGGTGGCCGGGTTCGGTCTGCCATATCCAGCCGAGGATGGTGCCGGCCACGACGTGCTCGCCCACCCGGTGCTGCAAACGCAGGGTGACCCGGTGGGCGGCGGCCACCGGCAGCAGCTGCTCCGGGTGGACCTTCTGTAGGTAGCCGGACCGGCTGCTGCGCACCGGCACCGCCCACACCGGCACGGCGGGCGTGGCCTCCTCGGTGGTACCGAGCCGCGTTCCGGCCACGGCGAGGGTGGTGACCTCGACCCGCTTGGTGATCGCGTCGATCTGGATGGAGTGGGCCAGGTGGTCGGCGAAGTAGACCACCATGCCCAGCGTGGCGAAGAGCAGCAACAGTGACCCGGTGACCGCCAACCGCGGATAGGTCTCCACCCGAGCCCCGGCCGCCACACCGACGGTGTACAGGCCGGCGGCGGAGTAGACGAACGCGCCGGTGAACACGCTCAGCGCGATCTGATTGGGCCGATCCCGCAGGAAGTTCCGCAGCAGCCGCGGCGAGAACTGAGTGGAGGACAGTTGCAGCGCGACCACGGTCAAGCCCAGCACCAAAGCGATCACAGTGACGACCGTGCTGGTCACCGCGATCAGCAGACTCCGCGCGTCGTCGGCGGTGCCCTGGAAGGCGAACTTGGCCCACGGGGAGTCCGCCGCGATGTTGAACTGAGAGACCGTCCCCCCGACGACCAGCGCGACCGCGGCCGACACGCTGGGCAAAAGCCACAGTGAGCCGCCCGCGTATTCCCGCAGCGCTTCCCGATTCATCGCACCGCAGCCTCCTGACCGAAATGATCCGCTCGGACCCCGACTACTGCACGCCGAAATCCGACCGTCCCGCGCCAGGGGAGTGAGGACCTCCGCCTCTACGACCGCACACGATCCCGCCGCACCATGAGGCAATGAGATTTCGAGTGAGGTCGACATGACGCCGTTCTCGGTGGTGATCTGCGGAGCCGGCACGGCCGGCATCGAGGGCTTACTGCGGCTTCAGCGGCTGGGTGGGTCGCGGCTCGACGTAACCCTGGTCAGCCCGGCCGCCGAGTTCGTCCACCGTCCGATGACCGTGCTCGAAGCCTTCGGCGAGGCGCCCGCGCGCCGCTACTCGATCCAACGCATCGCCGACGACACCGGCTCGCGATGGGTCTCCGACTCGCTCGGGTGGATCGACCGGGCCCAGCAGATCGTGCACACCACGGGCGGCACGCAGCTGCACTACGACGCGCTGTTGCTGGCCATGGGTGGCCGCGAGCAGCCGCCCGTCGAGCATTTCGACGTATTCAACGGACGCGATGGCGGAGCGGGTTTCCGCGAGGTGATCGCCGGCGTCGCGGCCGGTCGGATCACGAACCTCGCGTTCGTCCAGCCCCGCGGGTCGAGTTGGATTCTGCCGCTGTACGAGCTGGCTCTGCTAACCGCCCATCGAGCCCGCGGGACGGGCCGGACACCGCAGCTGGCGATGGTCATCCCGGGGGCGAGGCCGCTCGAAGCGTTGGGTGGCGAGGCCGGTGCAGTGATGGAGCGCTTGCTCTCCGAAGCTGGGATAGACCTGCATGCGAACGCGGACCCTCACCTGGACGGCGACGGCCGCCTGGTCGTGCGCCCCGGCGGCACCGTGCTCGCGCCGGACCGGACGATCAGTCTGCCGACGATCGTCGGGCCGAACATCCGCGGGATCCCCGGTTTCGCCGCCGACCGATTCCTGCACGTCGACGGGTTCTGTCGGGTGCTCCGCACGGACGGACGCATCTTCGCCGCGGGTGACGCGACCGACCTACCGGTGAAACACGGCGGCATCGGTACTCAGCAAGCAGACGTAGCGGCGGCGGGTATCGCGCATCTCGCCGGCGAGGGCCCGCCGCCGGCGCGGCTGCGACCCCGGATCGCCGCCACTTTGTTCACCGGGAATGACCCGTTGTATCTCTCGGCGTACTTGATCGACGGTCGCGGGTGGCAGGCGCGTTTCTACGACGAGCCGCCGTGGAATCCGGAGGACAAGGTCTTCGCCGAGGAACTCGGACCGTACCTGCGCGCCCTCGACGCACCCGCCCCGGTGACGCGGTAGCAGCCTGCGACATCCGGAGATGGGGCCGCACCTTCCAGGGCGCCGCCGGGCATAGCAGGGGGTGAACAGTTCCGCCCCGTGAACAGGAGCAGTGCCATGACCGTCGGTGAACAGACCGGCCCTGATCAATCCAACCACCCCAGTGAGGTAGTGACGCCGGCTCTGTTGCGCGACTGGCCGCTGCCGACCACCGAGACCGACTCGAAGAACAGCCGGGGCCGGGTACTGATCGTCGGCGGATCGCGAGTCACCCCGGGCGGCACCGTCCTCGCCGGTTTGGCGGCGTTGCGCGTCGGTGCCGGCGTCGTCACGTTGGGGGTCGCCCGATCGGTGGCGAGTCCGCTCGCCGTTGCGACGCCGGAGTTCGGTGTGATCGGCCTGGCGGAGAACGACGAAGGCTCCGTCATCGGCAGCGGGGTCGGCGCGCTGGAAGACACTCTCGGCGCGGTCGACGCGATCTTGATCGGCCCGGGCCTCGACGACCCGGCCGAGACGACAGCACTGCTGGAGACCGCCATCCCGCTGATCGGCGGCGACATTCCGGTCGTCCTCGATGCGTACGCCCTCGGGGTCCTCGCCGACGTGGCGATCGTCGATCGACTGGCGGGACGGCTGGTTCTGACACCGAACCTCGAGGAGGCCGGGCGGTTGGCCGGTCGGGAGATCGCCGGTGAACGGCTCGCCGAGGGCGTGGCCGAGATCGCTCAGAAGTACTGTGCGGTGGTCAGTTGTCAGACCAATATCTGCCATTCCGATGGTCGGCGGTGGCAGACCTCCGCCGGCGGGCCGGGCCTGGGCACCGCGGGCAGTGGCGATGTCCTGGCCGGCGCGATCACCGGGCTCCTGGCTCGGGGCGCCGACCCCGCCCAGGCGGCCTGCTGGGCCACCCATTTGCACGGCTCCGCCGGAGATCGACTGGCAGCGCAGGTCGGCAAGGTCGGTTTCCTGGCCCGCGAGATCGTCGCGCAGCTGCCGGCGGTATTGAGCGAGCTCGGCTGACGGCCCACTACCTGAACCCCGGCACTCGGAACATTGCACACCGGCCGGCCGGCCGGGGTGGGCGGCTCCCGCTACGGTTCAGGAGCATGGGAGCTGTCGAGCTGTTGTTGGTCCGCCACGGGGAGAGCATGGGCAACGTGGCCGCGGCCGCCGCGTTCGCCACCGGTGCCGAGGTGATCGCGATCGACCAACGGGACGCCGACGTCCCGCTGTCACCGACGGGCGCGACACAGGCGGAGGCCTTCGGCAGTTGGCTCCGGGACTTGGCCGACGAGGAGGCGCCGCATTCGGTGTGGTGCTCCCCATACGTGCGGGCGGTTCAAACCGCCACCATCGCCATGGAGACCGCAGGCCGGAGACTGCCGTTCCGGATCGACGAACGACTGCGCGACCGGGAATTGGGCGTCCTGGACCTGTTGACGTCGATCGGGGTCGACACCCGGTTCCCACAGGAGTCCCAGCGCCGGAAATGGCTCGGGAAGTTCTACTACCGACCGCCGGGGGGCGAGTCCTGGGCGGACATGGCGTTGCGGGTGCGATCGGTGATGCGGGATCTGGACGATGCGGAACCGGACCGGCGGGTCCTGCTGGTCGCCCACGACGCACTGATCCTCATCGTGCGATACGTCTGCGAAGGCCTCTCCGAAGCCGACATCCTGAAGATCGCCCTCACCGCCAACGTGGGCAACGCGTCCATGACGCGGTTGGTGCGCCCCGCCGGGCGCGGCCTGTGGCAGCTGGACGCGTTCAACGTGCAGTCGCATGTGGCGGAGTACGGCGCCCCGGTCACCAGCCATCCCGGCGACGCAGACGTGCTGCCACAGTCCAGGTGACGTGCAGTTATTCGGAGGCCGACACCGCCGTGCTGCCAATGAAGGTCAACCGGCCCCGCGGATGCGCGACCTGCACCCATCCGCAACGGAGCGAATCTCGATGACGTCGTCACATTCCACAGCCGAAGCCGTCGGCGTCTGGCAGCAGGTTGAGTTCGAGTTCGTGGCGCAGAGGTCGCACTCCAGCCCCTATACCGGCGTGGACGTCTGGGTGGACTTCACCGCGGCGGACGACGGCGCGACAATTCGTCGGCCTGCCTTCTGGGACGGCGGTGATGCCTGGAAGGTGCGTTTTGCAGCGCCGGCCCCCGGCCGGTGGACCTGGGTCAGTTCGTCGTCGATCAGGGATCCTGGGCTGGTCGGAATCACGGGTGTGCTGGACGCCGAGGCCGCCCCCTGACGGGCCACCGCTTCTACGATCACGGTTTCTGGCGGATGTCGCCGGGCGGGCGAAGCCTGGTTCACGCCGACGGCACACCGGCGGTGTTGGTCGCCGACACCCCGTGGGGTCTGCCGTGGCGCGGCACCGTGGAGCAGGTCGAGATCTACGCCGCCGACCGGCATGCCAAGGGTTTCAACGCCGCGCTGCTGATGAGCGTGCAACCCGACCGGTTCGCCGAAGGTCCGCGCGACCGCACCGCGGACTACGGTTTCGGCGTCGGCTTCGAGGATCTGCCCACCGGGCACATCAATGAACTGAACCCCGAGTACTTCCAGTACCTGGACTTGTTGATCGCCATCCTGTTCGCCAACCAGATCGTCCCCGTCCTCCAGCCGGTCTTCCAGGGGTTCGGTTGGAAAGGCCTCAGCGTTGCCGGCACGGTCATTCCGCCCGTCGAATACGCCCGGTACTGCAGATATCTCGTGGCCCGGTACGGTGCGCGACCCGCCATCTACCTGGTGGGCGCCGACGGCTCAGGGGAGGAACCGCAGATCGAAGCGGGCGGGATCGAGGTCCAGAAATGGGACGGCTACGGCCAGCCCACGGGGTTGCACTATCGGCCGCACGCCCGGAACCGGGCACACCAGGACGCCGAGTGGCTGGACTTCCAATGGTGCCAAACCGGACACACCGGCGAGCATGTGACCGAACGGGTCGCCGACATGGTGCGCAATGAGCCCCGCAAGGCGGTCGCGAACGGCGAGCCAAGCTACGAGAACACCCGCGCCCGAGGCTTCGCGGGCGGTTGGTGGCAGGGCCACGAAGCCTGGAGCAACATCTGTGCGGGCGGCCTGATGGGCGTCGTCTACGGGGCGGCCAGCCTGTGGCAGTGGCGCTTGCACGCCGAGGAACCAGGACACAGCGACTATTTCAACGCGCCCGGTGCCGGCTGGCGGGAGGCTCTGGACTTCGAAGGCTCCACCTATGTCGGCCTGGTGAACACCATCCTCGACGGATTGCCCATCACGGACGCCGAACCCGACTGGACCTGGGCCTTGTGCCCCCGCGGACTCTCCATCCCTGGGAAGATCTATCTGGCCTACAGCGAGTCCGGTGGCGACCTGATTGTTCAGGCGGCGGGGATTCCCTTGCACTACAAGACATTCGACCCGCGCACCGGGCGGCTCGTCGCCGAAGGTGACCGAGCCGATGCCGACGCGCCGGTGCCCGATCCCGGCGGCGCGCCGCGGGTGTTCGTGCTGTCACACGCATCTGCCCCTGCAGACCAAGAGGAATCTCATGTCGCACAGACTCGTAGGTAAGACCGCACTCGTCACCGGGGCCGGCTCGGGGATCGGCGAACGGGTCGCCGCCCGGTTCGCCGCGGAGGGCGCCCGGGTCGCCTTCACCGACCGCGACTCGGCGGCGGCCGAGAGAGCCGCTGCCGGATTCCCGAATGCGATAGGCATCGGGATGGACATCTCCGACGAGGCCGGCGTCGAGGCCGGGTTCGCCGCCGCCGCCGCCGCCGGCTTCGTCGATCGACGTGGTCGTCGCCAACGCCGGAGTGCAGCTCTTCGGCCAGGACGCCAAAATCGCCGACCTGGACCTGGAGGTGTGGAACCGCACGGTGGCCGTCAACTTCACCGGCACGTTCCTCACCGTCAAGCACGCCGTCCGCACCATGCTCGGCGCCGGTCGCGAGACGCGTGGCGGGTCGATCATCCTGACCGGCAGTCCGACCGGGCTCAACGGCGAAGGGGCCGTGTTCACCGCCTACAGCAGCACCAAGGCCGGCATTCACGGCATGGCCCGCACCGTCGCCGCCGCCTACGCCGCCGACGGAATCCGGGTCAACACCGTCGTCCCCGGCTACACCGAGACTCCCCTGGTGAAAGCGATCTCGGGCAACGCCGAGGATCGCGCCGCCATCGTCTCCCGGATACCGCTCGGCAGGCCGGGTCGCCCCGAAGACGTCGAAGGCATCATGGTGTACCTCGCCGGCGACGAATCCAGCTACGCCACCGGCAGCCTGTTCCGCGTTGACGGGGGGATGACCACGCTCTGACGGGCGACGCGATCCGCCTGCGCAGCACACAGCCGCTACGCCGGCAGCGGAACTGAGGACCGCCACTCCGATCGATCGTCGTACGATGCCAGACTGCACGCGTGGACGTAGCTCTAGGTTTAGTCGCGTTGGTCGTCGTGGTGTCGGCGGTGGCGGCGTTCTCCGAACGGGTCACGTTGTCAGCGCCGTTGGTATTGGTGCTGGTCGGCGTCGCGGGCTCCTACCTGCCGTTCGTGCCGTCCGTCACGCTGACCGCCGATCTGGTGTTGATCGGTCTGCTGCCCCCGCTGTTGTATTCGGCCGCGATCCGCACCTCGCTGGTGAGCTTCCGGAAGAATCGGCGCGCCATCGGACTGCTGTCCGTGGGGTACGTCATCTTCGCCACGCTGGGTGTTGGAATCGTCGCCCATGCCGTGCTCGACGTCGGCTGGGCGGCGGCGATCGCGCTGGGTGCGGTGGTCGCGCCACCCGATGCGGTCGCCGCCACCACGATCGCCCGGCGGATCGGCCTGCCGCGCCGCATCGTCGACATCCTGGAGGGTGAGTCGCTCGTCAACGACGCGACGGCCATCGTGCTGCTGCGGACCGCGATCGCCTCCATCGCGGGGTCGGTCAGCGCACTGGAGATCGCAGGCGGTTTCGCGTTGGCTGCGGGCGGCGGGGTGATCGTCGGCGTGGTCCTGGCGTTCGTGGTCATCCGCATCCGTCCCAAGATCAACGACGTCGTGATGGACACCGCGCTCTCCTTCACCGTGCCGTTCATCGCCTACGTCGCCGCCGACGAGCTGAAGGCGTCCGGGGTGCTCGCCGTTGTGGTGGCGGGCCTGCTCATCGGGCACAAGTCGCCGACCATCCAGAGCGGCCCGTCCCGGCTGGCCGAGCGGGTGAACTGGGCGACCATCCAGTTCCTGTTGGAGAACGCGGTCTTCCTGCTGATCGGATTGCAGGTTAGAACCATCGTCGAGGCGGTTCAGCACGACCCCTCCGAGTCGGCAAGGGTCTGGTGGGCGTGCGCCGCGATCCTGGCCGCGGTGCTGCTGCTCCGCCCGCTATGGGTGTTTCCCGCCACCTACCTGCCGCGGCTGATTCCCGCGGTCCGCCGCGACGACCCCGTCCCGCCGTGGACCTATCCGGCGGTGATCTCCTGGGCGGGCATGCGCGGCGTGGTGACCCTGGCCGCGGTGTTCGCCATCCCGGAGGACGTCGAGCATCGACCCGCGATCGTGCTGGCCGCTTTGGTGGTGGTGTTCGGGACCCTGATCCTGCAGGGCTTCACGCTGCCTGCACTGGTGCGCGTCCTGGGTGTGCGGGGCAACGACCCGCGCGAGGACTTGTTGCAGCAGGCCGTCGTGCTGCAGGAGACCGTCGAGGCGGGTCTGGCCGCGCTGGACCGGGAGCGGGTGGACGAGGATCCGCCCGAGGTGATCGACGAGCTGCGGAAGCGTCTGGAACAACGCCGCAGTGCCGCCTGGGAACTGCTGGGACGCCCGGAATCCGATATCACCACCCCCAGCCAGCGACGGCGCCAGCTGCGGATGGTCATGCTGATCGCCGAACGTGAGCGCGTCCTCGAACTGCGCTCCCAGAGTGATATCGACCCGTCGGTGCTCAGCGATGTCCTGGAGGTGCTGGACGTCGAGGAGTCCCTGGTGGTCAGTTGGGGCGATGCCCACGACCACCGCGACCACGATCGGGAGCTGCTGGCCCCGACCCCGGTCAAGGGGGAGTGCGACCATCTCCAGGAGGCGCCGGTGTCCCATCGTCCGATGAGCCCCGGCATCTGCCTGGACTGCGTTCGAGACGGCACCGAACCGGTACACCTGCGCATGTGCCTGAGCTGCGGCAACGTCGGATGCTGCGACTCCTCGGTCGGCATGCACGCTGATCGGCACTTCGCCGACACCGGGCACCCGGTGATGCGCAGCATCGAACCCGGTGAGGCCTGGCGCTGGTGCTACGTCGACAGCCTGGTCGGCTGACCCCGGCGTGAGAGGGTGGTGAACGTCGAACCGGAGGGGCGGTCATGAGCAAGCAGTCCTCGCGTGAACGCCGATCGGAGATCGTGCGGCTGGCCACCGAGTCGGGGCTCGCCAATGTCGAATCGCTGTCCGCCGTCCTCGGAGTCACCCCCTCGACCATCCGTCGCGATCTGGCGTTGCTCACCAGTCAGGGGAAGCTCACCCGCACCTACGGCGGTGCGATGGCGCTGGTCCCGCACCCGGAGGCGTCGCTGCGGCAGCGGAGCGGGCAGGCGTTCGAGGCGAAGCGGGCGATCGGGCGCTGGGCCGCCGCCCAGGTTCGGCCAGGTGAGACCGTGTTGCTGGACGCCGGGTCCACCACCGGCGCGATGGCGAATGTGCTCGCCGGCGGCCGCGACATCGTGGTGGCCACCGTGGGACTCAACGCCCTGGACGAACTCGCCGACGCCGACGGCATCGAAGTCCTCAGCCTCGGCGGTCGACTCCGCCCGCTGAGCCAGGGCTTCGTCGGACCGTTGACCGAGTCCTCGCTGGAACGGATGACCTTCGATCGGGCGTTCATGGGAGCCGACGGCGTCACGGCCGACAGTGGAATCTGCGAGGCGGACCTGACGCAGACCCGGCAGAAGGAACTCATGATGCGCCGCGCTCAGCACGTGTACGTGCTGGCGCACGCCGCCAAACTGGGCCAGCGGCCGTTTCACGCCTGGGCGGTGATGCCCGATCGGTGGACCCTGGTGACCGACTCGACCGCCGACCCGCAGGAGGTCAGTCGGTTCCGCGACCGGCACATCGAGGTCGTGGTGGTCGATGTGAACGGTGCCGGTACGGACGGCTGACGACCGCGAACAACCGTCGTGGGCCTTCCCCGCGGCTGAGTGCAGATGGTAGGAGGTTCGGTGAAGTTCCTAGTGATCTGGCGGATGGAGCTCTCCTTGCTGTCGCAGGAGATGGCCCGATCCATCGGCGGGATGGCGGTGTATGGGAACCGGCTGGAGCGAGACGGCAAGCTGCTGGCGCGCTATCACATCGTCGGCGCCCACGGCGGGGCCTGGATCTACCAGGTCGACTCGCACGAGGAATTCGAGCGACTGCTCGCGCGTGCGCCGGTGTTCAACTTCGCCCGATACGAGATCCACCCACTGGCCGACATGACGCCGCCGGACGCCGTCGACCGGTAGCCGACCGCGTCTGGTCGCGATCCGGTATTTCCCGATTCTCGGATTGCGCCCCCGCGGGGAGAGGGGCACAGTTCAGATCGGGGAGGCCTGATGGCACTCGGATCACCGGAGATCTGGCCCACCCGGCACCTGCTGGTCGCCGGGCGGTTGCGCCAACGCCGCGACGACCTCGGGTTGACGCAGAAACAGGTCGTGGCCAGGTTGTCCCGCAGCGGCGTGCACACCACCAACAGGACCCTGTCCAGCCTGGAGCACGGGGCCGGGGTGGACGTCGCGCGGTTGCCGGAACTGGCTGCGGCACTGGACTGCTCGGTCACCTACCTGCTCGGCTTGGCGGCCGAACCGCATCAGTGGGAACCGGATCCGCCCGCAACCGACTCGGGAGCCGGGGCGGAGGGATCGGGCGAACCGGCAGCTCCTCGCCCGACCACCGAGAACCGGCACCCGCCGGGGTCTGGGCCCGGCGACGGCGACTCGACCGCGGGCCGGCCTCGCGACTGCTGGATTCTCGGTCCGAATCTGCCGCAGCGTTCGCTGCAGGCCCGGCCCGGCGCCGCCGGTTCTGTTCCACCCGACCGACAACGAAGGGAGGTGGGCCATGCGCCGTCGTCACCGCTACGCCGTGCTGCCGGCCCTGCTGCTCCTGGCAGCGTGCGCCGCACCCAGTAACGCCACCAGTCCGGCGGAGGCCGGGGCGGGGGACACTCCCGCGGGTCCGCAGACGGTCGTGCTGTACACCTGCGCGAGTGAGAACGTCGAGCAGGCGGTGATCGCGGCGTTCGAGGCGAAGAATCCCACCGTCACCGTCGAGCCGTTCCGCGCCCCCACCGGGCAGCTCAACGCCCGGATTGCGGCCGACGTGCGGTCGGGAGGCATTCAGGCGGACGTGATCTGGGCGTGTGACCCGCTGACCATGCACGGGTACGACGAGCAGGGGCTGCTGCAGAAATGGGCACCTCCCAACGCCGCCGACATTCCCGCCCAGTACCGCACCGACGCCTTCACCGGGGTCGCGGTGCTGTACATGGTGCTCGCCGTCCACTCGGGAGCACCGGTGCCGGTCAGCTGGTCGGACCTCGTCCAGCCCGCCTACCGGGGGGCGTTGGCCATCCCGGACCCGACTTTCGCGGCTTCCGCGCTCGGTGTACTCGGCTACTTCTCAGCTGCGCCCGACTACGGGGTCGAGTTCTACCGCACGCTCAAAGACAACGGCGCGGTGCAGGTCAGCAGCCCGACGGACGTCCTGACCGGGGTCGATCAGGGCACGTACCAGGTCGGGATGACGCTGGCCAACGCCGCCTACGCGGACCAGAAGAAGGGGTCGCCGATCGAGGTCGTCTGGCCGAAACCCGGTGCGGTCGCCGTCTACGGCCCGATCGGGCTCACGACGAAGAGTGACTCACCCTCGGGTGCACGGGCTTTCGCCGAGTTCGCCGCGAGCGCCGCAGGGCAGGCCGAGATGGCCAAGCAGGGAACGTATGTCACGCTGCCCGCGGCGATGCTGCCCGGGGTGACCGGTCCGATCGTTCCCGCCGACGCCGCAGTGGTCGCCCCCGACTGGTCCACCCTGTTCGGCAGCACGGACACGATCCTGAGCGACTATTCGGCCGTCTTCGGTTGACCGTGACGTATTCAAGGGCACCCACCGCCGTGCCGCCGGACGCGGGGCGCACCGGCCGGCGAATCGATGCCCGGATCTCTCGGCGAGGGCCCGCACTGGCCGCCGCGGCGGTCGGGGTGGTCGCGCTCGGCGCAGTGGGGGCCGTGGTGGTGGTTCCGGTCTGGCGACTGGTGGCGGTGTCGTTCGAGCAGGGACCGCACGCCTGGATCCGGCTGTGGACCCAGCCCGCGCTGACCACGGCGGTCTGGCACACGGCGCTGCTCGCGATCGTCGTCCCGTTGATCGCGGTGCCGTTGGGGGTGTTGTTCGCGCTCCTGCTGCGCCGGCCCGACGTCCCGCTGGCACGCACACTGCGAGTGCTGGTGCTGTTGCCGTTGATCGTTCCTCAGTTCGTCCTGGGTTACAGCTGGCGCCAGGCGTACGGCCGAGCCGGTTTCGTGGACTCGCTGTTCGGGTTCCACTGGGCGGGGCTGGACGGCGTGGCGGGAATCGTCGTCGTGATGGTGGTCGACGCCGTGCCGTTGATCGTGGTGCTCACCACGGTAGGGCTCGGCACCCGCGCACAACCCGACCTGGAACAGGCCGCGCGGCTGTCCGGAGCGACCGAGTGGTCCGTGTTGCGGACGGTCACGCTGCCGTTGCTCCGGCCGGTCATCCTGGCCGCCACGGTGTTGACCGTGGTCGGGGCGTTGGGTGCGTTCGCCGTACCGCAGGTGCTGGGCTCGGCCACCGGTTTCACGACGGTCACGACCCGGATTTACGCCAGCTTGGCTCGCGGCAGCGACCCGACGGCGTTCCTGGATTCGGTGACGCTGTCACTGCTGCTGGTGATCGTCGCGCTCGCGCTGCTGACGCCGGCGGACACCGCCCTGACGCCGCGGCTCCGTACGCAGCGATCGGTCGGGTCCGGCGGGTATCGGGCACCCGGCGGTGAGCGTGCCGGGTCCGCCGGCCGTGGAATCGCCGCCTGCATCGTCCTCTTCGCCGCCACGGGCACCCTGCTGCCGATGCTCGCCCTGGTGTCGGCCGCACTGACCAAGGCGATCGGGCTGGCTCCGACTCCGGCGAACTGGTCGTCGACGAACTTCCGCAGCGCCCTCAGCCGACCGATGCTCGCCGCGCTGGAGCACAGTCTGCTGCTGGCCACCGGAGCGGCGTCGATCCTGGTGGTCCTGGGGGTGGTGCTGACGCTGCTGGAGCGACGGGCGGGTGGGCGGCTGCTGGGTACGGTGGCGCTGTTGACCTTCGCGATCCCCGGGTCGACCCTGGCGGTCGGCCTGCTGCTCGGCTACGGGAAGTTGCTCCGGGGCAGCCTGCTCCTCATCCTGCTCGCTTATCTGGCGAAATTCTGGGCGCTCGCGCATCGCGCGATATCCGGCGCGGCGGAACGACTCCCGGCCGCCGAGCTGGCCGCGGCCCGGTGCAGCGGCGCGGGTGCCGGGACCGCCTTCCGCACGGTCTGGCTACCGGCGATGGCCCCGGCGCTGATCGGGGGGTGGTTGCTGGTGTTCGTCACCGCCCTGCACGAAGTCACCATGTCCAGCCTGCTGTACTCCTTCGGCACCGAGACCCTGGCGGTGGCGGTGCTCAACCGGCAGGAGCTGGGCGACATCGGTACCACGGCGGCGCTCTCGGTGCTGTTGACCCTCGTGATGCTGGCCGCGGCGGCCGCGGGGTGGCTGATCGTGCCGGCGGTTTCCAGGCGTGCGTCTCGGGTCCGCCGGGAGGTGCCGGTCGATGTCCGCTAGGGACGAGGTCAGCAGCGGCTCCGGCCAGGAGCACCGCACTGGACAAGGTGACGTGTTCCGCACGGCCACCGCTGAGGTGCTGCGCGCAAGGGGGCTGGACGTCACGTTCGGCTCGACCCGAGCGTTGACAGCGGTCGACCTCACCGTCAACGCCGGGCAGGTGGTAGCCCTGCTGGGACCGTCCGGATCCGGCAAGTCGACGCTGCTCAACGTGATCGCGGGCCTGGTGCCGCCGTCCGGTGGCGTGTTGTGGCTGGCCGGTCGCCCGATGACCGAGGGCGGTCGGGTGGTACCCCCGGAGCGCCGCCCGGTCGGCATGGTGTTCCAGAACTTCGCGCTCTGGCCGCATCTCACCGTGTTGGAGACAGTTGCCTATCCGATGCTGCGGGCCGGGCGCAGCCGCGCGGATGCCAGGAGGGCCGCGACGGAGTTGCTGCGTCGGATGGGTGTCGACCACCTCGCCGACCGGCGCCCCGCGGAGCTCTCCGGCGGCGAACAGCAGCGCACCGGGCTGGCGCGGGCCTTGGCCCGAGATGCGCAGCTGTACCTGTTGGACGAACCGACCGCCCACCTGGACAGCCATCTCCGGAGCGCCTTCACCGAGACGGTCCTCGACCGCCAGCGGGAATCGGGCGCGGCGGTGCTCTACTCGACCCACGACGCCGCGGAGGCGCTGGCGCTGGCGGACCGGGTGGTGCTGCTGGTCGGCGGTCGGGTCGTGCAGGTCGGCCGCCCGCAGGAGGTCTACTCCGCTCCGGTCAGTAGCGCCGCCGCCGCACTCACCGGGCGGTTCTCGCTGCTCACCGGTCGCGTCGACGCGGTGCAGCCCGGCGAGCTGAAAGTGGAGCTCGGCGGTGTGCTGGTGGCCGCCAGGTCGATGGTGTCGCCACCGGTCGGGTCGTCGGTGTCGGTGCTGGTGCGCCCGGACTGGGTGGAGCTCAGCGGTCCGATGGTCGGCGTGGTGAACGGGGTCGCGTTCCGTGGCCCGCGCACGGAGTACCGGGTCCAAGGACCTGCCGGCACCGTGCTGATCGAACAATCGGGTCCGCCGCGCCTGCGACCGGGCAGCCCCGTCAACTGGGGTGTACGCCGGGCGCGGGTGCTGGCCGATGCCGATGGATCCGACCTGCCAGGTCCGGTTTCGGCGTGATGTTGTTCGGTGAGCGAACACTTTCACGCCGAAACCGGGGTGGCGGGGCCGGCGCAGGACCCGCGTCAGCCCAGGGCGGTGATGACGCCAGGCCGGGACAACCTGTGGTTCACGATGTCCAGATGCTCGGCGGTGTAATGCTTCAGTGCAGCCAGCCGGCGAGCGGACAGCGTGTCGCAGACCCATTCCCAGTGCATCGACACCCAGTCGCCGACGGCGAACTGCGGCACCAGGCCGACGCCGTCGAGGGTGCGCTCGACCGTCTCCAAACGGTCTTCGCCGAGGAACAGTCGGCCGCTCTCGAAACAGAGTGGCTGCGACCGCACGACGAGTTGCTGCGGCAACACGGAGACCACAGTGCCCCAGCGCACCCGGCACTGCTCCAACACCATCAGCGCCTTCTCGTACCGTCGGTCGTCGCCGAGCAGCCCGACCCAGGGGTAGATGCAGAACACGTGGTAGCTGTGGTGCGGCAACCCGCCCGCCAGCACCGCGTCGGTGACGTTGCCGAACTGCAGACCCGTGCTGCGGCGGAAGCGGCTCTCCATCGAATCGCCCAGGTTGGCCACTCCGACCCGGTCCAACAACGAGTTGCCGACCCAGTACGCCTCGACCACCCGACGGTCCAGCGGATCGGCGATGCCGACGCTGTGGGCGATCAGCTCCAGGTATGGCCACGCCCCGGCGAACTGCCGGGCCAACTGATGCAGTCCGGGGTCGACGGTCGAGGAGGCGCCGTATTGGAACAGTGCCTGGTGATCGGGCGGTCCGCAGGCGCCGTGAAAGTTCGGCGGGAACGCGTAGCGCACGAACAGGATCGGGCCGGGCACCGGCCGTCGGGGGATCGGGGCGGCCACCGGCGGGTCGAGGTCGAGCAGGCTCATCAGGCGGTCCACTCCGGCTCGCCCGTCATCGACCCGTCGGCGAAGACGTTCAGCGCGTCCGCCGCCTGCTGCTCGGTCATCAACTCCAGCGCGAACCCGGTGTGAATCAGGATGTACTGACCCACCGCCGGTGGTTCGTCGAGTAATCCGATGTTGATGTCACGGACCACCCCGGCCACGTCGACCTTGGCCAGGTCGTAGCCGGGGGTCACCTCCACCACCCGCCCGGGCAGCCCGAGGCACATGATTCAGCGCCCGCTCAGGTCGACCGGCGGTGGCATGGGCGGTGCGGTTACGACCATGGGATCGCAGGGTGCCGCGGGCACCGTCACATGGCCCGCATCTTGGCGTACCGCTTGACGTCCTTGGCGTTGGCCGCCAGGATCGCGGCCACCCCGGCGAGAACCGCCAGCAACAACAGTTTTCCCATCTCACCCCACCTCTCGAAGCGACGCCTGCGAATCCCGATGATCTGCTGCAGTCTCGACTGCGGCGGCGCCCGATGCGAGGTCCGACGTGGCGGCGAGAACAGTCCCGATGGTGGCGATCACCAGATTCGCGGCAGTGTCGACGCTACTCGCGACAGCCGGTGAAAGCCCCATACCCGGAGTCAGATCTGCGGGCTCGCAGCCGATCACCACCACCCGCCCTAGCTCGCCGCCCAGCCGGGGCACCAGCGCCAGCACGCCGTCCGGCCCCAAGTCGTGCGCGTCCATTAGCGGACCGGGCACGGTGCCCTGATCCGCCCCCGCGGTTTCCGCCGCCGTCGGGTCGGCGCCGTGCTCCATCTCGTACAGCGTGCCGGGCGTCGCACCGCGCGAGACCGCGTCGGCGATCACCACCAGGTCGTAGCCGTCGAGCAGTTGATAAGCCAGATGCACCCCGCGGATGCCGAAGTCGCGAACTTCCAGGTCCAGACCGGATCGCCAGGTCGGCCAGTCCATCGAGGAGAGCCGTTGGGCAACTTCGACGCCGAACGCGTCGTCGCCCTCGAAGATGTTGCCCAAGCCGGCGACCAGCACCCTCATCGCTCGCCACCGATGTGCTGTGCACGAGGTCCGGTTGCGGGAACAGGCTCCAGCTCATCAGCCCCGAAGTACAGAAATCTGCCGTGTTGGTAGTAGGTACCGCCGCCCAGCTCGTCGAGCTCGTCGAGTGACACGGCCAGGTGAACCTGCCCGTCGACGTCGAACAGCACCGCCTGGACGGTCCCGGGCCTCCCCGCCAGGAACATGTCCTGGGCGTCGGCCCGACCGGGCTGCGGACGAAGTAGGACTCGGCTGCCGCGGCGCACCGGCACGCCTCGAATCACGACCACGTCCTGGTCCGGGTCGGCGGCGGCGTCCTCGGCCGGATCCCACCACGGTGGCCGGTCCCGCGCTGCGGCGTCCGCACTGGTCGAAGGGTTCTCACCGGTGGGCACCGTTCGGGCCACTGCCGTCATCGACCGGATGGCGCCGTGCAGCCGATCCATCAACTCGGGCGGGAAGTTGTCGATCTGATCGAGCATTGCGGCCGCCCGCGGATCGCTACCCCGAACCTGCCGCTTCTCCTCGTCGGTGAGGGTCATCGTGCGCAGCGTGAGCATCTCGTCCATCTCGGTGCCGTCGCAGAACTGCACCGCACTCTCCGGGGCCAGCTGCGGGTGGTCGTAGAGGATGATCGGCGCCGCCAACATGACGTCGCGACCGCCCTCCGGCCCGGCGAGCACTGGATGGGCGCCGAGCTGTCGACACTCCGCGGTGTACCCGGACGCCCACTCCGGCGGGTCCACCACGGACAGGAAAGCTCCGCCACGCACACCGACCAGCAGATGCGCCGACACCAGCGCCGACCGCAGCGCGTCGGCCCGGGTCTCCCCGGAACCGGCTACTGACCATGCGGTTTCGTTCGCGACACGGATCTGCAACCGGCGCACCCCATAGGGCCCCGGTAGCGCCGCGGCAGTGGCGGTGATCCGGCCTCGCAACGCCCGTCGACTCCGCCGGAGGGTGCCCGCCGGGGTCGCGTCGGATGCCGTGACCACCTGGTCTTCGTCGGTGCCCGGCACCTCGAACGCGACAGTCGCGGCGCCGTCTCGCAGGCCGGGCAGCGGCAGCTGCAGCTCCTGCTCGACGACCACCGCCTCGTCCCAGGGGAGATAGCTGGTCTCGCCGACGTCCAACCGGTCGACGGGACGTCCAGCCGGGTCGAGCACCAGCCGTCGCTGCACGTGCAGGAACCGCGCCGCCACCGTGATCTGCGCATCCCAGCCCTCGACGAGGAACTCCGTCTGCAGGTGATCGCGCTCGCTGGGATCGATCGTGGTGTACTCCGGCGGCACCAGCACACCGAACTGCCAGCGCACCTCGTTCTTGCCGTTGTTTGCCCGGTACGGGTACAACATGTAGCCCTCGAACAGGACCGCGTCGGCCACCGCGCGGGCCTGGTCGATCGGCGCTGTGGGCGCTGTGGGCGCTGTGGGCGCTGTGGGCGCTGTGCCGACGGTGGTCACGGCAGGTCCGGTGTCGCGGGCGCCGACGCCTCGGCGAGGAGTCGGTTCACGGCGTCGTCCCAGCTCACCAACTGGTGCCGGATCCGATACCGGTGCAGTTCGTCGAAGGTGTCCAGGTTCAGCCGCAGCCATGACGTGCCGGGGAAGTGCTGAGCCATCGTCTCCTTCCACGCGGCGACCGGGAGGTCGAAATGGCACTCCGCCTGCCAGGGCACCGGTTGCACGCTCACTCCGCCCGGGCCGTACTCGAACACGCTGCCGGAGAACAACATCAGCAACGGCACCGCCGCCGTCTCCAACGCGTACAGGTATTTGTTGGCGGCCACGTCGAAGTCGTAGCTGCACGGCAGGGCGAGGTCGACCTCGGTGCTGCCGTTGAAGCCGGGGACCACGGTGCTGATCAGTCCCAACTGGAAGGGCTTCAGCGTGACACCCCACCGGCTGCGCGCGCCGAACAGATCCTGGAGGGCCTCCGCCTCGGTGTCGCTGTACCGCCTGCGCTGTGGCTCCGCCCGGAGTTGGCAGCGCAGCGCAACCGCATAGATCCGACCGCCGGCGGTGTCGGCGATGCGCACCCGCAACAGCACGGTGGGGGTCGCCGCGGCCGGGTCGGGCCGGGCGTCGAGGCAGTCGAACACCAGCTCAGCCATGGCGACGGTCCGCGCGGGAGGTCAGTCCGTCGAAGAACTCGTCGATCTGGGCCTCCACCTCCGGGCCGCCGGCGAAGCCGACCCAGTGCTGTCGGACGATGCCGACCAGTTCGTAGCAGGCGTCGATCGGCACCAGGTGGCAGCTGAATGCGCCGTCGTGCCCGCGCCGCACCAACGCGGCCCGGACATCCGGTTCCATCTGCGCGAGTTCGGCGTTCGCGGCGACGATCTCGCCCCACACGCCCAAGTCGAGCAGAGATTCGGTGGCGCCGGCCGGGCTCGGGTAGTAGGCCATGGTGGTGAGCCCGGCACGGTCGCGGGCGGCCGATCCGCCGCCCGGCCGGTGGTTGTCGGACGTCTGGTGGTTGTCGGACGTCTGGTTGTCGGACGTCTGGTCGATCGGCGCCTCCGGTTGAAGGTCGGTCTGATCGAAGAAGAAGACCAGCCCGACCGGGATGCCCAACGACTCCCACTGCGCCTCGCTCAGCGTGAAGTCGGGCAGCGGGCGTGCATCCTCCGGGACGGCCCGCATCGATCGGCCGCCGGCGCCGTCCGGAGTGAACAGGAAGAAGCAGCCGCGGCAGCTGCACACCAGCCGCCGATTCGCGATGTCCGCGACGTGATTGTGGTGCTCGCCGATCTGCTCGCCGCACATCTCGCAGACCTCGCCCGGATTGGGTCGGGGGCGGGGCCGGGTCAGCCGGCGAAGCACCGCCGAGACCGCAGGGTCGACCCCTGCCCGCATCTGTGGTGGCGCCGCAACGGGCTCAGGCGAGCGGGCGGGGGCACTCATCAGGCCACCAGGCCGGGCGTCGCGATCCGCCAACCCCGCTCGTCGGGCAGCAGCGGCAACGGGTCCAGCGCTGCCGAACCGTCGAGTTGTCGGCCGCCATGTTTCACGTCGAACACGCAACCGCACTGAGCGCACGTCAGTTGGCCACCCGTCAACAAACCGTCAGCTCAGTTGGCCCGCGCAGTGTCCGCATCGGTCCAGATAGACGTATGGGGTGTCGTCGATGCCGATCAGCACCGTGTGCACATCGCCGACGCGGAGCGCACGCACTCCCGGCGATGTGTCGAGATCGACACTCTCCCAGTGCACGTCGGGCAGTCGGGTCTGACCGGCCGCCGGCCGTTGCGGCGGGCGCGGCTGAATCTGCAATAGCGGCAGGTCGCGGGGCCCGGTGCTCTCGACGACCATGTTCTCCACCTCGACCCGCTCGACTTCAGGCGCGGCGTCGAGTACGGCGCGCTCGACGGTGGTCTGCACCGTCATCGACGACGACGGGCAGTGGTCGCAGCTGCCCTCCAATCGCAGGTGTGCCACCCCGTCCGGGTCGACTCCCAGGTACTCGATGCCGCCGGCGTGCGAACCCAAATACGGGCGGACGCCGTCGAGCGCACGCTGCACCCGAGTGTCAACGTCGTCGGGGTGCAGCCCGTGCAACAGCAACAGGTTCGCCACCAATTCGTCGTCGGCGAGCGCTCGGACGTGCTCGGCGTCGAGGAGCTCGACGACCCGCTCCAACCCGGCCCCGTACAGCGAGAGCATGGTGGAGACGAGTTCGTCGGCCTGTCCCGAGACGATTGGATCCGCGGTGCGATACAGGCCGTCGAGGAGACTCTCGATGCGGGCCGGTATCGCCTTGGCCTCCGCCGCTTTCATAGTGGCGCCTTCATCGCGCTGCCTTCATGAGGCCGCCTTCATCGGGTTGCAGTCGGTTTCAGTACGGCTGGACGGCGACGGCGGGGGAGTGAGTCTGGGTGACAGATGCCCCGTTGCCGGTGTACATGTGCACCCCGCACGGCAGGCACGGATCGAAACTCCTCACCGCGCGCATGATGTCGATGCCCTTGAATGTCTCCGGCGGATTCTCCTCGAAGATCGGGGTGTTCTGGACCGCGTCCTCGTAGGGGCCGGGTGTGCCGTACACGTCGCGCACACTGCCGTTCCACGGCGTCGGCGGGTACGGGTGGTAGTTGGCGATCTTGCCGTCGCGGATCACCATGTGATGGCTCAGCACACCCCGGACCGCCTCGGTGAAGCCGACGCTGATCGCCTCATCCGGAACCTTGAACGGGGTCCAGGTCTCGGTCCGACCGGCCCGCACCTCGGCCAGTGCCTTCTCGGCGAAGTGCAGCGCGCAGGCCGCGGCGTACGCCTGGAAGTAGGTCCGCGCCCGGTTGCGCTCCAGGGCGTTACTCCACTGCGGGATCTTCCACTCGTAGCTGACCGCGGGCTTCAGCATCGTCTTGGGCAGGTTGATCTGGACGCTGTGGCCGGTCGACTTCACGTAGCCGATGTCCACCAGACCGCCCAGCGCCGTCGCCCACAGCCGTGCGATCGGGCCGCCGCCGGTGTCGAGCGCCAGATGGTCCTTGCCGTCGAACCAGCGCGGCGACATCGTCCAGCTGTACGCCTTGGCGAAGTCACGTTTCTGGGGCTTCGGCAGCGTGTGCTGGTTCCACGGGTGCCGGATGTCGACCGGGTTGCCGAGTGGGTCGCGCTTGACGAACTCCTCGTAGCCGCCGCCCGCCCAGTCGTCGTAGAACGAGTGGCCGAGCAGAATCCGCATCCCCAAGTTGATCTCGACCAGATCGTTGGTGACTAGTTTGCCGTCGACGATGATGCCGGGGGAGACGAACATGCCGCGTCCCCAGTTCGTCATGTGGTCGTAGCGGAAGTCGCAGACGGCGGGGTCGTTCAGCGAGCCCCAGCAGCCGAGCAGGATGCGCCGCTCGCCGACGTGCTCGTAGCCGGGCAGCGCCTCGTAGAAGAAGTCGAACAGGTCGTCGTGCAGCGGCACCACCTTCTTGCAGAACTCGACGTAGCGCATCAATCGGGTCAGGTAATCGGTGAAGAGCTGAATGGTGGCCACCGTGCCGACTCCGCCGGGATACAACGTGCTCGGGTGCACGTGGCGACCCTCCATCAGGCAGAACATCTCTCGGGTGTAGCGGCTGACGTGCAGCGCCTCCCGGTAGAAGTCGCCCTCGAGCGGATTGAGGGCGCGCATGATGTCGCCGATGGTCTTGTAGCCGTGATCGCCCGCGTGTGGCGACTCGGTGCGGTTGGCCAGTTCCAACACACCGGGGTTGGTCTCCCGGACCATCCGCTCGCAGTAGTCGACCCCGACCAGGTTCTCCTGGAAGATGTTGTGATCGAACATGTATTCGGCGGCCTCGCCGAGGTTGATGATCCACTCACCGAGCGGCGGCGGGGCCACGCCGTAGGCCATGTTCTGCGCGTAGACCGAGCAGGTCGCGTGGTTGTCGCCGCAGATCCCGCAGATTCGGCTGGTGATGAAGTGCGCGTCCCGCGGGTCCTTCCCCTTCATGAAGATGCTGTAGCCGCGGAAGATCGACGAGGTGCTGTGGCACTCGCGCACCGTCTTGGACTTGAAGTCGACACTCGCGTAGATGCCGAGGCTGCCCACGATCCGGGTGATCGGATCCCACGCCATGTCCACCACACCGGGTTCGGCCGACGTGCCGGTCGCGCGCTCGTCCTGGGTCAGGGTCATGTCGTCCTACCTCACTGCCAGTGTCGGTTGTAGCCGGTGGTCAACGTCGAGCCGGGGTGTCTCCACTTCGGCTCCTGATCGACGGTGTGCATCGTGATGGACCGCAACCGGCGAATCATCGAGCCGTACGCGGTACTGGCGGCCGTGGACACCTTGCCGCCCGGCGGTTCGTCCATGAAGGGCATGAATTTGTCCGGGAAACCGGGCATCGTGCAGGCGATGCAGATGCCGCCGACGTTCGGGCAGCCGCCGACCCCGTTGATCCAGCCCCGCTTCGGAACGTTGCATTTGACCACGGGACCCCAGCAGCCCAGCTTCACGATGCACTTCGGCGAGCCGTACTCGGTAGCGAAGTCGCCCTGCTCGTAGTAGCCCGCCCGGTCGCAGCCTTCATGCACGGTGGCTCCGAAAAGCCATGTGGGACGTAACTTGTCGTCCAGTGGGATCATGGGCGCCTGACCCGCGACCTGATACAGCAGGTACAGCAACGTCTCCGACATGTTGTCCGGATGTACCGGGCAGCCCGGGACGCACACGACGGGGAGTCCGGCCTTGGACTTCCAATTCCAGCCCAGATAGTCCGGGACGCCCATGGCGCCCGTCGGATTGCCGGCCATCGCGTGAATGCCTCCGTATGCGGCGCAGGTGCCGGCGGCGACGATCGCGGTCGCCTTCGGGGCGAGTTTGTCCAGCCACTCGCTGGTGGTGACCGGTTGACCGGTGATCGGGTCGTTGCCGAAACCGCACCAGTAGCCCTCGGACTTGATCGACTCGTTGGGGATAGACCCCTCGACCACCAGCACGAACGGTTCCAGTTCGCCGCGGTCGGCTTTCCACCACCAATCGATGAAGGTGTCGGCGCCGGTCTCGGGTCCGCACTCGAAATCGATCAGCGGCCAGTGCACCTGGATCTTGGGGAGTCCGGGCAGGACTCCCAGCACGATATCCTCGATGCTGGGCTGGGTGGCCGCGGTGAGCGACACCGAGTCGCCGTCACAGCTGAGACCGGCATTGATCCACAACACGTGCAGCAACGGTTCTTCCGCCGCGTGCGACCCCGTTACATCTGGTGCGGAGGTCGAGGAGCCTGCCACGTTGCCGTTGGAATCGACGTCGACCGCCATGGGAGCACCGCCCTTTCGCTAGGGCGGGGGCGCGCAGCGTGGGGCGTCCTGATCGGTCGGCGACGATCGACTTCGGGCGGGGCCGGGCTCGTGCCCTCGCCCGATCAGGCTACAACCGCCCCAACGGGATGAGACGCTCGACTTTTCCAGCAGTCCAGGAATCCGCGAATTCAGGAAATCGTGAAGCTACGCGAGCGGACTACGCTGGCGCTCCAGGAGGCAGGCCATGCGGATGACGGCGCACTATCAGCTGGTCCTGCACGCAGGTTCCGATCCGGAAGAATTCGAAGCCTTGTTCGCCGGTGATGAGATGCGCGTGGTCCTACAGACGACCAGGATCACCTCGGCCTTCAGCACCAGACTCCTTCGCGCCTCCGACGAGCGACCCGACGACGGCATCGACGCCGAAGGGCTGCTGCGGCGGCGCTACATCTGGGAGGTGGACGTGACGTTGATGACGGGTGCCGGGTATGGCTTCAGCGCTAACACCGATGCACTTCAGCAGCGGGTGGCCGAGCTTGCCACCGTGTATCGACTGGACACCTTTGCGGTGACAGCTGAAACCTGAGCCGCATCCGGAAGCGGCGAGCCCCGCCGAGGGACACCGGCCGAGGGACGCCGCGGGAAATTCAAAATGGGACGACCTGTCCACTGGCACTGGGGATCCGGCGGGCCTATGGTGGCGATCAAATGCACGAGCTGGCGATCGCGGAGAGCGTGATCGACGCGGTGACCGCGAAGACGGGCAGCGCGCCGGTGACCAGTGTGCGACTCGAAGTCGGTGTGCTGTCCGGTGTACTCACCGACGCACTGCGGTTCAGCTTTGAGGTCGCCGCGGCGGGCACCCCGCTCGAAGGCGCGGAACTCGTGGTCGACCAACCTGCCGGTCGAGCCCGGTGTGCCGATTGCGGGAGCGATTTCGGGTTGCCCGACCTGATCCTGCTGTGCCCCTGCGGGAGCTCCAACGTTCGGGTCACCGGCGGGGACGAGTTGCGGATCCTCTCAGTGGAGGTGACCGATGTGCGCAACGTGCGGATGTGGGTCTGACGAGGTGCGGGTTATCGACATCGGCAAGCCGCGAATCGGCGCTGCTGCGCACTCCTCTCTCGGACACTCCCACGATGACTTCGGCCCGCACGATCACGATCACGCCCATCACGATCACGATCACGGCCCGCACGATCACGACCACGCCCCGCACGACCATGCCCGGAACGATCACGCCCCGCACGATCACGATCACGATCACCCTCCCGTCGGCCGATCCACGACCATCACGCTGGAGCAACGAGTCCTGGCCAAGAACGACGAACGGGCGCAGTTCAACCGCGGTTGGCTGGCGGCGCGGCACCTGTTCGCGGTGAATCTGATGAGCTCACCGGGGGCGGGCAAGACGACCATTCTAGAGCGCACAATTCGAGACCTGTTGAGCGAGATCACGTTCAGCGTGATTGAGGGCGATCAGGAGACCACTCTGGACGCCGACCGGATCAGCGCCGCCGGGGCTCACGCGGTGCAGGTGAACACGGGGTCGGGGTGCCATCTGGACGCCGACATGGTCGCTGACGCACTGCGAACCCTGGAGCCGGACCCGCACGGGGTGGTCTTGATCGAGAACGTCGGCAACCTGGTGTGTCCGGCCCTGTTCGACCTCGGCGAGGATGCTCGCGTGGTGATCACGTCGGTCACCGAGGGGGTGGGCAAGCCGGTCAAGTATCCGCACGTGTTCCGGTCTGCCGATCTGGTGCTGCTGAACAAGACCGATCTGTTGCCGTACGTGGACTTCGACGTCGACCGATTCCGTCGCGAGGTTGCCTCGATCAATCCGTCCGCGACGGTTATCCAGGTCTGCGCGACGCGAGATAACGGCCTCGCCGCCTGGTACGAGTGGCTGCGGCGGTACCGCGAATCGGTATCGGCCACTACCTAGACACCGTTGTTGACAACCCGTCTGTTGACAACCCGTCTGTTGACAACCCGTCTGTTGACAACCCGTCTGTTGACAACCGTCGCAGCCGGTCGGCTCGCCTCGCTTGCCGACCGACCGCTGGGACGGTGGACTCAGGTGAAGATGCTGACTCCACCGGGGCCGACGAGAAGCCCGACGATGATCAAGACGGCTCCCCAGAGAAGCTCTTTCCGGATGATCGCAAAGATCCCGGCAACCACCAGGATCACCGCGAGAATCCACAGAACAGTAGCCATGCGTTGCCCCTCTCGTGCCGTGCCGAGGCCGTGCGTCTCCACGGGTGGGCGATGTGTCGCCGGCCCGAATCGGGCACGGCGTCACGCGGCCCCTCGGCTGGTGGCCGTGTGCAACCCCTGATGGATGCACGCGGTGTGTGTGTCCTACATCACTTCTGTACCCGAACGTGCAGGGGCTAAACCCCAACTCAGACGTCGCCGCGGGGTCAGCCCGGTCGGTTGGCCGGTGTGAACCCGGTGGCGTGACTCTCCGCTCTCGCTCGGATGACGTGGGTCACCGCGTTGATCAGCGCGAGATGCGTGAACGCCTGCGGGAAGTTGCCGAGATGGCGACCGGTGCGGGCGTCCAACTCCTCCGCGTACAACCCGAGCGGGGATGCGTGACCCAGCAACCGCCCGCAGAGCTGATGCGCCCGGTCGATCTCGCCGATCTCCACCAGCGCCGACACCAACCAGAACGAGCAGATGGTGAAGGTGCCCTCCTCGCCGCCGAAACCGTCGTCGGTCTCCTCGACGCGGTACCGCAGTACCAGGCCCTCTTCGGTCAACTCCTCCGAGATGGCCAGCACCGTCGCCCGCATCCGCGGATCGTCAGATGGCAGGAAGCGCACCAGCGGAGCCAGCAACAGCGACGCGTCCAGCGCGTTGGAGCCGTAGCGCTGGACGAACACCCCACGCTCGTCCACACCGTTGGTGCAGATGTCCTCGTGGATCTCGTCGGCGATCGCCTGCCACTTCTCCGCGGTGCCCGACGAATCGTGCAGTCGGGCCAACCTGGCCCCGCGATCCAGCGCCACCCAACACATGATCTTCGAGGACACGAAGTGCTGCGGCTCGCCGCGCACCTCCCAGATGCCCCTGTCGGGTGCCCGCCAGTGGGCGGCCGCCTGTTCGACCTGGACCTTGACCACCGGCCACAGCTCCTCGGGCATCTGCTCCCGCGTCCGTGCGTGCAGATAGATCGAGTCCAGCAGGGCACCCCACACGTCGTGTTGCCGCTGGTCGTAGGCGCCGTTGCCGACCCGAACCGGCCGGGAGTCGGCGTACCCGGACAGATGGTCGAGTTCGAACTCGTCCAGCCGTCGCTCCCCGCCGACCCCGTACATGATCTGCAAGTCGTTGTTGTTGTCCCTGCACACGTCGTTGATGAAGAAGAAGAAGTCGTTCGCCTCGCGGTCGAAGCCGAGGGTGTACAGGCCCCACAGCGCGAACGTCGAATCGCGAATCCACGAGTAGCGGTAATCCCAGTTGCGTTCGCCACCGGGGGTCTCCGGTAGCGAGGTGGTCGCCGCGGCCAACAGTGCCCCGGTCGGGGCGTACGAGAGTCCCTTCAACGCCAAAGCGCTGGACTGGAGGTAGGTGCGCCACGGGTGGTCGGGAAACGAGCCCTGGGTCAGCCATTCCCGCCAGTACTCGCAGGTGTGTTCGAGGAACGCATCGGCCTCTGCGATGGATTGCGGACCGGGCAGCTCGGAGAACGACAGTGCGACGAAGTGTTCGTCGCCGGCCCGCATTCGGGTGCGGGCCTGCGCGGTGCGACCCTCCCGACCCATCCGCAGCGACGAGGTCAGGGTCAGGGTCGGCTGCTCGGGCGCCGAGGCCGTCAAACTGGTGTACCCGTCGCCGACGTAGTCCCAGGTCGGTCCTTGCCGGGCGTAGTCGAACAGCGGTTCGCAGTGCATCCCGATGTCGACGGATCCGTGCATGCAGCGGATGCTGCGAACGAGGCAGTGTTCGGCGTCGATGTCCGTCGGTGAGCGGTGGTGGGTCTTGGAGCGCTGCTCTACGTTGTGCCACGGTCCCATGATCAGCCCGTCTCGCACGATGATCCAGCCGGTCGACGTCTGCCACGTGGTCTCCAACACCAACGTGCCGGGGAGATACCGCCGCGCCGCAGGGACCTGCACGCCGTACGGGCCGACCCGGAAATAGCCGCCCGCCCGGTCCAGAATGGCGGTGAACACGCTGGGCGAGTCGGGCCGCGGGATGCACAGCCACTCCACCGCGCCCGACGGACCGATCAGGCAGTTGGTCTCGCAGTCGGACAGGAACGCGTAGTCGGCGATGTTGGGGAACGCGTCATTCATCGGAGATTCGGCGCCTCCGTGCCCGGAGAACCCGGACAACACCGGATGACCGGATCCGACCCGAGGTCCGGTGGCGCCGGCGTCCGGGGTGGTGGGCGGCTCGCCTCCCGGCATCGGGACCGCTGACTCCGTCGGCTCAACGCTCATGGGCGCCTTCTAGATGTAGGGATCGCGTCACACCAAGATCATTTGAAGAGGCCACCGAGGCCGCCCTTGGGGTTGTTGCCCGGCGCCACCGAGGCGGCCCACTCCGCGAAGGCGCTGGGGTTGCGGCTCTGCAGGATGACCCGTCCAGGACCCGCGAAGTCGAAGACGAATCCCTCACCCGACTTCATCGACTGCAGCGTCTTACCCTCGACGGCCCGGCGCATCTGAAAGCGGATGTTCAGGTCGTAGGCCACCACGTGACCGGTGTCGATGGTGACCACCTGATCCGGAGCCAGATCGAAGATGTCGATAGCGCCGTACACGCTGACCACCGCGGTGCCCTGCCCGGAGCAGCGGATGCCGAACCCGCCCTCGCCGCCGAACAGCGACGCTCGACCACCCCACTGGGTGTCGATGGAGGTGCCGTACGAGTTCGCGATCCAGTTGCCCCGCGCTATGTAATATGGCCGTTCCGGCTGGATGTCGATCGGCAGAATGTCGCCCGGCAGCACTCCGGCGACATCCACCCAGCCGCCTTGCGGAGGTGCGGTGTAGGTGGTCACGAAGAACGACTCACCCGCCAACACGGACCGCTTGAGACCCGCCAGCACGCCGCCCTCGGCCCTCGCCTCGATCTGGACGCCCTGACTGTGCGCCAGCATCGCACCGCCCTCGACCCGTACCGGCTCGTTCGGGGCCAGGATGAGCCGTGCGACGCTGAACGACGGGTTGTGGCGTAGTTGGGTCTGCATGGTTCGTACCGTAATACGGGCGGGATCCCCCGGCCCGAGCAGTCCCAAACGTCATCGGCAGGAGACATCGAACACAGCGCTGGCGAACCTGTGGGGCGTCGCCCCATCATGAGACGTGTGCTGGCAACTGTGACCATGGAGACGACGCGCCGTCGTCGCATGATCGGTTCCGTGGTGAGCGCGGCGGAGCGGTCGTGGTCAAGGGTGCTGCTGATCTTCGCGGTCGCCATCGACGCCCTCATCGTGCTGACGCCGGGCGCGCCCGATCAAACGGGGCAGCAGACGCTGAAGATCTGGCTGTCGCTGTGGCGACTTTTCGGCGTGCAGCCGGTGTACCTGACCTTCGGGTTGGTCGAGTGGCTCGCCAACGTCGTCATGTTCATCCCGATCGGGCTGCTCTTCGCCGGATCGGTCGCCCCCCGCCTGCGGGCGCGGGCGGTGCCGATCGCCGCCGGCCTGTCGATTCTGGTGGAGCTGGTGCAAACGCTGCTGCCTGATCGCGTGGCCTCGGTGTACGACGTCGCGGCGAACACGCTGGGCGCCCTGCTCGGGGTGCTGTGGCTCGCGTCCTTCACCGACCGGCGTGCTGCGCGTGACGTCACGTTTTAATTCCCGCCCGGTGGGGCAACGAATGTGATTAAAACTCGGTAAAGCGCTCGAAAGCTACCCGCGGGCGGCGGACGCGGCTACCATTGACCCAGTGAGAGCTCATCGAAGCTTTCGTCACGAGGCATTGCTCTATCGGGACTCCTGGGAGTTCCTAGCGGCCGTCGTTCCCTTCATCGCGGACGGGCTGGCTTTGAAGCAACCCGTGATGGTGGCCGTCATCGGATCCCGTATCCAGGCGATTCGTGCTGCCCTGGGAGACGCCGCCGACGAGGTCAGTTTTGTGGACATGTCGGAGTTGGGTCAGAATCCGGCCCGGATCATCCCGGCCTGGCAGCGCTTCGTCGACCAGAACGGTGGCGGCCGTAGGCCGTTGCGCGGGATCGGCGAACCGATCTGGGCGGGCCGCACCGAGACCGAGATTGCCGAGTGCCAGCTCCACGAGGGTCTGCTGAACCTGGCCATCTCGCCGGACGCCGCGCTCTGGCTGATCTGCCCGTATGACGTCACGGCCTTGCACGGCGCCATCACCCAGCACGCCCACGCCAGCCATCCGGTAATCGTGGACAACGGCAAGTATCGGGGGAGCACCACGTACGAAGGCGCGTACTACGTGAAGAACCTGTTCGGCAGTGAGCTGCCCGCGCCGCCGGAGTCGGCTGAAGTGCGCGAGTTCGGCGCCGCCGAACTGGGCGACGTCGTCAACCGCGTCCTCGGGGCGGCGTTCCGGGCGGGGATCGCCGCGCAACGCGCCGGGTCCCTGGCGATGGCAGTTCGCGAACTCGCCGACGACGCCACCGGCGGCGGGCGGGCCGGTCGCGCCACGATGCGACTGTGGGTGTCCGGTGCGTCGGTGATCTGCGACATCCGCGACAACCACCACACCACCGACCCGTCGGTGGGCCGTTTCGAAGCCAACACCCGGGCAGGCCGAGCCGGACTGTGGCGGGCTAATCAGGTCTGCGACTTGATTCAGGTCCGCTCCAACGAAAACGGCACCACCGTCCGGGTGCACACTCGCATCTGAGCCTGCGTTCGTTCTTCCCGCCGATCTGCCCCTGCCGATCTGACCCTGCCGATCTGACCCTGCCGATCCGGTTCCCCGCCGCACGGAATCCGCCAGTCTGTCGTCGCTACCGCAGCCAGCCGCCCAGTGGACCGTCGGCGAGCGCGCCGAGCAGGTCGCCGACGTCGTCGTACACCGCTGAGGCGCCCGCCGCAACCAAGTCCGCGTGCCCGGTGCCGCCCGAGCGCACTCCCATGAAAGCGATACCGGCGCGACGGGCTGCCTCGCCGTCCCATACCGCGTCGCCGATCATGACGGCCTCGTCGGCGGTGGCGCCGCTGCGAGCCAGTGCAACGTGCAGCAGGTCGGGTTCCGGTTTCGCGATGTCGACGTCGTCCGCAGAGGTCGCGAATGCGATGACGTCGTCCGCATCCAGGACCTTGCGCAGCTCGGCCAGTTCGTCGAGCGGGGCCGAGGTGGCCAGCACCACCGTGACGCCGTGATCGGCGAGTTCCCGGAGCAACCGCCGGGCGCCTTCGAAGGCTCGTAGTCGCGGCATCAAGCGGCGGTAGTGCTCCGAATTCAGCCGAGTCGCGCGCTCCCGGTCAGCCTCGTCGGCGTCCGGGGCGAGCACGTCGAGCAGCTTCTGCGAATCCATGCCGATCGCCCGGTGCACCCGGGCATCCCCGGTGGTGACGCCGATCTCGGCCAGAGCCTCCGACCAGGCCTGGACGTGCAGGTAATTGGAGTCCACCAGCGTGCCGTCGATGTCGAACAGGGCCACCCGCCGGGTCGGGCGATCCGGGTGAGACTCGGCGTCTGCGGACATCGTGCTCAGCTCGGCACCCGGTCGAAGACATCCGGGTCGGGCCCGGTCCGCTCGTCGCGGTTCAAATCGGACACGGCCGCCATGTCGTCGTCGGACAGGTCGAAGTCGAAGATCTCGATGTTCTGACGCATGTGGTCCGGCGAGGACGCCTTCGGGAAGACGATGTTGCCGAGTTGCAGGTGCCAGCGGAGGACGACCTGCGCCGGCGACTTCCCGTGCCGATCGGCGATGTCCAGTACGGACTGCTCGGCCAGCACGTTTCCCTTCGCGATGGGTGACCACGCCTCGGTGGCGATTCCGTGCTCGGCGTTGAAGGCCCGGACCGGCTCCTGCGTGAGGTACGGGTGTACTTCGATCTGGTTGACCGCGGGTGTCACCGTGGTCTCGTCGAACAGGCGTTGCAGGTGCGCGGGTTGGAAGTTCGAGACGCCGATCGCCCGCGCGCGGCCGTCTGCGTAGACCTGCTCGAGGGCCTTCCAGGTGCCGACGAAGTCGCCAACCGTGGGCAGTGGCCAGTGAATCAAGATCAGGTCGATCCGGTCGATCTGCAGATCGCGGAGGGTCTGGTCGAAGGCGGCTGACGCTTTGTCGTAGCCGTGTCGGTTGTTGTTGATCTTGCTGGTGATCCACACCTCGGCCGGGTCGACCCCGGAGTCGCGGATCCCCTGGCCGACCTCTTTCTCGTTCCCGTACATCTCGGCGGTGTCGATGTGCCGGTATCCCACTTCCAGCGCCGACCGAACCACTCGAGCGGTGTCGACGGGCTTGACTTGGAAAACGCCGAAGCCGAGTTGGGGTATTTCGACACGATTGTTCAGTGTCACGGTGGGGATGCGGGTGCCGGTGGTCATGCCCTCGAACGTACCCAAGGTGCTGAGCCGTCAGTCATTTCGCTGCGGGCCGGCCGAAGGTCGCCCCGGGTCGACAGTCGGGAATGAAGCCCCCGGCCGACGGTGCGTCCGGAGACTCCAACCCTTCTGCTATCAACGCCCCCGCGGCTGCAGCGGCGGGGGGCTGATCAGTTGATCGGTTAGTAGCCGCCGTAGCTGGACTTCGGCAGGACGTTGACCTTGTAGGTGAATTTGGTCTGGCCGGGGCCGGCCGCCGGGCTGTAATTAACCTTGATCACGTGCCTGCCCGTTGCCAGGGACACTTCGGCCTTCCAGCCGCAGTAGATGCTCCTGAGTTTCCCGGGGTGCCCCACGTCTACCGAATCCTGATACAACTGCCCTGTCGTGGACGCCACGGTTGCCGTGAAAACGGGGGTGACTAGCTGCTTGGCACCTCGCAGGCCTTTACCGTCGACGGTGGCGGAAACGGGCGTGGGATAATAGCGCAGAGCGTCGGTGCAGATTTCCGAAAGATTCGCCTCGGTGAAGGGGAGGGCTCCTGCCATCGGCGGTGGTGTAGGGAAAGTCGGCGCGAGCATCCTGCCAGACGAAGGCGCCGCCCAGGTCGACCAGCGCGCGGTGAGCGCGCGTTTTGCAGTACAGGGTGCGGTTCCCCGAGCCTCCGGCGCGAGTCGGGAGGAGGAGCGTCCCGGACACCGCGGCGGCTTTCCCGCAGTTCGCGGGTGAGATCAGGTTGGTTTCTGCGGTGAGATTGCTCATCAACTGCTGAGTCTGCGCCACGGCCAGCCGCTGCAGCCGGACTGGGCCCTGTGCCGCCTCCGCGGGCAGTGCCGACAGCGGTGCCAGTAATAATGTGGCGAGGGCGATACCGAGCATTCGAAGCCGCACTACGACCTCCTAGGAATGGCGAATGGTGATGCCGGTCGGTGTGATCCCTGAAATCCGGAGTTCAGGGTTTCGATGCCGCCCGCCGGCAGTGCGAATAAAATAGCGTCCTAATTCTCGCATGTATAGCGGCATGAATTCCATCATTCCTTCGTTTGATTGGCTCGGGCTGAAATCGCAGCTGTCGCCGCCGTGCTGAAGACAATCTGTCCTCACTCGACCGGCGAATGGGCGGCAATGGGCTGTTTCGGTGACGACCGGACGTGTTGACAGCTGAAAAAGCCGCATGCCGACCTGCATGAGCCCGGCCCGCCCCGGCCTTCCTCGGTGGCGGGCTGTGTCGGCGATCCGCTGGACGACCTACTCGGCAGACTTGAGTGCCGACGACTCAACTCACGGGGGACGCAGCCCGTTACGCGGGATCGGCGAACCGATCTGAAGGCGCGTACTACGTGAAGAACCTGTTCGGCAGCGAGCTGCCCGCGCCGCCGGAGTCGGTTGTTGCTGATCTTGCTGGTGATCCACACCTCGGCCGGGTCGACCCCGGAGTCGCGGATTCCCTGGCCGACCTCTTTCTCGTTCCCGTACATCTCGGCGGTGTCGATGTGCCGGTATCCCACTTCCAGCGCCGACCGGACCACTCGAGCGGTGTCGACGGGCTTGACTTGGAAGACACCGAAACCTAGTTGGGGAATCTCGACACCGTTGTTCAGCGTCAGGAGGGGGATGCGGGTGCCGGTAGCCATGCAGGGCCCGTACCCACTGTTCCCTGCTCAGCGTTCCCTGCTCAGCGTTCCCTGCTCAGCGTTCCCTGCTCAACTTCATGACTCGCTCCGTGGGTTGGTGTCGGGAGAGAGAATGGTGACGATGGCGGAATCGTCGGCCGCACCGAGTCCCGCGGACTCGGCGATCAGGTACAGCTGCTCGGCTGCAGCTGCCAGTGGCAGCGGAACGTGCGCGTTTCGAGCGACGGCGGCGACAATGCCCATGTCTTTCACGAAGATGTCGACGCGCGAATAGATCTCGGCGCCACCGCTGTAGGCCTGCAGCATGCGGGGACCGCGGTCGGCGAGCATGAACGACGCAGCGGCGCCGGTGGACAGCGTGCTGAGCACGACATCGAGATTGAGGCCCAGTCCGCGGGCCAATGCGATGGCTTCGGCCGCAGCGGCGATGTGCACTCCGGCCAGTAGCTGGTTGATGGTCTTAAGCGCCTGCCCGTCACCGGGCCGCGGGCCGACGACCACCAAGGTGGATGCGAGGTGTTCCAGAACCGGACGGGTGGCCTCGACCGAGGATTCGTCGGCACCGACGAGGATCAGCAGCTCCCCGTTTCCGGCACGGACGGGTCCCCCACTGATCGGTGCGTCGACCAGCCGATGACCGGCGGCGCGGAGTCGATCGGCGAACTCGTGCGCGGCCGCGGGGCCGACCGTGCTGGTCAGGATGACAGGTGAGCCGGAAGTCAATGACGTCAGGACCCCGTCGGATCCGAAGAGAGCCGTCTCCGCCTGCACCCGATCGCGGACAGCGAGTAGCACGATGTCGGCGCCGATGCCCGCCTCGGCGGGTGTTGCGGCGACCGCGATACCGCGCTGCTCCGCCGCGGCCCAGCGGGCGGCGTCCGGTTCGAATCCGATGACCTGGAAAGCGGTTGCCAGGTGGGTGGCCATCGGGAGGCCCATGGCCCCCAATCCGAGAACGGCGATCTTCCGGTGTTCTGTGCTCACGTTGGTTCCCGGGGTTGCGATGGATTGGAACGGCCGACCCGCGGTGTCAGCCGGCTGGAGCGGAATGCAGATGCCGCCCGACTTCGCGGTCAGGCGCTTCGGAGAGTGTCCACAACGGAGGCTAAAGCGTCGTCGTCCCCGACGTTGCCTGCGAAGACGATGTACGGGATGCCCCTGGCCGGACCGTCGACCGGTTCCCACAGTGAGACGATGCCGGGAAGGAGGGTGCCGCGAGACCAGGCGCGTCTGATCGCGAGCCCTTCGGTCGCGGTGTCTGAGGAGGTGATCCCGCCCTTCGCGACGACGAACGCGGGTCGAATGGCATTGACGACTGTTCGAACCGCGGCGACTAGGGCAGCGCTGACAATCCCGGCGATGACCAGGCTGGCGTGTGCATCGATCCCACTGACCAGCGAGCGGCTCGTCCTGATCACCACGTCGGACGTTGAGGCGTTGTCGGAGAGCAGCGCTTGCGCATGCTCCGCAAGATCGGCGACGTGACCGTCGTGGCGAGCGGGATCCAGCAGCGTCGGCACGTCGAGCTCCAGCTCGACGATGCGCCCGCCAGTTCGTAACCGATCGAGCTGCCGGGAGGTCAGTCCGACATGCGACCCGACGATGACGATGCCGCGGCGGCTGGTAGGTCGCCTGTCGTCCGGGGCCTGCGGGCTGCGAAGCGTCATCTCAGCGATCTGTGCGGCGCTGATGGGCGGGCTGGCTTGCTGACCGCTGCGGACGCGGACGAACGACGGACCGGTGCGGTAGACGAAGTTTTTGCCCTCGGATTCTGCGCGGATCAAGGCGGTGACGAGCACCCGGAGGTCCTCGTCGGTCACCGCGTCTACCACGACTGTCTGCGCCTGCGTCAACTCGCTCAGGATGGCGTGAACACGGTCTGGACCGCCGATCCTCAGATCGGAAAGGGTGATGGCAATGACATCTCCGGCCAGAACCCGGCCGGCCGTCTTCTCCTCAACCCACTCCCGGAGATCTGAATGGTGATAACCGAAGCTCGCGTCCTTGGCGAACTCGCTCTGTCCGACCGGGATCATCCCGGCCGGGGACTTCATCCAGTGGACGGAGTCGATCGTGATCCGCCCGGGCTCGATGTAGGCGGGCACGAGGACCAGACCGTCTGTTGCTGTGTTGAGCGCGGCCAGTTCGGCGATGAGTACGTCGGTTTCCAACGGGTAGTGGCCGCGCAGTGTGGAGTCGCCGCGGCTGGCCAGCACATAGTCCACACCTTCCGCGCTCGCGGCCGCGGCCAGTGCACGCACGATCTGCTGGTTGCGACGGCGGGCGTCTGCCTCGGTGAGGCTTCGGGTGTTCGTCAGCACGAAGAAACCCGACGTCGGCTGCTGCAGCGCCCATCGAAGGTCCGGAACCGTCCACCTGGTCAGCACGGGCAGATCAGCGATCGTCTGGGTGCCAGTGGGGTCGTCGTCGAGCACGACCAACCGCTTTCCCAACGCGACTCGAGCGGTCAGCCCAGCCGTGTCGGTTCGCCAGGGCGCCGGCAAGGTCGCCGTCAGCTGCGCGAGAGGTACTGCGGCTAGCACAGTTTCACTGTGGTTCGCGGAGTCCGGTTCAGTCATGGGAGTCCTCGGGGTGTCAGTGCGGATGGTGACCGTCGACGTGTGACGGAACAGCGTCGCGATCACTCGCACGGCGGGGATGCGACGACAACTCACATGACCAGGCGCGCTCCGGCGGGCGCCGGGGCGGATCGACAGAGCCGAGCTTATGAACATCAGACCTCTGATGTCAATCATCAGATGGGTATTGACATGATGTCCCACGATCGTCATAGTCATCTGAGGTCAGCAGACCGCAGCCGGGTGGGATCAGAGTTGATCAAGGAGTGGCATGGCGAAAGTGGCAGTGCTTCACACGAGTTTCGTGTTCGTAACAGTCGAACCGGTCATCACCGACCTGATCTCCGAGCTCATTCCCGACGCGGAGATCCTGCACTTCGTCGACTCCGATGTGTTGGCGACAGTCGTTCGTGAGGGCGGTATCTCAGAGCGAAGTGAACAGCGGATGGTTCACCTGGCCGAGGCGGCGGAGGCCGCGGGTGCCGACGTGATCTTCTCGGCCTGTTCGTCGTTGGGACCCACCCTCGATGCAGCACAACGTGCTGTGGGCGTGCCGGTTGTGAAGATCGATCAGGCGATGGCGGAGGTGGCGGCCGGGGCCGATCGGATCGGCATCCTCGCCACCGTTCCCACGACGTTGGGTCCGACTCGTGACCTCATCGCCGCCGCGGCGGCGGAGAACGGGCGCACACCCGAGATCATCGAGCAGTTGTGCGCCGGCGCCTTCGACGTCCTGATGGCCGGCAACCGCGAGCAGCACGATCAGATGATCGTGGACCAGGCGCAGCAACTGGTCGACCGGGTGGACATCATCGTCCTCGCGCAGGCGTCGATGAATCGGCTCGCCCCCCGACTGGAGGAGCAGACCGGTCTCACAGTTCTGTCCAGTCCCCGTTCAGGTGTCGAGAACCTCGCGCGAATCGTCCGCGAGCAGACTGCCTGACAATCAGTACAGGGTAGGGCGTCTCGCTTAAGCAGGGCGGTTGCCGCGTGCACTTCAACGGCGTTTCATGTCGTACCGCTTCCTGCGCAACATGTTTCATCCGGGCACCCACCGACGGGTTGCTCGGTCCAGTTCACAAACCTCTCAGAGGAGTTCTCATGCGTTCACTCATCTCCGGTGGAGCCCTGGTCGCCGCCGTTGCACTCGCACTCGCCGGATGCAGCTCGGGCGCCACCACCACGGCGACTTCGGGAGCCGGAGCGACGGCCGCCGGCAGTGGCGCTGCGGCCAACGCCGGCGGCACGTACGTATTCCTGCCGAAATCTCTCAACAACCCGTACTGGGTCGACGCCCGTAAGGGTATGGAGGACGAGGCCGCGAAGCTGGGTGTCTCTGCACAGTTCCTCGGCCCGGACACCGACGACGCGGGCAAGCAGGTCGCGATTTTCGAACAGATCCTCGCCACCCGCCCGGCTGGTATCGCCATCTCGCCCAATGACCCGGCAAGCGTCAAGGGCATCATCGATCAGGCCCGAGCTGCGGGAATCCCGGTGATCGCATGGGACGGCCCGGTGCCGGACAGTGCAGTCCAGGGGTACATCGGTACCGACAACGTTGCGGCGGGTGCCTCACAGGCGGAGGCCCTCGCAACCGCGATGGGTGGGAGCGGCAAGGTGGCAGTCGTCATCGGCTCGTTGAGCGCAACCAACCTCAACCAGCGGTTGGAGGGTCTCAAGCAGGGCCTGGCCAAGCATCCGGGGATCGAGATTGTCGCCACCGAGGAATCCGGTGAGTCGATCGCCGACGCGCAGGGCAAAGCCGAAATCATCCTGCAGGCCCATCCCGACATCACCGGGATGGCGGGCATCGGTGGTTCCGACCTTCCCGGAATCGTCGGGGCGCTGACCGCGGGCGGCAAGTGCGGCAAGGTCAAGGCGGTCGGATTCGACGTAGTCCCGCAGGGAGTCAAGGGAATGCAAGACGGCTGCGTCGACGCCCTGATCTCCCAGAAGCCGTTCGGCATGACCGCTCAGGCGCTGGACATCCTCGTCGACCTGAACAAGGGCAGCTCGAAGCTGCCGGCGAACTTCACGGTGGACACCGGTGTCGAGGTTGTGACTCCGTCGACCCTCGATGCATTCACGAGCTCGGCCCCGCACTGACATGTTCGCCGTCAACAAGACGCCCCTGATCCACTGGAGACAGGTAGGACGATGACACAGCCGCTGGTCCATATGCGTGGCATCGCGAAGAGCTATCCGGGAGTCAAGGCGTTGCGTGGGGTCGATCTTCGGATCGACCCCGGGCAGGTCATGGCACTGGTCGGCGAGAACGGCGCCGGCAAGAGCACCATCATCAAGGTCCTCGCCGGGGCGATCGCAGCCGACGCGGGAACCATCGAGGTGGACGGTGCGGTTAAGACGTTCCGGACTCCGCGAGATTCGCAAGACGCCGGAATCGCGGTCATCTACCAGGAACTCATGCTCGCCGAACACCTGAGTATCGCGGAGAACGTTTTTGCCGGCCGTGAACCTACGCGGCGCTGGCGGGGGGTGGACTTCGCCGCCATGAATCGTGCCACCGCCGGCCTGCTGGCGGAGCTGAACATTGACGCCTCACCCACGCAGCAGGTCGGCCGATTGAACGTAGCGCGCCGGCAGATGGTCGAGATCGCCAAGGCGCTCTCAATGGATGCGCGGGTGATCGTGATGGACGAACCGACGTCCTCACTCACCGAAGACGAGGTCGCGACCCTGCTAGACCTCGTTCGGCGCCTGCGGGAGCGAGGGGTCGGTGTCCTCTACGTCTCGCACCGCATGCGGGAGATCTTCGCGGTGGCAGACGCGATCACCGTCATGAGGGATGGAGCCTTGGTCGGCGTGCGACAGGTCGCCGATGTCACTCCCGGTCAAATCGTCAACATGATGGTCGGTCGGGACCTGGTCGACATGTACGGACAGCGGCCGGCGGCACAGCCGCCGGGGACCCCGATGCTGGAAATCCAGAACCTGAACGCCGGCCCGCGGGTTCTCGATGTGAGCTTCACCGTCGCCCCCGGGGAGATCGTGGGCATGGCAGGCCTGGTCGGGGCCGGTCGGAGCGAAACCGCACTGGCCATCTTCGGCCACACCCGTACGACCAGCGGCAGCGTGTTCGTGGATGGTAAGAAGGTCGTTCTGCGGAACCCCCGAGAGGCCATCGACGCGGGCATCGCGTATGTGCCCGAGGATCGGAAGCGAGAAGGCGTCTTCCTCGGTCTACCGATCCGGACCAACATCACCTCGGCCTCATTGGGTTCCATCTCCAGAGGCGGAGTGATCATTCGGGGCCGCGACCGGAGCATCGCCCAGACTTTGGCCGGTGAACTCCGAGTCAAGGCACCTTCTGTCGAGACCCCAATCGGCACGCTCAGCGGCGGGAATCAGCAGAAGGCGGTCATCGCTCGGTGGTTGGCCCGCCAGCCGCGAGTCTTGATCCTGGACGAGCCGACCCGCGGGGTCGATGTCGGCGCCAAGGCGGAGATCTATCGCCTCGTCCGCCAGATCGCTGCGGATGGGGTGGCCGTGCTGGTCATCTCCTCCGAGCTGCCGGAGGTGCTGGGGCTCTCCGACCGCGTTCTGGTCATGCGTGAGGGGCGTCTTGTCGGCGAGCTGAGCGCCGAGGACGCGGACGAACAGCAGGTGATGGCCATGGCGACGGGGGTTCACCACGAGACGACAAACCAAAAGGAAGTGCGAGCATGAGCGAAACGATCCAAACGAGCGCTCCAACACCGCCGCAGGCGCCACCCGGCAGGCGGTTGAATCCCGTAGCGCGTACCAGGAAGATTCTCGCAGCACGCGAAGCAGGGCTGGCCGGCGTACTGGTCCTGGTGATTCTCTTCCTCGCCTGGCAGTCACCGTTCTTCTTCACCACGGACAACCTGATCGTGGTGGCACGTCAGGCGTCGCTCTCCTTGATCATCGCGGTCGGAATGACGTTCGTCATCCTGACCGGCGGCATCGATTTGTCCGTCGGCTCCACCGTTGCCCTGGTCAGCATCCTGACCGGCGAGTTCATGGTGAACCTCCAGCTGCCGATCCTGCTGGCCGCTTTCTTGGCCCTGCTGTGCGGTCTGGTGGTGGGACTGGTCAACGGTGTGTTGGTGGGAGCGACGCCCATTCCCGCTTTCGTCGTAACACTCGGAATGCTGGCAGTGGCGCGCGGACTGGCGCTCGGCATCACTCAAGGGCAGTCGATCAGTGGAATGCCGCCGGAATATCTGGTCCTCGGCCAAGGCTCCGCGTTGGGGATCCCCATACCAGTGTGGATCGCAGCGTTCGTCGCCGTGGTGGCTCATCTCGTCCTGTCGCGTACCCGGTTCGGCCGAAATGTCTTCTTCATCGGCTCCAACGAGCAGGCGGCCGTACTGTCCGGTATCCGGGTGAGGCGGACCAAGATCGCCATCTTCGTGATCGCTGCCGGCCTCGCGGCGCTGGAAGCGCTCATCGAGACGTCACGACTGAGCGTGGGACAGCCGTCGGCCGGAAGCGGCTACGAGTTGGTGGCGATCGGCGCGGTAGTCATCGGCGGGGCCAGCCTGTTCGGCGGCGAGGGCAGCATTCTCGGGACCGTGCTGGGGACATGCCTCCTCGCGCTCATCCAGAACGGCCTCATCCTCCTGGGAATCTCGGCGTACTGGCAGCAGGTGTTCAGCGGAACCATCATCGTCGCAGCGGTGGGGCTCAACATCTGGCGTCAACGACGTAGCCGCGGCGGCGGCTGAGAGTGCGAATGCGGGCGCCCTCATGAGAGACTCCTCAGACGTCAAAGGAGAAAACATGGGTTCTCGCCCTGCGCTTGCGGACGGCATCGCTGATCAGCTCCTCAGGGATGTCCTCAACGGCAGGTATCCGACGGATTCCTGTCTACCCAGCGAAACAGAGCTGGCTCAACAAGTCGGCCTGAGTCGACTGACCGTGCGAGAAGCGGTCAAGACGCTAGCTGCGAAGGGGGTGGTGAGAGTGCTGCACGGACGAGGCACCTTCGTCAATGACCCATCGCAGTGGTCGGCTCTGGACCCGGTGCTGTTCCTCGCTCGGTCGGCGTCCGAGACCGACAACTTCGCACTCCCGCACAAGCTGCTCGAGGCCAGACGGGTGGTCGAGGTCGCGGTGGCCGAGTTCGCCGCACAGCGGCGCACCGAGGCCGACCTGGCGAACCTCGAAGCGGCGTTGACTCGGATGCGCTCATCGGCAGTGGCAGCCGATGTAGCCGGCTTCGTGGCAGCCGACATCGCCTTCCATGAGCACATTGCCGAAGCGGCTGACAACAGGATCCTGGCGGCCCTATTCGACCCCCTCTTTCAAATCCTGCATCTGACTCGTCGCCAGACTTCATTTCACTCGTCTGTTCGCGAGAACGCCATCGAACATCACTCCCGGATCCTCGAAGCGATCCAAGGCGGCGCTTCGACCGAAGCAGGCCAGGCGATGCGCGAGCACCTCGTGCAGACCGAGCACGACCTGGACACGTACGTGACGGTGTCGGGCGAAGAACTACTGGGTCTCACCGCAGCCGACTTCAGGCTCGCAGAGTCACAGCGCAATAAGGCAGACATCACCAGGCCCTGACTCGAGGCCGGACCACAATCCCCGGCCGGTCACCCCTGGGCACCGGAATCATTCACAACCGAAGGACATCCAATGAAGATCGTCGTTACCGGAGCGCACGGCAAGGTCGGCCGCGCCGCGACCAAGGCACTGATCGACGCCGGGCATGAAGTGCTCGCCACGGACCTGAGCCGACCGGGATTCGAGCGGCGCGAACCGGGCACCGCTCGATATACGATGGCCGATCTCACCGACGCCGGTGAGGCGTTCGCCGTGATCCGCGGCGCTGACGCGGTAGTACACACTGCGGCGATTCCCGAGCCGACAGGCAATCCGCCGCACGTCGTTTTTCGGACCAATCTCATGGCCTCGTTCAATGTGCTCGAGGCGGCGATACGTTTCGGCGTGAAGCGATTCGTCAACATCTCCAGCGAAACAGTGCCCGGATTCTTCTTTCCCGAGCGGGAATTCCTGCCCGACTACGCACCCGTCGACGAAATGCACCCGATCCACCCCCAGGATCCGTACGCGCTCTCGAAGTATTTCAGCGAGCAGCTGATGGACGCCGCAGTCGAACGTTCAGACATCGCATGCATCTCGCTGCGTCCGAGCTGGGTCCAGTACGAGGGCAACTACGAGCAGAACCTGGGGCCCCAGATCCGTGATGCAGCGGTGCTCAGCCCGAATCTCTGGAGCTACATCGACGCCTACGACCTCGCGGACGCCATCGTCCTGGCCGCCGAATCCGACCTGCCGGGCCATGAGGTGTTCTACATCGCCTCACCCGACAACGTCGGTGGCCACGATTTCGCCGCCGTCCTCAAGACCTACTACGGCGATCAGATCGAACTGCGGCCACTCGAACGCACCGACGCATCGGGAATCACCTCCCGCAAGGCGGCGGACCTGCTGGGCTGGACGCCGAAACGGTCCTGGCGCGACTACCTCGACGCCGACGGGCACGCTCTCACTCGGCCCTGATCAACCCTCCCGGCATAACGACAATCAATTTGGAGCACCCTTGCACACCCGCACAATTGGACACGAAACAGTCAGCGCCATCGGCTTCGGTGGTATGCCGATCTCCATCGAGGGACGCCCTGATCGTTCACAGGCGATCGCCACCATCCACGCCGCTTTGGATGCTGGAGTGACGTTGATCGATACGGCCGACTCCTACCACATCGGTGCCGACGAGGTCGGCCACAACGAATCTCTCATCGCCGAAGCCCTCGACGCTTACGGTCCCGACACGTCGGGCGTGCTCGTGGCGACAAAGGGCGGCCATCTTCGACCCGGCGACGGCTCGTGGACGGTCAACGGCGCCCCAAAATACCTCAAAGCGGCCTGCGAGGCATCCGCTCGACGGCTGGGCGTCGAAGCCATCGGTCTTTACCAGTTCCACCGGCCGGACCCGAAGGTGCCCTATGCCGACTCCATCGGCGCGCTGCGTGATCTGCTCGACGCCGGCACCATCCGGATGGCCGGTATCTCGAATGCCAACCCGGAGCAAATTCGACTCGCCAACGACATCCTCGGTGGTCGGCTTGTTTCCGTGCAGAATCAGTTCTCGCCGCAGTTCCGTTCGAGTGAACCCGAGCTGGATCTCTGTACACAGCTCGGCATCGCATTCCTGCCGTGGAGCCCGCTCGGGGGAATCAGCCTGAATCGGCGGCGGGAACCGGCCGCGGCAGGATTCGCCGAGGTAGGTCAGTCGCTGGGGGTCAGCCCTCAGCAGGTGGTGTTGGCGTGGATGCTGGCGAAATCACCCATGGTCATCCCGATTCCAGGTTCGAGTCGGCCGGAGACCATTCGCGACTCGATAGCCGCCGTGGAACTGCAATTGAACGAGGAGCAGCTGAGCCTGCTGAATCGGGTCCCTCAGCCCGGTCACCAGGACTGAAGGCGGTGCCGACAGGGTCGGCACCAGACTGAGAGAGCCCGGAGCGCAGCTGCTCCGGGCTTTCTCTATCTGCCCCGACCTCGACATGAGTCGGGTCGACTCAAGTCACTTGACACAGGACCACTCGGTAGGCATCCTTGAGTCAAGTGCGCTCAACCCGAGCGCCATCTGGAACCTGCCGCCCAGTACGGGGAACTCCCGTGCGAGCGGCGCGACCGGACACACCAGCAGGAGGATCGCTTCATGTCTCGTGCCGTCGGTATCGATCTGGGTACCACCAACTCCGTTGTATCCGTCCTCGAAGGCGGCGAGCCCACGGTCATCGCCAACGCCGAGGGCGCTCGCACCACCCCGTCGATCGTCGCCTTCGCCAAGAACGGCGAGGTGCTCGTCGGTGAGGTCGCCAAGCGACAGGCGGTCACCAATGTCGACCGCACCATCCGTTCGGTGAAGCGCCACATGGGCACCACGTGGAGCGTCGACATCGACGGCAAGGCCTACACGCCGCAGGAGATCAGCGCCCGGGTGTTGGGCAAGCTCAAGCGCGACGCCGAGGCCTACCTCGGGGAGACCGTCACCGACGCGGTGATCACCGTTCCCGCGTACTTCAACGACGCGCAGCGCCAGGCCACCAAGGAGGCCGGTGAGATCGCAGGTCTCAAGGTGCTGCGCATCGTCAACGAGCCGACGGCCGCCGCGCTGGCCTACGGCCTGGACAAGGGCGAGAAGGAGCAGACCATCCTGGTCTTCGACCTCGGCGGCGGCACGTTCGACGTGTCCCTGCTCGAGATCGGCGACGGTGTGGTCGAGGTCAAGGCGACCGCCGGCGACAACAAGCTCGGTGGCGACGACTGGGACGAGCGGGTCGTGCAGTGGCTCAGCGACAAGTTCAAGAAGTCGAGCGGCATCGACCTCACCAAGGACAAGATGGCGATGCAGCGGATTCGCGAGGCTGCGGAGAAGGCGAAGATCGAGCTGTCCAGCTCGCAGAACACCTCGGTCAACCTGCCGTACATCACGGTCGACGCGGAGAAGAACCCGCTCTTCCTGGACGAGTCGCTGTCTCGCGCCGAGTTCCAGAAGATCACCTCTGATCTGCTCGATCGCACCCGCACCCCGTTCCACCAGGTGATCAAGGACGCCGGCATCAAGCTGGCCGACATCGATCACGTCGTGCTCGTCGGTGGCTCGACTCGGATGCCGGCCGTGACCGAACTGGTCAAGGAGCTCACCGGCGGTCGGGAGCCGAACAAGGGTGTCAACCCGGACGAGGTCGTCGCGGTCGGCGCGGCCCTGCAGGCCGGTGTGCTGCGCGGCGAGGTCAAGGACGTGCTGCTGCTCGACGTCACCCCGCTGTCCCTGGGCATCGAGACCAAGGGCGGCATCATGACCAAGCTGATCGAGCGCAACACGACGATCCCGACGAAGCGCTCGGAGATCTTCACCACCGCCGAGGACAACCAGCCGTCCGTACAGATTCAGGTCTATCAGGGTGAGCGCGAGGTGGCCGCCTACAACAAGAAGCTGGCCATGTTCGAGCTGACCGGGCTGCCGCCCGCACCCCGCAACGTGCCGCAGATCGAAGTCACCTTCGACATCGACGCCAACGGCATCGTGCACGTCACCGCCAAGGACCTCGGCACCGGCAAGGAGCAGTCGATCAAGCTCACCGGCGGATCGGCGCTGTCCAAGGACGAGATCGACCGCATGATGCGGGAGGCCGAGGCACACGCCGACGAGGACAAGGCTCGCCGTGAGGAGGCTGAGGTCCGCAACCAGGCCGAGGCGCTGGTCTACCAGACCGAGAAGTTCCTCAAGGACAACGACGAGAAGCTGCCCGACGAGCCCAAAGAGCGGGTCAAGGACGCCATCGGCAAGGTGAACGACGCGCTGAAGGGCACCGATGTCGCCGCGCTCAAGTCGGCGGTCGAGACGCTCGCCAACGAGTCGCAGACCCTCGGCTCGGCGCTCTACGCGCAGCAGGCCGCAGACGGTTCGGCCGGGTCGGCCGGGGCCACCGGCGGTCCGTCCGCGAACGGCGCGGCCGCCGGCTCCGCGGACGAGGAGATCGTGGACGCCGAGATCGTCGAGGACGAGGCAGCCAAGTGACCGCTGCCGACCCGTTGAGTCAGAACAGTTCGGGTCCGGAGACTTCCGGCCCGGACCGACCGAGCCCGGAGAATTCGAGCGCATCCCGCACGACTGAGGAGCCCACGGTGATCCGAGACAAGCGACGCGTCGACCCGACCACCGGCGAGAGCCGGGGCGGGACGGGTTGGAGCAATCCGTTCTCGAGTAAATCAGCGGCGACCGACCCCGGTGCCGGAAACGGCACCGACCAGGCAGTCGCGGTCGACGAGACCGCCCCAGCCGCGGACGATCCCGAGATCGCTCGACTCGCCGCCGAGTTGGCGGAGCGGACGACCGACCTGCAGCGGGTGACGGCCGAATACGCCAACTATCGGAAGCGGGTCGACCGCGACCGAGACGTGCTGGTGAGCAACGCCAAAGCCGCCGTTGCGGGCGAGTTGCTGCCGGTGTTGGACGATCTCGAGTTGGCCAGGGCGCACGGCGACCTCACCGGCGCATTTCAGAAGGTCGGCGAGCGGCTGATCTCGGCGCTCGAACGAATCGGTCTGCAGGGCTTCGGATCCGAGGGTGACTCCTTCGATCCGGCGCACCACGAAGCCGTGCAGTTCGGCACGTCCGCCGAGGTGCGGGAGCCGACCGTGACCAGTGTGTTCCGCCGCGGATACTCGTTCAACGATCGGCCGCTGCGGGCCGCAGTGGTGGTGGTCACCGGACCGGAGCACGACACCGAGAAACCGGTCGCCGCCGACCCGGTCGCCGCCGACCCGGCTGCCGGGGTGGCCGGGGTGGCCGATCCGGCTGCCACCCGGTCGATCATGCGGATTCGGCAGATCCGGCAGACCCGACAGATCCGACCGATCCGAGTGCCGAGGCTGCTGCGTCGGTGGTGGAGGCGGACGACGAGGCCGACTCGCAAGACCGGGCCGATGACGCCCGTGCCCGCGCCGAGCAGGAGAGCAAGAGCCGGGGGATCCCCAGCCTGACCGACGACGGGGTCGCCCCCACCGGCACCCCGGCGGCGATCGAGGACCCGGCATAGTCCCGACCGATTAGACCGGCCGGCCGATCTCGGCCGGCCGGTCATCGCCTCAAGACCGCATCAGCACGATCACCGCACGGCGAGGGAAGGAGGTTCCGGATGAGCGCGCAAGACTGGATCGAGAAGGACTTCTACAAGACGCTCGGCGTCGAGAAGACCGCGAACGCAGCGGAAATCAAGAAGTCCTACCGCAAACTCGCGCGGGACTTCCACCCCGACAAGAACCCGGACAACAAGGCCTCCGAGACCCGATTCAAGGAGGTCTCCGAGGCCTACGACGTGCTCTCCGACGATGCCAAGCGCAAGGAGTACGACGAGGCCAGGAGCCTGTTCGGTGCCGGTGGCATGCGCCGACCCGGTGGCGGCGGCTTCGGAGCGCCCGGCGGGACGGGCAGTTTCGACCTCGGGGACCTCTTCGGCCGCAACGCCGGTGCCGGCGGTGGTGGTGCGGGTGCGTTCAACGTCGGCGACCTCTTCGGCGGCCTGTTCAATCGCGAAGGGGGCCGGGGAATCCGCCCCGAGCGGGGCCCCGACACCGAGGCGGAGGTGCGGATCTCCTTCGAAGAGGCGGTGCGCGGCGCGACGGTGTCCCTGCAGCTGGGACAACGCACCACCTGCCCGACCTGCCAGGGCACCGGTGCGAAGCCCGGCACCAGCGCGCATCAGTGCGCCGTCTGCGACGGCAAGGGGTTGGTCACCCGCAACCAGGGTTCGTTCGCATTCTCCGAGCCGTGCCGCAACTGTCGGGGCACCGGCGCGGTCATCGACGAGCCGTGCCCGACGTGCCACGGTGAACGGACAGTGCTGACCAGCAGACCGCTGAACACCCGCATCCCCGCCGGCGTCGTCGACGGGCAGCGGATCAAGCTCGCCGGCAAGGGGTCGCCGGGCGCGAACGGCGGGCCGGCCGGCGATCTGCTGGTGCACGTCCGGGTCGGCAACCATCCGCTGTTCGGGCGGAATGGTGACAACCTCACACTGACCGTGCCGGTGACCTTCGCCGAGCTCGCACTCGGCGCCGACCTCACCGTGCCCACCCTCGACGCGCCGGTGACACTGCGCGTCCCAGCGGGCACCGGATCGGGTCGAAAGCTTCGCGTCAAGGGCGCCGGGGTGCAGCGAAAGGACGGGCGCCAGGGCGATCTGATCGTCACCGTCGAGGTGGCGGTGCCGGCTCGGCTGTCGGACTCGGCCAAGAAGGCCGTGCAGGCTTATGCGGCCGCGCAGACCGAGGATCCGAGGCCCGCGGTCACCGCCGCGGTGCGCCAGGCGGGATCCGGAGATCGGGTTGCGGCCGGTCCTCAGGGCGCCGGAACTCAGGGGACGTCGTGAACGACCAGACCCCGGCTCAGTCCCGGGGTCGGACACCGGGTCAGTCACCGGGTCAGTCACGGGGTCACACCCCGCGTCAGTCATCGGGCCAATCCCGCCTCGACGCGCTGCTCGACGACTTGGCCCCGCTCTTCGTGATCTCGGTCGCCGCTGAGCTGGCCGGCATGCACGCGCAGACTCTGCGGTCCTACGACCGGGAGGGGCTCGTGTCGCCCGGCCGAACCCCGAGCGGCGGCAGGCGCTACTCACAACGTGACATCGCGCTGTTGCGTGAGGTGCAGCGGTTGAGTCAGGACGAAGGGGTCAACCGGGCGGGCATCAAACGGATCATCGAACTCGACGCGCAGGTGCTCGCCCTGCAGGCTCGGTTGGTGGAGCTGACCGAGGAACTCGAGCACTCCACCGCTGAACTCCGGGTGGCCCGGCAGCACGCCGCGAGTTCGATCGCGGAGGCGTCGGAAGCGGTCCACCGCTCCTACCGGCGCGATGTCGTGCCGTGGCGCGCCCCGTCCACCACCATCGTCACCTGGCAACCGCGGCGCGGCTGATCCGAACGGTTGCGGGCACCGCCGCCAGGGCACACTGACGGGCATGACCGATGCCGCAGCACCCGGCCGTGCCGACCTGATCGTCGTGGGCGGTGGCCCGGCCGCCCACTCCGCGGCAGTGGCCTATCGGGAAGCCGGCGGCGAGGGTCGAGTGCTGATGATCTCCGCCGACGACGCCGCTCCCTACAACCGCCCGCCGCTCTCCAAGGACTACCTGCGCGGCGAGTCCGAGGAAGACGCCCTCCCCCTGGAGGCCGCCGAGTTCTACCCGGCGAAGGACATCGAGCTGTGGCTTGACGACCCGGTCGTCGCGCTCGACGTCGACGCCCGCAGCGTTCGGACCGGGTCCGGCCGGACGGTGCGCTTCACGCGATGCGTGCTGGCCACCGGGTGCGAGCCCGCCAGGTTGTCGATTCCCGGCGCCGACCACCCGCGGGTCCTGCTGCTGCGGTCCCTCGCCCAGGGCCGCGCACTCCGCACGGCCGCCGGCGTCGAACGAGCCGTGGTGATCGGCTCGGGATTCATCGGTTGCGAAGCCGCCGCGTCGTTGGCCATCCGCGGTGTTCAGGTGACCGTGTTGTCGCCGGCGGAGTTGCCCCAAGTGCGCAGGCTCGGCCACGGCGCCGGTGAACGCATCGCCGGGTGGTTGACCGATGTCGGTGTCGACGTGCGTTCCGGCGAGGAGGCGGTGGAGATTCGCGACGGGTCAGCCGTCCGCACCGCCTCCGGCGGCCGCTACGACGCGGATCTGATCCTGTCGGCTGTGGGGGTCCGACCGCGAGCGGAACTCGCCGCGACAGCCGGTCTCGCCGTGCAGCAGGGCCGCATCGTGGTGGACGAGCGGATGGCCACCGGCGCCGCCGACATCTACGCCGCCGGGGATGTCGCGCTCGCGATGAATGCCGCGGCCGGGCGAAGGCTCGCGGTGGAGCATTGGGGTGAGGCGTTCCGGATGGGGGAGGTGGCCGGCCGGAACGCGGCCGGGGTCGCTGACAGCTGGTCGGACGTGCCGGGTTTCTGGTCCGAAATCGGCCACCACACGGTGAAGTACGCGGCCTGGGGGGATGGATTCGACCAGGCTGAGTTCGTCGACCACGGCGACGGCGCGTTCACGGTCTGGTACGCGACCGCCGGTCGGGTGGTCGGCGTGCTGACTCATCAGGCCGACGACGACTACGAGCGGGCCTTCGACCTGATCCCGGAGATCACCCGGTTGTCCGAGGTTCACTGAGCCGGTCGTCTGCCACGAAGACCCGATTGGCCAGGCGCAGGCAGGGTGCTGGGTGGGACAGGGTCGGCGACCTGCTCGACATGGACAATGAGGAGTTGGCGCCGGCCGGCAACGGCACCGGTGAAGTGCGCGCATGGGTCGCGGTGGCCGGCGCGATGGAGGGCCACCAGGCCACCGCGCTCGCCTACGAACCGATCCACCCCTGGATCAACGGCATGGGCGTGATCAGCTACGACGCGACCGCGCCCGCGGCGGTGCTGTAACGGCGGTGCTGTAACGGCGGTGCTGTAGGGCGGTGCTGTAAGGCGGTGCGGAGCCAGGCTCCGACCGGGAGTCGATGCGACGGGGAGTCGATCAGCGCAACCAGCCGATCAGCTCCCCGTCGTCGGCTCGGTCCCAGGCGTCCGCGAAGTCGTCCACCGCACTGAGCACGTTGGAGTCCGCGGCGGCGTGCAGCCGTCCATAGAGGAATCCGGCCCGACCCGTGGTCCGCACGTCGGCGGCGAGGGCGACGAGGAACTCGCCCACCAGCAACGCGTTGCGATGCTCGCCGAGCACCTCCTGAATCTCCTCGACTGCCGCGGCGAACACCATCGGGTCGTCGCCCAGCACCGTGCCCGCCAGTTCGGCGGCGTACCGCACCGATTTCGCCGCCCGCCGCACCCGCTCCAGCGCCTCCACGTCGTCCGGGTCGGCCAGCGCGATGTCGGCGAGTTTGCGCACTCGGTTCCACGCCGCTGCGACCATCGCCGGCAGCAGCCGCCCGGCCTGACCCTGACCGCTCGGGTCCAGCGGCGGATTGGCCAGGAACGCATCGAGCCGCACGATCAGTCGAATCGCGCGTTTCCGCTGCAGCCAGGACTCGACCTGTTCCCAGGCTGCCGCGTTGCGGTCGGCCAGCGCCCTTCGGAGCAGGACGTCGGCGGGCCGGGCGAACTCGATCGGCTCCTCGCTGATCTCACTTGTCAACCGGGCCAACAACACGTCGTTGTCGCGGACCGGCTGCAGCACCCGGTCCATCGAGCGCAGACCTTTCAGCAGTTCGTCGACCTGCACGACCTCGAACAGAGAGCGGAAGACGGTCAGGGCGCTCCGGAGTCGCCGCACCGCAGCGCGGCTCGCGTGTAGCGCATCCGGAACCCCGAGCCGGAGCCCGACATCCGCGCCTACCAGTGCGTCGCGGTGTCGAGCCAGGCCGCGAAGGACCACGTCCTGACCCCGACTGCGCCGGGTGAGATCGGGTCCCGGTGGCACCGCGCGCAGCGGAGCGCGACCGGCGGCCGCCACCGCGGCGGACAGCTTCGACGGCGAGGCCGCCTGCCGGGCACCGGCTTTGGTCAGGCGGGCCGCGGCCAGCCGGACGCTGTCCTCGTCGCCGCTGAGCAATTCGACTTCCAGTTCGCGCCAGCGGGCGGGGCCGCGCGAGTCCGCGGCGACACCGATGTCATTGCGGGCCTCGGTGGCGACCGCATCGTCGGCGACCTCCACCAACGGGGTGCCCGCCTGGTCGGTGAGGGTGCTCACCGTCCGGGTGGTGCGGATGGTGGCGATGGGCTCCGGGCGAACCCCGCGGGTCACCCCGCGGATGACGTCGACCAGTTCCTCGGGCGGGTCGTCGGCCGGCCCGTCCGGTGAGTCCGCACCGAGGGGGAAGGCGAGTTCGGTGCGACCGGTGCTGCCGGCCCACGACGATCCGGCGCCGGTGCCGGGCAGTTTCAGGTGCCATCCCTCGTCGGTGCCGCCGACCCGGCGGCGCATGGTGATGCGCGCATGCAGGAGATCGAGGGCGGGGGTGTCGTAGTACGTGGCGTCGAGCTCGTGGCTGACCGGATCGGACGCCGCGGCCACCCCCCGCACCGAGGTGAGATCGGGAAGCCGGAAATCGGCGTCTGCTTCCAGCTTGACCTCGATCTCCAGATGACGGGACATCTCGCTGGCGGCCATCGCCCCTTGCTACAGGTACGGGTGACCGTCTGGCAAGCGCGGGGTCACAGCGCTCGCACCTGGCCCGCCGGACTTGAGTGGGGTACGCTCAACTTATTCACGCTCACAGACTCAGGATGAACCCGCTGGCGAATTGGGATGGCTCATGAACACTGATCTCCTCACCACCCGCAGCCGAGAAGTGCTCACCGCCGCGGTTTCCTCCGCCACGGCCGCCGGCAACGCGACTGTGGAGCCGGTCCATCTACTGGCCGCCCTGCTGACCGTCCAAGGCTCGACCGCGCCCGAACTGCTCCGCAGTCTGGGGGTGGATCCGACCGCGTTGACCGGCCGGGTTCGCAGCGTGCTGGGCGAGTTGCCGAGCGCGACCGGCACCACGGTCGCGACCCCCCAGTTGGCGCGAGCGTTGGCCAATGTACTGACCGCCGCCGAGCAGGTGATGCGCACCAACGGCGACGAGTACATCTCCACCGAGCACCTGTTCGCCGCGTTGGCGCAGCGGATCAGCCCGACGGGAGCGCTGCTCAACTCGGCCGGGGTCACCGAGGACGCCGTGGTCGCCGCGTTCCCCGCGGTTCGCGGCGGCGATCGCAAGGTGACCTCACCCGACCCGGAGGGGGGCTATCAGGCGCTCGCCAAATACGGCGTCGACCTCACCGAGCGGGCCCGCGACGGCAAGATCGATCCGGTGATCGGCCGCGACGCGGAGATCCGTCGGGTGGTCCAGGTGCTGTCGCGGCGCACCAAGAACAACCCGGTGCTGATCGGCGAGCCCGGCGTCGGCAAGACCGCGGTCGTGGAAGGGCTCGCTCAGCGCATCGTGGCCGGGGATGTCCCCGAATCGCTGCGCGGCAAGCGGCTGATCTCGTTGGATCTCGGCGCGATGATCGCCGGCGCCAAGTACCGCGGTGAGTTCGAAGAGCGTTTGAAGGCGGTCCTCGAGGAGATCACCGGGTCGAACGGTCAGGTGGTCACCTTCATCGACGAGTTGCACACGGTGGTCGGCGCCGGTGCGGCCGGCGAGGGCGCGATGGACGCCGGCAACATGCTCAAACCGATGCTGGCTCGCGGTGAGCTCCGGATGGTAGGGGCCACCACTCTGGACGAGTACCGGCGACACATCGAGAAGGACGCGGCCCTGGAACGTCGGTTCCAACAGGTCTTCGTCGGCGAGCCGTCGGTGGAGGACACCATCGGCATTCTGCGCGGGTTGAAGGAGCGCTACGAGGCGCATCACGGGGTTCGTATCTCCGACGCCGCGGTGGTCGCGGCCGCGACGCTGTCCGACCGATACATCACCGCCCGGTTCCTGCCGGACAAGGCGATCGACCTGATCGACGAGGCCGCCTCCCGGTTGCGAATGGAGATCGACTCCCGACCAGTGGAGATCGACGAACTGCAACGTTCGGTGGACCGGCTCAAGATGGAGGAGCTGGCGCTGGCCAAGGAGTCCGACGCGTCGTCGTTGGAGCGTCTGGAACGACTGCGCCGCGACCTGGCCGACCGGACGGAGCAGCTCGGCGAGCTGAACGCGCGCTGGGAGCGCGAGAAGTCCGGCCTCAACCGGGTGGGGGAGCTGAAGAAGCAACTCGACGAGACCCGCATCGCCGCCGAGAAGGCACAGCGGGAGGGTGATCTCGCCAAGGCGTCCGAGTTGCTGTACGGGCGGATTCCGGTTCTGGAACGCGAACTCGCGGCAGCAGGCAGCGACGACCACCCGGATGCTTCCGCCGACGGGCTGCTCGTGCCGGGTACGGCGGCAGCTGCGCCGATGATCTCCGAGGAAGTCGGGGCCGACGACATCGCCACCGTCATCTCCGCCTGGACCGGGATTCCGGCCGGTCGGTTGCTGGAGGGGGAGACGGCGAAGCTGCTGCGGATGGAGGACGAGTTGGGTCGCCGGGTGGTCGGTCAGACCGTCGCGATCCGGGCCGTGTCCGACGCGGTCCGACGCGCGCGCGCGGGCATCTCCGACCCCGACCGGCCGACCGGTTCGTTCCTGTTCCTCGGACCGACGGGCGTCGGCAAGACCGAACTGGCGAAGGCGCTCGCGGACTTTCTGTTCGACGACCCGCACGCGATGGTGCGGATCGACATGAGCGAGTACGCCGAGAAGCACGCGGTGGCCCGGTTGGTGGGCGCCCCGCCCGGCTACGTCGGCTACGACCAGGGCGGCCAGCTCACCGAGGCGGTGCGTCGTCGGCCGTATTCGGTAATCCTGCTCGATGAGGTGGAGAAGGCGCACCCGGACGTCTTCGACGTGTTGCTGCAGGTGCTCGACGACGGCCGGTTGACTGACGGACAGGGCCGCACCGTCGACTTCCGGAACACGCTGCTGATCCTGACGTCCAACCTCGGATCGGGCGCGCTGGTGGACCCGACGCTGTCCGGCGACCAGAAGTACAACGCGGTGATGGGCGTCGTGCGGTCGTCGTTCAAGCCCGAGTTCTTGAACCGGTTGGACGACGTCGTCTTCTTCGACGCGCTCAGCACCGACGACCTGGCGCACATCGTCGACATTCAGGTGGCGGCCCTCGGCCGTCGGTTGGCCGCCCGTCGGCTCACCCTCGAGGTGTCGCCGTCAGCGCGGGACTGGCTGTCCCGGAACGGCTTCGACCTGTTGTACGGGGCGCGGCCACTGCGTCGACTGGTGCAGTCCACGATCGGCGACCAGCTCGCGCGCAAGCTGCTCGGCGGTGACATTCGAGACGGGGACGTGGTCGCGGTGGACGTCGACGAGTTCGGGACGGGTCTGTCAGTCGGTAGGAGACTCGGCTGAACCGGCCGCCCTGGCCCGCATCAGGTCGAATTCGGCGGCCGCCACCAGTTCCCAGAGCTCGGCTGCGGTGGCGGGCCGGCCGGCCGCCGACCCGACGGACACCGACAGCGCCGGCGAGAACGCGGCGACGGCACGATGCAGGCGCGTGATGAGGGTCGATTCCATGGGTTCGGAGAACACCGCGACGAATCGGTCGCCGCCGGTCCGCGCCACCGTTGCGGCAGGATCTCGCATCGTTGCGGTGAGTGCGTCGGCCACGGCGCGCAGCGCCTGATCCCCGACGACGTGGCCGTAGGTGTCGTTGAGTGCCTTGAAGCCGTCGATGTTCACGGCGAGAAATGTCAACCGCTGCGCCGGTGGCACGGGGAGTACCGCGTGTTCGAGTCCGGTCCGATTGCGCACCAACGTCAACGGGTCCTGGTTGGCCAGGCGTTGCAAACGGGCGTTGGCCGACTCCCGCCGCCGCCGCAGCCAGGACAGGACCGCCGGTGCGGTGCTGATCAGCACGCCCAAATACAGCGTGCGGTGCAGCCAGGCCGAGTCCATCGGCTCACCCGCAGGTAGCGCGGCGATGCCGACCCCGACGAAGACCAATAGGAAGTGCGCGGGTAATCGGCCGTGCCGGACGGTGTGCGCCGTCACGAGCACGGGTACCGCCAGCAGGCACACCAGTAACAGTCGAACGCCCAGGTTGGGGGTGCACACCACCGAGACGAGCGTGCTCGCCTCCAGCAGGACCACCACCGGGAGGGTGAACCAGCCTGGACCGGGCCGGCGTTCGCCGGTGGCGATGTCGCGGGCCGGTACGCCGAACACCAGCATCCCGAATCCGACGATCAGCAACAGGATTCGGAGGATCAAGCCTGCCGTCCCCAGGATTGCCCACAGCGCACCGTCCGGGGCGGGCACGCTCGGCACCAGATCGGAGACCACCGTGCCGGTGGTGGCGACCGCTACGCAGTAGACGCCGATGAGGGGGACGTCGATCACCCCCGACGAGACCGCGGCCTGATCGGATCGGTCGGGCTGACGGCGGTGCCGGTGCCGGGGCCGGGGCCGGTCCGGGTCCACCGGGGGGTCCGGGGCGTGCGGTGTCGGGGCCGCGGCCGATTCGGACCCGGTGACGGCGCGGGCGCCCGGTCCGGACTCGGCATCCGGTGCCCCCACCGCATCCGTGGAAGACTCGTCGGCCACCACGATCTGGTTCCGACCTCGAGTCTTCGCCTGATACATGACGTCGTCGGTGCGACCGACCAGGCGCCACAGGGCATCGACGTCCGTGCACGCGGCCGGATCGGCGTCGAACGCACCCATGCTGACCGTCAATCCGCGATGGACCGTGCCGAGGGCGAGGGCGGCCCGCACCCGGTTCGCCACCTCCGCCGCCGACCCCGGCACCACGACGAGCAACTCCTCGCCGCCGATCCGCGCGACCAGTCCGTCCTGCACGATCTGCAGCCGCCGCACCAGGTCACACACCGCGACCAGCACGGCGTCGCCTTTCGCGTGCCCGTACTCCGCGTTGATCCGGCTGAAGTGATCGATGTCGATCATCACCATGCCCAGGCGAGAGCCGCGGTCCATCGCCCTCCGACGTAGCTGGGTGAACTGCTCGACGAAGCCCCGGCGGTTGAGCAGGCCGGTGAGCTCGTCCGTGCGGGATGCCCGTTGCAGCCGTTCGAACTCGCGGTGCAGGGAGCTCCAGTTCAGCCGAGTGAGTCGTGCACACACGCTCAGGAAGAGCACGAATCCGGCGGCGGAGACGACCGCCCCGGCGGGCCGGGTCGAGTGGGCCACCATCAGCACCACCCCGACCCCGCTGCCGATGGCCAACTGCAGCTGGTACCGGCGTCGGTGCAGGGTGGCTGCGGCCAGCAGCACGGGGATCAGGAGCAGGGCGGCCCATTGCCGGACCGGCACGTCCGCCCGCGCGGTGGATGCGATGGTGACGGGGATCAGGTCGAACATCAGCAGCGCGGCGGTGACGAAGCCCGGCGACTGGACGCGAACGGTCAACGCCGGCGCGACGGCGACGACAACGGTCGCGCCGCACACTGCCGCGAGCACCATGGCGGGCAGGCCCACTCGAACCTGCTGAAGGACGAACAGCGGCACGATGCACGCCAGCACCACCACCAGCAGGCTGCCGGCGAGCAGTAGCGCTACATGCGGGTACGCGGGCGTCGGGTCGAGGTCCCAGGCGCTGAGGTCGTCTGGATCCGCGGGGTTGTCTGAAGTGTGCGCGCTGTCTGCGCGGTCGGTGTTGCCGGGCGGTGCGGTCACGATCCTCCCGGACCCCCGATCCACGGCACTCGTCGGGACTAACAATAAGCGACGGGTCGATAACGTAGTGGCATGCCCTCAACCCCCGCCGCCCCGAGCGACCCGGACACGCCGAATTCGCCCGGCACGCTCGGCACGCCGGCCACGCCGGGCACGCCGGGCACGCCAGGCAGGCCGAATGCCCGGACCGCCCTGGTCACCGGAGCGACCGCCGGGATCGGCGCCGAGTTCGCGCGGCAATTGGCCACGGCCGGGTACGCGTTGGTATTGGTGGCCCGCGACGTCGATCGACTGCGCGCACTCGTCGACCCGTTGCGCGGCGCCGGTGCGCCGGCGGTGGAGGTGTTCCCCGCCGACCTGACCGACCCGGTGGCGTTGCAGCAGGTGGCCGACCGGTTGGCGGACCCGGCGCATCCCGTCGACCTGTTGATCAACAACGCCGGAATCGGTCTGGGGCGGTCGTTCGCCGAGGTCACCGAAGCCGACCTGCGCGGCCAACTCGCGTTGAACGTGACCGCGGTGATGTTGTTGACCAAGGCGGCACTCCCCGGCATGTGTGCGCGCGGGCGCGGAGCCGTCGTGAACACCGCATCGGTGGCCGCGCTGTTCCCGAATCCGGGGGCCAGCTACGCCGCGTCCAAAGCCTGGGTTGTGGCCTTCACCGAGGGTCTGGCCTTGACGCTGCGGGGGAGCGGCGTGCGGGTGCAGGCGCTGTGCCCGGGGCTGGTCCGCACCGAGTTCCATCGGCGCGCCGGCATCGGGCTGGCCAAGACGCCGGCCTTCAGCTTCGTCGACGTCCGCACAGTGGTGTCCCGCTCGCTGGCCGATCTGGATCGCGGCCGGGTGATCAGCGTGGCCGGTCCGCTGTATCGGGCGGTCGTGCTGGTCACTCGGCTGCTGCCGCGGCCGCTGGTGCGCCGCCTGGCGGGCCGGGTGTACGCGGCGCGCAACTGACCCCGGGTTTCCGCGCGCCGTGGTGACCGTCCGGACGGGCCCGCACGGCGTCGCGTCGACCGGGCGGTATGCCAAGCTGGCCCGATGAACAGCGCAGAACCCGTCGTCGACCCGGCGGCAAAGGCCCGTCTCGCCGATTTGGTCGCCGAGCTCGCCGTGGTGCACGGCAGGGTCACCCTGTCTTCGGGCCGCGAGGCCGATTACTACGTGGACCTGCGCCGCATCTCGCTCCACGCGGAGGCGGCGCCGCTGGTCGGCCGGTTGCTGCGGGAGCTGACAGCCGACTGGGAGTTCAGCGCGGTGGGCGGACTGACCCTGGGCGCGGACCCGGTGGCCACTGCGATGCTGCACGCTCCCGGCCGTGCGTTGAACGCGTTCGTCGTGCGAAAGGCCGCCAAGGCGCACGGCATGCAGCGGCAGGTGGAGGGGCCGGCGGTCAGCGGCCGTTCGGTGCTCGTCGTCGAGGACACGACCACCACCGGCGGATCACCGATGACCGCGGTGATCGCGGTGCGCGAATCCGGCGCGACCGTGGTCGGAGTGGCGACCATTCTGGATCGGGGCGGCGAGGCGGCGGGCGTGATCGCGGCCGCCGGTCTGCCCTACCGGTCGCTGCTGACCCGAGCCGACATCGGGCTCGGCGACCGCACCCAGTGACCGGCCCCACCGAGTGGCTCCCCGCGGGTGATCCCGTGGGCGTGGGGTCGCACCCGGAGCCATGGCCTACGGATGAGCGATACGACCCGGAGCTGCTCGCCGGCGGCGATCGACGCAACGTCGTCGATCGCTACCGATACTGGAGGCGGGAGGCGATCGTCGCCGACCTGGACCAGCGGCGTTTTCCGTTCGAGGTGGCGATCGAGAACCTCGGTCACGACGCCAACATCGGCACCGTGGTGCGCACGGCCAACGCGTTCGCCGTGGCGAGGGTGCACATCGTCGGCCGTCGGCGATGGAATCGACGGGGCGCAATGGTGACCGATCGGTACCAACATCTGCAGCATCACGACTCGATCGAGTCGCTGGTGGCCCACGCCCGCTCAGCCGACCTGAGCATCGTGGCCGTGGACAACCTGCCGGGGTCGTCGGCGTTGGAAACCTGTCTGCTGCCACGCGGGGCGCTGCTGCTGTTCGGGGCGGAGGGGCCCGGCCTGTCACCGGAGGCGCTCGCCGCGGCGGACCTCCGAGTGGCGATCGCCCAGTTCGGATCGACCCGTTCGATCAACGTCGGCGTGGCTGCGGGTGTCGTAATGCACACCTGGATCCGACAGCATGCATCGGTACGCTGACTTCCGTGGACTTGCAAACGATCCAAACGACCGCAATGTGGGTGATCATCGCCGTCGGCGTACTGGGTCTCCTGCTGGCCATCGTGATCAAGAAGATCATCGGCAAGATCATCAGCCTGATTCTCGCCGCCGTCCTGGTGACGCTCGGCTGGCAGCAACGCGCCAAGGTCGTCAATTACGCGGACGAGGTCCGCGGCAAGGCGTGCGACTCTGCCGATGCGGCCGTCGACAATCCGACGACGCGGGACGCGACCACATTTCTCGGCATCTCGGTCTCACTGCCGACCGGCTGGTGCGACTGACCGGCGAAATCTGACCGCTGCGTCCTACCGCCTGAGTGCGCCGGGTCGCAGTCAGGACTCGTCGTGGCTCTCCAGGCCCTCCGCTGCGAGCTGAACCGCGCGCGCCGAATCGCGCCGCAGGACTGCCTTCTTGCGTCGCTGCACCATGTGCACGATCCCCGGCACGGCGAGACCCAAGACGACCACCGCGACAGCGGCCACGAAGATCAAATCAACGTTGTCCCGGATGAAGGGGACCTGGCCGAGGAAGTATCCGGCCAGCGTCACCGTGGACACCCAGAGCAGCCCGCCGAGTGCGGAATAGGTCAGATAGACCTTGCGGTTCATCTTCGACGCGCCCGCCATCACGGTGGCCACCGTTCGGACCACCGGAACGAACCGGGCCAAGACGACGGTGATCTTTCCGTACTTGGCGAAGAAGGCGGCCGAGCGGTCGATGTGTTCCTTCTTCAGGAAACGCGCATCGGGGCGGCTGAACACGGCCGGCCCGACCTTGTAACCGATCCAGTAGCCGACGACGTTGCCGACGAAGGCGGCCACCGCCAACAGCGCGACGAACACCCAGATGTTGACGTCGATGCCGGTCGCGCCCTGCGCGACGAGGAGCCCGGCCAGGAACAACAAGGTGTCGCCGGGAAGGAAGAAACCGATCAACAGGCCGCACTCGGCGAAGATGATGAGCAGCACGCCGATCACCGCCAGCGAGCCCATCGCCGGGATCAATGCGGACGGGTCCATCCAGCCGGGCAGCAGTGCGAGGTCGGTGCTGGAGGTCGTCATCGTGGGGGCGGCCGTCAGTGTCGAAAGATTCATGGTCTGTTAAGGCTAAATCAGGACACACCGCTGGTGGGTGGAGAGCGAGGAATGTTACATCCGCGCTTCGTGGTAGGCGGGTAACCCGAGCAGCTGGTCGACGGTGGCGAATCGGTAACCCGTCGCCTGCAGTCGATCAACCACGACCCGTACCGCGGCGACCGTCTCGGATCGATCGCCGCCGCGCCCCTCGCGGCCGTCGTGGAAGATCAGGATTGCCCCGGGCCGCACCTTTGCCAGTGCGCGCCGTGCGATGCGGTGCGCCGCCGGTTGGCGGAACTCGAGCCCGTGCGCGAACACGCCGGAGACTGCGTTCAGCCCGAATCGGGTCAAGACCCCGCCGAGCGGGGGTGTGCGTAACAACCACGGCGGCCGGAACAGCGCCGGGCGGCGACCGAGCACCGCCTCCAACTCGGCCAGGCAACTGGCGGTCTCCGCCATGAGGTGTCGACGCCGCACACACCGACGCATCGTGTGGGTGTGACTGTGCACGCCGATCACGTGCCCGTCCCGGGCGAGTCGCTCGGTGACGTCCGGGGCGCCGGCGACGCAGTGGCCGACCTGGAAGAAGGTGGCCTTCACGCCGGTCTCGGCGAGGAAGTCGGCGATCTGCGACGTGTACGGCTCATTCGGGCCGTCGTCGAAAGTCAGTCCGATCACCTTCTCGTCGGTGCGGGCGCGGTATGGGAACGGCAGCAGCAACTGCGACCAGGACGACAACATCATCCAGTAGCCCCCGGCCAGCACGCCGGCCAGCACGCCGGCCAGCACGCCGGCCAGCCCGCCGGACAACCCGGCCGACCAGCGGCGTCGGCCGCGGGGTGCACTGTTCACTGCCGGCACCCCTGCTTGAACAACTGCCTGAACACCTGCCTGAACCCCTGCTCGAACATCTGCCCGATCCCGCCTGTTGGGTGCATCTGATGGTCGATCAGCCGGCGCGCTTCGGCCGCCGAAAGGCGGGTGCCATCCCGAGCACCGGCCGCCCGAACACCCGGTTCAGTGCATAACCCAGGATGTAGTAGTAGAAGAAGGACACGGCGAAGTTGTAGAGGATGCCCTCCTCCATCCGCCGGGCCGACGTGCGGTTCGGGTTGGACATGTCGAATCCGACCTTCCCGCGCTTGCGCAGTCGACGGAGTAGATCGAGTTCGTCGCCGCCCTGGGCGAGTCGGGTGTCGTATCCGGTCCACTCCGTTTTGCGGAACGCGAAGTTGGTGGCGGTGATGTACAGAACCGGCCCGCCGCAGCGGTGAATCAGCGCGACTCCGCCGAAGAGCGCCTGCTGCAGGGCCAGCCCCCAGCGTGGTCCGTCGTGGAAGTAGCAGGGGCTGCCGACCGCGATCGCCTGCGGATGCCGGGCGAACCAGCGGTCGATGTGGGTGAGCCAACCCGGCTCGTACACGGTGTCCGCGTCCGCTGACACGACGATCTCCGCTCGCGCGGCGTCGGTCCCGCGCTGGCGCGCGTGGCAGACTCCGGCCGCCGCCTCGGACATCACGACGGCGCCGTGCGCAGTCGCCACCTCTGCGGTCCGGTCGGTGCTGTTGTTGTCCACCACGATGACCTCGAAGGGCCCGTTGAAGTCCTGCGCCGCCAATGAGGCCAGACAATCGTCGAGGTAGAACTCCTCGTTGAAGGCCGGAATCACCACGCTGAAACGCGGCACGACCGACGACGACACTGCGTTGAGCACCCGGGCGCACCATTCGAATCGATGTGTGAAGAATGCTAGTAACTACTGGCACAGTAGTACATCATGGATGCGGTATCTCAGGACTCGATCCCAGCCGACATGACACCCCATCGACATGACACCCCACCGAGCAGGCACCGACCCGAACCGACACCAGCCGCACCGAAGCAGCCGCACCGAAGCAGCCGCACCGACACCAGCGGCAGAATGCGAGGAGTCGCCGTGCCGGTGGGGGCCGTCATCGTCGCGCTGCTCAGTGCGTTCTGTTTCGGGCTGGCCGCCGCCCTCCAGCAGCGCGCGGCGCTGGAGGTGTCGGCGATCGGCATCGCGGACCCGAGATTGTTGTGGCGGTTGGCGCATCGGCCGGTCTGGCTGGTGGGGGTGCTGTCCGACGGGCTGTCCGCGGTACTGCACGTGGTGGCGTTGACCCTCGGTTCGGTGACGCTGGTGCAGCCGCTGGGCGTGACCGGGCTGCTGTTCGCCATTCCCGTGGTGGCGGTGATGCGTCGGCAACCGGTGCCCCCGGCGGACCTCGCAGCGGCCGCCGTCGTGCTGGCCGGACTTGTGGTGTTCCTGCGGCAGCTCCCGGAACAGCCCAGTGGGGCGGGGGCGGGGACCGTGAGTTCGGCTGTCGCGCTGCTCGCCACTCTCGGCGGCACCCTCGGGGCTGCCGTCGTCACTGTCGGACTGGCCCAGCTGAGGCCGGGACGCTGGCGGGCGGTGCTGCTCGCGGCGGGCGCGGGTGCCGCCTTCGGCATGGTCGCCGTCTTCGCTCGTGCGCTGGTGGTGACGCTCGGCGACCCGGCAGTCGGACTCGCCGTTCAGGTGGGCGCGGCGGCGGCGATCGGGCTGCTGATTCCGGTGGGTTATCTGCAGCTGCAGAACGCCTACCGATCGGGGCACTTCGCAGCGTCACTGGCCACCGCGGTCGTCGTCGACCCGATTGCGGCGCTGATCGGCGCGGCTCCGGTGTTGCACGAGCCGTTGCCCGGGGTCGGTGACGGCCTTCTCGTGATGCTCGCCGCGGCGGTCGTCGTCGTGGCGGGGATCGCCGTTCTGGTGCGCTCGCCCGCGCATTTGTTGGCAGCGGTGGCGGCTGCTCCGATGCCGCAGATCGACCCCGATTCGCCGGGTCACATGCCACACTGACGAGATTGACGCGCTTTACCCACTGTTTGATTACTAGTGTTCTAGTCGTAGCGAGAGTCGGGTGGAATGGGTTTTCGTGGGCTTGGTGGTCCGTTGGAGTCGGCCGTGATGGCGGTCGTCGCGGGCTCGACCGAATCGCTGGCGGTGGCGGAGGTGCAGCGGATGTTGCCCGGCCAACCGGCCTACACGACGGTGATGACGACTTTGTCGCGATTGACGGCCAAGGGCGCGCTCAGTCAGCAGCGCGACGGTCGGGCGTTCCGCTATCGGTTGGCCGCCCCGCCCGACGCACTCGGCGATGCGGTCACCGCCCGCCAGATGCGCCGCCTGCTGTCCGACGGGTCGGATCGAGCTGGAGTTCTGGCCCGGTTCGTGGCCGAATTGGAGCCCGAGGAGGAACGGCTGTTGGCCGAACTCCTGGACCGCACCGACCCGGCTGCGAGCTGACGCCGTGACATTTCTGCTGATCGCCGCTGCGGTGTCGCTGGTCGCCTGTTTCGGGCTCGGATGGATCTCGAGCCGGGTGGTCGCAGTGGTCCGGCCGTCGTACAGCGTGCCCGTACTCACCCTGGCCTCGCTGGTGGCCGCTGCGGCCGCGGGTGTGGCACTGTCCGCCATCGCAGTTGCCGCCTGGTCCGCCCTGACGTCGGTGGCCGGCACGAAGTACGACGCCGCTGTCGTTCATGCCGAAGTGCCGGTTCCCGGCTGGCTCGGTCTGATCGCCGGCACCCTCGTGCTGTTGCTGCTCTACCGCACCGCGGTGCGGTTGGTGCGCACGGTGGGGTCACTGCGGCGGGCGGATCGACTCAGTCGTCGACTGCGCGCCGGGGTCTCGGACGGGTCGGCGGTGGTGATGATCGACGACGATTCCGCCGATGCCTACACCGTGGCCGGGGTCCGCGGCTGCGTCGTGATCAGTCGTCAACTTTTCACCGCACTGCCCACACCCGACCGGTCGGTGATCGTCGCGCACGAGTTCTCCCATCTGCGCCGGCGACACCATCTGTATGTGCACGCGGCGGACCTCGCCGCCGCCGCCAATCCGCTGCTGAGGGCAGTCCCGGCGGCCGTCCGGTTGGGTGTCGAGCGGTGGGCCGACGAGGATGCGGCAGTCGGCGTCGGCGACCGACGGTTGGTCGGCCGGGCGCTCGCCAGGGTCGCATTGCTGCGGCACGCACTCCGTGCCGTGTCCCCTTCGGTCGAGGTGCAGCAGGCCGGTGTCCGACATGCTGCGGCGGCCGGTGACCGCGCGGACGCGGTGGGCGGTCGGCATGTCCTCCGCCTCGGTGCGACCACGATGGCGGTCGCGGTGAGGGTCGAAGCGCTCCTGCGTCCGCCGGCCGCGCGGCGTCCGGCCCGGCTGGCGCTGATGTTGCTGATCGCGCTCGGTGCGCTGATCGTGGGCGTGTCGAGCCTGGACCAAGTTCGCGACGTCGTCGAGGCGGCGACTCGATGAGCTGGCTGGTGGATCGGATCCTGAACCTGCACGGCTTCGTCGTGTACTTCGTCGTCACCCTGTTGGTGTTCGCCGAAGACGCGATCTTCGTCGGATTCGTGATCCCCGGCGAGACGGCGGCCGTGCTGTCCGGCGTCCTCGCCAGCCAGGGCAACATCAAACTGTGGCTCATCCTGATCCTGGTGATCGCCGCGGCGATCGTCGGCGACAGCGTCGGCTACGAGATCGGCCGCAAGGTCGGTCCGCGCATCCTGTCGATGCGGGTCTTCGACAAGCGTCGCAAGCGACTCGACGACGCGCAGGACTTCCTACGGCGTCGGGGCGGGTCGGCTGTGTTCCTCGGCCGATTCGTCGCCTTCTTCCGAGCGGTGATGCCCGCGCTCGCCGGCACGGCGCGGATGCCGTACCGCAAGTTCCTGTTCTTCAACGCGCTCGGCGGCATCGTGTGGGGGAGCATCTTCGTGCTGCTCGGCTATTTCGCCGGAGCTTCCTACAAGACGATCGAACGCGTCGTCGGTCGCGGTACCGCCATCGGGGTCGTGGTCATCGTGCTGATCGTCATCGTGGTCTGGCAGGTCCGCAAACACCGCGCCGATCGCGATCCGTCGAGCCGCACCGATTCCAGGCCTGATCGCGATCCGGTCGCGGAGTCCGAGGGCTGAGCATGGACTCGCCGCCGATGCCGCCGACCACGTGGTGGACCGAGGTGCGCTCGGCGTGGCGTCGGGCGTGGCCGCATCGGCGGCTGCGGGCGACGCTGTTCGCGACCGCCGTCGGTGCTGCGGTGAGCCCGTTTCTACTGCCCCGGGTGATCACCGCGGTGAATGACAAGCCGGGACGGATCCCGCCGGATCCGCTGTTGGCGCACCTCGGTCCGGCACCCGAGAGCATGGTCATCATGGTGCTGCTGAGCACGACCATCATCGCCGTCCTGATGAGTTGTCTGCGTCGGCCGGTGGTGGTCGCCCGAGTGGCCTTCGCTGTGGTGCTGCTCTTCCTCCTCCGGGCCGTCACGATGACCCTGGTGCCGCTCGCCGAGCCGCCGGGGATCATCGCGCTGCGGGATCCGCTCGACCAGTTCTTGTTCTATCCGGGCCACGAACCAGCCACCCGCGATCTGTTCTTCTCCGGGCACACGGCCACACTCGTGCTGCTGATCGCGGTGGTGCGCCGGATCTGGGCCAAGGTCCTGGTGGGCGTGGCTGCCGCCACGGTGGCCCTGTTGTTGCTGGTCCAGCACGCGCATTGGACGGTGGACGTCGCCGCGGCCCCGGTGTTCGCGCTGCTGGTCTGGTGGCTGAGCGGTTTCGCACTGCGCGAACAGCCACCCGCAGCGGTGCTGGAACAGCCGGCTCTTGTCAGGTGACCATTTGGTCACCTATCATTGCCGGGTGAGCGACGAGGACCTGGTCTTCAAGGCCTTGGCAGACCCGACGCGCCGCTTGCTGCTCGACCTGCTGTTCGCGCGTGACGGCCGCACGCTCAGCGAACTGGAGGCCGAGGTGGACATGACGCGGTTCGGCGTCATGAAGCACTTGAAGCTCTTGGAGGAGGCGAACCTTCTCGTCACCCGCCGGTCCGGCCGGGAGAAGTTCCACTATTTGAATTCGGTCCCCATCCGGCAGCTTCACGACCGCTGGATCGACAAGTACACGGAGCCGCGAGTGGCGGCGCTGGTCGATCTGCGGCGCCTGCTGGAGAGCCCCGACCTCGAAAATCCCCCAGTTCCCGAAGATCCCGTGCAACGCCGGGATCACGTCCCCGAGGAGTAGTCATGACCACCACCGAAGCGCCGACGCTCGCAGCCGACCGGCACGGTGAGCCCTCCACCCGGCAGATTCACCGGGTGTACATCAAGGCGACGCCGCAGGCCGTCTGGGATGCGATCACCCAGCCGGACTGGACCGAGAAGTACGGATACGGCGGGCGATCCGAGTACGACATGCGGCCCGGTGGCGCGTTCCGCACCGTGGCGAGCCCGGAGATGCAAGCCCTGGGGATGCCGGAGATCGTGATCGACGGCGAAGTCATCGAGTGTGATCCGCCCCGGTTGTTGGTGCAAACCTGGCGCGCCCGCTGGGGCGACGAGCCGGCCACGACCCTGACCTACGAGATTTCCGCCCGTACCGACGGCGTCGTCTGTCTCACCGTCACCCATGACCTGGTGGGGGCGCCGGAAACCGCGTCGATGGTGGCGGGTGCGGTCGAGGGTGCCGGCGGCGGTTGGGCCGAGGTGCTCAGCGACCTCAAGACCCTGCTCGAAACCGGCACGTCGCTGTTCGGCGGCGACGAGCGCTACACCGACTGAGCGCGGCCGGGACGGCCGGTCAGACGAGAGACAGCACGGCCAGCAGAATGCCCACCACGACACCGGCGATCAGTGAGGCCAACACCAGTTGGGTGACGGTCAGCGGTGGTCGTCGGTAGTCGAGGCGGGGCGCGGCGCCGGTCGACTGCGGGCCGCGCCCCGCACCCGGCGTCCCGCCGGCCCGGGCGCGCAGTGCCTCGGCCAACAGCTGCTCCGAACTCTTCCCCGCCGGGGAGGCGCCTGTCGATCTGGTCACGATGCTCCTGCCCCGAGGCTCACTGGTGCTGCTGTCGGACTATGTCGCCGAGCTTGGCGACGGCTCGACTCGCGGTGGACTTCACCGTACCGGCCGAGAGTCCGGTGGCACTGCTGATCTCCGCCTCGCTGAGCCCACCGTAGTAGCGCAGCACCAGGATCTCCCGCTGGCGGGGGGCCAGCTCGCCGAGGGCGGTGATCACGGCCTGATGTTCCGCCGTCAGCATCGCCATCGACTCCGCGGACCGGGCGTCAGCGTCATGCGGGGGCACATACGCCCTCGCGGTCCGTCGTCGGCGCAGCATGGACCGCGATCCGTTCACCACCGCGGTTCGCAGATAGCCGACGGCGGCCTGGGTGTCGCGCAGGTTGCCCCAGTTCCGGTGCAGTCCGGCGAACGCGTCCTGCACGACGTCCTCGGCGCTGGCGATGTCGTCCACCAAGAGGATGGCGAGTCGCACCATGGACATCCGGTGGGACCGGTAGACGTCGTCGATGGTCAGCGTTGCCGGACCGGGGGTGGGAGGCGATTCGGCGGCGAGTGTCGCGATCGGGAGGGCCGGGTTCAGCGTCGACAGCGTCGACAGTGACGTCAGGGTGCGTTCGACGGCGTCAGTGCCACCGGTGCCACCAGTGCTACCGGTGTTTTTCACGCCGGCGTCCTCACTCGACGTCATCGACACCTCCGTTCGGTGCTGGGTGGCCCGGTGTGGTCCGGCCTTCAGTCTCCCCCGCCGGTGTGGTGATTGTGCCCGCCGGACCCGGGGATGCCATGAGACGGGAAACGCAGCGAGCTGACTGCTTCGAGGTGCGGGACCACGGCGGCGCCTGTCCGGCGGTGTCGGCGGTGCGCCCGCGGTGGCAGGCCCGGCCGGCACAGCCGGGGCGACGAGCCGTGCGGGACCGGATGGGCGATACTGAGCGGAGCTTGCGCCCGTGGGCATTGCTGCGCGCCCATGGAACACGCCCCTGGACTGCTGGAGTACATCCGTTCGCGAGAGGACTGCCGAGATGCCCATTGCAACCCCCGACACGTACGCCGAGATGCTGAGCCGGGCCAAGGAGGGCGGATTCGCCTACCCGGCCATCAACATCACGTCGTCGGAGTCGATCAACGCCGCCATCAAGGGCTTCGCCGATGCGGGCAGCGACGGAATCATCCAGGTCTCCACCGGCGGCGCCGAATTCGCCTCCGGGTTGAACGTCAAGAACATGGTGGTCGGCGCGGTCGGTCTGGCCGAGTTCGCGCACGTGGTGGCCGCCCGCTACGACGTGACGGTGGCGCTGCACACCGACCACTGCCAGGCCGACAAGCTCGACACCTACGTGAAGCCGCTGATCGAGATCTCCGCCGAGCGCGTCCGCAACGGCGGCAACCCGCTGTTCCAGTCGCACATGTTCGACGGCTCCGCGGTACCGCTGGACGAGAACCTGAAGCTCGCGAAGGAACTCCTGCCGCTGTGCAAAGAGGCCAAGATCATCCTCGAGATCGAGATCGGCGTCGTCGGCGGCGAGGAGGACGGCGTCTCGCACGAGATCAACGACAAGCTCTACACCACACCCGAGGACCTGCTCGCAACGGTCGAGGCGCTCGGCGCACCGGTGGACAACAACTACATCGTGGCTGCGACGTTCGGCAATGTGCACGGCGTCTACAAGCCGGGCGGGGTCCAGTTGCGTCCCGAGGTGCTCAAGGAGGTCCAGGACGCGGTCGCCAAGGAGCTCGGCATGGAGGCCGGCGCGAAGCCGTTCAGCCTGGTCTTCCACGGCGGCTCCGGTTCTACCCCTGAGGAGATCGCCGAGGCGGTTTCGTACGGCGTGATCAAGATGAACATCGACACCGACACCCAGTACGCCTTCACCCGCCCGATCGTCGGGCACTACTTCTCCAACTACGCCGGCGTGCTCAAGGTCGACGGCGAAGTGGGCGACAAGAAGATCTACGACCCCCGCACCTACATGAAGCTGGCCGAGGCCGGGATGGCCGCCCGCATCGTGGAGGCCTGCAATCAGTTGGGTTCGGCCGGAAAGTCGAAGAGCGCCAAGTAGTGAAGAGCGCCAAGTAGTGAAGAGCGCCAAGTAGTCCGGGTACCGGGCCCCAAATCGGGGGGGATCGTGATCACAGGTGATCGCGATCCCCCTCGATTGCGGGTTGGAAGGTGCTGATCCTCAGATCATCGCCAGCGACCGCTCCCACAGACCGGCGGCGAGGTCCGCATCGTCCGCCTGCGGGTTGGCTTTGACCAGCTTGCGATCGAAGTAGTAGCCACCGGACTCCCAGTCGGCGCCGGGCTTCGTCTCGGCCAGCCAGACCAGGGTGTTCGCCCCCTTCGTCGCCGACCGGAGCAGGTACTTGAGCGGCGAGGCGAGCGCCAGCCGAATCAGCCGAGTGCTGCCGCTGCCGAATCGGGTGCGCACGACGCCGGGGTGAATCGCCGCCGCGGACACCCCGTCCGGTCCCCACCGCCGGGCGAGCTCCCGGGTGAAGAGGATGTTCTCCAACTTCGTCGTGGAGTAGGTGCGGAACGGGCCGTACGTCTGCTCCGACTCCAGATCCTCGAGGTCCACGACGCCCTGTGCGTTGGCTGCGCTGCTGGTCGTGATAACCGTCCCCTGCGACGCGACGAGCCGGTCCCGCAGCAGGTGGGTCAGTAGGAAGCCAGCCAGGTGGTTCACCTGGAACATCGTTTCGTGGCCGTCGGCGGTGACCGTACGGCTGCCGGCGACGAATCCGACATTGTTGATCAGCACGTCGATCCGGTCGTTCCGAGCCAGCAGGTCCGCCGCGAGGCCCCGCACCTGACCCAGGTCGGCGTAGTCCGTGACATGGCGCTGCGCGCGGATCTCGTCGGCCACCGCGTGCGTCTTGCCGGCAGATCTCCCGACGACGACGACGGTCGCCCCCCGAGCCGCGAGTTGGCGTACGGCCGCCGCGCCGATGCCGTCACTGGCCCCCGTGACCACCACGATTTTCCCGGTCAGGCCGCCGGTCACGATCCGTTCCGACCGGCGGCGTGATCGCTCGCCCAAAGGCCGAGGAGCCCACGGAAGTGCGCGATGAATCGGTCCTGCTCATGCGCCGGGAAACCGGAACGCACTGTCTCGACCAGCAGTGCGTCGAATTCGGAGGAGGTCACCCAGTCGTAGACCAGGTCCGGTAGCGATGCGAGCGAGGTCGCGCAGAACTCGCGGTACTCCTCCACCTGGAAGTACCGGTCCGCCAATTCGCCGTATCGGTGCAGCTTCTCGGCGAAGTCGGAGTCCGGGTCGTCGGCGATCTCGAACCACTCCCGAGTACCGGTGTCCACCCGCGGTGTGCGGCCGGTGACCGTGCAGAAGGCGCTCCACGACAGCAGATTCTGGATCGCCCACGGGAAGTAGTAGTGCAGCGAGGTGATCGCGATGTCCGGGCAGGCGTTCGCGTAATCGATCGGCTGCACCCGAGTTCCGGTGACGAGCGCCTCGCATGAGTTGAACTCCCAGCGGAAGAACGCGTTGATCACCTTCGACAGGGTCAGGATCTCCGCCCCGGCTTCGGGTGCCAGGAAGTGGTGGTTCACCTCGTACCGGTCGTGCATCGGCAGCTCGGGCCGGAACTTCATCACCTTCGTCTCCGGTCCGATGGTCAGCGATCGCGCGAAGGCGTCGTAGGGGCTGACCGCCGCCTGCAGGTGCATCAGCATCTGACCGGACGCGTCATAGGCGGCGTGCAGGGCGGCCGAGTCGTCGATCCGACTGACGCCGCGCCAAGCGCCACCGTCGAACGGCTTCATGAACATCGGGAAGCCGACCCGGTTCGCGACCTCGTCCAGGTCGAACGGCAGGTTGTAGGTGGACGAGGTGTACATCCACTTCTCGCTGTCGACCGGGTTCTTGTACGGCACCAGCACGGTGGCCGGGATGTCGAACCCGAGCCGCATGATCGCGCAGTACGCCGAATGCTTCTCCATCGCCTGGAATGTGAACGGGTTGTTCAGCAGGTACGTGTCGTTGACCAGCGCGGCCTTCTTCAACCACTCCCGGGGGTGGAAGTACCACCAGGCGAGCCGGTCGATCACCAGGTCGTGCCGGACCGGGTCGCGCAGGTCGAACGGTTCGATGGTGATCCGCTCGGTGGTCAATGTGTGGTCCCGGCCTCGGTGCGGGATCGGGCCGAGTCGACCCGCGAGAGCCTCGAAGGCGCGCGGCCAATCGTTCTCGGTGCCCAGCAGGAGGCCGATCAGATGGGTGGTGTCGTCGCCGCGGCGGTTGCTCATCGTGGTGTCCGTCCTCGTCTGCTGTGCGCGGTTTCCGGGTGCTGTTTTGCGGTGCTGTTTGCGGGCGTATTGCGGTGCTGGATTCAAGGCGGGATCGACCACCATCAGGCCAGCTGGGACAGGTACACGCGTGCCTGCACCCGCCAACTGGACCAGTCGTGCGCCCACTCGGCGCCCCACACGCGGAGTTCGTGCGGAATCGACTTCTCGTCGAGGATCGCCAGCGAGCCGGTACGTCGAGTCGTGTGCGCCCGTGGTGTCCTCCCACTGCCCGCTGCCGACCACCAAGGTCAGATACAGCTGCCGCCGTAGATGGTCGAGGTGGTCGTCGTGCACGCCGGGCAGGAACTCCAGCGGGTTGGTCAGGTACGCGTCGGTGTCCTGGTCACCCCAGCCGCGCCAGTCCCGGGGGTTGTACCCGCCGGAGAATGCGATCACCCGGCGGAAGAGGTGGGCGTGGCGGAGCGCGAAGAGCGCCGCGTGGAAGGCGCCCATCGAAGGCCCGGCGGTGACCACGTCGTCGCGACCACCGGAGGTCTCCGTGATGAAGGGCAGTACCTGCCAGATGATCCAGTCCTCGTAGGCGCGATGCGCCTTGGCCCTGTCGGACATCGGTTTCCACGACGCCGACCAGGACTCGTGGTCGTAGCCGTCGACGCAGTAGACCTTGATCCGGCCTGCGTCGAGCGGCTCGGCGAGGGCGCCGAGCATGCCGTGGTGGCCGAACTCGTGAGCGGAGCGAGTCTCGGACGGGAACCACAGGACCGGTCGTCCCCAGTGGCCGTGCACGACGACCTCGCGGGTGCCGCCGCCCATCGAGGGACTCGGCAGGCGATGGTACTGAGTATGGGTCACTGGTGCGATGTCCGGCTGCGGCTCACGGTGGCGACCAGTCGGTCCAGGCCGGGTGACCAGCGTCCCGCCAGCCGATCACGGTGTGTGCGTCCGGAACGAGCGCGCGCGTCCAGTCGATACCCCTGGAAGGTCAGCGCGCCGGCCATCCGCTCGTTGTTCGCCCGGTTCTCCTCGACCGCGCCGACGGTCATCAAGCGTCGGGAATGCGCCGCAACCCTCCGCGGTGCCGGCTGGGAATCTCGTCGACTGCCGTGCAGATTTGAGCGAACTGGGGCCAACCGGACTCCTGGCCGTCCAGTTCGGGTCGGAAGAACGATCCCGACTGCAGGGCCAGTACCGTCGAACGAGTGCGGGCCGCCGACGATGGCGGCGAGCACGGCAAGGCCGCCCAGGCTGGCACCCAGACCCACTACCGCCGTCGTCGGGAAGGCGGCCTTGACGGCCGGCAGCACCGCGGTCGGCGAGCGGTCGGCGTAGCCGGGGTTCGCCGCGTACCAGTGGGTGCGATCGCCCGGGGGGCGGGTCCAACATGGCGACCCGGAGGGGGGTGCGAGTCGCGCACGCCCACGCCGGCAGTCCCCACGGTCGGCGAGGTCGGTGCCGTCGTGCGCGAGCAGGAACAGCGCGGGCTGCTCCGGGGCGACCTCGGCGGGGGCGAACACGCGAACGATGATGGTGTCGTCGTCGGCTCCCATCGGTGACGCGAGTTCGGTGACCACGCCGTGGATCGGTGTGTTCAACCAGCGTGGCTCGCGGTAGTCCGGGAAGCGGATCTCGGAGGCGGGCCCGAAGGGTCCCGGCACCTGAAGCTGGGTTGGTCGGGTCGAGCCCGACGTGGTGGCTGCCGCCGCGGGTGACGCGCAACCGATACTCGAACCGCCGGACCGGTGGTCGGGCCACGTCGAGCACCCAACCGCCGGCCCCGTCCGGCACGAAGTCCAGGGTCGCGTCAGGCTTGGTGAGGGGCCAGTCGAGTGCCAGCCGCAGACCCTCGACCCGCTGATCGCCGGCTTGATCGTCGGCCGTGCCGGCCGGCGGCCGAGGCGGCCCGGCACCACGGAATCGCACCCCGTGTGCGGACACCTCGGGGCCGCTGCCGGTGAGGCGGGCGCCGAGTGGTGCGGGGCATCGGGTCACGGTACGGCAACCCCGGTGAGCCGGGGGTTCGGTGTCGGCGCGGGTGCGGGCCGACCGACCTCTTGCGGTGGCCAGGATCGAACCCATGATCACCAGCGGGAATCCGATGGCCATGCCGATGGTGAACGGTTCGCTGAGAACCAGCGACCCCGAGCAGGATGGCGACGGCGGGGTTGACGAAGGTGATCACCGTGGCTCGGGCGGGGCCTGCCTCCGCGATCAGGGCGAACATCAGCATGAACGCGGTTGCGGTGCACAGGACGGCGAGGGCGACGACGGACCAACCGGCGTCGGCGGGGACCGTGCTCGGCCAGACGAACCGCAGAACGGTGCATAGAACAGCGCCGCCAGTAGCAGGGACGCGGTGATCACGCCGGTGGCCGGCAGGTCGGCGAAGGCCCGGTTGATCATGACGGGTCCGATCGCGTAGCCGATCGAGGTGAGCACCATGGCTCCGACTGCCAGCAGGTCGACACGTGGACGTCCAGTCCGACCAGCAGCACGACACCGGCGAAGCCCAGGCCGAGCCCGAGGCTGCGGACTCGCGGAGAGCCGCTCGCCGGCCGTAGCCCAGAGCAGCACCGCGGAGAGCAACGGGACCATGGCGATCAGCAGACCCGCCGTCGAGCTGTTGAGATGCTGCTCCGCATGACCCAGGCAGCAACCACGGACCGCTGATCTCCACCACCGTGTAGAGCGAGGAGCATCCGCCACCGCTTCAGGACGGGTAGCAGGGTGCGGCGGCGCAAGGCGATCGGCAGGAGCAGCAGCCCGCCGAGCAGGGTGCGGCCGAATGCCACGAAGAGCGGGTCCAGATCGGTGACGGCCACCTTGATCAGCAGATACGGGACACCCCAGATCAGGCACAATGCCGAGAACAGCAGCCACCCTCGCCGCGACATTCGGGTCCCCTTACCTGCTCATGGCCGCTGATTCTTCATGAGAGACGCTATCGGACCGAGGGATCGCCTGACAACCCCTTGTTCGGCCGTCGAATATCCGGTCTTGGGGCGCTGCGCCGTGATGGCAGGCTTCCGGTCGGGCCGCGGCGCGGGCCCGCATGGTGCGCGTATTCAGTGACAGCTGTGGCACTTGTGACTGGAGTGACGGCGGGTTACCGTGAGACACGATCGTGTTTCCGATCACCGGCTGGCTCGTGTCGTCCGAGCTCTGCCGTTGCCGAGTACACACAACCGGTAGACGATGTCGTCACCCGATGGGAATGCCTGACAAGGGGAAGGGGCATTCGCAGTTGGGCTGCGCCGACGTACACGGGCGGCTGAGGAGCAAGGGCTCAGCCGCCCGGCGCGCCCTGCACGGCGGCGGGGCCGGGAGAGGACTCCCTCGTGCGTCGCACCCTTGCATTACTGACCGCGGTCATCACCGTCGGCTCCGGCCTGCTGCTCTCCGGCGGTGTGGCTGCTGCCGATCCGTCGGCCGCGGCCTGGGAATCGCTGCGGCAATGCGAATCCACCGGTCGATACGACATCAACACCGGGAACGGCTACTACGGCGCCTACCAATTCGACCTCTCTACCTGGCGCAGCGTGGGGGGCACCGGGTATCCGCACCAGGCGAGCCCGACCGAGCAGGACTACCGGGCGCTGTACCTGTACCGGATGCGAGGCTGGCAGCCGTGGACGTGCGCCACCATTCGCGGTCTTGCCGAAGACCGCGACGCCCGCTCGGGCGTGGTACCGCCGTATCCGGGGGCCGTGCCACCCACTCCGGCACCTACTCCCGCACCTACTCCGCCGCCAACACCCGGTCCGGCCGGGGCCCCGGCGTATCCGGGCCACGCGTTCAGCGAGGGTGACTCGTCCGATGCGCTCGTGGCGTGGCAGAAGCAGATGGGTTCCCGCGGCTACGGACTGACTGGGACCGGGTACTTCGGGCCGCTCACGCTGGGCGTCGTGCAGCGCCTGCAGCGGGAGAGCGGTATCGCCGTGGACGGCATTATCCGGCAGGCGACCTGGTATGCGGCGTGGACCTCGCCGGTGGCGCCCACGCCGCCGCCGGTAGCGGGTGATGCGTGTCCCCTCGGCGCGACGGTCGCGCCGCCGTGGCCGGGGGAGCAGTACAACCTCGGGGACACGTCGGCGGAGCTGCGGTGTTGGCAGAAGCAGATGGGCACCCGTGGATACGGCCTGGTGGGCACCGGTTACTACGGACCGGCGACCGCTGCGGTGGTCATCGGAGTGCAGCGGCGCAACGGACTGAACCCGTCCGGGATCCTCGGTCCGCAGACCTGGGTGGCGGCCTGGGAGGGCGAGTGAACGCGTGATCTGAATCTCTTTTGAGATTTGCCTCAGTAACGCGTAACGCCGGCGAGCTTCTGGTCGATACATGGAGCAGGGAAGCACAACACCCCGCCGCGCCAGAGGTTACGAAGCACGTAGCAAGACGCAGCTCGAAGAGCCCGGAGCACGCCGCTCCGGGCTCTTCGCTGTTTCGGTGCAGTGAGGCGGCCGCCTGTCGAAGGTTGGCGCTCGGCCGCATCGGTGCGCAGCGCTCCTTCCTTGGTTGTTTACTTCCGAGTGATCGGAGTCATACGTTATCTACGGCTATATGTCGGGCGTCCGGTCTCCGGGGTTGGGGTGGCGGGAGTTGGGGCGGCCGGAGTTCGGGTGGCCGGAGTTCGGGTCGCGAGAGTTCCGGCCTTCCCCGGCGATGTGCCTCCTGGACCCGCGCCACTCGGCGAGTCCGATAGCGGTGTCGCGTCCGGGAGGTGCGTCTGGTGAATACGGCTCGAGGCGCAGGCCCGCCGGCAGGTCCCGCAGGGGAAGGTTTGTCGACTCACCGGATAGCGGGGCGTCGCTTGACGCCGGCCGCGCTCTTGTTGGCGGCGATTTACGTCGGTCTGGTCGGAGTGTGGATCGGGATCGGCTTTCTTCTCACCGGACCGCTGGCCCGCACTGCAATCGGCAGGGCGGACCAGAATGTGGCGCACTGGTTCGTCGCGCATCGCACACCCGGGTGGGACGGCTGGGCGGCAATCGGCTCGACGCTGTCTCAGACATTGGTCAAGGTCATCGTGACTGTCGTCGTTTCGGTGGTGCTGTTCATCGCGTTGCGGTCTTGGCGTGAGCCGCTTTTCGTCTGCGCCGCGACCGTTCTCGAGGGTTTCGTATTCCTCACGGTGACCACGGTCGTGAATCGGCCTCGACCCGAAGTTCCCCAGCTGGATCCGGTGTCGCTGGGCAGCAGTTTTCCGTCCGGCCACACCGCGGCCGCTGCTGTGTATTGCGCCGCGGCCTACATAGTTTTCGAGCGGACGCATAAACGCTGGATTCGGACGGTGGCGGTGGTTCTCGCCGTGGCACTACCGGCCATCGTCGCCTCATCCCGCATGTATGAGGGCGTGCACTACCTGACTGACGTGCTGGGCGGCATTGCGCTGGGGTTCGTCTCGGTGGCGGCCACCTACGCGGTGATTCGGCTCTACGTCGGCCCGCCGATGCCACGCGACGACCGGACGCCGTCAACGCCGTTCGCGCAATGAGCGTCACCGGCGCGGTCGGCCTCACTGCTTTCGCGGCAGCGGTCATCATCTTCGTCCTCTCAGCGGTCCGTGGACTGCCCGATCCGGTCGACTCAGCTGCCGAAGAGCGTGAGGTCGTTCGTCGCCTCAAGCGGCACCCCCGCCTGGCAGGGTTCCTTCGCAGGCGGCTCGACCGTACGACCGCTGGCGGCCTTGTACTCACGGTGTCCTTACTGGTCACTTTCGGCACGGCGCTGGCGGTCGGTGTGGTGCTCGACATGATTGCGCACTCGGTCGGGCTGGCCTCGCTCGACAACGGTGTGGCGCAGTGGGGAGTCGGGCATGCGACCTCCCGAGCTGTTGACCTCCTCAAGGTGATCACCTACTTCGGTGACACTGCAGTGGTGGCGCCCGCGCTCGTCGCTGCCGGGATCATTGACCACTACCGCCACCGGCGGCTCGATGTCTTCCTCTTCCTGGGCGTCGCGTTTGCCGGCGAGAAACTGATTGTCAACGGGCTGAAGGAGATCGTCGCCCGTTCCCGCCCCGACGTCGGCAGGTTGGTGCCCTGGGACGGACCGTCTTTCCCGTCTGGTCATTCGGCGGCCGCCGCCATGGCCTGGCCGGCGATCGCGCTGGTCCTCGGTCGCGGTTTGCCCCGGTTGATGCGCGCGGTGTTGGCTGCGGCTGCTGCGCTGATCGCGATTGCTGTCGCCGCGAGTCGGGCGCTGCTCGGGGTCCATTGGCTGACCGATGTGATCGCAGGGGTGGCCATCGGCTACGGATGGTTCATGGTGTGCGCGGTGGTGTTCGGCGGCCGCGCCCAACGTCTCGGTGCCCCCCTCACTCGATCCCGCCGGGGCTGAATCAGACCCAGTTGTTGTCGTGCGGTCCTCGCAGGACGTTTCGTCCTGAGAGTCACCCTTCGGCTCGGTGTCCCGCGAGGCAGATCAGGCACTGTCGAGGAGTCCTTGGGCGCGGAATTCGATGATGCTGGGTCCGTTCAGGTGGTGGACGATGTCGGCCCAGGGTTGGGATCGGGGTGGTCGGCGCGGGTGGGATGTGTAGTGGTGGCCGGTGGGTGTGGTGATGGTGATGTCGCCGCTGGTCGCGACCTTCGTGCCGGTGCCGGTGCCGGTGCCGGTGCCGGTGCCGGTGCGGCCGCTGTCGCCGCTCCGGCCGCGGCGGGTGCTGCCGGTGGCCGTGGGTTCTGCTTTGGCTGTCCAGCCGGGGGCTTGCTTGGCGTAGTTACACGCTTCGCAAAGGCCCTGACCGTTGTCGGTAGTGGTGGGTCCGCCGTGGGCAGCGGGGGTGAGGTGGTCGGCGTGCCGGATCGGGGCGCCGCAGTAGGGGGTGCGGCAGTGTTGATCGCGGGTGAGGAGGAAGTGTCGGGCGGCGGGTGGGAAGTGTCGTTTGTGGGAGTCCATGGTGATGAGGTCGCCGGTGTCGGGGGCGGTGTAGAGCCGGCGGAGCCAGATCCTGGTCTTCTTGTGTGCGCACTCGACGAGTCGGCGGGCCATGGGTGCGGGGATCCAGCCGAATCCGGTGAGGAGGGCGGGGGTGTCGTCGTCGTCGAAGAGGGTCCGGTCGGTCATGACGAGTTGTATGTCGAGTCCGATGCCGGGTGGGAGCGGAGTGATCTCGGCGTGCGGCCCGCTGGTCGGGACCGGGAACGGGGCCGTCGGTGGCCTCCACGACGGGGTCGCGGGCGCACTCGGAGGCGTGACAGGCGTGGTGTCGAAGATCCGGGTGCCGGCGGTGGGGGTTCCGGTGGTGGGGATGCCGGTCGTGGGGGTTCCGGTCGGTTCTGTTCCGGTCGGTTTGGTTCCGGTCGGTTTGGTTCCGGTCGGTTTGGTTCCGGTCGGGCTGGCGCCGGTCACCGTGCCGGATGCGGGTGTATCTGCGGTGGCGGTGGCAGTCCCGGTCTTGCCGGTGCCGGTGCCGGTGCCGGCGCGGGTGCCGGTGCCGGCGCGGGTGCCGGTGGCAGTGCCAGTGCCGGTGCCGCTGCCCTCGCCTACGCCTGTGCCGAAGGTGGGGGTGGTCTGGTCGTCGAGGAGTCGGGTGAGGAATTCGTCGGCCATGAGCTGGCTGCGTGATCGGTGGTCGCCGGCGAGGTTCGCGGCGGTGGCGTGACGGTTGAGGGCGGCGTAGGCGGCGACGCCCTGTACGAGTGGCAGCAGCGCGGTGATGTAGCTCATGGTGTCGGGTGCAGGGCGGATGGTGACGGTGCGATCAGCGGTGGCTTTGCGGTGTCGTGCCACGGCTTGGTCGGGGTCGAGGCGGTAGCCGATCCGGGCTGCGGCGTGGGTGGTCTCGCGGTCGCCGAGGTGGGGTAGCCGGTCGGCGAGTTCGGCGTCGACTGTGCGCCGATCGGTCGGGGACAGGGTGGCGGTTTCGCGGACCATGAGAATGGCGCGCCATTCGCTGATGGAGCCGTTCTGGAGTGCTCGCAGGGTGTGTGGGAGGTCGGTGGTCAGGGTGGTGGCGAGGGTGAGGTGGCGTCCGCCTGCAGTGGGTGATTCGCGTCGGGCGAGTCCGATCTGCGCGGTGATGCTGCGGTTCAGCCGAGTCCGCCGAACTTTCGCCATCGCTTCTCGGTCAGCGCGGTTCCCGTCGCCGCCGGTGGTCGAGGTTCCGGTGGTGGTCGGCGTGCCGGCGGCAGGGGTGCCTTCGGATCGGATGTTGGAGATGGGTGGTGTGGCGGATTGGGACGCGGCGAACGCGGCGGTCTCGTGAGCTTGGAGGGCGGCGCAGACCGCTTTGAGGCGTTCGAGTTGTCGGATCCGGTCGATCCGTTCCGCGTCGGTCACCGGCTCCTCGGCAATCGGTGCGTGGGGAACCTGCACTTGGGTGACCAGCACGTGGGTGACCAGCGCTTCGGTGAGCGGTGAGTCCGGGACCGCGCTGGGGTCACCTGCGTTTGATGCCGGCTCCCGCCCGGATGGAGCCGCGTCTGCTTCGGCGGTAGCTGCGTCTTGTTCGGCGGGAGATGCGTCTGCTTCGGCGCTAGCCGCGTTTCGTCCGGTAGCCGCGTCCTGCCCGGTGGTCGGCGATTCGGCCGGACCGGCGTCCTGCCCGGTGGTCGGCGATTCCGGACCGGCGTCGGCGACGCCGAGTCGCGCGAGGCCCACCCGGCTTAGTTCGGTCGCCAGCTGGTCCAGGGTCGTGGACCAGCGCACAGTCCGGGGCTCGGCGTGTGAATCACCGCCGATGAAGTGCAACATATGTTCGAGTCTACTGTCGTGACGTGCGGTTGACAAGGCTGAAGTCGAATTTCCACGCCGCCGGGGTGCTTGTTGCGGCCTTGCCCAAGTTGTCGTTCTTAGCCGACGCTGCAGCCTCGGCTAAGAACGATTCGATGGGCTAACCGGTGGCTGGTGCCCAGCAGCGGCGCCCGCCGACTGGAACCCCGCACGCGTGCCCGGCGACTGGAACACCGCACCGGCGCCCGGCGCACTGGCGCCTGGCTGCATCCTCAGGCGCCGTTCTGGCGGCGCATTGACAGCCGCCACACGCCCGGCAGATCAGGTCGTAGCGGAGAGCGGTCGAACTGATCGGCCGGCAGGCGGCAGGATGAACCCATGACTCGATCGAATCTGCTGGGCCCGCCGCCGGTACATCTGCCTCGGGATGCGGCGGCCGACGACATCGGCGCCGGTGCGTCCGCCGAGAGCGCCGCACGAGACCATCCGGAATCCAGCTTGGCCTGGGCGCTACTCGCCGAGCACGCGCTCGACGCGGGGCGGGAGGTGCAGGCGTACGCCTATGCCCGGGTCGGGTATCACCGGGGGCTCGACTCGCTGCGCCGCAACGGGTGGAAGGGCGCCGGGCCGATTCCGTGGTCGCACGAGCCGAACCAGGCGTTCCTGCGGGCGTTGTCAGCGCTGGGCCAAGCTGCCGCCGCGATCGAGGAAGTCGCCGAGGTGGAGCGGATCAGAGCATTCCTGCTCGACGCGGATCCGCAGATTCCCGCCCAAATGCTCCCCTGACCGCCAGCAGACACATCACGGCCCCGTTCAAGCAGCAGAGCTGAAGCAGCAGTTAGCCTGAAGCAGCAGAGCTACAGCAGCAGAGCTGACGCAGCAGAGCTGACGCAGCAGAGCTGAAGTAGCAGAGGCGAAGTAACTCCGGCCCGGTCGGCCGACGCCGGTGCTACTCCGGCCGGGCCAGGAAATACGGCTCGGTGTGGGCGTAATAGGTCCACCGGGGGAGCGCGCGGGGCCGGGGGATACCGTCGCTGATCACCACGGTGGGCTCCGCGAAGCCGATCGAGATGGCCCGGCCGGTTGAAGTCTCCCGCTTGGGCGGCAGGCCCAGCGGGCGCCGGCGTTCGACCACGGCGGTCAATCCCCGCGCCGAGTCGGGCTGCACCACCAGCCGACTGGCCGACCCGGTGAGCACCTGGCGTTCGTCGACGTAGACGGTGGCGGTGGGCTCCTCGACGACACCTCGGCTGAGCAGCACCCCGCCGGCATCGTCGCGCAGCAGCGGCACCGGGAGTGCCGGTGCCGTACAGGCGAAGTCGACGGCGGCGGGTCCCACCGGCAGCCGCCATCGGGTGGTGAACTCGTTGCGTTGCAGGGCGATGTATCCGACCGGGGTGGTGCCGACCGGTGGCCCGGACTCCGGTGAGCCCAGCAACCCCCGGCGCAGCATCCGCAGGATCACCGCCGCCAACTGGGAGACCTCGCCGATCACCACGACTCGGCCGACCAGGAGCGGATCGATGTCTCGGTTGGGAAAGCGTCCGACGAAGTGGATCCGGTCGGTGTGACGGCCCGCCGCCTCCAGCACGGGGGCGATCGGGGGTCCGCTCGCCTCATTCTGTCCGTCCGGCCGCGCGCAGATTACGGTCAGCTCGGACAAGCGGCTACCCTTCTTCCGGCGTGGTCACGCAGGTGCGTGGCCTCGATTGGTCCTCACCAGGGTAGAGAGTGCAGCACTGGTCAGGGGTTCGACCCGGCTGCAGAGTGCGGCCGGGATGAACAATGCGGCACAGTACTCAGGGCACCGGGTGCGGCACAGGGAGAGTCTGGCGATGGCGGTTATCGTTCTGATCGGCGCCCAGTGGGGCGACGAGGGCAAGGGTAAGGCCACCGACCTCTACGGCGGGCGGGTCCAGTGGGTGGTGCGGTACCAGGGCGGCAACAACGCCGGCCACACCGTCGTGCTGCCCGACGGCCAGAGCTTCGCCCTGCACCTGATCCCGTCCGGCATCCTCACTCCCGGCGTCAAGAACGTCATCGGCAACGGCGTGGTGATCGACCCGGCGGTGCTGCTCGCGAGCTGGCGCGGCCTGGACGACCGCGGCGATCGACACCAGCAGCCTGCTGATCTCCGCCGACGCGCACCTGATCATGCCGTACCACGTGGCCATCGATAAGGTCACCGAGCGCTACCTGGGCAAGGCCAAGATCGGCACCACCGGGCGCGGCATCGGGCCCGCCTACCAGGACAAGGTGGCCCGGCTGGGCGTCCGGGTGCAGGACCTGCTGGACGAGTCGATCCTGGCCCAGAAGGTCGAGTCGGCCCTGGACATCAAGAACCAGATCCTGGTCAAGATCTACAACCGCAAGGCGCTCGACCCGGCCCGGATCGTCGACGAGGTGCTCGAGCTGGCGCAGGGCTTCCTGCACCGGATCGCCGACACCCGGCTCGCGCTCGACCAGGCCGTGCGGCGCGGCGAGCACATCCTGCTGGAGGGGTCGCAGGGCACCCTGCTGGACGTCGACCACGGCACCTATCCCTTCGTCACGTCGTCGAACCCGACATCGGGCGGCGCGGCGACCGGTTCCGGTATCGGCCCGACGCGGATCGACGCCGTGCATCGGCATTCTCAAGGCGTACACGACCCGGGTCGGATCCGGGCCCGTTCCCGACCGAGCTGTTCGACGAGTCGGGGCGAGTATCTGCGCAAGACCGGTGGCGAGATCGGTGTCACCACCGGCCGTTTACGCCGCTGTGGCTGGTTCGACGCGGTGATCGCCCGCTACGCGACCCGGGTCAACGGCGTCACCGACTACTTCCTCACCAAGCTGGACGTGCTGTCCTCGCTGGAGAAGGTGCCGGTCTGCGTGGCGTACGAGATCGACGGCAAGCGGTTTGACGAGATGCCCATGACGCAGAGCGATGTCCACCACGCGATGCCGGTGTACGAGGAGCTGCCCGGCTGGTTCGAGGACATCTCGCACTGCCGCACCTTCGAGGAGCTGCCGGCCAACGCGCAGGCGTACGTGCGCACGCTGGAAGAGATGTCCGGGGCACGGGTCTCGTCGATCGGCGTCGGGCCCGGGGCGCGACCAGACCATCGTGCTGCACGACGTGCTCGCCGGCTGACTCGATTCCGCCTGCCGGCCCGGCACGATCCAACTGCTGAGTCGGCACGATCCACCTGCCGACTCGGCACGATCCAACCTTCGATCCGACCCCCAAACCCGCCTGCCGGTCCGGCATCAGCTGCGCGCGGCGAGATACTCGCGCCAGCCGCCGAATTCGGTGATGTCGGTACCGGCGGCCGCCGCGTCGGCAGCGCACCCGAAGCCGACCACCGTGCGTCCATCGGAGAGTTGCACCGAGGTCAGACTCATCGGCGCGGGCAGTTCTGCGAGCAGGGTGCCCAGGCCCGCCGACGACAGCGTCCACAATTCGCCGCTGATCGACGCCCCGCCGTCCGCCACGCGCACCAATCCGGGTTTGGCGGGCCGGGTGTCGAGTGCCAACAGGCGATAGTCGGTGCTGGTGTGCACATCCGACAGGAACGCGGCGCCGCGGGCGACCAGTTGCGCATTGAGCACCTGGCCCCGGAGATGGGCGCCGAACACCGCCAGTGGAATGCCGCCGGTCGGGATGCGCGGCCCGACGTCGGAGCCGGTGAATCGTGCTGCCAGGTCCAGGGCCACCTGGTCGCCGAACGCGGGAACCACGAACATCACCCCGAAGGGGTCCGCGCCGACGGGTCGCTCCGCGGGTACGGCCATCGCCGCCATGTCGAGCAGGTTGCAGAAGTTCGTGAACGTGCCCAGCCGGCGGTTGATCGCGACCGGCTCAGCGGCGACCGCAGCCAGGGTGGGGTGTTCGGTGGTGGTCGGGAGCAGTAATGCGTCGAAGCCCGCCAGTAGGGCGGCAGCCTGGCGTTTCGCCGACAGCAGGTACTGAGTGTCACGTACTACAGCGTGGCCGCGGCACGTCTTTGGCACCCAGGATGATCCGCGAGACCGTCGGGTCGGCGCCGGCCGGGCGCGATTCCAGGAAGGCTCCGACGGCGGTGTAGCGCTGCGCGACGATGGCGCCGTCGTACAGCAGGGTCGCGGCCGCCAGCAGCGGCTCGACGTCCACGGCGCGCACTTCGACACCGGTGCGCACCAACTGCTGGACGGCGGCGTCGAAGGCGCGTCCGGTACTCGTCGCTGAGCGCGTCGAGGTTGGCATCGGTGGGTACCGCGACCACCGGCGCGAGCGGTGCGCCCATCGGCGCATCCGGCGGAAACAGCCGGCTGAAGGGATCGGCCGGGTCGTAGCCGGACATCGTGCGCAATGCGCTGGTCGCGCTCGCCAGGTCACGGGCGAACACGGTCACGCAGTCGTAGTCTGCGCAGGCGGGGAGCACACCGGTCAGGGGGACGACGCCCAGGGTGGCCTTGAGTCCGACGATGCCGTTGAACGCCGCCGGTACTCGTCCGGACCCCGCGGTGTCGGTGCCGAGTGCGAGGTCGGCGATGCCGAGCGCGACGGCCACCGCGGACCCGGAACTGGATCCGCCGGAGATCCTCGTCGGATCGTGTGCCGCGCGCACCGCGCCGTACGGACTGCGGCTGCCGACCAGGCCGGTGGCGAACTGGTCGAGGTTGGTCTTGCCCAGCACCAGCGCGCCCGCGTCGACCAGACGCTGTACTGCGGTGGCGCTTCGGGTCGGCACGAAGGCGAATTCCGGACACGCTGCCGTGGTGGGCAACTCGGCCACGTCGATGTTGTCCTTCACGGCCAGCAGTCGGCCGGCCAGCGGCAGCTGCGCACCGGCCGCGAGTCGGCTGTCCAGCGCGGCGGCCGTCGGCGAGCACGTCGTCCCGGTCGCACAGGGTGATCCAGATTTCGGGACGGTCCACTTCGTCGATCCGGGCGTAGGCCCGGTGAACTCGATCTACGACGGACGTCGCCGCACCGCCGGATTCGCCGGCCGATCCGAGCGGTGCAACCGGTGTCAGGGTGTTGGTCATGGTGATCAGTTCGGTCGCTTCCAGGAGTCGCGCTCACGCGCGAAGGCAGTGTGGCGGCGGGCTCGGAGCTCGCCGATCTCGGTGGCGTGGGTGCGTTCCAGCTCGGCGACCTCGGCCAGCGAGAAGGTGGCCGGCCGGGTCTGCAGGTCGGCTCGACCGCTGCGGATGTCCGCACGGAACGCCGCCAGCTCGTCCGCGCTGACCGGCTCGAACCGGATCCGGTCGAATTGACGCAACAGCCAGGGTTGTTCGTCGCGGCCGGGTTCGGCGAGTCGCCACACCGGAACGGTCCGGCCGACGAGTTGGTAGCCGCCGGGTCCCTCCATCCCGTAGACGCACAGGTAGATACCGCCGATGCCGACCGCGTTCTGCGGGGTCCAGGTGCGGGCCGGGTCGTACTTGGTGGTGACCAACCGATCTCGGGGGTCGATCGGCACCGCCAGCGGGGCGCCCAGATAGACGTCACCCAATCCGATCACCAGATAGGTCGCGCGGCTGACGATGTCGAAAACCTCGGCGCGTTCGTCGAGTTCGTTGACCCGCCTGATGAACTCGACGTTGTCCGGGCACCACGGCGCGTCGTCCCGGACCTGCCGGCTGTACCGGGCCATCGCCTCGTGCGCCAGTGGATGGTCGAAGGCGATCGGCAGCGTCACCTCCCGTACATTCAGCGTGACGGCGGCCGGGTCGCCGATCAGCGGCGCGAGTGACGCCAGGTGCTCTGCGAGATCCACTGCTCGAGTCGCGGTGTCGAAGCCGACCAGGAGCGATCGGACTCCTTCGACGATCTCCACCACGCCGCAGGGGCGGGCCGCCCGCAGTTCGCGGGCCATCAGGTGGATGAACATCCGCACGGTCAGGTCGAACTCGGCAGGCCCCGCCTGCAGGAGCAGGTGGCGGTCGCCGGCGGCGCGGATGTCGAAGTTCGGGATGTGGCCGTCACCGGCCACGATGGCCAGCGGTCTCGGCAGCGAGGTCGACGGCAACGCGACCGGTGTGGTTGCGGCGACGAGTTTGCCCGCCAACTGCCGACGACGCTCCACCAGCGCGAAGCGTGCGTAATCGGCGTCGACGGGAATCAGCCGCACCGAGTCGCCGGGCCGGAATTGGCCGAGCATCCATCGATCCGCCTCGATCGTCACACAGGGCACCACGAAGCCGCCCAGGCTCGGCCCGTCGGGACCGACGATCACCGGGGTTCCGCCGGAGAGCATGATGCCGCCGACCGGATAGGCCGAGTCGTGCACATTCGACGGGTGCATCCCGGCTTCGCCGCCGTCGGCTCGTGCGAACTGCGGCGCAGGCCCCGTCAGTCGAACCCCGGTGCGGTCGGATCGGTGGTCGACAGTCCAGGTGGCGGCGAACAACTCGTCGCTGCCCTCCGCGGTGAGGTAGTCCGGTGCGCCGTGTGGTCCGAGGAGGACCCGGAGTTGCCAGGTCCCCGTCAACGCCGGCAGTTGCCGGCGCACGTCGCGCGCCTCGCCGTGCTGCGCACCGATCGGCAGGCGGACTCCCGCGGTCAGCGCCGCACCGTCCACGCCCCCGAACTTGCCCAGGATGAAGGTGGACCTGCTCCCCAGCACGATGGGTACGTCGACGCCACCCGCGATGGCGAGATATCCGCGCATACCCGGCCCGGTCAGCTTCCCCATGTTCAGGATCGCGCCCGCCACCGCGGTGGCCGGTAGGCCGGGTGTGAGCAACTCCCCGTCCAACGTGGCGTTGCCGACCGCGCCCGTCACGCAGATCACCGTCGGTCGGTCGAACACCAGCACCGGACCGGCAACGACGCACTCCAAACCGGCGGCGTTCGGATGGTTGCCCACCGCGAGATTGGCCAGCGTGAACGACAGCCCGTCGAACGCCCCCGAGGGCGGCACCCCGACATCCCACATGCCGACCCGGCCGGCGCCGTCCTGAACGGTGGTCTGGATGCCCGGCCGTTTCACGGTCACCACCTGCGGGTCGGTGCGGGCCGCACCCACGGCGGCCCCACCCACGGCGGCGGCAGCCACGGACACGGCGGCCCCGGCCACGGCGGACCCAGCGGCCCCGGGCACAACGAAACCGGGGGCCGACAACGCCACCGGCGAGAGGTCTTGCACTGTCATGGTTACCACCAGCCGAGTAGTTGGATCGGGGTCGGATTCCAGCCGTTGCAGGGGTTGTTCAGCTGCGGGCAGTTCGAGATCAGCACCAGAATGTCGCGGTGGGCCTGGATCTCGACGTACTTCCCCGGCGCCGACAACCCGTCGGCGAAGGTCAACCCGCCGCCCGGGGTGACCGGGACGTTCATGAAGAAGTTGATGTTGTGCCCCAGTCGTCGCTGACCGATTCCCGCCGCCGCGCCGTACTTGAGGAAGGTCTGCCGGCAGGCGTGCTGGTGTCGGACGTGCTCGCCGTAGCGGATCACGTTGGACTCCTGAGCGCAGGCCCCACCGACGGTGTCGTGCCGCCCGCAGGTGTCGGCGACGATGGTTGCCAGCACATCACCGCGACCGGTGACCAGTTCGGACCCGGTTGTCAGATAGACCGCCTGCTGACGGCGGACGGTGTCGAAAGCGCTGTAACGGTTGTCGACGTCCGCCGCGTCGTAGAACAGGGTGTCGGCCGCCTGGTTGCCGTGCAGGTCCACGATGCGGAAGCGGCCACCGGACGGGATCAGCCCGAGGTACCCGTCACCCGCTCCCACCTCGACGTTCAGCGCCGCATCCGCCGGCAGTAGCGGGCTTGGGATCAAGGCGGGGAGCATCGCCGTGAGGGTGGTCGATGAACGGGTCACAGCAGCACCTTCTGAGTTTCGAGGAGCGCCCGCGCACTCTCGGCGCGGAACACCATGGACGGATCGTCTGCCGTGACCGGATCGGCCATCGCGACCTCGGCGCCGACTGCGGCCGGGGCGTACTCGGCCGCCGGATCCAGCGGGTGCGGTGTGGTGGCGAGTACGAGAAGCAAGTCCTGCTCTGCGCGCAGGGTGACCGAGTCGCCGACCTGTGATGCGCCGGCGACGAACCGCAGGCTGCAGCGCGGGTCGTCCGCGGCCACCACTTTGGAGAAGAAGTTGACGCAGCCGTGCAGGTCGGCCTCGCCGAGCCCGTGCTTGAACAGCTCCAGCAGCAACAGGTCGCGCGCGCTGCGTCGCCAGGCGTTGCGGTCGTGCTGGTAGTCGCTCGGCTCGAAACGATCGAGGTCGGCTCGGCTGGTGAAACCGCACAGGGCGTCGTGCCAGTCGACAGTCGACGCGGTGACCGAGGCCAAGGCGAGGCCCCGATCGCTCATCAGGACCATCGGCGGGACGATCCGCGCGCTCATCTGCGCCTTCAACGTGTCCGGCAGATTCAACCGGTCGAGCAGGTCGGTGCCGTAGATCAGGGTGGAGATGTTCGCGCCTGCGCCGAGCGCGGTGAGCGTGATGGTCCGCCCGGCGCGCAGCCGCACCGACCAGGCCGCACCGCCGGGGATCTGATGGGTGTAGCCGGTCATCAGACACGCACCGACTCGGCCTCAGCGGCCCGCGCAGCGGCGACCGGGTCGATCGCGGCGACCGGGTCCATCGCGGCGACGGGTCCGTCGCGGTGGCTGGGAGCGCTGCCGTCTGATGGCCGATCGCCAGCCGGTACGCCTTCTTCTTGACCGTGAAGGCGAGGATGCCGCCGATCGCGGTGACGGCTAGGAAGATCAACGCGAAGTACTGCAGGACGGGGCTCTCGCCGGTCGGGTCGTAGACCTCCGGTCGAGGCCACGCCAGGTTGGTCATCATCGCCAGGCCGTAGACGACGGCGATGATGTTGATCGGCAGTCCCCACCGGCCCAGGCTGAACAGGGGCTTGCCCTGTTCGTCGAGCCGGCCGGCGAACGTCGACGACCAGCCCCGGAAGCGCTGTACGAGCAGCGGCCCGGTCACGCCCAGGTACGCCGCGTACAGCAGCACGATGCAGACGCTGGTCAGGGCGGTGAACACGCCGGCGTGGCCGAGGTTGATCAACAGGAGCCCGGCGGACAGCACCCCGACGACGATCGCCGCCACCGCGGTGGCGCCGTTCTTCGTCACCTTGCGGAGCTGCTTGGAGAACGGCAAGACCTCGTCGCGGGACATCGAGAAGATCATTCGGGTGGTGGCCGTCTGAATGGCGAGGGTGCAGACGAACGCGGCGATCACCACGTCGACCAGGAAGATCCGTCCCCAGGTGTCGCCCAGCCGGCCGGTCACGATGTAGGCCAAGCCGCCGGAGGAAACCTCGTCGCCGAGGTCGGGTGCCGCCATCAGGGCACCCAGCAGGATCAGCGCACCGCCGATGCCGGAGGCGATCAGGGCACGCAGGATGGTGCGCGGAGCGGTCCGGCGGGGGTTGCGCGTCTCCTCCGACAGCTCGCCCGCGGAGTCGAACCCGACCAGTACGTAACCGGCCATCAGCGAGGAGACCAGCAGCGCGGCGAACCCGCCCTCGAAACCGGCGGTGTTGAGCACGATGCCGGGGCCGCGCTCGGCGGTCAGGAAGAACGCGATGATCAGCAGACAGACACCGATGATCTCGCAGGTGACGCCGACGGCGTTCACGATGGCCATGATCTTGACGGCCATCGAGTTGATCAACGTCGTCGCGACCAGCACGATCACGCCGAGCAGGATGGCGTTCGTCGCGCCGGTGATCGTGGAGATCGCGGGGTCGCCGCCGACGAGTTGGAAACCCGACCAGATCGCGGGCAGCACCGCCTGCATGGCGATCGCGGCGGCCGACACGGTGACGATCTGCGCCAGGATCATCGTCCAGCCGGCGAACCAGCCGGTGATGTGACCGCCGAGTCGCCGGGCCCATTGATAAATGGCGCCGGAGATCGGATACCGCGCCGCCAGCTCGGCGAAGCACAGCGCGACCATCAGTTGGCCGCCGAAGACGGCCGGCCAGGTCCAGAAGAAGGTCGGCCCGGCGAAGGAGAACCCGAAACCGAAGAGTTGGAAGACTGTGGTCAGGATCGACACGAAGGAGAATCCGGCCGCGAAGGACGCGTAGGTCCCGATCGAGCGGTGCAGTTGTTGCTCGTAGCCGAACTCGCCGAGGTCCGCATCGGGGTCGAGGACACGAGGTTCGAGGACATGGGGTTCGAGAGCACGGGAATTCGGCAGCGCGACTGCGGTCATGCGGGCTCCTGGCGGTGTGCGGTGGCCCGACACGGCATCGGGAAGGGCCTGTAGGGCCTCCCGGGCTTTTATCCCGCCGTGGAGCAGCCAGGGTGGATCGGCTGCTTGCAACTCTCGGTCCAGGCCCAGCACACCCCATGCCGCTGAACACGACAGATCGTTGTACTGACGGAACCCTAGTTGCGCCTCACCCGTGGGAGCGAGTCTGGTCAAGCTTCGGCGGCGCGTGTTTCGAGGTGCCAGGGCTGCGGTGAATGTTGGGTGTCCGATTTGCCCGTCGCGTGACAGTCGTGTTTCTGCCGTCACAGTGGGTAACCATTGGTGTGGAGATCGGCACTTTGTGTGCTCGACCCGCCCCGACCCGCCCTCGACCCGCCTTCGATCAACTCTGGAATCAACTCGAGACGGACCGCTCGACGGATGACTCGGCCCGAAATGGGACATCGACCCGTGCGGCGGATAGCCTCAGTTCTCGTGAAGATCCTGGTGATCGGGTCCGGCGCCCGCGAACACGCCCTACTCCGCGCACTGCGTCGAGACCCGGCGGTGACCGAGTTGCACGTCGCGCCGGGTAACGCCGGCACCGACCAGTCGGCGACCACCCATCAGGTCGAGCCGAACGAACCGGCCGCGGTGGCCGCCCTGGCCACCCGGCTCGGGGTTGACCTGGTGGTGATCGGCCCCGAGGTCCCGTTGGTGGCCGGCGTCGCCGACGCCGTACGGGCGGCCGGCATCGCGGCGTTCGGCCCGTCTGCGCGAGCGGCGCAGATCGAGGGTTCCAAGGCCTTCGCCAAGGACGTGATGGCGGCCGCCGGTGTGCCCACCGCAGCAGCGGTCTCCGTGACGTCCGAGGGGGAGATCGAACCCGCATTGGACCGCACCGGCGCGCCGTACGTGGTGAAGGACGACGGGCTGGCCGCCGGCAAGGGCGTGGTGGTGACCACCGACCGGGCGACCGCGGCCGGCCACGCCCGCGAGGTGCTCGCGGCGGGGCACCCGGTGCTGGTCGAGTCCTACCTCGCCGGCCCCGAGGTGTCGCTGTTCGCGATCTGCGACGGCACGCGCGCGCTGCCGCTGCTCCCGGCGCAGGACTTCAAACGGGTCCGCGACGGCGACGACGGGCCCAACACCGGCGGGATGGGCGCGTACGCCCCGTTGCCGTGGGCGCCGCCGGATCTGGTCGGCCACGTCCAGCAGACCGTGCTGGACCCGGTGCTGATCGAGATGGCCCGCCGCGGCACCCCGTTCGTCGGGCTGCTGTACGCCGGGTTGGTGCTGACCGCAGAGGGTCCGCAGGTCATCGAGTTCAACTGTAGGTTCGGCGACCCCGAGACACAGGTGGTGCTCGAACTGCTGGCCACCCCGCTCGGTGGGCTGCTCAAGGCGGCGGCCGACGGCGACCTGTCCGAGGTCGGCGAGTTGAGCTGGAAACCCGGTTCGGCGGTGACGATCGTCATCGCGGCCGAGAACTATCCGGGCACCCCGGTGACCGGGGATGTGATCAGCGGGGCGGACGCCGACGGTGTGTTGCACGCGGGTACCGGACGGCGATCCGACGGCAGTGTGGTGGCGACCGGTGGCCGCGTGCTGTCGGTGCTCGGCACCGGACCGGACCTGATGGCGGCGCGTGCACAGGCGTACGAGCGGGTGGCGGGGATCGAGCTGCGCGGCGCCCACCACCGCACCGACATCGGCCTGGCCGCCGCGCTGGGTCGGGTGCAGGTGCCGGGCGGATGACCGACCCGGCGGGCCCCTCACTGCGCGGCCGGACCCCGCCGTTCCTGGTGATGAACGTGTGGGCGGCGGCCACCCGCCGGGCCGAGTCGGGTCTGCCGGTGTTCAACCTGTCGGCCGGTCAGCCGTCCACGCCGGCGCCGGCGGCGGTGCGCGCGGAGCTGCACCGGGTGCTCGACACCGAGCTGTTGGGCTACACCGAGACGGCCGGCATCCCGGCGCTGAGGGCGGCGATCGCTGGGCACTATCGGGAGTGGTACCAGCTCGAGGTCGACCCGGATGAGGTGGTGGTGACCACCGGATCGTCCGGCGCCTTCGTGCTGGCCTTCCTGGCGGCATTCGATCCCGGTGCGCGGGTGGGGCTGGCCGTGCCCTGCTACCCCGCGTACCGCAACATCCTCCAGGCCCTCGGCTGCGACGTGGTGGAGATCCGCACCGGACCGGCGGACAGATTCCAGCCGACGGTGTCGCAGCTGGCCGGTCTCGACCTGGCCGGTTTGATTCTGGCCAGCCCGGCCAACCCGACCGGGACGATGGTCTCGGCGACCGAGCTCGCGGCGATCGCCGCCCACTGTGCGGCGAACGGCATCCGGTTGATCTCCGACGAGATCTATCACGGCATCACCTACGGCCAGGTCGGCGGTTGTGCATGGTCGACCTCGCGCAGCGGCTTCGTGATCAACTCGTTCTCGAAGTACTTCTCGATGACCGGGTGGCGGATCGGCTGGTGCCTGGCCCCGGCGGACCTCCGCGAGGCGGTGCTCGGACTCAGCGGGAACCTGGCGATCTGCCCGCCGACGCCGGCCCAGCACGCGGCGATCGCCGCGTTCGACGCGTACGCCGAGTTGGACGCTCTGGTGGAGCGGTACGCCGGCAACCGGCGGATCATGCTGGACGGCCTCGCCGACCTCGGCTTCGACCGGCTCGCCCCGGCCGACGGCGCGTTCTACGTGTACGCCGACATCTCGCACCTCACCGACGACGCGGAGTCGTGGTGCCGTCGGTTGCTGGCCGAGCAGGGGGTTGCGGTCGCCCCCGGCGTCGACTTCGATCCGGCCGGCCCGACTTCAATGCGGTTGAGCTTCGCGGGCCGACCCGAGGTGATTCGGGACGGACTGGCCGGATTGGCGACCTTCATCCGATAGTGGGCGGCACTTGACCGTCATGCGGCAGGCCAGCATCCTGAGCATTGTGCCGACCAGCGCCGCCGAGTTGGCGACCATCGAGACCTACTACGACACGGTGCCCCGTGCGGCGTCGGCGGCTGCGGTGGAGATCGGCCCGTTCGTGCTGTTCGTCGCGCAGGGGCACTTTCCGTACTACGCGAGGCCGCGGGCCGGGGTCAAGCACTGCACGCCGGATGATGTCACCGCGGTCCGCCGTCGACAGCGGGAGCTGGGTGTTCCGGAGGCGTTCGAGTGGATCGACGACCTTCAGCCCACCCTGGTGGACGCGGTCCGGGCGGCCGGCTTGGTGGTGTACCAATTGCCGCTGATGGTGAACCGGGGTGCGGTCGCCGTCCGGCCACCGCCCGGGGTTCGGGTGCGCATCATGGCGGCGGACGACCCGGAAGTGCCGCAGGTGCAGGCCGCGGTCGGCGTGGGATTCTCGGCCCCCGGCACCCGAGTCGGCCCGGTCGGTGACATCGAGCGGGTCGCCGCAGAGCAGGACTTGGCGAGCGTGCATCAAGCGCTGCGCGACCGCATCGCGGCCGGCCGCCAGGTGTTGGCGGGGGCGTTCGGCGCCGACGGAGCGGTCGCGGGCGGCAGCCACATCCCGGTGGGTACGACATCCGAGATCACCGGGTTGGCCACCCTGCCCGCCTATCGGCGACGCGGAATCGGCGCGTCGGTGACTTCCGCGCTCATCACGGACGCGATGGGTGGCGGTGTCGCATGCTGCTTCCTGTCCGCCGGGTCCGACGAGATCGCCAGGGTCTATGCCCGCGCGGGCTTCGAACGGATCGCCACCGCCTGCATCGCGGGTGCGTCGAACTGAGTGTCAGCCGTCGCCCGCGCGACGGCACGGTGGGGCTGTCAGTGGCGTGCCGCCAGCCCGGACACCTTCGTCCACACCCGCACCGGCAACAGCCGGGCGATCTTCATGAGGATGGCCATCGGCAGCGGGAAGATGATCTCCTGCCGATGCGATTCCAGGCCGTCGGCGATGCGGCGGGCCGCGTCCTCGACGCCGATGAGGAACGGCATCGTGAAGGAGTTGGTGTCCGTCATCGGGGTCTCGACGAAGCCGGGATTGACGGTGACCACCCGGACGCCCTTCCGCGACGCCTCAGCCCGAACCGACTCGGCGAGATGGATCAGCGCCGCCTTCGAGGCGCCGTACGCCAGGGCGCCGGGCATCCCGCGGAAGCCCGCCACCGATGCCACGATCGCCACCGTGCCCGATCTGGTGCGCATCATGTCGCCGATCACGGCCGCCAGGCAGTTCACCGTACCGATTACGTTGACGTCGAAATGCTTGGCCACCACAGCGGTGTCGATGTCGTCGAGCCGGACCTGCTGCCAGGTTCCCGCATTGAGGACGACCAGGTCGATGCCGCCCAGTTCGGCCCGGACGGTGTCCGCAGCTGCGCGCACCGCGGCGGCGTCCGTGATGTCCACCGGGACCACCGCCATCCGGCCGGCGGCCACATCGGTCAGATCCGACTCGCGCCGGGCCGAGATCGCCACCACCGCACCTCGGTCGGTCATCTCGTTCGCCAGTGCGGCGCCGATTCCGGACGATGCGCCGGTGATCCAGACACGCTGTCCCACCAGTGATGTGGATTTCATTCGAACTCCCGAATCGTCGGTGAACCAGTGAGATTACCCGCCGTGGCGGCCTCCGCCGCCGCTGAACCGGCCCGTGGCTGGACGGGAACCTTGCGCAACCACAGCCGGATGCCCTGCCATTTGATCAATGCGGTCACCCGCACCTGGGCGAGGGGACGGGTCAACAGCGCCCACCGTGAGGTGTTGATCCGATCACCGCGCATGGTTGCGACGAAGGGGACTCGATCGCCGATCTCCAAGGCGATGGAGACGTGCAGCGACGCGGCCGGCGGCGAGATCCGCATCCGATAGCGACCTTCGGCCGCGAAGAACGGCGACACGTAGAAATGCTTGTCGACAGTGTCCCGACCGGCGTCGTCCAGTTGCAGCAGATACGCGTGCCGACCCTGATAGGTGTTGTGCACTTCGGCGATCACGTCCGTCTGCCGACCGGCGCCGTCGTAGCACCAGTACACGGTGAGCGGATTGAAGCACAGGCCGAATGAGCGCGCGCCGGTCAGCACCAACACCCGGGCCGGCGCCGGGCGACCCTCGGCCGCCAGGAAGGCGTTCACGCCGGCCCGGAAGCTCGCGGTTCGCCGCCACCAGTGATCGCGGATGTCGAAGGCGGCGATGAATCCGAGACCTCGTGGCAGTGCGGGTACGTGGTCGGCGTCGAACAGCCAGAGCGGGCTGCGGTAGCGGAAGGCGTGCGCCACCGGTGTTTTGCGACTGTGCCGGATGTCGAGGGAGTATCGGGCCAACCGTGCGCCACCCGAGATGTCCGCTGCTCCGGAGGAAACGGCCGCAGCAGACTCGGTGATCGGATCCTCGGCGACGCTGGTCACCAGGTCACGCCCAAAGCCTCGGCGGCCCGCACACCGGAGGCGCAGCCGTCCTCGTGAAATCCCCACCCGTGATAGGCCCCGGCGAACGCCGTGGTGTCGGTGTTCAAACTGGGTAACAGCGCCTGCGCCGCTACAGATTTCGGGGTGTAGATCGGGTGCTCGTACTGCATGGTGTCGATCACGGTGGCAGGGTCAATCTGGTCCTGCGAGTTCAACGTCACCAGGTAGCGGGTGCCGGAGTCCAAACGCTGCAGTCGGTTCATGTCATAGGTGACGTGCACCTTCTCGTCGGCACCGGCGCAGTCGTTCATCCGGTAGTTCCAGGATGCCGCCGCGCGGGGATTCGCCGGAAGGAGTGCGGTGTCCGAGTGCAGCAGGGTCGTCGCGGGGGAGTATTCGAACGCGCCCAGGGTGCTCGCCTCAGCCGGCGTCGGATCCTCGAGCAGCGCCAACGCGTGGGCCGGATGGGTTGCCAACACGACCATGTCGAAGTGCGACACGTCGTCGTCGGCGGTTCGCAGGATGGCGCCGCCGCCCTCGATGCGGCGGACGCTGCGCACGGGCACGCCGGTCAGCACGGCGCTCAGTTGTTTGACGGTGCGCTCGACGTAGGTACGTGAACCGCCGTCGACGGTCCGCCACGCGGGCGAGCCGGTGACACTCAACAGTCCGTGGTTGTCCAAGAAGCGAAACAGGTACCGGGCCGGATACTCGCCGGCCACGTCGGCGCCGCAGGACCACACGCAGGACACCACCGGCAGGATGAAGTGGGCGATGAAGTAGTCGGAATAGCCGCCCTCGGTGAGGAACTCGCGGAGCGTCAACTCGTCGGGCGCAGTCGCTGCGGCCTCAGCGCCGTCGGTGGTCTCCGGGTTCGCCGCCAGCACCCGGTGCGCGTGCCGGTGGAACTTCTTCACCTCCAACAACATCCGCAGGTAACGCGGCCGGGCGAGCGTGGCGAGGGTGGGGAAGACCCCGGTCAGGCCGCGCGCGCCGGCATATTCCAGTCCACAGCCCGCGCAGGCGACGCTCATCGACATCTCCGACTCTTTGGTCGGCACGTCGAGTTCGGCGAACAGTCGCAGCAGGTTCGGGTAGGTGCGGCGGTTGTGCACGATGAAGCCGGTGTCGACCGACTGCGGGCGGCCGTCGCGGTCCAGCAGATCGTGGGTGTGAGCGTGACCGCCCAACCGCTGGTCGGCCTCGAAGAGAGTGACGTCGTAGCGCCGCTGCAGCAGGTACGCCGCGGTCAGGCCGGCCACTCCGCTGCCGACGACGGCCACCCGGCGGCGGGCGTCGATGTGACGGGCCCCGAGGTGGCTGTCGTGTTCCGTCATCGGCGAGCCTTTCCAAAATGCAGTCGGTGTGTGGGCATTTGCCCAGCAGTGATTCGCAGCAGACACCCCTGCTGGATGGGGTGCGCACCGCGAAACGAGAAATGACCGACGGCCCAGCCTCGTCGGGAGCGAGGTTGGGCCGTCGGGGTCTACTGGTTCCTGCTCACTCGCGCCGCCCGTACAGGCGGTGCTAGATCAGACCGCGAGATCAGATCAGGAGGTGGTGGAGCTGGTCATCGCGTCGCCGGTCATCGCACCGGCCATGGCGGTGACGACGGTCGGCGGCAGCAGCACGTGGTCGATCAGGTAGACGGTCGCGTTGGCGGTCTTGACGCCACCACAGATGACCATGGCGTTGCCGTTGACGGTCAGCTTGTCGGCGGTGCCGGCGACGGTCAGTTCTTCACCTTCGACGGTCTTGTGGGTGCCGACGATTGCGTCCGGGGCGAGCTGGCCGGGGAGCACGTGGTAGGTCAGGATCGTCGACAGCAGGTCGGCGTTGGTGGTCAGTTCGGTCAGGGTTGCCGCGTCGACGTCCATCTTGAAGGCCTCATCGACCGGGGCGAAGACGGTGAACTCGCCACCGTTGAGGGTGCTGACCAGGTCGACCTTGGGGTTGACCTTGCCGGAGACCGCAGCGACCAGGGTGGTCAGCAGCGGGTTGCCGGCGGCGGCGGATGCCACCGGTGCGGCGGCCATGCCGTCGATGGAACCGGCGCCGGTGGCGTTGGCCTTGGCGTAGGCGGCGCAACCCGGTCCGACCGGACCGCTGGTGTCGGCGCCACTGGTCTCGCTGGTCATCGAGGATGATTCGGTGCTCGTCGAGGTCGGGCTCGACGAGGTCGGGCTCGAGGTGCTGGTCGACGTGGAGGTGCTGGTGGTGTTCGCCGCCGGGGTGGTGCTACCGCACGCTGCGAGCAGGGCGAGGCCTGCGGCGGTGATGGCGACGATGAAACCGCGCTTGTGAGACATGGACTGCCTTTCGATCTAGTGGGGCGCATGGGCACCCGCACTGCGGGACTACAGATGGGTATTGCGGTGACGACGGTCCGAATCAGATCACCGAGAATGCGGTGGTGTCGTATCCGGTGGCGCCATCGGGAATGGGCGTGCGAATCGCAGATTCCTGTACTGCACCCGTGGAATCGGTTGCCCGGCACGTGATGTTGTGCGAACCGGGGGTGGCGCTGTCCCAGACGAAGGACCATTGACGCCAGGTGTCGTCGGTGACGACGGTGGAGAGCGTGGTGGGCATCCATTCGCCGCCGTCGATCTGAACCTCGACCGACTTGACGCCGCGGTGCTGCGCCCAGGCCACGCCGCCGAACACCGCCTTGTCGGCGGGAACCTTCCCGAACGACGCGGGTACGTCGATCCGGCTGGCGGTCTTGATGGGGCCGCGAGGGGACCATCCGCGGTCGGTCCAGTAGGACGTCTGCTGGTCGAAGCGGGTGACCTCCATTTCGACCACCCATTTGGTGGCCGAGACGTACCCGTACAAACCGGGGACGACGATGCGGACCGGGAAGCCGTGTTCGAACGGGAGAACCGCCCCATTCATGGTGACCGCGAGGAGGCAGTCGCGATCCTGCTCCATCAGCACCGACAGTGGGCTGCCCGCGGAGAAGCCGTCGCCGGAGCGGGACATCACCATGTCGGCGTCGGCGTGCGGGCCGGCCTCGGCGAGTAGGTCGCGAATCAACGCTCCCTCCCACACCGCGTTGCCCACCAGGCCGCCGCCCACCTCGTTGGAGACGCAGGTCAGGGTGACCATCCGCTCCACCAGGGGACGCTTGAGCAGCTCGTCATAGCTGATGGTGATCTCGCGATCGACCAAGCCGAAGATCCGCAGCTCCCAACGCGACGCGTCGATTCGAGGCACCACGAACGCGGTGTCGATCCGATAGAAGTCGGCATTGGGGGTGACGAAGGGGGTGATGGCGGTCGGCTGGTCGAGCTGGTAGCCCGCTGGTAGCGCCGCCATTCGATCCACCTCGGCCGACTTCGTCGCGGTGGCCGCTTGGGCCTGCGAGTTCTCCGCACCGGATGAGGTGGGAACCACCCGAGACAGCACCCCGGTCGCCACTGCCGCACCCGCACCGACACCGGCAACCCGCAGGAAGCCGCGCCGATCCCGGCCGCGGTCGGCGAACGCCGCCGGAGCTCCGTTCGCGGTGAACAACCGGGTCAAGGTGTAGATGCCGACCGCGACGGCGAGAATGGTCGGCAGCATGTCGATCAGACCTGCCTCCGCCCTGCTCACCACCGCAACGGCGACGATGACACCCAGCCCCGCCAGTACGACCTGCGCGGCCCGCAGTGATCGTTGTGCCAGCAGCCCCAGCAGACCGGCCATGATCGCCAGCGTGAGTCCCATCCCACCGGCCAGCGCCAACTTGTCGTTCGTGCCGAAGGTCGAGATGGCCAGGTGCTTGAGCCACTCCGGGGTGAACTGGATGAAGGTGGAGCCCAGGCCGAAGAGCGGCGACGCGGACGAGGCCGTGCTGGTGATGCCGATCCAGGAGCCGGTGGCGGCCAGCAGTTCGGCGACCCCGACCGTCACACCGACGGCGATGACGCCCGCCGCCGCGGCGAGCAGGCTGCCTGAACGGCGGCTACCCGGCTGTGTGGTGCCCGACCCGGAAACCGGGGGGGATGTCGTGTCTGTGGTCACGACAGTCCTTCGGGACGGGCCGCGGGGTGGATGGGTGGGTCGGGAGAAATCTTTTCGGCTCCCCTCAATCTGCCGCCATCTGCTCGTGAATCGTCCCCTTACCCGCGCGCACACATGAACAGGGAGCCGCTCAGGTGAACCTCAGATGCGCGGAACTGCCTGAATCTGCACCCCGTCGCACCCATCCGAGCGGGTCTGCACTCCGAACAGCTCACAGCAAGTAAGAATTCGCTCGAGTTGCAGGGCCGAACGGACCTCTCGGTATCTATGGGATACCGATGTGCCGCGATCGCCCCCGGCAGCTCCACAGACGGGAAGGATGGAGCCGTGATAAGCAACCAGTCGCAGCCCCGTCCGCTTCGCGCCGTCGCAACCACCTCGGTGGCAACCGCCGAAGACCTGCTCGGTTCGGTGGCACTCGGCGACCAGGCCGCCTTCGAGACGCTGTACGACCAGATGGCCCCCCGCGTGTACGGACTGATCCGCCGAGTCCTACGGGACCCAGCTCAGTCGGAGGAGGTGGGCCAGGAAGTGATGCTCGAAATCTGGCGTCGGGCCAGCCGGTTCGACCGGTCCCGCGGGTCGGCCCTGTCCTGGGTGATGACCATGGCGCATGCCCGGGCTGTTGACCGTGTCCGCTCCGTGCAGTCGTCCACCGACCGCGATCTGAAGTACGCGTCGACGTCGACGGAACGCGACGTGGATGTGGTCGTGGACGCCGTCGAGCTGTCGCTGGAGCGCAGGCAGGTGCAGAGCTGTCTGAGCGGTCTGACCGAGCTGCAGCGCGAGTCGATCAATCTCGCGTACTACTCCGGATTCACCCAGGCCGAGGTGGCTGCCGCGCTCAGGGTGCCGCTCGGCACCATCAAAACTCGGCTGCGCGACGGACTCATCCGGTTGCGAGACTGTTTGGGAGTCCTTGCATGATGGCCCACGATCCTTCGTTGTTCGCCGGCGGCGCCGCGCTGAACGCCCTGGATGAATCAGAGACGACTCATTTCGGACAGCACCTCGACGAGTGCGCGACCTGCCAAGACGAACTGCACGGCTTCCTGGAGACCGCGGCCCGGTTGGGCTCCGCCTCGGCCGAGGCGCCGCCGGCGTCGATGCGCGCCGCAGTGCTCGCCGCGATCGCCGTCACTCGGCAGGTCCCGCCGCAGCCCGCTCACCTCGCCGAGGATGAGGAGCCGACGCCGGGCACCCGCCCGCAGGGCCTGCCGGTCTCCATCGCGAAGCCCGACACCCCGTCAGCCGTGAACTCCACCCGGCCCGTGTCGCGCGACACCGGCCTGGCCGACGTCATCGATCTGTCCTCCCGTCGGCGCTTCAACCGGATGCTGCTGACCGCTGCGGTGGCGGTGGCGGTTGCCCTGGCCGCGTTCTCCGCGGTCTTCATGTTGAATCGGAGCGGGTCCAACGACGCCGCCGGCATGCGCCAGTGCATTGACACCGCCACCGATCGCCGCCAGGAGCCGGCCGCGGCCGGGTCGGCCGGCGTCTCGCAGGTGGTGGTCTCGGCGTCCTGTGGGGCCGCCCTGGTGAAGCTGTCCGCGATCCCGGCGCCCGCCCCCGGCTCGACGTATCAAATGTGGGTGATAGCCGGTGACGAGGTCCGCTCGGTGGGGATCATGGATCCCGATGCGAACGGCAACATGCCGGACACGGTTGCACCCGTCAAGGTGGGCGACACTGCCATCGGTGTCACGGTCGAGCCGGCAGGCGGTTCGAAGAAGCCGTCCGGTGCCCCGGTGATCACCATCTCGCTGGCCGGCTGACCCAGCTCACGAGGCCCGCCCCGGCAGTCGGCTGCCGGCGACCTCGCAATGCTGCCCCCGGGGACGGTGCTGAACCTGGAACGGTGCTGAACCTGGAACGCTGCCGACCCTGGAACAATGACCGGGTGAGATCCGCCCCGAGTGCGCCCGTATCCGCTCCATCCACTCCATCGGCTGACCCCGCCGCCAACTCCAACGGCACTGCCGAACCCGGAGTGGCGCAGGGTCCGGTGTTGAACGTGTTGGCGCAGCGGTACGCGTCCGCGGAGATGGTCGCCATCTGGTCGCCGGAGCACAAAATCGTCGCCGAGCGCCAGCTCTGGCTGGCGGTGCTGCGCGCGCAGGCTCGGCAGGGTTTGGATGTCGACAACGGGGTGCTCGACGACTACGAGGCGGTGATCGACCGGGTCGATCTGGCCGCGATCGCGGCGCGCGAACGGGTCACCCGGCATGACGTCAAGGCCCGGATCGAGGAGTTCAACGCGCTCGCCGGCCACGAGCAGGTGCACAAGGGCCTGACCAGCAGGGACCTGACCGAGAATGTCGAGCAGGCGCAGATCCTGCAGGCCTTGGCGCTGGTGCGAGACCGCGCGGTCGCGGTGCTGGCCCGCCTGGCCGATCGGGCCGCCGAGTTCAGCGGGCTGGCCATCGCCGGCCGCTCGCACAATGTGCCCGCGCAGACCACCACCGTCGGGAAGCGGTTCGCGTCCGCCGCGGACGAGGTGCTGCAGGCCTATCGGCGCGTCGACGAGTTGTTGCAGCGGTACCCGATGCGGGGGATCAAGGGCCCGGTCGGAACTGCGCAGGACATGCTCGACCTGCTCGGCTCACCGGCCGCCCTCGACGAACTGGAACTCGACGTCGTCCGGGAGGTCGCCGGCACCGATCGGCTGCTGACCAGCGTCGGGCAGGTCTACCCGCGGTCGCTGGACTATGAGGTGATCTCCGCGCTGGTGCAACTCGCCGCCGGTCCCGCGTCGTTCGCGACCACCGTGCGCCTGATGGCCGGTGCTGAACTCGCGACCGAGGGCTTCCAACCCGGTCAGGTCGGATCGTCGGCGATGCCGCACAAGATGAACGCCCGCTCCTGCGAACGGGTGTGCGGGCTGGCGGTCATCTTGCGTGGATACGCGTCGATGGCCGGTGAACTGGCGGGCGCCCAGTGGAACGAAGGCGACGTCTTCTGCTCCGTGGTGCGGCGGGTGGCGTTGCCGGACGCCTTCTACGCCATCGACGGCCTGTTCGAGACCTTCCTGACCATCGTGGACGATTTCGGGGCGTACCCGGCGGTGATCGATCGGGAACTGCGCCGTTACCTGCCGTTCCTCGCCACCACCAAGGTGCTGATGGCGGCCGTCCGGCGGGGCGTCGGTCGGGAGGTCGCCCACGAGGTCATCAAGGAGCACGCAGTGGCCGTCGCGCTGGCGATGCGCGAGCGGGGCCAACCGCAGAACGACCTGGTGGAGCGTCTCGCCGCCGACGAACGGCTACCGCTGGACCGGGCCGAGCTCGATGCGCTGCTGGCCGATCCGCTGAGCTTCACCGGCGACGCGGAGCGCCAGGTCGCGGCGATGGTGGCCGTCGTCGACCGTCTGGTGGCCGATCATCCGGCGGCGGCGGCGTATCGGCCGGGGGCGATTCTGTGAATCCGTTGTCCACACCGTCCCCGCTGCACCTCGAACTGCCGCAGTTCGCGCTCATCGAAGTCGAGCATTACCGCGAGGCCTTCGCACTCGGTATCAGCGAACACCGCGCCGAGGTGGATGCGATCGTGGCGAGCCCCGAACCGGCCACCTTCGACAACACGATCGTCGCGTTGGAACGCGCCGGTCGGTTGTTGAACCGGACCAGCACCGTGTTCTTCAATCTGCTGTCCGCGATGGCGACCGACGAGTTGCAGGCGCTGGAGGCGGAGATTTCGCCGCAGCTCACGGCGCACGAGGATGCGATCACGCTCGATCGCGCACTGTTCGAGCGGATCGACACGGTGTTCGAGGGCCTCAACAGCAGCCCTGCAGGTGCCGGCACAGCCGACCTGGACCCCGAATCGCGCCGGCTGGTCGAGCGTTACCACCTGGACTTCGTCCGCAGCGGTGCCCGGCTCTCCGCCGCCGATGCCGACACCCTGCGCGAGCTGAACCAGTCGATCTCGGTGCTCTCGACCCGGTTCGGCCAGAACCTGCTCGCCGCCACTCGCGACGCCGCGGTCGTCGTCGAGGATGAGGCGGAGTTGGCCGGGCTGGCCGCCGCCGATGTCACGGCGGCCGCGGAACGAGCCGCGGCCGCGGGCCGGCCGGGCGCCTACCTGCTGCCGCTGGTGCTGCCCACCGGGCAACCGATGCTGGCGCAGCTGCGCGACCGCGAGCTGCGGCGGCGGCTCCACCTGGCGTCCGTCAACCGGGCCAGTGCCCCCCCGTACGACAACGGCCCGCTCGCGGTTCAGATCGCGAAGGCCCGCGCCCGGCGCGCACAACTCCTGGGGTACGCGACCCACGCCGACTACGTGACGGCCGACAACACTGCGGGTAGTGCGCAGGCGGTGGACGCGCTGCTGGCCCAGCTGGTCCCCGCGGCGGTGTCGAATGCCCGGCGGGAGGCGCAGCGACTGATCGAGCCGGCCGCCGCGGACGGCGTCGAACTCGCCCCCTGGGATTGGGCCTACTACGCGGAACGGATCCGGGTGTCCGAGTACGCCGTCGACACCGCCGCGCTGCGTCCGTACCTGGAACTGAACCGAGTGCTGCAGGACGGCGTCTTCTACGCCGCCACCGAGCTGTACGGGGTCACCTTCGAACCTCGCGAGGACCTCGTCGGATACGCCCCCGACGTCCGGGTGTTCGACGTACGCGACCGGGACGGTGCGGTGATCGGGTTGTTCCTGGCGGACCTGTTCGCCCGGCCGGAGAAACGCGGCGGGGCCTGGATGAACTCCTTCGTCCGGCAGAGCACTCTGCTGGACCAACGCCCGGTGGTGGTGGTCAACCTCAACATCAACAAGCCCACGCCCGGCGAGCAGGCGCTGCTGACCCCGGACGAGGTGCGCACGCTGTTCCACGAATTCGGACACACGCTGCACGGGCTGTTCTCCCGGGTGCGTTACCCCCGGTTCGCCGGCACCCGAGTGCCAGGCGACTTCGTCGAATTCCCATCCCAGGTCAACGAGATGTGGCAGTGGTGGCCCGGCGTGCTCAAGCGATATGCGGTGCACCATCGCACCGGCGAGTCGATGCCCGCGGAGCTCGCCGACCGGCTGCGCCGGGCTGAGCAGTGGGGTCAGGGATTCGGCACCGTCGAATATCTGGCCGCCACGCTGCTGGATCAGGCGTGGCACCGCATCGACGGGGCCGCGGACATCGTGGACGCGGCCGCCTTCGAGCAGGCGGCACTGCAGGACGCGGGCCTGGCGATCGACCTGATCCCACCGCGGTATCGCACCCACTACTTCCAACACATCTTCGCCGGCGGCTACTCGGCGGGCTACTACTTCTACATCTGGGCGGAGGTGCTGGCCGCCGACACCTCGGAGTGGTTCCGCGCGGGCGGCGGGTTGACCGCCGCCACCGGCGACACCTTCCGTTCGAAGCTGTTGTCTCGGGGCGGCTCGCGAGACGCGATGGAGTCGGCCCGCGACGTGCTCGGTCGAGAGCCCGAGATCGGGCCGTTGCTGCGGGAGCGCGGGCTCGACGGCGACCCGGTCGGCGCGGTCGGCGCGGACGTGCGATGACCGCCCTCGCCGATCTGCGGCACCTGGCTGCGGGCAAGGTCCGCGATCTGTACGAGGTGGACGACGAGCTGCTGCTGATGGTGGCGAGCGATCGGATCAGCGCATTCGACCACGTGCTGCCCACTGCGATTCCGGACAAGGGCCGGATTCTCACCGCGATGAGCGTGTTCTGGTTCGAACTGCTGTCACCGATCGTGGCGAATCACCTGGTCGCGGTCGAAGACCCGCGCATCCCGGCTGAGGTCCGCGGTCGAGCGATGCTGGTGCGCCGATTGTCGATGGTGCCGGTCGAGTGCGTCGCCCGCGGGTACCTGACCGGCTCCGGTCTGCTCGACTACCGGGCCTCGGGCGCCGTCTGCGGCATTGCGTTGCCGCCCGGACTCGGCGAGTCGGATCGGCTACCCGAACCCGTCTTCACGCCGGCGACGAAGGCCGAGCTGGGCGCCCACGACGAGAACGTCAGCTTCGCCACGGTGGCGGAGCAGGTCGGCGACGGCATGGCCGCCGCTTTGCGGTCGAAGACCCTGGAGATTTACCGGACCGCCGCCGAGTACGCCGCTGCCCGCGGCATCATCCTGGCCGACACCAAGTTCGAATTCGGCACCGCTGCTGCAGACGACGTCAGGTTGGTGTTGGGCGACGAGGTCTTGACCCCGGACTCCTCGCGATTCTGGCCTGCGGATCAGTATCTGCCGGGCAGAGTTCAGCCGTCCTTCGACAAGCAGTACGTGCGGAACTGGTTGACCTCCGCCGAATCGGGCTGGGATCGGGCCGGCGACGCACCCCCGCCGGTGCTGCCGGACGAGGTCGTCGCAGCCACTCGGGCGCGGTATCGGAGTGCTTATGAGCAGCTCAGCGGTCGTTCGTTCGACGACTGGCTCGACTGACCGGGTGACAGGTGGCGGCGGGCGTGTCCGTGGGTGACGTAGGGCGGTTCCGCCAGCGATGATGTAGCGGCCACCACACGATCTCGACCCACCTCGACCTTGACACATTTCGACCTCGACACACCTCGATCTCGACACACATCGACCTCGACACATCGACCTCGACACACATCGACCTCGACCTTCACCAAAGGGGTATGAACATGCGCCGCTCGCACGGTCCTCGCCCGCGACTACTCAGGGCGATGACGGTGCCCGGTCTGGTGATGCTGCTCGTCGTCACCGGATGCGGGTCGACCGGGGCGGACGGTTCGAGCTCGACCGACTCCGCCACTTCCACGTCGTACTACAGCCCGTTGGAGGAGTTTCTCAACCCGGGCGGCGCGGGCGGCAAAGGTCCCTCCGACCAGGAGTACCAGGCGAAGGAGAAGCAGATTCAGGAATTGGTCGCCAGTTGCATGGCCGATCAGGGCTTCGAATACGTGCCCTTCGTCTACCCGATGTCAGACATGCCCGTCGGCGGGCAGGCCGATGCCGGCAGTCGGGACTGGGTGGTGAAGTACGGCTACGGCATCAGCACGATGAACGACGCCACCGAGGCGCCGAGTACCTCCGCCGAGGTGACCGACCCCAACCAGGCCATCGTCGAGGCGATGAGCAGCGCCCAGCAGAACGCCTACTATGCGGCGCTGTACGGCGCCAGCGTGAGCTTCGCCTCGGCGGACGCCGGGGCGGGGCCGCAGGTGTCGGTCGCGGCGACCGTGGGGGAGCCGGCCCCGGTGGAGTCGACCACATCGTCGGAGGCCGGCGGGGAAGCGAGCGGCTCGACTGTGATCTCCGTTCCCGAACCCACGTCCGCGGGCGACGAGAAGCCGACGTCCCTGGCCGACCAGGGCTGCTACGGCGAGGCGTCGAGCCAGGTGTACGGCGACAACGGCTCCAAGGACCCGGGCGGCGATCAGAGCCAGTTCCAGAGTTTGTTCGACTCGTTCAGTGCGCTGTACGAGTCGATGACCAGCGACCCGAAGGTGACTGCGGCCGCCACCGAGTGGGTCGGGTGCATGTCCGGTGCCGGGTACCCGGGGATGACGACGGTCTCCGACGCCAACCAGCAGGCCAACGACAAGTGGGCGAAGCTCAACGGCTGGGCGACCGACGGCAACGCCACGGCCGGCGGGGGCTTCGCGTCCTCGGTGTCCACCGGAGGTGTCGAGACGGCACCGAGCTCACCCGCGCCCGCCGCGGTCGCCGAGTTCCGTGACTACGAGGTCAAGATCGCGCTGGCCGACTACGACTGCAAGAAATCCAGCGGCTACGACTCGATCCTGGAGAAGGTTCGGATCGAGCTGGAGAAGACCTTCCTCAACGAGCACCGGGCGGAATTGGAGCAGTATCGGACCGCCATGAACGGCGGCGGCTGATGGCGGCAGGTCGGAGCAGTCGCCGCAGCATCGTGATCGTGGTTGTGGTGGCGATCCTGATGGCCGGCGCGGGGTTCCTGGCCGCGAAGCTCGTGGTCTCACCCGAGGACGCGGCCGCCCGCGCGGCGCCACCGCCGGCCGGGCCGATTACCGTCCCGGTGGCGAAGAAGGCGTTGAAGGCGGACATCGTCACCCGCGGCGACATCGGTTTCACCGGGTCCGCCCAGGTGACCCTCACCGACGCCGGCACCGACGGGTCCGCCGTGGTCACCGGCAAGATTCCCGAGGTCGGTTCGGTGGTCGAGAACGGCACTGTGCTCCTCGAGGTCACCGGTCGCCCGGTGCTGGCGCTGGCGGGCGACCTCCCTACCTACCGGAGCCTGATTCCCGGCAGTACCGGCCCCGACGTCGAGCAGTTGGAGGCCACCCTGGCCGGTCTGGGCTACGACCCCGGGGCGCAGGACAAGACCTACGACGCCGCCACCGGGGCGGCAGTCGCGAAGCTCTACGCGACACTGGGCTACGAGGCGCCGCAGCCCAGCGCCGACATCAAGGCGGGGGTGGCGTCGGCGCAGGCCGCGGCGGACAGCGCCGCGCAGGGGGCGGCGGAGGCGCAGAAGGCGCTCAACGAGGCCGCAGCAGGCCCCAGTCAGTCGCAACGGCTGGAGCAGCAGGCCAACGTAGACCGGGCGCAGGCCGAGTACGACGCCGCTCAGCGAACACCGACGCCCCCCGACCAGGGCGCGATCGAGCGGGCCACCCAGGCACTCCAATCCGCCAACACCAGATTGGCCGCCGCGCAGGAGGCACTGGCCGCGGCGACCCCGGCCAACGTCGCCGCGCTCACCGAACAGGTGAACCTGGCGAATCAGCAAGTCGCGGCCGCCCAGACGGCGCTCGACACGGCCAATCAGGGTGGGCCGCCCGATCAGGCGACAGTCAACGACAAGAAATCGGCGCTGGACATCGCCAAGGCGCAGCGGGACGAGGCACTCAGGGTCGACACCACAGCCCAGAAGGCGGCGCTGACCGCAGCTCAACAGAGTGCCGCGGCGGCCCAGGCCGACCTGGCAGCAGCCAAGGCCGCGGCCACCACTCCGCTGCCGGCGTCGGAGGTCGTCTGGTTGGCCGGGCTGCCCCGTCGGGTCGATGAGGTGCTCGTCACCCGCGGCACCGCGATCAACGGTCCGGTGATGAGCGTCTCCGGCGCCGACCTGTCGGTGCAGGCCTCGGTCAGCGCGGAGGAGGCGAGCCTGCTGAAGGTCGGCATGCCGGCCCAGCTGACCGTGCCCGGCAGCCCCAACGTCGCCGCTGTCGTCACCACCATCGGGGACGCCGGCTCACCGCCCGCGGACCCGGGCCAGGAGGGGGGCGGGGGCACCACCGTGGTGCTGCAACCGCAGAACGTCAGCAACGAGCAGGCGCAGGCGCTGCGCGGCGCCAATGTCAAGGTGACCATCCCGGTTGCGAGCACGGCCGGGGCGGTCCTGGTCGTCCCCGTCGCGGCGTTGTTCTCCGATGCCAACGGCACCCCGCGGGTGGAGGTCTTGACCGCCGACGGCAGCACCCGGTTCCAACCGGTCGCGCTCGGCCTCTCCACCGGTGGCGAGGTCGAATTGCGCCCGATCGACGACAATGCCGCCAACCTGCCGCCCAGTGCGTCGACGCTCGCCGAGGGCAGCCTGGTGGTGGTCGGCCGGTGAGCGTGACGGGGCAGGAAGCCCTACTCGGCCGGGTCGTCGAGCTGATCGACATCAGCCGGGTCTTCCCCGGGCCGCCCGAGGTGGAGGCGGTCCGGCACGTCGATCTGGTGATCAACACCGGTGAATACCTGTCCATCATCGGACCCTCGGGGTCCGGGAAGTCGACGCTGCTGCACGTGCTCGGACTGTTGGACCGTCCGACGTCCGGCCAGTACCTGCTGGACGGCGTGGACGTCGCCCAGATGAGCGAGGGAGCGCGCGCCGGCATGCGCGGTGGGCGGATCGGATTCGTCTTCCAGGCTTTCCACCTGCTCGGGTCCCGTTCGGTGTTGGACAACGTGATGCTCGCGATGGTCTATCAGCACGTGTCGCGACACGAACGGCGGGCGCGGGCGACCGAGGCGCTGGAACGGGTCGGTCTCGAACACCGGTTGGGCTTCTCGCCGGGGCAGCTCTCCGGCGGTGAGCGGCAGCGCGTCGCGGTGGCGCGCGCTCTGGTGGGTCGGCCCTCACTGCTGTTGGCGGACGAGCCGACCGGCAACCTCGATCAGAGCAACGCGGCGGGGGTACTGGACCTCTTCGACGACCTGCACGCCTCGGGCATCACCGTCGCGGTGATCACGCACGACGAACACGTCAGCGCCCGGGCGCAGCGCCGGGTGCGAATCACCGACGGCGAGCTGGTCGCGGCATGAACCATCGGGAGTCCGACGGCGAGCCGGATCCGACGCTGGTGATGGCATTGCTGCCGCTGGAGTCGGATCCTGCCGTGTCGGCCGCTGCCGGGTCGGATCCAGTGTCGAATCCCGCCGCTCGGGTCGGGGCGGAGCTCGCCGGTGGCGTGCTGCCGCAGTTCGCGGTCACCGCCCGATCCCGGATGCGCGTGCTGGACCTGGTCGACGAGTCCGTTCTCGGCATCAGCGCCAAACCGGCCCGGCTGGTGCTGACCATGATCGGCACCGTGGTGGGCATCGCGGCGCTGGTGGCCACCCTGGGCCTGGGGCAGACTGCGGCCGGCCAGATCTCCCAGCGGTTCGACGAGGTAGCCGCCACTCGCATCGTGATCAGCGCCGACGGTCCCAACTTCAACCCCGACCAGGCCAATCCGGTGCAGTTGCCGTGGGACGCCGCCGACCGCATCGCCCGGCTCAACGGTGTGGCCGGCGCGGCCACCTTCTCCCCGGTGAACCTGGGGAAGAAGAAGGTGAGCGGGGTGAACCTGCTCGACCCGTCGGGAGCCTCCCAGCTGGACATCCCGGTCGTCGCGACCTCGGCCGACTTGCTCGGCGCTGACGGCGGCACGATCGTCGTCGGCCGCTTCTTCGATTCGGGTCACGATCAACGGGCCGATCAGGTCGTGGTGCTGGGCCTGAAGGCGGCGAACCGGCTCAACATCAACCGGGTGGACTCCCGGCCCAGCATCTTCGTCGGTGACACCCCTTTCGCGGTGATCGGCATCGTCGACGCGGTGGACCGGCGGAGCGAGGTGTTGGACGCGGCGATCGTCCCCAACGGGACCGCGGCGAAGTTCTTCGGGCTGGCCGCGCCGGCCCAACTGGATGTGCGTACCGTCCTCGGGGCCGCCCAGCAGGTCGGCGCGCAGGCGCCGATCGCGGTGTCACCGAACCATCCGGACCAGATTCGGGCGCAGGTGCCGCCCAAACCCGGTCAGCTCGCGACCGTCGGTGCGCGGCGACGTGAACTCGTTGTTCCTCGCGTTCGGCGCGGTCGCGTTGATCGTCGGCGGGCTCGGAATCGCCAACGTCACGCTGCTGTCGGTGATCGAACGCACCGGGGAGATCGGGCTGCGGCGGGCGCTGGGCGCCCGGCGGCGGCACATCGCGGCGCAGTTTCTGCTCGAGTCGGCGGTGACCGGCCTGTTGGGCGGGTTGATCGGAGCCGCGCTGGGCGTGGTGGCCGTGGTCGCCGTGTCGGTGTCCAAGCAGTGGACGCCCATCCTCGACCTGCAGGTGGCGCTGCTCGCCCCCGCCGTCGGCGCGCTGATCGGCCTGCTCGCCGGGGCCTACCCGGCGCTGCGGGCGGCGACCACCGAGCCGATCACCGCCCTGCGCCGTTCCGGCTAGCTGACACACCACTTTCGGCGTGATGGTGTTCGCTCAGCGAACACAATCACGCCGAAACCGGGATCAGAGGTCGACCGGGTGGCCGTCGTCGAGGTTGAGCCACTGGGTGTCGGTCGGCTTCAGCTTCTCCAGGAGGCCGTAGGCCGCGGCCGGGTTGGCCAGCAGCTTCTCGTGGATCGGGAAGGCGATGGTCGGGTCAACCGCCCGCAGGAACTCCACCGACTCCTTGAGCGCCAGCCATGGCGCCGCGGTCGGCACCCCGAGGATCTCCACCGGCGGGCTGGGAACCTGCAGTGAGTCGCCGGGCAGGTAGAGCCGGCCGGCGATCAGGTACCCCCGGTTCGGAATGGTGGGCAGATCCCGGTGGATGACCGCATGGGTGTCGCCGAACACCTCGACCGAGGTTCGCACGTCCAGGATGTCGCCCGCCTCGACCGGGGTGGCAGTCACGCCCACCACGGCCAGTGTCGACACCGAGCCGGGGTCGGCGAAGAGCTGGACGTCGGAGTTGAGGGCCAGCAGGCCGGGTAGTCGGGCCGGATCCACGTGGTCGGGGTGCTGGTGGGTGACGAGGACCGCGGTCAGGCCGGTCAGGGTCTCCCAACCCGGCGAGAACACCCCCGGGTCGACCAGGATCCGGTCCGGACCCTGTTCGATCAGCAGGCAGGAGTGTCCGTACTTGGTGAGTTTCATGGTGGGCCTTCCGGTGTTTCAGGGTGCGCTGGCGAGCGCGGAGATGGATCAGCGGAGATAGAATCAACGGAGATGAATCAACAGCTGTCAGTTCGCGATGATCCACGCTGCGACGAAGCCGAGCGAATTCGTCGCCCAGTGCACCAGCATGGACGCCTTGAGCCCGTGACCGACGTAGCAGGCCAGCGACAACAGGACGCCGACCAGCATGGTCGACGCGACCGCGAGCAGGGCGACCAGGACCCCGGAGCCGCCGAGCATCTCGTGCACGGCGGAGTTGCCGTTGGTCAGCGCCGACGACGGGAGGATGTGCCAGGCACCGAACAGGGCCGACGAGGCCAGGATGGGTTTCCAGCGCCAGACCTGGGCGGGGTTGCCCCCGAACAGGGTCGGCAGTACGCCGCGGAACGCGATCTCCTCCAGCAGCACAGTCCCCAGGGGGATCCGGATCAACACCTGGTAGAGCATGCCGCCGAGTCCGATCTCGCTGACCCGGGCGTCGAGGAAGGCGGTTTTCGTCATCGGTAGCACCAGGCCCAGGGCCAGCACGAAGCCGGTGCAGGCCACCAGCAGCAACCCGACCCCGACCGGGCGGTGCCAGCGGCGGAACGCGAGCCCCACCCCGGTGAAGTCGAAGCCGCTGCGGTGCGCGACCACGATGAGCGACGCGGCGACGAACAGATTCCACGGCAGATACGCCCACCCGGGAAGGACCCGATTCGACATCACATTGGACACGATCAGCACGGCGACGGCGATCACCGCACCGCGCCGCCGGGACATGACCGACGTGCGGCTCTCCGTGATCTCCTCGATGACGATGGCCACCAGACAGCCTCCCGACCCCACCGCTCGTCGCGATCGTCCTACTGATTCGCACTCTACGCACGGCCGGTGAGGGCTCGCAGGGGTCACCGTCGGAGGTGGCCAATATGCTGGTGGGACCGTACGACTCCGTCCACGGCGGGGGCGATGACCACAGCCTGATCAGCGGCCTGGTGAGCGGCCTGATCAGCACACCGGCCGGGGCGCTGCCGGGGCGGGGCGGGGCGGCGGCTCGGGGCGGATGGCGCGAGAGGGGGCGGCGACATGACGACACCGGCTGCCGGCCCTGCGCCGGTCAAGTCCACCCGCGACCCCTACGCCGACTTCCTGCGGTCGTTTTCACTGCTGGTGGTGATCCTCTGGCACTGGTGCTTCACCATCTTCATCTGGAAGGACAACGGACCCAACGCAACCAGCCCGTTGGGGTTCACCGAGGGGTTGTGGATCTTCACCTGGCTGTTGCAGGTGCTGCCGGTGTTCTTCTACATCGGCGCGTATGTCCACCTGAAGTCGTGGGAGCGCAGTGCGGCACGCGGCGAACGGGTGTGGCACTTCGCGCTCCGGCAGGCCAGGGCGCTGGCGATCCCGGCGGTGGCGTTGCTGGTCACCTGGATCATCCTGGGGATCGTCGTCGGGAACGTCTTCGACCTGCAGTGGATGAGCCGGGCGGTGCTGTTGGTGGTCAGCCCGCTCTGGTTCGTCGGGGCCTACCTGGTGCTGATCTGCCTCTTGCCGATCACCGTGTGGCTGCACCGCCGCTACGACTCGCTGGTGCTGATCTTCCTGGGCGGGTTGGCGATCGTCGTCGACATCCTGCGGTTCCGTTACCAGGTTCCGGGCGTCGAGTGGGCGAACATGTTGTTCGTCTGGGCATTCGCATTCCAAATGGGCTACTTCCACAGCCGGATCACCGGCCTCGATTCGGCTCCGCGGTACCTGGACGGCCGGATCGAGTGGAGTTACCAGTCCGCCCGCAGTAGGCAACAGGCCCGGCTGTTCACCTATGCGGGCCTGTTCGCGCTGATCGGGCTGGTGTTCTCCGGGCTGTATCCGGGGTCGATGGTCGGCGTGCCGGGGCAGGGGTCCAATATGGCGCCGCCGACGGTCTGCATCATCGCGCTGACCATCTTCCAGGTCGGGGTGGCGGAGTCGCTGCGACCGACGGTGGTGCGGCTGCTGGCCAAGGGCAAGCTGTTCGCCCGGTTCACCGGCGTGTTGACCCGGTTCGCGCTGCCGCTGTTCCTGTTTCACACCACCGGAATGGCGCTGTCCCGCGGGGTGGAATGGACCATCTTCGGCACCGAGTCGGAGGCGATCGCGCCGACGCTGACGTGGTGGCTACTCCGCCCGGTCTCGATCATCGGCCCGCTGTTGGCGACCCTGCCGGTCATCTACTTCTTCGGCCGCCGCTATCAGAGTTCCCCGGTCACCGTCCGGCCGCGGCCGGTGATACCAGACGACGAGGATTCGATCGTCGGCGACGGCGGGGACGAGCTGCTGCCGCGCCCGGACGAGCCGCGGGGCAGGCGCCGCCTGTGGACGCACTGAGCGTCCGCCGTCGCGGGGTCGGCAGCGCGCTGAGCAGCCGATAGGCTGGTCGGGCCGAACCGACCACCCTGTAGGAGACTCCCCGTGGCGCGCGTAGAAGTCGACGTAGTGATCAAACCGGAGATCCTGGATCCGCAGGGCAAGGCGATCCTGGGTGCGCTGGGCCGCCTCGGTCACCCCGGCATCACCTCAGTCCGGCAGGGTAAGCACTTCGATCTCGAGGTCGACGACACCGTCACCGACGAGGAGCTGGAGTCGATCGCGGGCTCCCTGCTGTCGAATCCGGTCATCGAGCTCTGGACGATCCGCCGGGTTGCGCAGTGACCGGCGCACGACCCTCGATCACCACACCGGAGCCGGCGACGCGCGAGCCCGCGACCGGAAGCGCCGCCGGCGCCCGAATCGGCGTGATCACATTTCCGGGCACGCTGGACGACGTCGACGCCGCCCGAGCCGTGCGCTACGCCGGCGCCGAGGCGGTGCCGCTCTGGCACGCCGACGACAGGCTGCCGACTCTTGATGCGGTGATCGTCCCCGGCGGGTTCTCCTACGGCGACTATCTGCGAGCCGGTGCCATCTCGGCGCAGGCGCCGGTGATGCGAGCGGTGATCGACGCCGCCCGCGGTGGGATGCCGGTGCTCGGCATCTGCAACGGCTTCCAGATCCTGGTCGAGGCGCACCTGCTGCCCGGCGTGGTGATGCGCAATCAGCAGTTGCGCTTCCTCTGCCGCGACCAGTGGCTGCGGGTGGAGAACAACCGCACACCGTGGACCAGCCGGTATGAGGCCGGCGCGGAGATCCTGGTCCCGATGAAGAACGCCGAGGGTCGGTACGTCGCCGATCGGTCGGTGCTCGACGAGCTTGAGGCCGAGGGGCGGGTGCTGATGCGGTATGTCGGCGACGGCGCCACCCAGGGCAACCCCAACGGGTCGATGAACGACATCGCCGGTATCTGCTCCGCGGACGGCCGGATCGCCGCGCTGATGCCGCACCCGGAACACGCGATCGACGCGTTGACCGGCCCCACCGACGACGGCCTCGGCATGTTCCTGTCCCTCGTCGACTCGTTGGTCGAGTCGTTGGTGTCCGATTCACAGCTGAAGGTCTGAGGTTCGAAGGTCTGATGACAGTTGCATTAGCGGTGGACAGTGTGGCGCACGCAGCCGAGACCCCCGAGCAGGTGCAGCCGTTTCGCGAGCTCGGTCTCAAGGACGACGAGTACGCGAAGATCCGGGAGATCCTGGGCCGGCGACCGACCGACGCGGAACTGGCGATGTACTCGGTGATGTGGTCGGAGCACTGCTCCTACAAGTCGTCGAAGGTGCACCTGAGCTACTTCGGTCAGACCACCACCGACGAGATGCGCTCCACGATGCTGGCGGGCATCGGTGAGAACGCGGGCGTGGTCGACATCGGCGACGGGTGGGCGGTGACCTTCAAGGTCGAGTCGCACAATCACCCGTCCTACGTCGAGCCATACCAGGGGGCGGCGACCGGGGTGGGCGGCATCGTGCGCGACATCCTGGCGATGGGCGCGCGTCCGGTCGCGGTGCTCGATCAGCTGCGGTTCGGGCCGGCCGACGCACCGGACACCCAGCGGGTGTTGCCGGGCATCGTCTCCGGGGTGGGGGGCTACGGCAACTGCCTGGGGCTGCCGAACATCGGCGGCGAGGTTTTCTTCGATGCCAGCTTCGCGGGGAATCCGCTGGTCAACGCGGCTTGCATCGGGGTGCTCCGGGCGGCGGACATGTACACCGCGCACGCCTCGGGCACCGGGAACAAGGTGATCCTCTACGGCTCGCGGACCGGGCTGGACGGCATCGGCGGGGTGTCGGTGCTGGCTTCGGACACCTTCTCCGGCGACGGCGGCGCGGGCGGCGGCTCCAACTCGCGCCGCAAGCTGCCGTCGGTGCAGGTCGGCGACCCGTTCGCGGAGAAGGTGCTGATCGAGTGCACGCTGGAGGCGTACGCGGCGGATCTGGTCGTCGGTATTCAGGACCTCGGCGGTGCCGGCTTGTCCTGCGCGACATCTGAGCTGGCGTCTGCCGGGGACGGCGGGATGCACGTCTGGCTGGACAGGGTGCCGCTGCGGGCCACCGGGATGACGCCGGCCGAAATCCTGTCCAGTGAGTCCCAGGAGCGGATGTGCGCCGTGGTGACCCCGGACAAGGTGGACGCGTTCCTGGCCGTGTGTGCGAAGTGGGAGGTGCAGGCCGATGTGATCGGCGAGGTCACCGACACCGGCCGGCTGGTGATCACGATGGGCGACGAGGTCGTCGTCGACGTGCCGCCGCGCACTGTGGCACACGAGGGCCCGGTTTACGAGCGGCCCCTGCAGCGCCCGGCCACCCAGGACGCGTTGCAGGCCGACGGCACCGGTCGGCTGGCCAGGCCCGAGTCGGCGGCGGACATCCGGCAGCTGATCCTGACCATGATCAGCTCGCCCAACCTGTGCTCGCGGAGTTGGGTGACCGACCAGTACGACCGGTACGTCCGCGGCAACACGGTGTTGGCGCAGCCCGCCGACGCCGGTGTGGTTCGGGTGTCCGACGACAGCAACCTCGGCATCGCGATGGCCACGGATTGCAACTCCCGCTACACCGCGCTCGACCCGTACGCGGGTGCCCAGTTGGCGCTGGCCGAGGCGTATCGCAACGTGGTGACCACCGGGGCGAAGCCGGTCGCCGTCACGAACTGCCTGAACTTCGGCTCGCCGGAGGACCCGGCGGTGATGTGGCAGTTTCAGCAGGCGGTGCGCGGCCTGGCCGACGGGTGTGCCCAGCTGGGCATCCCGGTGACCGGCGGCAACGTCAGCTTCTACAACCAGACCGGGGCGACGGCGATCCTGCCGACGCCGGTGGTCGGTGTCCTGGGCGTGATCGACGACGTCCGGCGGCGGACCATCACCGGCATCGGGCACGACGCGGGCGAGACGTTGATCCTGCTCGGCGAGACCCGCGACGAACTCGACGGCTCGGAGTGGGCGAGCGTGGTGCACGGCCACCTCGGCGGTCGGCCGCCGGTGGTCGATCTGGACGCCGAACGCACGCTCGGCGAGATCCTGATCGCCGGTTCGCGGGACGGCATGGTCTCCGCCGCGCACGACCTCTCCGAGGGCGGTCTGGCGCAGGCCATGGTCGAGATGTGTCTAGTGGGGGAGACCGGGGCCCGGTTGGTGCTGCCTGCCGGGGCGGACGCGTTCACCTGGTTGTTCGCCGAGTCCACGGGTCGGGTGCTGGTCGCGGTGCCGCGCAGCGAGGAGCTGCGGTTCACCGAGATGTGTCAGGCCCGGCGCCAACCGATGGTGCGAATCGGCGTCGTCGACCCGGCCGAGCCGGTGCTCGACATCCAGGATGTCGGCGTACTGACCCTGACCGAGTTGCGCGACGCGTGGAGCGGAACGCTACCGGCGCTGTTCGGCTGAGCCGCCCGCGCCGCTCCCACTCGGCTCGGCGCCTGCGGTCCGGACTTCCGGCCGGAGTCCCGAGACGGCCGTGGTGGCGTCGATCCGGGCCCGGTCGACGATCTTCGCCACGGCTTCGGCCGCCAGGGCGTGCCACTCCCGCCAGCGGCGCAGCATCGCGTGTCCGGTGCCCGACAGGAGGGTGCGATCGACCGTGACGCCCGACGCCGCGACCCGATGCAGGTAGGGCTCGGTGGTGTGCTCCGGGATGACGCGATCCCCGGTGCCGTGGATGATGCGGACCGCGGCCGCGCGCAGTTGGTTGACCGGTTCGTCGGCGGGCAGCCACGGAGCCAGACCGACCACCCCGACGACGACGGGTTCGTCGGCGAGCCGGAAGCTGGTCCGGGCGCCCATCGAGTGACCGACCAGCACGATCGGCAGGCCGGGATGAGCGGTGCGGAGCTCGTCGAGTGCCCAGCGCAGATCGCGCATCGCCGCCACACCGGCCCCGTTCCACCCACGGATCGCCAGTTGCAGGCGGTAGACGGCGAGATCGCCGTCTGCGGTGGCGATCGCCTTCGCGACCGGGCGCAGCCGGAGCACCGCGCCGTGGAACCACCGCACCGGGGTCGTGCTCATCGACCGGCCACCGTGCAGGACGACGGCTACCGCGAGTGGTCGCGTCGGCTGCGGGGATACCGGCAGCAGGTGGGCATGGTCGGGTGAGGTGTACGAGTGGGCCACGGTGGTGATACGGAGCCGACCGGGTCGGTGGATGCCTGCAGTGACGCGCGACGCACTGTGCCCGCTCGTGCGGCGTCTCTGGTCGTGCAAGATCTGGTCGTGCTGGGTCTCGACTGCGGGGCATCACCCCGCTGCGACGCCGATCAGATGGCCCACGAGGTAGGTGACGGCGACGGCGACGGCCCCCAGCGCGAGTTGGCGCGCGCCGGCGAGCAGCGTCGGGCGGCCTGTGAGTCGGCCCACCGTCATCCCGCCACCGGCCAGCGCCACACCGGTGATCAGGAGCGAGAGGATCCAGTCGCCGGCCCCGAACAGGTAGGGAAGCAGCGGCAGCACCGCCCCCACCGAGAAGGCCGTCAGCGACGCGGTCCCGGCGAGCACCGCCGACGGCAGGTCGTCCGGGTCCAGGCCCAACTCGTCACGGGTGTGGAAACGCAGGGCCATCTCGGCGTCGGCCGAGACGGCGGCGGCCATCTTGGCCGCCGTGTCGGCGTCGGCGCCGTAACCGCGGAAGGTCTGCGCGAGCTCCGCCTGTTCGGCGGCCGGGAACTCCTCGTGCATGCGCCGCTCGACAGCGACCTCGGCGTGCACCAGTTCGTTCTGGTTGGTGACCGAGATGTACTCGCCGGTACCCATCGAGAACGCCCCGGCGACCAGCCCCGCCAGGCCGGTCAGCAGGATCGTGTGGGTCGAGCCCCCGCCGCCGCCGACGCCGGCGATCAGAGACGCGTTGGTGACCAGCCCGTCGACCGCCCCGAACACCGTCGGGCGCAGCCACCCGCCGGAGACGTCACGATGATGATGCGACCAGCCCGCATGTAACGCCGCCGAAGTGACGTCGTCATGGATGGCCGGCTCGTCGGGGAGGCGATGGGTCGGTTCGAGCACGGAGTTGATAATGCACCTGCTGGATGAGCATCACGTAACGCCGGCGACGACTCGGCGGCTACCGTCCGAGAGCGGCGTCGGCGTCGATGAGCACCTTGGCGGCCACTTCGAGGCCCTCGATGCGTCCGAGTTCGGTGTCCTCGTGCTCGATGTTCACCAGCATGTTCGGGTCCACGTTGTACAGGGCGCGCAGGAACTCGGTCCAGTACGCCGTGTCGTGGCCCTTACCGAGGGCGACGAAGTCCCACGCGGAGTTCTTCGGCCATTCGTTGGCCCACTCGTCGCCACCGAGGTTGGTACGCGGCTCGTCGGCCGACAGCTTGCGGAAGCTGTTGTCGAGAACGCCGTATAGCGCGGCATTCTCGGGGTTGATCCGGACATCCTTCGCGGCGGCTTGGTAAACCAGCGGGCCGAGTGCCTTGACCACCGCGACCGGATCCATCTGCTGCCAGAACAGGTGCGAGGCGTCCAGTTCGACGCCGACGTGGGTGGCGCCGGTGAGTTCGATCAGCTTGTGCACATCGGCGGTGTTGAACACGATGTTCTGCGGGTGCAGTTCGAGCGCCACCTTGACGTCGTTGTCGGCGGCAAGGGTGTTCGATCTCCTTCCAGAAGTCCGCGGTGATGGCCCATTGGTATTCCAGGGCGTCCAGCGATGCCGAGTTCCAGGCGTTGACGAACCAGTTCGGGATGGTCGCGCCGGGTTCGCCGCCGGGCAATCCGGACATGGTCACCACGCGGTGCTGACCCAGGCGGTTCGCGAGTTGGATCGAGCGGCGGATGTCCTCCGCGTGCTTGTCGCCGGTGACCCGGTTGGGGTGCAACGGGTTTCCGTTGCAGTTGAGGCCGGCGATGGCGACGCCGGTGCCCTCGAAGATGCCCAGGTAGTCGTCCCGGGTGTGGCTATGTCCTGTCAAACATTTCCTCCGGCCGGCGCTCATCTACCGGTTTCGGCGTGAAATGGTTCGATCAGCGAACACAATCACGCCGAAACCGGAGCGATGGGCTGTTCAACGTCGCGGTCTGGCCACGTTTCGCGCTGGCGATCTGGCAGGACCCGAGGACGTGGAGCGGCGAGACGCTGACCCCGCCCTGCGACGCCAGGGCCGGCAGGCATCCGACTCGCGGTCGTGACGGACCCCGCGGTCGCCATCTGCCGGACTGCGACGTCCATGTGCCCGTGCCGGAGCGCGGCGTCCGGTCGCCCGGCTGGACCGCGACGCCCAATTGCCCGTTCCGGACCGCAACGCTCTTGGAGCGCTACAGTGCGGTGGCTGGGCGATGTCGGAGCCGGCCGCCGGGTGAGGCGAATCGGAAAGGGGGCGCGGTGTCGGACCAGAACACAACCACCCGCCGCCCGACTATTTATGACGTCGCCGATCGGGCCGGTGTGTCGAAGTCGTTAGTGTCGTTGGTGCTGGGCGGATCACCGAAGGTCAGTGAGAACCGCAGGGCCGCGGTGCTTTCGGCGATCACCGAGTTGGGGTATCAGCCCAGCCGAGCGGCCACGATGCTGGCCGGAACGCGCACCCGCAGCATCGAGGTGTTGATCGACGAGTATCGAAACCTATCGTTCGTCGGGCTGGTCGAGGGCATCCGGCGGGCGTTGGAGGCGGAGTCGTTCTACCTGACCGTCACCGAAATTCGACACCAGGGCGGTGCGGCGGCCGACTCGGCGCACTCCGCGGTGACTCCGGCAGACGGTCGCGTGCTGGCCGCTGAGCCCACGCCGGGTGTGCTGGCCGGATGGCGCAACTGCCCGATCGTGGTGGCCGGTCATCGACATTCGATCCCCGACGGTGCCGATCTGGTGGCGAGCGACGACGAGTTGGGCGGACGTCTCGCCGTCGAGCATCTGGTGAGTCTGGGTCATCGGCACATCGCGCATCTGACCGGATCCGGTGGGGCCGCAGTCCTGCGCCGGGCCGGCTACCTCGGGGCGGTGGATGGCGCCGGATTGCCTATGGTCATCTCAGGCGACGGCGGCGGCACCCTGGAGCCGGACGGGTACCACGCGACCAAGGACGTGCTGACACGGCACCCGCAGACGACGGCTGTGTTCGCGGCCAACGATCTGATGGCTCTCGGCGCGCTCGCCGCGATCCGCGAGAAGGGACTGACCGTGCCGGACGACGTGTCCGTCGTCGGCTACGACGACTCCCCGCTGGGCCAGTCCCGCTACCTCTCGCTCACCACCGTCGACGATCGCAGTGTCGATGTGGGCGCGGCCGCCGCACGGGCGTTGCTCCACCGGATCGCAGAGCCGCAGGCGCCCCGCGTGCAGAGCCTCATCGATCCCCGCTTGATCGTCCGCAAAACCACCGCTGCGGCCCGCTGACCCGTGAGGCGACGGCTCACCTCGGCGGGTGCTCAGGTCTGTCCGGCGGCCAGAACTCCGGGACGAGGCGTGGGGGTCACTCGCGATTCGGGCTGATGGTGATGATGCCGCTGGTCTTTCCGGTGTAGGCGGTGACCGCCACCGCGATGGCCGTGGTGGCGTTGGAATATCCGAGTGCGTGCACGCCCGCGAAGTTGTTGTCGGTGTCGGTGATGTAACCCAGAGCTTTGATCTGTACGTCGAGGAAGGACGCGACGTCCTCCACCGACCCCGGTGACTCGAACACGACGGTGTTGGTGCCGCTCGCGTCATCAGTCGCCCCGATCAGCCTGGTCCCTTCGGGCAGGGCCAGACCGTCCGGCCAACTCGCGGGCAGGTCGGTCGAGAAACCGGGAATGGTGAATCCGCTGGGCAGCGAGAGGTCGGTGGGCAGGTTCAAATCGGTGGGTAGTTCGAACCCGCTCGGCAGATTCAGATCGGTCGGCAACCCTGGAATGCCCGGCTGGTCGCTGTGTGCTAGTGGTGGTGCTCGACGTGGTGGTGCTCGACGTGGTCGTCTCGGTGGTCGTGGACGGGGCACTCGATGTCGAGGCGAGTGGGGTCGCCCCCTCGGTAGCCGCCGTGGGATGCCCGGCGGTGGTGCCTCCGCACCCGCTCAGGTAGATCAGCAGCAGGGCTGTCGGAATCGCACGACGAAGGGAGGGCGTGCGCGGCTGTGCGGTCGACATGATGACGGCTCCTGACCTGTGCCCGGCTCGTGCATGGTCGACCCCGACGTGGGCACGTTCGGGTCGAGTGGACGACGCCCCATTGTCGATCTTCCGCCGATATGCGAAGTTCCGCCGATCTAGACCGGCGCGGCACCGTTCCGTCGAGCGCGGCGGCACCGGACCGCAGCTGCCATCTCGGCGAGCGTGCCACCGTCGCAGGAGTTCTCGGTCAGGTTGCGCTCGCGCGCAGGGCGGTCGTGATGCGATCGGCGACGGCCGCGGCCGCGGTGTCGTCGGGGTAGCGGGTGCGGGGCCAGAAGAATCCCCGCAAGCCGTCTCCCTTGGTCCGCGGCACGACGTGAATGTGCAGGTGCGGCACACTCTGGCTGACCGTGTTGTTCATCGCGACGAACGTGCCCTCGGCGCCGAGTGCGGTGGGGAGGGCGGCCGCGATTCGCTGTGCGGTGCCGAAGAGGGGTTGCAGGAGCTCGGCGGGCAGGTCGGGCAGGGTCTCGTGATGGTCGCGCGGGACCACCAGCGTGTGACCGGGGAACAGCGGCCGAACGTCCAGGAAGGCGACAGTCCGCTCATCCTCGTGGACGAGATGTGCGGGCGCAGAGCCCGCGCCGATCCGGCAGAACAGACAGGAGCCGACGGGATCCAGTGGCATCACGAGATGATGCCACCGAATCCCGAATCCTCGAGTCCCGAGTCCCGGGCGGTGCGGTCACACGGTGGAAACGACGATGCCGAGGATGAACGGTGTCAACGGGTCTGTGGAGTGCTTGTCAGCAGGGGCCCGAGCTGCCTGGTTATGCCCGCCCGGCCGGATCGTGCGTGACCGACGCCGCGTGGTGAGAGGGTCTGCGGCAGATCAGATCTCGCCGAACAGCACTGACTTCCGCTGCTCGTATTCGGCGTCGCTGACCACGCCGGCCCGGTGCAGTGCCCGCAGCTCGTTCAACTCCTCCAGCGGATCGCGACGCGTGGCGCTGCCGTCGGGAGTCGCCGCGGTTCGTCCCTGTAGGCGGGCGACGAACCAGTCGCCCTGCTTACCCAGGATCCGGTCGACCTCGAAAGCCGAGGTCGAGGTCGAGGTCGAGTTCGGGGGAGGGGGAGTTCGAGGTCGGGGGCGAGGGCGGGGACGAGACCGTGAGCGTGACGACGCCCAACCCGCGGTGCATCCGCGATTCGGACGACTGGATGTCGACCCGATTCAGCACGGTCGGTGCGGCGCTCCCCCCGGCGGGCGCGAAGACCACGCGGTTGGTGGTCAGCACCAGCAGGCCCAGCCCCGTTCGATGCCGACCCTCGAGAAGCTGGAGGACCCGTTCGTCGGCGTCCAGGAGCGACTCCAACGCCGGCAGATCACGATCGCCCTGCCGGCCGAAGGCCGCCTTCTCGGCCGCCTGCACGATGTCGTCCCGCACCCGCAACGAGCGAAGCCGGGTCGACAAGTCGGGCGAACCCAGCAGCTTGCGCAAGAAATCGTTAATTGAATTCACCTATTCGCAGCTCGGGAGGGCGGTCAGTCGCCGAGTCCAGTCTTACCCGCATCCGGGCGGATCGAGCCCGGCCGGCGGCCACAATCAGCCCGGATCGGTCACTTGGGGGCGTGGGGCTCAGGTCCAGGGACCGACGCCGCCGATCCGGTCGATGCTGATGTGCGTGATCACGCCTGCGGGCGGGTTCGGCATCGGCGGGAATTCGGCGGTCGGCCCGATGTAGGTCTGCGCGAGCCGCCGCAGCAATTCCGGCGCGCCGCCTTCGGTGAGACGGGCGGTGCCGTGGATCACCAGATGGTGTCGCATGCCGTAATTGTCGCCGGTCCCCTCGAAGGACACGGCGACCCGCGGATCACGGCGGATGTTGCGCAGCTTCTGTTGCGTGCCGTACAGATGGGCGGCAACCAACTCGTCGCCGTCCAGGCCCACCCAGACGATCGCTACCTGCGGCGATCCATCCGTGTTGATGGTCACGAGGTGCGCGAGCGCGCCCGACTCGATGAGCTGTCTGGCCGCTTCGTTCAACGTTGCCATGAACGATCAGCCTGCCACCGCGAGTACCGGCTGCCAAGGGTGCACGGCACTCTATGCGGCTGCCGATAACCTGGCTCGGTGATGGTTCGGCGGCCGGTGACCGAGCAGGAGCTGACCGCGGCGCTCGCCGCCATCCGTGCCGGTGCCGCCGCACCCGTCGCGGGCCTGGTGCGGACCACCCTGCGCTGGTTGGCACAGCGGAACCCCGGTCACACGGTGGAGATCCGGGTGCCGCCGTACGCGGCGGTGCAGGCCGTCGCCGGACCCCGGCACACCCGGGGGACGCCGCCGAACGTCGTCGAGATGACGTCCGACACATGGCTCGCCCTGGCTGACGGAACACTGGACTGGACCACCGCCGTCGGCAGCGGTCGCGTGCATGCGAGCGGGCTGCGTGCCGACCTGAGCGGGTACCTGCCGCTGCGGACCGCAGGCCACTGACGCCGGAGGCCTGCGTGTCGCCGCGGTTGTCGCACAGTCCGGCTCCGACCCGACGGGCTGATCCACCGCCCTCACGAGAGTGAAGCCGGCCACAGAAACCGGCTCGTAACATCACCGTCACGCGGCAGCAGAACCGATGACGACGCCGCGTCCGGTGCGTTCGTTCCTCGACCCCCGGTCGAGCATGCAGCGGAGCCGTTACAGTGGAGAAGTCTTTTCCGGCCACGCAAGGAGTTCCATCCGTGGGAATCGGCCTCGATTCGTCTTCGATCGGCTCCAACTCCTCGCCACTGCACGGCGGTCCGCTGCCGGGGAAATCGCTCCCCCTGCACGTGACCGGGCCCGGCGGCAAGGACGAGACCGGCAAGGACGGGATCGAGCAGGGTCCCAAAGAGGAGTGCGGCGTCTTCGGCGTCTGGGCACCGGGCGACGAGGTCGCCAAGCTGACCTACTACGGCCTGTACGCGCTGCAGCACCGCGGCCAGGAGGCAGCCGGCATCGCCGTCGCCGACGGCGCGCAGATCGTCGTCTTCAAAGACCTCGGATTGGTCTCGCAGGTCTTCGACGAGCAGACGTTGTCCGCGTTGAACGGTCACATCGCGGTCGGGCACTGTCGCTACTCGACCACCGGCGGCAACAACTGGGAGAACGCCCAGCCCACCTACGCGACGACGGCGGTCGGGAGCGGTATCGCACTCGGCCACAACGGCAACCTGGTCAACACCGCGACGCTCGCGTCGAAGGCGGCGCTGCTGCCCGGCCGGTCCACCAAGAACCGTTCGACCACCGATTCCGACGTGGTGACCCGGCTCCTCGCCGCGGCGTCCGCGGACTCCTCCATCTTCGCCGCGGCCATGGAGCTGTTCCCGACGCTGGAGGGCGCCTTCAACTTCGTGTTCTGCGACGAGCAGACGTTGTACGCCGCCCGCGACGCCCACGGCATCCATCCGCTGGTGCTCGGTCGGCTGGACCGTGGCTGGGTGGTGGCGTCGGAGACGGCCGCGTTGGACATCGTCGGTGCGTCGTTCGTCCGCGAGGTCGAACCCGGCGAGTTGCTCGCCATCGACGGAGACGGGCTTCGCAGCGAACGGTTCGCCCATCCGGACCCCAAGGGCTGCCTGTTCGAGTACGCCTACCTCGCCCGCCCGGACACCACAATCTCCGGACGCGGCGTCTACGCGACCCGGGTCGAGGTGGGACGCAGGCTCGCGATCGAAGCCCCGATCGATGCCGACCTGGTGATTCCCACGCCGGAGTCCGGCACGCCCGCTGCGATCGGCTACGCCCAGCAGTCGGGCATCCCGTACGGCCAGGGCTTGGTGAAGAACGCCTACGTGGGCCGCACGTTCATCCAGCCCTCGCAGACCATTCGCCAGCTCGGCATTCGGCTCAAACTGAACCCGCTTCGGGACGTGATCCGCGGCAAGCGACTGATCGTGGTGGACGACTCCATCGTCCGCGGAAACACTCAGCGAGCGCTGGTTCGGATGCTGCGCGAATCGGGTGCCCTCGAGGTGCACGTGCGAATCGCCGCACCGCCGGTGCGTTGGCCCTGCTTCTACGGCATCGACTTCGCGTCCCGCACCGAGTTGATCGCCAATGCGGGCAATGTCGAGGCGGTCCGCCAGTTCATCGGCGCCGACACCCTGGGTTACGTCTCCCTGGAGTCGCTGATCGCCGCGTCCGATCAACCTCGGAGCAGGCTGTGCACCGCCTGCTTCACCGGTGAGTATCCGATCGCCATCCCCGACCAGGTGGGCAAACACGTGTTGGAAGGTATCGCCCGCGGTGTCGCGGGTGCCGGTGTCGCGGGTGCCGGTGACGCAGCGGTGAACACCGCGCTGCCCGGCTTGGGCGCACTCGTCGCGAGTGGCACTGAGGGTGCCGTCGAAGCCGCGGGCTACGGCGCTGAAGATGCGTTGAAGCGACCGTGACCGAACACCACCCGCTCGGCTCCGGAGCCACCTACGCGGGCTCGGGAGTGTCCATCGCGGCCGGCGAGGCCGCGGTCGACCTGATGCGTCCGTTCACTCAGAAGACCCACCGCCCCGAGGTTTTGGGCGGCATCGGTGGCTTCGCCTCGCTGTTCAAGCTGCCGTTGGGCAAATACCGCGAGCCGGTGTTGGCCTCCTCGTCGGACGGCGTCGGCACCAAGACCGCGATCGCGCAGGCTCTGGAGATCCACCACACGATCGGCATCGACCTGGTGGCGATGGTCGTGGACGACCTCGTCGCCTGCGGCGCCGAGCCGCTCTTCCTCCAGGACTACATCGCCTGCGGCGCGTTGAACCCGGAGAAGATCGCCTCGATCGTCTCCGGCATCGCGGACGGATGCGTGCTCAGCGGCTGTGCACTGGTCGGCGGCGAGACCGCCGAACATCCAGGCCTGATGAACGTCGACGACTACGACCTCGCCGCCACCGCCGTCGGGATCGTCGAGGTCGACGACATCCTCGGGCCCGACCGCGTACGCGCCGGGGACGTGGTGATCGGGCTGGGATCGTCCGGTGTGCATTCGAACGGGTTCTCGATGGTGCGGCGGGTGTTGCTGGAAATCGCCCGGCTGCCGCTGGAGGGCTACGTCGAGGAGTTCGGCCGCACCCTCGGCGCCGAACTGCTGGAACCGACCCGGATCTACGCTCTGGATTGCCTGGCCTTGACTCGGGATACCGAAGTGCACGCCTATGCGCACATCACCGGCGGCGGGCTGGCCAACAATCTGGCCCGGGTCATCCCGCCCACGCTGACGGCCCGGCTGGACCGTCGCACCTGGCGCCCCCTTCCGGTGTTCGGGTTCGTCGCCGGGCACGGTCGGGTGGCCCGCGAAGAGATGGAAACTGCGTTCAATATGGGCGTCGGCATGGTCGCCGTACTGAAGGCGGACGACGCCGACCGGGCGCTGGCGATCCTCACGGCGCGGCATGTGCCGTGCTGGGTGCTGGGCACCATGGTGAACGCCGACCGCGCCGATCCTCGGGTGGTACTGGACGGCGACTACCCGCGGTTTTAGAGACTCCGGGTGCGGCCGGGGGTCACCGGGTCTGACCTGGGTCGAGCACGCCGGCGGGGGTGAATCGTCCGGCGGGGGTGAAACGTCCGGCGGGGTGAATCGCCCGTCCCGGCGATGCCCGGGTGGCTGGCTGCCGACAACGGGCTGCGGGTGACAAACGGCTGCGGGTGAAAAAGTGCCGCGGCCGCGTGCTCAGGATGCGGGCCGGCGCGTGGACCCGATGGCCCGGAGCACCGCATTGCGCCTAGCCTCGCGGTGCACTGGACCCCGCTGGGCCACAACCCGCCGTCCGAGCAGTGGTCGGCCGCGAGGTGACCACTTCCGGGCCGAGCTGATCGAGGCCGAGGGTCGGATCCTCGAGTTGTTCGCCGCCGAGCCGCGGGTTGGTCGAGGCCGAGCTGGTCGGGGCAGAGCTGTACGAGGGTCGACCCGGAGGGCAACTTGCTCGACGGCGGCGAGCCGATGATGTGACGCTGATTCAGCGGAAGGTGAAGCAGTAACGCAGAGACTCGGCGTCAACTTCCGCTCAATCGTCAACGTCCGGTGCGGTATGCCCTGTCGTACTCGCCGTAATCCTCATCGAAATCTTCACTGACCGTCGACGGCGGAGAGCCCGGCCGAGCGGAGAGTTCCTGTTGTAAGGCGCTGACGTCGATCGCGTGGGTGCTGTACTTCAAATCCCGCGCTACCTTGGTCTGCTTTGCCTTCTGACGGCCTCGCCCCATCTGGCGGACCCCCTTGCGCGAAGAAGCGGAGCGGCCAATTGCTGGCGGCTCCGGAGATGTTTAACAATCGTGGGTCAATCTTACAGGCTCGCGCAGACCACCTGCACGCGTGCAGGACCTGTGACCTGCGCCATGGGACGGTGCCCGATCGGGGGTGCCGTGCCCCCAAAACGCGGCCACGGTGACTTTGCCCAAGTAATCGCGATTAGCCCACGCTGCAGCCCGGGCTAATCGCGATTCGCTGGGCTAAGTCGCAAACCGGAGGGTCAGGATGCGGCCGCGTGACCTGACCGGGCGTGAGATCTGTCGAGGGCGCCGGGAATCAGCTCGACCACACCCACCGGGACCCCGCCGCCCAACACCGGCGACACTTCGAACCGGCCCAGCACCTCAGCTGTGACGCCCAGTAGCCGCAGCGCGCCGATCAGCACCGGAGTCCGGGCCCGCTCGTTGCCGTCGGCGATCTTCAACGCGATCGCGCGACCATCGGCCAGCGCCGCCGTGTGCACACCCTCCGCACCCGCCTTGGTCAGCAGGCCGGGGATGCCCTGCATCAACAGCGTGTCGTCACGTCCGGTACCGCCGACCATCTCCGGGTGACTCCGCATCGCGTCGGCCACGGTCCGGGCTGCGGTGCCGACTGCGGCCGAGGTGAGACGACCGAACGCACGCGCCAGCCCGGTCAGGGTGATCGCGAAAAGGGGAGCCCCGCACCCGTCGATGCCGACCGAGGTCGGGGTCTCACCGGACATCTCGGCCACGATCTCGCCGACTCGTTGCTGCAGCGGGTGGTCGACGGCGAGGTACCGGGCGGGATCCCAGCCGGCCACTCGGCACGCAGTCAGCATCCCCGCGTGCTTGCCGGAGCAGTTCATGTACAGGCGCTTGGGTGAACCACCGACCCGGATCACGTCGTTGCGGCGCGCCTCGTTGAGCGGCCACGCCTCCGGGCAAGCCAAGTCGGACTCGGTGAACCCGGCCGCGTCGAGCATCCCCTGAACCCGGTCCGTGTGCATCCGTTCCCCGGAGTGCGAGGCCGATGCCAGAGCGAGGTCGGCACCGGCCAGCAAGGCACCGGCGTCCAGCATCGCCATCGCCTGGAACGGCTTGTTCGACGAGCGCGGGAAGATCGGGTGGTCGACCGACCCGACCGCGAACTCGACGTCGCCGGCCGGATCGGTGATCACCACCGCCCCCGCATGGGTGCTCTCCCAGAACCCCGAACGCACTACCCGTACCAGGTCGATCATCGGCACCCCTCTCCGCGGCTGAACATACCCGGGGACGCCGTCTCGCACGCCCGACTCCGCCTCGAACAGCCGTGCCGGCCGCCGCCGGGACCTCCCGAAAAGGGGGCTGGAGTTCGCTGCCGAATCGGCGCATGCTGAGCAGGTGGCACCGCCGGGGGGCACCTGCCACAGCCCGTTCGGCACCGGAGTGGGGGTGGCCGGGACGACTCCCGTCCCGGCGGAGCATGACTCGTCTCGCGACGTGACCTGCGACGCGGCGACCAGACTCGACACCGCAAGCAGACTCGCGGCGGCGCTGCGCACCCCCCCGAACCCCCTGCGCTTCCCGAACCCCCTGCGCTTCCCGAACCCCCTGCGCTTCCCGAACCCCCTGCGCTTCCCGAACCCCCTGCGCTTCCCGAACCCCCTGCGCTTCCCGAAACCCCTGCGTCCCTCGACACCCTCGCCCCGCCCGACGCCATCAACCCCGAAGGTGAGGCAATGATGCCGATCCATCCGCTTCGTTTCCAGCGTGGGAAAGGCGACCTGCGCCCCCGGGGCGGCGAGCCAACCCGGCGCAGCGAGCCAACCCGGCGCAGCAGGCCAACCCGGGGCACTCAGCGAATCCGGCCCACCCAGCACTCAGAGCACGACCGGCGGGCTCGTCGTCTCCGGCCCGGTCGCCAGGCTGCGGGCGCACTGATCTCGGTGCTGGCGCTGTGCGCAGCATCCCTGCTGGCGGGTATCGCCGCACCGCCGGCGGCCGGGGCCACCGTCACCACACTCGCGGACCTGCCGCGTCACTCCGCGGTCATTGCGGCGATGCGGCGGGCCGCCGACTATTACCGGGGCACCTACCCGACCACCACGCTGAATCCGAAGAACGGCTGGTCCTGGTCCACCTACACCCAGGGCGTACAGACCCTGTACGAACTGACCGGCGACGCTCGCTACCTCACCGACGGCATGGCCTGGGGCGCCTCGAATTCGTGGGGACTCGCGGGGGAGACGAACCCGGACTCGATCAAGGCCGGTCAGACGTACTTCGACCTGAACCGGATCGACGCGCGCGCGTCGCTGTCGGCCATCGACTCCAAGATGGCGTCCGACCTGACCGGGATGGCACCGGCGCAGTACGACTGGATCGACGCGCTCTTCATGGGGCTGCCCAACTGGACCCGGTGGGCGACCCGCACCGGTGACCCCGCCTATCTGGACAAACTCGACGCGTTCTACCTGTGGACCCGCGACCGGGGCGGCACCAGTAAGCGTTGCGCGGCCACACCGGCGCCCCGGGCGGCGCTCTACGACTCGACGCAGACGCTCTGGTACCGGGACTGCACCTTCGTCGGGAAGAAGGACGCGAACGGCAAGCCGATCTTCTGGTCGCGCGGCAACGGTTGGGTGATGGCCGCGATGGCGCAGGTGCTGCAGACCCTGCCCGCCGGTGATCCGCGGGCGGCGAAGTACACCGCCATGCTGAAATCGATGGCCGCGCGGCTGCGCACGCTGCAGGGGAGTGACGGCTTCTGGCGGCCCAGTCTGCTCGACGCACCGCTGTATCCGCAGGCGGAGACCAGCGGGACCGGTCTGTTCACCGCGGGCTTCGCATACGGCATCCGGGCCGGCATTCTGGACGCCGCGACCTATCTCCCCGTCGTCGCCAAGGCGTGGACCGGCCTGAGCACCCGCGCGCTGACCGGGAACGGGTTCGTCACGAACTGTCAGCCGCAGGGAATCGGCCCGGCGACGCCGTACACCGCCACCAGCCCGCGGACACCGCCCACGTCGACGTCGTCGGGCACGGTGAACACCGACTCGCCGCCGTTCTGCGTGGGGGCGTTCCTGCTCGCGGGCGGCGAGGTCGCCCGGCTGACGAGCGATCCCGCGATCGGTCGCACCGTGAACTACTCGGCGCAGACGAATGGTGCCGAGGGGCGGCTGGCAGTCGACGGATCGGTGCGGTCGGAGTGGGTCGCGCCGGTCGGCTACCCGCAGTGGCTCACCGTCGACCTGGCGGCGACGCATCGGCTGAGCAACGCAATGGTGGTTCCCGGCTCGGGCAGCGCCGGTGGGCCGGGCGGGGCTGATCGTGCCTACAAGTACAAGATCGAGACCTCCACCGACAATCTGCACTGGCGGCTGGTCGTCGACCGCACCGGTAGTCCGAAGGCGGGTACCCAACTGGACGAATTCACGCCCGGCACCGTCAGCGCCCGCTTCGTCCGACTGACCGTCACCGGGAGCGCGAACACCGCGGTGACGGGTGTCGACATCGCCGAGTTCGGGGTCTACGACCGGTTCAATCCGCGGCCGAATGTGGCGATCGGCAAGACGACGAAGGCGACCAGCTACGCGTCGGGTCACTCGGCGGCCGGCGGCACCGACGGTGATTCGGCCAGCTACTGGTCGGCCGCCGCCGTACCCACCAGCACTCGGCCGCAACGACTACTAGTGGACCTCGGCGCCACCACAGCGGTGAGTACGGTGCGAGTGTTCGCGAAGTCCGGTGCGGGACCGCGGCAGGTCACCATCGACGCGGGCGACAACGCGACGTCGCTGCCCGTGGTGGCGTCGCTGACGCTGCCCGCCGGTGAGGGGCCGTTCGCGATCGTGCTACCGACGGTCAACGCCCGCTACCTGCGGCTGAGCGCGATCACCTCGTATGCGGCGGGCACGGTCTCCGTCGAAGAGTGGGAGGTGTTCGGCCCGCCGAGGTTCTGAAGCCGTGAGTCCATGTGAGTCGACTTCGGTGCGCTGCCGGCGGAATGGTCAGCCGCCGGCCGCCGGATCGGCGCACAGCAGCCCGCGCAACACTGCCGGATCGATGTTGCCGCCGGACACCACGGCGACGGTCTTGCCCGGTGGTAACTGTGCCCGATGGAAGAAGAACCCGGCCGCGCTGACCGCTCCGGACGGCTCGGCCAGTAGTCGAGCGTCGAGCAGCAGGCGCCGGGTGGCTTCGGCGATCTCGTCTTCGGTGACGGTGATGATGTCGTGCACGAAGGCTTGAATGTGCGCCCAGGGCAGGTGGCCGACGCTGAATGTGCGGAGCCCGTCGGCGATCGTCCGGGCCGTGTCGTGCGGTGACCACTCCTGTCGGACACCCGTCCGGAAGGACTCCGCCGCGTCGCCCGCCAGTTCCGGCTCGACCCCGATCACCCGGGCGCCGGGCACCAGCGCGGCCAGCGCCGCGGCGACACCCGAGATCAGCCCGCCACCGGAGACCGGGACGAGCACCACGTCCACGTCGGGCAGGTCGTGGGCGATCTCCAGCCCCACGGTGCCCTGCCCGGCGATCACGTCCAGCGAATCGAACGGCGGGATCATCGCCTTGCCGGTTTCGGCTTGAAGTTCCAGCGGTCGACTGAACCGTTCGGTCAGTGGCACCAGCTCGACGGTCGCCCCGTACCCGCGGGTCGCCTCGATCTTGCGGGCCGGTGCGTTGTCCGGGATCACGATGTGCGCGTGGATCCCCAACCGGCGGGCCGCGTAGGCGACCGCCTGCGCGTGATTTCCGGATGAGTGCGCGAGGATCCCGCGGGCCCGTTCTTCGTCGGTGAGTCGGGCGATAGCGGTCGCCGCACCGCGGATCTTGAAGGCACCCATCGGTTGCAGGGTTTCCGGCTTGAGCCAGAGGTCGGGCCACGGGGACTCGAGCAGCGGGGTGCGGACGGCGACACCCGCGATCTGACGCGCCGCGAGCTCGATCGACTCCAGTGAGACCAGGTCTGCCATGCGCGCCGTCAGTTTCGGTGAATGCGCAGGAACGCGCTCCGGTCGATCACCGAAGTCGGTGGTGCGTCGTCGGGGATCGCGTCTGCGGGATCCAACCGGGCGTCGACCGGTCCGGCGAGGAGTGCGACATCCGGCCCGATCGAGCGTTTCACCAGGGCCAATGCGATGGGGCCGTCCTCGTGGTGATGCGCGACGGTGCCCACCCGGCCGACGGTGCGGCCGTTGGCGGTCACCGGGTCGCCGGTCATCGGCAGCAGATCCTGACTGCCGTCCAGGTTGAGCATCGCCAGCCGGCGCGGCGGCCGGCCGAGATTGGCGACCCGGGCCACCGTCTCCTGACCGCGGTAGCAGCCCTTGTGCAGATGCACCGCGTCATCGAGCCAGCGGAGCTCGTTGGGGATGGTGCGGTCGTCGGTGTCGACGCCGATCAACGGTCGGCGGGTGGGGATGCGCAACGCATCGTCGGCCCAACTGCCCACCGGCACCGCGCCCGCGGTGATCACCCGCCTGGCGACATGCAGCGGTTCGGTGGTGAAGATGTCGACACCCCAGGTGGTGCGACGCCGGAATCCGTCTGATTCCTTCCGGGCCGTGCCGACCTGCAGCGCGGCGGCGGGGTCGTCGCCGACTGTCTGGCCGCTGCCCGCCTCGCCGCTGCCCGCCTCGGCACTGCCCGCCTCGGCACTGCCCGCCTCGGCACTGCCGGCCTCGGCGGCGCCGGGGCCGATCAGGCTGAGCTGCCGGAGGTCGCTGACCGCGATCTCGACATCGCTCCAGAACTTCATCCGCTGCAGATAGTCGAGCAGGGGTGTTCCGCGTCCGGCCTCGGTGTCCAGGTAGGTGACCCCCGCCAATTCGGTGACGCCGAAATGGTGCTCGATGTGACCGTTCGGCGACAGGATCAGGGCTTCCGTCGCGCTGCCGTCGGCCAGGCCGAGCAGGAGTTGACTGGTCAAATTGTTCAGCCAGCTCAGCCGATCGGCCCCGGACACCAGCAGCACCTCGCGTGGCGTCCGGTCGACCAGACCGACGCCGCGTTCCGCCCTGCGCTGTTCGACCATCGGGTCGCCGTAGTGCCAGGCAACGGTATGGGTCGGCCCGCCGACGGCTGGGGGATCAGTCGGCCCGCCGACGGCTGCGGTACTAGTCGGCCCGCCGACGGCTGCGGTACTAGTCGGCCCGCCGACGGTTGCGGTACTAGTCGGCCCGCCGACGGTGGGAGTGTCGGACGTGGCGCGGAGGTCGCGGCCCGCACCACCCGCAACGGCGCCCGGCAGGGCCAATAGCGGGGACGGTTCCGGATGTAGTTGCGCGAGTGGTCCCGCGGGGACGTCGACCATGTTCTCGATGGTAGGCGAGGCGGGACGAGCGTCCGGCTGCTCGCCCCGCCGTCGCAGGAACCGACGCCGTAGGAACAGACGCCGCAGGAACAGACGCCGCAGGAACAGACGCCGCAGGAACAGACGCCGCAGGAACAGACGCCGTAGGAACAGACGCCGCAGGAACAGACGCCGTAGGAACAGACGCCGCAGGAACCGACGCGGTGAGGAACTGATGCGGGAGGAACTGGGTGGAGGTAAATCAGGTCTCGCGAAAGTAAATCGTTGCGCAAAACAGATGTTCGCGCATACAAATGATGTCGCGGCAAACGGGTCGGTGGAAATTCAGGCGCGCGGATCCCGCGGTGCGATCCGCGGGGAACTCTCCGGTAAGAGCACGCTTATCCCTCAAAAAGGGGCAGAATCGATCACGGCCACTTCAGTGTCGGCATTAGCCCGCTGTGCGTCGCAGGTGTCGTCCCCGGATGGGTGACGGGGTTGAACTCGGAAAGGCAGGCGGGATGGCGTCGTCAGCGGACGGAGGCGCCCGTTGGCTGGCCGCACTCAGTTTGGCGACGGGCACACCCACTCCGGAAGCGCAGCGACTGTTCCGCCGACGCCGGCTCACGCTGCTGTTCTGGGCCGCTGTGATTCTGGCGGTCGCCGTCGGGGCTGGTGTGGTGTTGGCCGCATGGGCGCGCCAAGGGGGTTCCAGCGGGCCGAGTGCAGCGCCGCGGATCGCGTCGTGGCGGCCGATTTTGGGCGCTGGACTGTTCGGCCTCGGCATCGTCGTGGAGATCGTCGTGGTGATCAAGCGCACGTCGGCCGGCGATCTCGGTGCCGGTTGGCGAGCTCCGACCCTTGTGTTGCATCGCGACCAACAGCGGGAACTCACCGCTCAGCTGCGCGGTCGGGCACCGATCGATCCGTTGCTGCTGCCACTGGTGCGTAGCGCCGCGGTGCGGATCAGTCGGCAACGAACGGTACTGGGCCTGTGGGTCGCGCTCCCGCTGTTGTTCCTGGGGATCGCGATCCAGTCCGATCGGGTCGTCGGCTGGGTGCTGGCGGGCAGCGTCACCGTCTTCTACGTGATCGTGGCACTGACCATGGCTCGCGATATTCGGCGGGCCGAGGTGTTCCTGGATCGGCACTCGGCGAACGGCGCCGCCGCCGGCGCTGGGGATCTCCCGCCCGAGCTGAAACCCGGTGGCCCGCCACCGGGTCGGACGGAGGCGACCGAGCGGGCAGAATGAGCGGTTATGTCTACGGCGGCCCACCCCACTTCGCCCGATTCGCGCACCCCCGATTCCGGCACCGAGTCGTCGGCCGCCCCCGGCCGGTTGCCCGTCGATGAATCGCCCGCCGACCAACTGCCGGTCGACGAGGTTGCCGCCGATGACGGGTCCCCCTGGGTCGAGTTCAACCGGGGCGAGTGGAGTGCGCTCGCAGAGTCGACCGCGGTGTCACTCACCGACGAGGAGATCTCCCGACTCTCCGGTCTGACCGACCCGATCGACCTGGCCGAGGTGGAGGCAATTTACCTGCCGCTGTCGCGACTGCTGAGCCTGTATGTGGCGGGTACCGGTGAACTGCATCGGGTGACGTCGAACTTCCTGTTCGAGCGGCAGCAGCGGACGCCGTTCGTGATCGGGGTGGCCGGATCGGTGGCCGTCGGGAAGTCGACCACCGCGCGCGTGCTGCGCGAACTGCTGGGCAGGTGGCCGGACACGCCGCGGGTCGAGCTGATCACCACCGACGGCTTCCTCTATCCCAATCGGGTGTTGGAGAAGCGGAAGTTGATGCAGCGGAAGGGCTTCCCGGAGTCCTACGATCGGCGGGCGCTGCTGAAGTTCGTCGCGCGGGTGAAGTCGGGAGCGGCCGAGGTTCGGGCGCCACGCTACGACCACGTCACCTACGACATCCTGCCGAACGAGTACACGGTGGTGAAGCGGCCGGACGTGCTGATCGTCGAAGGTCTGAACGTGTTACAGCCCGCATTGTTGCCGCCGCCCGGCAAGCTCGGCGCCGAGAGCGCGCTGGCGGTCAGCGACTACTTCGACTTCTCCATCTACGTCGACGCCAAACCGGCGAACATCCAGCAGTGGTACGTGGAACGCTTCCTCCACCTGCGGGAATCCGCGTTCTCGGAGCCGGGCGCCTTCTTCCACCGATTCGCCGGGTTGACCGACGAGCAGGCGGTCGCGTTGGCCACCGAGATCTGGGCGTCGATCAACGAGCCCAACTTGATTCAGAACATCCAGCCGACTCGTGGACGCGCCAACCTGGTCCTGCGTAAGGGCGCTGACCACTCCGTGCGGCGGATCCAGCTGCGCAAGCTCTAGGCGGGCGGCGGGCGGGCGCGCGCGGGTAGAGGTCGGGCGGGCTGTCAGCGAGGACCGCTGCCCCGGCGATCAGTCCCACAACGCACTGTGGGCCCGACCGTGACGGTCGGGCCCACAGAGTGAAGCGCAGGTGTCAGCGGTGGCTGGGGCGCGCGGTCCGGCGGCGAGAGGCGGCCAGCATGAGACCGCCCAAACCGATCAGCGCGATGCCGCCGCCGGCGGCGAAGCTGGTCGGAACACCCGTGTAGGCCAGGCCGGGCGAGGTGCTCGTCGTCGGGTAGACGGACGAGCTCACATCGGACACCGTGGTGGTGGTCGACGTGGTGGTGGTCGACGTGGTGGTGGTCGACGTCGTGCTGGAGCTGGTGTCGGAAGGAGTCGTCGTCGACTCGGTACTCGTGGTGGTCGAACTGGTGTCCGACGGCGTGGTGGTGCCACAGGTGTTGTACTGCTCGTCGCACGTCGGAGTAGTCGACTCGGTGCTGGAGGTCGACTCGACACTCGACGAGGTCGACTCGACACTCGACGAGGTCGACTCGGTGCTGGAGGTCGACTCGGTGCTCGACGTGGTTGAGGACTCGCTCGTGCAGGGGTAGTCCGGGCTGTACGGATCCGTACAGTCGGATGCCGTGTTCGACGAGGTGGTCGTCGCGTACGGATCCGGGGTCGGATCGGCCGACGCCTGCGGCGCCAGAAGCAACGCTCCGACGATGATGGCGGCGCTGCCGAGGCCGGCCACCACTCGACTGGTGACCTTCTGATGCAGATTAGTTCGCGTACCGGCTAAGACCGCCATGACAACCTCTCGTTGAGTTGCTCAGCTGTTGACTGATTGCAGTAAATCGGACTATTGGAGTTGTCGCTCTCCAGTCGAGGTGTGTTACCCCTCGAAGCCGTTCGGGTATGGGTCTACCGCAGACGACCGGGTGAATTCGAAAGTCACTTTAACCTGACTTTCCGCCGTGACCGTCCCCCGACGGTGTTTCGAGTCCAGCGTCGATCTTCGAGTCCGACGGCTTGTCGAGTCCAACACACTGCCGCCGGCTAGGGTTCCCGACATGCCGCAGACCCGGATAGCACTTCTCGACGGTTCGGTCATCGACGTCGACCAACCGCTGATTCATGCCGATGATCTGGGGCTGCTCCGCGGCGACGGTGTCTTCGAGACCACCTTGGTGCAGGCTGGTCAGCCCCGTGATCTCGGCGAGCACCTCACTCGGCTGCACCTGTCGGCATCGGCACTGCAACTCGATCTGCCCGGCCCCGTGCAGTGGCGGTACGGGATCGATGCCCTCGTGCAGCTGCAACCGGCGGTCGGCGAGTACGTGCTCCGATTGGTGGCAACCCGGGGGCGGGAGGGCAGTGCGGTGCCCACGTGTTTCGTGATGGCGGTAGATCTGTCCCGAGAGGTGCTCCGTGAGCGTCGCGTCGGCGTGCGGGTGCTGCTGCTGGACCGCGGGTTCTCCGGTGTCGAAGTCGCCGGGCTGCCGTGGTTGCTGGCTGGTGCCAAGAGTCTCTCGTACGCGGTCAATATGGCGGCCCGCCGCCACGCTCACGATCACGGCGCAGACGACGTCATCTTCATGGGGTCGGATGGGCGAGTGCTGGAGGGACCCACCTCCACAGTGGTGATCGCCCGCCGCCACACCCTGGTGACGCCCCCCGACGACGGAATCCTCGCCGGGGTGACGGTCCGCCGGCTGTTCGCCGCAGCGGCCGCCGCCGGGTGGCACACCGAGGTCGGCCCGCTCACCCCCGCCGATCTGGACTCCGCCGACGGAATCTGGCTCGTCTCGGGGGTGCGGCTGTTGGCTCCGGTCGTCGCGATCGACGGGAGGTCGCGAACGATCGGTCCGGACACCGCCGAGCTGGCCCGCGCCCTGCAGGTGCCCACGACAGTGTGAGAGCCGCGGGAGTCGGGTTGGAGAGTGAACCAAGGCGTCCGACTCGGCAGCGGCAGCACCATGGGCGAACTCGAGGAGAATAGTGCGCGGCCGGCCGGGGTTTCCAGTGTGCCGACTGGCAGCCGGTCGGGTTGAATGCCAGGCATGACTTCTCGCGCAGGGCAGCTCGCCGAATCGAGCGATCTCATCGACGTCGACGCCGTCAGCGGTGCCTACTACGACTTGCATCCAGACGTGACGAACCCGGCGCAGAAAGTCGCCTTCGGGACCTCCGGACACCGCGGCTCCTCGCTGGACACCGCGTTCAACCAGGACCACATCCTGGCGATCACACAGGCGATCTGCGAGTACCGGGCCGGCCAGGGCACGACAGGTCCGCTCTTCCTGGGCGCCGACAGCCACGTGTTGTCCGGACCCGCCACCCAGTCGGCGCTGGAGGTCCTCGCGGCCAACAACGTCACGGTCCTGCTGGACGTGGACGACGGTCTGGTGCCGACGCCCGCGTTGTCGCACGCCATTCTGAAGGCCAACCGCAAGACGACCGGGCCGCAGGCCGACGGGATCGTGGTTACGCCGTCCCACAACCCGCCCCGCGACGGCGGCTTCAAGTACAACCCGCCGAACGGCGGCCCGGCTGACACCGACGCGACATCCTGGATCGCCGACCGCGCCAACGCGATCATCACGGGCAACCTGGCCGACGTGAAGCGCGTGTCATACGAGCAGGCCAGGAACGCAGACTCGACCGGCTATTACGACTACACGGCCGCCTACGTCGGCGACCTGGAGAACGTGCTCGACATCGCGGCCATCAAGGATGCCGGGATCAGGATCGGCGCCGACCCGATGGGCGGGGCCTCGGTCGGTTATTGGGCGGTGATGGCCGAACGGCTGGGGATCAACCTCAGCGTGGTCAACTCGGCGGTCGACCCGACCTTCCGCTTCATGACCCTGGACTGGGACGAGAAGATCCGGATGGACTGCTCGTCACCGGCGGCGATGGCCTCCCTGGTGTCGCGGCGTTCGGAGTACGACATCGCGACCGGGAATGACACCGACGCGGACCGGCACGGGATCGTCACGCCGGACGGCGGGTTGATGAATCCGAACCACTACCTGGCGGTGGCCATCCAGTACCTGTATTCGCACCGACCCGACTGGCCCGCTGCCGCCGGAATCGGCAAGACCCTGGTGTCGTCGTCGATGATCGACCGGGTCGCGGAGGACCTCGGGCGCCGGCTGGACGAGGTGCCGGTGGGATTTAAGTGGTTCGTCCCCGGACTGATCGACGGGTCCATCGGCTTCGGCGGTGAGGAGTCGGCCGGTGCGTCGTTCCTGCGCAAGCGCGGAACCGTCTGGACGACCGACAAGGACGGCATCCTGCTGTGTCTGCTGGCGTCGGAGATCCTCGCCGTCACCGGGAAGACTCCGTCCCAGCTGTACGCAGAGCTCACTCAGCGGCACGGGTCACCCGCCTATGCCCGGGTCGACGCCCCCGCGACCAAGGAGCAGAAGGCGAAGCTGGGCAAGCTGGCGCCGGAGGACGTCAAGGCGGACACCGTCGCCGGCGAGAAGATCACCGGTCGGTTGGTGACCGCCCCCGCGAACGGCGCATCCATCGGCGGTCTCAAGGTGACCACGGAGAACGCCTGGTTCGCCGCCCGACCCTCCGGAACAGAGGACGTCTACAAGATCTACGCCGAGTCCTTCCGGGGCGCGGATCACCTGGCACAGGTGCAGGCGGAGGCGCGCGACGTCGTCAGCGCGGCCCTCGGCGGCTGACGGTTCAGCCGAAGCGGCGGGTCCGTTCGACGACCTGCCGGGCGACGTCGAAAAGGGAGATGTCGGCGGAGTAGGCCGCGGCGCGCAGATAGGCCAGCGCGTCCGCGGTCGACAGTCCCAGCTGCACCGACGCCATTCCGGTGGCCTGCGGGATCTGTAACCAGTCCGGATTGGCGGGCCAAAGCGCCGCCTCCGTCATGAGGTCGGTGCCGACGAGGTCCGCCAAAACCGCGCGCGCGAGCAGTCCGGCCAGGTCCGCCCCGGCGGCGGCCTCCACGACGGTCAGGGGGCCGGCGGCCCGGCGGTAGAAATCGATGGTGGCGAACGGGAGCGCGCCGGTGTGCAGCGGATAGGAGAACACGGCAGCGACGCCGCGTCCGGTCGACTCGCGGGCGAATGCCGGCCATCGACGTGACATGTCGGCGGTGGCGACGTCGTCCACCGCAACCGCTCGTCGTGATTCGAAGGCGTCCATTCCCGGACCCTCGGCGAGCAGCATCTGGAGATCGTCGAGATCGACGGCGAGGGGGGTGGATCCCACCAGTCGCTGCGCGTTGTTGCGGCCGGCTCGCAGTGTGACCGAGGCGCCGTTCGCGTGCATCGTGCTGATTGCGATGGCTGCCAGTGCTTCGACCTGTGGCAGCGCGTGCCCGGGAAAACGGTTGACGAAGGCGACTGGCGTTCCACTCCCCGACTCGGAGGCTTCGGGCTGATCCATCTCGTACTGGCGTCCCGTCTGAGGGTGGTGACCCTGAGCGCGGGACGTTGAGGGCGGTGACATTAAAACGGGGGATTTCAAGGGCAGTGACACTAGGGGCGATGACAATGACAGCGTGACCTTGAGGAACCGGTGTGTGTTGTCACGGTACGCCTTTCCGGGGACGTTCTCGGGGGTGAGTCGATCGGCGTTAGGCTGATGGGTGAGTCGCGCCCTCCGCGAGGGCGCATCCTCCCTTTGATCAGATGCGCGCGATCTGGTGGCGCGGCACTGAGATGAAGGAGTCGGCGATGCCCCATGACGCACCCCGCGAGGGTCTGGACGACGAGGGCCGTGCCCTGGACGGGGTCAGCGCACTGCTCTCCAATGCCCTCGGTCGGATTCTGCTCGCCTACCCGGCGGATGTCGCCCGGTTGATCGATGAGTTGCACCGTCGGGTGCACGACGCGGACAGCCTCCTCGACCTGATGGCGCGAGCGTCCCGCGAAGCGACTCGACTCCTCGTGGACGCGGATTGGGCAGGGGTGACCGCGCGTTTCGCCGATGAGCCGTTCACTGCAGCTGCCACCGACGACCTGGTGCTGATCGTGGACGAGAGTCAGTACAGCGAGGGCGACGGGCCGTGCTTGACGGCTGCTCGGCTCGATCAACAGGTCGCGGTGGGATTGCCGGAGGTCCGGGAGCGCTGGCCGATGGTCGCCGGCGTCGCCGAGCACGTGGGAGTGCGCTCCTTTTTGGCAGAGCCGTTGCATTACCACAGCGTGCCGGTGGGGTCGCTGAACCTCTACAGCGCGCGCGACGAGGGACTGCGGGTGCCCGATCCGGACATCCTCATCGTGCTACTCGAGTACCTCGAGCGCGGACTGCGCGACTACTCCGCGACCCAACCCGGCGAGGGGCAGGCGTGGCGTCTGCAGCAGGCCCTCAGTCGACAGCAGATGATCCATCAAGCGGTCGGCGTGCTGATGGCCAAACATGATCTGGATGCCGAACACGCGATCGAGATTCTCAACGACGAGGCGGAGCGTCGGTCCGGCTCGGTCGATATAGTCGCCGCCGAGGTGATCGCACAGCAACGTCGCCGCGCCGGCGATTCTTAACGGCCAGGCGATTCTTAACGGCCACAGGTCCGGGCCGGGGCTTGTGGGCCGGCAGACGAGAGGGGATTAAGCGGTTGCAGCTTCGGAAGCGATTCGCAACCTGGGCTGACGCGGTCCGTTCGAGGCTGTGGCCCACTCCCACCATCGGCGTGGTCCTCGCCGTCACTGCGGGCGTGTTGCTCCCGCAATTCGATGCGTCCATCGATCAGGAACTGTCGGACAGGGTCACCGCATACCTGTTCAGTGGTGGGGCCGAGGCCGCCCGGTCGGTGTTACAGGCGGTAGCCGGTTCGATGATCACGGTGACGTCGCTGACCTTCTCGCTCACCGTCGTCACGCTGCAGCTGGCCAGCGGTCAGTTCTCACCTCGACTGCTGCGGACCTTCAGCAGCGACCGGTTCGTCCAAGGCACCCTGGCGCTGTTCCTGGCAACCTTCATCTACTCGCTGACCGTGCTGCGCACCGTGCGCAGCGACCGGGACAATCAAGTGGCGTTCGTTCCGCAGATCTCGGTCACCGTCTCGTTCGCGTTGGCGGTGGCCAGCGTGGTCGGCTTGGTTCTGTTCCTGTCGCACCTCGCGCGCGAGATCCGGGTGGAGACCATGATCCAGGCGGTGCATCGCGATGCGAGCGCCACGCTGCGCCGGTCGTTGCCCAAGGCCGACCGCGACGATGCCCACATCCGATCGGGGTCGGGCGCCGTGCCGATCAGGCCCGCGAACGCCGTCGTGGTGCGTTCGACGAAGAACGGATTCCTGGTCCGGGTGGACGAGTCCGAACTCCTGGCCGCGGCGATCGACGCGGACGCGGTCATCGTGGTGGAGCGGGCGATCGGAGCATTTCTCGTCGAGGGCGTCCCGATCGCGTTGATGTGGCCGCGCGCTTCGGCGGGGTTCGACGATTCGGAACGCGAAGGGCTCGCGGGGACGGTCAGCAGCAGCTTCGCCACCGGGATCGAGCGGACCGCCGCGCAGGACATCGGCTTCGGCCTGCGGCAGCTCACCGACGTCGCGGTCAAGGCGCTGTCACCCGGGGTGAACGACCCGACGACCGCTGTTCACGTGCTCGGGCACTCCTCGGCGCTGTTGTGCGAGTTGATCAATCGCGATCTGGGCCCCCTGGTGCTACTCGACGACGACGACCGCGCCCGGGTCGCGCTGAGCAGGCCGACCTTCGCCGAGTTGCTGGAACTGGCAGTGTCCGAACCGCGGCGATACGGCGCCGCCGATCCCGGTGTGCTCGGCCGCTTGTTTCAACTGCTGTGGGAGGTGGCGTGCGTGGCGCGAACCCCCGAACACCGCGAGCCCGTCGCCGACCAACTGGCCCGACTGCGCGCCACCGCGGAGGCTCAAAGTTTCGATGCCACCGAACGAGGGCAGCTGACCGACCAGGCGACACTGGTCGCGGACGCGTTGGCGGGCACCTGGCGCCGGCACCGCCTATGACCGCCCGGGCTCGGCTCGGCTCGGCTCGGCTCGAATCAGCCTTGGTGATCAGTCGGCGATGAATGGGACGGGGGACCGGTTGATGCACTGGGCCGGTTGGGGAGACGACGGCGGACGCACGGCGGTGCGCGGGTGGGGTGCGGCGACGGTCCTGCTCGGCGTCACGATGGTCGCCGTCCCGCGTCGGGTCGGGGCCGTGGCGGCGGGCGCGGGGTCGGTGCCGGGTCCACTGGTCGTCCGGGTGCTCGGTGCCCGCGACGTGGTCCAAGGTGTGCTGGTCGTGCTGCATCCGTCGAAGTCCGTCGTGCTGGTCGGTTGCGCCACCGACCTGTTGCACGCCGCCAGCATGCTGCCGGCCGCCAGACTGTTTCCGGCGTACCGGACCGCGGCGATGCGCAGTGCGATCCTCGCAGTCGGCTCGTCGGCGCTCGGCGGTGCTGCGCTGCTCCTGGGAACGCAGGGAGCCGCTCGCCGGATTTCAGCCGTTGGCCGGAACTTAGCCCAACGAATGTGACTCAGCCGATGCTGCAACCCGGGCTGGGAACGATTCGATGGGCCAAGTTCGGCTGAGCGGTGCGGGTGCTGGTGCGGGTGCTGGTGCTGACGCGCCGCTTGGCAGGCCGCCCTGGGCCCGCCGTCCGATCGGGAGCGGGACCGGGAGCGGGTCGTCAGCGGCGCAGCGAGAAGCGGGCGTGGGCCAGGGCGGCTCGGGCGGCGTTGGACCCGCAGGCGCCATGCACCCCGCCACCGGGGTGGGCCGACGCAGAGCCCAGATACAGGCCCTTGATCGGCGTGGTGGCCCGACCGGTGCCCGGGATCGGCCGAAACACCAGCTCTTGATGAAGGTCCGAGGTGCCGCCGTTGATGGATCCGCCGACGAGATTGGCATCCCGGCGTTCCAAGTCCGGCGGGGTGAGGATCCGGCGGGCGGCGATCAGCGAGCTGAAGCCGGGTGCGGCGAGCTCGATCCGGGCCTGCATCCGGTCGGCCATCCGTTGCGCGTCCGCGTCGTCCCAGACGCCGGTGATTTCACCCGATGCCGCCGTGTGCGAGCCGTGTCCGGCTCCGGCGTCGCCGACCACCCGCTGCGGTACGTGGGTGTACGCCCAGAGCGCCTCGGTGCCCGCCGGGGAACGCGTCGGATCCGCAGCCGTCATCTGGCCGATCAGTAGAAACGGGTTGGTGGGGATGAGATCGGATCGGATCTGGGTCATCCACTCGGACAGTTCGCCGACGCTTGCGGCGAGGTGCACGGTGCCCGGTGCCTTCTCCGGTGTCACGGCCCACGGGACCGGGCCGGTCAACGCCCAGTCGACCTTGACGGTGGCCGGGTCCCGGCTGAAGTCGGACATCTGCCGGCGCACTCTGTCCGGTAGTTCCCGCCACGGCACCAACCCGCCGTACAGGCGCTCGGCGTTCACATCGGCGATGACCGCGCGCCCTGACCGGACGATCTCGCCGTCGGCGGTGCGCACGCCGACGGCGCGGCGGTGCTCCACCAGCACCTCCACCACCGGGCATTCGCAGCGGATGACACCGCCACCCGCGCGGAACCGGTCCGCCAACGCGGCGGCGAGCCGGCCCGCGCCGCCCCGCGGCACCGGAAACCCGACGTCCTGACCGAGCATCGCCAACAACCAGCCGAATAGTCCGGACCCGGCCGCGTCCGGATGCAGATCGGCGTGGGCGGCGTTGCCTGCGATGAGGAGCCGGGTGGCCGGATTGCGGAACCGATGTTCGGTCAGGTGCCGGGACGGTTCGAGCAGCTTGCGGACGAAGGCCAGGCCGCCCAACTTCCGCAGATTCCAGGCCACCCGGGCGCCGCCTTTGACGGGCGGGAACGGGCTCAAGAGCGCCTCGATGACCGACGGCCCGATGATCTGCCATTCGTCCGCCAACTGCAGCCAGGCGTCGCCGTCACCCGGCGAGAGCTCGTCGAGGCAGGCGGCGGTCTCGCGGGCGTCGTGATGCACCAGCGCCCATCGGCCGTCCGAGTCCGGAGTGCCCACCACCGAGGGTGCATGCGCCCAGGTCAGTCCGTACTTTTCCAAACCCAGCCCGCGGATGATCGGCGAAGCGGCGGACAGCGGGTAGAACGAGCTGAAGGTGTCGTGGATGTATCCGGGGGCGACATCCTCGTCGCTCGCCACCGCGCCGCCCACCCGGGGCTGCGCCTCCAGGATCAGGACTCGCCAGCCCGCGTCGAGCAGGAGGTTCGCCGCCACCAGACCGTTGGGCCCGGCCCCGATGACGACGGCGTCATACGTGTCGCTCACGGCGCGTGATCCGCGTCGGGTCGAAGAGGTCATGCCGATCCGATGTTCGGGGGGCTGTCGCCTCCGATTCTGCCCACAATCGGGTCGGGGTGGTCGCCCGACCGGCAGACTGACGGCGCCGCGTCGCGCGGCACGGCCGCTATTCGCGACTGGCGCCACCGGATAGAACGGTGTGCCGGCCCGAGGAGCCGCCGCCGGTCAGGCTCCGCATCGATATCTCATGGGTGAACTGACTGGGTCGCGCCAGGGTGTGCGAGATCAGCAGGATCAGGGTGTCCGCACGACGGTCTTGCAGATCGCGGTGCAACTCGTCTATCCCCAGCTCGTCGAGGCCGTTGTACGGCTCGTCCAACGCCAGTACGTCGTAGGAGCCGGTGGTGCACATCACCAGCCACAGCTTTCTCGCGTTGCCGGTCGAGAGTGACTTGGCGTCGTGACCGAACCATTCCGTGAGCCCGTAGCGCTCGGCGCGATCGAAGACATCCGCCCGATTCGCCTCGTTGACCACTGCAGTGAAGGCAAGATGATCCTGAACGGTCATGGCGGGGTAGAGGGCCGGCTGGGTTCGGCAGATCCGCCGCATCCTGCGGGCCGAGTCTGACGATGCCGAAACTCCGTTCACGAGCACCTCCCCCTGCCAGGGTGCGAGGTACCCGCTCAGGAGTTCGAGCAGGGTGGATTTCCCGGATCCGTTCGGGCCTTGGATGAGGTACAAGCCCGGCCCGCTCCATTCCAGCGAGAGGTCCTGTACCACCGGGAACCGGCGGTCGTACCCTGCGGTGACCTCGCTCAGTTCGACACGGGGCACAACACTTGACGTCGAGCGCATTGAACGACTCCGATCAGCAGAACGAAGGTGTAGGTCAGGAGCAGTCCCAGGCGAGCGGCGCCCGCGGCGAACCAGATCACCGCGGGTATGGACCCGAGCAGGATCGCCACCAATCCGGTGGCCATCGTCGGGGAGGAGGAACCGTCCGGCCTGGTGTTCGGCGGGACGATCGCGTCCGCGATGAAAGTGCCCAGCCAGGCGGACAGCACGATCATCGGGGTGGCCGCGGCGGCCTGCGGCTGAATCATCATCACCGGCAGGGACAGCGCGACACCCAAACCGACACCGTGCAGCAGCAGGAAGGCGGTGTAAGGGGCGAGGATGGAGCCGAGCGGTGCCCCGATCTGCCAGGTGTTCCGGAGAGATGCTCTTGATCGCGCTCAATCCGAAATACGCGCTGCCCGCCTCGGCCAGCGCCAGAGTGGTGAGCAACGGGACCACGCAGACGGCGGCCCCTCCCAAGGCGGCCAGCACCTCCTCCACATGGTCGGCGATGAGCGGGTGCACACCCACCACGGCGCCGCTGAGAATGAAAGACATCGCCAGGACGCGTTCTTCCAGTCGCGCGAGGAGGCTGCCGGCGGTCCAACGCCGAAGGGCCTGAAACAGCCACCCGGCCGGATGAGGTGCGCCCGGAAGCGCAGTCCGTCGGCGATCCGACCGCCGCCGATCGAGGGGGAAGGAGTCGCGACGGAGACGGGCGACATTGCGAAGCAGCAACACGCCGCAGGCCGCCGCGATCAGCAGGCACACTACGGAGGTCCACTGCCCGACGGAAACGGGAATCGCCTCGAGAGGCGAGCCGCTGCGGCCGAAGTTCTCGCCGAAGGGGCCTATCGACGACGAGAGTGCGCGGCCCGAGGCCCACGCGGCGACGATGCACGCCAGAACGCCGGACTGCGTATATCGCCCGGCGCGAGGCCTGTATCGGCGCGGCCACCGCCACTTGCACACCGATGGTAAGCCGGAGCAACCCGATCACCACCGGGACCGGGGTGACCATCAGGATGCCGGCCGAGACATCACCGGATACGCAGCCATCCCCGACGCCAGGCCCACCAGCAGTGCCACCAGCAGCGCGCTGCCCGGATGACGGGCAGCGCAACCAACACCGTGAAGACGGCCCAGGCCGGCAGATCCAGTCCCCGGAAGAATGGTCGATTGGCCGACCTGCCGACGACGTCTCGGCGCCTGGTGAACAGATCGCGGGCAACGCAAGCCGCGCCCCAGTACATGAGTCCGGCCAGCAGAGTCACCTGAAGTCGGGCGGGGGAGATCAACGTCAGAATGAGCGCGACGTCGTCAGCGAACAGCGACACCAGCAACTTGGCCGCCGCCACGGAAACCAGCACGGCGAGGCCGAACGCCCACCGTCGCAGTCGCACGAAGGTGCGCAGCGACAGTCGCCAGCCCAGGGCTTCCAACTGCTCGAACGAATGTAGGAGCCCAGCGGCCCGTACCATCAGCCGCGCGTGACTGAGCGGACGCTTCGCACCCAGTGCGCTCACGATTCTGCGGGACCCGCTCAGAAACGGCTGCGGCTGGGTTTGGTCGGCTCACCCTCGGCCCAGGCCACGGTGGCCATCACACAGATAGCCAGCATGGCCGCGCCGCTCACCAGCAGGAACACGGCGCCCAGACTCGCTCGCATCGCCCCGTACAGCGCGGCATCGGCGATCAGGCCTATGCCGCCGGCGCCGGCGACAGATGCTGCACCGATATCTCTGCGTCCCGAGTGCAGTCGGACCGCGGCCACAGCCAGCACGACCAACGCGATCGGCCAGACCACTCCACCGGCGCCGTCGAAGAGCTGCGGCGGAGCCTCTGGTGAGGAGACGAACGAGCACACCCAGCAGTGCGCCGCCGACCGCAACCGCGAGCAGCGGCCGAACCGCCGCCGCGGCATACCGGGCGGCGGTGCTTCCCTGTGGGGTCCCGGCCGGGGCAGTTCTCGTCTCAGATGAACTCATATCGCCTCATTCAAAGAAGAACGGAGAAAAGTCCGAAGCCAACGCTGAGCAGGACGAGAATACGTCGCCTGCCCGGGTCCAGCTGGGTCACCTGTCGACGAAACAAGACGACTGAGAACGTACTGGCCGACGACCAGGTAGGTCAACAGGGCAGGGCCGCGGTCCAGATGCAGGGACCCGGATGCGACGCTTACGAAGGCAACGGGAAGGGTACACATCGCGGCGATGACGAAGAATAGTCCCGCTCGCAACGACCCGGGCAGTAGCAGGCTCGGCGTGAAGACGTGTCGCTCCAGGGCCCGCGCCACCGATTGATACAAGAATATCAATATGGCGCCGAAGAATACGGCCATGGCGATTCCGATGTGGGTTGCGAAGTCGCGGATGGCCGGGTCGCGCAGACCCTTCGACGGCGTCTGGATGACGAAGCATCTGCTCGGCCACGAAATTCTTCATCACCGGTAGTCGAGCAGTCAACAGTGCCACCTCGGAACCGAAGAGCACTATCCACAGAATTCGCGAGGTCGGTCGCGGTGCATCTGTCCCGGTGCCGCGCAGGCGCGGTTCGATCGATTTTTCGACCATCGAAACGTCACCCCGTCCGAATTTGCAGAACGATCGACTCGATCGCGGCGGCAATGATCAGCAGCACCATCGCCGCTGCGAAGAATTTCAGACTTGCACTGAGCAGTGTTCGGTAGGTGTTGATTGCACCCGAGGGGCGAGCCCGGGCCAAGGTTGCGGTCATGGGAAGCAACCCGGCGGTTGCGGCCGTAATGAAGCCCAAAATCTCGATGGGCGCGTAGAGGGCGATCGAGCCGAGCGCGTTCGACGGTCCGGCGACGCTGATCGCTGTCGACAGCGTTGCACCGACGAATCCGAAGGTGAGCAGAGTTCCCACCGCTGTGCTGATGCCCGCTGTCACCACACCGCTCATCAGCAGAAGGGCGACGGGGACGTTGTGCCGCAGGATATCGCCGAACTGAGGTAGCAGGCTCGCGGTCGTGGCAAGAGGTCGGTCGGCATCGCCGCGAAAGCCGCTGAGCGCTTCGAAACCGATGGCGAATCCGATCCCGCCCAACGCCAGGGCGATCAGTGCCGCAGTGCGAAATCTCGCGCCGCGACTGCTCGCTCTGGCGCCGGGCCCCGATGTCGGGGGCGTTGCCGGGGTGGAAGTCCTGTCAATCAAGTGACTACGCGATCGCCACGTTCTTGCCCCATCGCGCGATCGCCCACCGCGCAGTTGCGAAAACGGCCGCAAAGAATCCGCCGCTGAGCGCCCCCATCAGCACAGCCAACACCCAGCCGCCCACGGTGATTGCATTGACGATCTGACTCGCGAGGGCGGATGACAGTCCGAACAGTCCCGCAATGTACATTGCGCTGACGCCGGCCGCGAACAGGCCCAAGGTCCCGACGACGGCCGCGATTAGTTGCGCAGTCTTGTCGGTGAATGCTCGCCCCATTCGATTCTCCTCTGTTCGACGATTGTTATAACGGTGTGATCACACCGAGAAATGTACGGTGCTCGGCCCGCTATTGCCAATACTTTCACCCTACCGACGAATGGACACTCGAATGCTCGAACAATGCCGGGGACCGCGTACTCCACCGCCGGAGTGAAGCGGAGTACCGATACGTCACAGACGAAAAGAGAATCACTAGACCGGCGGGGTGCGGCCCGACTGCCGGCGCCTGGCGCACGGGTGATTGCACGCATCGCGGGGTCCACCTCACCGAATGTCGACCGGCGAGTCCGGCGATCGAGGGGACGAAAGTGCCCTGGATGCGATGGCGGCGCCGAGCAGGAAACACGCCGGCAGAATCGACCTCGCATAGTGCTGCGCTGAGCGGCAGCAGGGTGAATGAACGTATCTCGGCATCCGAGCGCGCCGACCGCGAGGCCCGGTCGAGGCCTACTCGTCGATGTTCTTGCGCAGCCGAATCGCGGCCACCGTGCAGACGACGAACGGCGCGCCCCAGATCACGATGAAGACGGCCCAGAGGGTGGGCGTCAGGTGCGGGGTGAGGATGGTCTGGAACTTTCCGTCGCCGGCCAACGTCGAGCTGACCACCCGCCCGACCTCGCCCGGACGGAGGTCGAGGCCCTCGCCGCCGTATGCCTGAATGTGCACGGGGAGCAGGCCGGTGGGCACCAGAGTGGTCGCGGCGGTGCCGTTCTCGGCGAGTTGCGACAGGGTGACCGCTTTGACCAGCGGGCGGACCACGACCAGCGCCAGTGAGCTGATCAACGCGAGCCCGACGGTGACGACCGGAATCCGATAACCGCGCGGGGCATAGCTGCGAGCCAGGAAGAAGACCGTGAACCCGCCCACCAGCAGCAGCGGGATCAACTGCATGAAGTAGCCGCCGCCCCACACCCGGAAGACCACCCGGCCGATTAGGTCGGCATCGTGCACCGCCCAGGGATCCTGGGTTCCGTTGATGTCACCTTGAGTGTGAATACCGATGGCGTCGATGGCGACGACCCGGTGCGAGTACGACTCGCGCGGGGCGGTCGGCGGATGAAAAACGATGAAGTCACCGACGGCGATGTCCGCTGCGGCCGTCGGCCGGCTCAGGATGAGGGTGCCGACCGGTGCCGTCTCGCCCATCGACGGTGTGGTGACCGTCATCCAGCGGCCGCCGGTGGCCCAGAACAGCAGGCTGGCGGCGATCGCGGCGATCACGCTCAGCGCCGCGAGGCGGCCGAGCAATGCACCCAATCGGACCCGCCAGGCGCACGGGCCGGCAGCAGGGACGCCCGGCGCGGCCGATGCGGGGCTCGGGCCTGTACTCGCCCGGCTGCACGCCGCCCACGGGGCGCGGCTCGCCGGGGTCACCGGGGTCGCCTCCGCGAAGATGTCGACGACAACCTCGTCCAGCAGGTCAGATGACATACCGGTTGCCCGTCCAGTTCAAGGTGTACCCGAAGCCGCCGACCGTCTCGGTGATCGTGAGCGGGTAGAGCAGGTGCAGCCCGACGGCGAAGCTGGTGTTGTAGTTGGTGTTTCGCGCGACCGTGGTGGTGAGCGTCTGGGCCTGGCTCAGGGTGGACGCCTTGAGGGCGAGGGTGCCGGCGGTGGCGAGCGTCTGCATGGTTCTGGTGTTCCCGAGCGCGGGGCAGGCGGCGGTGGGGGTGGAGGGGTAGACGCAGGACGGGTTTGCGGTGTCGTCGACGATGACATTGATCGCGGTGCACGGGTTGGCGGCGCCGCCGGGGAAGGTCCCCGAGTAGGTCTGATTGCCGTCGTCGCCCAGCGGCCAAGCGGCGGTCACACCAAGCCGACTGAGGTTGCTGTCCCACTCCGCCTGGCTGGTGGAGTTGTTCAGGGTCGCGATCCGGCTGTCCTGTGCCGCGTCATCGATGAAGGCGTTGGACAGCGAGCCGGGGAAGTGGTTGGTCAGCGCATTGGTGCCGCTCCAGTTGCTGGTCCCGCTGATGTCGGCCCAGCCGATGTGCCAGTAGTTGGCGGAGACCGCGATCGGCGCGCCGGTGCTGGTGCTGCTCTTCTTCAGGCTGCCGTCGACGTAGAGCTTGAGGGCGGTCTTGTTGCCGCTGGGGGCGATGGTGAGGGCGGCGAAGTGCCAGCTGTTGTCGCGGTAGTCGGTGCCGGTGGTGGTGACCTTGAACCGGTTACTGACAGTGATCGTGCCGCTGTGAGCGCCGGCGACCACGTTGCCGGTGGCGTCGAGGTAGAGCAGACGGGTTGTGACGCTGTTGCTGCTGGTGACCTGCGCGGCGGACGGGTCCATCGCGATCAGGGCGCCGCCGGCGCTGCCGGGGGCGGCTTTGAACCAGATTCCGACCGTGCTGGAGGTGCTGGTGGAGCCCGCGGTGGTGGTGACACTGCTGCCCAGTGCGGAGGTCCCGTCGACCAGGAGGGAGCCGGCGTCGGACCAGTTCGCGGCCCGAGCGAATTGGACGGTGCCGCGCACCAGCAGGGGGTTGGTGGCGTCGATGGTGTTGGCCAGCTGCACGACACCGCAGGAGTTACGCCGGTAGGTGGCGGAGCCGGGCGAGATGGTGCCGGTGGCGCTGAGCGTGCGGTCCATCGAGGCGGTCGTGTTGACGACACTGCCGCCGGGAGTCTGCGGCGGCAGCGACCTGGTGGTGTTGCTGCAGTCGAAGGCGCTGGTGCTGGGGATGGTCGACCCGGCGGGGGTGGTGTCGCACTGGGTGCTCCCGTCGCCGGCGGCGGCGACGAACACGATCCCGGAGCCGATGGAGTTCTTCGAGTTGGTGATTTTGGCGGTGAACCCGCCCTGCACGCCGGTGACGGTCCACGCCGCACCCAGGAGGGCGGCGACGGCGAGCGCCGTGACCGTCTTCTTGAGTGGAGTGAACATGCTGGCTCTGCCTATTCCTGGAGGGCTCACCGGCCCGGAAGGGCCCCTGAGCAGTTTTCGGACCAGCACGACATCCGGAGGGTGGGCACCGCCGCGAGACACTGATTATCACGTTTCGTATACAATTATGCCACGTTGAGTAATCGACGCCCAGATTTCGTTGTCGACGTCACACCGGGTGCACGGAGTCGTCAAATGATGAACCTGCTGGTCGCCCAGGTGAGGGTGTATCCGAATCCGCCGACGGTCTGGGTGACGGTGAGCGGGAGCAGCAGGTGCAGGCCGACCGCGAAGCTGGTGTTGTAGTTGGTGTTTCGCGCGAGCGGAGGTGGTGAGCGTCTGTGCCTGGCTGAGGGATGGACGCCTTCAGGGTCAAGGTGCCCGCGGCGACCAGGGTCTGCAGGGTTCTGGTGTTGCCGAGCGCGGGGCAGGCGGTGGTGGGGGTGGAGGGGTAGACGCAGGACGGGTTGGCGGTGTCGTCGACGATGACGTTGATCGCGGTGCACGGGTTGGCGGCGGAGCCGGGAAGGGTGCCGGTGTAGGTCTGCTGTGCCGTCGTCGCCGAGGGGCCAGCGTGCGGCTGCTGCCGGCGGTGGCCAGTCTGCTGTTCCAGGTTCGCCTGGCTGCCGGAGCTGTTGAACGAGCTGATCGAGCCGTCCAGTGCGGTGTCGTCGATGAAGGCGTTGGACAGCGAGCCGGGGAAGTAGTTGGTCAGCGCGGTGCTGCCGCTCCAGTTGGTGGTGCCGCTGATGTCGGCCCAGCCGATGTGCCAGTAGTTTCCGGTGACCGCCACCGGGACGCCGTTGTTCGTGGTGCTGGTCTTCAGCTGAGCGCCGTCGACGTAGAGCTTCAGCACGGTCGACTTCGTTGCCGCTGGGGGTGACGGTGAGGGCGGCGAAATGCCAGCTGTTGTCGCGGTAGTCGACGCCGGTGGTGGTGAGCTTGACTCGGGTGCTGGCGCTGACTGCGCCGGCGTTGTGCGCCGCCGACGACGTTGCCGCTGGCGTCGAGGTAGAGCAGGCGGGTGGTGAGGCTGGTGGTGCGGGTGACCTGGGCGGCGGAGGGGTCCATCGCGATCAGCGCGCCGCCGGCGCTGCCGGGGGCGGCTTTGAACCAGATCCCCGACCGTGGCGGAGGTGCCGGTGGAGCCGGCGCTGGTGGTGACACTGGTGCCGAGCGCGGAGGTGCCGTCCAGCTGGAGCGCACCGGCGTCGGACCATTTCGCGGCCTGGGCGAACTGCACGGTGCCGCGAACCAGCAGCGGGTTCGTGGCGGCGATGCTGTTGGCCAGTTGGACCACGCCGCACGAGTTCAGTTGATAGGTAGCGGTACCGGGCGAGATGGTCCCGGCGGCCGTCACCGTGCTGTTCGCCGAGGTGCTGGTGGTCACCCGGCTGCCAGCCGGGGTCTGAGTGGGAAGTGTCGCGGTGGTGCTCGCGCAGTCGAAGGCGGTGGTGCTGGGATGGTGGAGCCGCTGGGAGCGGTGTCGCACTGGGTGGTGCCCTGCAGTGGCGGAGACGAAGGTGGTGCCGGAGCCGACGCTGTTCTGGGTGTTGGTGACCTTGGCGGTGAAGCCGCCCTGGACGCCGGTGGTGGTCCATGCCACGCTCAAGAGGGCGATCACGGCGAGAGCCGCTACCGCCCTCTTGAGGATGGTGACCATGGGTACCTACCTATCGGTGTGGAGGCTGGCTGTTGAGCCGGGGTCATCGGCGGCGGGTCCGCTGCGGGCGGGTCGGTGCTGCTATATCAGCTGGCGAAGGACCATTGCAGGGTTTGGGCGGCGGTGAGGCCTTGGTGGTCGTTGGTGGCGGTGTTGTCGACCATGACGGTGAAGGTGAAGTCGGTGCTGGCGCCGGCGGCGAGGGCGGGGAGGGTGATGAGGCCGCCGGTGGCGAGGGTGGCCAGGGTGTTGGTGTTGGTGGGGGCGCCGCAGGCGGCGGTGGTGCTGGCGGGGAAGACGCACTTGCCGGTGGTGTTGTTGTTGATGGTGACGTCGACCTTGGTGCAGAAGGTGGCGGTGCCGGTGCCGGAGGCGGTGGAGCCGGCGTTGGCGGCGGCGGAGCAGGTGCCGGGGAGGAGGGTGAAGGTCGGGGCGGCGATGGTGCCGATGTTGGTGATCGTCATGGTGGAGGTGAGGGCGACGCCGGGGACGGCGACGATGCTGCCGTTGTACTTGTTGATGGTGGAGCAGGTGCCGGCGTTGGCGGTGGAGACGGTGCCGGCGGTGGAGGAGAGGCAGTTGGTGGTGGTCTGGTTCTCCTTCATGAGCAGGGTGCCGGAGCCGACGCTGTTGGCGCTGTTGGTGATGCTGGCGGTGAATCCGGCCAGGACGCCGCTGGTGCTGAATGCGAGGGTGAGCGTGGCGAGCAGGCCCGCGGCGATGATCAGCGGGGCGCGGAAACGCTTGACGACGGGCGACGGTGGGCAGGACGGACTCGGACACGGGTTCTCCTTGAGGCGTTGTGGGATGGCGGTGATCGTGCGGTGAATGATCACGGACCATCACTGCGCGTGTCCAACATATACACACTCAGTAACTAGCGTGAGTCTTCGTTGTGTAGATCACATTTGTCTGGGTGTGTCATCCGGGGGATACCAGAGGAACGTGCAGCAGCCCTCACTATCACGCGAACCAATGAATATTCACCCATTTGCGTGCCAAACGCTCTAAGGGAACAGTCGGTGACCGATAAGGGGCACCACAGATGTTGTTCGCCGACCCGTTAGAGCCACCGAGTCCGACCATGGTCACCCGGTGCATGCGGGTCCGACCCGCTCACAGCAGAGGGGCGGTGTCGACCGGGTGGTCGACACCGCCCATCGCGGTGATTCTTCAACTCAGTGGACTGAGGTGGGTGGATGAGCCGGCGGCCGCGGAGGTCGCTGCGAGCGTGTTCAGGTGTGGTCAGCTGGCGAAGGACCATTGCAGGGTTTGGGCGGCGGTGAGGCCTTGGTGGTCGTTGGTGGCGGTGTTGTCGACCATGACGGTGAAGGTGAAGTCGGTGCTGGCGCCGGCGGCGAGGGCGGGGAGGGTGATGAGGCCGCCGGTGGCGAGGGTGGCCAGGGTGTTGGTGTTGGTGGGTGCGCCGCAGGCCGCGGTGGTGCTGGCGGGGAAGACGCACTTGCCGGTGGTGTTGTTGTTGATGGTGACGTCGACCTTGGTGCAGAAGGTGGCGGTGCCGGTGCCGGAGGCGGTGGAGCCGGCGTTGGCGGCGGCGGAGCAGGTGCCGGGGAGGAGGGTGAAGGTCGGGGCGGCGATGGTGCCGATGTTGGTGATCGTCATGGTGGAGGTGAGGGCGACGCCGGGGACGGCGACGATGCTGCCGTTGTACTTGTTGATGGTGGCGCAGGTGCCGGCGTTGGCGGTGGAGACGGTGCCGGCGGTGGAGGAGAGGCAGTTGGTGGTGGTCTGGTTCTCCTTCATGAGCAGGGTGCCGGAGCCGACGCTGTTGGCGCTGTTGGTGATGCTGGCGGTGAACCCGGCCAGGACGCCGCTGGTGCTGAATGCGAGGGTGAGCGTGGCGAGCAGGCCGGCGGCGATGATCAGCGGGGCGCGGAAACGCCTGCGACGGGCGACGGGGGGCAGGACGGGGTGACTCGGACACGGGTTCTCCTTGAGGCGTTGTGGGGTGGCGGTGATCGAGCGGTGAATGATCCCGGACCATCACTGCGCGTGTCCAACATATACACACTCCGTAACTAGCTGTAGATCTTCGTTGTGTAGATCACATTTGCTCGGGGTGTGTCATCTGGGGGATACCATGAGGAACGTCCATCAGGGCTCATCTATCACGCGGAGCGCCGTGAATATTCACCCATTCGCGTGACTCAGAGCGTTCGGAGGCATGCAGCCGGTGACCGTTGAAGCGCTACCGCAGCTGTTATTCGTTGACCCGTTAGAGCCGGCCGAGTCTCGACCACGGTCACCCGGTGCGCACGCGTCCGACTCCTGCCCACAGCTGATGGGCGGTGCCGACCGTGGTGGTCGACACCGCCCATCGCGGCGGAACTCTTCAACTCAACTGGACTGCGACTGGGTGGTTCAGCCGGCGATCCCGAGGTCGGTGCGCCGATCGGCTGTTATCAGCCGGCGAAGGACCATTGCAGGGTTTGGGCGGCGGTGAGGCCCTGGTGGTCGTTGGTGGCGGTGTTGTCGACCATGACGGTGAAGGTGAAGTCGGTGCTGGCGCCGGCGGCGAGGGCGGGGAGGGTGATGAGGCCGCCGGTGGCGAGGGTGGCCAGGGTGTTGGTGTTGGTGGGTGCGCCGCAGGCCGCGGTGGTGCTGGCGGGGAAGACGCACTTGCCGGTGGTGTTGTTGTTGATGGTGACGTCGACCTTGGTGCAGAAGGTGGCGGTGCCGGTGCCGGAGGCGGTGGAGCCGGCGTTGGCGGCGGCGGAGCAGGTGCCGGGGAGGAGGGTGAAGGTCGGGGCGGCGATGGTGCCGATGTTGGTGATCGTCATGGTGGAGGTGAGGGCGACGCCGGGGACGGCGACGATGCTGCCGTTGTACTTGTTGATGGTGGAGCAGGTGCCGGCGTTGGCGGTGGAGACGGTGCCGGCGGTGGAGGAGAGGCAGTTGGTGGTGGTCTGGTTCTCCTTCATGAGCAGGGTGCCGGAGCCGACGCTGTTGGCGCTGTTGGTGATGCTGGCGGTGAATCCGGCCAGGACGCCGCTGGTGCTGAATGCGAGGGTGAGCGTGGCGAGCAGGCCCGCGGCGATGATCAGCGGGGCGCGGAAACGCCTGCGACGGGCGACGGTGGGCAGGACGGACTCGGACACGGGGTCTCCTTGAAGAGGACTGCAACGGATGGGGCGCTTGGGGCGGAGGGGGTGCACTGACGCTGTTCGCGTTCTCCTGCCTGCTACAAGAGAAACGGCGGACCGGTGCTGCCATCACGCGGGTTCTTGAACGTTCACCCATTCGGTGCTTTGTGGCCGCCCGTGAACACGAGAGCGGCGCGACCCCTCCCATGAGATGGGAGGGCCCGCGCCGCGTCTCGGTGCGATCGAGGTCATGCGAGGTCATAAGGGGCCACACGGAGGATCAGTTCGAGAAGGCCTTCATCACGTCGATGACGGCCGGGCCCATCAGCACGATGAACAGTGCGGGCAGGATGCAGAACATCAGCGGGAAGATCACCTTCACCGGGATCTTCATCGCCTTCTCCTCAGCGCGCTGCCGGCGCTTCATCCGCATCTCGGCGGCTTGGGTCCGGAGCACGTCGGCGATCGCCACGCCGAATGCGTCGGCCTGCATGACCGCCCGGAGGAAACGGCGGAGGTCGGGTACCGAGGTTCGCGCGGCCAGCGCGAGATACGCCTCGCGGCGCGACATGCCGAGCTGCATGTCCTGCAACGTCCGCATGAGCTCCTCGGACAGGGCACCCTTGCCGTTGCGCGCGGTTCGCAGCATGGCGGATTCGAATCCGAGGCCCGCCTCGACGCCGATCGTCATCTGATCAAGAGTGTCGGCGAGTTCGAGCGCGATCTGGGCCTGCCGTTCCTGACCGGCGCTGATCAGCAGCAGATCGGGCACGAAGTGCGCCACGACGACGAAGACCGTCGCCATCAGCACGCGCATCGTCGACGGCCCACCGAGAACGTACAGCGCGCCCAGCGCGGCCGCGACTGCGGGCATGCCCAGTTTCGCTATCAGCACCTTGCGCATCGGCCAAGCCGCGGGGTGCCCCGCCTTCGCGATCAGGCGTTCGATGCGAGCCCGTGTGCCGGGAACGGCGAGGCGCGCGACGATCGCCGGAACCTCGGTCGGGTCCGCAGCACCGGCGCTCGTCGCGAATCGGATCCCGCTGGTGACGTTGGCCACCACCTCCTGGCGGACTCGACCCTGTGGCGAGAGGACCAGCCACAGACCGAAACTCGCGGCAGCGCCGACGAGCCCCGCCGCGACGAGAATGATCGGAGGCATCACCGACCTGCCTTTCTACTGCCGGCGAGCCAGACGTGGCTCGCACGGATATCGGATGAGACGGGAGTGCGCCGCTCGGCGGCACGGGCGAAGCGTGAGCGGGCAGTGCATGATGCGAATCGAGAATTGAGAACTGCGGTGTGCATGCTGCTCAGAACTTGAAGCTGACGACCTTCTTCAACCAGAAGCCACCGGCCAGCATCATCAGGACGGCGGCGCCGATCATCGACCAGCCCACGAAGCTGTGGGTGAGCTTGCCCAGGTAGTCCGGGCTGCTGATACTCAGGAAGCCCGCAATGCCGATCGGGAGCATGATCAGCACGATTCCCGACATCTTGCCCTCGGCGCTGAGCGCCTTGACCTGACGCCGGATCTGGTTGCGCTCTCGAATGGTGTTGCCGACCGTGTCCAGCACATCGGCCAAGTCGCCACCGACCTCGCGATGGATCGCGACCGCCTGGGCCACCCACCCGAAGTCCTGAGACTGGGTGCGGTCGGTGGTCTCGGTCATGGCGTCGCCGAGCTCGCGCCCGACTCCCGTCTGGTTGACGATGCGATTGAACTCGCTCGCGGTGGGCTCGTCCGCCTCGGTGGCGACGGCGGCGATGGCACGCAGCAGGCTGTGGCCGGCCCGAAGGCTGCCCGCCAGTAGTTGCAAGGTGTCGTCGAGTTGGTCGGCGAATTGAGCGCGTCGCCGGTTCGCCTTGAAGCCCAACATCATCTTGGCGAGCAGCGGCACCGCCACTAGGGAGAGCAGCGCCAGCGGCAGCCCGCCGTAGAACGCACCGGTGGCCGCTGCGGCCGCGGTGAATCCCAAGACCTTCGCCAGGTATTCGGCGGGCTCGGTTTCCGAGCCCGCGCTGTCGAGTGCCTCGGCGAGTGGCTCGAGCCGGCCGAACCGGACCAGTGCCTGCTGCAGGACGTCGACCACCCGCTGGGTGGACGCGGCGACCTGGTCGGGCTGCGGCGTGGTGTGTACCAGCGTCCGCCGGTCGAGCGGCACCCGACGCGCGCCGCTGAAGAAGGCGTACAAGGCGGCACCGAGGGCGGCCCACCCGATGACCAGGCCGACGATCAGCGGGGCGGTCATCGTCCCCCCAATCGGGGTGGCGCGCCGAAGACCGTGGGCGAGAGATTGATCCCGAGGTCGCGGAACTTGTCGGTGAAGCGGGGGCGGACACCGGTGGGCACCGCCTTCCCGAGGAACTTGCCCTTGCTGTCGACGCCGGCGTTGTAGTCGAAGATGAAAGCGTCCTGCAGGGTGACGATGTCGCCCTCCATGCCCTGGACCTCGGTGACATAGGTGACCCGTCGGGTTCCGTCGCGCAATCGGTTCAGCTGGACGAAGACGTCGATGGAGGAGGCGATCTGCTCCCGAATGGCGCGGAGCGGAAGATCCATACCGGCCATCAGGACCAGCGTCTCCAACCGGGACACGGCGGCCCGCGGCGAGTTGGCGTGCACGGTGGACAGTGATCCGTCGTGACCGGTGTTCATCGCCTGCAGCATGTCCAGGGTCTCGCCGCCACGACACTCGCCGACCACGATGCGGTCGGGGCGCATCCGGAGGGAGTTCTTGACCAGGTCGCGGATGGTGATCTCGCCCTTGCCCTCGATGTTGCTGGGGCGGCTCTCCAGGCGCACCACGTGGTCCTGCTGAAGTTGCAACTCGACCGCATCCTCGATCGTCACGATCCGCTCGGCGGCCGGGATGAACGAGGACAGCACATTGAGCAGCGTCGTCTTACCGGTGCCGGTGCCGCCGGACACGATGATGTTCAGCCGGGCCTCGACGCAGGCCTGTAGCAGCTCGGCCATCTCAGGCGACAACGTGCCGAACGCGATCAGGTCCTCGACCTGGAACGGGTCCTTGGCGAACTTTCGGATGGTGAGCGACGAGCCGCTGAAGGCCAGCGGCGGAATGATGGCGTTGACCCGGGATCCATCGGCCAGTCGAGCGTCGACCAGCGGCGACGACTCGTCGATTCGACGGCCGACTCGGGAGACGATGCGCTCGATCACTCGGCGCAGGTGCTCCTCCGAGGCGAACCGTGCCGTCGAGCGCACCAACTTGCCGTCGTTCTCGACGAAGATCATGTCCGGACCGTTGACCATGATCTCGGTGACCTTGGGGTCGTCGAGGAACTTCTGCAACGGGCCGTGACCGATCAGGTCGTCGGTGACTTCGGACAGCAGTCGCTGGCGCTCGCCCGGGGTGAGTGGGATCTCCTCGTGGTCGACCACCTGGGACAGCTCGTCCCGGACTAGGGCGTGCAGCTTCTCCTCCGCCATCGAGACGTCGTTCAGCCGACCGCCGACCCGCTCGAAGAGCGCCTTGGTGACGCGTTCCTTGAGCTTCCCCATCGGATCTGAGGGCAGTGTGACGACGATGGTCGAGGAGCCGGCCGACTTGGCGGCGTGCGTTTCGACCGCCGGCCGGGTGGCCTGCAGCCGCTGGGCGAGATTCCCGGCGGAGCCTTTGCCGGCACTGGTGCCGGTGCCGATGCCGATGCCAGCGCCGGTGGGGATGGCGTGGACGGGAGCCGCGGCCAGCTGGGTTGCGGGCGCCGGCTCGAGCACCGGGTCCGATGTCGGCACGAGTGCCAGCCGTGGGGCGCTGGGCGGCTGCAGCTCGAAACGAGTCGCTTCGACGTCCGGGACGACCAGCGCCGGCGCAGTGGCCGTGATGGTCACCGGCAGGGCGCCGGGAGCGTTCTGTCGGGCGGCGGCGAGCCGTTGGGCGAGGTTCATTACGCTGCCGCCCGATGCCTGGCGCCGCGTCCGCTGGTCTTCTTGAGTTGCACCTGGAACCGTCCCACGAGCGTTTGAAGGGATTTTGTGGCGGGGTCGCGTGGGCTGCCGTCCTGTACGAGCGGCACCCCGCGGTTGGTGGACAGCGGCACCGAGCTGGATCGCGGAACGACCAGGTCGACGGTGGCGCCGATGACGGTCTCGACGTCCTTGACCGTCAGCCCGTTGTTGCGGTCCGCGAAGTTGAGCACGATGTGCCGGTTGAGGCGGTCCAGACCCAGCTCCCGCAGGATGCCGATCTCCTTGTGCAGTCCGCGTATGCTGGGCACGTCCATCCCGCAGACCATGACCGCATCGCTGGCTGAATCCAGGGCGGCCAAGGTCTCCTCGACCAAGCCGGGCGAGGTGTCGATCACCACGTAACGGAATTCGGTGGCCAGCAGTTCGATGATCCGGCTGATGTCGTCGCTGGTGATGGCATCGGCGGCGGCCGGCGAATCGGGTGCGCACAGGGCGAGCAGACCGGAGGGGTGCGGGGTGAGGAATGTCTTGATGGCGAGTGCGTCCAGTTGGGACGCCTGTGCCGCCTCGGACAGTCCCTGCTCGGGCGCGAGTTGTAATGCGCTGCCCACGTCGCCGAATTGCAGGTCGAGGTCGACGATCACCGTGCTGTGCGGCGCGAGGCGAGCCAGGCCCACAGCGAGATTGGTTGCCACGGTGGTCTTTCCGCACCCACCCTTGGGGGAGATGACGGGGATCACCCGGCCACGCGGCCGGGTGCCGGCGTCGCCGTCCTGCACCGCCAGCTGACGGTTCGCAGCAGCGGTCGCCCGCTCCATCACCTCGCGCAGTTCGCTGACCTCGGCGTCGGGTACGACGATGTCGCGGACGCCGGAACGCATCGCGATCAGCAGTTCTTCCGCCGGCAGGCCGGTGGCGAGCACCACCGCGCAGGTGCCCGGGTTCTTCTGGTCGAGGTGCCGGGAGACGGTGAGCGCTGCTTCGCTGGTGACGCCAGGCCCGAAGACGATGGTGTTCGGCAGGCCGCCGGCGGTGAGCTCGATGAGCAGCCGCGACGGATCGTTGGGGGCGATGGGTCGCAGCAGCTCCACTGCATCGCTGCCCACGGCCAGTCGAAGCCGACGATCGAAGTCCGTGTCCAGGGTGGCCAGTACGATTCGGTTCACTGATACACCTTGACCCCGTCGATGATCTGGGTGCCGGCCACGTCTGCGGTCTCAGGTTCGTTGGACAGCCAGATCGTGCCGAACTCCGAGCCCCACACGATCTTCTCGGCGTCTGCAGCCGAGACTGCGAGCGTTAAAAGAACTTTCGCTGTCGGGTCGACCGACGCCGTGATGCTCGCGTCGGTGGCGGCGTCACCGCTGCCGTCGGCTTTGCCGACCGATGCGGTGAACTGTTTCACCGCGGTGACGCGGACCTTGTGCAGGGTCAGATGGCTCTGCGAAACGGGCTTGGTGTCGAGCTCCTCGGAGATGAAGACACCGACGGTGTCACCCACCTCGAGTGTGCCGCCGAGCGCGCGCTGCGGATCCAGCAGAATGCTGATCTGCTGGAAAGTCGGCGGAATCTCGAACGACTTACTCTTCTGCACCGCGAACTTCGCTGCGAGCAGCTGCTCGCCCGGTGCGATCGGGACCAGGGCCACCTCATCGGCGAGCTGGGCGAGGTCGGTGACCCTGTTGTCCAGGACGGCCTCCGCCGGGAGGGTTCTGGTGGTCACCAAGCCTGAAAGAGTGGTGCCCAACGCACCCGCGGGGATCTCCGCCGAGGCGACGAGCACCTGTACGGTGCCGCCCGCCGCGGCGGCCTGCTGTCCGGTCGAACCGTTCACATAAGAGACGAGCACGACCGTGCCGACCGCGCCGAGTGCGACGGCGAGAGTCGCGGCGATGAGGCGACTTTTCATGACGTTGATCAATCCCTAAGAGGTGAGTTTGACGGAGCGGGCCCCGAGGTCGGGTGCGGTGCTGCTGAGGGTGAGTGCTTGGGCGGCGTCCACCACATAGGTGAAATAGCCGGCGATACAGTTGTTGCTGCCGCTACACGGAGGGTTGGACGACTTGTTCTGGCCGCCGAAGAAGTAGTCGGTCATCTTGAATCCGACGTACGCGTAGATGTGATACCAAGCGCCGGAGCCGGTACCGCCGAAGGTGTCGAAGACGGGCAGCAGCATGGTCTGGTTGAGCTGCGCAGTGAAGTCGCTGTTGCTGCAGCCCTGGGGGACTGACCGCCCGGGGTCCGAGTAGGTCTGAGCGGCGGCGATGCTGGAGTTCGCGGTACAGCTCCCCGAGTCGGTGTTGAGCCAGGCGAAACCACCGGGCACCGGGTTGCCACTGGGGCCGTTGCAGGCACTCGCGTCGGACTTGGGGAAGTGAATGACCGTCACCGTGGAGCCGGACGGCAGGCCGCCGCCGGTCTGCGCCTGAAATGCGCACCAGGAGAAGGCGATCGGCAGCACCGAGATCACCGCGGACGGGGTTTGCCACGAGGCCGAACTGCGGGCGGTGACTGTGCCGCTGTTGATGCCGATCACCGGCGCGAACGAGTAGGGGACGACGGAGGTGGTGGCGACCGAGATGACGTTGCCATTTTTCGTGGCCGTGCTGCTGGCCGTGCCGGTGCGAACATTGGCGTCGGTCATGGTCTTCGCGGTGGAGGTCATGCTTCCGCAGTTGTTGCGAGCGCAGTCCAGCGCGATGGCCAGGGCGGTGCTGTCGGCTGCGGCCTGAACCTGGCGTTTCTGGGCGTATGCGGCGCCGACGTCGATCACCAGCGCGGCGCAGACCAACAGCGGGATCATCATGAAGACGATGATCACGCCGACCGCTCCGCGGTCCTCTTTCAGCCGGAGCATCTCATCACCCCGATTCCGGTGAGCTGCTTGCCGTTCATCAGCGGGTTGAAGAGGCCGGTGATCGACCCCATCGGATACTTGACCGTCACCGTGACAGTGCTGCCCACGGCGCAGGTCTGGGGCGAGATGGTGATCTGGGCGTCGGTCAATGCAGGGGACAGGACCGGGGTGGCGGCGCGCACAGAGCTGCGGGTGGCCGTGAGATCGTTCTGCACGGCCATCGTCCGAGCGCCCTCGCGGGCGGCGGCGGTGACCGAGATCTGCTGGTTGTAGGCGTAGCCGAAGTCGACGATTCCGCACAGCAGCAACAGCAGCGGCATCACCAGCATCGCGAACTCAACGGCAACTGCCCCCGAGTCGGACCGGCGCTTCGGCATGACGACCTGCTCCTTGCTGACGGGTGGATGTGCGGGTGGAACGCGCAGCGAGCGGGCTGCGTGAGACGGCATGCCGTGGGAATGGCGTGCCGTGCGATGGCACGCCGGGAGATGGCATGCCTGAGATGGCATGCCCGTGCGGGTCATGCCAATGAAGGTGAGGTGGCAGCTGGTGATATCCCGGCTGCGATGAGGTACGTTGCAGTGCAACCGCTTCGAGGTTCGGCCCGCCGGGTGGTTGCCCGGTCGGGCCGAACATCGAGGAGCGACACGCGCTCAGAGCCCGCTGTTGATGGTGCCGAACAGGCCGTTCAGCTTGGTGCCGAGCAGGGTGACCGCGGTGATGATGACGACTGCGATAAGGCCGACCAGCAGGCCGTACTCGACTGCGGTGGCGCCGCGGTCTTCGTTGGTCAAACGCGCTTTGGCGTCCTGGCCAAGCAGGTGGAGCGTCGAGTAGAGCCGGAGAGCCGCCGTGGAGAGGAACGTGGCGGTCATCGGATTACAGCTTGGTGTTGATGGTGCCGAACAGGGTGTTCAGCTTGGTGCCCAGCAGGGTGATCGCGGTGATGATGACGACTGCGATGAGGCCGACCAGCAGGCCGTACTCGACCGCGGTGGCGCCACGATCTTCGTTCTGGAAACGGTCCTTGATGTCCTGGCCGAGAACGAACAGGGCGGCGTAGAGCTTGATCACGGGGACTCCTTGTGAGTACTGCGGGTGGGTGTGGATGGTGCGGGTCTTACTGGGGATGGGACGGGCGGTTGCAGTGGTAGTCACGCGACTTCGCCGGAATCCTGGTGTGATCCAGGTCTCTCCTGCAGCGTTCGGAAGGGGTGCACCACTTCCATGTGCTAACACGCAGAGTAGCGGATCACCCACACAATGTAACCCCCGGTAGTCGTCGCCCACCGGAATGACCGCGGTGACCGCGGGTGAGTGTGGTGTAGCCAAGACGATCCTTTGGTGTGTCGAACCGACCGTCGGCGCCCGTCAGGGTCGCAATGGGCACCTCAGGTGACGCCGGCGCGGCGAAAGGATGACGGCGCCACCCAGTGGGTCGCCTTTGGTGTATCCGGGATCACATGACATCCGCAGCGTGTCGGGCCTCTCACGCGTGCCGGCCCTCGGACCCGCGGGTCCGCTAGCGCCTCAACCGGCGCGGCAGGCTCAGGACAGACCGCAGACGACGACCGCCACAGCCGCAGCGATCATCGACGGCCCGAACGGCACCAGCGATCTCCGCCCCACTCGACGCGTGAGGAGCAGTCCGAGGGTGATCAGCGCTGACAACACGAAGGCTCCGGCCGCGCCGAGGACCAGGGCGCGCACGCTCAGGAAGGAGAGGTACAGACCGAGCACGAAGGCCAGTTTCACGTCACCCATTCCCATCATCGAGCCCGCCAGAATGGCGAGCACCAGGAAGACGACGAACAGGGCGGTTCCGCCCACCAGGGCCTGCAGGAGTCGAGACCAGTCACGGGTGCCGGCGGCGGCGATGAGCAGCAATACCAGCGCGGCGACCGCGGAGAACCCGACCAGCGCATTGGGCAGCCGTTGGTGCTGCAGGTCGGTGATGGTCAGAACCACTGCGGCCGCGGCGAGATAGAGGAACGCCGGAAGGGCCCACGACACACCGAATCGCCAGGCCGTCGCGGCGAAGAGCAGCGCGGTGACCACCCGAATCAGCCAGGGCGCCACCGCCCGGTCGGGGCCGTGGCTGGCGGCGGCTGCGATAGGCGATGGGGGTGTGGAGGAGTCGGCGGCCATGCGTGCGGGTTCCGCTGGTGGCCCGGCGCTTCCGACTTCTCGATCGGCGCGGTGCCGTTGGCGACCGGGCAATGGGAGGTCCTGCGGGATCCGCCAGGCGACGAGATTCAGGAAGTCGGCGATGACCGCGCCTGCGATCGCCGCGAGCAGTACGACCGCGGTCGGCCAACCGGCGATCAACGTCCGCATCCAGTGGTCGGCCTCATCACTGGAACGCTACGCCCGGTCACTGGCGGTAGCGCGAAGATCGTCCGGGGAGTCGAGATGCCGCCGATCAGCCGGCGACCCGCTCCAGCAGGGCCGAGGCGTGCGGTTGCAGGGGGTGCTCCGCCGTCGCGCGCTCCACCACGTAGGCGAGCTTGCCCTCGACGATGCCGTACAGGCGGGTGGAGCCGGCGACCGGTGGAGCGCTCGTCGTCCGAACGACGGCGTCGGTGCCCAGCGACCAGGAGGCGAGGGTCTGGGCGGCGCCGTAGTAGACCTCCACCACACCGTCCGCCCCGACCACGATCAACTCCACGGTGCCGTCGTGCTGAGGACGCCACCAGCCCACTTCCCGATCGCCCGGTACCGGTTCGGCGGACTCGCCGGCGCCGCCGGGTTCGATCAGCCAACTCACCGATTCGTGCCGCAGGAAACCCCGCCCGTCGTGCGAGATGGTCAACTGCTGCCCGAAGACCCGCTCCTCCGCCGTACCGGGGGTGTGCAACCGGCCCTCGCCCCGCCAGACGCCCACCAGCGGCAGCACCGACAGGTTGGAGTCGTTCAGGCCCGGCCCCAACCGGAGGTTGGCGGTGTCCGCGGGGATGGGCAGCGGGACGGTGTCGCCGATGTTCAGTGCCGTCGTGCCGCGCGGTGAGGCGCTGCGCTCGATCGCGGCCGCCAGTGCCGCATCACCCCAGCCGCGGATCAGACCTGCGGGTGAGTCCGGCACCTCGACGGCGGATTCGTCATCGGCGTTCCCCGGCGGATCTACTGCCGGAGCCGACGGCTGCTGCTCGGTGTCGTCCGGATTGGTGGCGTCCGGTTTGCTCTCGTCCGGATTTGTCTCGTCCGGATTGGTGTCGTCCGGATTGGTGTCGTCCGGATTGGTATCGCCGTTCACTTGTCTTCGTGCAGCAGCCGATAGACGACGTAGAACGCGAACCAGGTGATCAACAACGCGACGAGCACCAGCAGGCTGGTGTAGAAGATTTCCACCACGCCAGCCTACTGGGCTCGTCGAATTCGATCAGCAGTACCTGAGGGCTTCGATGGTGTGCCGCCGCAGCGACACACCCCCGTCAAATCAGCTGACCAGCACGTCATGATCAGCTGACCAGCACGTCAGATCAGCTGACCAGCACGTCCACGGAGTAGACGCCGTACTGGGTTGCGACGTCAGACTGGCCGTTACCGTTGCGGGACAGTGCTCGGACCGTCCACGAACCGGGGCCGGCGTAGAAGCGGAACGAACCCTCCGGGGAGGCCACCACCTCCGCGGTGAACTCGCCGGTGCCGTCGAGTAGGCGGACGTGAGCCCCGGCGACTGGATCCGGCCCGGCCAGGACGCGGCCCTGGATCACGGCCTGAGTCACGGTGTCGGTGCCCTCGGGCAGGTCGAGCTTCTGTTCGGGTGCTGCGCACATGGTGGTCTCCCTACTTGCCGGTGGTGGTGGACGAGGCGCCGAGTTCGATCGGGACGCCGACGAGCGAGCCGTACTCGAGCCAGGAGCCGTCGTAGTTCTTGACGTTCTTCTTGCCGAGCAGCTCGGTCAGCACGAACCAGGTGTGGCTGGAGCGCTCCCCGATGCGGCAGTAGGCGATGGACTCCTTGGCGTCGTCGAAGCCCTCGGCTGCGTACAGATCGGTCAGTTCGGCATCCGACTTGAAGGTGCCGTCCTCGTTGGCGGCCTTCGACCAGGGGATGTTGATCGCGCTCGGAACGTGTCCGCGACGCTGCGCGTTCTCCTGCGGCAGATGGGCGGGGGCGCCGAGCTGACCGGCGAACTCGCCGGGCGAACGCACGTCGATCAGGTTCTTGGTGCCGATGGCGGCGACCGTGTCATCCCGGAACGCGCGGATCGACAGGTCGGCGTCCGCGGCCTTGTACTGCGTCGCGGGCCGCTGGACCGGATCGCTGGTCAGGGCCAGCCCGTCGAGTTCCCATTTCTTGCGGCCGCCGTCGATCAGCTGGACATTCTGGTGGCCGTACAGCTTGAAGAACCAGTATGCGTACGCGGCGAACCAGTTGTTGTTGCCGCCGTACAGCACGATGGTGTCGTCGTTGCCGATGCCCTTCGCGGAGAGCAACGCCTCCAGGCCTGCCTTGTCGATGAAGTCGTAGACGACCTTGTCCCGCAGGTCGTCCTTCCAGCTGATCTTGACGGCGCCGGGGATGTGGCCGCCGTCGTAGGCACTGGTGTCCTCGTCGACCTCGACGAAAACCAGACCCTCGTCATTGAGGTGGTCATTGGCCCAGTCGGTGCTGACCAGGCTGTCGGTACGGCTCATGGTGTGCTTCTCCTCGGGTTGCTGCTCGGGTTGCTGCTCGGGTTGCTGTGCGGGCGTCGTGCTCTCGGGTGTGGTGCTACTGGGGTGTGTCGCTACGGGCGGCTTATCGGGGCGTACAGGTCGGACGTGCTAGTCGGACGTGCTGGTCGGACAAATCCTCGCGCGGGGCGTCAGGCTGTGTCGGCAGTGCGCCGCGGGGACACGCGGTCCGGTTGATCGACCGGGGGCGTCGCCGTCGAAGGATCGGCGATTCGCGGTGCGAACGTCAGCGGACGGGGTGGTGGCGACAGAGCGCGCTGTCGACCCGATGCAGGTCGATCGTGCGTCGCTGGGTCAGCATCGGGTCGGCGATACACATGGCAGCCAGGCCGACAGCATGCCTCGCCGTTTGTGCGCCCGATTCCATAGGAAGAGAAGGTACCAGCGTCGGAGACTGGAAAGTTAGCCCCGGCTGGGTTCGACGGGGTCGTCGGCCGTTCGCAACGCGGGGTCACCGCACCAGGCAGCGATGGCGGATACCGTCTCGGGCGACACCCCGGACTCGCCGTGGCGCATTCCGTCGATCAGCCACAACTCGCTGCCGGGGGCGGCGCGATGGAGCATGCGTGCCTGGTCCGGCGGGAAATAGTGATCTGCGGTGCCGTGCACGAGTAGCAGCGGCACCGGCGCGATATCGGCCACGTCCTCCAATGGGCAGGACGGCACCTCGGGCCACGGGGCGCCCAGCCGGATACCGATCCGGATGCCGACCAGCGGTCCCAACGGATGTTCGAGCAGCCACTGCACCCGCAGCATGAAACGGCTCTCGCGGAGGAACCACCGGGCGGGCGCCGACACCGATACCACGACGTCCGGCCGGTGGTCGAGCAGCGGATCGTGCCGCACAGTTCCCGCATGCCGGAGGGTGACCGCTCCGCCCATCGAGAAACCGATGACGGCGACCCGTGGGTGACCGGCGGCCCGGGCGTAGGCGATCGCCGCGTCGACGTCGCGCACCTCGTCCCGACCGACGGTCGATCTGCCGCCGGAGCCGCCGTGCCCGCGGAAGTCGAACGCGAACACCGCGCCGCTGCGAGCGAGGGTCTGCATGATCGCCCGCGCGGCGGGGTCCGCGGTGGAGTTGCTCAAACCGTGGCATACGACGAAGGCGGGGTCGGTCGGAACGGGTACGGCCGGGCCCCGGAAGTACAGCCCGGACAGTCGGACCCCATCGCCGGTGACAGTCGATACCGGCTGCGGACCACTTGGGTCCACGGACTGCCCGCCTCGTCGCAGCATGCAGCCATCCTGACAGCCGCGGTCGTCATTCCCGCACGATGTGATGACCCGCCGTCGTCGCCGGGCCTCGCCGGTCGATCAGCCGTGGCGATGTGATCCGTTCGATCAGTGCGAGCGCCGCCACCCGTTATCATTTGCACAGATGAAGCCCATGTTGCGAGCTGTCGACGTCGACTGAATGTCGAATGAGCGTCGACGTCCGTTGGCGGATGGACTGCGTGGACTCCTCCAGTTTGAGAAAGGAGTTGCCGAGTGGATCTGCTGTTACTCACCACTGATCTCGACCCGAACAGCGTGCTTCCCGCGCTGGACCTGCTCCCGGTCAACGTTCGCTCGGCAGCCCCTGAAGCCGCTTCGCTCGTCACGTCCGGGCCCTATGACCTGGTGATTCTGGATGCACGCCAGGATTTGGCGGCGGCGCGCAACCTGTGTCGCCTGCTCGGCACCGGCGGGCTGGACGTGTCGATCCTCGCCGTCGTCACCGACGGCGGGATCGTGGCCATCGGCCCGGAGTGGGGCGTCTCGGATGTGGTACTCGCCGCCGCGGGCCCGGCCGAGGTGCATTGTCGACTGCGGCTGTTGGCCGGTCGTAGCAATCCCGCGTCGAATTCCGGGCTGATCAGCCTGGGAGATTTGACGATCGAGGAGGACACCTACACGGCACGGCTGCGCGGCAAGGTGCTGGAGCTCACATACAAGGAATTCGAATTGTTGAAGTTCCTGGCGCAGCACCCCTCCCGCGTCTTCACCCGCGAGCAACTCGTCACCGAGGTGTGGGGTTACGACTTCTTCGGCGGCACCCGCACGGTGGATGTGCACGTGCGACGGCTGCGCGCGAAGCTCGGTTCCGAGCACGAATCGTTGATCGGCACCGTGCGCAACGTCGGCTACAAGATGGTGCCACCGGCCCGCTCGCCGCTGCGTGAAGAGCAGGCCTCCCCGGTAAATCGTTGATCACGGTCCACGATTGGTCGCGGATCCCGCCGCCGATCGCCGCCGTGAACAGCCTGCAGGAGCTGTGCGTCGAGGCCGACGGGTCCGCCCCCTTCTCCGGCCACGTCGTCGAGTCTGTGGCGGCGGCGTTCGACACCAGCGGGCAGGTCGCCGCGGCCCCGCCGGTTGCGGCCACCTCCTACCGGGCGATCACCGACGGCGCGGAACTGGTCGGCCTGGCCGTCCGGCCGGGCACGGATCCCGCGGAATTGGCCGTCGCGCCGAGTCATCGCGGTCGCGGGATGGGTTTGATGCTGCTCGACGGTCTCGTCCACAGGTCGAGTTCAGATGCTGCTCCCGAGCCGGTCAGGGTGTGGGCGCACGGTGATCTCCCGGCGGCCCGCGGATTGGTGCAACGCCTCGAATTGCACCCGGTACGGACACTGCTTCAGCTCCGTCGGTCACCGGCTGGGCCCGAGCTCGTTCTGCCGGGGGTGCCGAGCCTGCCGCCCGGGGTCACCCTGCGGGCGTTCGTACCCGGTCAGGACGACGACGCGTTCCTCGCGGTGAACCGACGCGCGTTCGCCTGGCACCCCGAACAGAGTCGGCTCGATCGGGCCGGACTGCGACTCCAGTGCGCGCAGGACTGGTTCGATCCGGCGGGATTCTTCCTCGCGGTGGTCGACGCGGACCCGGCGGACATCGGATCCGTGTCAGACCCGACGCGGCGCCCGGGCTCGCCACCGGACTCGTCCGACTCGCCGTCCGCGGACCTGCCGGAAGACTCGGTGGTGACCGTGGCCGGTCGTCGAGAGCGGATCCTCGGCTTCCACTGGACGAAGATCCACGCCGTCGATCCGACGCCCGGCGGGAACGGCACCGCACTCGGTGCCGATGCGCCGCCGATCGGCGAGGTGTACGTGCTGGGCGTCGACCCGTTGTCGCCGGTGCGGGGCCTGGGCGAGCCGTTGACCGTGCGCGGGCTGCAGCATCTGGCCGAGCGTGGGGTCGGCCCGGTGATGCTGTACGTGGAGGGGGACAACATGCCCGCCCTGCGGCTCTACGAACGCCTGGGTTTCCACCGATACCTGACGGACGTCGTCTACCAGCAGTGATTCCGGAGCGCTGACAGCGGCCCGGCTCGACCACCCCGATAATTCGTCGACATTCTTCGGCGCCGCCGGCCGCAACCACTGCTAGGTTTCGCCCATGACCCCCGGCGAGAGTTCGCTGGCGAACGACGCAGTCAACGCTCCGGCGCACTGGGTCGAGCTCCGGGTGCACGGCGTGTCCGGAACACCGCCGGAGAGCATTCTGGACAGCGCATTCGTGATCCAGGTGGCGGGGGACGATCGAGGCAGATTCTTCCGCCCCGCCGATTCGCACGGCAAGGAGGATCAGCCAGAGCTCGGACGCGTCGTCGAGGCGTTCCACTGGGGCCGCTTCACGTCGGGCTCCTGGACGCAGGCGCTCTGGCTGCTGATCATCCCGTTCGGCTTGGTCAACGCGGCGTCGTTCACCCTGTCGCAGCCGGTCGACCGGACCGGGAGATTCTGGTCGGCGCTGGCGGGTGCGGCGCTGCGCATCGTGGGGCTGGCCATGACGTGCCTGCTGGTATTCGCCGCCGTCGAGGTGGCGATGGACTTGTACGCCTGGCAGTTCCAGCGTGCGGGCATCGGCGGCGGGCGGCAGTGGTGGTTGGTGGCCGCGACGACCTTGCCGATCGCGATGGTCTGGCTGTTCTATCAGTTCGGCCGCACCAACAAGATGGGGCAGGAGCCGGGCCAGGATCAGCACAACGACACCGAGCGGCGTCAGGGTGCGGCGTCCGACGAGGCGGCCGAGGCTGTGCACGCGGCGCCCGGTGCGGCGTCGGCGTCGGCGGCCCCGCCGACCGATTCGCCCCGGCAGCGGGCGGAACGCCCGACCGCGCCTCGGCAGCCGCTCATCGATCCGACGAGGCTGCCCCGCCGCGAGGAGCTGACGAGCAGGTTGGCCGACCCCGAATTCTTCGCCGGCGACCCGGATGCCCCGACCCTGCGGCGGCTGCACTCGGCAGCGCCGCTGCATCTGCTGGTGGCGCTCTTGCTCTGGCCGCTCGCCGAAACCGGGTCGTCGACCGCCCAGAGCGGCCGGTTGACGGCGTTCGTGTTGTTCGCGCTGAATGCGGTCGTGGTGGTGCTGCTGGGGGATCCGAACGATCCGACCAGCCATCGGCGCTGGCACGCGTCCGCCCGGTGGATTTCGCACGCGGTGTTCTACCTCGGGATGTTCCTGCTGGTGTTCGCGGCGTTGACCGTCGGTTTCCACAACGGCATGACCTCGATGTCCGCCGACGGATACCTGACGCGGGACGGGGGCCTCCCCGGCATCGGTGCGGTGGCGATGGTGCTGCTGATCGCGATGGTGAGCGCACTCCTGGTGCTGCTTCCGGCGGCCGCCGGTCTAGCGCTGAGCACGAGGGGCGCAGACCGCGGCAGGGCTGTCCCAGAGCCCTCGGGCGACCCCGCCGGGGAGCCGGCCGAGGACGCGTTCCGCCGGTTCGCGGGCGGGATGACGGTGTGGTTGCTGGCCGCGGTCGGGGCGTTCCTGTGCGTCGGCTTCGCCGCAGCCTTCACGTTCGCGGTGCAGAGCACCATCAACAAGATCAGTGTGACCACCTCGGTGACCGTAACCTCCATCTTCCAGCGTGTCGCCTACGCCTGGGGCGAGACGGTCGTCGAGCTGGTGGCCCTGGGGGTGGGAGTCGGTGTGCTGATGCTCATCCGCCGATCGGCGTTCGAGTGGGCGGCGGTTCAAGCGTTCGCCCGCCACGCGCTGCCGCCGCTCGGACTGCCCGCGGAATGGGTCAGCCGAGTCGGCCGGGCGATGTTCCTGGCCCGCCTGAAGAACTTCATCCCGGGGGCGTTCGCGTTGTTCGCGGTGGTCGGCATGGTGATGTCGATCATGGCGGGGCTGGAGGAACGCCTGCAGTTGGAGGACAAGCCGTCGCCGAACGCCGTGCTCCGCGCACTGGAGTGGTCGCTGGGTTGGACGTCGGGCCTCAGTGGTAGCTCGGCGGGCTGGCTGGTGTGGCTGGGCACCTGGTCGCTCTCCGGACTCGCTGCGTCGCTCCTCGTCCTCGGCCGGGGCGCCCTGAAGGCGGAGAAGGCGCGGCGCGGATTGAATGTCATCTGGGACGTGGTCGCCTTCTGGCCGCGTCGGGTCCATCCGTTCGTGCCGCCCCCGTATTCGCAACATGTGGTGGCCGGGCTGCGGCGGCGCATCAGTTGGCATCTCGGGACTCTGGTGGACCCGACCGCATGTCCACCCGAGCGGCCGGCCGATCGACTGGTGGTGGCCGCGCACAGCCAGGGCACGCTGATCACCGTGGCGGCGCTGTTGTGGCTGACGCCTGCGGAGCGGAGCCGAGTCGGTCTGGTGACCTTCGGATCTCAACTACAACTGCAGTTCGCCAAGGCGTTTCCGTCGGCGGTGAACCTGCAGCTCCTGCGCTGGATCTGGGTGGCCTTCGGCAGGCGGTGGCGCAACCTGTACCGGGACACCGACCCGATCGCGGGTCCGGTGCTCAGTTGGCACCACCGCGCCGTGCAGGAACCCGGCTTCTCGGGCGCGAACTTCTTCGGCAAGGGCACACCGGACTTCGCCGCCGAGCGGACCGATCCGGCGACCGGTCGCCGCGAATACGGGCCGGAGTGGCGTCTTCTCGATCCCATCCGCGAGGATGAGGGCTTGATGCAGGGGCCGATGGCCCGCACCCGCGGGCACAGTGACTACCCACAGGATCCGTCCTGGCGCGCTGCGGTTCAGGCGGTCCTCCCCCCTGAACGGAAGGGTGTCGAGTGAGTCGAGAGGCGGGTGTGTCTGCGGTGCCTGCGGGGCAGACGGCGCCCTCGGGGCAGACGCTGTCTGCGGTGCATACGGTGTCTGCGGTGCCCCCGGTGCTCTGGAGCCCGGAGCCGGAGGCGGTGCGTAGCTCGCAGATCGCGGCGTTCGCCCGCTTCGTCGGCACCCGGACCGGCGCCGCCCCGGCCGACTATGACGCGTTGTGGCGCTACTCGGTGGACGACGTCGGGGAGTTCTGGTCCGCAGTGGCCGAGTTCTACGACGTCCGGTGGTATCGGCGGCCGACGCGGGCGCTGGCCGGCGGGCGGATGCCGGACGTGGAGTGGTTTCCCGGGGGACGCTCAGCTACGCCGAGCACGCGCTGCGGGTGACCGAGAGCAGGACCGTCGACCGGGCGGTGGTGATCGCCTGCACCGAAGACGGCAGCAGCCGCACCCTCACCCTGGGCGAACTGCGGGCGGCTGTGGGCGCGGCCCAACACGGTCTGCGCAACCTCGGTGTCGGCCCCGGTGATCGGGTGGCGGCGCTGGTGCCCAACGGGGTGCACGCGCTGGTCGGATTCCTCGCGACCGCAGCGCTCGGCGCCGTCTGGTCGTCGTGTTCACCGGACTTCGGTGCCGGCGCCGTGCTGGACCGTTTCAGCCAGATCGAACCGACGGTGCTGCTCGCCGTCGACGGGTACCGATACGGTGGTCGCGCCTTCGACGGCGCGCCCACGGTGAGCCGGATTCGCGCGGCGATCCCGAGCCTGCGGGGCGCGGTCCACATTCCCGCCCTCGGGACGCCGACGCCGGTCGGAATGGTCGGCTGGGACGAGTTCACCGGCACCCCCGCCGAACCCGACTTCACACCGGTGTCGTTCTCGGCGCCGCTCTGGGTGCTCTACTCGTCGGGCACCACCGGCCTGCCCAAACCGATCGTGCAGTCCGTCGGGGGGATTCTGCTCGAACACCTCAAGGCGGTCGGGCTGCAATCGGATCTGGGCCCGGCGGACACCTTCCTGTGGTTCACGACCACCGGCTGGATGATGTGGAACTACCTCGTCGGCGGCTTGTTGACCGACACCACGATCGTGCTGTTCGACGGCAGCCCCGGGCATCCGAGCCTGTCCGCGCTGTGGAGACTCGTCGAGGAACACCGCATCACCTACTTCGGCACGTCGGCCCCGTTCATCACCGCCTGTCGGAAGGCCGGTCTCACGCCGGGGCGTGACTTCGACCTGAGCTGCCTGCGGGCGATCGGCTCGACCGGCTCGCCGTTGGACGCGGACGGCTTCAGCTGGCTCGCTGACGAGGTGGACAACCGTTTGCAGATCGTCTCACTGTCCGGCGGCACGGACCTGTGCACCGCGGTGGTGGGGGGCGCTCCGAATGTCCCCGTCTGGACCGGCGAGATCTCCTGCCGAGCTTTGGGTGCCCGTATCGAGTCGTTCTCGCCGGAGGGTGCTCCTCTGATCGGCGAGGTGGGGGAGCTGGTGATCACCGCTCCGATGCCGTCGATGCCGGTCTACTTCTGGGGTGACAGCGACGGAAGTCGGCTGCGAGAGGCCTATTTCGCCGACTACCCGGGCCACTGGCGGCACGGCGACTGGATTCGGATCACCGACCGCGGCTCCTGCGTGATCGAGGGACGGTCCGACGCGACGTTGAACCGCGGTGGGGTGCGGATGGGCACGGCGGAGTTCTACCGAGTGGTGGAGCGACTGCCGGAGGTCGTCGACTCGCTCGTGGTGGACACCAGCGGTGCGGCCGGCGACGGCGAGCTCCTGCTGTTCGTCGTGCTGGCTGAGCCCGAACCCGCCGACGATGAACCCGGCGGCGAGATCGAGCGGCTCACGCAGCAGATCCGCACCATCATCCGGACCGACCTGTCCCCGCGGCACGTCCCGAGCCGCGTCATCCCGGTCCCGCTGATTCCGCGGACACTCAACGGCAAGAAGGTCGAAGTACCGGTCAAGCGCATCCTCGGCGGGGCGGCGATCTCGGCGGCGGTGTCGCAAGACGCCTTGGCCGATCCTGCCGGATTCGAGGAGTTCATCGCGATCGCCCGGGCGGCAGTGGCCTGAGAGCCTCGTACCGGGTGTGCCGGGATCAGCGCAGATGCCGCTTGAACAGGGTCCTCGCGCGGCGGCGGCTGCGACGACCGTTGGCCTCCTCGCGGGCGTGCAGCAGCCCGAAGGTGAAACCGTTCTCGTCCGGGCGGTCTGCGGTGGCAGCGGCCATCCGACGAAGGAAGGCCGCTGCCACCACGCTGTCCTGGTGCGCGCCCAACGCGTCCTGAATCTTCTCCAGGTGGGTGGCCGTCTTCTGGACCCGTTTGCGGGTGCCCGTGGCGGTCCCGGATCCGCCCGAACGCGATGATGCGGCGACCACCTCGGCGGCGTAACGAGCTCGCTTACCGGCTTTGCGAGCCTTGTGCAGGAGTTCGTCGTCGTGGTGTTCGAGGCCCGCTTTCAGCGCCGCCCGCATCGTGCGGACGGTCTTGTCCAGTCGGCGCTGCAGGGTCGCCGCCGGCTTCTGCGCGGCCGGGCGGCACGGAGGGGCGTCGACCCATCGCCGGACGTCGCGGAGGAGGGTGAAATACCGGTCACTGTTCATCGCCGCATCCAGGTGTCGCTGATGTTCGGCTCGTTCGGACAGGAGTTGCTGATCGATTCGAGCTGCCACCGGGCCGAGCGCCAGCTCGTCCGGGACCTCGGCCAGCAGGTTGCGCATCCGGGTGAGCTGGACATCCCGGTCCCGGACCTCGCCGAGTAAGGACGCGAACCAGGCCAGTTCGGTGTCCAGTCTCGCTGCTGCGGTCGGGTCGAAGAGGGCGCCGAAGACCCGGACGACGCTGCGGATCCGCCGCGTTGCCACCCGGGTCGGGTGGATCGCCGAACCGCCGCGACGGAGGTCCACGTCGCCGGCGAGGAGCGCGAGTTGCTGCTCACGCAGGTACGACTGCACTACCGCACCGGCCGAATCGGCGGCGCGGCGCCGCGACCGGCCGCGCCTCGCTGCGGACCCGGCGGGCGGGGGAGTCGTCCGGTCGACCGCCCGGGCCAACGGTGACCGTGGTTCACCGGCGGCCGCGGCGCCTGCTCCGGTGAGCGCCTTCGCGATCAACCCGGCGAGCGCCCGCCCGCCGGTGACCGGTTGCACGTCCAGGTCCCGCCACTCGGCGAGCTCGGCGCCAGCCGGGGTGGGCACCGACGAGTGCCAGTGCTGTTCGCTCACCGTGAGCAGGTGGGCGCCCGCGCGGTCGATGATGCGGTACTCGTCGCGGCGTCGCCGGATCGTCGCCGCGTGGGTGAGCTCCGCGCCGCCGCGCAGACCGAGGGTGACTTCGATCAACTCCGCCGGCAGCGGGACCGGGGTCGAGGAGGACCCGGTCGGGTCGGCGGTGGATCCGGCAGCGGACGACAGGTGGACGATGTCGCTCCGGCCGGCTCCATCGGTCTCGGCCGGCGCGTCACTCCAGGCCAAACGCCACCGCCCGTCGTCACCGGAGTGGGACAGCAAGACGCCGGTCGCCAGCAGATCGCGGCTCGCCGTGTCGTAGTAGACCCGCTCCGAGCTGTCCGATCGCAGAACGACCCTGGACCCCGCGGGCAACAGGTTGCGCAGCTTCGGCATCCGGAAGTCCGGCGCGACTTCGAAGCGGCGGGGGACTCGATGGCGCATGTTTCTCGTTCTTCCTCGCCCGATGGGGCAGCACTGGAGTGATGGATCCCGGCGCTACTGCTGATGGGAGCGCCGGTAGGGGAGGGCGTCAGCCGCTCGACAGATGGTTGTCGGGCGCCTGGTGGTGACCCGCCTTTCGCTTTGTACTACGTCGGAAGCGTTGCTGTGCACCTTGTTTCGTCAATCCATAGAGCGCCCCGATCTCGGTCCAGGTGCGACCCGCAGCTCGTGACGCCGCCACGGCCTCGACTTCGAGGCGCTCGACGGCATCGCGGACATGCTGCACCGCTGCCAGCCGACGCAGCGGATCCGCGATCTCCTGAAGGTCCAGAAGCGCTCTGCTGAGTCGTTTTTCATAGGACTCCGGCACGACCTCAGGCTAGTCGCGGCGCGGCGATTGTCAACAAAGTGTTGCTCCCGGTGGGCCCGGCGTGGCAATGTCGTGTTGACGTCAATGCGCGGTCCGCGGGCGCGGCCGCCCGAAGCAGAGAGGGGGAGAAAATGGCCAAGAAGAAGGCGAAGAAGAAGGACAAGAAGAAGGGCAAGAAGAAGAAGTAGCCGGCGGTGGCAGAATCGGTGCGCGGCCGGGTGCCCGTCGGGGTTGCGCTCGACGGGTCAGCCTGCCAGCAGCCGAGTCGTGCTGCCAGGCAAACTATCTCAGGTGCGGGTGAGGCTCTCGAGACGCATATTGCGACACGCCGGCAATCGGCGATAGCAGGCTACGGGGCCCACCCCTTGACACCATGTCGGGTTGTGACTGTTGCACCGACTGCCGGCGCCGAGAATCTCGGCGTCTTGTCCAGGGCGCAGTTCGCACCGCCACCGCGCACGCTGATCGACATCCTGGCGACGACGGCGCGGCGACACCCGGACGCGGTTGCGCTCGACTCCGTGGACGGCGTCCTGACTTACACCCAAATGCTGGACGCACTGCAGGCACGCGCCGCTCGACTGGCCACCCTGGGAGTGGGCCGCGGCGACCGGGTCGGCATCCGACTGCCGACCGGGGGCGCCGAACTGCACCTGTGGATACTCGCCGCGCTGGCCCTCGGCGCGGCGTACGTGCCCGTCGATTTCGACGACCCGCCCGATCGCGCCGCCCAGATCTACGCCAGTGCAGAGGTGGCCGTGGTGGTGGACGACGGCCCGGTGCTGCACCGCCGCGGCCCCGCCCGCCCGCCTGCTTCCCAGCCGGCCGGACCCACGCCGGCCGACGACGCGTGGATCATCTTCACGTCGGGTTCGACGGGCACTCCCAAGGGTGTCGCGGTGACCCACCGCTCGGCGGCGGCACTGGTCGACGCCGAGGCTCGACTCTTCCTCCGTGAGACGGGTGTCGCCCCGTTGGGCCCCGGCGACCGGGTGCTGGCCGGGCTGTCGGTGGCCTTCGACGCGTCGTGTGAGGAGATGTGGCTCGCCTGGCGAAACGGCGCCGCCCTGGTGCCCGCGCCGCGCGCGGTGGTCCGATCCGGCCCCGATTTCTGCAGTTGGCTGGTCGACCGGAGGATCACCGTGGTGTCCACGGTGCCCACCCTGGCCGCCGGGTGGCCGGCGGCGGCGCTGCCCACTCTGCGTCTGCTGATCTTCGGTGGCGAAGCCTGCCCTGCCGAGTTGGTCGATCGGCTGAGTCGACCGGGCTGCGAGATCTGGAACACCTACGGTCCCACCGAGACGACCGTCGTCGCCTGCGGCACCCGCCTGCGTCCCGGTGATCCGGTGACGATCGGACTGCCGCTCGACGGCTGGGACCTCGCGGTAGTCGACGCGGACGGTCGGCGGACAGCGGCGGGGGAGTCGGGCGAACTGGTCGTCGGCGGCGTCGGACTGGCCCGATACCTCGACCCCGATTTGGACGCGTCCCGATTCGCCGGATTACCCGGTCTCGGCTGGACCCGCGGCTACCGAACGGGCGACGTGGTCCGTCTGGCCGCGGGGGGTCTGGAGTATCTCGGTCGGACCGACGATCAGGTCAAGATCGGCGGCCGTCGCATCGAACTCGGCGAAGTGGACGCGGCGCTGCGGAGCTTGTCGGGGGTTTCCGCCGCCGCCGCCGCGGTTCGGTACAGCGCCGCGGGCACCGCGATTCTGGTCGGTTATGTCGTCACGGCCCGTCCCGACCGGAACCTGGTGTTCGATCGGACAGCGGCGATCACCGAGCTGCGCCGCCTGCTGCCCGCGGGTGTGACACCGATGCTGATCCCGATTCCCGAGCTTCCGGTGCGCAGCTCCGGCAAGGTGGACCGGGCGGCGTTGCCGTGGCCGCCGCCGGAGTCGCCCGGGCGGCCCGACCAGGACGAGTCGAGCGGCTCCGGCGGGCGCGCGCACCCGGCGCTGAGCGGCTCCGTCGCGACCGACCTGGAGCGCTGGGTGGCGGGCCGGTGGCGGCACGTGCTCGGGGTGGGCCCCGCCGGCATTGACGACGACTTCTTCCGCGCCGGCGGCAGCAGCCTGACCGCGGCGGTGTTCGCCTCGAAGCTCCGCGAACGGTTCCCGCGGGTCACCGTCGCCGACGTCTACCGCGTCTCGACACTGCGCGGGCTGGTCGAAATGCTGAGTGCCACCACCTCGACCGTCGACCCCGGACCGGCGGACGCCGTCTCCTCGGCGCGATCGGCCGCGCCTCGTCGTGCCGGGCTCGTCCAGTGTCTGGCGACCGGTCCGTTGGCGGTGGTGACCGCGATGAAGTGGCTGGTCTGCGCATTCGCGGTTAACAATCTCCTGAGTGTGCACAGCGGACACGGTCCGCTCGCCTGGGCGCCCACCATCTCCTGGTGGTGGGTCGCGGCGGGCGCAGTGCTGTTCTGCACGCCGGTCGGCGGGTTCGGCGTCACCGCTGTGGTGGCGCGACTGTTGCTCCGCGGGCTGCAACCGGGTGACTACCCGCGCGGCGGCGCGGTGCATCTGCGGATCTGGTTCGCCGAGCGTTTCGCCGAGGCTATGGGTGCGGGCAGTCTGATCGGGGCGCCGCTGGTGGCCTGGTACGCGCGGGCACTCGGAGCCCGGATCGGGCCCGACACGGACCTGCATTCGATGCCACCGATCACCGGAATGCTGACCCTGGGCCGGGGCGCCGCGGTGAACAGTGAGGTCGACCTCAGCGGCCACTGGCTGGACGGCGACGTGCTGCACGTCGGTCGGATCACCGTGGGCGCCGGGGCGGCGATCGGTGCTCGCACGATCCTGCTGCCCGGCGCGGTGGTGGGGCCCGACGCCCGGGTCGCGGCCGGATCCGCCGTCCTGGGGAGGGTGCCCGCCCGGGAGACCTGGGCGGGGTCGCCCGCGGTCCGGACCACGACGGCCGCGCCGGAGTGGCCCGCGCAGCGCCCGGCGCGCGCGCGTCGCTGGGAGGTGGCCTTCGCGGTCGGCGCACTGCTGATCGCCGCGTTGCCGCTGATCGCCGCCATTCCCGCCGCGATGCTGCTGCTGCCTCGGCTGGCCGCAGCCGCGTCGACCACCGCCGCCGTCCGGGTGCTCGCGGTGGCGGCGGCGCCTCTGACCGTGCTGAGTCTGCTGACCTATCTGCTGCTCACCGCGCTGGCGGTACGGCTGCTCGGCGTCGGGATGGTCGCCGGCCATCACCCGGTGCGGAGCCGGATCGGCTGGCAGGTCTGGTGCACCGAGAAACTGATGGACGCGGCACGCACGGTGGCGTATCCGATCTATTCGAGTCTGCTCACCCCCGGCTGGCTGCGGCTGCTCGGCGCCAAGGTCGGCGCCGGTGTGGAGGCGTCCACGGTGTTGCTGCTGCCGTCCCTGACCACCATCGGCAGCGGCGCATTCCTGGCCGACGACACCCTGGTCGGATCGTACGAACTGGCCGCCGGTCGGCTGCGGATTCAGCAGTCCAAGGTGGGTAAGCGGGCCTTCCTGGGCAACTCGGGGATGACGGCACCCGGTCACGCGGTGCCCAAACGAGGTCTGGTCGCGGTGCTGTCCTCATCGCCGGCGAAGGCCCGCCGCGGAACTTCCTGGCTGGGTAGCCCTCCGACGCAACTGCGTCGCAGCGCCACCGTCGCGGACGATCGGCGCACCTTTTCGCCGTCGCGACGGTTGCGGATCTGCCGAGCCCTGGTGGAATCCTGCCGGGTGGTCCCCGCTGTCTGCTCGGTGAGTCTGGGCATCGCTGTCGTAGTGGGCATCGACGTGCTGCTGACGCGGCTGCCGCTCGCGGTGGCGGCGCTGTTCAGCGGTGGCGTCCTGCTCGCCGCGGGTCTGCTCGCCGCCCTGTGTTCGATCGCCGCGAAGTGGTTGCTGGTGGGACGGCTGCGCGGCGGTGACCGGCCGCTCTGGCATTCCTTCGTCTGGCGTAACGAGTTGGCCGACATGTTCGTGGAGATGGTGGCCGCGCCGTGGTTGCCCCGGTCGGCCGCGGGCTCGCCGTTGATGGTCTGGTGGCAGCGGGGACTGGGCGCATCCATCGGTCGGGGCGTCTGGTTGGAGACCTATTGGCTCCCGGAGGCGGACCTGGTGACGATCGGTGCGGGCGCGGCGGTCAACCGCGGCTGTGTGTTGCAGACGCACCTGTTTCACGACCGGGTGCTCAGCATGGCGCCGGTCGTCATCGCCGCCGGGGCGACCGTCGGCCCGCACGGGATCGTGCTGCCCGCCGCGTGTCTGCAGGCCCGCAGCACCGTCGGACCCGCGTCGCTGGTGCTGCGTGGTGAATCGGTGCCGGCGGGCAGTCGCTGGACCGGGAATCCGATCGCCCCGTGGCCGGTCCCGGTCCCGGTCTCGGCCTCGGTCTCGGCCTCGGCCTCGGTTCCGGCCTCGGTTCCGGCCTCGGCTCCGGCGGAGGTTTCGGTTCCGGCTTCGGCGGCGGTCCCGATCGTTGCCGGCGATCCGCTGCCGCACCAGACCGCCGCTGCATGACGGGCCGCCGCAGCGCAGACAGCGGCAGCGCCGATCCGAGTTCGCCCGCGGACGAGGGCCGGGACCGATACCTGCCCGAGCACGGCCGGCTCGACTACCGCGTCGAGCATTACGACCTCGACCTGCGATACCGGGTGTCCGACAACACCCTGCGGGGCCGGGCTCGGATCACCGGCGTGACCGAGGTCGCCCTCACCGCCATCGAGCTCGACCTGTGGCGGCTGCGAGTCGACAAGGTGACGGTCAACGGGGCGGCCCCGGCTCGGTTCCGCCAGACTCGCGGAAAGCTGCACCTTCGACTGCCCGCGGAGCTGCCCCCTTTCGCCGGGTTCGACCTGGTCGTCGACTACTCCGGGCACCCCGAGCCGCGAGCCGGGCACTGGGGCGCGCTGGGTTGGGAGGAGCTGACCGACGGGGTGGTGGTGGCCAGTCAGCCGACCGGCGCCGCCACCTGGTTCCCGTGCAACGACCGCCCGTCGAACAAGGCCTCCTACCGCATCTCCGTCACCGCGGACTCGCGCCTGAAGGTGATCGCGAACGGCGTCCTGGACAGTCGTCGGCGCTCGGCCGGCACCACGACCTGGACGTATTCCCAGCCGGAACCGATGGCCTCCTACCTGGCGTCTGTGCAGATCGGGGCCTACGAGCTGGTGCAGTTGGCCGCCGGGCCGGTCCCGATGCGAGCTGCCGTCCCGGCGCGGCGGTTGCGGATGTTCCGCCTGGACTTCGCTCGCCAACCTCAGATGATCGAGCTGTTCACCGGACTGTTCGGCCGCTACCCGTTCGCGGAGTACACCGTGGTGGTCACCGACGATCCGCTGGAGATTCCGGTCGAGGCGCAGGGGATGTCGGTGTTCGGGTCGAACTTCCTCGACGGTCACCGCGGCAACGAGCGGCTGATCGCCCATGAGCTGGCCCACCAGTGGTTCGGCAACAGCCTCACGCTCGATTCCTGGCAGCACATCTGGCTGCACGAGGGCTTCGCGACGTACGCGGAGTGGCTGTGGGCGGAACACTCCGGCGGCCTCAGCGCGGTCGGATCCGCCGGGGTGGCCCGCTCCACTCTGCGGATGCTTCCGCAGGACCTGATCCTCGGCGACCCGGGCCCCGACCACCTCTTCGACAGCAGGGTGTACGTCCGGGGGGCCCTGACCCTGCACGCACTGCGCAGGCAGTTGGGCGAGTCGGCGTTCTTCGCGCTGATCCGCGAGTGGGCGGTCCGACACCGGCACGGCTCGGTGAACACGGAGATGTTCGTCGAGTTGGCGGATCGGCGGGGCGCCGACCGCGAGCTCCTGCAGCAGTGGGTCTGGCAAACCGCGCTGCCCGAGTGACCTGCCCGAGTGACCTGCCCGAGTGACCTGCCCGAGTGACGCTGCGCTACTGACCCGGACCTTCAGAATCCGGTGACGGCCACCACATCGATGACGGCGCATGAAGACCTGTTCATCTGCCGTTCACCTGTTCAGGGCCGAGCCGCTACCCGCGTTCTCTAACGTTCGGCGTACGAGAGCAGCGCGCCGCGATCGCGGACGCCGGTACTCGGAACCCATATCCCCATTGTTCTGGAGGAACTGCGTGAAGATCACGCGCTCGATTTCCCTGGTCGGCGTCATCACCGCCGCGGCGCTCACCGTCGCCGCGTGTGGTTCCGACACCAACACCGCGACCAGCACGACCTCGTCGACCAGCACCACCTCGTCGGTCGCCTCGTCGAGCACCGGTGGTTCCGAGTCGGCCGGCTCAAGCGCCGGTTCGTCGGACAGCGCCTCGGCGACCTCCTTCGAATGCGCGACCGGCGACCTGCGGTCCTCCGGGTCCACCGCGCAGGGCAAGGTCATGGAGCAGTGGATTCTGGACTACAACGCGAAGTGCAACGCGACCGTGGGTGCCTACCAGGGCGGCGGCTCCGGCAAGGGCATCACCGACTTCATCGCCAACCAGGTCGACTTCGCCGGATCCGACTCGGCGCTCAAGACCGAGCAGGCGGCATCGGCCAAGACCGACCGCTGCCAGGGCGCCGACGCGATCGACCTGCCGATGGTCACCGGCCCGATCGCGATCGCCTACAACATTCCCGGTGTCACCGACCTGGTCGTGGACGCCACTGTGCTGGCGAACATCTTCGACGGCGCGATCACCAACTGGAACGACCCGACGATCGCGGCGCTGAACAGCGGCACCACGTTGCCGGACCTGACCATCCAGTCGGTGCACCGGGCCGAGGACTCCGGCACCACTGAGAACTTCACCAAGTATTTGAAGGCCGCCGGCTCCTGGGCGCATGACCCGGCCAAGGCCTGGGCCGGCAAGGGCGGCATCGCCGCCAACGGGTCCGACGGCGTCGCGCAAGAGGTCAAGGGCAAGGACGGCACCATCGGCTACGTCGAGTGGGGCTATGCCAAGGACAACTCGCTCAATGTCGCCAAGGTCGACAACGGCTCGGGCACCCCGGTCGAGCTGACCGGCGACACCGCGGCCAAGGCCGTGTCCGCAGCGACGCTCACCGGCACCGGGAGTGACCTCGCGCTGAAGCTCGACTACGCCACCAAGGAGGCCGGGGCCTACCCGATCATCCTGGTGACCTACGAGATCGTCTGCGCCACGAACAACGGGGCCAAGACGGATCTGCTCAAGGCGTTCCTCGGCTACACCGCGACTGAGGGACAGGCCGCGCTGGCCGATCTCGGTGCCGCCGCGCTGCCGACCGACATTCAGGCCAAGGTCGTCGCGGCGATCACGAACCTGAGCTAGTCGGATTGTCCACGCATGTGGGGTCGGGATCGCCTGCTTCGGTGATCCCGACCTCTCGTGCGTCCGCGGAACGACGCACTGTCGCAATCCGCTGGAATCGCGCTCCCCTCGTCCCGTCTGGCGGGAAGGGTCCCGTCTGTGAGGAGTGGTCCCGTGTGGCAGGAATGGTGGTCACAGAATGTCAACACCCAGCACTAGAGCCAACCCAGACCGGATGATTGAGGGCGTGAACGAATTCGACCCCGCGGGACCCGAGCCAGTAACCGACGCGGCGACCGACACGGCGACGAACACCGCGACCGGGACGGTGACCAATACGGCGCGGACGGTGCGACACCCCGTCGTACATACGCCGATCACCGGACCCGCAGTCCGCCCCGGCGACCGGATCTTCCGCGGCTTGGCGGCGGGCTCCGGCGGCTTCCTGCTGCTGATCATGGCTGCGATCGCGGGCTTCCTGATCTGGAAGGCCGCCCCCGCGCTGACCGGCAACACGGGCAACCTGCTGACCACACAGGTGTGGAATCCGACCGCGAACCCGCCGATCTTCGGGATGGCTGCGCTGCTGTTCGGCACGGTGATGTCGTCCCTGATCGCGATTGTGCTCGGCGTGCCGGTGGCGATCGGGATCGCGCTGTTCGTCTCGCACTACGCCACCCGTCGGCTGGCGACGGTGCTCGGCGCGGTGGTGGATCTGCTCGCCGCGGTGCCGTCGTTGATCTTCGGCATGTGGGGGCTCTACCTGCTGGTGCCGAGCACGGTCGGGTTCCAGAAATGGCTCACCGACTACTTCAGCTGGATCCCGCTCTTCGCGACCACGCAGGAGATGACGGTCAATCAGTACGGCAAGAGCCTGCTGATCGCCGGCATCGTGCTGGGCATCATGATCATCCCGATCGTCTCCGCGGTCAGTCGGGAGGTGTTCCTGCAGACTCCGCGGGAGACCATCGACGCGGCGCTCGCCCTCGGCGCCACAAAATGGGAGTCCATCCGCACCGCGGTGCTGCCCTTCGGGCGGCCGGGCATGATCTCCGCCGCCATGCTCGGTCTCGGCCGCGCACTCGGTGAGACCATCGCGGTCGCGTTGGTGCTCAACTCCGGGTTCAAGATCAACTGGCACCTCGTGGAGCCGGGGGGCGACACCATCTCGGCGAACATCGCGAACAAGTTCGGCGAAGCCGCCGGTGCGCCCCTGGGCATCCCGGCGCTGATCATGTCCGGACTCTTCCTGTTCGTCATCACCCTGGTGGTCAATTCGATCGCCCGGCTGGTCATCTCTCGCCGGAAGGAATTCGTCTGATGGCGACCCTCACCGCTCCCAAGGGGGCCGCGGCGCCGTCCCCGCTGATCGGTCATCGGCTGCCGCGGTGGGCCCTCGGCGCCACCGGTGTCGCCGCAGTGCTGCTGGCGCTGGCCGCGAAGTTCGGCATCGGCTGGGACGGTTGGGGCACCTCGTTCTTCACCGCGGCTGCGCTCTTCATCGCGCTGCTCACCATCTGGTCGTTCACCGTCGAGGGGCGGCGCCGCGCCAAGGACCGGTTCGCCTCCACGCTGATCTACTCGTCGTTCGTGGCTGCGGTGGTGCCGTTGGTGCTGATCCTGGGATTCATCGTGATCAAGGGCGCCGGCGCACTCAGCGCGGATTTCTTGACCCACTCGATGAACGGGGTCAGTACCCGCACCGCCGGCGGCGGCGTGTACGCGGCCCTGCTCGGCACCCTGGAGCAGGTCGGGCTCGCCTCGGTGATCGCGCTGCCGATCGGTGTGCTGACTGCGATCTATCTGGTCGAATACGGCCGCGGCCATTTCGCCCGCGCCGTCACCTTCTTCGTGGACGTGATGACCGGGGTGCCGTCCATCGTGGCGGGCCTGTTCGTCTTCACCTTCCTGCTGCTGGGCTTCGGACTGCGGCCGTTCGGCGCCGCGGGTTCGATCGCGCTGGCGATTCTGATGTTGCCGGTGGCGGTGCGCTCCTCCGAGGAGATGCTGAAGCTGGTGCCGCGCGAGCTGCGCGAGTCGTCGTACGCGCTGGGCGTGCCGCGCTGGCGCACCATCCTCAAGGTGGTGCTGCCGACGGCGATGTCCGGGCTGATCACCTCCGCGCTGCTGGCTATCGCCCGGGTCGCCGGTGAGACCGCACCGCTGATCCTGCTGGTCGGGTACAGCCCGCGGATCAACTCCAACCCGTTCTCGGGCGACCAGGCGACGCTGCCGATGATGATCTGGGATCAGTTGGGCAAGCGGGGCGGATCGGTCACCGACTTCACCATCGAACGTGCCTGGGGTGCCGCGCTGACCCTCGTCCTCCTGGTGCTGATCCTGAACATCGCGGCCCGGTTGATCGCCAAGCTCACCCAGCCCAAATCCCGCTGATCTCGTAGCACTGAGGACATCACTGACATGGCAAAACGCATCGACGTCGAGGATCTCAACGTCTACTACGGCGACTTCCTCGCCGTGGCGGACGCTTCGCTGAACATCGCCCCGCTCACGGTCACAGCTTTCATCGGACCGTCCGGTTGCGGTAAGTCCACCTTCCTGCGCACCCTCAACCGGATGCACGAGGTCATCCCGAACGGCCGGGTCACCGGCAAGGTGCTGCTCGACGGCGAAGACCTCTACGGTCCGGGGGTCGACCCGGTGAATGTGCGGCGCACTGTCGGAATGGTGTTTCAGAAGGCCAACCCGTTCCCGTCGATGTCGATCTACGACAACGTGGTGGCCGGCTACAAACTGGCCGGCGCCCGGAAGTCCAAGAGTGAGTACGACGACATCGTCGAGCGGTCGCTCCGTGGCGCGAACCTGTGGGAAGAGGTGAAGACCCGCCTGAGCCGGCCCGGTGCCGGCCTGTCCGGCGGTCAGCAGCAGCGGCTGTGCATCGCGCGTGCGATCGCCGTCGAACCCCAGGTGCTCCTGATGGACGAACCGTGCTCGGCGCTCGACCCGATCTCGACACTGGCCATCGAGGACCTGATCAGCGAGCTGAAGCAGAGCTACACGATCGTCATCGTGACGCACAACATGCAGCAGGCCGCCAGGGTCAGCGACCGGACGGCGTTCTTCAACCTGGCCGGTGTGGGGCAGCCAGGCAAGCTGGTCGAGTACGGCGAGACCGGCAAGATCTTCTCCAACCCGACCCAGAAGGCCACAGAGGACTACATTTCCGGCCGCTTCGGGTAGATCCCCCGCTCCGCCCTCGCGGGCGGTCGGTCGCCGCGGATCGAGGCGACCATGTCCAACGCCTGCCGGACCTCGGCCACGTTGTGCACCCGGAAGATCCGGGCCCCCAGCCAGGCGCTGACACTCGCCGCGGCAAGGGTGCCGATCAGTCGCTCGCCGGTCGGTCGGTCCAGCGTCTCGCCGATGAAGTCCTTATTGGACAGCGCCACCAGGACCGGCCATCCGGTGTCCACCAGGTCGCTCAGCCGGCGAGTCACCTCGAGTGACTGCACCGTCGTCTTGCCGAAGTCGTGGCCCGGGTCGATGACGATGCCGTCGGCGCGGACCCCGGCGGCGAGCGCGTCAGCCGCCAGCCGGTTCACCGTCTCCACCACATCGGCGGTGACGTCCGGGTAGGTCGGGTTGTGCGGGTCGGTGCGCGGCGGCAGATGGCCGGCGTGCATGCACACCAGGCCGGCTCCGGTGGCGGCGGCGACTGCCTTCAGTTCCGGGTCGTGACCCTCCCAGGCGTCGTTCAGCAGATCGGCGCCGGCGGCCATCACCTCACGTGCGACCTCGGAACGCCAGGTGTCCACGCTGATCACCGCGCCCGGTCGACGTCGGCGCAATTCGGCCACCACCGGGACCACCCGGTCGATCTCCTGCTCGGCGGACACGAAATCGCCGAGGCCCGCCTTGACGCCGCCGATGTCGACGATCGCGGCCCCCGCGTCGAGCGCTCGGATCGCCGCGGTCACCGCAGCCTCCGCCGCGAAGGTGGCGCCCTGGTCGTAGAACGAATCCGGGGTCCGATTGACGATCGCCATGATCGCCAGTTCGGTCACCGGAAAGACCCGCGCGCCCAGCCGCAACTCCGTGCCGGTCACGCGGCACCGTCGCGGCGGATGCGGTACCGCAGGAAGAGGTAGGACTCCGATTCCAGCACGTGCAGCAACTCCATGTCGGCGCCCCCAGGCATAGCGGGCACAGCGGGCACAGCTCCCGCAGTGGCCACCGTGGGAACGGCCGAGCTGGTGATCCGCGGTGCGTCACCCGGGTACATCGACGGCGCGATCGTCAACCGCAACTCGTCGAGCCGACCCGCAGCGATCAGCTGCGCCAGGAGGGTCGGGCCGCCCTCACAGCTGACCCGCACCAGCCCGCGGTCGCGGAGGGCGTCCAACGCGATCGCCAGGTCGACCCGGTCCCGCCCCGCGATGATGACGTCGGCGCGCTGGGCCAGTCGGTCCAGCCGGTCGGCCGGCGCCGCGCTCGTGGTGAGGATGATCGGTCGTGCCTCGGTGTCGGTGAACAGCGGGCCGGTGGGATCGAGATCGGCGCGGCTGGTCAGCACGGCGATCCGCGGTGCCGGACTCAGGCCCCGCCGCAGTCGAAGGGCGCGCATCTCCGGATCGGGCCGGTCGCCGCCGTAGCGTTCGACGCGAACTGTGCTCGCACCCACCAACAGCACATCGGCGTGTGCACGCAGCAGTGCGAAGAGGCGTTTGTCGTCGTCGTTGCCCAGGCCTGCGGAGCGCCCGTCCACGCTGCCCGCGCCGTCGGCGCTGCTGATCATCATCGCGCTGACGTGCTGGGAGCCCGGGTCGTCCACCCAGTAGGCCTGGTCGAGGTCCACCGTCGAGTGCACCGTCGAGTGCACCGTCGAGTCGGCCGCGGATCGGTCGGGGCGGTCAGTTGAGTCACGAGTCGGCAGCAGTCGGTGCATCCGTTAAGAGTGCCCGAATGCGGCGCGCGCCGGGAGGTGATGGGCGCCCGATCGCACCCCGACCGGCGGTGTCGGAATGCCGCCGACCGGCGGTGCCGGAATGCCGCCGACCGGCGGTGCCGGAGTGCTTAGGAGACCGTCGGGTGGTAGACGGGAGTGGTGTCGCCGCCGACGTTCTCACCGGTCACCAGGAAGATGACACGGCGGGCGACCGACACGGCGTGGTCGGCGAAGCGCTCGTAGAACCGGCCGAGGAGTGCGATGTCGACCGCCATGCCGGCGCCGTGTGCCCAGCCCGGGTCGTTCAGCTTGGCGAACATCTCGCGGTGCAGGTCGTCCATCAGGTCGTCGTCGCCCTCCAGCGACTGGGCGAGTTCGACGTCCCTGGTCATCAGCACCCGCTCGGCCTGATTGGCCAGGTGAACCGCGACCCCGCCCATCCGCTCGAAGATCGGCCGAATCTCGTCCGGCAGCACCGAGACGGGGTAACGACGGCGGGCGGCCTTCGCCACGTGGATGGCCAGCGCTCCCATGCGCTGCAGATCGGCCACGATCCACAACGCCGATACCACCACCCGCAGGTCGGATGCCACCGGTGCCTGTAGGGCGAGCAGTTCGAGCGCGACGTCTTCGGCATTGGCGCGCATCTCGTCGATGGCGACGTCGCGGGCCATCACCTGCTCGGCGAGGGATAGGTCCCGATTCAACAGAGAGGTAGTCGCGTCCCGCATCGCATCGCTGGCGACCTGACACATGCGAGCACCGTGCTCACCGATGTCGTTGAGACGGATCTGATAGGCCTGGCGCATAGCCTCCAGCATAGGTCTCGGTGTTACGTCCCGATCGTCAGCAGCGGTAAACGGAGCGTGAACGTCATCGGTCTACTTGGACGTGAACGTCGTCGGTCTACTCGGACGTGAACGTCGTCGGTCTACTTGGACGTGAACGTCATCGGTCTACTCAGACGTGAACGTCGTCGGTCTACTCAGACGTGAACGTCATCGGTCTACTCGGACGTGAACGTCATCGGTCTACACGGAGAAGTGCGGCGCTTTCGGTCGTGTGCACTCAGAGACAGGTGGCATCCGCGGCGTTCACCCGTGAGGTGGTGGAGGTTTCGGACCCCGTGGGTGCGATGACATTGCCGGCCGATCCCGCCGGTATCGCCGCCAGCAACGACGCGGCGATCTGATCGCCCACCGCCACGGGCGTGAGTTCGGCCTGGTAGCTCGAACCCAGGCGCAGCACCACTCGGCTGCCGAGTCCGTCGACGGGTGTCAAGATCGCGCCGCGGACCGCGGAGGCCACGGTCAAGGCGGCGGCCTCATTCCCTGCGGTGTATTGGACGGTGATGGCGATTTCGGCGACGTCCGCGGCGACCAGGTCCTTGTCGGTGGTGACGAAACCGAGGTCCGTCAATGCGGTGGCCGCCTTACCGGCGACCCCAGCCTTGGTGGTGGCGTTGACGATCTCCAGATCCACCGCCGCGGGATCGACCGTCAGGGTGGTGACGTCGGTGGCGCTGGTCGGTGCGGCGCTGGTGTCCGCCGGACCCTCGCTACCCGGCACCGCAGTGTCGTTCCGCAATGCGTTGAGCAGCGGTTCGGCTCCGGTGTCGTCCAGGTTCATCGATCCGCGATCGGTGGTGTCGTCGGGATCGGCAACCGTGGGAATCGTGTAGAAGTTGACCTTCGCCGGGTCCAGATCGCCGATTGACTCCGCGAGATCCATCAGGGACTGGAAGTCGACATTCGACGTCGTGGTGTTCTGGGTGAACGCGCGCACGAAAGCGGTCAACTTCCCCGGATCGAGCAGTGTCCCCGCCGACTTCACCTCGCGCAGAATCGCCGACAAGATCAGCTGTTGCCGGTGGATTCGCGACAGATCCGAACTCGGATCGCCCTCCACCTTGCGTGCCCGGGCGAGGCTGAGCGCCTGGGCGCCGTTGATGATCTGCTCGCCGCCCGATTGCAGCACAGTCCCCAGGGTTGCGTCGACGATGGGTCCGCAGGCGTTGATCGCCACCCCACCGAGAGCGTCCACCATGGAGCTGAAGCCGTTGAAGTCGATCTGGATGTACCGACTGATGCCCAGCTGGGTGAGGTTCTCGACCGCGTCCACCAGACACTTCGGGCCGCCCACCCCGTAGAAGCTGTTGACGTGCAGCTTCTCGAAGCCGGTGCCGGCCGACGTGCCACCGTAGGTGTTCGTCGATTGGTCATATGCCTGACACGGCACATTCGGCATCCACATGTCGCGGGGCAGTGAGACCGAGTAGATGTGCTGCCGGTCGCCGCTGATGTGCAGCACCATCACCGAGTCGGTGTTGGCGACGCCGGCCAGCTCGGTGCCCGAGTTGTCGATGTTGTTCGCGCCGGCGCGTGAATCGGAGCCGACCAGCAGGAAGTTCTCCGGTTGGTACGGAGTACGGGTGCCGCCGGTGGGCGAGTTGCCGGTGACCAGCCCGTGCGCGCCGACCGCGTCGACGCTGCCGTTGCTGATCCCTTCGGCGCCGACCCGGACGATGTTCCAGTAGACCCCGGTGATCGCCAGCACGAAGACCGACACCACCGCGACCACTGTGTGCCACACGTAGTTCAGGAAGGGGTGCCGGTGCTGGTTTCCGACGTGTTGATTTCCGACGTGTTGATTTCCAGTGCGCTGGTGTCCCGAGTTGCCGGCGCGGGCGGATGTGTGTCCGGGCGTGCTGCGGGGGTGCTGCGGGGTGTGCGAGGGGGAGCCGGGTCGCCGACTGGGTGGCCGCGATGCGGGGGACGCGCCGGAGTAGTAGCCGTCACCCGGGCCACTGCTCACACGTCCTCCTCCAGGGGGCCTCGCTGAGTGCTGCGCAAGCCGGCAGCACCGCGACACACCGGCAGTGTCCATTATTCACCTGATCGTGACCGACCTGCCCGTCGAGCACCGGCCCGCCGACTCAGATCAGGCAGAGCGGATGCAGGGCCGCGGTCGGTGCGGAAGCGGACCCCCGGATGGACAGCCGCAGGCTGGTCATGTCGGTGCCGGTGCGCAGGCCGCCGGTGTACACCTCCAGCAACACCGGCATGGCGTACGTCAGTGTCGCCGGGGTCTGGTTGATTGGGGTCTGGGTGGTTGGGGTCTGGGTGGTTGGGGTCTGGGTGTCCGGCGACGTGGCTGCGCTGGGCTGAAGGGCGCCTGACTGACGGGTGCCGCTGGGCTGAAGGGCGCCTGACTGACGGGTGTCGCCGGATTCATCGGTGCCGGTGGGAGTCGCCGAACCGGAGACGAGGTCGTCAATCCGCCGGAGGTGATCCAGCACCGGGTCGATTCGCACCGTCACGGTCGCCGGTGCGCAGGCGCGCTGCGCGGCCAGCAGAGCCGGGTCGACCAACTGCTCCAACACTCGCCGCTGGGTCGCGGGATCGGCGAGTGCAGCGGCGTTCACCGCGTCGATGGTCTTGGTCACCGCGGCGAGTAGCGCCAGGTCGGCTGCAGCGGCCCCGTCGGCCGGGTTGGTAGGCGCCGCGGACGCGGCACCCGGTGGGACCGAGGCGCCGGTGGCGGCCGTCGTCGGAGCATCGGCGCCGTCGGTGCACGCGGTCAGGAGCACGGCGATCGTCAACATCGCACCCAGCACTCCGAGTCCCGGCGGCCCGCCGCCGGGCGGGTGCCGTCGTCGCGTCGTCACCGGCCGGCCGAGGCGCATTTCAACCGCCTCCGGCGTCCAGTTCGGCATCAGTGGGCACCACCAGTTCGTCTGGATCGTCCAGCCATCCGTCCGGGAGTGCGACCCGGCGCTGCGGTGTCCCCTGTCGACCTCGCGGGCCCTCGGCGGCGCTGGGGAACGGCTGCCCGTGGTCGAGCAGGCTCAGGAGATCGTCCAATTCGTCGAGGGTGGACACTGTGGCGAGTGCGTTGCGCACCCGGGAGCCCACCGAGAAGCCCTTGAAATACCAGGCCATGTGCTTACGCAGGTCGCGGATCCCGCGATCCGGACCGAGCTCGGCACTGAGCAGTTCGGCGTGGCGGCGCACGATACGGGCCACGCCGCCCAGATCGGGGGCAGGTGGCGCGTGGCGGCGATCGAATGCCGCCGCCAGCTCGGCGAACAACCACGGTCGGCCCTGACACCCGCGGCCCACGACCACCCCGTCGCAGCCGGTCTCCGCCATCATCGCCAGCGCGTCGTCCGCCCGGAAGATGTCGCCGTTGCCCAGCACGGGCACCTCGGTCACAGCCTCCTTCAGGCGGGCGATCGCCGACCAGTCGGCCGTCCCCGAGTAGTGCTGAATCGCGGTCCGACCGTGCAGGGCGACAGCAGCGACGCCTGCGCCCGCGGCGATCCGGCCCGCATCGAGGTAGGTGATGTGGTCGGGGTCGATCCCGACTCGCATCTTCACCGTCACCGGGATGCCGGCCGGGGCGGCGATCCGCACCGCCGTGGAGACGATGGACTCGAACAGGCGGCGCTTGTACGGCAGGGCCGACCCACCGCCGCGGCGCGTCACCTTGGGCACCGGACAGCCGAAGTTGAGGTCGATGTGATCGGCGAGGCCCTCGTCGACGATCATCCGCACCGCCCGCCCCACCACGACCGGGTCGACTCCGTACAGCTGCAGCGACCGCGGGTTCTCGTCCGGCCCGAACCGAATCATCTGCAGGGTCTTCGCGTCTCGTTCGACCAGCGCGCGAGTGGTGATCATTTCGCAGACGTACAGGCCGGCGCCGAACTCGCGACACAACCGCCGGAAGGAGGCGTTGGTGATGCCGGCCATCGGTGCCAAGACCACAGGTGGCCACACGTCGAAGGGCCCGATCCGCAGCGACGTCCGCTCTGCGACGGACGTGTCGGCGGCGGCGGTCATCCGCCCATTGTCCCAGCCGGCGGGCGTCGCTCGATGCCTCACCGACCATCGAGATGAGAACCTGAGCACATGACGACAGCCCTGGGCGCCCTACTCCTGCAGCCCGCGACCACTCGGCCGGATCTGCTGGCCCCGCCGGTACTGGCCGCGGTAAACGTGCTGTCCGCTGCGGGGCGGTCCTTGTCGGTGGCTGAAATCGATCCTGGACTGGCTGACACGGCGGCATTCTGTGCGGAATATCGGGTCCCGCTGGAGCAGTCCGCCAATTGCGTGGTTCTGGCCGGCAAACGGGAGGGGGTCACCAGGTACGCGGCCGCGGTGGTCCTCGCCACCACGAGAGCCGATGTGAACGGGGTGATCCGCCGCTGGATGAACGTGCGCAAGATCTCGTTCGCGCCGATGGCCGATGCGGTCGAGCTGAGCGGGATGGAGTTCGGCGGGATTACTCCGATCGGGCTGCCCGTCGAGTGGCCGGTGCTGCTGGACGAACGGGTTCTGCGCGCGGGGCTGGTGGTGATCGGCAGCGGACTCCGCCGATCCAAGCTGGTGATCGAGGGGATGGATCTCGGTCGGTCGGCCGGGGTGACGGTGATACCGGACCTGGCGGTGCCGGTGCCGGTCTCGGTGACGGGTGTCGACGTCGAGTGACGGGCCCGGCTGAGTCACCGGCAACCGTCCGGTCCGGGACGGCGAGAAACACAGTCTCGGTGTGCGCGGGCCGCTCGGGAGTGCACAGGCGGAAATGCCGGGGCGGGATAGCCGGGGCGGGACAGCCGGGCCTGAGACGCAGGCGCCGGGTGCTGTGCGGAGTTTTCCGGTGCGGCAAGATCGGCAGATGACCATCACTCCCGACGAACTGCTCCCCGAACTGCTCGAATTGGCCGTTCGGGCGGCCCGCGCGGCCGGGGCCGAACTGATGACGCGGTACGGCCGCATCGAGGGCCTCGACATGAAGTCGTCGGCGACGGACCCCGTCTCGGACGCCGACCGCGCCGCGGAAACCCTCCTCGTGCGAATCATCTCCGCCCAACGGCCCCACGACGGCCTGCTGGGGGAGGAGGGAGCGGCCAAGGCCGGCAGTTCCGGCATCACTTGGGTCGTCGATCCGCTCGACGGCACGGTCAACTATCTGTACGAGCTCGACAACTTCTCGGTCAGTGTCGCTGCCGAGGACTCGGCGGGCCCGGTTGTCGGCGTGGTGTACGACCCCACCCGAGACTCCATCTATACGGCGGCGCGCGGACGCGGCGCGCACCGCGACGGCGCCGAACTTAACTGCACCGCAGCCGTGGCTCCCGAACGGGCGTTGGTCGGCACCGGCTTCGGATACAGCGCCGAGCGGCGAAGAATTCAGGGCTCGGTCATCGGCGGTTTGCTGCCACAGGTGCGTGACATCCGGCGAATCGGGAGTGCCGCGCTCGATCTGTGTGCGGTGGCCGCCGGGGCGCTCGACGCCTACTGGGAGGAGGGTGTCAACCAGTGGGATGTCTCCGCGGGCTCGCTGATCGCAACCGAGGCGGGTGCGGTGTTCTCGAACATCGACCTGCTCGGCTTCGGTCGTGGTGCCTTGGCCGCCGCGCCTGAGCTGCACGCCGCGCTCGGCGTCGTCCTCGCCGAGCTGGTGGCGGGTGTTGAACTCGACCGTTCGGAGGGCGCGCAGTAGCCGGTGTCCGGTGGCGGGTCTCGCGGCGGTTACTGCGGGCGTTGCGTTCTGTTGCGGAGCAGCGCACGGTAGGTCCGGAAGCTGGCCTTGGTCCGTCGACGTGCAGTTTGCGGGTCGACGGCCACCAGGCCGAAGTGGCGCGTCAGGCCCTCGGCGAACTCCCAGCCGTCCAGCAACGACCAGTGAAAGTACGCGCGGACGTCAACCCCCGACTCGACCGCCGCCCCGATCGCCGCCAGATGGTCGAGCAGGTAATGCGACCGGTGCGAGTCGTCGAGCCCACCGCCGTCCTGAGTGCCGTTCTCGGTGACCCACAGTGGCGGCAGGTTCGGATAACGGCGGCTGAGCGCGGTCAGGGTGTCGGTCAGCGCCGACGCGTCGATCGGCCATCCGAACGAATCGACCTGATCTGCGGCGCCGGTTTCGGCGAAGGCGAACGGGATGGTCAGGTTCGCCGGCGCATGAATGACCTGCTGCGGGTGGTAATAGTTCACGCCGTAGAAGTCCAGGGGGGCGGCGATGGACGTCCGGTCGGCCTCGGACGGTTCCGGCACGAAGGCACCGGCGGCGTGGAGTAACTCGTCCGGCCACGGTCGACCGAAGATCGGATCTGCGAACGCCCGGTTGTGCAGTGCGTCGTAGAGTGCGGCCGCCTCACGATCTGTCGCGCTCGGGCCGCCGGGAAGCACTCTGGTGTGGGCGTTGGCGATCCCCACCCGCGCCGCCCCGCACGACCTGAGTGCTGCCACGGCGAGACCGTGGCCCAACAGCTGATTCCAGCCTGCCTGCAACGATCCGCCGAGCATGGTCAAGCCGGGCGCCTCGATGCCGAGCCCGTAGCCGTAGCCGGTGTGGGTCAACGGTGAGCTGAGGGTGATCCAGGCGTAGGTGCGGTCGGCCAGCCGGTCGGCCATCCGCGCAGCGTGATCCGCCAGTTCCGCCGCCGCGTCCCGGATCAGCCATCCACCGCGCTGCATCACATCGAGCGGCATGTCGTAGTGCGTCAACGTCACTACCGGCCGGATTCGCCGGGCGAGCAGGGCGTCCAGTAGTCGGTCGTAGAAGTCGATCGCCTGCGGATTCGCGGCTAACACCGCCCACGGGAGCGAGAGCCGGTAAATGTCGACACCGAGGTCTTCCAGTAGTGCGACGTCCTGATCGACCAGCTCGAAGTGCCGGGGGCCGGCGGTCGGCAGCGAACCGTCGGTGATCCGGCCCGGTGCGGCGGCGAACACGTCCCAGATCGACAATTCGTCTGCGGCCGGCAGACGACCCTCGACACAGGTCGCAGCGGTGGTCACACCGAACAGGAAATCTGCCGGCAGGTTCGTCGGCAGGCCGTTTCCGTCACCGGCCGGGCCGCGTGGGGGATCGACCTCCGCTGCATCAGGCAGATCAGGCAGATCAGGCAGATCAGACAGATCGCGGCTGGCTGGGTCGTCGTCGGTCATGGCGCTGCTCCGGTGGCGACATCGGCCGCTGGTGGTGGTGGCGGGGTCGGTGGTGCGGTCGACACCGGGGCGGCGGGTGGCCGTTGCGACGGTTCAGTGATGGTCCCGGTGCGGAACCTTCGCAACGTGGAAGGCGGTCAGGGTGGCCTGCTCCCTACCCAGACTCGCCCAGTCGCCGGCGTGGATGAGCACGGCCATCGCCGAAGTGGGGAACTTGGCGGAAACTTCGTCGAGGGCGTCCTGATCGGACTCCGCTCCTGCCAGCAGCATCGCGAGCCCGGGGATCCCCGGTGCATGGCCCACCACCATCAAGGTCCGGGTGTCGGGGCCGGTCTGCTGGACGGCGCGCAGGATGTCACCGGTCGACGCTTCGTACACATCGTCAGAGAAGGTCGCAGGCGCCACGATGCCGGTGGCGGCGAACGTCTGGCGGGTGCGCAGGGACGCCGAGCACAGCACCGCGTCGACGTGGGGTTGGGTCGACCGAATCCACCGACCGGCGGCCGACGCCTCCGCCTCGCCTCGATCGGCCAGCGGGCGGTCGTAGTCGCGGGTCCCGCCCGGATAGTCGGCCTTACCGTGGCGTAACAGGATGAGGGTGCGGCCGCCGGGGTTGCCGTGGCTTCGAGCCCGCCGGGCTGCCCCGGACGCTGAATCGGGTGCAGTCACCGTGGCTGCCTTTCGCCGTGGGATCTGGAAACTGGGTTTCTCCTGCTGGTGCTGGTGCTGGTGCTGGTGCTGGTGGCGCGGATTGTCGGGCTCAGTGTGACACCGACGACGCTGTGCCGACACTGGACCGGCTCGGCGGCACTCGGCCGAGTTGCCGTACTGCCACATTGCCGCTCGAAGCGACTGCCCGGGTTGCCGCTGGGCCCGCACGGTCGGTCGCCGGTCGCCGGTCGCCGGTCGCCGGTCGCCGGTCGCCGGTCGCTGGTCGCCGGTCGTTCGCCTGGGTCGCCGGTCGCCCGCGTGGCCGCCTGCCTGATGCCGCCGCTGGACTTAGCCCATCGAGTCGTTCTTAGCCGACGCTGCAGCGTGGGCGAAGAACGACAACTTGGGCAAGGTTGCCGTGCCGACACTAGAGCGGCTCGGCTGCACTCGGCCGTGTTGCTATGTGCCCACATTGCGGCTCGGCACGGCTGCCCGGTTGCTGCTGGGTCGCTGGTCGTTCGCCTGGGTCGCCGGTCGCCCGCGTGGCCTGTTGTCTGCCTGGTGCCGCCGCTGGACTTGGCCCATCGAATCGTTCTTAGCCGACGCTGCAGCGTGGGCGAAGAACGACAACTTGGGCAAGGTTGCCGTGCCGACACTAGAGCGGCTCGGCTGCACTCGGCCGTGTTGCTGTGTGCCCGCATTGCCGCTCGAAGCGACTGCCCGGGTTGCCGCTGGGCCCGCACGGCCGGTCGCCGGTCGCTGGCCGCTGGTCGCCCGCGTGGCCGCCTGCCTGATGCCGCCGCTGGACTTGGCCCATCGAATCGTTCTTAGCCGACGCTGCAGCGTGGGCGAAGAACGACATCTTGGGCAAGGACGGGGCGGTGGAGTGCTGACCGGTCCGAGGTGGCCTTCCGCATTGGCTGCGGCTACCTCGTTGACAGGCCGCTGGTGATGTCGACACGATGGCCCCATGAGCGCACCGGGAGCGCAGCAGGCAACACCGACTTCGGTGGGCGGCGGTTTCCGGCCGGGTGGGCGACCGCTCGGGTCCAGCGGGTGCGGCGGAAGCAGTGAGTTGAATGACCTGCAGTCGCGCGGTCGGTCGCAGTGATGCACGCCCACGGTGGCCACTCGCACCAGCCGCGTCGGCGCAGCCGTCCGGGCGTCGCGGGTGCGGCCGCGGATTCTGCCGGTGGCGGCGCTGCCGCCGAACGCGTTGCGGGCGGCGCCGCTCATGCCGAAACCGCTCACGCTGGACCGGATCGCCCGGATCGCCCGGATCGCCCGGATCACCCGGATCACCCGGATCGCCCGGATCACCCGGATCACCCGGATCGCCCGGATCACCCGGATCGCCCGGATCGCCCGGATCACCCCGACCATCCCGATCACGCGGATCCCCCGGATCACGGCGTAACCGGTCGGGATCCGGCCACCGCGAGTGGGAACCGGCCGGGATCGTCGGGCGCGGCATTCACCGGCCGTTTGGCCATCACCTTCGGTCTGACCGCGGGCTTCTTCGTGGTCGAGTTGATTGCCGGGCTGATTTCCGGATCGTTGGCGTTGGTGGCGGACGCCAGTCACATGGCGACCGATGTGGTCGCGCTCGGAGCGTCGTTGGTGGCGACCAAAATCGCGGTCCGGCCTGATCAGAGCGGTCGCCGAACCTACGGTCGGTACCGCGCCGAAGTCTTCGCCGCCGGGTTCGCCTGTCTCTTGATGGTCGGCGCGGGTGCCTTCGTGGTCGTCGAGGCAATTCGTCGGATCGACGCGACGCCGCAGATCACGTCTGGGGTGATGCTCGTCGTCGGCCTGATCGGCCTCATTGTGAACCTGATCGGTTTGGTGATGCTGCGCGCGGGGGCGACCGAGTCGATCAACATCCGGGCCGCCTACCTCGAGGTGCTCGGCGACGCTGCAGGGTCTGTGGGGGTGCTGCTCGCAGGGGTGCTCATCGCCGTCACCGGAAACCCGGTGTGGGACCTGGTCGTCGCGCTGGCGATCGGCGTCTTCGTCCTGGTTCGAGCGGTCAGTTTGGCGCGTTCGGTGCTGCGGGTGCTCGGACAACACATCCCGGAGGGCCTGGACATGATCGCGGTGGAGGCGGACCTGGCTCGGATCGAGGGCGTGATGGACGTCCACGACCTGCACGTCTGGGCGCTCACGTCGGGGATGGATGTGGCCAGCACCCACCTACGCGTCGCAGACGGCGTCGACAGCCACCGGGTGCTGGACGCCGCGCAAGCCGTTCTGGCCCGCAAGCACTCGATCGATCACGCCACCGTGCAGGTCGAACCGGCGGATCACCGCGGGTGCGACGAAGTCAGCTGGTAACCGGCCGTCCGGCCGGGTGTCCGGCGCGTACTCCCGTGCGGGGACCAGGCCGGCCAAGGGCGCGGCAGAGCAGTCAGGGTGGGCGGCACGCTCGTCACCCAGCGTTCAGGCGCATCGCCCTGCGGCTGATTCAGTCCACCCACTCGGCGTCGACGTTGCGGCTCGGCTCGACCGCCACCCGCGGATGCCTCGAATCGGCCGTGGTGCGGACACGATTCGACGATTTACGCGTCGACTCTTTCGAGGTGATCACGACTACGCGGTCGCCCGGCTGCAAGACGCGAACCCCGCCGGAGTCGAAGCGGTGCGAGATGTTGTTCCGGATCACCGTCAACACGATCTCGCCCTGGGCGGTGAGGCGCGCGGGAGACAGTCCCACCTCGGCCGGGGTGATCTCGCGCTCCTGAACCTGCAGGCCGGCCACCGGCTCCAGCAAGTCCTCGATCAGTTCGCCGGCTCCCGGCGCCTGAATGGAAAGGCCGAGCAGTCGCCCAGCGGACTCCGCAGTCGGAATGACGACATCCGCCCCCGACTGACGGAGGACGGCGATGTTCTGCTCCTCGCGGGCGGCGGCGGCGATGGTGGCGTGCGGCGCCAGCCGCCGTGCGGTCAGGGTCACCAGCACCGATGTGTCGTCTCGATCGGTGGCGACGACCACCTTGTTCGCATGTTGCACCTCGGCCCGACGGAGCACCTCCTCGCGGCGCGCGTCGCCCAGGATGCCGGCGCAGCCGTCGGCGGTCGCCGCCTTGATGTTGGCGCCGTTGGTGTCCACCACCACGATCTTCTCCGCATCGTGACCCTGGTCCTTCAAAGCGGCGACCGCTGAGCGACCCTTCATCCCGTAGCCGATGACGACGGTGTGTTTCTTCACCCGTCTCCTCCAGAGCGCGTAACGGAACTGCTGACGACTGCGTTCGGTCAAAACCTCGATGGTGGTGCCGACCAGAACGATCAGGAAGACGAACCGCAGCGGTGTGACCAGCAGGATGTTCGTGAGTCGGGCCGTCTCGGATACCGGGGTGATATCGCCGTAACCGGTCGTGGACAGCGTGACTGTCGCGTAGTAGAAGGCATCCAACCAGGTACTCAGGGTGCCGTTGAGATCCCGATACCCGAGTCGTTCGTTGTAGACCACGGCCGCCGTGACGACCAAACACGCGACCGCAACGACCACCCGGAGGCCGATGGCGCGGATCGGACCGCGGGTCCGTTCCGGCAGCGCGATCCGAGACGCGACCTCGACGCCAGACTGCTTGCGCGGAAAATTCTCCTTGGCCACAGCCGTCACCCTACGACCACCTCGTCCCGGTCATACTCGTTTCGCCCTGTTGCGGCGGCGCGCATGTGAGACAGTCGGCACGCGTAATCGATCGGAGGGGCACCGTGAACCATGACGAGGCATTGAATTACTGCCTGGCGAAGCCCGGTGCGCGGGCGGACGAGCCCTGGGAGGGCGACGTCGTGGTCAAGGTGGGGGACAAGATCTTCGCCTTCTTCGGCATCCCGGAGCACGGCAGTATCGGAGTCAAATGCGGATCCGATGCCGACGAGGCGCACGCCTGGCGGCTCCGGTATCCCGAGGACGTCACCGTGATGCCATATCTGGGCCGATACGGGTGGAACACCTTCTCCCTCAACGGTGACATCCCGGAGGAAGAGCTCTACGAGGCGATCGACGACTCCTACACCGCGGTGCTCAACCGGCTGCCGAAGCGCAGCCGGCCCGATCTCGGTGCTGACGAGACCGGCGATGTCAACGATGCTGCTGCGACCGGCGTCGAGCCGGAATCCGCGGCCCGGGTTGAGGCGGTGGACTGAGCCCTTCCGCGGGGTGCTGAACGACGGACCCCGGCGGGTTTGCCCAGTGAATCGTTATTAGCCGAGGTTGCAGCATGGGCTGAACGCGATTCGATGGGCTGGGTTCGACTTCAGTGGGGTGACTGGTCGGTGGGTCGGTGGCTCATGGTCGCGGACCCAGGCGTCCATCGCAGCTCGCGATCTTGGCGGCGATTCGGGCGTATAGCTTCTTCGGTTGCGCGAGGTCGTTCCAGGTCCAGCGGATGACGTCGTAGCCGAGCGCGCGGACCTCGTCCTCGCGGTGTTTCTCGCGGACCACGGCGTCGCCGGGTGCTTCGCCGGGCCTCAGCTGCCGGCCGTATTTGGAAATTCCATCGAACTCGCCCAGCAGCCAGTCCCAATCGAAGTCGCTGCGCGCCGCGATGGAACCGTCCGTGCGCAGGATCGTGTGCTGTAGGCCGGGCGGTCGGATTCCGGCAAGCCGCATGCCCCACCGGCTGCGCGACTCGCCCACGCTCTCGCTCCGCCGGTCGGCGAACGCGATCACCGACCTCGCCTGTTGGAGACCGTGCCTTCCCCGCGAGGCGTCCACAGCGGCGAGGAGCTCGACGGTGGTGGTCAAGCGTCGGTGCAGTGCGGCATCCGCGGCGACCACGGCGCCCTCGAACGGGATTGTCAGCGCAAGGTCGATGACAGTTCGGGTGGGGCTGGTGACCAGGTGGACGCCCACCTTCGTCACCTCGTCCGGGTCCAGTGGTGCGCCGTGAACATGAATGCCCGCGTTCCGGCGACCCGCGTTGCGGCGCTGCTTGGTCACGTGGACAGCCGAGAGATCAGCGGACCACACCGGCAAGCCGTGCAGGACTGCTGCCGATTGGTGGCTGACCACGGTCTCCGACGACTGCTGGGCGGCCACCGCAGCCGCGATGGCGGCCAGGTGTCGCTGCTCCAGAGTGCCGGCTCGAAACAGCGCCGCGTCTTGATAGGTTCCGCGACGCAGCCGCACCAACTCACAGCGCGCGACCTGCCCGCGCAGTTGCGCGTCGCTCAGGCCGGTGCTGACGGCGTCCGATCTGGTCATCAGCGCCGGCGGGCTCAACACGACAGGTTGCATCCGCAGATCCTGGACCGGGGAACGGCCGAAAATTCGCGGGAGCCCCCCGCCGGTGGACAGCTCGACGCTTGTGGATAACCGCGCGATGGCGGGGTCCGGGTCTCGCACGTGCGCAAAAGCTGTGGCAGTGGCGGTGGCAGTGGCAGTGGCAGGACAGTGGCGGTGGCGAGTCGCTCCTGCGCCCACACTTTGCCCAACTATTCGTTCTTAGCCGATGCTGCAGCGTGGGCTGAGAACGATTCGGTGGGCTGAGAACGATTCGGTGGGCTAAACGCCGGGGAAGCGGGAATACCGTCTGACCAGGCCGCGCTCGGAAGTTGCGCGCTCGGAAGTGGGGGCAGGAGTGGGCGGGCAGGAGTGCGCGGGCAGGAGTGGGCGAACACGAGTGCGCTGTCAGGAGTTGCGGCGGAGGAAGGCTTCGAACTCGGCCCCGAGCTCGTCGGCGGTGGGCAGCGGGGTGTCGTCGGCGAGCAGGCCGCGACCGCGGGCGGCGATGAAGCTGTCGTACTGCTCCTCCAGGGCGTGCACGACCCCGGCGACCTCTTCGGACCCGGCGACCTGGGCGTCGATGTCGTTCCGCACGGTGACCGCGGTGTCGGCGAGTTCGCCGGGGGGAAGGCTGAGCCCGGTGGTTCGGGAGATCGCGTCGAGCAGTTCGATGGATGCGTCCGGGAAGTCGGATCGGGCCAGATAGTGCGGCACGTGCGCGGTGAATCCGACGGCGTCGCGGCCCTTCTGGCCGAACCGGAGCTCCAGCAGGCCGCCGACGTGACCGGGGACCTGCATCGAACCGCCCCAGAACGGGCGGGCGGTGATCAGCCCGTCGCGGGTGGCGTGGCTGGTCATCCCGGTGGGCCGGGTGTGCGGCACGCCGAGCGGGATGGCATTCAGGCCGACGGTCAGCCGCACGGCGAAGCGGTCGACGATCTGCCCGACGGCTTCGACGAAGCGCTCCCACTGCACATCCGGCTCCAGCCCGACCAACAGTAGGAACGGTGTTCCGTTCGGGTCGGTGACTTGGAAGAGTTTGATCTCGGGCGGGTCGACCGCGGTGAAGCGGTCCTGTTCGAAGGTGAGCACTGGACGCCGGGCGCGGTAGTCGATCAGCAGGTCGGCGTCGAAGGTGGCGAGGGTGAAATGTTCCAGGGTCAGGATCGCCTCGATCGCCATCCGGACCGCGCCGCCGGCGTCGACGAACCCTTCGAGGGCGTGCACCAGCACCGGGTCGACGAGGTTCTCGATCCGCTGATCCTCCAAATGGAGCTCGTACAGATCGCCGGGCTCGATGGACACGATGCAATTCCTCCCAGATGCGGCGGGCAGTTCCCGCCGCTCAGTCCTTCAGCATTACCCACCAGCCGGTCGAGTCGGTCGTCGTCGAGCCGCGGGATCGATAGCCGAGCTGTTCGGGGCGCGCCAATTCCTCGATGGGTGTTCCTCCATCATCGCCCATGGCGGCACCGACCGGGTTGTCGTCCGCTGTCGGCGAACCGTGCTCACATCCGGTCGAGGGCCGGGAACACCACCTCACGCATCGTGAGCAGCACGCCGGCGGCGACCGGAATCGCGACGAGAGCACCCAGCAGGCCGAGCATGGCGCCGCCGAGGATGACGGCGATCGCCGTCACGAGGGCAGGCACCCGAACCGCGCGACCCATGATCGGCGGCACCACCAGATAACCCTCCAGCGTCTGATAGACCAGGTGGAATGCCACCGTGGCGAGGGCCACCGGGACGGAGACGGCCAGGGCGACCAATGAGACCACCACGCCGCCGATCGTCGCGCCGACTACCGGGATCAGGTCCACCAAGGCCACGAAGACGGCCAGCAACAGCGGGTACGGCACGTGGAAGACGGTCAGCCAGATGAAGGTCACCGTCCCCGTGATCACCGACACTGCGAGGTTTCCGAGGACGTACGCGCCGACTTTCACCAGGATCTGGTCGCCGATCAGGATCGCCCGCGGCCGCCGCGAACCGGGGAAGAGCCGATAGCCGGCCCGGCGGACCCGCGGCAGGTCAGCCAGGAGATAGGCGGTCAGCACCAGGATGAGGACCAGGCCGGCCACGCCGCTGACGACCGCGATCCCCAGTCCGAGGAGTCCGCCGGCCAGATTGGGTCCGACCGAGGAAAGTATCTGCTGAACGTGGTCCTGCAGATTCAGCTGCTCACTGAGGCGCCCGATCACGCTGCTGTTGTCCTGAATCTGCCGGGCCAAATCGGGCACGGCGACCACCAGGTTCTGGGCCTGTTCAACCAGCGGTGGGACGGCCAGCGCGAGGAAGGCGCCGATGACACCGGCTACCGCGAGCAGCACGGTGGTCACCGCCAACGCCCGTGGAAATCGGTGATTGACCAGCCACGACACGGCCGGTTCGAGCCCGACGGCGAGGAAGAACGCGTAGCCGATCAGCACGAGGATCTGGGCGGCAGCCCCGAGGAGTTGGATGGCGCCCCAGGTGACGGCGACGCCGGTGGTGGCGAGCACCGCGATGAAGAACGGCGAACGGCGACTGAATGGCGTTCCCCTGGGGCCGACCGGATTTTCGGCGCTGATCAGTTGGGCCGCGTCGTGCTCGGCAGCGGCGATGACCCCCTCCGCGTCGGAATGAGGCTGGCCGATGTACCGGTTGTGGCCGGTGGGGGACACGCCGACCGCGCCGTCCGGCTTCTCCTTGCGACTTGCCATGAGGTGCTCCCTTCGCACCAGATTCATACCCCCGGACCGCCGTTGCCACCTGTCAGGCGCGGCGGGCGGTGCGGGCAGGTCAGCGGGGCAAGCACATCAGCGGGTCAGCGGAACACGATGGTGCGCAGGCCGTCACGGAAGACCCGATCCTCCAGATGCGCCACCAGGCCGCGAAACAGCACGGCGCGCTCGATGTCTCGGCCGCGCCGGATCATGGTCGCGGCGGAATCGCTGTGGTCGACGTGGATGACGTCCTGTTCGATGATCGGCCCCGCGTCCAATTCGGCGGTGACGTAGTGGCACGTCGCGCCGATCACCTTCACGCCGCGGGCGTACGCCTGGTGGTAGGGCCGTGCACCGCGGAAGGACGGCAGGAACCCGTGGTGGATGTTGATCAGCACCCCGTCCCACGCCTCGCACAGGTCTGGCGGCACCACCTGCATGAACCGGGCCAATACGACGGCGTCCGGTGAAACCTCCTCCGCCCGGCGGCGGATCTCGGCGAAGGCGGCGGCTTTCTCGTCCGTGTCACGCGGCACCGGGATGTGTGCGAAGGGGATGCCGAACATCGCCGCGACCGGTTCGAGGTCGGGATGGTTGCCGATCACCAGCGGGATGTCCACCGCGAGCTCCCGGAGTGCCAGCGCCCGAGCAGGTCGTAGAGGCAGTGCCCCTCCTTGCTCACCAGCAGCACCATCCGCTTCCGAAGAGCGGTGTCGACGACCTGTACCGAGTCGGCGGCCAGCGCCCGGGCAATCGGGGCGAATCGGTCCCGCAACTCCGCGGCGTCGAAATCCAGCGACTCGGCCCTGATCTCCTGGCGGGTGAAGAAGCGGCCGGACTCGGTGTCGGAGTGATAGGCCGCGTCCACGATCCAGCCGCCGATGTCGGCGAGGAATGTGGTGATCCGGGCGATGATGCCGGTCGCGTCGGGGCAGGCCAGCGTCAGGATGTACCGGCGTGCGTCTGGATCGGTGGAGACGGCGGGTGCGGAGAGCGGTTCGTTCGACACGGTCGATCATCGTCGCACGCGGATGGACGAGCGGGCAGCGTTCAGCGACACGAGTTGTCCGGCGGGCCGACGAGCTGCTGTCGAGTCCGTCCGGTGCGCCCAGCGCGCCGAGCCCAGTCCGCCCGGCCCGCTACGCCCTCGGCGCGACCGCCGACCCGCTACCCCCTCGGCGCGACCGCCGACCAGGGGACGGTCAGTTCGCCGAATCGATGGCGGCTCGGAGCCGACACCGGCCAGGCACCGGCCAGCGCGTCGGACGCCGCACGCCAGCGCTGGACCGGCGAGAACACCCCGAGCGGCGCCGCCGTGTGCCAGGCGGCGCTCAGGTCGGAGAGCAGCCGATGCACGGGCTCACCCGGCACGTTGCGGTGAATCAACGCCTTCGGCAGTCGTTCGGCCAGCGACCGCGGATGATCCAAATGGCGTACCGCGCAGGACAGGGTGAGGCTGATCGGGCCGCCGGCGTCCAGCAGAACCCAACTGCCGATCCGGCCGATCTCGTCGCAGGTGCCCTCCACGAGGACGCCCCCGGCGCCGAGTCCGGCCTGCATCGTCGACCACGCTTTCAGTGCGGCCGACTCCTCGTACTGACGCAGCACGTTCATCGCGCGCACCAACTGCGGTCGCCGGCCGGCGAATTCAAAGCCACCCCGAGCGAAGTCGAGCCGCGGCGGATCGGCGACGGGCAACGCGGCAGCGACCCGACCGGCGTCGATCTCCACACCGAGCACGCACAATGAGGGCCACACCGAACCGAGACGAGCCGCGAACTCGACCGCGGTGATCGGGCTAGCGCCGTATCCCAGGTCGACGGCGAGCGGGGCGGCAGCGGTGCCCAGGGCCGCCAGCACGGCCGGTGAGGTGCAGATCCACCGGTCGTTGCGACGCAACCGATTCGGGTTGGTGGTGCCGCGGGTCGGCAGGCCGAGGGTGCGGGCCCGCCCGGCGGCGAACCGACCGGGGCTCGCTGGATTCGGTCGCTGCGATTCCGATCGCCGAGAATCCAGTTGTTGCGAGTTCGGCCGGTGCGAAGCTTCGGCCGGCGCACGTCCGGTCGGCCGAGGTCACCGGCGGACTCGTCCGCGTCGTCACTCACGAGAGATCAGTCGGCGAGCTGCTCCCGGGTGAACTCCTCTTCGCGTTGCAGCAGCTCGCTCACCTGCTCCACGATGACCGATTCCAGCTTGCCGCCGAACAGCGGGATCGACACCACCGCGTCGGCGTTGACGGTGAGCACGGAACCGGTGCCGCCGTCGGGGGCGAGGGTCATCGTGCCCTTCAACACCGCGGGAGCGCCGGCGATGGTGACCTTGAGATCGGCGGTGTACCCCTCGGCGGTGCCGCGCCAGGTCTCGGTGCGTTGGGTGGACGGGTCCCCGGACAGGAACGACGACACCGCCGCGGGCAGTGCCGCCGCGGGGATGCCCTGGCGCGTCACCAGGTGCACATTCCCGTCGGTGGCCTCCAACGTGATCACCTGGGGGTTCAAGCCGCCGCCGGCCTCCAGGCGGGCGTCGAGGAAGTGGCGGTCGCTGAAGAGGGCGAACACCTCCGCCGGGGGTACGGGGTAGCGCTGAATTGCGGTGAGCGTGGTGGCCATGCGGAGAGTATTCCCTGCCCGGGTGTCACGAGGGTGATCTAACGTGGTCGCGGTGTCCGATCCGGTGATGTTGTCCAGCTTCACGACGCTGCGGCTCGGCGGCCCGGCGCCGGAGCTGGTCGTCGCCGACACGACCGAGGACCTGATCGGCGCGGTCGCCTCGATCGATGCGCGGGGCGAACCGCTGCTACTCATCGCCGGCGGCTCGAATCTGGTGATCGCCGACCGCGGGGTCGACCACCCGGTGGTGCGGATCACGACGACCGGGGTCACCGCCGCCGCGGACGGCGAGGACCTGATCATCACCGTGGCAGCCGGCGAGGACTGGGATCGCGTGGTGGGGATGTTCACCGCGCAGGGGTGGTCGGGTCTGGAGTTCCTCTCCGGAATCCCCGGTTCGACGGGTGCGACGCCGGTGCAGAATGTCGGCGCCTACGGTGCGGATGTCGCCGATGTGTTGGTCGACGTCGAGGTCTGGGATCGCGCCCAGCGGGAACGCCGCACGCTCAGCGCAGCGGAGCTAAGACTCGGGTACCGATCGAGCATTCTGCGCGGCACCGACCGTGCCGTGGTACTCGCGGTGCGGATGCGCTTGACCCGGAGTCCGGCTCCGGTCAGGTTCGGGGAACTGGCCAACACACTCGGCGTCTCGCCGGGAGATCGGGTGCCGCCCGGGCGGGTGCGGGAGGCGGTGCTGGCGCTGCGTCGCGGCAAGGGCATGGTGCTCGATCCCTATGACGCGGACACCCGCAGTGTCGGGTCTTTCTTCACCAACCCGTTGCTGAGTCCGGCTCAGTTCGCGGACGCGCGGTCGATGATTCTGGCCCGACTCGGAGACTCGGCGAGCTTCCCGCACTATCCGGCCGGGGATTCGGTGAAGCTCTCGGCGGCGTGGCTGATCGAACATGCCGGATTTCAGCGCGGGTTCGCGCTACCCGGCGCCCGGGCCGCGATCTCGTCGAAGCACACCCTCGCCCTGACCAACCGCGGCGGGACCACCGCCGAACTCCTGGATTTGGCCCGCCGGGTCCGGGACGGGGTGCGGGATGCATTCGGCGTCGAGCTGCACGCGGAGCCCATCCTGGTCGGCGTTCAGATCTGAGACTCGGACGTCCGCGGCGAGCCGCCGTCCGATATCGACGCGGCGGCGACAGCGCGCGCAACCCGTCGGCCCGACCGCACGTCCGGTTACCGTGGGATCGGAACGGTTGGACCCCGCCGCCGCGCACGATGGCGGCGGAGCCGTTCGGACGTCGGCTGCTGAGGCCTACCTGTTCGTCTGACTGAACGACCCGAGAACTGAACGACCCGAGTACTGAACGACCCGACAGACTGAACGACCCGATAGTGAGGAGTCCGCAACAGTGTCCGTCTCTCGCTGGATGCGTGAAAGCGCAATCAACCGCCGTACCTTCTTCGCCGGCGCCGGCGCGATGTCGGCGAGCCTGGTGGCTGCCGCCTGTGGCGCACCCAACGAGGTGGTGGTGACCTCGACGGTCACGCCCGGACAGACCACCGCCTCCGGGGTGACGGTGCCGGGACCGACGTCAGCCGAAGCCTCGACGGCCCAGACGTCCAAGGCGAGCAATGTGCGCATCATCGCCTCGCCGAAGTTCGGCACCGCTGACATCGCCCCGACTGCCGACATCACGATCACCACCTTCAACGCCAAGATCACCGATCTGGTGGTGACGGGATCCGACGGCTCGACGGTGCAGGGCGAACTCGACAAGAGTGGCGCCACCTGGACGAAGTCCGACCGCCTCACGTTCGGTGTGACCTACACGTTCGAAGGCTCGGCGACCGACAATGCGGGCACTGTCACCCCGATCACCGGCGAGATGAAAACGGTCAACCCGGCGTCGGCCCTGGTCGGCCACCTTCGTGATCGACGAGGGGGGCACCTTCGGTGTCGGCCAGCCGATCGTCATCGTGTTCAACGGGCAGGTGGAGCAATCGGGCCGAGGCGGAGAAGGCGCTGTCCGTGACCACGGATAAGGGGGACGTCGTCGGGTCCTGGGGCTGGCTCCAGGACGAGAACATCTCGGGCAAAGGCAAGCTGCAGTCACAGGTGCACTGGCGCCCCAAGGACTTCTGGCCCGCACACACCAAGGTCACCGTCGAAGCGAACTTCTACGGCGTCGACTTCGGCGATGGAAACTGGGGCGGTGCGGACACCACCCGCCACTTCAACATCGGTCGGGCGCTGATCGTGACCGCCGATGTGAACAGCTTCCGCCTGAAGGTGGCGATCGACGGCGAGCCGGCGCGGGACTACCCGGTGTCGTACGGCAAGAGCGCCGACGGCCGGGTCACCCGGAGCGGCATCCATGTCGTGCAGGCGAAGTATCCGAAGTTCGAGATGTGCAACGCGGCCTTCAACTACTGCGGCGTCGAGGTCACCTGGGCCGTCCGGATCAACAACAACGGCGAATTCATCCACGAGAACGACAGCACCATCAAATACCAGGGTGTGGCGAATGTTTCGCACGGCTGCGTGAACATGAGCACCACGAATGCCAAGGACTTCTACGACCTCAGCCTCCTGGGGGACCCGGTGCTGGTGTCGGGTACCGGCGAGAACATGACCGCCGCCGACTACATCTATGACTGGACCTACTCCTACGACACCTGGAAGACCTTCTCCGCGCTGTAATAGCCGTTCTCCATCGGCCGCGCTGCAGCCGCCATCGGCCGCTTGCAGGCGGCGGCGGCAGCATTGGCGGGTTCGACAGCGGAATCATTACTGAGGCGCCATCAGCAAAGACTGCGGGGCATAACGAGCACATGACCATTCGCCGACTCGCCGCGATCTCGCTGCACACCTCTCCGTTGGCCCAGCCGGGCACCGGTGACGCGGGCGGGATGAACGTCTATGTCGAGGCCACCGCCCGCCGGTTGGCGGCCCGCGGGATTGAAGTGGAGATCTTCACCCGCGCCACCTCCTCGGCGGATCCCATCACCGTGGAGATCGAGCCGGGGGTGCACGTCCGGCACATCGTCGCCGGCCCGTTCGAGGGCTTGGAGAAGAACGACCTACCGGGGCAGCTCTGCTCGTTCGCGTCCGGGGTGTTGCGCGCCGAGGCACGCCGCGAACCCGGCTATTACGACATGATCCACTCGCACTACTGGCTGTCGGGTCAGGTCGGATTCCTGGCCAAGGACCGCTGGGGAGTGCCGTTGGTGCACTCGGCGCACACGCTGGCCCGGGTGAAGAACCGGCTGCTCGCCGACGGCGACGCCCCCGAACCGCCCGGCCGGCTGATCGGCGAGGACCAGGTGGTGGCCGAGGCCGACCGGCTGATCGCGAACACCGAGGTGGAGGCAGGCGAGCTGATCGAGCTGTACGACGCGGACCCGCAGCGGGTGGACGTCGTCCCGCCCGGAGTGGACACGGACCTGTTCAGCCCCGGCGACCGGAGCCGCGCTCGCGCGGAGCTGGGCCTCGCGCCCGACGACCGGGTGATCGTCTTCGCGGGCCGCATCCAGCCGCTGAAGGGCCCGGACGTGTTGCTGCGAGCAGTCGCCGAGCTGATCCGGACCAGACCGCAGGCGGCCTGGCGAGTGCTGGTGGTGGGGGGGATTGTCGGGGGTCGGCCGGATCGGGCCGCACAACCTGGACGACCTCGCAGCCTCGTTGGGGATCGCCGGACAGGTGGTGTTCCTGCCGCCGCAGCCGCGGGAGCGGCTCGCCGAGGTGTTCCGAGCGGCGGATGTGGTCGCCGTTCCCAGTTACAACGAATCCTTCGGTCTAGTCGCCCTGGAGGCGCAGGCCTGCGGCACTCCGGTGGTGGCCGCGGCGGTCGGCGGGCTCAGGGTCGCTGTTCAGGACGGGGTGACCGGTGCGCTCGTCGCCGGTCACGAGCCGGCGGATTGGGCGGACGCACTGGCCCGAGTGGCCCTCGACGAGCCACGATGGGCTCATCTGAGTGGTGCCGCCCGGGTGCACGCGGAGAAGTTCTCCTGGGACGCGACCGCCGAGGGTCTGCTGCAGACGTATGAGCGGGCCATCTACGAGTGCAGGCCTGCTCGATGAGCGATCCGATCGAGCTGATCCGAGCCGCCCTGGAGGCTGCGGAAGCGCCGTACGTGACGCCCGAGCCGGGTGCGTTCCTGCTGACCCTGCCGGGTGAACGTCGACACCGCACGCTCGTCTGGTTGCTCGTCGGCGACCACGAATTGCTGATCGAGTCGTTCGTGTGCCGACAACCCGACGAGAATCACCAGGGTGTCTATCGGTACCTGCTGCAGCGCAACGCGAAGCTCCGGACCGTCGCCTACTGCCTTGATGCCGTCGGCGACATCCACCTGGTGGGTCGGATCGGCCTGGACGTGCTGAGCCCCGCGGAGATCGACACCGTCCTCGGGGTGTTACTGGCGGCGAGCGACGAGGACTTCAACCCCATCCTGGAGCGCGGATTCGCCTCGTCCATCCGCCGCGAATGGGCGTGGCGATCGGCCACCGGTCAGTCGGTACGGAATTTGCAGGCGTTCCGCCGGCTGATCGAATCGGACTACGGGTGACAGTGCCGGCCGCGGGTTCGACCGGTCGAGACCCCGATCCGGTCCGGGCAGATCAGGATCCGGCGAGGGCCCACTCAGATGGTGCCGGTACCAACCAGGCCGACGTGCGCCGGAACCGATCCGGGCGACCCGAGATGTCCGATGAGGAATGGAACCGGGAGCAACGCGGCGAGACGCAGACGGAGCGGCTCGACCGGAACTGGGGCGACCTGCTCCAGGAACTGCGGGTGGTGCAGACCGGAGTTCAGCTGCTCACCGGATTTCTGCTGACCCTGCCGTTCCAGCAGCGGTTCGCCGCACTCGACGAGTTCGCGCATCGCCTGTACCTGATCCTGGTGAGTGCATCGGTGCTGTCGACTGGACTGCTCATCAGCCCGGTGCTGCTGCACCGGATGCTGTTCCGCCGGCACGCCCGACTGCAGATGGTGAGCGGTGCCCACCTGCTGGCCCTGCTCGGTACCGGCTTTCTCGCGGTGGCCATCACCGGGGTCGTCCTGCTGCTCTTCGACGTGGTGGCCGGACGGACCGCGGGGTTCATCGCCGGCTCCGTCACCGCGGTCGGGCTGACGATGTTGTGGCTGGGGCTGCCGCTGTATGTACGGACTCGACATCTACGGACTCGACATCTACGGACACGACGTCGACGGGCTCGACGGTCGACCGACGGGTCGGATGGCTCGGGGTCCGATTAATTCGGGTGTGCTGCGCCGGCCATCGTTACCGGAGATCTGGCGTTGACGGACCGCCCCGGTGCCGCGGATGCGCGACAGCTGCGCCGACGAGTGAGGAGCAGAACCGCTGGAGACCGGCCAGACCGCACGAGTGCGGATATCGCTGGAGCGGAAAGCGCCGCGCTAGACCGCGGACGGGCGCTTGCCCCAGCTGTCCTTCTTCCAACGGGCTCGACCCAAGATGGCCAACAGTTCGGTCTGGTCGTCGGTGCAGGCCGACGTGTCCAACGGGGTGCCGAACATTCCGGAGCCGACCAACTCGGCGCGGTGCTCCTGGACGAGGCCCAGCACGTGGGTCGCCAGATCATTGGGCAGTTCGTCGTCGCTGTTGATGCCGCGGGCGAGGTCCCACGAGTGCACGGCGCAGTCGATGACGAGCTGGTCCAGGTATTCACCGGCCGGTACGTCGGCGTAGGACAGGTGGACGGTGCGGTCGAGCACCCCGGGTGCCTCCCATGCCGACCTTGCCGCACCCAGCGCGGCTTCCCACGCCGCGGCCGGATCGTCTCCGAGGACGTCGCCCTCGTAGACGTCGCCCACCTCGGCGATGGTCTTGCCCGCCAGTAGATCCGGCACCCACAGCTGCTCGTAGGTCAGGTGATTGACCAGATCGCGGACGGTCCACTCGGCGCAGGGAGTCGAGTTCTGCCACTGGTCCGGGCGGATCAGCGGTACTCGGCGGTCGAATTGGCGGGATGCGACGCGGAAGGCACTGAGCGGATCCATACCGCCATCCGATCACTCCGGAACCGGTGTTACAAGGGCTATCGGAGTGTCGAGGCGAGGTCGACTTCGCGCCTGCCGGACCCCGGTCGGCGTGGCCTGAAATTGTCGAGTTTTCCGGGGTGGTGCAGACTCTCCCCATGACGTCGACGCTCATCCTGGTCCGCCACGGCGAGAGCACGTGGAATGCACTGAATCTGTTCACCGGTTGGGTGGACGTACCGCTGTCGGAGAAGGGGCAGGCCGAGGCGAAGCGCGCGGGCGATCTGATGACCGACGCCGGCCTGTTGCCAGAGATCCTGCACACCTCTCTTCTTCGGCGTGCGATCAGCACCGCTCAGCTCGCGCTGGACGCGGCGGATCGGCACTGGATCCCGGTCCGGCGCTCCTGGCGGCTGAACGAGCGCCACTACGGGGATCTGCAGGGCAAGGACAAGAAGACGACCCTGCAGACCTACGGCGAGGACCAGTTCATGCTCTGGCGCCGGTCCTACGACACGCCGCCGCCGGACATCGCCGACGACAACGAGTACTCCCAGGCGGGCGACCCGCGGTACGCCGATCTCGGCGACACCCAGCCGAAGACGGAGTGCCTGGCCGACGTGGTGGTGCGGCTGGAGTCGTACCTCTACGGCGCCATCGCCGATGACTTGAAGTCCGGCAAAGTCGTGATGGTGGCCGCGCACGGCAACTCGCTGCGCGCCGTGGTCAAGCTGCTCGACGGAGTCAGTGACCACGACATCGCCGGGTTGAACATCCCCACCGGTATTCCGTTGGCCTACGAGTTGGACGACGACTTGAAGCCGATCAAGCCGGGTGGCGAATACCTCGATCCGGAGGCCGCGAAAGCCGCGATCGCCGCGGTCGCCAATCAGGGTCGTTGAGCATTCGTCGTTGACGGCTCGGGTGCGCCGGTGTCGACTGCGCCGGTCGCTGATGCGGCAGTCTCTGATGGCTCTTATGCGTCGGTCTCTTACGGCTCAGGCACTCACGACTCAGTCTCGAATGCGTCGACCTCGGCCACCCCGCCGATGACTCGCGCTCCGTGCTGCCCGCGCCGCGATCGACCGAGCGTCTTTACGATGACGAAGTGAACACCGCTGGAGTGCTCGCCGTGGCGGTGGTGGCGGCAATCGTCGGTTGGTTCGGTGCGGTTGTGGTGCTGCGTCGTCGCGACGACCCGGCGGATCAACGTCCGGCGTCCGGAACCGACCCGCTGGCGCGGGCCATCCTGGCGCAGACCCGCACCGGCTATGCCGTGATCGACGACGAGAATCACGTGCTGCTGTCCAATGGGCGAGCTGTCGAGTTGGGGGTCGTTCGGGCCGGGTTCGCCGATCCCAGGATTCTCGACGCCGCCGCGCGTGCCCTGGTGTCCGGCGAGCCGGTCGACGTCGACCTGACCGACCGATCCACGCGCGGCATCGCGCCGCAGGTGCACGCCGAGGTTCGCCAGATCGATGCGAGCACCGTTCTGGTGATCGCCGCGGACGAGTCGGCGGCGGTCCGTACGGAGGCGGTGCGGCGGGACTTCGTGGCCAACGTGTCGCACGAGCTGAAGACACCGATCGGTGCCATCTCGCTGCTCGCGGAGGCCGTCCTGGACGGTGCCGACGATGCGGACACCGTGCGCCACTTCACCGCCAAGATCACCAAGGAGTCGCAACGGTTGGCGACGCTGGTGTCGGAGTTGATCGCGCTGTCCAAGCTGCAGGGTGGGGCGGACAGCGCTGATCTGGCACCGGTCAGCGTCGACACCGTCATCGATGAGGTGATCAGTCGCACCCTGACCATCGCCGACGCCGTGGGCATCGCGGTGGGTGTCGGGGGTCGATCCGGGCATCTACGTCCGCGCCGATCGAACGCTGCTGATCACCGCGATCACCAACCTGGTGGACAACGCCGTGCACTACTCGCCGCACGGCACACCCGTCACGATCAATCGGACCGTCCGGTCGGGTTGGGTCGAGATCGCGGTGGCGGACCGCGGGTCCGGAATACCCGTCGATCAACAGGAGCGGGTGTTCGAGCGGTTCTACCGCGCTGATCCGGCCCGCTCGCGACAGACCGGCGGGACCGGGCTCGGGTTGGCCATCGTGAAACACGTCGCCGCCAATCACGGTGGGGACGTCACGCTGTGGAGTCGGGTCGGTTCCGGGTCGACCTTCACGATCCGACTGCCCTCCATCGGCGGCGCCGAACCGGCGAGCGGCGGGCACCATCCTGCGGGATCCTCTGCCGTAGGCCCGCCGTCCACCTCCCGTTCATTCGGTGCTGTTACACCGAGCGTTGTGCGAACTGGAGAACTGTCTGGTGGTCGGACTCGATCTGACGAGGGGGGTGCGCGGTCGTGAGCATCCGGGTGCTGATCGTCGAGGACGAGGAGTCGATGGCTGATCCGTTGGCCTTCCTGCTGCGCAAGGAGGGCTTCACGACCTCGATCGTGAGCAACGGGCCGGACGCGCTGGTCGAGTTCGACCGGAACGGCGCCGACATCGTGCTGCTCGACCTGATGTTGCCCGGGATGAGTGGCACCGAGGTGTGTCGTGCGCTCCGGACCAGGTCCGCGGTGCCGGTGATCATGGTGACGGCCCGAGATTCGGAGATCGACAAGGTGGTCGGGCTCGAACTGGGCGCCGACGACTACGTGACCAAGCCGTACTCCGCGCGGGAGTTGATCGCCCGGATCCGGGCGGTCCTGCGACGCGGCACGGACGCCGAGGAGGCGGAGTCGTCGACATTGGCGGCGGGGCCGGTACGGATGGACGTCGAGCGGCACGTGGTCTCGGTCGACGGGGCTCAGGTGGTGCTCCCGCTCAAGGAGTTCGACCTCCTGGAGTACCTGCTGCGCAACTCCGGGCGGGTATTGACCAGGGGTCAGTTGATCGATCGGGTGTGGGGAGCCGACTACGTGGGCGACACGAAGACGCTGGACGTCCACGTCAAGCGGCTGCGTACCAAGATCGAGCCGGACCCGGCCAATCCGCGGTATCTGTTGACCATCCGCGGACTCGGCTACAAGTTCGAGACCTGACCGGGAGGACCATGACGGCGGCTCCGCGGCGGTGGGACGGATGACGCTGTCCCGCGACCGCGCGGATCGGCCTCTCCACCGCGTCCACGTACCCGGAACCGACCGCGTCGGCCTTCCGGCGGGCCGCCGAACTGGGCTATGACGGCGTCGAGGTGTTCGTCTGGACCGATCAGATCAGCCAGTCCGCCGACGAGCTGGACCGCCTGATGCAGACGCACCAGCTGCCGGTGTTGTCGGTGCATTCGCCCTGCGTCCTGATGACGAACGCCGTGTGGACGGCGGATCCGCTGGTGAAGCTGGCCAGATCGGTGTCGTTGGCCGAGCAGTTGGGTGCGGGGGTGGTGGTGACGCATCCGCCGTTCGTCTGGCAGCGCGCTGCCGGTTCGGACTTCACCGCCGCCGTCGCGGAGCTGCAGTCGCGCACCGCGGTGCGGATCGCCGTGGAGAACATGTTCCCGGCGCGGGTCCGCGGTCAGATCATCTCCACCTACCGGCCGCACTGGGACCCGTCGGTCGGCGCGGGGCACCGCTGGTACACCCTCGACCTGTCGCACACGGCGACCGCCGACGTGGACGCCGTCGACATGCTGCGTCGGATGGGTGACCGGATGACGCACCTACACCTCGCCGATGGGACACCGTCGGCACTGGACGACCATCTGGTGCCTGGTCGGGGCGGGCAGCCGTGCGCGGCCATCCTGGAACAGCTCGCGGCGGACGGGTTCGACCAATCGGTGATCGTGGAGATCAGCACCCGCAAGGCGACCCCGGAGACCCGGGAGTTGGACTTGGCCGAGGCACTGTTCTTCGCCCGGTTGAACTTCGCGGCCGCCCGCCCTCAGTGACGATTCGTGCCCGGGTTCGTCTCGGGTTCGTCCCCGATTGGTCCCCGATTAGTCACTGTCGAACGGTGCTCGTCTGAGCTGCCGCTCGACCCGTCGTCGGCAGAGCCGTGGTCGGCCGAGCCGTGCTCGCCCGAGCCGTGGTCGCCCGTGCCGTGGTCGCCCGTGCCGTGGTCGCCGCCAATCGTTCGATACAACCGACCGGACCGGTTTCCGGCGACTCCCCGGAGCGGACCGCGGCGGCGGCGGCCCCGCACTTGTCATCGGCCAGTTCGTTCAACACGTGCCCGCGATGACCACGGACGTGCTCGAAGGTGATGTCCCGACCGCGGAGCAGGAAGGCGATGTACTCGATCAGGTCTCGGTTGCTGACCGGCTTCTTCGCCGCATTCAGCCAGTTGTTGCGCAGCCAGTTGGGTAGCCACTCGGTGAGGCACTTGATCGTGTAGAGACTGTCGCTCTGGATGTGTAGCGGGAGGTCTGCGGGGAACGCCCGGACCGCCTCGCCGACGGCCTGCAACTCCATGCGTTGATTCGTCGTCGACTCGTGACCGCCCGCCGCCCAGCAGTCCGGCGACACGACCCACGCCCAGCCGCCGGGACCGCCCGGATTCGACAGACACGAACCGTCGGTGGCGATCACGATTCGCGCGTGCCCAGACGACGAGAGGGCCGCGGAGGGTCCAGGGGGTCGCGGCGCGGTCGGTGAGGGCACCGAGCCATCCTAGAGATGGCAGCGCTAGAGGCGCACACCCTGCCGATTCACCAGTCGCAACAACTGCAACACCGCGTCGGCGAGACCGGATTCCGGTTCGTCACGGGTCAGGGCGGTTGCGGCGGCGGCCGGCTGTCCGTGCGGAGCGGCGGTCACCACCGGTGCGGGCACGAATTTCCGAGCCATCGGCCGCGCGGGGATGGTGACACCGCTGGACAGACCGCCGTCGAGCGTGCTGGCGACCGCGTCGGCGGGAGTCCCGTAGCTGGTGCGCGGGGTGAATTCTGCTGGGTTGGCTGACATGACGGCCTCCGAAATGGCGCTGAGGTGGGCTCCGAGCCGGACTCCGAAATGGCACCGAGCGGGCTCTGAATTGGCGCTGAGTTGGCAAGCAGGATGGTTTGGGAGAGGCATTGGAACTGCGGCGAAAATGGCACCGAGCCGGCGCTGAGCCGGTAATGAGACGGCAGCAGGGTGGCTGCCCCGTTCGTTGCTCAGAACGCTAGAGGCAACATGACGTAGTGCACAGAGTGAAATCTGACAGGAAATTGTTGACGGTATGTGACATCCCGATGACGTTCCCCGGCGGCGGTTCAATAGTGGATTGATCGTCGGTCGCACACGTTCTGTTACAACCGTATCGGCATCGCCTGGATTTTTCGCCCGAATCGGCCACATCGGGGGCTGATTTCTCACTTTCTGCCACCGGAGTTCAGCACTCCCGTGCTCCGGTCAGCACGGGGTCGGGGTTCTCGTCGGGGGTCGCCGGCTCCTCGTTCGGTGTCCGCTCGCTTCGGCCGGGTGACCGCGGGCGGGCGGTAAGGTCGCACGGTGGTCCTCTCCCTCTACGACACCGGCTCCCGCACCGTTCGGGAGTTCAAGCCGATGGTTCCGGGCCTTGCTTCGATGTACGTCTGCGGGGCCACCGTGCAGAGCGCGCCGCACATCGGGCACACCCGATCCAGCCTGGTCTTCGACGTGTTGGCACGGTGGCTGTCCCACCTGGGATTCGAAGTCTCCTACGTCCGCAATGTGACCGACATCGACGACAAGATCCTGGCGAAGGCCGCGGCCGCCGGGCGCCCCTGGTGGGAGTGGGCAACCACCTACGAACGGGCGTTCGACGACTGCCTACGACGTCCTGGGTTGCCGCAAGCCGTCGGTGGAGCCGCGGGCGACCGGGCACATCCCCCAGATGATCGCGATGATCGACCGACTGATCGCGGCGGGCCATGCCTACGCCGACGCGGGCGACGTCTACTTCGCCGTCCGCTCGCTGCCCGACTACGGCGCGCTGTCCGGTCAGCGCGTCGACGAAGTCAATCAGGGCGAGACGGCCGCGACCGGTAAGCGCGATTCGGCGGACTTCACCCTGTGGAAGGGTGCAAAACCCGGGGAGCCGTACTGGGACTCCCCGTGGGGTCCGGGGCGGCCCGGCTGGCACATCGAGTGCTCGGCGATGGCCCGGACCTACCTGGGTCCGCAGTTCGACATCCACGGCGGCGGGCTGGACCTGGTCTTCCCGCATCACGAGAACGAGCGCGCCCAGTCGCTCGGCGCGGGCGACTGCGTTCGCGAACTACTGGCTGCATCACCACTGGGTGACCCTGGCCGGCGAGAAGATGTCGAAGTCGCTCGGGAACACCGAGACGGTGCCGGCGCTCACCGCGCACACCAGGCCGATCGCGTTGCGGTTCTACCTGATCAGCGCGCACTACCGTTCACCGATCGAATTCTCCGCGGGCGCGCTGGCCGACTCGGTCACCTCGTTCAACCGGGTCGAGGCGTTCCTGCGGCGGGTCACCGACCGGGCCGGCTCGGTGGCGGTCGGCGAACTGCCGGCCGACTTCGTCACCGCGATGAACGACGACCTGCATGTGCCGCGAGCGTTGGCCGTGGTGCACGAGTACGTCCGGCTCGGCAACACGGCGCTGGAGTCGGGCGACCACGACGCCGCGGTGCCGAGCCGCGATCGCGGTGCGCGCCATGCTGTCGGTGCTCGGCACCGATCCGCTGGACGAGCAGTGGCCGTCCATCGCCGACGACGGCGGCCTCGCGGCGGCTACCGGCGCGGCTGCTCGACTCGCTGCTGGCCGAGCGCGCCCGGGCGCGGGCCACCCGCGACTTCGCCACCTCCGACCGGATCCGGGACCAACTCGCCGCGGCGGGTTTCGCCATCCAGGACAGCCGAGACGGGGCGACCTGGAGCGTCAGCCCGCAGTGAGCTCTACTCACTAGAAGTGGTCGGCACCGGCACGCTCCGCCGGCAGACACCGATGGACCTGAACACCCCCGAGAGAAGCAGAATCAGATGGCAGGCAATTCCCAGCGGCGCGGCGCGATCCGGAAGTCCGGCAGCAAGAAGGGTGCCGTGGTCGGCACCGGCGGACAGCCCCGCCGTGGCCTGCGCGGTCGCGGACCCACCCCCGCCGCCGAGGACCGGCCCTACCACCCGGCGGCGAAGCGGGCTGTGCGGGCGGCCAAGCAGGATGTGAAGGGTGCCCCGAAACGGGGCGACCCGAACTTCCAAGAGTGACCTGCCGGAGACCGTCGTCGGCCGGAACCCCGTGGTCGAGGCGCTCCGAGCGGGCGTACCCGCGACGGCGTTGTACCTCGCCCACGGGTTGGCCGCCGACGAGCGGGTCACGGAGGCTGTGCACGAAGCGGCCAACCGGGGAATCGCGTTGCTCGAGGTCGCGCGGGGCGAACTCGACCGGCTGACCGGGAACGCGATCCATCAGGGCCTGGCGTTGAAGGTGCCGCCCTACGACTACGCACACCCGGCGGACTTGATGGCGAGCGCGGTGGCGACCGGGGTGCCCCCGTTGCTGGTCGCCGTCGACGGCGTCACCGATCCGCGCAACCTCGGCGCGATCGTGCGGTCCGCGGCCGCCTTCGGCGCGCACGGAGTGGTGATCCCGGAACGCCGGTCGGCGGGCATGACCGCATCGGCGTGGCGCACCTCGGCCGGCACCGCGGCCCGGATCCCGGTCGCCAGGTGCACCAATCTGGTGCGCACCCTGAAGGACTTCGCCGCGACCGGCGCGATGATCGTCGGTCTGGATGCGGACGGCACCACCACCACCGACGACTTCGACTTGGCGACCGGTCCGCTGGTGCTGGTGGTCGGTTCCGAGGGTCGCGGTCTGGCCCGGCTGACCATCACCGCGTGCGATGCGACGCTGTCCATTCCGATGGCGCGGACCGTGGAGTCGTTGAACGCCTCCGTGGCGGCCGGGGTGGTGCTCGCAGAGGTGGCGCGGCGGCGCCGAGTCGGCTGACCCCACCGCCCGGCCGGGCGCGGGTCACCGTCCGACTAGGCGGTCGCGGCCCGCGCCGACCATCCGCGGCTGGTGCGCCGCCGACCGAAGACCCGGCAGACCAGGTAGATGACGAACGAGATGGTCGTGACGTAGGGGCTGATCGGTAATCCCGGTGACAAGGCGAGCAGCACGCCGCCCACCGCAGAGACGGTGGCGAACAGAACCGACAGCAGGGTGACCAGCGCCGGTGTCGCGGTGATCCGGGACGCCGCCGCGGTCGGGGTGATCAACAGCGCCAGTACGAGCAGCGCCCCGATGACCTGCACCGCCATCGCCACCGTCAGGCCCAGCAACACCATGAAGGCCGGCCCGAGCAGGCGCACCGGAACCCCTCGGGAGACCGCGACGTCGGGGTCGACGGAGGCGAAGAACAGCGGCCGCCAGATCATCACCAGCGCACCCCCCACCAACACCGCGACCACCGCGAGCACGCCCAGCGCGTCACCGGTCACCGCGCTGGGCTGCCCGACCAGGGCGCCGAACTTGTTGGCCGTCCGGCCGGTGTACAGCGCGGCGAAGAGCACGCCGAGACCCAGGCCGAATGCCATCACCACACCGATCGCGGAATTCCGATCGCGGGCCCGCAAGCCCAGCACGCCGAAGGTCAGGGCGGCGATCAACGAGCCGATCAGTGAACCGGCGACCACCGACGTCCCGATCAACAGGGCCGCGGCGGCACCGGTGAACGACAGTTCCGCCGTCCCGTGCACGGCGAACGCCAGATCACGCGCCTGCACCATGGGGCCGATCACCCCGGACAGCACCCCGAGGATCAGCGCGGCCGCCAGCGAGTTCACCACCAGTGGAAGCAACGCCCAGAATTCGTCGAAGGCCAGGAAACGCACGCCGCCGGCCGCGGTCAGGGTGCCGTTCATCGAGTGGACCCGCCGAGCACCGGATGATGGTGATGCGGCTCCTGCTCGACGCCCAGCACCATCAGCCGCCCGCCGACGGTGACCACCTCCACCGGTGCCCGATAGAGGTCGGACAGAACGGCGGAGGTCATCACCTCCCGCGGTGCGCCGATCCGGAAGCGCCCGCCGGCCAGATACAGCACCCGATCGACGATGTCGAGGATCGGGTTGATCTCGTGGGTGACGAACAGCACGGCGGTCGTGGTGGCTCGCCGTCGCTCGTCGATCAGCGCGCTCACCGACCGTTGAGCGGCCAGGTCGAGCGACAGCAGTGGCTCGTCGCACAGCAGTACGGCGGGGTTCGAGATCAGCGCCTGCGCGATCCGCAGCCGCTGCTGCTCCCCGCCCGACAGCAGACCGACCGGCGCATCGGCGAAATCCGCGGCACCGACCTCGACCAGGGCTCGGTCGATCCGCCGCCGGCGGCTTCGAGAGGGCAGGCCCAATCCCCACCGATGGCCGTCGATGCCGAACCCGACCAGATCGCGACCACGCAGCGGCAGGCCCGGGTCGAAGCGGTGTTGCTGCGGGACGTAGCCGATGCGCGAGGAGCCGCGTCCCACTGGGCCACCCTCGATGGTGACCGACCCGGCGGACAGTGGGGTCTGACCGAGGAGGACCCGCAGCAGCGATGTCTTGCCGGCGCCGTTGGGCCCCAGAACGGCGACGAACTCACCGGGGGCGACGTCGAGTTCGACGTGATCCCACAGCACCCGCGAGCCGAACGCCAGTCGCCCGTCGCGGATGGACACGGCCGGCGTCGCGGGACCGAGCGCGGGGACGGCGGAGATCGCCTGCTGCGGTGTCGCTGTCGCGCGGTCGGAATCGGCGTCGAACGGTCGGGCGGCCATCAGCCGACCGCCCGTTGCACCGCGTCGAGGGTGCCCTGCATCCACGACAGGTAGGCGGCGCCGGCTGCGGGGAGCGCACCCGGCGCGGCACCTTCGCCCGATGCGGCCGCGGTGGGTGTCCCGGTGTCGTCCATGGGGAGTGCCTCCGAGACGTGGATCACGCCCACCCCGTGCTCGTTCGCAGCGGCCAGTAGTCGGTCGGAGACCGGGCCGGACGTCTGATCGTTGACGAAGAGCAGCCGTGCGGTGCCGGATGTCAGCAGGGCCCTGGTGTCTTCGACGTCTCGGACCGACACCTCCGCATCCGCTTCGACCGCCGCCGCGAAACCGGCGGGAGTGACATCGTCGAATCCCATCGTGGCGATCAGGTAACCGGGCAGCGGCTCGGTTGCGACCACCGGCATCCCGGCGTGGCCCGCCCCGATCTGTTGTGCCTGTTCGGTCAGTCGTCGCAGGCCCGCGCTGAACGCGAGCAGATTAGCGGAGAACGTTTTCTCGAATGCGGGTTTCAGCGCGGAGAGCCGCGCGGTGAGCCTGGTGGCGACCGCCCCGACGGCGGCGAAGTCGTAGAAGACGTGTTCGTTGAAGTCGGCTGAATCCGACTGCAGCCCGGACGCGGCGACGGCGTCCAGCAGCGGGGGTTGCGGGTCCAGTGACGCGGCGGCCCTGGACGCCCAGTCGTCGTACCCGCCGCCGTTCACGATGACCAGATCGGCGCGGCTCAGGTCGAGCTTGACGCGTGGGCTGCTCTCGTAGGAATGCGGATCCAGCGTCGGCCGGTCGAGGATCGCGGTCACGGTGGTATCGGTGCCGGCAACTACGGCCCGGGCGACGGCAGCCCAGACGTTCGTGGTGGCGACGATTGCGAGCCCGCCCGACATCCGAATCGGAGCGGGCGGCGGCGGGTGCGCAGCCCGCGACGAAAACCAACCCGGCTGCTGCCACCGACGCTGCGATCAGCGAGAGTGCGCGCGCCGGGCGGCGGGCGGGTTGGCGGGGCTGCTGCACGATCAACCTCAATCAATAATGGGAACGATTCCCATTAGATCGGATCGGGTCGACCTCGTGCAAGTCTTCGGAAGAGGCCACGGGGCCGGGGTCGGCGATGCGAACCCCGGCCCCGCGGGTCGGTGCCCCGCTGCGGCTGCGGGAGCGGCGCGGGGGTGCGAGCCCGGGTGGGCCCGCACCCCCACGTACTGGTGTGCGATCGAAATCAGTGACCGGCGTCGGCACCCATGCGCTCGCCGGTCTCCGGGTGGAAGACGTGGATGTTGTCCAGGTCGATGACGTGGGCCTTGACGGTGGAACCGCCGTGCAGCACGACGCGAGCGTCGGCGCGGATGACCATCCGATCACCGGATGCCGTGTGGCCGTGAACGAAGGCGTCCGCGCCCAGTTCCTCGACGAGGTCGACGATCACCGGCATGCCCTCGGAGGACAGCTCGACAGCCTCCGGGCGCACTCCGAAGGTGACCTCGTTGAGGCCTTCGAGCGGACTTCGGACATCACCTCCGGCTTCAGCGGTACGACCTCGCCGCCGAACTGGACGCCGTTCTCGGTCAGCGGGGCCTTGGTCAGGTTCATCGACGGCGATCCCATGAAGCCGGCCACGAAGACGTTGGCCGGACGGTCGTAGAGGTTCCGCGGGGTGTCGACCTGCTGCAGGAAGCCACCGGCCTGGAGCACCGCAACCCGGTGTCCCATGGTCATGGCCTCGACCTGGTCGTGGGTGACGTAGACGGTGGTGGTGCCGAGGCGGGCCTGCAGCTCGGCGATGTTCGCGCGGGTCTCGACGCGGAGCTTGGCGTCCAGGTTCGACAGCGGCTCGTCCATCAGGAAGACGGAGGGTTCGCGGACGATGGCGCGGCCCATGGCGACACGCTGGCGCTGGCCACCGGAGAGCGCCTTCGGCTTGCGGTCGAGGTACTGCTCCAGGTCGAGCAGGCCGGCGGCCTCCTGACCTTCTTCGCGATCTCGTCCTTGTTCACGCCGCGCAGCTTGAGCGCGAAGCCCATGTTGTCGGCGACCGTCATGTGCGGGTACAGCGCGTAGGACTGGAACACCATGGCGATGTCACGGTTCTTCGGCGGCAGGTGGGTGACGTCGCGGCCACCGATCAGGATGCGGCCCTCGTTGACTTCTTCCAGCCCGGCGAGCATCCGCAGGGCGGTGGACTTGCCCGAACCGGACGGGCCGACCAGTACCAGGAACTCGCCGTCGGCGATATCCAGGTTGACCCGGTTGACGGCCTTGACGGGCGGATTGCCCGGGTAGATGCGGGAGGCGTTCTCGTAGACAACTTCGGCCATGGTGGTGTGCCTTTCGTCGTTCTGCAGGGATGCAGTTCGTGGACCCCGGGCGGAGTGAACTCCCCGCGAAGCAGTGCGTCCGGACGAACGCTAGCGGAGTTCCGGCCCGGAGGCCATAGATTTTGTGAAAACGATTTCTCGAGACAATTCACGCCGGGTTCGAGGGTCGCCCGGCACCGGCCCGCGGTGCCGGAGCATGGCGCGGCCCGATACCGTGCAGAGATGGACCGAGCACCCCGGCGGCGGCCCCCCGCGACATTGGCGTCGCTCGCAGCCGAACTCGGCATCTCCCGCACCACGGTGTCCAACGCGTACAACCGCCCGGAGCAGTTGTCCGCCCAGTTGCGCACCCGCATTCTGGAGGCGGCGCGCACCCTCGGATATCCGGGACCGGACCCCGTTGCTCGGTCGCTGCGCACGAAACGGGCCGGTGCGATCGGGCTGGTACTGGCCGACAAGGTGTCCTACGCGGTGCGGGACCCCGCCGCCATCGCATTTCTGGAAGGGCTCACCGAAGAGTGCGACCGGGCCCGCACGGGTCTGTTGCTGGTTCCCGCGGACCCGGACGCCGAGGATGTCGCCGCCGTCGCGGCAGCATCGATCGACGGCTTCGTCGCCTTCGCCATGTCCGACGACGATCCACACCTGCAGGCGGTGCTGAACCGCGGGGTGCCCACGGTGATCTGTGACCAGCCGCTGATCGACGGGGTGGACACCGTCGGCGTCGACGACGAACAGGCCATGCGGGAGACTCGCCGAACACCTGCTCACCCTCGGCCATCGCCGGATGGGGGTGCTCTGCATGCGGCTCGGTCGAGCCCATCTCGACGGTCCGGTCGATGTGGACCGGCAGGTGCACGCCCGCTATCACGTGCAGCGAAACCGGCTCCGCGGGCTGCGGGCGGCGTTCGACGCCGCCGGTGTGGCGTGGGATCGGATTCCGGTCGTCGAGCGATTCTCGAACAGCCGCGACGCGGGCGAGTCGGCCGCGGCGGAACTGTTGCGGATGGACCCGGGGCTCACCGCGATCATCGCCACCTCCGACGTGCTGGCCCTCGGTGTCCTGGACGAGCTGGCCAGACGCCATCAGCGGGTGCCGCAGGACGTCGCAGTGACGGGGTTCGACGGGACGAAGGAGGCGATCGCGCGTGACCTGACCACGGTGGCGCAGCCCTTCGTGGACAAGGGTCGGCATGCGGGCAGGTTGGTGTTGGAGAAGAATCGACCACCCACGGCTCGACGGATAATCCTGCCCACCGAGTTCCGGGTGGGTGGCACCACCGCCGCCCCGCGGGACCAGCGCGCGCCGCGCTGATCCGCGAGTCGTTCGGGGCGCTGGTCGGGCCCGCGGATCCGGGCGAACAGGGACCGGAGACGGAGCGAGGGGTGATCGAGGGAGGGTCGGTGCGAGCAGCGGCGATGGGGATCCCCGGTCTCGGCGCGATGTTGATCATCGCGGCGATCGCACTGGTGCTCGGTCTGATCGCGCTCCTGCTGGCCCGGCGCCACCCCCGCCGTGATCGGCTGGGCCAACCGCGCGAGCCGAAGGAGCCGAAGCCGGGGTCCGCGCGCGGCCGCCCCATCCGCGACCGCGGGAAGCCCGTCGGCCGCGCGCCGCGGCGGACCATGCCCGACCAGACCGACGGACCCTGACCCGAATTCCGCAAGTTCGAGCTGAACGGGGGACCTACGCTGTCACGTCCGAGACGTCACCGGTCGGTGTCGGTGTCGTCACCCCTGATCGGTGGCTGACTGATCGGAGCGGTAATCGTGGGCAGAGTGCCCTGTCCGGTCAACTCGTTGTACCGGGCACCGGCCGCTCCGATCCCCCGCGCGAGGACGCCTCTCTTGTGTTTCCACACGTACCACGTCAGACCGACCAGAGCAGTCATCACGATGATGAAGATGACGAGTCCGCCGTCCATCTGATCAGCTCCTCTTTCCTGTCCTTCTCGCTGACGGACGCCGGATGCAGACGCTGCACGACGTCGGCCAGTCACGTTCGGTCGGTCGGGTGGATCAGTCGCCCGATTCCTCGTCCGACGCATCGTCGGATTGCGCGGCCACCGATGCCGCGCGACGGCGGCTGATCCGGTGCCGTACGGAGGCCAGGACGAGTAGCAGGTCCGACACCGCTGTCGGGTCCGCCACTCGCGCGGCAGCCGCCGTCGCGCCGCCACCGACCTTGATGCCGAAATCGCCCGCCCGTAACGATGCGAAGGCGTTCTCGTCGGTCACATCGTCGCCGACGAACAACACCGCGGTGGCGTGGTACATCTTGCGCAGCGCCTCGACGGCCCTGCCCTTGTCGGTGGAGATCACGGTGAGCTCCAGCACCTGCTTGCCGCGCAGCAGATGCACCCCCGGCCAGGTCGCCGGACCGTCCTCGATCTCGGTGGCCACCAGAGCCGATGTGCGTTCGGAGGCGCCCCGCAGGTGCACCGCGATGCCGGTCGGTTTCACCTCCAGCGCGATCTGCGGATGCTCGGCCGCGATCTGCTGCAGCGACCGCAACAGGTTGCTGAGCCGTTTGCGAGCGGCGTCGTTCAGCTCGAGGGTGCCCTCGGCGGAGGGGTCGGCGCCGACACCCTCGGCGCCGTGACTCCCCACCAGGTGCAGGTCGGTCACGTCGCCACCGAGCAGACCCGGTAGCAGCGCCCTGGCCCGGCCGGAGATCACCGCGACTTCGGTGCCCGGTACCTGCGCCAGTTGATGCAGCCCGTCCATCGACGGGGCGAGCGGACGAGCGGCCGCCGGATCGTCGACGATGGGCGCGAGGGTGCCGTCGAAGTCGACCGCGACCAGCAGTCGAGGAGTGGCGGCGACGTCTTCCAACCCGGCCACGACCTCCGCCGGCAGGCGCACCATGGCGTCGTTCAGCTGGTCCGGTTGCCCCTCCAGCACCGACAGATATCGCTGCGCCCAGCGGTCGACGTCGTTGATCAACACCTGCCGTCGCATCGCGCGCATCCGCCGCCGAGCCTCGGCCGGCGGCATCGTCAGCGCCGTGCGCAGCGCGTCCTTGACGCCGTCGGTGTCGTAGGGGTTCACCATCAACGCCGACCGCAATTCGCGCGCCGCTCCGGTGAACTCGCTGAGCAGCAGCACGCCGCCGCCGTTAACCCGGGCTGCCACGTATTCCTTGGCCACCAGGTTCATCCCGTCGCGGAGCGGGGTCACCGTCATCACATCCGCCGCCGCGTAGAAGGCCGACAGGTCCTCCCGAGGCATCGACTGGTGAAGGTAGTGCACCGCCGGGGCGCCGATCTTGCCGTAGTTACCGTTGATCGCGCCGACCTGCCGCTCGATCTCCTCCCGCATCCGGATGTACGAGTCGAGTCGCTCCCGGCTGGGCGTGGCGATCTGCACCATGACCGTGTCCTCGACGGAGGCGTCCTTCTCAGCCAGCAGCTCGGCGAATGCCCGCAGCCGTACGTTGATGCCCTTGGTGTAGTCCAACCGGTCGACGCCGAGGATGATGCGCTTGGGATTGCCCAGCTCGGCGCGCAGCTCCTTGGCCCGATCGAGCACGGCGGGTTCCGCGGCCAGCTCGGCCAACCCGGTCGAGTCGATCGAGATCGGAAATGCGTCGATGCGGACGGTCCGACCTTCGTAGAAGATCCGTCGACCCTTCCCGTCCACCTCGGACAGGTTGCGGGCCTGTCGGGTGAAGTTGCGGGCGCCGCCGGGGAGCTGGAACCCGATCAGGTCGGCGCCGAGCAGACCTCGGATGATCTGGTTCCGCCAGGGAAGGCGGCTGAACAGTTCACCGGGTGGGAAGGGAATGTGCAGGAAGAAGCCGATCCGCACATCCGGGCGCAGCAGCCGGAGCATCGCGGGCACGAGCTGCAGCTGATAGTCGTGCACCCACACGGTGGCCCCGGGTGCCGCCACCTCCGCCGCCTTCTCGGCGAACCGCTGATTGACCGCGACGTAGCTCTCCCACCAGTCGCGGTGATACTCGGACTCGGCGACCGCATCGTGATACAGCGGCCAGAGGGTGGCATTGGAGAAGCCCTCGTAGTACTTCTCGATCTCGTCGGCCGAGAGGTTGACCGGTTGCAGCGTGAGTTGATCCGCCGTCACCGGGTCGAGTTCGAGGTCGGGGGACCCGCTCCAGCCGATCCAAGCGCCCGCTCGGCGACTCAGGATGGGCTGCAGGGCGGTCACCAGGCCACCGGGCGACTGCTTCGTGGTGGTGGTTCCGTCCGCGTGCTGTTCGATGTCGAACGGCAGTCTGTTCGCGACCACCACCATCGAAGCCGCAGTGGACGGCGCAGTCGCGGCCGAGTCCGGCGGGTCCGGGGTGGGGCTGGTGTTCGATGAATCAGCGAGGTCCGTCACCGGGTCACCCTACCGTCGGCCCCGGACCCGACCGGCCCCCGCCCACCGTTCCGACCCCGATGAGCTGGGTAAACGACTAAGCCGTCGGTGCGTGTTCAGTGGCCGAACGGATCGCGATCCACGCCCGGCATCCACGACATGCCGGGTGTGGTCCAGCCGTTGGTCTTGACCATTTTGCGGGCGGCCCGGTGATGTCGACCGATCAATCGGTCGATGTAGAGGAACCCGTTCAGGTGGTCCACCTCATGCTGCAGGCAACGCGCGAAGAAACCGGTGCCTTCGACCTCCAGCGGATTGGCGTCCGCGTCGACGCCGACGACCTTGGCCCAGCCGGCGCGCCCGGTCGGATAGTTCTCGCCCGGCACGGACAGGCAACCCTCCCAGTCGTCGTCCGGGTCGGGCATGGTCTCGGGCACGTCCGACGTCTCCAGTACCGGGTTGACCACGTAACCGCGGCGGCGCACCCCGTCGTCATCGGGGCAGTCATAGACGAAGACGCGCCTGCCGTCACCCACCTGATTGGCGGCCAGACCCGCGCCGTGCGCGGCGGTGTTGGTCTCGAAAAGGTCCTCGATGAAGGATTTCAGCTCGTCATCGAACACAGTCACCGGCGTCGTGGGCCGGTGCAGGACGGGCTCTCCGCAGATCACGATGGGGCGGATGGTCATTCGATGAAGCCTATCGGCCGAGACGGGCTCGACAGTCCGGGGCTCGCTGGGAGCGGCGACGACGGAGCGGCTCCGCTGGCTGCGAGGTCGGCATCCGTTAGATACCTCCAGCCACGTTAGGGATGGAGCGGTTCGCGCTTTCGAGTGGGTGACCCGGTCTTGACCCGTCGATGCTCATGCATCTGCATCGACTGGGCACCGAAAGCAGCCCGCATGGCGGCCACGGTGACTACACTCAGTGAGGAGAAGATCGCAATCTTGGGCAATCGGGTGGTCCGGGTCCTGCTGTTGACTGCAGAGCGTGAGATAATTCCGGCAAATGGGCATAAAATTCGACCTCGACTGCATAACATAGGTCCAATAGTGTGACGGCTGTGCTTAAGATGGGTACAGCACTTCGGTGGAGTGACGCGGGTGCTAGGGCGCCCGATCAACTCCGCGGAAGCGGAGCTTGGGTGCGGGTACCGGTTCGCCGGTAACGGTCGCCCGGCTCTGTCGCGGTGAATCGAGATCAGGGGATTACCTGTGTTCCAGAACGTGTGGCCTTCGTGCCAGGCCCTCGGCGGTGTGCAGTGATCGACACCGTCTCTCAGCCGACGTCTCACCCGGCCGGACTGTCCAACCACGACCAGCAGCGGTTCGCGCGGGTCGTCACCGAGAAGCTGCGGGAGTCCCGCCGCCGGCAGAAGTTGACGCAGGCCGACGTCGCCAACCGGACCCGCGGGCTGGTGTCCAAGGCGGCGCTCGCCAACTACGAAACCGGCCACCGGTCGCTGCGGATCGACGTGCTGTGGGTGATCGCCCGCGCGCTCGGCGAAGACCTGGGTCACTTGTTGTCAATGGTCGAGCACGAGGTCGCCGGGGCTGTGAATGAGGATTCCCCCAGCACCATCGGTGTCCGGGTCGCTGATCTGATGCGAAGCCCCGACACGCGGCTGGACCCCGTCCGGCGCTGGTTCGAGCTGCGGCGCGGATCGTCGGCGGAGGCGACCGAGAATGAGGTGGTGAACCTCGACCACGACGCGCTGCGCGCCCTGGGTGAGTTGATGCAGGTCAGTCCCGCCGATCTGCGCCGGATGCTGACTGAGCACCTCTGATCGAGCCTGCCGCGCAGACGCGGAGGCGTCCGAGTAGGAGCGCTGCGCAGGTGTTCGGGTGTCGGGACTCGCAGCTTGGGGAAGGGTAGCGAGTCACACACCTGTGAAGTGCGCGCTGCGCGAATTCCGGGGCACGACTTCGGGAACAATGGTGAAAGAGCGACGACCCCTGTGTCGTCACACCATGCTCGCCCCGGCGCCTGTAGATCGATCGATCGGCGGTGCCTCCCGACGAGTTTGAGGATCCACCGGTGCCCGAAGCCTCCGATTCCGCTGCAGTCCCCAAGTCGGGCCGTCAACCCGACGACCAGCCGGCCCCCGTTTCCGGGCCGACTGACGCCGAATGGGGCGGCGAGCCGGCCGCTGAATCTGTGTCGTCGCCGATCGCAGGCGACCACCCAGCCGGTCCCGAGACGGCCGTTCTGCCCACAGTCGGCGGCACCCCGTTCGGTGCAGGCCCGGAGGGACAGGCAGGGTGCGGGCCCAGACGGTGCGGGCCCAGACGGTGCGGGCCCAGACGGTGCAGGGCCGTCGGGACCGGGGCCTGCGGCCGGTCGCAACCGGTCCAAGCGCGCGATGGCCGCTCTGGTGGTCGTCGGCGTGCTGCTGGTGCTCGGTGTGGTCTACCTCGTCGACTGGTTGATGACCAAGGATGATCTCGCCCGTGGAACCTCCATCGGCGGTGTCGACGTGGGCGGCCTCAGTCAGACCGACGCGGTCGACCGACTGCGCGGCGAACTGGGTGCGCTCGACGAGCCGTTCACGGTGCGAGTGCATGACACCGCGGTGCAACTCGACCCGGCATCGGCCGGCCTCGCGGTCGACCTCGCCGCCTCGGTCGACCGGGTCGGTACCCGGTCGGCCAATCCGCTGACCCGGATCGGCGCCCTCCTGGGCCGTACCGACGAACGGCCGGTGGTCGCCACGGTGGTGGAGTCCGCGTTGACCGAGTCCCTCGTCGCAGTCGCGGCGAAGACCGATGTGTCCGCCGTGGAGGGTCAGGTGTCCTTGGCCGGAATCACGGTGACCGCCGTGGCGCCGGTGAACGGAGCCGCGCTGAACGTCCCCGCGTCGGCCGCGGCGATCACGCAGGCCTGGACCGGCGGCCGACCCCGGGATGTCTGGGGTTTGGACCTGCCCGTGGATGCTCGACCAGTTCGAGCGGACCCGGATGAAACCGCTGCCGCGGCAACGGAAATCACCACACTGATGAGCGCCCCGCTCAAGGTGACCGCCGGGACCACAACGGTCGACGTCCCACGAGAGACCATCGCGGCGGCAGTGAAGGTCGCCCCGGACTCCGCCGCCGGGTTCACCGTGACCATCGACCAGGCGGCGCTGCGGGCGGCGTACGAACCGCAGGTGGACGCCACCGCGACGGCACCCGCGAACGCCGGGATCTCAATCGTGGACGGCGCGCCGGTGGTCACTCCTGCGGTCGACGGCCGTTCCATCGACTGGACGGCCACCGACGCCGCCTTGTCGCCTGCGCTGCACAGCGCCGACCACGTGCTGACCGTGGTCTACCAGTCTGTACCCGCCGCAATCTCCACCGCGGCAGTGCAGGAGTTGGGGATCAAGGAGGTCATCGGCGAGTTCAGCACCGGCGGCTTCAAGAGTGACTCCGGGCAGAATGTGAAGCGCACTGCCGAGCAGGTGCAGGGTGCCATCGTGCAGCCCGGCGATGTCTTCTCGCTCAACGGCTACACCGGACCCCGTGGTGCGGCACAGGGCTACGTGGAAGCGGGCATCATCGAGAACGGTGTGGCAGCCCGCGGAATCGGCGGCGGCATCTCCCAATTCGCCACCACACTGTTCAACGCCTCGTACTTCGCGGGCATGCAGGACGTCGAGCACAAGGCGCACTCCTATTACATCTCGCGCTATCCCGCGGGCCGGGAGGCGACGGTCTTCGAAGCCGAGGACGGCAGCAGCGTGATCGACGTGAAGTTCAAGAACGTCTCCGCCAACGCGGTGCTCATCCAGACCGTGTGGACCCCGTCCACGATCACCGTCCGGATCTGGGGCACCAAGTTCGTCGACGTCGAATCGATCCCGGGTGATCGATACAACTTCACGCCGGCGCCCACCCGCACCATCCCCTACGGGGAGAAGTGCAGTCCCACCAGCGGTTCCACCGGCTTCTCGATCGATGTCACCAAGGTGACCAGAGATCTCGCCGGCAAGGAGATCTCGCGGAAGACGTCGACAACCGTTTACAACGGCCAGGTCAAGATCAGCTGCGAGCCGCCGCCACCACCGCCGGTGACCGAGACGCCGACTCCGCCCGCGACCACCTCAGCGACTGCTCCGGCGACGGGCGGCTGACCCACTCGGTAGGGGTGCTGATCGGCTGCCACCCCTGAGGTGCGCAGCCGTGAGTCGCGGCCGCCCGCGTCGCGCGGCCTACGGCCCACGGCATCGGATGGCCGGGGATAATGCCGGGTGTGGACGAACCCGCACTGCTGGCCCGCGTCGAGGGCGCTCTCGGTCACCTGACGCTCAACCGCCCGCGCAGCCTCAATGCGCTCACGCCGGTGATGATCGGGGACCTGCACTCCGCACTGCGGGAGTGGGCCGATGAACCCGCCGTCGAGGCGGTGTTGATCGACGGCGCCGGGGACCGCGGATTGTGTGCGGGCGGCGACATCAAGGTGGTGTACGAAGGCATCCGCGGAAACACCCTGGTGCCGCTGCAGTTCTGGACGCACGAGTACGAGATGAACGCCGCCATCGCGGCCTTTCCGAAGCCGTTCGTGGCCATCATGGACGGCCTGGTGTTCGGCGGCGGGATCGGGGTGTCGGTGCACGGTTCGGTGCGAATAGTCACCGAGCGATCCCAGCTGTCGATGCCCGAGACGCTGATCGGACTGGCGCCCGATGTCGGAGCGCTGTATTGGTATGGCCGGATTCCGGGCGGCCTGGGCACCTACGCGGTGCTGACCGGAGCCCGGCTGAACGCCGCAGATGCGATCGGGGCGGGGCTGGCGGACCACTACTGTCCGGCCGCGGACCTGCCTCAACTGGTCGACGAGCTGCGCGCGGGACGGGTCGAGGAGGCAATCCAATGGGCGCGGGAACAGCGAGGTGAGCAGATGCCGCCGCCCACCATCGGCCCAGCGGCCGTACGGTGGATCAACGCCGCCTTCGGCCACGACACGATGGAGGAGATCGCCGACGAGTTGACCCGCCGACCGGAGCCCGCCGCGGGCGAGACTCTCGCGGCACTGCGGACGATGTCGCCCACCGCGCTCAAGGTCACCCTGGCGGCGATCCGGCGCGCCGCCCAGCTGCCCACCATCCCCGACGTGTTGGCCCAGGACCTGCGAGTCAGCGCAGCCTTCACCCGACACCCGGACCTCGTCGAGGGGATTCGGGCGGCGCTGATCGACAAAGACCGCCGGCCCCGGTGGACGCCGACCCGATGGGAGGACGTCTCCGAGGCCGACGTTGCGGCGTTCTTCGACTGATCAAGCCGGCTCAGCCGGCGGTGTTGAACGTGCCGGCTCAGCCGGCGGTGTTGAACGTGCCGGCTCAGCCGGCGGTGTTGAACGTGCCGGCTCAGCCGGCGGCGAGCTGACCGATGATGGCCGCGCCGGGGGTGACCACCGAGGTGGTCGGTGCGATGCCGGCCTGCTTCATCAGCTGTTGCACGTCCGACCGCTGTTCCGGCAGCATGATCGTGACGACGGTGCCGGCAGCGCCGGCCCGCGCGGTCCGACCGGAGCGGTGCAGGTATGCCTTGTGCTCGGTCGGCGGGTCGATGTGCACGACCAGCGCGATGTCGTCGACATGGATTCCGCGGGCGGCGATGTCGGTGGCGACGAGCACCTTGGCGGTGCCGTTGGTGAAAGCGGCGAGATTGCGCTCGCGGGCGTTCTGCGACAGGTTGCCGTGCAGATCGACGGCGTGAATGCCGGACTTGGTGAGTTGTTCGGCCCACTTGCGGGCGGAGTGCTTCGTGCGGGTGAACAGCAGGCGCCGGTCACCGGAGTCGGCCAACTCGCGGACGATCTGACTGCGGTCGTCGCGACTCACCGCGAAGACGTGGTGCTCCAGTGTGGCGACCTTCGACTGTGCGTCGTCGACCGCGTGCACCGCGGGGTCGGTCAGGAAGTCGTTGACCAGGACGGAGATTCCGTTGTCCAGGGTGGCCGAGAACAGCAGCCGCTGGCCGTTCGGATCGGTCGCCTTGAGCAGCCGCCGGACGCCGGGGAGGAAACCGAGATCGGCCATGTGGTCGGCCTCGTCGAGCACGGTGACCTCCACCTTGCTGAGATCGGCGTGACCGGCGTGGATCAGGTCCTCGAGGCGGCCCGGGCAGGCGATGACGATGTCGACACCGCTGCGCAGTGCGGCGGTTTGGCCGCCGTAGCCGACCCCGCCGAAGACGACGACGGTCTTGAGCCCGGCCGGCTTGGCCAGCGCGGCGACGACCTTCTCCACCTGCAGGGCGAGTTCGCGGGTGGGTACCAGCACGAGGCCGCGGGGGTGGCCCGCCGTGGTGCGACCACCGATCAACCGCGCGACGAGCGGGATCGCGAATGCGATCGTCTTGCCGGATCCGGTGCGGCCGCGGCCGAGCACGTCGCGCCCGCCGAGGGTGGCCTCAAGGGTGGCGGACTGGATCGGGAAGGGCGCGGTGGCGCCGAGAGCGTTCAGTGCGGGGAGCAGCTTCTCCGGAACACCGAGCTGGGTGAAGCTGCGGTGGTCGGGTCCGCTGACGAGTTGTTCGGCCGCGAAGAGCGCCCGGCCCGCGAGGTGAGCCGCGACCGACTGCGGCCGGCCGCCTTGGCCCTTCTCGGACTTGCGGTCAGCGCGGTCCAGCTCCTGCCGGGTGCGGATCGCTTCCGAGCCACGGGTTTTCGGGCCGGCTTGCGTGCCGCGCCGGCTGGGGTTGCCGTCGCGGGTCGGCTGGCCACCGCGGGTCGGCTGACCGTCGCGAGTGCGGGTTGGGCGTCCGGCGTTGTCACCGGCCGACCGGGAGCCGGCGGTGGTAGAAGTGCTCGTCGAGAAACCGGGTGCTTCAACGCGTCCCGCGGTCGGGCGGATGGTCTCGGTACGGAAGGATTCGGTGGAGTACGAGCGCTGTTGCCGGGGCTGCGCCGCGGCTGAACCGCGTCCGCCGGTGCCGGAACCGCGGGAGCCGCCGTTGCGTCCGCCGGAGCCGGCAGGCGCACCCGAACGGGTGCCGGCGCGCGGGCCGTCGGAGTGGGACGTGCTGAAGTTAGACCTGCTGGTGTTGGACGTGCTGGTGTTGGACGTGCTGGTGTTGGACGTGGTGGAGCGGGGGGCTGTCATGAAAAGGGCATTCCTCTACGGTGCTTCGGCAGACGGGTCCGCCGATTGGTGGGGGTGGCCGCACTGCTGGCCACACTCAGCAACGACCGCAGGGCACTCCTCGTGAGCGCGCTACGCAACCCACAGTACCCGGCCGGATGCACCGGGTGCACCCGGCCCGCTGAGAGATGACCCACTCCCGTCCTGCTCCCATCCCGATTCCCGGCCGGCCGGGTTGGGCCGGCAGGGTGGCGGGGTCCGTCACTCGGTCAGGTCGGTCACTCGGTCGGGTCGGTCACTCGGTCAGGTCGGCCCCGGCGAACTGCGAGTTGTACAGCCGGGCGTAGGCGCCGCCGGCCGCCAGCAACTCCTGGTGATTGCCCTGCTCGACGATCGACCCCGCCTCCATGACCAAGATCAGATCGGCGTCGCGGATGGTGGACAACCGGTGCGCGATGACGAAACTGGTCCGAGCCGAGCGCAGTGCGGCCATCGCCCGCTGCACCAGCAGCTCGGTCCGGGTGTCCACCGAGCTGGTCGCCTCATCGAGGATCAGCAGCGCGGGATCGGACAGGAATGCGCGGGCGATGGTGATCAGCTGCTTCTCGCCGGCGCTGACGTTGCCGCCCTCGTCGTCGATCACCGTCTCGTAACCGTCGGGCAGTGAGTGGACGAAACGATCCACGAAGGTGGCGCGGGCCGCCGCGTAGACCTCCTCACGACTGGCCGCCGGGTTCCCGTAGGCGATGTTGTCGTAGATGGTTCCGCCGAACAGCCAGGTGTCCTGCAGGACCATGCCGATCCGCGAGCGCAACTGATGCCTGGTCATCTCTGTGATGTCGGTGCCGTCGAGGGTGATCCGACCACCGTCGATCTCGTAGAACCGCAGGATCAGATTCACCAGGGTGGTCTTGCCGGCGCCCGTCGGACCGACGATGGCGACGGTGTGGCCGGGCTCGGCGACCAACGAAAGGTCAGCGATCAACGGCGTTGTCGGGGCTGTAGGAGAACGAGACGTGCTCGAAGCGGACCTCGCCGCGGGTAGACGTCGGGAGGTGCGGTGCGGGGCCTCACGGATCTGCTCGTCGGCGTCGAGCAGTTCGAAAACCCGCTCCGCCGAGGCCACCCCGGACTGCAGCACGTTGGCCATCGACGCCAGCTGGGTGAGCGGCTGGGTGAACTGGCGGGAGTACTGGATGAACGCCTGGACGTCGCCGATGGTCATCGACCCATGGCACCCGGAGCCCGCCGACCACTGCGATCAGAACATAGTTCAGGTTCCCGATGAACATCATCGAGGGCATGATCGATCCCGGAGATGAACTGGGCGCCGAAACTCGCCCGGTACAGTTCGTCGTTCTTGGCCCGAACTGTCCTTCCACCTCGCGCTGACGGCCGAAGAGTTTGACCAGGGAGTGTCCGCTGAAGGCCTCCTCGATCTGACCGTTCAGCTCGCCGGTCGAGCCGCCACTGTGCGATGAACAACTTCTGGCTGCGTTTGGCGATGAGCGCGGTGACCAGCCCGGAGAGTGGGAACCGTGACCAGACCGACGATGGCCAGCAGCGGGGAGATGACGAACATCATCACCAGCACGCCGATGACCGTCAGCAGCGAGTTCAGCAATTGACTCATGCGACTGCTGCAGGCTCTGCGAGACATTGTCGATGTCATTGGTGACGCGGCTGAGGACCTCTCCGCGGGTGCGGGTGTCGAAGTAACTCAGCGGCAATCGGTTCAGCTTCGACTCGACGTCCGCGCGCAGCGGTGAACAGGTGCGCGCGATGATGCTGTCCAGCAGATAGCCCTGCAGCCAGCAGAACACGGACGAGGCGACGTAAGAGGATGCAGTACCAGCAGCAGGATCCGGCCCAGTCGCGCCGAAATCGATTCCGACACCGGGGGTCAGATCCATCTGGACAGCATGTCGGCGACGTTGTGTTCCCGCGGCGCGCGCCGCGGCGACCGCCTCGCCTTGGTGATGCCGGCGCGGGAGTTGGCGGCCGATGACGCCGTTGAAGACCAGATCGGTGGCCGCTCCGAGGATTTTCGGGCCGAGCACGTTCGAACAGAATGCTGAGCACGGACAGCGCCATCACGAACAGCACGCCCAACCGGTCCGGGTCGGAACATGCCGAGCAGTCGCTTCACCGACGGAACGAAGTTCAGCGGCTTCTCGACGGGCATGCCCATCCTGCCCCCGAACGGACCGCCGCCCGGCCGCCCCACCGGTCGGCCCGGCGGGTGGTTCGGTAACCGGCTGGGGACGGTCGAGGTGGCGGGTGCCTGTCTGGTGGTCATGCGGCCTCCTCGACGGGAATCTGAGATTCGATGATCTCCAGGTAGGTCGGGCAACTTTCCAGCAGTTCGAGATGGGTGCCGATGCCGACGACGGCGCCGTCCTCCAGGACGATGATCTGATCGGCGCCGAGGACGGTGGAGACGCGTTGCGCCACGATGATCACCGCAGCGTCGCGCACCCGGGGGCGGAGGGCGGCGCGGAGACGGGCGTCGGTCGCCAAGTCGAGCGCGGAGAAGGAGTCGTCGAACAGGTAGATCTGCGGGCGCCGGACCAGCGCGCGGGCGATGGCCAGCCGCTGGCGCTGACCACCCGAGACATTGGTGCCGCCCTGGGAGATCGCGGAGTCCACCCCGTCCGGCATGGCACGCACGAAGCCGTCGGCTTGCGCCACCTGTAGCGCGGCCCAGAGTTCGTCGTCGGACGCGTCCGGATTGCCGTACCGGAGATTGGTCGCAACCGTGCCGGAGAAGAGGTAGGGCTTCTGCGGCACTATCGCGACCAGTCGGGACAGCAGATCAGGGGACAGTTCTCGCACATTCACGCCATTGACCAGCACCGCGCCGGCCGTGGCGTCGAACAGCCGGGGTATCAAACCGAGGAGTGTGGTCTTGCCCGAACCGGTGCTGCCGATGATCGCGGTGGTGGTGCCGGGACGCACCTCGAAGTCGATGTCGCGCAGGATCGGCTGGCCGGCCCCCGGGTAGCCGAAGCCCGCGCCGCGGAACGAGACCGTCGCCGACTCGCCGACTTCGGTCACCGGTGAGACGGCCGGTATGACACTGCTCTCGGTGTCGAGCACCTCCTGAATGCGGTCCGCACACACCGCGGCGCGTGGGATCAGCACGGCCATGAAGGTCGCCATCAGGACTGCGAACAGGATCTGCATCAGGTACTGCAGGAAGGCGATCAGGGCACCCACCTGCATCCCGCCGCTGTCGATGCGGGATGCGCCGAACCAGATCACCGCGACGCTGGACACATTCAAGATGAGCATCACGAGCGGGAACATCAACGCCATCATGCGTCCGGTGCGCAGCGCGGTGTCGGTGACATCGCGGTTGGCGACGGCGAATCGCTCGACCTCCACGTCCTCCCGGACGAAGGCGCGGACCACCCGCATGCCGGTGATCTGTTCGCGCAGCACCCGGTTGACGTTGTCGATGCGGGTCTGCATCAGGCGGAAAAGCGGCACCATGCGCACCACGATCGAACCGATCGCCACCAGCAGCAGTGGGATCGAGACCACCAGCAGCCACGACAGTTTCCCGTCGGTGCGCAGCGCCATGATGATGCCGCCGACACTCATGATCGGGGTGGAGACGAACATGGTGCAGACCATCAGGACCAGCATCTGCACCTGGGTGACGTCGTTGGTGTTGCGGGTGATCAGCGACGGGGCGCCGAAGGTGTTCAACTCCCGCGCCGAGAACGACTGCACCTTGGTGAAGATGCCGTTGCGCACGTCGCGGCCGAAACTCATCGCGGTGCGGGCGCCGTAGTACACCGCGCCGATGGCGGCGGCGATCTGGACCAGCGAGATGCCCAGCATGACCATCCCGGTCGACCAGATGTAGTCGGTGTCGCCGAGGGCCACTCCGTGGTCGATGATGTCGGCGTTGAGTCGGGGGAGATAAAGGTTTGCGATGGTCTGGATCAGTTGCAGCACCACCACGATCGTCAGCGGGCCGCGGTAGCGGCTGAGGTACGTGCGGAGCAGTCGGATCAACACGCTGCGGCTCCCGATGGACGCGACGGGGGGGTGGGTGCTGTGCGTTTCGCGGTCGGCTCGGGGGCGCGGGTACCGGTCGGTGCCAATGCGCCGTGGAGGAAGAGGTCGACGATGCGCTCTGGAGACCAGGGATCGTCGTGGGTGATTCGAGGGTGGGTGCCGGCGAAGGTGAGCAACCGCAGCGCCTGGACCGCGTCCGGCAGCGCCGTGCGGAACGCGGCCGCGTCGGGGGCGAGGAGTTCCTCGATGCGGGCGAGTACCGGGTCGCCACCGTGCACTCGATGCGAATCGCCGGGCGGCGGGGGGCGGTCCGGTGCCGCCGATCGCATCGCCATCATCAGCCGGAAGATCGCGGTCAGTCGGGTCTGCAGAGCCTGCACGATGCTGAGCACCCGCGCTTCGAGCGGGAGGGTCGGGTCGACATCGTCGAGCATGCCCAGCATGGAGGCCGGGTCGAACGCACAGCCGACGGCCTCGCGCAGCAGCGTCTCCTTGTCCGGGAAGGCGCGGAACACCGTGCCCTCCGCGATCCCAGCGGCCTCGGCGATCTGCCGGGTGGTGACCGCGGGGCCGAACTCCTCCAGGAGTGGCAGCACCGCGCGGATGATCGCGAGCCGCCGGTCGGCCGGGGCCATGGCGGGAGCGCGGCGGGTAGACGTCATGAGCGGAGACAGTAGCTGAGTGAGCACTCACTCACAAGGCTGTGCGCACCCGATCTCCGATACTCAGCGCGGGCCCGCCCGTCGGCGCGGGTAGCGGCGGGCCGTTTGACCGGTCGGCCCGGCGGTGGCAGGCCCGCCACGGCTCATCCGACGGTGAAGGCCGTTCGGAACCGGTCCAGCGCCAGTGGGGAGTCCTCGGAGGCCCACCCTTCCAGGCCGACGACCCCGTCGTACCCGATCCGGTCCAATGCGGTGGCGATCGCGGGGTAGTTGATCTCACCGGTGCCCGGTTCGCGCCGACCAGGCACGTCGGCGACCTGAATCTCGCCGATGTAGGGCAGGCAGCGCTCGAGGAGTTCGATCAGGTTTCCCTCGCCGATTTGAGCGTGATAGAGGTCGAGATTGAGCCGCAAGTGGGGGTTGTCGACGGCCTCGACCAGCGCCAGGGTGTCGGCGGCGCGGGCGAACGGGGTGCGCGGGTGGTCGACCGCCAGATTGAGATTCTCCAGGGTGAACACTCTTCCGGCCTGTTCGCCGAGTGCGGCCAGCTTGTCCAGGGTGCGGGCTGCCGTCAGCCACATCGACGGGGTCACCACATCCGTCGCCGCGATCGGGAGTCCCCTGTCATCCAGGCCGGTGCCGTGCACGTTGAGCCGCGGGCAGTTCAGGCGCTCGGCCACCTCGAGGGAGAGCGCGGCGGTGCGCAGCAGTTCGGCCGCACCGTCGTGGTCGGCCAGAGTGCCGGTGATGTAACCCGTCATCGACGAGAAGGTCGCCCCGGACGAGGCGAGCGCGTCGATGTTCTTCTTCGTCCAATCCCAGATCTCCACCTCGAAACCGAGGTCGGCGATCCGCCGCACGCGCTCGACGAAAGGGAGCTCCAGGAAGAGCATCTCGGCAGAGGCGGCCAATCGGAAGCGGCTCATCGGGCGGTCGCGGCGGTCGGCGCCGGCGAGATGACGACCGGGGCGCCGGTGCGGACGGACTCGGCTGCGGCGACGGCGATCGAGAGCGCGAGCCTGGCGTCGGTGCCGTCGACCGGGGACGGGGTGCCGTTGCGGACGGCGTCGACGAAGGCCGACAACTCGGCGACATAGGCGTCGGTGAGCAGTTCCTGGTCGCTGCGGGCGGTCTCGACGAGGCGACCGGCTGCGCCGGAGAACTGCATGCCGGTGCGGCGACCGTCCCCCATGGTGGCCATCCCTCCCGAGCCGAAGACCTCGCCGCGGACGTCATAGCCGTAGCTCGCCTCGAAGCAGGCCTCAGCCACGCCGACCGCACCGTTGTCGAACTTGACGACCACGACGGCCGTGTCCAGCAGACCCCTGTCCTTCCAGTCGGGCTCGACGATGGCGTCGGCAGTCGCGTACACCTCCACCGGCGTGGCGCCGGGGTTCAGGAAGAGCAGCGTGTCGAAGTCGTGGATGAGGGTCTCGTTGAAGATGGTGTTCGGTGCGACCCGGGCCGGGTCGAACCCGCCGGGATCGCGGGTGACCGAGCGGACCAGGCGAGGAGTGCCGAGCGTGCCGTCGTCCACTAGGGCGCGGGCGGCGGCCCAGTCGGCGGCGAAACGGCGGTTGAAACCGACCTGCAGTACAACCCCGGCCTGGTCGGTGGCCTCGACGGCCTGATCGATCTCGGCGAGCGACATGCCCATCGGCTTCTCGCAGAAGACGGCCTTGCCCGCGGCGGCAGCAGCGATGACGAGCCCTGAATGGAATCGAGCCGGGGCGGCGATCACCACGGCGTCCACCTCGGCATCGGCGAATGCGGCTGCGGCATCGGTGTACCAGCGGGCGGCACCCAGCTCGCCGGCGAGCTTCTCCGCCGCCCCCGGCGCGGGGTCGGCGACGGCCACCAGGCGGGCCTGCGGCAGCCGACGGGCCAGGGTGGCGCCGTGGAAGGCGCCCATCCGGCCGGAGCCGATCAACGCCACACCGATGGATCGGTTGGACACTCGTGCGGTCATGTGCACCTCTTCGTGATCACCGCGTTCTAGACCGGATGTCTAGAACGTTCTAGGGAAATGGTGCGCGTCGGGGGGGTCGCCGGTCAAGACTGCTGCCTAGAACGTACTAGTGATTTCTGCTACAGTGCGGCGTGACCGAAACCGGGGGCGAGCGGCTGAAATCGCCGGCTGGGGCCGGCAAGCGGCCGACGGTGCCTGAGGTGGCCGGCAAGCGGCCGACGGTGCCTGAGGTGGCCGGCAAGCGGCCGACGATGGCCGACGTTGCGGCGCATGCGGGGGTGTCGACCGCACTGGTCTCGATCGTGATTCGTGAGGTGCCGGGGGCGAGCCCGGCCACCAGAGAACGCGTGCTGGCGGCGGCCACCGAGCTGGGTTATCGGCCCGACAATAGGGCCCGGATGCTGCGGAGCAGCAGCAGTCGACTGTTGGGCGTGGTGTTCGGCGTCCAGCACGCCTTTCACGGCGACCTGATCACCGGCCTCTATGACGCCGCGGCAGCAGCCGGTTACCAGTTGGCCCTGAGCGCAGTCACGGCGCATCGGCACGAAGCCGAGGCCATCGACGACTTGCTGGAAGACCGTTGTGCCGCAATCATTCTGCTCGGCCCCGAAACGCCCCGCCTCGAGCTCGCCGTGATCGCAGAGCGCCTGCCGGTCGTCGCGGTGGCCCGACCGGTTCGGAATCAGAAGATCGACGTGATCCGAACCGCCGACGACCGCGGGATGCACCTGGCGGTCGACCATCTCGTCGCACTCGGCCATCAACGGATCGCTCACATCGACGGCGGCCGGGCGCCCGGTGCGGGCGAACGACGTCGCGGATATCGCGAGGCGATGGTCCGCCACGGATGGGGGGACCAGATCCAGATCGTCCCCGCCGGCCCCACCGAGGACGACGGCGCCGCAGCCGCCCGGTCGCTGCTCAACGGTTTCGTCGTCGCGGATGTCGGCGAGCGGCGGCGGACCGGCAGCCGGACGACCGCGCACGGATCGCCGGCCGCGACCTCGTGGCGGGGGTTGCCCACTGCTCTCGCAGTCTTCAACGACAGGTGTGCCACCGGGGTGTTGGACGTGGTGCGTGCCGTCGGACTGCGGGTTCCCGAGGACATCAGCGTGATCGGCTACGACGACAGCAGCCTGGCGCGATTGTCGTTCCGCAATCTCACCACCATCGCCCAGGACGCGGCGCAGATGGCCGTACTCGCGGTCGAACGGGCGATTGCGCGCGCCCAAGGCGCCCCGGTGTCGGCCCGTGAGCAGATCGTCCCGCCGCGGTTGGTGATTCGAAAGACCACCGCTGCCGTGCGCGAAGCATGACTGGGCGTTCGGGGCGTGTTCGGGGCGTGTTCGGGGGCGGACGGCCCTCGCCCCGCTTGGCGGCCGTCCGCTAGGTTCGATGGGTCCGCAGCGCTGATCCCGCTGCGATCGGCCAGACTTGACCCGAAGCGGAGTGCGACCGATGAATGTCGAAGAGGTAATGCTGCAACCGCGCACACTGGTCGGCGTACACGAACTGGTACCGATCCACGATCTGATGGCCTACTTCGACCGCGCCTTTCGGACCTCGTTCGCCGCGATCGCCGGTCACGGACTCGCACCGGCAGGCCCGCCCATCGCGCTGTACAGCGGGATGCCCACCGACACCATCGATGTCACCGCCGGATTCCCGATTTCCGAGCACCTGTCATCGCTGAGCGGCGCCGTCGAAGTTATGCTGCCCGGTGGACCCGCCGTGGCGGCGGTTCACGTGGGTCCCTACGAGGCTCTGCCGGCGGCGCACACCGAACTGAACGGCTGGATGGCGTCCCACGACCTCACCCCGGGGCTCGACAGGTGGGAGGAGTACGTGCACGGCCCCGACACCGAGCCGAATCCGTCGAAGTGGAGAACCCGCATCGTGTGCCCGCTTTCGCGCTGACGAATGCCGCGGGTGTGTCCGCTTCGGAGAAATCCACCCGCACGCTGATGTCGTGCATCAGTCGCCGGACGGGTGCTCGGTGCAGATGCATCGGCCACCATGCGGGGTCGCTCGACCCAGCGATTCGTCCAGTGGAAAGCCCTGTCAGAATCGGCCTGGAACCGTGCGCAGCAATCTGGCAGCGCAGTCGGCCGGTCGACGTCTGCGCGGGGGGCGGCACATGGTGGGCGGTAATGGGAGCGGGGGCTCGAACGTCGAGATGGTTCCGGGAGCGGTGTGGCAGGCGATCGATGCTCAGCGGACCGCAGTCGCGGACCTACTCGCCGATCTCTCGGCGGAAGAGTGGCGACTGCCGTCGCTGTGCGAGGGCTGGACCGTGCGAGATGTCGCCGGTCATCTCACCCTGCAACAGGTGGGCGTCACGACGATCCTCACCGAACTGTTCCTCCGGGGCTGGCGTCTGCGAGGAATGAACCAGGTCCTTCACGACACCGCGTGCCGGGCCGCCGCTCAGCCCACCGAGCGCATCATCGCGAAGATTCGATCGATGCGTGGTTCCAGGCGGCACAACATCGGAGTCTCGCACCGCGAGACCCTGATCGACATTCTGGTGCACAGTCAGGACATCTCCATCCCGGTCGGTCGACGGCTCGCCATCCCGCCCGGGGTGGCGGCATTCGCCGCGAGTCGAATCTGGTCGAAGGACTTCATGTTCCATGCCCGCCGCAGATTCGGCGAGTTGCGTTTCATCGCAACGGATGTGACCTGGACCGTCGGCCGGGGAGCTTCGGTGCAGGCGCCGATCTCGGCTATTCTGCTGGTGCTCACCGGCCGCTCCGTCGACCTGCCGCTGTTCACCGGCGAGGGTCGGGAGAAGCTGCGCGCACTTCTCGGCGGGTGACTGCCGCCGACCCCGTGATCGAGAGTCGACATGGTGGTGGAATTGCCCCGAGGTCCATGCTGAGACGGTGCGGTTCGCGGTGAGTCTGTGTGCGGTCTGGTGGGGCGCGCCGGAGCAGCTGCTGCCGGTCGTTCCGGGGCTGCTCTCGGCAGCCGAAATCGACCGTGCCGCAACGCTTCGTCAACTCGATGACCGAAACCGGTCGTTGGCGGCAGCGGCATTGCTGCGACTGGCGGTGGGTCGGCAGTTGGCCGTGGATCCAGCAGGACTGATCATCGACCGCTCGTGCGACGACTGCGGGGCTCAACACGGCGCGCCGGTGGTAGCAGGCGATCCCGTCCAGGTGTCCGTCAGTCATTCCGGTGATCGAGTGGTGGTGGCGGTCTGCGCGGACCATCCAGTCGGCGTGGATGTGGAGTTCGTCCGCGGTCTGCCCGTCGACAGCTCGCTGTGGGATCTGGTCCTGGGGAAGAGCGAGACCGCGTCCGACGCTGCCGAGTTGTACGCGCATTGGGTGCGCAAGGAAGCGGTGGTGAAGGCGACCCGGCACGGCCTGCGCGTGCCGTTGAACGAGGTGATGGTCGATCCGGGAGGCCGCATCGTCGGTTACCCGGCGCTGGCGCCGGTCGTGGGCCTGGTCGTCGACGTCGATTTCGGTCCCGGCTACGCCGGTGCGCTGGCGGTGCTGGCGGTGCCTACGGTGCCTACGGTGCCTGACGGTGCCTACGGTGCTGAAGGTGCCTATGGCGGGGTCGGTGACGACCGAGGTCCGGCCTGCCGACGAGCTCCTGGCGGCGCACCGGGCATGGGGCTGACCCGCTGCGGTCGGTCGGCGCGAGTGACCGGCGGTTGAATTGCCCGCGGATGATCGGTGCGCCCGCCGGGAGGGTAGGGCTGGTAGATGATCAGGTTCAGCGGTCTGTCGGTGAATGCCGGCACGGGTCTGTCGGTGGCTGCGGCCAGAATGGCCGGATGACCACCGAGTCGATTGTCGATCCCGCCCCGGACGGGGCGGCGGTGCTGCGCGCCGAGGGATTCTCCGATCTCGTGGCCGACTGGTTCGGCCGGTCGTTCGCGGCGCCGACGCCGGCGCAGCTCGGGGCGTGGCGGGCGATCCGGTCCGGCGATCACACGTTGGTGGTGGCCCCGACCGGGTCCGGCAAGACCCTGGCCGCGTTCCTGTCCGCCGTGGACCGGCTCGTGGTCGAACACGCCGGCGGGACGGTTCCCGAAGCCGCCCGCCGATGCCGGGTGCTGTACCTCTCACCCTTGAAGGCACTGGCAGTGGACGTCGAACGCAACCTGCGCTCACCACTCACCGGCATCGCAGTCCAGGCCCAACTACGCAACCTGCCGCCGCCCCGGATCGACGTGGCGGTGCGCTCCGGCGACACCCCCACCGACCAGCGACGAATGTTCGGCAAGGTCGGCGCCGACATCCTGATCACCACGCCCGAGTCGCTGTTCCTGATCCTGACCAGCCGGGCGCGGGAGATGCTCGCCGGTGTCGAGACCGTGATCATCGACGAGGTGCACGCGGTGGCGGGCAGCAAACGTGGCGCGCACCTGGCGCTGTCGCTCTCCCGGCTGGACGCCCTCCTCGACCGGCCCGCTCAGCGGATCGGCCTGTCGGCCACCGTGCGGCCGCTGGAGGAGGTCGGTCGGTTTCTCACCGGCGGTCGCCCGGTCACCATGGTGCAGCCCCCCGCCACCAAGAAAATCGATGTCAGGGTGGTCATCCCGATCGCGGACTTGTCGTCCCTGGGCGAGCCCACCGGTGACCTGACCGGCACCGCCGCGGGTGAGGTGGCGCGAACGTCGATCTGGCCGCACGTCGAGGAGCGGATCGTCGACTTGATCGAGCAGCATCGCTCGACCATCGTCTTCGCCAACTCGCGGAGGCTGGCCGAACGGCTGACAGCCCGGTTGAACGAGATTCACAGTGAGCGTGCTGCCGAGCGTGATGCGGAACGTGATCCAGAGGCGTCGGGCGCAGCTGGGGCGGAAGCGCTGTTGCCCGCGCTGCTGCCGGGGGCGTCCGGGCTGGCTCTGGGGGCGCTACCGATCCTGGCGAAGGCGCATCACGGCTCGGTGTCCCGCAGCCAACGGGCACTGGTCGAGGACGAGCTCAAATCCGGTCTGTTGCCGGCGGTGGTGGCCACCAGTTCGCTGGAGTTGGGCATCGACATGGGAGCCGTCGACCTGGTGATCCAGGTGGAGTCGCCGCCGAGCGTGGCCAGCGGGCTGCAGCGGGTCGGGCGCGCCGGGCACCAGGTGGGGGCCGTGTCCCGTGGGGTGATGTTCCCGAAGTACCGCGGGGACTTGGTGGCGTCCGCGGTGGTGGCCGAACGGATGGCCGTCGGGGCCGTCGAGGCGTTGTCGGTGGTGGCGAACCCGCTGGACGTGCTCGCGCAGCACATCGTGTCGATGGTGGCGATGGATCCGATCACCGTCGACGACCTGCACGCCCTGGTCCGCACCTCCGCGCCGTACGCGGGTCTGCCGCGGAGCGTCCTCGAGGCGGTGCTGGACATGCTGTCCGGTCGTTACCCGTCGGAGGAGTTCGCCGAACTCCGACCCCGCCTCGTGTGGGACCGGGCGACCGGCGAGCTCACCGGTCGCCCGGGTGCGCAGCGGTTGGCGATCGGCTCCGGCGGAACCATCCCCGACCGAGGGATGTTCGGCGTGTTCCTGGCGTCTGGGGAGGGTCCGGGGCGCCGGGTCGGCGAGTTGGACGAGGAGATGGTCTACGAGTCTCGCGTGGGCGACGTCTTCGCGCTCGGGTCCACCTCGTGGCTGATCACCGACATCACGCATGACCGGGTCCTGGTGCTGCCCGCACCCGGTCGGCCCGGCCGGTTGCCGTTCTGGAAGGGGGACGGGTTGGGTCGCCCGGCCGAGCTCGGCCGCGCCCACGGCAAGTTCCTCCGCGAAGTCGGTCAGGCCACCGACAGCGAGGCGCGGACCCGGCTGGGGGTCGCCGGCCTGGACACCTGGGCGGCGGACAACCTGCTTGCCTACCTCGCCGAGCAGCGGGTGGCCACCGGGACCCTGCCGGACGAACGCACGATCATCGTCGAGCGGTTCCGCGACGAACTCGGGGACTGGCGAGTAGTGGTGCACTCCCCGTTCGGAGCTGCGGTGCACGCACCCTGGGCGCTGGCCGTCGGCGCCCGGATGCGCGAGCGTTTCGGCATCGACGTCCAGGCGATGCACGCCGACGACGGCATGGTCTTCCGGCTGCCGGACCTGGAGTTCGAGGGTGGGGCGCCCGACATCGGCGATCTGGTGGTCCTGGAGCCGGACGAGCTCGAATCGGACATCACCATCGAGCTCGGCGGCTCGGCGATCTTCGCGGCGCGCTTTCGGGAGTGCGCCGCCCGCGCGCTGCTGCTGCCGCGCCGGCAGATCGGCCGTCGCCAGCCGCTCTGGCAGCAACGCCAGCGAGCATCGCAACTCCTGGAGGTCGCCGCTCGGTACCCGACCTTTCCGATCATCGCCGAGACCGTGCGCGAGGTACTGCAGGACGTGTTCGACGTCCCGGGTTTGATCAGCCTGATGAAAGAGATCGCGGGGCGCGCCGGTCCGGGTTATCGAGGTCGAGACCCCGAGTCCGTCTCCGTTCGCTCAGTCGTTGCTGTTCGGGTACGTCGCGCAATTCCTCTACGAAGGGGATTCACCGCTGGCCGAGCGACGGGCCGCGGCGCTCTCCGTGGACCCTGCGCTCCTCGCCGACCTACTCGGCCACGGCGACGGCCTGGCGCTGCGGGACCTGCTCGACCCGGCCGCGATCGAGCGGACACGAGGCGGAGTTGCAGCGACTGGCCGAGGATCGGCGCGCCCGCAACGCCGAGGAGGTGGTCGACCTGCTGCGGGTGCTCGGCCCCCTCGATGCGGCCGAGATCGCCGCGCGGTCTACTGAGCCGGACGTCGTTGCCGGATGGCTGGAGCGCTCGGCGGCGCCCGGCGGATCGATCGCCGGTGCGGATCGCCAACGCGGACCGGTACTGCGAACCGACGGATGTGGCGGTGCTGCGGGACGGCCTCGGCGCCGGTGCCGCCGGGTGGCGTTGGCGTTCCTGGAGACCGTCGCCCGATCCGCTGGGCCAGTTGCTCGGCCGCTACGCGCGCATGCGCGGGCCGTTCGTCGCGCCGACCGGCGAGCAGGTTCGGCTTGGGCACTGCGGTGGCCACTGACGTGCTCAGCGCCTGACCGGGACCGGGCGGCTGGTGCGAGGGCGAGTTCCGGCCGACTGGGGTCGCCGGCGGTATCGCGGCGCCGGGCCGAATTCGTCGACGCCGAGGTGCTGCGGATGCTGCGTCGGCGGTCGTTGGCGGCCTGCGGGCAGAGGTGGAGCCGGTGAGACGCGGCGTTCGCCCGGTTCCTGCCCGCCTGGAACGGGATCGGCCCGGCGGCCCGCGGAAGATCGCGCTGCGCGGACCGACGGGCTGCTGCGGGCGGTCGAACAACTGGCCGGGGCGGTGGTCCCGGCGTCGGCCCTGGAGACGCTGGTGCTGCCGGCGCGGACTGCCGGATACACCCCGGCGCTGCTCGACGAGTCTGGCCAGGCCGGCGAAGTGCTGTGGGCCGGTCACGGGGCGCTGGCGAAGGACGACGGCTGGGTGTCGCTGCACCTGACCGAGTCGGCGCCGCTCACCCTGCCGCTGCCCGGCGGCGGGCCGGAACCGGAGCCGCTCGGCGAGATCGCCGCCGCGGTGCTGGAGACACTGGCCGGCGGTGGGGCCTACTTCTTCCGGCCGCTCGCCGACGCGGTGACGGCGAGGACCGGCGCAGTCGACGACGCCACCTTGATCGAGGCGCTCTGGGACCTGGTCTTCACCGCCCTGATCACCAGCGACACCCTGACCCCACTGCGTGCCCGGCTGACCGGCGGGAAGACCACACACCGCCAGCGACCCACGGCACCCCGGTCCCGGCTCCGCGGGCTGGGACTGTCCCGCGCGGCACTGACCGCGGCTGCCGCCCGACCGCACTCCGCCCTCGGTTGCCGGACGCTGGTCGCTGGTGCCCGCAGTGGACACCGACCCGACCGTGAGGGCGCACGCGACCGCCGAGGTGCTGCTCGATCGGTACGGCGTGGTCACCCGCGGCTCCGTGGTGGCCGAGGACGTGCCCGGCGGGTTCGCCGGTGTCTATCGGGTGCTGTCCGCCTTCGAGGAGGCCGGTCGGCACGCGGCGCGGCTACTTCATCGAGAGTCTCGGGGCGGCCCAATTCGCTTCGACCGGTGCGGTGGACCGACTGCGTGGTTTCGTGCAGGCGCCGGGTGCGGACTTGTTGCTGCGCGAGGCCGTCCCGGCGATCCTGCTGGCGGCGGCCGACCCGGCGAATCCGTACGGGGCGGCCTTGCCGTGGCCCGAGCTGGGCGCTGAGGAGAAGCACCGACCCGCTCGGCGGGCCGGGGCGATGGTGGTGCTGGTCGACGGCGAATTGGTGTTGTACGCCGAGCGCGGCGGCAAGACTTTGCTGAGTTTCTCCTCTGACGCATCCGTTCTCGGCGCTGCCGCCCAGTCGCTGGCGGGCGCCGTGTCGCGCGGTGGGCTCGGCGCGATGACGGTACAGCGGATCGACGGAGCCGAGTCCTTCACCGACACGCCGGTGACCACGGCTCTCGAGGCGGCCGGCTTCGCTCCGACGCCCCGCGGTCTGCGGCTGCGTCCGGCCGTGCGGTAGCTCCTCGCCCGGGTTCGTCGCTCCGGGTCACCCCAGGGTCGTCAGCGCGGGTTCGCCGCCCCGGGTTTGTCCCCCCGGGTTCGTCACCCCGGTTTGTCACCCCGGCTTCGGCAGCCGGGGCTTCGGCACCCCGGCCTCATCACCACGCGAGTGAGGCTGGTGGTGTTGTCGGCACCCCGCGATCCGCGGACGCCACGGTACGACGCCGAATGACGTGCTCGACCCGGTGGTCGGGTCGGCCCTCGTCCACTTCGACGGCTGCTCCGGGGCGGCCCCGCCGTGAAACCCGCCAGGCGGGGATCCGCTCTGAACCCGTCAGGCGGGTCCCCGGGTGCTGCCGCGCTGCTCGAAGCATGAGCCGGCAAGGTTATAAGCGATGAACGCCCCCGGAACAAGGTGGCGACCGAAACTGGTCATCTCGTATTGGTGATCAACGACCCCGCCAGCCGAAAATCGACCCCGCCAGCCGAAGGACAATTCGATGCCACCCGCCGCAGCAGGAGAGTCAGAGCTGATCGCCACCCTCGAGGAGCACGAGCAGCGTCTGGTGGTCCGTCACTTCACCAACGACGACGCCTGGAATCTGGGCTCCGCCCTCGTTCATAAGGCCCGTCAGCGTGGGCTTGCCGTCACCGTCGACATCCGGCGGCACGGACACCAGCTCTTCCACGCCGCCTTGCCGGGCACCGCACCGAACAACGACGAGTGGATCAACCGGAAGATCAACGTGGTGAACAGGTTCGGCGAGTCGTCGTTCCTGGTCGGTCGTCGGCTGGCGGCCGGCGGCGCTGTTCTCGACCGTGGCCTGGGGACCGATCCCATCGAGTTCGCCGCGCACGGCGGATCCTTCCCGATCCGGGTGGCGGACGTCGGAGTCGTCGGCACGGTCACCGTGTCGGGCCTGCCGCAGGAGGACGACCATGCGCTGGTGGTCGAGGCGCTGACCGAGTTCATGGACAGCGCCCCGGCGAGCTGACCTGAGTCGATCCCGTCGCTCGGACAGTCCGATCAGAACGGCGGATCGTCGGCTTCCGGTTCGGCGTCACCCTCGTCGAGGGCCCCGTCGTTGACCACACTGCCGTCCGCACCAAGGTGTCTCCGGGCCCAGGCGGGAATCCGCCCGTCGCTCGGCTCGCTGAGCGGCCCGTCGGAGTCGCCGGGTTCGTAGAGCGTCGGTGCCACCCGCGAGTAACTACGACCGAGTGGAGTGGTCCACACGTAACCGGAGTCCGACAGGGTCAAGCTGGACCCGCCGCCGTCCTTGGCGCGGTGATGATGTCGGCACAGGGTGTTCAAGTTGGCGGTGCTGGTCAACCCGCCGTCGGCCTGACCCGGCCGGAATGCGGTGCGATGGTCGACATCGCTCTCCATTGCGGGGATGTCACACCCCGGCGCGACGCAGGTGACGTCCCGCGCCCGGACGTGATCGGCAAGATGCTTCGGTGGTCGGTAGGTGGTGCGACCGACGTCGAGGACGGCGCCGGTCACGGGATCGAGCAGCAGGCGGCGCAGCCGGGAGTCCTCGGTCATCATCGCGCGGGCTTGATCTGCGGTGATGGAGCCGAAACCGCTGACGTCGCAGGCCAGGTCGGCGCCGAAGAGCACTGGATAGGGCACGGTGACGTTGATCAGGGTGGTCGGGCGACGGGTGACTCGACGGCCCGACCCGTGTCTGCCCGCGGCGCCGTCCGGACTCGCGGCTCCGGCCCCGCCGGCGCAGTCGGGGCGGTCGGCGGCGCCCCCGACCTCAGCCACGGAGCCGGGAATGCCGCCGGTGGCCAAGATGCCGCCACACAGATCGGTGAGGGCGTCGGCCCGCCGGTTTCCGGCCGTCCGTTGATCGTCGGGCGTCCGCGCCTCGCGACCGAGCAACGTGAGGGCGTGCCAGACCGTTGCGACCGCGGGTGCCGGGGCCCACAGGGTGAGCGACGCCATCCCGTCGGAGCCGAGCTGTCGGGTCACCGACCGGTCCGCGGCCGCCAATTGGTGGCGGCGCCGCACGTTGGCCGGGTCGAGCTTGGCTACCAGTTGGTGACAGCGCTTCCGCACGGCCCGAGCGGTCATGTGCGGTGCCCGCGGCAGCACGGCGTCTTGCACGCGGCCGGCGATCTCCGGATCGCTGGTCTCGGTTGCCGAGCAGATCGCCGTGGCGACCTCTTGACTCACCGCGCCTCGGTGCAGCGCTTGCCACGTCGGTATCAGATCGCTGGTCAGCCGGCGGGCGACGTCGACCAGCCGACCCGCGTCCGTCTCATGCAGGTGGAGCGCCATACCCAACTCTGCGGGTACCTGTTCGAGAAGTCCCGGGTACCCGCGCGACAGATCCGCGACATCTGCCAACTGCTCCGCCTGCAGGTGACTGATCAGCCGCTGCCGGGCTTGCATCGACTCGATCAGGGTGTTCGGCCACACCTGCCCGACGTCGTCGAGATCTTCGTTGGGCGGCGCGCCCACCGCGATGGCGGGCCGGGCGGGGCTGCTCACGGTGGCCAACTCTGTCGGGCGTCGAGCCAGCCACTCGGCCAGCTGGGGCCCCGCGGGAAGGCGATTCAGCTGCGCCCGCCACGACGCGATGGCCAGCCGGGCTCGGATCCCAGCGCGCTCACCGGGGAAGGCCTCGATGGTGCCGGCCGGTGTCGACGGCACCTGATCACGCCGCGCGGGAGGGTCCGAAGACGGCGCGCCCGGTGTCCAGAGACGCCGGCTCAGCCGGGGCGGGTCCCCGTCCACCCACAGCGCGGCCCGGCCGCGATGGGTGGCAGAGGAGAGGAACACTCCATCAGATTAGAAGATGTCGAACACCCGTACGAAGGTTGTCCACATCGCAGCACGTTCCGGTCGGATGTTCACAATTCGCCGCGGTACGAGCCGAAGCTCCACAGGTTGCCCTCCGGATCCAATACCGAGAGCGACTGACCGGCGTCGCCGCCGGGGTCGTGCGGGTCGCTCGTGAGCTCACCGATCACCCGAAACCCGACCGCGGAATCCAGCACCCTCCGGTAGATCGCAGCAGCGAGGTCGGTCACCACATAGGCGGAGGCGCGGCCGGTGGAGGCGAACCCTTCGGATGATTCCCGCCCGCCCCGCCCCATCCACCATCGCTCGATGGATGCCCCGGGTACCGTTGGCACGGTGAAGTCGAGACGCGGTCGGGGGCCCAATGCCTGAGGGCGACACCGTGCGCCGCAGTGCCGGACGGCTGAATCAGGCTCTGGCCGGTCGCATGGTCACCAGGTGTGAGTTGCGCTGGCCGAGCCTCGCAGAGGTCGACCTGGCCGGACGAACGGTGCTCGAGGTCGCGGCCTATGGAAAGCACATTCTGACCAGGATGTCCGGGTCCGCGCAGTCGGGCACCCCGGTCACGCTGCACTCCCATCTGCGGATGGACGGGTCGTGGAACGTCAACCGCACCAGCCGGACGTCGTGGCCCCCGCAGAGTCGTTCAGGGGTCCGAGCCGTCCTGCAGAACGACGAGTGGACCGCCGTCGGGGTCTGGCTCGGCATGCTCGACCTGGTCAACACAGCCGACGAGTACGGCATCATCGGCCATCTCGGACCGGACATCCTGGCCGACGACTTCGCCGACCTCGACGGTCCCGGCGGCGTCACCGAGGCGCTGCGCCGCATCGCCGCCAAACCCGACGCCCAGATCGGCGCCGCCCTGCTCGACCAGCGCAACCTGGCCGGAATCGGCACCTTCTACATGTCCGAGAGCCTGTTCGCGAAAGGCATCTCGCCGTGGACCTCGGTCCGTGAGGTCGCCGATCTGGCAGGTGTGGTCGAGCGGGCCCGCCGGATGTTGTCGAGCAACCTCGCCAGGGCAACCCCCAGCACCACCGGCGACCTGCGACCCGGCAACCGGCAGTGGGTGCACGCGAGGTCCGGACAACCGTGCCGCCGGTGCGGCACCACGGTGCGAGTGGCCACCATCGAGGTCCACGCACGGACCCCACAGCAGACGGCGGGCCTGGACCGGACCGCCTTCTACTGCCCGCATTGTCAACCCGGCCCCACCCCCACTGACGACGGGCGCGCCCAACAACCGCTCGGAACAAGCAAAACCGCACGCCTCACCGGGCCGCCCGACTACCGCCGGGTGTGAGGTCCGCAGGGTCCGCGACGACCCCGGTGCTTCCCGCGGTCTACCTCCCGTCTGCCTCGCGCCACCAGTGACCGCCCCTGCCGCCCACCCGCGAGGAGCGGTAGCCTTGCACGTCGTGGCCGCAACTCCGATCGACATCACCCGAGCCGACGACTCCGCCCTCGCCGATTTACATGAGCAGCTCCAAGCCGAGCACCGCAGCCTGATCGACCGCGGCCTCAAGCTGGACATCACCCGCGGCAAGCCGGCCCCCGCACAACTAGATCTGTCCGCTCCGCTGCTGTCGCTGCCGGGGGAGGGCGACTACTTCGCCAAGGACGGCACCGATTGCCGGAATTACGGCGGCCTCACCGGGATCGAGGAGGTCCGCGAGCTATGGGGCCAGATCTTCCAGGTGCCCGCCGATCAGCTGATCGAGGGTGGCAACTCCAGCCTGGCGTTGATGCACGACTGCCTGGTGAACTTCCTGTTGTTCGGCACCGGTGGCGGCGGCGCGCCGTGGTCGCAGACGCCGGGCGGCCCGGCCGTTCTCTGCCCCGTTCCGGGCTACGACCGGCACTTCACCATCCTGGAGGGCCTGGGCATCCGGATGATCAACGTGCCGATGCGCGACGACGGTCCGGACATGGATGCGGTTCGCGCGCTCGCTGCGAATGATCCTTCCGTCAAGGGCATCTGGGCGATGCCGTCGTACAGCAACCCGACCGGCGTGCTCTACACCGAGGACGTGAGCCGTCAGCTGGCCGAGATGACGACCGCGGCGCCGGATTTCCGGATTCTTTGGGACAACGCCTACGCCGTGCATCACCTGACCGACGCGGAGCCGAAGATCCCGAACATCCTCCGGCTGACCGAGGAGGCCGGGAATCCCGACCGGGTGGTGATCTTCGGTTCGACGTCCAAGATCACCACCGCCGGCAGTGGGCTGTCATTCTTCGGCGGATCCCCGCACAACGTCGCCTGGCTGCAGAAGTACCTGTTCCGCCGCACCATCGGCCCCGACAAGATCAACGAGTTGCGGCACTTCCGGTTCCTGCCAGACGCGATGAGCGTGGAGGCGCTGATGCGGCGGCATCGGGAGATCATCGCGCCGAAGTTCGCCGCCGTCCTGAAGATCTTGGACGAGCGGCTCACCGGGACCGGCGTCGCCACCTGGACCACGCCCACCGGGGGCTACTTCATCAGTCTCGATGTGCAGCCGGGCACCGCGTCGCGTGTGGTGACGTTGGCCAAGAAGGCCGGCATCGCACTCACCCCGGCCGGTGCCACCTTCCCCTACGGCAAGGACCCGGAGGACCGGAACATCCGGATTGCACCGACCTTCCCGGCCCCCGGTGATGTCGCCGCCGCCACCGAGGGCTTGACTGTCTGCGTGTTGCTCGCCGCGGTCGAACAACGAATGGCCGCCGCTTCGACGACGAGCTGATCGACTCCGGCCACCGCGGGTGGTCGGTCTGCATGCGTTCAACGGAGAGCGGAGCCAGCAGGTGAAGAAGATCATCAACGATCCGAGCACGGTGGTCGAAGAGGCGCTGGCCGGGATGGCGGCTGCCCACCCCGACCTGATCGCCGTTACGACCGATCCGACCTATATCACGCGCGCCGACGCGCCGATTCGGGGCAAGGTCGCCCTGGTCTCCGGCGGCGGTTCGGGACACGAGCCGTTGCACGGCGGTTTCGTCGGCGCCGGCATGTTGGACGCGGCCTGTCCGGGCGCGGTGTTCACCTCGCCGACGCCGGACCAGGTGTCGGCCGCCGCGAGCGCAGTCGACGGTGGGGCCGGTGTGCTGCTCATCGTGAAGAACTACACCGGTGACGTGCTCAATTTCGAGACCGCCGCCGAACTGCTGGAGGCCGAGGACATCTCGGTGCAAACCGTCCTGGTGGACGACGATGTGGCGGTCAAGGACTCCACCTGGACAGCGGGTCGTCGCGGTGTCGGCGGCACGGTGCTGGTGGAGAAGATCGCCGGCGCGGCTGCCGCTCGCGGCGACGACCTGGCTGCGGTCGCGGCCGTCGCGGAGCGGGTGGTGGCCAATGTGCGCACCATGGGCCTTGCGTTGACCCCGTGCACCGTCCCGCACTCGGGCGAACCGTCTTTCACCCTGGCGGACGACGAGATCGAGTTGGGCGTCGGCATTCACGGTGAACCGGGCCGCGAGCGGATCAAACTGGTCGGCGCCGATGAATTGGTGGCCACCCTGCTGACCGCCGTCGTGGAGGACTTGCCCTTCGAGGCGGGTGACCGCACCCTGCTGTTCGTCAACGGCCTCGGCGGAACGCCGCAGCTGGAGCTGTACCTGGCCTACAACTCGGCGCGGAAGTTCCTGGCCGACAAGGGCATCGAGGTGGAGCGGTCCCTGGTGGGCAGCTACATCACCTCGCTGGAGATGCAGGGCTGCTCGATCACCCTGCTCAAGTTGGACGACGAGATGGTCGAACTCTGGGACGCTCCGGTGCACACCGCGGCGCTGCGCTGGGGGAGCTGATCATGTCGAGCCCCGACGCCCGGTCGTGCACGGCCGAGGACGTGGCCGCGGCGATCCGGGCGATGGCGGCGACCGTCCAGGAACACAAGGTCGAGCTCTCCCATCTCGACCGCGAGATCGGCGACGGTGACCACGGTGAGAATCTCGCGAAGGGCTTCACCGCGGTGCTGGGCAAACTCGACGCGCAGACCCCCGATTCGCCGGGCTCCGTGCTGAAATTGGTCGCCACCACACTGATCTCGACCGTGGGAGGTGCGTCGGGGCCGCTCTTCGGCACCGCCTTCCTGCGGGCCGCGACCGCGGTGGGCGCGGCGGTCGACCTGGACGCGAAGGCCGTCGCCGCGGCCCTGACGGCCGCCCTCGGCGGGGTGGTGGCCCGCGGAAAGGCCGACCCGGGCGACAAGACCATGGTCGACGCGCTGACCCCGGCGGTCGACGCCGCCCAGCGGGCCGCGGACGACGGATCCGACCCGGCTGTGGTCCTCGCCGCCGCCGCGGCCGCCGCTCGGCAGGGCGCTCAGGACACGATTCCGCTCCGAGCCAGGAAGGGCAGGGCGAGCTACCTCGGCGAACGGTCGATGGGGCATGCCGACCCCGGTGCGACAAGCGTCGCGTACCTGCTCGAAGCGGTCGTGCAGCAGCACCGGCCACACTCGAATCCGCAATGACCAGCGCCGGCCCGACCGTCGGTGTGGTCATCGTGTCGCACAGCGCCGCGCTCGCGACCGGTGTCCGCGAACTCGCCGCCCAGATGGGTCCCGACGTCACGATCGCCACCGCCGGCGGTACCGAAGACGGGGAGCTGGGCACCTCGTTCGACCTGGTGACGGCCGCCCTCGGCGCGGCGGACTCCAGCGCCGGGATCGTGATCCTCTATGACCTGGGTAGTGCGTTGTTGACCACCGAGGCCGCGCTCGAATTCGCCGACGAGGGGCTCGTCACCCGGACCCGAGTGGTCGACGCCCCGCTGGTCGAGGGGGCGGTGGCGGCGGTCGTGGCGGCGCAGGGCGGGGCCGGGCTGGATGCGGTCGCGGCGGCCGCCCGCGCCGCCGCCGTCAGCTGGACCCGTACCGAGATCCGCGACCCCGCCTCCGGCCCCAACCACGTCCCGAACGCCGGCGCCGACCCCGACCCGGACGCCGACCCGAACGCCGGCGCCGACCCGAACGCCGGCGCCGACCCCGACCCCGTCCCCGACCCGGACGCTGACGCCGACCCCGGCCGGGTCGAATTGACTGCCACGGTGGTCGATGCGGCCGGCCTGCACGCGCGCCCCGCGTCGGTGTTGGCTCGACTGGCGGCCGGCCGGCCCGACGCGCACCTACGCATCATCGCTGCGGACGGTCGAGCTGCGACGGTGTCCGACGTTCTGGCGCTGATCGGCCTCGGTGTCCGGCAGGGGGAGCAGATTCGCATCCGCGCGGTCGGTCCCGACGCCCAGATCGCCGCAAGCAGCATCGCGGACCTGATCGCAGCCGGCCTGGATTAACCGGAACCCGGCCCCTCCTGCCCCACCCGAGCCGGGCTCGGTTCCGACACCTTCAACGCATCGTCCTCGGCTAGTGAGCTGAACTCACTCCAGCCGATGAATACACATCGGTCGCAGTCCGACCGGACGTGATGGTCAACCAGACGCCGAAAACCACAGCCCACAGCCAGAACACGAGAAGCGGGAAGTAAGCGGCGGCCAGTACGCCGCAGCCGCCGGCCGCGTAGCTGAACACCCTGAGCCAGCCGGGTAGGAGGCCCCGCCGCGCGATCACCAGGACGGCGATTCCGACGAAGAATGCGCTGGAGCAGATCGCGATCAGATTGCTCATCTCGCTGATCAGGTAAACCACGTCATGCGGCAAGCCGGCGACCGCGGCGCCCCCCTCCGCGAAGGCCACCGAGATCCCGCCCACCAGAAACCAGCCGACCACGGCTGCCGCCGTACCGGCGACGCTCAGCCCCCAGAACGGTCCACCGGCCGATCCGAGGGTGCGACGGAACCCGTGGGCGAACAGGAGCAGCCCCAACGCGCCGATGGCGCCCAGGTACGCGAGTCCCATCGCCCACGCCCAGTGCTGGCTGGACAGGTACCGCTCGACGATGCCGTCGTCGAAAGCGCCGCCGGGGGCGCCGATGGCCATGAACGCTACCGGGGTGGCGACCGCGTACCCGAGCAGTCCCAGCCCCGCTGTTCGGGGTATCCGCCCGAGTTCGCGCGCAGTGGCGGCTTCCCCCGCCTCGCTGCCGGACGCCCCACCGACGGACCCCCTGCTGATCAGTGCCTTGGTCATCGATACCCCTCTCGAAGGTTCCGCCCGGTCTTGGGTGCACCGACGGTAGGGCGGCGCCGGGGTCGCCGTCGTCATGCGCGGGCGGGATTCGATCGTCGGCATCGCGGCGGACGACGAGATCCTCCCGGCGGAGGATCCGGTGGCCGCTCGGCGGACGTAACGTGCTTCTGTGACGAAGCGGGCCATCGCGTTCGACGTGGGGATCGCCCTGCTGGTGCTCGCGGCCGTCCAGTTGGAGGCGTGGTCCGGCGTGTTCGCCACCCATCGACAGGGACCGGCGTGGGCGGAGGCGCTCGGCTACGGCCTCGCCGCGGCCGCGTTGGTGCTCCGCCGGATCCGGCCGCTGGTATGCCTGGTGGCCGTTTGCGGGGTGCTCGGTCTGGAGTTCGCGGTCTTCGGGTCGCCGGAGGGTTTCGGCGTACAGGTGCCGCCGATGCTCGCCGTCTACGCGGCCGGCGCCTACCTCGACCGCCGGCCCGCCCTGTGGGGACTCGGCTGCGTGCTGGGTTTCGGGGTGTGGTGGATGGTGTTCGATCCGATGACGGAACGTCCCGAGCAGTACGCGTTGGGTGCAATCTGGCTCTCCCCCTGGGTGATCGCGTGGCTGCTGGGTGCATATTCTCGGACCAGGCGCCTGTACATCCAGGGCTTGGTCCGCGAACGGGAGGAGCGAGCCAGCGCCGCCGTGGCGCAGGAACGCAATCGGATCGCGCGCGAGTTGCACGACGTCATCGGGCACAGCGTGAGCGTGATGACCGTGCAGGCGTCGGCAGTGCGTCGATTGATGCGACCCGATCAGGCCAGGGAGCGGGCCGCGCTGGAGTCGGTGGAAGCGGTCGGTCGGGAGGCGATGAGCGAGATGCGCCGGATGGTCGGTGTGCTGCGCGACGGCGACGGCGACGGCGACGGTGCTCGCGACGGAGCCGGACCGGTCCAGTTCGCGCCGCAACCCGCTCTCGAGCAACTCGACGTGCTGCTGGAGAAGTTTCGGCTGTCGGGTCTGGACGTGCGGAGCACCATCGACGGCGTGCCGGTTCCACTGCCGCCCGGTGTCGGGCTCACCGCTTACCGCGTCGCGCAGGAGGCGCTGACGAACACGCTGAAGCACAGCGGCGCGACCCGAGCGGAGGTGCGCCTGTGCTTCCGGCCGGATTCGCTGCGGGTGACCGTCGCCGACGACGGTCGCTCGGTCAGTCGCTCGGTCGCGTCGGATCTGCACGGCGGCAACGGGAGTCGGCCGCTCGGGGGGACCGGCGGCACGGGTCTGATCGGGATGCGGGAACGGGTGGAGATGTACGGCGGAGTGCTCGCCGCGGGGCCGGCCGCGGACGGCGGGTTCGTGCTGACGGCGGAACTCCCGCTAGGTGACGGGTCGACCGCGGATCGGACCGCCCGTGACTGAGCTCGCCGGATCCCGCCCATCGACGGACCGCCGCCTGCGGTTGCTGGTGGTGGACGACCAGGCGTTGGTGCGGGCGGGTTTTCGGATGATCCTGGAGGTGGAAGCGGACTTCTGTGTGGTCGGCGAGGCCGCCGACGGTCGGCAGGCGCTCGACCTGGTCGCGACGTGTCAGCCGGATGTGGTGCTGATGGACGTGCGAATGCCGGGGATGGACGGGATCGAGGCGACCCGAGCCCTGCTCGCCGAATCCGCGCAGCGGGCACTCTCGCCGAAGGTCATCATGTTGACCACCTTCGACATGGACGAGTTCGTCCACGACGCGTTGGAGGCCGGTGCGTCCGGGTTCCTGCTCAAGGACGTGCCTCCTGAGCAGCTGGTCGACGGCATCCGCACCGTCCACGCGGGCGACGCACTGCTGTCGCCGGTGATCACCAAGCGCCTCATCGAGGCCTATCTGGGTCGCCCGCGGCGGGCCGCCGCGCCGGCCGGTCTGAAGATGCTGACACCCCGCGAGCGAGAGGTGTTGGCACATCTGGCGCGCGGATGGTCGAACGCGGAGATCGCCGATCGACTCGTCGTGTCGGAGACGACGGTGAAGACGCACGTGGCCCGGGTCTTGATGAAACTGGGGCTGCGGGACCGCGTACAGGCGGTGATCTACGCCTACGAGAACGGGGTCGTGGCCATCGGTTCGGGGTGACTCGTGGGATGCCGCAGTCGGTCGGTCGACGAATTCACCGGCCTTGAAGGTCGCCGACCCGCGGGCGCGCGCACGTCGAGCGTGCGCACTGCGGGCCGCAGACTCGCCGGAGCCGCGGGAGGTTCGTCGAGAGCTGACCCGGAAATTTGCCGGGGTGACCGGAAAGCCGTCAGGCGCCGAACCCTGGATCCGCCTCATCCTCCGCCGCCTGCAGTACCCGCAGGATGTTGCCGCAGGTGAGTGCGCCCAGGTCGGCGTCGGACCAGCCCCGGTCGGCGAGTTCGGTCAGCAGCGCCGGGTAACACGACACGTCCTGCAACCCCAGTGGCAGCGACTCGACCCCGTCGTAGTCCCCGCCGAGACCGACGTGGTCGACTCCCGCCACCTCACGGGCATGGTCGACGTGGTCGGCCACCTGCTCCAGGGTGGCGGTCGGCTCCGGGTTCGCCGCCTTCCACCGTTCGAGTTCGGCCAGCGCCGCCGGGTCCTGATCCGGCACTTCCAGCGTGTACAGCGTCGTGGGACTGAGCCCCAGCCGGAGCGTCTCGTCGCGCCCCGCCGCCCACTGCGCTGCGCACTCCGGTGAGACGAACCCCGGCACGAAGGTGATCATCACGACGCCGTCGTTGGCGGCGAGTCGGGTGAGCACGTCGTCGGGGACGTCGCGGACTGAATCGCACAGCGCCCGACACGACGAATGGGAGAAGATCACCGGCGCGGCGCTGACGTCGAGCGCCGCGTGCATGGTGGTCGGCGCGACGTGCGACAGATCGACCAGCATGCCGATCCGGTTCATCTCGCGGACCACGTCGCGGCCGAAGTCGTTCAGGCCCCCGACGTGCGGCTCGTCGGTGGCCGAGTCCGCCCACGGGGTGTTGTGGTTGTGGGTGAGCGTCATGTACGCGACGCCCAACCGGCGCAGCACCCGCAGCGTGGCGAGCGAGTTGTCGATGCTGTGTCCGCCCTCGGCGCCGAGCAGCGCGGCGATCTTGTGCTGCGCCATCACTTCGCGCACCTCGGTCGCGGTGCGGGCGGCAGTGAAGGTCTCCGGGTACCGGGAGATGATCCGCTGCACGCAGTCGATCTGCTCCAGAGTCGCGGTGACCGCGCTGGAGCCGGGCATGTTGCTCGGCACATAGACCGAGAAGAACTGTGCCCCAACGCCGCCCGCCCGCAGTCGCGGGATGTCAGTGTGCAGCGTCGGCTGGGGAACGGCGATGTCGCGCTCGTCCAGCGCATAGTTCACCTGCTTGCGCAGCGCCCAGGCGAGATCGTTGTGCCCGTCGAAGACGGGGTTTTCGGCGAGTAGTCGGGACACCCGATCGGCGGCGGTGGTCATCGCCCCAGCCTGCCGGCAGAACCGGGTGTGGTCAGCCGCGCGAGTCGGTTCGCCGCCTCGTCGATCACCGCGATCCTGCTTACAGAACGCGAACCGGATCACCGACCGCCACGACGCGGGATCGTGGCTGAACACTGCGGCCGGTATCGCGACCACACCGGCCCGTTCCGGCAGGTCGAGGCAGAACCGCATCCCGTCCGTCTCCCGAGTGGCGCGATGTCGGCCAGCACGAAATACGTCCCCTGCGGTCGGTAGACGGTGAATCCGGCGTCGGTCAGCGCGCCGCACAACCGGTCGCGCTTCGCGCCGAGGTCGGTGGCCAGCCCGGACACCCACCGCCGCTCCTCCCGCAGCGCATAGGCGACGGCGACTTGAAAGGCTGGTCCCGAGACGTAGGTCAGGAACTGCTTGACAGCCCGGACTGCCGAAACCAGGGGGGCGGGGCCGCACACCCAGCCGATCTTCCACCCGGTGGCGGAGAAGCTCTTGCCGCCGCTGGAGATGGTCAGCGTCCGCTCGGCCATGCCCGGCAGGGTGCCGATCGGGATGTGCACGGCGTCGTCGAAGACCAGGTACTCGTACACCTCGTCGGTGGCCACCAGCAGGTTCCGCTCGACGCACACCGCGGCGATGGCGCTCAACTCGTCGGCCGTGAGGACTGTGCCGGTCGGGTTGTGCGGCGAGTTGAGTAACACCAGCTTCGTCCGGGGAGTGACCGCGGCCGCGAACTCGGCGGGGTCCACACCCAACCGCCCCGACTCGTCCCGCCGCAACGGAACTGTGCGGTGCACCGCACCGGCCAACGCGGTGATCGCCGGGTACGAGTCGTAGAACGGGTCGAGGGTGAGCACCTCGTCCCCCGTCTCGCAGAACGCCAGGATCGTCGCTGCGATCGCCTCGGTCGCGCCGACGGTGACCATGATTTCGCCGTCCGGATCGAACTCCTGGTCGAAGTCCCGCGACCGGGCGTGAGCCACCGCGTTCCGAAGCTCGGGCAGGCCCGGCCCCGGCGGGTACTGGTTGATCCCGCCGCCGATGGCGGCCTGGGCGCGCGCCAGCATTGCGGCCGGTCCGTCGGTGTCGGGGAAACCCTGTCCGAGATTGATCGACCCGGTGGCCACCGCGAGCGCGCTCATCTCGGCGAAGATCGTGGTGGTGAACGGTCGCATACGGCGCACCAGTTGAGCTGAATCGCCGCGGGCGGCCAACCCGAGCCGATCAGGCGTCGGATCGGTCACAGCCGGTCTACCCGGCACGCGTCGTGGGAGCACATGGTCGATAAGTGTGCCCGTCCGCCGCGTGGCCCGCGGGCCGGTGCGCGTCTTGTGCGATCGGGGCGAACAGCCACCGCTGTGCATGGGTACCAACAGCCCAGATGAGCGGGGCGCGGCGAGTAACCGCGGCGCCACGACTCGACACGACCGGAGGGGCCGGTCCGTGCCGAGCAGACAGGAGAGACTGGGCCGGTGAGCATCACGATCGAATCCCCGCTGGATGTCGAACGCGCAGCCGCGCTGCGCAGGATGAAACTGTTGGCGACTGGCCTACTCGGTTTGATGGCCGTGATCTTCGTCGTCGCGTGGCTGCTGCAGGACGGTCGACCGTGGCTCGGCTATGTCCGAGCCGCCGCTGAGGCGGGGATGGTCGGCGCGCTCGCCGACTGGTTCGCGGTGACCGCGCTGTTTCGGCACCCGCTCGGGTTGCCGATCCCGCACACCGCGATCATCCCCGAGCGCAAGGAGGCTATCGGTGCCTCCCTCAGCCAGTTCGTCGCCGACAACTTCCTCAACGAGGCCGTGGTGCGGGAGAAGCTCGGCCGGTTGTCCATTGCCCGTCGGGCCGGCGCCTGGCTCGCCCGTGAGGAGTCCGCGGCTCGGGTGACCGCGGAACTCGCGGCCGCCGTGAACGGCATCGCGAATGTGCTCGATGACGACGACGTCAGCGAGGTGATCGCGGGGTTGATCCACCGCCAGGTGAGCACATTCGAGGTCGGCCCGCCGCTCGGGCGGATCCTGGGCGATGTCGTGGCCCGCGGCGACCATCACGATCTGGTGCAGGTGGTCACGGAACGGCTGTACGACTGGGTGTTGGACAACGAGGAACTCGTCTCGGGCGCCGTGTTGAACCGGGCTCCGGCCTGGACGCCCAAGTTTCTCGACGCGATCGTCACCGACCGGCTGTACAGCGAGGTCGAGAAGTTCACCCGCGGCCTGCGGGATGACAAGAACCATCAGATGCGGGTCGCGGTCGACCGTTTCCTCGCGGAATTCGCCGACGACTTGCAGTACGACGAGGCGACCCGGGCGCGCGCGGAGGGCATCAAGCAGCGCATCGTCGACAATGAGCAGGTGCAGCAGCTGGCCCAGTCGGTCTGGGGTTCGGTCAAGGCGCTCGTGCTGTCCGCGGCGGCCGACCCCGAGTCGGCGTTGCGGACCAGAGTCACCGCGGCCATCGCGGAGTTCGGGCAGCGGCTGATCGCCGACCAGGAGTTGGCCGGGAAGATCGACGGCTGGATCGCCGACGCTGCGGGCTACGGCGCCCGCAGGTACGCCCATGAGGTGGCAGGGATCATCGATGAGACGGTCGCCAACTGGGACGGTGCGGCAACCAGTCGCAAGCTGGAACTGTTGGTCGGCCGCGATCTGCAGTTCATCCGGATCAACGGAACCGTCGTCGGCGCCTTGGCCGGACTGGTCATCTACGCGCTGGCCCACAACTTCCTCGGCTGACGCGAGCCGGGCGAGTCCCCGGGCTGACGACGGGCCGCGGCGCACGGCAGTCCGTTGGGTGGGCACTGGATCGGTGGGCGCTGCACTGTCAGGTGGCTCTGCCGCCCTGCGCGAGACTGCGCTGCACCGACTGCGCTGCACCGACTGCGCTGCACCGACTGCGCTGCACCGACTGCGCTGCACCGACTGCGCTGCACCGACTGCGCTGCACCGACTGCGCTGCACCGACTGCGCTGCACCGACTGTCCTACGCGCTGCTTGATCTTGGCGCCGTTTAATCTTGGCGCGGCGGCCCCGAGGTGGCGCGGGCATGCACCTCGGTCGGCAGCACCCGACGGCGCGGCGGGACGCCGGCCCGATGGCTCAGATACAACTCGCCCGCGATGCGACCCTTGTCGACCAGCGGCTGACTGACTGTGGTCAGCCCGGACGCCGCGGCCTTGGGGATGTCGTCATACCCGGTGATCGTCAGGTCGGACGGCACCGTGAGCCCTCGCGATCGGGCGGCGTCGAGCGCGCCGAGGGCCATCACGTCCATCAGCACGCATACGGCGGTGAGGTCGGGGCGCCGGTCGAGCAGGGCGTGCAGCGCTGCCGCGCCGGCGGCGTGAGTGTTCGACGGTCGAATCTCCACCGGCAGGTCCTGTATGCCGACCGCGGTCAGTGCATCGCGCAGGCCGAGGATGCGCTCGTGGTGCACCGAGTTGGATCCGGTCGCGGGCTTCACATCGTCGGCGGCCCCCGAGTAACGGGCGTTGGCCCCGGCGGCCACAATCGCGCCGAACCGGCGATGACCCAGGCTCAGTAGCACTTCGGCCAGCTGCCGGGTGCCGGCTCGGTCGTCTGGTCCGACCCAGTCGACGCCCGGCAGATTGCGGGGCGAGTCGACAACGACCGTGGGCAGGCCGCGTTCGAGAATGTGCTTCAGGTGCGGGTCGTCGTCGGAAACCGAGTAGGCGATGAAGCCGTCGACGACCGCATTTCGCACCGCCGTGGGCCGGGAACTGGACGACTCCGCCGCGATCATCAGCAGGTTGAGTTCGGCGGTCTGGCAACTGAGCGAGAGGCCTTCGAGAAACGCCACCGCAGCCGGATCTCGAAAGGCGTAAGACATCTCGCCGGTGAACAGTAGGCCCAGGGTGTCGGTGCGACCCCGACTCAGCTGCCTGGCCGCCGGGTCCGGACCCGCGTATCCCTGCCGCTCGGCAACTCGGAGCACCCTTTCCCGCAGTTCGGGGCTGACCCGCTCCGGGCGGTTGAAGACGTTCGAGACTGTGGCAGTCGACACCCCCACCTCTGCGGCGACAGTGGCCAGCGACGAGCGAGATGTCACGCGGCGGGCCATCTGCACAAGATATCGCACAGTTAAGTGTTAAACGACATCGGTCGGCGATCTCTTCGCCAGTGGTCGGGGCCCCAACTGTCGATTTCGGCGTGATTGTGCTCGCTCAGCGAACACAATCACGCCGAAAGTGGGCCTCGGATGCCGGGGGCGCCCTCGAAACCCCCGTTGCACCCCTTGACCGCTGTACCGTTAACCGGTTAACTGGCAGCTGCCGCACCCGCCAACCCGGACCAGAGAGGTTCCTTCCTTGCCCGAGTCGTTTCCCGCGCCGCAGTCCACCACCGCGACCCCCGCGACCCCCGCGACCCCCGCGAGCACTGCGAGCACCGCGACCACCGCGAGCAGTGCGAGCACCGCGAGCACCGAGCTCACAGAGAGCACCGAACTCGCACAGAGCGCCGAGCTCATAGAGAGCGCCGAGCGGGCGGAGCGCACGCACAGCCCGGAGTCGTCGTGGTGGCGGTCTGCGGTTATCTACCAGATTTACCCGCGCAGCTTCGCCGACGCGAACGGCGACGGGATCGGCGATCTGCCGGGTATCCGGAGCAAGCTGCCCTACCTGGCCGAGCTCGGCGTCGACGCGATCTGGCTCAGCCCGTTCTACCCGTCGCCACAGGCCGACGCAGGCTACGACGTCGCCGATTATCGCGATGTCGATCCGATCTTCGGCACCCTGGACGACGCCCGTTCCCTGGTGGAGGAGTCGCACCGCCACGGTTTGCGGGTCATCGTGGACATCGTCCCGAACCACACCTCCGACCAGCATGTCTGGTTCCAGGATGCAGTGGCCGCAGGTCCGGGTAGCCCGGAGCGAGCCCGGTACATCTTCCGGGAGGGCCGCGGGGTCGACGGCAGCGCGCCGCCGAACAACTGGGAGTCCAACTTCGAGGGCTCCGCCTGGACGCGCGTCGCCGACGGGCAGTGGTATCTGCACCTGTTCACACCGGAGCAGCCCGACCTGGACTGGACGAACCCGGAGGTGGTCGCCGAATTCCAGGACATCTTGCGGTTCTGGCTGGATCTGGGCGTCGACGGTTTCCGGATCGATGTCGCACACGGACTTGCGAAGGACCCCGATCTGGCCGACATGCCGGCCGGGCACCTGCTGGAGCCCACCAACACCGGCGACCACCCGCACTGGGACCGTGACGAGGTGCACGAGGTCTACCGCGGCTGGCGCAAGGTCATCGACGATTACGCCGGCGACAGGGTCTTCGTCGGCGAGGCGTGGGTACCCAACCCCGACCGATTCGCCCAATACCTGCGCAAGGACGAACTGCACACCGCATTCAACTTCAACTATCTCGTCGCCGGCTGGGACGCCGCCAATGTCAAGGCCGTCATCGATCAGACGCTCGCTGAACTCGAGGACGTCGGCGCTCCCGCCACCTGGGTGCTGTCCAACCACGACGTCACCCGGCACCCTTCGCGCTTCGGCGGCGGCGACCGAGGCCTGAAGCGAGCCAACGCGATGACCTTGGTGAGCCTGGCCCTGCCCGGCGGTGCATACGTCTACCAGGGTGAGGAGTTGGGCCTCGAAGAGGTGCTCGACATCCCGGCGGACGTGCGACAGGACCCGGTCTTCTTCCGATCCGGCGGTGAGCGGATCGGGCGTGACGGGTGCCGGGTGCCGCTGCCGTGGTCCGGTGTCGAGGCGCCCTTCGGGTTCGGCCCCGGCGGGACCCCGTGGCTCCCGCAGCCCGCGGAGTGGGCGCATTCGACCGTGGAGGTGCAGGACGCCGACCCGGAGTCGACGCTCAACTTCTACCGACGGGCGCTGGCTGCGCGGCGGGCCGAATCCGCGTTGGGTGACGGTTCCATGCGCTGGCTCGACGCGGCGCCGGAGGTCATCGCCTTCCGCCGCGGTGCCGACTTCGCCTGCGTGATCAACTTCGGAGACAGCCCCGCACCGCTCCCTGTCGAGCTGATCGACGCCGAGACGACCGTCAGCAGCGCGACCCCTTCCAGTGCCACACCCGTAGCGCCGGGGATGATCGCAGGCGACACTGCGGCTTGGCTCCGGATCGTCGACTGAGCTCGTGCTGGGCAGGGGTGGCGGCGCCGACAGTTTGCATCGCCACCCCAGCCCGCCGTGTGGACCAGCTGGTCCTCAACAACAACGCCACCCACAACAGCACCGTCACGCACGACAAACCGTCACGCACGACAAACCGTCACGCACGAGAACACCGTCACGCACGACGGGCCGGTGCACTCGCGACCAAAGGACCGCCTGACAATGGAGGGCTGATCACGCAGCCTTGACCAACGCAGGTCCGATGATGCAGCCCGACCAGTGCAGCCCGACCAACGCAGCCCGACCAACGCAGCCCGACCAACGCAGCCCGACCAGTGCAGCCCGACCAACGCAGCCCGACCAACGCAGCCGCGACAAACCAGCAGTCATCAGTGCAGCCCTGAATCTGCAGCCCTAGAAGAGGTCCTTAGATGTCATCACCCGCGCACAACCCAGCGACCCTCACCCGGCAGCAGCTGACCGGATGGCGGAATGCGGTGCTGGTGATCTTCGCGCTCTGCGGTGTCGCGCTGTCGAGTTGGGTGGCCAGAACCCCGGCCATCCGAGATCGACTGGACGCGACCACCGCGGAGATGGGCTGGATCATCTTCGGATTGGCCGCCGGTTCCATCGCCGGCTTGACAGCGTCCAGCCCGGTCCTGACCCGCTTCGGGCCGCGCCGCACCATGGTCGGCGCATTGCTCGGCGGTGCGGCGGGTCTGGTGCTCACCGGGTTCGGAGCGAGCGTGGTCGGCAGCGCACCGGTGGTCGTCGCCGGGCTGGTCATCGTCGGATGCTTCGTGGCGGCCTGCGATGTGTCGATGAACGTCGAGGGCGCCGCCAACGAGCGGGCACTGCGGCGCACGGTGATGCCGTTGTTCCACGCGTCATTCTCCGGCGGCACGATCGTCGGCGCCGGGCTCGGCTCGCTCGCGGAGCATGTCGGGCTGTCGGTGTTCCTACACCTCAGCATCATCGCCGCCGCACTGGCGGTGGGCGTGCTGTTGTCGGTGCGGTCGTTGCAACCGCATCCGGACGCGGCACCGGCCGGCGCCACCAAGAGTGGGTTCAAGGAGCGGATCGCAATCTGGCGCGACCGCCGGACGCTGCTCATCGGCCTGATCGTGTTGGGGATGGCATTCGCCGAGGGTTCTGCCAACGACTGGCTGGCGCTCGCCATGGTGGACGGCCACGGCGTGAGTAATGCGTCGGGGGCCCTGATCTTCGGTGTGTTCGTGGCCGCGATGACGGTCGGCCGGGTGGCCGGAGTCCGCGTCCTGGACAAGTTCGGCCGAGTGTCGGTGCTCCGCGGAACCGCGATCCTGGCCGCGATCGGACTCGTCATAGTGATCTTCGCGCCGACCCCGATCGCGGTCGTCGGAGTGGCGATCTGGGGGGTCGGTGCCTCGCTCGGGTTCCCGGTCGGAATGTCCGCGGCGGCCGACGACCCCGCGACCGCGAATCTTCGAGTCAGCGCGGTAGCCACCATCGGTTACATGGCTTTCCTGGTCGGCCCCCCGGTGCTCGGCTTCCTCGGCGACGAGATCGGGCTGCTCAAGGCCTTCCTGCTGGTTTTGGTGCTGGTCGCGGTCGCCGGGCTGGCAGCGCCGGCCGCCCGCGAACCGCGGCGCACTGAGCAGGCTGTCGCGCCGCCCGCAACCGCCTGATCGATGCGGCGCGTGCCCCGCGTCGCACACCCTGCCCACCGGCGGGAACCGATGTGCGGCGGCGGCTCACGATCTGTAGCCGGAGCTCCCGATCCGCAGCCGGAGCCCGATCTGTAGCCGGAGCTCCCGATCCGCCGGCCGCCGCTCCCGGCCTTCCGTCGGCGGCGCCCGCTGGACCGTGCGGCGCGCGACCTCCTGACCGAACTACTGGCTGGTGACCTGGCTCAGCTTCTTCAGCGCGTGCTCGCCGGTGATCGAGCGCACGGTGCCGCTCTTACCGCGCATCACCAGTGAGTCGGTGACTGCACCACCGCTGTTATAGCGGACCCCGTGCAACAACTCGCCCTCGGTGATGCCGGTGGCGACCATGAAGACGTTGTCTGTCTTGACCAGGTCCTCGGTCATCAAGACCTGGTTCAGGTCGTGGCCGGCATCCATCGCGCGCTGCTTCTGCTCGTCGTCCTTGAACCACAACTTGCTCTGGATGGCGCCGCCCAGCGCTCGCATGGCGCATGCGGTGATGACGCCCTCCGGGGTACCGCCGACACCCATCATCAGATCGACGCCGACCTGTGGCCGCGCGGCCATGATCGCCCCGGCCACATCGCCGTCGCTGATGAACTTGATCCGGGCACCCGTGGCCCGGACTTTGGCGACCAGTTCGCTGTGCCGCGGCCGATCCAGGATGCACACGGTGATGTCCTCGAGGTTCTTGCCGAGCGCACGGGCGACCGTGCGGACATTGACACCGGGCGGTGCCTCGATGTCGATCGCGTCGACCGCCTCCGGGCCGACGGCGATCTTGTCCATGTAAAAGACGTCCTTCGGGTTGAACATCGTGCCGCGCTCGGCGAGGGCGATCACCGCGATCGCATTCGGCATGCCCTTGGCGAGCAGCGTGGTCCCGTCGACCGGATCGACGGCGACGTCCCACTCGGCGCCGGTACCGTCGCCGACCTCTTCGCCGTTGTGCAACATCGGGGCTTCGTCCTTCTCGCCCTCACCGATCACCACCAACCCGCGCATCTGGATGGTTGCCAGCATCTGCCGCATCTGGTCGACGGCGGCCTTGTCGCCGGCCTCCTTGTCGCCGCGCCCGGCCCAACGGCCCGCGGCCAGCGCCGCGGCCTCGGTCACCCGCATCAGGTCCAGACCCAGGTTCCGTTCGCGCAACTGATAGATCGGCCGGCTGGGGCTCTGTGTCATGTCGTCCTCTTCGTTGAGTCGCGGAGCTGAGATGTTCGGTGGGCCGCATGTCAGTATCCGCGAGATCAGTGGTGATTGCTCCGCAGCCGCTGGCGCGACTCTGCCGGACCAGTCTGACGGACTCCCCGTCGGGTGTTGGAGACGGGTGGCTGCGCGCCGCCCACCTCGCGGCGACTCCCGGTGCCGGCCGGTTGCGGCTCGATCTTCACCGTGCTCGATCTTCACCGTGCTCGATCTTCACCGTGCTCGATCTTCACCGTGCTCGATTTTCGAGTGCTCGATTTTCACCGTGCTGGATTTCACCGTGCTGGATTTCACCGTGCGCGAACGGAAGGCTCGAATGGTGGGGCACTGTCGGTGCGAAGGAGGAGTCTGGTGAGCAGTGCACCGGGCCGGGCGACCTCCGATTGACCGAGCGTCCACCCGCCATCCGGTCAGCCGGTCAGCCGGTCGAGAATGTCGGTTAGGGAGAGCAGATGTCGTCACCTCAACACGCGATGTGGGCGATGCGGGCGGGCGCCCACCGCCAGGAGGGGCTAGCCGACCGAAAGCTGTCGGCAGGCACACTCCGCCGAATAGCCGGTTTCGCCCGCCCGTTCCGCTCCTCGATCAGTGTCTTCCTGCTGGTCACCGTGCTGAGTTCGGTCGTCGGGGTGGCCACACCGCTGCTGGCCGGGGCGGTCGTTAACCAGATCTCCGACAACGGCACGGTGCGCGCCGTGGTGTGGCTGGCGGTGGTGATCGGCGCCTTGGCCGTGCTGGACACCGGCCTCGGTCTGGTGTCGCGATGGTTCTCCTCGCGGATCGGCGAGGGCCTCATCTTCGACATGCGCACCAAGGTGTTCGAACACGTCCAACAGATGTCGCTGGCCTTCTTCACGAGGACCCAGACCGGTGCTCTGGTCAGCCGGCTCAACAACGACGTGATCGGCGCGCAACAGGCGTTCACCTCGACGCTGTCGGGTGTCGTCTCGAATGTGATCGGACTGGTGCTGACCTCCGTGGTGATGTTCACCCTGTCCTGGCAGGTCACGCTGCTGTCGTTGATCCTGCTGCCGGTGTTCGTGCTGCCCGCGCGCTGGTTCGGTCGGCGGCTGCAGAAGTTGACTCGGGAGAGCTACAACCTCAACGCGTCGATGAACACCACTACTACCGAGCGATTCAATGTCTCCGGGGCGTTGCTGGTCTCACTCTTCGGCCGTCCGGAGCAGGAGGCGGCGTCGTTCCGCGAGCGGGCGGGCCGCGTCCGTGACATCGGCATCACATCAGCCATGTACGGGCGGGTGTTCATCTCCGCGTTGACCTTGGTGGCCGCGCTCGCGCAGGCGCTGACCTACGGTCTCGGCGGCAGCCTCGCGATCAACGGCGGACTGAACGCCGGTGCGGTGGTCTCGCTGGCCCTGCTGCTCAGCCGGCTCTACGGTCCGCTGACGGCGCTGTCCAACGTGCGCGTCGATGTGATGAGCGCCCTGGTCTCGTTCGAGCGGGTCTTCGAAGTGCTCGACCTCGCGCCGCTGATCACCGACAAGCCCGGCGCCCAACCGCTGCCGGTGGACGCTCGCTCGATCGAGTTCGACGACGTGCACTTCGCGTACCCGGGGGCGGACGAGGTGTCCCTCGCATCGCTCGAGGACGTGGCGGTTCCCGATCACAGCCCGCGGTCGCCGGTACTCCACGGGGTGTCGTTCCGCGCCGAAGCCGGGCAGCTGATCGCCTTGGTCGGACCTTCGGGGGCCGGCAAGACGACCATCTCCCAGCTGATTCCGCGGATCTACGACGTGAACGACGGCGCGATCCGGATCGGCGGCCATGACCTGCGGGACGTCACCGTGCAATCGGTCCGCGACGCGATCGGTGTGGTCGCGCAGGATGCGCACCTGTTCCACGACACGATCCGGGCGAACCTGCTGTATGCGCGGCCGGACGCCACCGACGACGAACTTCAACAGGCGCTGCGGGCGGCGCAGATCGGTCCGCTGATCGACGCCCTCCCACAGGGTCTGGAGACGGTCGTCGGTGACCGCGGGTACCGGCTCTCCGGGGGCGAGAAGCAACGTCTGGCGATCGCGCGCGTGCTGCTCAAGGCGCCCTCGATCGTCATCCTGGATGAGGCCACCGCCCACCTGGACAGCGAATCGGAAGTCGCAGTGCAGCGGGCGCTCAACGCCGCGCTGTCGGGCCGCACGTCGCTGGTGATCGCGCACCGGTTGTCGACGGTGCAGAACGCCGACCAGATCCTGGTGATCGAATCCGGTCGGGTGGTGGAACGCGGCACTCATGCCGAGTTGATCCACGCGGGCGGGCTGTATTCGGAGCTGTACACGACCCAGTTCGAGCGGCAGGCGGCCCAGGTCTGACGCGGCGTCGGGGATGAAAGCTCTCGCGTTCGAACCGCTCTCGCCCGATGCGCTGGTCAGCCGGCTGGCGGCCGCAGTCGACCGGCTGTCCAGCGAACGAGTGCGGGTCGGCTTCGACGGCGACGATTCGGTCGGTACCGCAGACCTCGCCGATGCCGTCGCCGCTGAGCTCCGCAGCCGCGGCCGTCCAGCGGTGCGGGTGAGCAGCAGTTGGTGGTGGCGGGCCGCGTCGCTGCGATTGGAGTACGGCCGGGAGGACGTGGAGTCGCGGCTGCACGGCTGGGTTGATGTGGGCTCGCTTCGCCGTGAAGTCTTCGATCCGTTCGCGCCCGACGGATCGGGTCGGCATTTGAGCAGGCTGCGGGACCCGGGTCGCGACCGTGCCGTGCGCGAGGAGTACTCGCAGGCATCGCCGTCCGCGGTGCTGGTCGTCGACGGTGCCCTGTTGCAGACGGCTGGGTTGCCCTTCGACCTGGTCGTTCGGGTGGGGGTGTCGTCGGGGCGGCTGGCTCGGACCCTCCCCGCGGAACGCCAATGGGAGTTGGCGGCATTCGCCGAATACGACCGGCAGTGGCCGCCGGTCGCTGCGAACCCGCGCTCGGTGGGTGCCGCCGAACCCGGACCGATGCCCCTCGTGTTGATCTCGTACGACCATCCCGGTGCGCCCGCGGTTCGGGGGCTGTCATGACCGTGCGGGGCTGCTGCGTCCATCGTCGGGCGCCGGGAGGTTGGCGCTCGGGTGGCGGGCTCGGGTTGCCGCGACCGCCGCTGTGCGCCGGGAGGTGCGCTCAGGAGGCGGGCTGGGGTGTGCGCGACCGTTGTGGTCAAACGCGAACGATGTTTCAGTCGCGTGTGAGTGAAAGGGTCGCGTCGAGCGGATCTGATCCCCGAAAGCGGCGGGGCATGCTCGACAGGGTGGCCACCTGACTTCACTGATCGGGCGGAGGCCGCGTTAGCCTGGGACGATCGTCGAAGGGATCTGAGATGTCATTTCTGTCCGATTTTCGCGGCGTCTCCGAGGCTGCGGTCGCACAGCTCACCGAGCGATTCGGCGATCTTCCGCGCCCACTGCTCGCCGCCATCGGAGCCGGTGACTTCGCGGTCGAGCGACTCGCCGAGCTGCGGGAGGCGCTCTTCGCTGCGATGGGTGCGCCCGGCGCCGACCCGCGTCAGCTGACTCGGGAACTCGCCGAACTGCCGGCGAAGTTTCAAGAGGCGGCCACCGAGGTCGTCGATTCGCTTCAGAAGTTCAGCAGCGAGGTCCCGGAATTGACGACGCAGTTCATCCAGGAACTCAGCGACATGCCCGCGCGGCTGACTGACATCCGGCACGCCGTTTCAGCCGAACAGTTGCGGGTCGCCGTAGACGACTACACCCGTCTAGCTGCGGTGATCTACGGCAATCTGGCCCGCCGAGGTGACGACACGTGGTCCAAGATCATGCCGCCCGACGATCCCGCACAGTCTCCCCGTGGGTCGGCGGCTGATCGGGGCACCGGCACCGGCTCTGGCTCCGGCTCTGGCACTCGGACCGGGAGCGGCACCGCCCCTGGAGCCAGCACTGGCACGGGCACGGGCACTGGCACCGACACAGACCCCGGCGCCGACCCGGCCACCGGCGATCCGGGTGGACTCCCGACCCGCCCAGACGGTGGGGCGGAGTCATTGCACGCGCCGCAGCCCGTCGTGACGCCGGTCTCGACCTCGGTGCTCGCCGATGACCCGACCTCCGGTGCGATTCCCCGGGGCGACACCAGCGCTCCGGTGGGGGAGGCGACGGCGGAGGACGTGATCCCGACCATCCAGGCCCCAGCACCAGCACCAGCACCAGCACCAGCACCAGCACCAGCACCGCACCAGCACCAGGCACACGCACCAGCGCCCGGACAGACAATCGCGGCCGCACCAATGGCGCCGGGCGAAAAATCAGCGGAGACCGCCGTGCCCACCGGTCGTCATAAGGCTGCCAAGCCGGCGCCCAAGCGAGCGGCCCGTCGAACCGAGGCTCCACAGTCGGAGGGTTCCGACGAACTCGGCCCCGACGACGCTGAACGTTGAGGCGGCACAGCCCAGCGAGGCGAGTCCGAACCCTGAGGCGAGTTAGAACACTGAGGCGCGTCCGAACACTGAGGCGCGCCCGAACACTGATACAGCCCTGAAAGCTCAGGCGGCGTGGACCATGTGAGGCGGCACCTGCCTCTGGTCCAGGGCGAGAACTGTGTCCGGACGCCTCGGCGGCGATCGGGTCCTGATCACCACGACGGCTCAGACGATCCCGCCGGGCATCGCTGATCACTGGGATGCCGATCGCCCCGCGGCCGGCATCTGGCGCAACCCAGCGTGCGGTGTCGAGCCCGCCGATGCTTTCCGTAGGCTGAGCGAGTGGAAATTGCGTTCTGGGTGATCTTCTCCATCTCCAGGGTCTTGGAGCTGGTAGGCGGCGGGGTGGGCGCCTTCGTCCTGTTCGACGCGGCTACTCGCAAGTCGGACGCATTCGTCGCCGCCGACCGGCAGACCAAGACGGTCTGGCTGGCGATCGCCGGAGGGTCGGCGTTCCTGCTGATTCTCTCGGCCCTGCAGATCCTGCTGGGTGCCATGGATCTGCTCTGGGACGCGGCGATCGTGGCCAGCCTCGTTTACCTGGTCGACGTGCGACCCCGGCTGCGCGACGTCCAACGCGGCACGCGCTGGTAGCTCTTAGAGAATTGACCCGAACGAGCTCAAGGGCCAACCAGTCGCCTGTACACGCCTGAGCAATTGTTCAAAAGCTAACCCGATCGAGCTCAAGGCCGACCAGTCGCCTGTACACGCCCGAGCGGCTGTGCACAGAACTGGACCCGAGCAACACCCGGCACCTCAGGTGTTCGTGCAGGGTCGAGCTGTCCGTAACGCCACGGGCCAATAGTTCGGCCGCGGGAGGCTCCGCGCTGAGCGTGCCGGGCAGCCTGCGCCGCCCGACCCGCTCAACGGCGAAGTCGGCGTTCAGTCCTTTTCGTCGGCCTCGGTCACCGCGGTGTCGGCCTGCTCGGCGCCTGCGATGAACTCATCGGCGATCGCCCGTGCCTGCGCATCCGTCGTCATGCTGTACGGGCGATGCGAAGTGAGCTTCGCTGCGGCTGCGGCTGAGTCGGGAGAGTGCGAAGCAGCCGGGGTCAACGGATGCGCATGGCCCGAATCTCCTTCGCCGTGCCCATCGGACCCGTCGTGCCCCTCGGCACTTTCGGCCGCCAACCGCTTGATCTCGCGGTTGTAGGAGATGCGGATCTCCGTCTCGGCGTCGCCGCGACCGACCCACATGGCGCCTTCGACCGACTTGCCGGGCTCCAGGTCCTTGTAGACGCTGAAGAAGTGTTCGATTTCCAGCCGCCAGAATTCGTTGACGTCGCTGATGTCCTGCAGATGCGCTTGGCGCGGATCGCTCGCCGACACGCAGAGCACCTTGTCGTCCGGCCCGGCCTCGTCGGTCATCCGGAACATGCCGATCGCGCGGGCGCGCACCAGGCAACCCGGGAATGTCGGCTCCGCCAGGAGCACCAGCGCGTCCAACGGGTCACCGTCCTGACCCAGGGTGTCGTCGATGAACCCGTAGTCCGCCGGGTACTGCGTAGCCGTGAAAAGCGTCCGATCGAGTCGGATGCGGCCGGTGTGGTGATCGATCTCGTATTTGTTCCGACTCCCCTTGGGAATCTCGATCGTCACGTCAAAATCCACCACTGCCGCCTCTCGCTAGATTCAGTGGCAGATTATGTCAGTCCCCGCAGGCCCGTGCTGACCATTCTGCCGATCCGGCCGATTCGGCCTGCCAGTGGCGGGGTGGTCCGCCCGCCTGCGACGCGTCGACAGACCCTAGGGTGGAAGCCTGATCGGTCGGGTCCGCCGGACGGATCGACCGGAATCTCCCGGCGCCGCGCGTCGGCTCGCGTCGCTCGCGTCCGGGTATGACACCCGCCGGTGTGAGACTGAACCGGGTGAGACCGAACCGGGTGAGACCGAACCGGTGTGAGCCGAACCGTGCACGATGTGATTGAAGGAGTCGGGCGTGACCTCAATTCTCCGTCGGTCTCGACGGGTGACGGTGATCGGTCTGGTCGCAGTTCTGGTGGTCGCGCTGGCCGTCGTCGGATATCTGCTCATCCGGCAGGGGTCTGGCCCGGACACCGGGACCGGCGGTGCTTCGACGTCGGGTGACTCCGGCACGACCAACGGTGTGGTCGATCCGCCCGTCACCGCCGGGCCGATCGCGATCACCGCACTCAACCCGACGGCCCCGCCGCCGAGCGGCACCGGCGTGCAGGCCGCGATGGCCGGTGCGCTGGCGAACCCCAGCGTGGCGCGGCTGAGCGCGTACGTCCTCAACCCGACCGACGACAGTGTGCTGCTCGACCTCAACGGGAGTGCGCCGCAATCGCCCGCGTCGACGATGAAGCTGGTCACCGGCGCCGCTGTGTTGAGCAAGCTGGATCCGCAGAGCCGCCTGGTCACCAGGGTGGTGCAGGGGGACGATCCCGGCACCGTCGTCTTCGTCGGCGGCGGCGACGTGACGCTCTCCGCTCGGGCTGCCGGCACCGACACCGTCTATGCGGGCGCGGCGACGATCGCCGGATTGGCCGCCCAGGTGCTGGCGAAGGGTGTGAAGCCCACCACGATCGTCCTGGACACCACCGCCTGGTCCGGGGATCCGCTCGCCGATGGCTGGTTGCAGGCCGACATCGGCACTGAGAACACCGCCGGTTACATCACCCGGATGTCCCCGTTGATGGTGGACGGCGATCGGTACCGACCGAGCAATCCGGACTCCGGCCGCACCGGCGATCCCGCCATGACGGCGGGCAAGGCGCTGGCCTTGGCGCTGGGTGCGCCGAACGCGAAGATCGTGGCTGACGGCGAGGCAGCGGCGGACGCCGCAGTGTTGGGCGAGGTCACCTCGCAGCCCATCTCGGTGTTGCTCGCACAGGCGCTGGAGAACTCGGACAACGTGCTGGCCGAGGCCCTGGCCAGAGAGGTCGCCCTGTCGATGGGCGGCGCGGCGTCGTTCGAGGGCGTCAAAGCCTCGCTGATGATCAACCTGGAAGACCTCGGGCTCGACACCACCGGCGTGACGATCGCCGACGGGTCGGGGCTGTCCACGCTGGACAAGGTGCCGACCAAACTGCTCGCGCAGATCCTGGCCGCCTCGGTCAAGTCCACCGGCAATCTGCGCGACCTCATCGTCGGCCTACCGATTGCGGGTGCGACCGGCACCCTGACCACCAGATTCCAGAATCCGGAGGCGGCGGTGGCGCGTGGTTGGGTGCGAGCCAAGACCGGCTCGCTGTCGCTGACTTATGCACTCGCCGGTGTCGTCCCCGATGTCGACGGGCGGGTGTTGGCCTTCGCCTTCGTCTCCAACGGCGTCGACGGCAGCACCCGGGCGGCCCAGGACGCGCTCGCCGCCGCACTTCGCGGGTGTGGCTGTGCCTGATCGGGCGGTGCTTGATCGGGTGTTTGATCGGGCGGTGCTTGATCGCGAGGCGCTTGACCGCGAGGTGCTTGATCGCGCGGTGCCTGAGCGCCCGGTGCCGGAACGACCGGTAGCTGATCGACAGGCGCCTGATCGTGAGCTGCCGGACCCGTCGAGGAGAAGCTGATGAGCAAGGCCGTCGCGGTCGACTGGGCCACCGCCGTCAAGGTGGCGATCAAGGCCGCCCCCACCGGACCCTCGGTCGGCGGATTGGAAGCCGCGGTGGCAGTCGCCGACCTGCGCCAGTACGCGGTCGACGCCGAATTGACGGTGCGCCGAGTGACGAATCTGGGACACGAACTCCCGGTGCTGGCCGGCGTGGTGGTCGATCGACCGGGCTGGATTCGAGCGACCGCCGAGGGGATGGCGATCCTCACCGAGCCGATCACCGACCGCCTCAGCGCCGAATTGGCGGCGAATGCCGAGCTTGCCGGAACTGCCGACGGCGCCCCGAAACACCGAGCTCGGCGGGCACCGACGTTGATCAACCCCGGCGCGGCGGCGGCGGCGCCGATCGGCACCGTGCTCGGTTACCTCTCGGGCAAGGTGCTGGGCCAGTTCGACCCGTTCGGCAGCGATCCGACCGACCCGCATCTGCAGGGCAAGCTGCTACTCGTCGCACCGAACATCATCATGGTGGAACGCCAACTCAAGGTCGCGCCGAAAGACTTTCGGATGTGGGTCTGCCTGCACGAGAGCACCCATCGGCTGCAGTTCTCGGCGGTGCCGTGGCTGCGGGACCACTTCCGAGGTCTGGTCGCCCAGTTCGCCGAGGAATCCGAGCTGGATCCGACCGTGATCGCCGATCGGATCAAGGCGGTGTGGAAATCCCGCCGCGATTCGACCCCCGAGCGGCCGGTGTCCTGGGTGGAGGCCAGTCAGACGCCCGACCAGTTGGCGGTGTTCCATCGACTGCTGGCGATGATGACGCTCCTGGAGGGGCACGCCGATTACGTGATGGACGCGGTCGGACCGCAGGTCATCCCCAGCGTCGCCGAGATCCGGTCCCGATTCACCGTGCGCCGGAAGAAGGGTGGCGGACCGATCGACCGGCTGATCCGTTCGCTGCTCGGGATGGATCTGAAGCTCCGCCAATACGTCCAGGGCGGCGCCTTCGTCCACGCGGTCGTCGACCAGGTGGGGATGGACCGCTTCAACGCGATCTGGACGTCGCCGGAGACCCTGCCCACCCGAGCGGAAATCCTGGATCCGGCGGCCTGGGTGGCCCGCGTCGCCCCGTGACAGGCGTCCAGCGATCGATCGGTTCGCCGCCGACGGTCGGCGACGAACGTCCCACCCTGCGGCGCCTGGCCAAGGCTGTCGGTCGGTGGTTGGACGCGTACGCCGCTCGCGGGGTACCGATCACAGTGGCGGTGTCCGGCGGGGCGGACTCGCTGGCACTAGCCCTCGCGACCCGGTCCGAGGCGCAGCGCCAGGGTCATCCGGTGGCCGCGGTCACGGTGGACCACGGGTTGCAGCAGGGATCCGCTGTGCGCGCGGAGCAGACCGCCGACGTGCTGCGGAGCCTCGGCTACGACGCGGTGACGATTGCCGCCGTCCGGGTGACCGGGTCGGGGGGCACCGAAGCCGCGGCTCGCCGAGCCCGATACGAGGCCCTGTATAGGCATGCCGGCGATGGGGCGGTCCTGCTCGGCCACACCCTGGACGATCAGGCGGAGACGGTGTTGCTGGGGCTCTCCCGTGGATCGGGGCCACGTTCCATCGCGGGCATGCCGGCGTTCAGCAAGCCGTACGGCAGGCCGCTGCTCGGCTTTCGACGCGCCGACACCGAGGCGGTCTGCGCCGAAGCCGGGCTGCAGCCGTGGCAGGACCCGCACAACGTCGATCCGAGTTTCACCCGGGTGCGGCTCCGTCGGGAGGTGCTGCCGCTACTGGAGGAGGTACTCGGCGGTGGGGTGGCCGCCGCGCTCGCCCGCACCGCCGACCAGCTACGGGAGGACACCGATCTGCTCGACGACCTGGCCGCGGAGCTCGCCCGTTCCGCCTTGTCCGGTGCCGCTCTCCGAATCGACGTCCTGCGGTCGCAACCGGCCGCCCTGCGCCGTCGGGCCGAGCGATGGTGGTTGCTGGCGGCGGGCGTGACGGGACTCACGGCAGACCATCTGACCAGGGTGGACCGGCTGGTGGTGGACGTGGCGGGGGCGCAGGCGGTCCGGATGCCGGGGTCGCTGGACGCGGTCGTCGACGCCGGAATGTTGCGGTTGCGGCCCGCCCGCTAGCCTGGGCCTGACCGGGTGACCCCGGCCGTCGCCGCATCTGTTCTGATCGCACCTGTTTTCATCACCGCCGTTTGATCACCACCGTCTTGATCACCGCCCTGGGGAGAACCGTGTCCGGTTCCAAGCTGACCACCGTCGTGAGTGCCTCGGACAGGCTGGAGGGCGGGGACCCGGGCGCTCCGCACGGATATCCGGGTGAGATCGAGGCGACTCTGATCACCTCGGCCACGCTGCAGGCCAAGATCGCCGAGCTGGCTGCGGCGGTGGCGGCAGATCATCACGCGGACCGGCCGCCGCTCCTCATCTGTGTGCTCAAGGGTGCCGTCATGTTCGTCACCGACTTCGCGCAGGCGTTGCCGATCGCCGCCGAACTGGAGTTCATGGCGGTGTCTTCCTACGGTTCGGCCACCTCGTCCTCCGGCGTGGTGCGGATTCTGAAGGATCTCGACAAGGACATCACCGGTCGGCGAGTACTGATCGTCGAGGACATCATCGACTCCGGCTTGACGTTGTCGTGGCTGCTCAGAAACCTGCACACCAGGAATCCGGCCAGCATCGAGGTCGTTGCGCTGTTGCGGAAGCCTGACGCGGTGAAGGTCGACGTCGATGTGCGCTATGTCGGTTTCGACATCCCGAACGAGTTCGTGGTCGGCTACGGGCTCGACTACGCCGAACGCTACCGAGATCTGCCGTTCGTGGGCCTGCTCGACCCGAAGATGATCGGCTGAACCGGCCGGGAACCATGGCAGGGCGCGGCGCGTTCCTCGAGCGTGACTCCTTGGTGGGTGTTCGTCCCGGGGCAGGCGCCCTATTCGAAGGCCGCCCGCCGATCCTGCTGCCGGCGTAATCCCGCCCCCTCGACAGGGTGACGGCGGTACTCTGGAGCGAATGGGTAGCCGTGGACGCTGTCGGGTCGGCGTCCGTTGGATGAGTCCGCCGCGCATCGCAGCGGGTGCCACTCGTCAGTCGGTTGTCGCAGTCCTCGGCCCGGACCTGTCGAAGCGCGGACCTCGACAGCGGTTCGACGGCGACCAGTCGGTCCTGTCGGCGGCATACAGGTAGCAGTTTCCGCAGTTGGTCGTTCCCGCAGTCGAGCGTTCGGTGAGCCGGTCACCGTCGCCGAGCACCCACGGCAGCCCAGTGGCTGCCGCTACAGAGTTCACGCGCTACAGAGTTCAGGAGGGTGCGGCCGCGCTGCGGCCGGAGAAGCCATATGGATCGCAAGAAATTGATGCGCTCACCGCTGGTGTGGGTCGGCGTGGTGCTGGTAGTGCTTTTCGGCTATTCGTTCCTGTCCGACGAGACTCGCGGCTACACGCCGGAGTCCACCTCCGTCGCCCTGCAGCAGCTGAGCAGCGGCAACGTGGCGAAAGCAGTCATCGACGACAAGGAGCAGCGTGTTCGGCTGACCCTGCGCAATGCGGTCGACGGCACGAACCAGATTTACACCCAGTATCCGGCGGATGCGACCGCTCAGGTCTTCGCCGCGGTGCAGTCGGCGCAGCCGGCCGACGGCTACGACACCAAGGTCACCAGCGACTCGTCGCTCTTCTCGTATCTGATCTACCTGCTGCCGATCGGCATCATCATCCTGTTCTTGATGTGGATGATGAACAATTCGCAGGGCGGCGGCAACAAGGTGATGGGCTTCGGTAAGTCGAAGGCCAAATTGCTGACCAAGGACATGCCGTCGACGAAGTTCACCGACGTCGCGGGCGCCGACGAGGCCGTCGAGGAACTCGACGAGATCAAAGACTTCCTGCAGAACCCGGCCCGGTATCAGGCGCTGGGCGCCAAGATCCCGAAGGGCGTCCTGCTGTTCGGTCCGCCCGGAACCGGCAAGACCCTGCTCGCCCGTGCGGTGGCAGGCGAGGCGGGGGTGCCCTTCTACACGATCTCCGGATCCGACTTCGTCGAGATGTTCGTCGGTGTCGGCGCCTCCAGAGTCCGCGACCTGTTCGAACAGGCGAAGACCAACGCCCCGGCGATCATCTTCGTGGACGAGATCGACGCCGTCGGCCGGCATCGCGGTGCGGGTATGGGCGGTGGCCACGATGAGCGCGAACAGACCCTGAATCAGCTGTTGGTGGAGATGGACGGCTTCGAGGCCAAGGGCGGGATCATCCTGATCGCGGCCACCAACCGACCCGACATCCTGGATCCCGCGCTGCTGCGGCCAGGCCGCTTCGACCGGCAGATTCCGGTCGGCGTCCCGGACCTCAAGGGTCGGCAGGCGGTGCTGGCGGTGCATGCCAAGGGCAAGCCGTTCGCCCCCGACGTCGACTTCGTCGGGCTCTCCAAACGAACCGTCGGCATGTCCGGCGCCGACCTCGCCAACGTGATCAACGAGGCCGCGCTGCTCACCGCCCGGATCAACGCCACGATCATCACCAACGCCGCTCTCGAAGAGGCCGTCGACCGAGTCACCAGCGGACCGGCGCGCAAGGGCAAGGTCATCTCGGAGAAGGAACGCAAGATCACCGCGTACCACGAAGGCGGCCACACCCTGGCGGCGTGGGCGATGGAGGATCTGGAGCCGGTTTACAAGGTGACGATCATGCCCCGTGGTCGCACCGGAGGTCACGCGCTGATCGTCCCCGAGGACGACAAGGGCCTACTGACCCGATCGGAGATGATCGCGCGACTCGTGATGGCGATGGGCGGCCGGGCCGCTGAGGAACTGGTCTTCGCCGAGCCCACCACGGGAGCCTCCAGCGACATCGCGATGGCCACCAAGGTCGCTCGCGCCATGGTCACCGAGTACGGCATGAGTGCCAAGCTCGGCGCGGTCAAGTACGGCTCCGGCGACGACGAGCCGTTCCTCGGCCGCACCTACGGCAACACGCCTGAGTACTCCCACGAGACCGCGGGCGAGATCGACGGAGAGATTCGAGCCCTGATCGAGGCCGCCCACACCGAGGCGTGGGCCGTGCTGAACGAGAACCGGGACATCCTCGACGCGCTCGCCCTGGAGCTGCTGGAGAAGGAGACCCTCGATCGGGCAGACCTGACCCGCATATTCACCGCGGTGGTGAAGCGACCCAAGATCACCTCGTTCGACGAGTTCGGTACCCGCATCCCGTCCGATCGCCCCCCGATCAAGACCCCGCGTGAATTGGCCACCGAACGCGGCGAGGAATGGCACCCCCCGGTCCCGTCCTATGCCCGACCCAACCAACACCCGAACGACGGCGGCTACATCCTGCCCCCCGGCGAGCCGGGTGCTGGAAACGGACACGGGTCCGACGACGCCCCCGAATACGGGCGGCCGCAGCCCGACGGGGAACACATTCCCGCGGATGCCGATCGGCTCGGTGTGCCGGTTGGGGCGAACGCGGCCGGTTATCCCGTGCCGGGGCCGTTCCCGACCCCGCCGAACTGGACGGGCGGCGTCGTCTCCGGCCCGCTGGGTCCGCTGCCACCGCGATCCCCGCAGAACGGCACCGGGGCGGCTCAGTCCGGCCCGCGCCCGGACCTGACGAAGGATGGGCAGCGGAACGGATATCACGGCACCGGTGGGTCCCCTGAGCAAGGGACCGAAGCAGGTCGGTCGAACGGGTCGCCGGGGTACACCGGCCCCGACGACGATCCGTGGGCGCCCCCGAAGGACCGCCACTGACGGTGGCGGTCGGCCCGGCGGGCATACCGGTGGTCCCCCGCGGCGTTGCAAGCGATGACGACGGTTCGACGCGGCCATCGATGGTGCCAGTCGACCCACCTACCAGTGGACCCACACACGACGAGCGGATGCCTGTGACCACAACCGCAGCACCTACGACCCCGACGGCGCCCTACGACGAGGCCAGGGCTGAGGCCGCCGTGCGAGAGTTGCTGCTCGCGGTCGGGGAAGACCCCGACCGGGACGGCCTGCTGCATACGCCCGGTCGGGTGGCCAGAGCCTTCGCCGAGCAGTTCGTGGGTCTGTACTCCGACCCGGACACCGTCCTGGACACCGTGTTCGAAGAGAACCACGCCGAGATGATTCTGGTCCGCGACATCGACTTCTACTCCACCTGCGAGCATCACCTGCTGCCGTTCTACGGCAAGGCCCATGTCGGGTACATCCCCGGCCCCCGCGGGCAGGTCACCGGCCTGTCCAAGCTGGCGCGGCTGGTCGACGGATACGCCCGCCGCCCGCAGGTGCAGGAACGGCTGACCACCCAGATCGCCGAGGCGATGATGCGACGCTTAGAGCCCGCCGGGGTGATCGTCGTCATGGAGGCAGCGCACATGTGCATGGCGGTGCGCGGTGTCCGCAAGCCCGGGTCCATGACGTCGACGTCTGCTGTCCGCGGCATCTTTCAAAGTTCGCAGTCGACTCGCGCGGAGGCGATGAGCTTGATCGTCGGGCGCTGACCGTGACGGCGACCCGGTTGGCTGCCGAGGTGGCGGCCCCGCCGCCCACCCGGCGCTGTCGGGTGATGGGCATCCTGAACGTCACTCCGGACTCCTTCTCCGACGGCGGTCTCTTCGCCGCGACCGACGCCGCGATCCGGCACGGGTTGGCACTCCACGCCGCCGGTGCCGATCTGGTCGACGTCGGTGGTGAGTCCACCCGCCCCGGCGCCGATCGGGTGCCGGTCGACCTCGAATTGGCGCGGGTGCTGCCGGTCGTTCGCGAGCTGGCCGCCGCGGGCGTCGCCTGCTCGGTGGACACCACCCGCTCGGACGTCGCCGAAGCTGCCGTTGCGGCCGGTGCAGTCCTGGTCAACGACGTCTCCGGCGGGCTCGCCGACCCCATGATGGCGAGGGTCGTCGCAGCCTGCGCCGTGCCGTGGGTGGTGATGCACTGGCGCGCCCACAGTGCCGCGATGGCGGCGTACGCGGAGTACGACGACGTGGTCGTCGATGTGCGCGACGAGCTGCAGCGTCGGCTGGACACCGCGATGCTGGCCGGGGTTGCGGCGGAGTCCATCGTGATCGATCCGGGGTTGGGGTTCGCCAAGCGTGCCGAACACAACTGGGAGATTCTGGGCAGGCTCGATGAGCTTCGGGTCCTCGGGTTCCCGGTGTTGATCGGCGCGTCGCGCAAGCGATTCCTACCGGCCAGTGGTCATCCCGCGGGCTCCCTCGACGACCTCCGTTCGCGCGACTTCGCCACCGCCGCGATCACCGCGTACGTGGCGAGCCGAGAAGTCTGGGGGGTACGGGTGCACGACGCCGAGGGCAACGTGCGCGCAGCGGAGGTGATCACCGCGTTGTCGTGCCGGGTCGGCGGTGGTCTTCCAGGTGGTGCCGAGCCCGTCGCCGGAGCGCCGGTCGGGGACGCGACCGCAACTCGTTCTGGAGGTCGGCAGTGACCGATCGGATCACCTTGACCGGACTGACCGTCTACGGGCATCACGGCGTCTTCGACTTCGAGAAGGAGCAGGGACAGCCGTTCATCGCCGACGTCACGGTATGGCTGGATCTGACCGCGGCCGTCGCCTCCGACGACGTGCGTCAGACGCTGCACTACGGCGAATTGGCCGAATTCGTCGCGGGTGTCATCGGCGGCCCTGCCCGCGACTTGATCGAGACGGTCGCCGCCGAGGTGGCCGACGGCGTGATGACCAGGTGGCCGGTGCTGGCCGTCGAGGTCACCCTGCACAAGCCGCAGGCGCCCATTCCGCTGGAGTTCGCCGATGTGGCGGTGACCATCCGGCGTTCGCACAAGTCCGTGGGTCGGCAGGGGCCATCGCAGGGCCCGGCGTGAGCGGGGCCACCAGCGTGAGCGGGGCCCCCGGCATAGAGCGGGGCCACGTGACGCGGGCGGTGCTCAGCCTCGGAGCGAATGTCGGCGATGCCCGAGCGGCGTTGGCGGCCGCCGTGACGGCGCTTGATGCGCGAACGATCCGCGCCTCAGCGGTGTACCGGACCCCGCCCTGGGGCCCGGTGCCGCAGGACGACTTCTTCAATCAGACGCTCATCGTCGACGACGACACCCGCGACGCGGTGGGTTGGCTGCAGGAGTGCCGCCGGCTCGAATCGGCTGCCGGCCGTGAGCGGAACATTCGCTGGGGTCCGCGAACGCTGGACGCCGATGTGATCGCCGTCTGGTCTGACGGGTCGCCGGTGTTCAGCGCAGACCCCGATTTGACCCTGCCCCACCCGCGGGCTGCCGAGCGCGCCTTCGTCCTCGTGCCATGGCTGGAGCTCGATCAGGAGGCGGACTTGCCGGGTGCGGGACGGGTCGACGCGTTGCTGGCAACGCTCGACCCGGCGGATGTCGAGAGAATCAAGCGGGTGCCGGATGGCCACTGACGACGGCAAACTCACGTTCACCCGGGGCCGCGACCTTGCGCTGGTCGCCGGCGTCGCACTCGTCTCGGCGTACATCCTGGTCCGGATCGGCTATAGCAGCCTGCCCGTGCTGCCGCGGGCCGCAGGCATCTCAGCCGCGGTGTTGGGTGCCGGTGAGGTGTTGGCCGGGCTCAACATCCGGGCGCGTCTGCAGGCCGGCCGACGGCCATTCGACCGGCCACCCGGGCTGAGTGGGACCGAGCCGAGCGGGCGTGGTCCCCGCGGCGGCCCGAGCGGCCTGAGCGGCCTGAGCGGCCTGAGCGGCCTGAGTGGCCTGAGCGGGCCGAGGGGTCGGGACCGGATGGCGGGCGGCGCGGGTCAGCTGCGCCCCCTGCATCCGCTGGTCGCCGCGCGGGCGTTGATGGTGGCCAAGGCCAGCAGCCTCGCCGGGGCCGGCCTCGCTGGTCTCTGGCTCGGATTTCTCGGTTATGTCATCCCGCTGTCCGGCTCGGTGCGGGCTGCGGCCACCGACACCACGACCGGGATCGTCGGGCTGCTGTCAGCGTCGGTGCTAGTCGGCGGCGCACTCTGGTTGGAGCGGTGTTGCGTCGACCCGGAGGAATCCGGCCGACCGCACTGAGTATCAGTCAATAGGTGCGGAGTCGGCGGCGGCGACATCCCCCGGTCTATCGCACGCGAGCAGTCATGACGGTGGATCTTCGGCCGGCTGCGGGCGCGTGCGGGCGGCCTCCACTCTGAGCGGAGCCATCGCTGCGAGCAGGCGCAGCCGCAAAGCGGCGCCGCGATGGGCGAACGAGCGTTGCGCGGCGACATACGCGGCCTTGCCGTCCGGGGTCTCGACCGCGACCGGCGTCAACCCCCAGTCGGTGAGGTCGTAGGGCGAGGCCTGCATGTCCATGGTGCGCACGTCACGGGCGAGTCGGAAACAGTCGACGACCAACTCCGACGACACCACCGGCAGCAACTTGTACGCCCATTTGTACAGATCCATGGTGGCGTGCAAGCAGCCCGGCTGGTCCGAGTCCACCCGCGACCACACGGTGGGCTGGGTCGCGTTCAACGGTTTGGCGGCGGCGGTGAAGAAGCGGAAGGCATCGAAATGGGTGCATTTCAGTGGATGGGCGCGAACCACGGCCGCGGTCGCGTCCGGGCCCAGTCTCAGCGGCACCGTGGAATGCCGCCGCTCACTCGGTGACTGCTCGTAGACCATCGCCCACTCGTGTAGTCCGAAGCAGCCGAACTGGGGGGTTGCGCGCGCGGTGGCCACCAGCAGTCGGTCGATCAGGTCGATCGTGTCCGCCCGTTCCCGCTGGAATGCGGCCACGTCGGCCACGCTCACGTTGGCCTCGGTCGTGCGGTAGAAGCGCTGAGCGGCATGGCCGGGTGCATCGCGGAGACCGACCGCAGCACCGGGGTGCCATAGGCGTAACTGCGCAGGCCGTAGCCGGTAATAGGTGAACAGAAAGTCCTCGACCGGATGGGCCACACCCTCGGCGGCTCGGGCTCGGTGATCCGCAGTGAGGCGATCGACGACATCTTCATGGTGCTGTTCGGCCGCCCGCCAGGTGCCCGGTTCCCAGCATTCGAGTTCAAGAATGGGTTCTGAAGGCTCCGGGTCAGTGCACGAGTCGGGTGTCTCGGCCCCCGCCGCTCGCTGCATGTCCCTCATTGTCTCGCGTTCCGGTCGCTCAGAGCGACCGGTACCTGGCGGTAGAGTCAGCGCACGTGAATCAGCACGACGAGTCCGCGGCCCATTCCGTCGCGGCCGAAACCCGCAGCCCGCTCACCCCGCAACCTGGTGGGGTCGAGCAGGGTGCAGTCGAGCAGGGTGCAGTCGAGCAGGGTGCGAGCGACCGCACTGCCGGTAACCGCACCGGCGGTGACCGCACTGCCGGTGACCGCACCGGCGGCGACCGCGTCGGCGGTGACCGCACTGCGGGCGACCGTGTCGGCGAGGACCGGGTCGGGTCGGACGACCTCCCGGAGCAGATGCAGATCCGTCGCGAGAAGCGCCGCCGACTCATCGACGCCGGGGTCGACCCCTATCCGGTCACCGTCGACCGGACGGCCACGCTGGCCCGGGTGAAGGCAACTCACGTGGGCCTCGCCGGCGGACACCCACACCGGGGAGAAGGTGGGGATAACCGGCCGCGTTATCTTTTTGCGCAACTCGGGTAAGTTATGTTTCGCCACCCTGCGTGAGGGCGGTGCCGGAGATTCCGGCACCGAACTCCAGGTGATGGTTTCACTAGCCGGGGTAGGCGAGGTCGCTCTCGCGGATTGGAAGAGCTCTGTCGACCTGGGCGACCACGTATTCGTCCACGGTGAGGTCATCACTTCGCGACGCGGTGAATTGTCGGTGTTGGTCGCCGAGTGGCGCATCAGTGCTAAATCGCTTCGGCCGCTGCCGGTGGCGCATCGACCGATGTCCGAGGAAAGTCGGGTACGTCAGCGCTACGTCGATCTCATTGTGCGACCGCAAGCGCGTCGCTCCGTGGAGTTGCGCTCAATCGTGACCAGGTCGCTGCGAGAAACGCTGTACGCACGTGATTATCTGGAGATCGAAACGCCGATGCTGCAGCTGATTCACGGCGGCGCCGCGGCTCGACCTTTCGTCACCCATCTCAATGCGATGGATGTCGACGTCTACCTCCGGATCGCGCCCGAGTTGTTCCTCAAGCGCGCCGTCGTGGGGGGCGTCGAGCGGGTGTTCGAGATCAATCGAAACTTTCGTAACGAAGGCGTCGACTCCTCGCACTCACCCGAATTCACCGCCATCGAGACCTACGAGGCGTACTCCGATTACAACGGCATGGCGGCTCTGACCAGGGACCTCATCCAGAACGCAGCCCGCGCTGCGTTGGGCGGTACGACCGCCGAGTACGAGGACGGAACCATCATCGAACTGGGTGGCAGTTGGCGCGAGATCACGCTCTATGGGGCGCTCTCGGAGGCTGCGGGCGAGGATGTGACGGTGTCCACGCCGATGTCGACGCTCCGCGCGCTCGCCGACCGAGTCGGTGTGTCGGTCGCACCGCATTACGGGCCCGGCAAATTGGCTGAAGAACTCTTCGACCATCTGGTGGTTCCCTCCCTGATCGAACCCACCTTTGTCCGCGATTACCCTGTCGATACGTCACCGTTAACGCGCAGTCACCGCAGTGAGCCCGGATTAGCTGAGAAGTGGGATTTGTACATCAATCGGATGGAGACTGCCACTGCGTATTCCGAACTCGTCGATCCGGTGGTCCAGAGAGAGCGATTCGTCGAGCAGGCGCGTTATGCGGGCCTGGGTGATGTCGAGGCCATGAAGCTGGACGAAGACTTTCTGCGAGCCATGGAGTACGGCATGCCGCCCGCAGGGGGGATGGGTATGGGCGTGGATCGACTACTGATGGCGCTCACGGGCCTGGGCATCAGGGAGACGATTCTCTTCCCTTTCGTGAGGGCTGCCGACTGAGCGATATGCGTTATGTCGGATTCGGTGAGTGCCGCCGGTCTGAATCTTCGCATCGCGGACTCCGGACCTTCGATCCTCACACGTTCTTCCCATGCAAGCGTTCGTCCCGTGCAATTCGACTCGCCGACACGGAGGTTGTCGTTTCCGTCGGCGACTGGTTATATTGGAGTAACTCACGAATTGTGTCCCGCAGGAGGAAATGAATGGCAATCCAAACGACCACGACTCTCGTCGACGACATCGACGGCTCCGAGGCCGCAGACACCTATGTGTTCGGGCTCGAAGGCACGTGGTATGAGATCGACCTGAACGAGGACAACGCCAAGAAACTCGAAGACGCACTCTCCGGCTTCATGGAGAAGGCGCGCCGCGCCGAAGGGGACCGCCGCGGGTCGAAGGGCCGCAATCGTCCCGCGAAGCCCGGTAAGACCTCTGGTCGGCTCGCACCCGATCGTGAGCAGACCACCGCGATTCGCAATTGGGCGCGTAGCCAGGGTCTGACTGTTTCGGATCGTGGCCGCTTGTCGCAGGCGATCATCGATCAGTTCCAGTCAGCTCACTGATTCAGGCCGCGCCCAGCTCGGTTCCGCGGACGATGTCTGTCCGAGCTCCTTTGTAGGGAGCGACGGTAGCGATTGATCTATAGCAGCCGTGATTGAGCCGACGCCCTGACGCCTGGTGCCCTCGGGTCCGTAATGGACCCGGGGGCACCGTCGTGTCCGGGTGGGGTGGCCCGGTTGCTCCGGCTCTCAGTACCCCGGCTCTCAGTACCCCGGCTCTCAGTACCCGGCTCTCAAGACGCGGGCTCGCCGTCCTCGGCTCGCAGTCCGCATCTCCCGGCAGGCGCCTCAGTCCGCATCCCCCCGGCAGGCGCCACACTTCGTACTCCTTGGGCGGGCACTCCACGGCCGGCTCTGCGGTCCGCACTCCGCACCCCACCGAGTGCGTTCCATCCCGGATTTCGCCCTCGGCGTAGTGCCGCCGCTGGCGGAACGTCCGCTGGTGCGGCAGCGTTAACACCGCAGATGGGGACGCGCGTGGTTCCCACCTCACTCCCGGGCAAGCTGATAACCGAAGTTCTCGGCCGGTCTAGAGTGGAGCCAGCCGGAGCGGTGGGAAAGGTTTCGACACCCAGCTCAGCGCACGGGTCGGGGCTCATCGAAAAGCGCACGGCCTTAAGGAGTGCACATGTTTGAACGGTTCACCGATCGGGCGCGACGGGTGGTCGTGTTGGCGCAGGAGGAAGCGCGCCTGCTCAACCACAACTACATAGGCACCGAACACATCCTGCTCGGGCTGATCCACGAGGGTGAGGGAGTGGCCGCCAAGGCCCTCGAATCCCTTGGAATCGCCTTGGAGGGAGTCCGCTCCCAGGTTGAGGAGATCATCGGCCAGGGCCAGCAAGCGCCGTCCGGCCACATCCCCTTCACCCCGCGTGCCAAGAAGGTGCTCGAGCTGAGCCTCCGCGAGGCGCTGCAACTCGGCCACAACTACATCGGTACCGAACACATCCTGCTCGGGCTGATCCGCGAGGGTGAGGGCGTCGCCGCCCAGGTCCTGATCAAACTCGGCGCCGACCTCAACCGGGTGCGCCAGCAGGTGCTGCAGCTGCTCTCGGGATACCAGGGCAAGGAGACCGCCGCCGCCGAAGGTGGCCGCAGCGAGGGCACTCCGTCGTCCTCGACCGTGCTCGATCAGTTCGGCCGCAACCTCACTCAGGCCGCCCGCGAATCCAAGCTCGACCCGGTCATCGGGCGCGAGAAGGAGATCGAGCGGGTGATGCAGGTGCTGTCCCGTCGCACCAAGAACAACCCGGTGCTGATCGGCGAGCCCGGCGTCGGCAAGACCGCGGTGGTCGAGGGTCTGGCCCAGGCCATCGTCCGCGGTGACGTCCCCACCACGCTGAAGGACAAGCAGCTCTACACCCTGGACCTCGGTTCGTTGGTGGCCGGTTCCCGCTACCGCGGCGATTTCGAGGAGCGCCTGAAGAAGGTGCTCAAGGAGATCAGCACCCGCGGCGACATCATCCTGTTCATCGACGAGATCCACACTCTGGTCGGAGCCGGTGCGGCCGAGGGTGCCATCGATGCGGCTTCGATCCTGAAGCCGAAACTGGCCCGTGGTGAGTTGCAGACGATCGGCGCCACCACGCTGGACGAGTACCGCAAGTACGTCGAGAAGGACGCGGCGTTGGAGCGGCGGTTCCAGCCGATCCAGGTCGGCGAGCCGACCGTGGTGCACACGATCGAGATCCTCAAGGGGCTGCGCGACCGGTACGAGGCGCATCACCGAATCACCATCACCGACGACGCACTGGTTGCCGCCGCCACTCTGGCGGACCGGTACATCAGTGACCGCTTCCTGCCGGACAAGGCGATCGACCTGATCGACGAGGCCGGCGCCCGGATGCGCATCCGCCGGATGACCGCGCCACCGGACCTGCGCGAATTCGACGAGAAGCTGGCGCAGGTGCGCCGCGAGAAGGAGTCCGCGATCGATTCGCAGGACTTCGAGAAGGCGGCGTCGCTACGCGACTCCGAGAAGCAGCTGTTGGCCCGCAAGGGCGAGCGGGAGAAGGCCTGGAAGGCCGGTGACCTGGACGTCGTCAGCGAGGTCGACGACGAGCAGATCGCCGAGGTGCTGGCCAACTGGACGGGCATCCCGGTCTTCAAGCTGACCGAGGAGGAGACGACTCGGCTGCTCAAGATGGAGGATGCGCTGCACAAGCGGATCATCGGCCAGGAGGAGGCTGTCAAGGCCGTCTCGCAGGCGATCCGCCGTACCCGCGCCGGCCTGAAGGATCCGAAACGGCCGTCCGGTTCGTTCATCTTCGCCGGGCCGTCGGGCGTGGGCAAGACCGAGCTGACCAAGGCGCTCGCCGAGTTCCTGTTCGGCAACGAAGACGCGCTGATTCAAGTCGACATGGGGGAGTTCCACGACCGGTACACCGCGTCGCGGCTCTTCGGTGCCCCTCCCGGATACGTCGGGTACGAAGAGGGCGGCCAGCTGACCGAGAAGGTCCGCCGCAAGCCGTTCTCGGTGGTGCTCTTCGACGAGATCGAGAAGGCGCACCCGGACATCTACAACACGCTGCTGCAGGTGTTGGAAGACGGCCGGTTGACCGACGGTCAAGGACGCACCGTCGACTTCAAGAACACCGTCATCGTGTTCACCTCGAACCTGGGCACCTCGGACATCTCCAAGGCGGTCGGGCTCGGCTTCCAGCAGGGCAACGACAGCGCATCCAACTACGAGCGGATGAAGATCAAGGTCAACGACGAGCTGAAGCGACACTTCCGCCCGGAGTTCCTCAACCGCATCGACGACGTGATCGTGTTCCACCAGCTCACCACCGGCGAGATTCATCAGATGGTCGACCTGATGATGAACCGGGTCGGGGTCGCGCTGAAGAACAAGGACATGACGATCGAGATCTCCGACGCCGCGCGCGACCTGCTCGGCGAGCGCGGATTCGATCCGGTACTGGGTGCTCGGCCGTTGCGCCGGACCATTCAGCGCGAGATCGAGGACCAGTTGTCCGAGCGCATCCTGTTCGACGAGATCAAGCCGGGTCAGCACATCCTGGTGGACGTCGCCGTCGGCGAGGGCACCGGTCCGGAGGCGAAGAAGTTCACCTTCGAGGGCGTCGACAAGCCGTCACTGGTTCCCGACGTGGTCCCGGTCGGTCTGGTGAAGGGCATCGAGTCCGCCTGATCCTTAGAAGTCACCTCATCCTGCGCCCCGTCTCGTTTCTCGAGCCGGGGCGCAGGTGTTTGTCGGCGGGCCCGGCCGCTGCGGCGGCCGCCCCGGGCGGTTGCGGGGTGCCCAGTGGCCGTGAGCCGTGAGCCGTGAGCCGTGAGCCGTGAGCTGGTGCCGGGTGCCGAGTGCCGGGTGCCGTGCCGGGAGGGCGGGGTCCGGTGCCCGGTGTCGGCTCAACCGGGCAGCGCGACCCGGCCGTCGGGGCCGCGGACGGCGAGCCCGTCGTCGATGAGCGAGCGGAGGCAGCGGTCGCGCTGATCGGCGTCCGGCCAGGCGGCGCTGAGATCCGCCGTCGGCGCCGGGCCCTCGATGTCGCGAAGTATCGCGAGCAGGCGTCCGCGGACCTGACGATCCGTGCCGTGCCATGGCTGGGGGCGGCGACGGACCGGCGACTCGGGTCGTCCGGCCTGCAACCCATCGGCAGCAGTCGAGCAGCGGGCACTCGCGCGCACTTCGGCTGGGCCGCGGTGCACAACAGGGCGCCGAGTTCCATCACGGCGGCGGACAGGAGCGATGCTTCGGGAGCCGGCAGCGGTAACTGAGTTTCCATCAGTGCAAGATCTGCGGCGGTCGCCGGACCGGCGTCGTTCACCCCTCGGACGACACGATTGAGCACCCGGCGGACATTGACGTCGACCACCGGGACCCGCTGCCCGAACCCGAAGGCGGCTACCGCGCGGGCGGTGTAGTGCCCGATTCCGGGCAGCGTGAGCAGCTGACCGACGTCTGGGGGCACCTCGCCGCCGAACTGCTCGCTGAGAATCCCCGCGGTCTCCCACAGTCGGAGAGCACGCCGCGGATAACCGAGTCGCCCCCACGCCCGCACCGCCTCGCCCGAGGGCGCCGCGGCTAGCTCGCGCGGATCCGGCCAGCGGTCGACCCAAGTCTGGAAGACCGGCAACACCCGCGCGACGGGCGTCTGCTGCAGCATGACCTCGCTGACCAACACCCGCCACGGAGTCGCGCCCGCACCACGCCACGGGAGGTCGCGGCCGCGCAACTGGAAGAAGCGCACCAGCGCGGGCCCGTCCAACGAGCCCTCCAGTGCACCCTCAGACGCGTCGTCGCTGCCCACCTCGTAGTGCCCGCTCGGCCCGTCCTCCATCCCCGAAGTGCGCTGAAGAGCACTCGGTCCGGAACCCGTCGCCCCCCTACTGATACCGCCGGTCATCCGCGTGGCCTGCCGTGACGGGTCAGTCAGCGAAGACCTCTTCCAGCAACCCGGTCTGCACATCGAAGATGAATCCCCGTACGGCGTGGGTGTGGATCAGGAACGGCGAGTCCCGCACCCGGCGCAGTGACTCGCGCACCGAATCGTGCGGATCCTTGAACGCCTGGACCGACCAGGTCGGCCGGTAGCCGGCGTACTCGGAGAGCTTGCTGCGGAACTCGTCCTCGTTGATCTTCGCCAGGCCGCAGTCGGTGTGGTGGATGATCATCACCTCGCGAGTGCCGAGCGCGTGCTGCGAAATCGACAGCGACCGGATGATGTCATCGGTCACGACGCCGCCGGCGTTGCGCAGCAGATGCGTCTCGCCGGGGGTGATGGCGAACGCGGCGTGGGCGTCCACTCTGGCGTCCATACACATCACCACGGCTATCGCGAGTGTCGGCCGCGGGCCGATCCAGTGGGGATGGGAGAGGGCCAATCCCCGATTGCGTTCCAGTAGATCGTCGATGGCACCCATTTCGCCTCCCGGCGTTGCTTCCCGAACTCGGACGACTGCGACGTTACCTTTGAACCCGTGTTGGAACCTTTCGGACCCCTGTCCACCCGGGTGTATTGGATCCGCCGGGCCGCGGTAGTAGGCGTCGCGGTCGCGGTGGTTCTGCTCCTGTTATGGATCGTGACCGGTCGCAATAGCGGCTCGGCGCCCACGTCCGCTGCCGGCAGCAGCCCGACCACACCCAGCTTGACCGGCGAATTGACCCCGTCCAGCTCGGCCAATCTGACCGACAGCCTCTTTCCGGAGGCGGCATCGGTCCTGAGCGCCGCCAGCGAGGCCAGTGCGTCCAGTGCCGCCGCGGCCACCGCCGCCGACTCCGCCGGTGCCGCATCTCCCGGTGCCGACCCCTCCCTGGGCGGCGGCGCCACCGTGACCGAGGTGCCCACAACGCTGCCCGCGACCACTGCCGACGCGGTTCCGGCGCCGGACCCGGCCGCCCAGGCGGCCGCCGCCCAAGCCGCCGCTTCGGCCGCCGCCGTCGCAGACGCCGCCGCGCAGGCACAGGCCGCCGCGGCGAAAGCGGCTGCCGATCAACAGGCGGCCGAGGCCGCTGCCAAAGCCGCCGCCGAACAGCAGGCCGCCGAGGCCGCCAAGGCCGCAGAAGCCGCCCGCCCGCGCGACGCAGAGGGTCGGCTGATCTGCCCGGATCCGTCCGTCAAGCTCACCGCGACCGTCGGTGCCCCGCAGTACAACGTCGGCCAACAGCCGATCGTCGGGGTCACCGTGCAGAACGTCGGCGGCGAGGCGTGCGTGCAGGACCTCTCCGGCGCGCGCCAGGAGTTCATCGCCTACGACGCCGCCGGTAACCGGGTCTGGTCGACCAGCGACTGCCTGCCCGGCACCGGTACCGACATCCGCTACCTGCAACCGGGTCAGTCGCTGCAGTACAACATCAAGTGGTCGGGGCGCAGTTCGCAGCCGGGATGCGTCGGTGAACGGACCCGAGTACCGGCCGGCGCGTACCAGATCGAGGTGCGCATCGGCACCCTGGTATCCAGTCGGCAGGCCCTGACCTTCCGCTGACCAGACGTCCCACCACGTTGACTCCGCATCGGTGGTCGCCAGCCGGCACGGCGTAGCCGTCGCGCTCACCGAGGACACCCTGCCAGGTCGACGTGGGCCGATGAGCGCTGCCTCGCCTCCGGCGATAGGGTCGCGCCGGGCAGACCGCCGGAGACAACAGGGGAGTTCGATGACCGACACCGCCGGCTTCAGCGCCGGGACCGACGCCCCCGCCGCGACGAGCAGCCCCGCGATCGAGCCCTGGTGGAAGCAGGCGGTGGTGTACCAGATCTATCCGCGCAGCTTCGCCGACTCCGACGGCGACGGCATCGGCGACCTCGGCGGCGTCATCGGCCGGCTGGACTACCTGCAACAACTCGGCGTCGACGTGGTCTGGCTGTCCCCGATCTACAAATCGCCGCAGGACGACAACGGGTACGACATCAGCGACTACCAGGACATCGACCCGACCTTCGGCACCCTGGAACAGTTCGACGAGTTGCTCACCGCCGCACACGACCGGGGCATCCGCATCGTGATGGACCTGGTGGTCAACCACACCTCCGACGAGCACCCCTGGTTCGTCGAGTCGCGCTCGTCGAAGGACAACCCGAAACGCGACTGGTACTGGTGGCGGTCCGCCCGCCCCGGCATGACGGCCGGCGACCCGGGGGCCGAGCCGACGAACTGGGAGTCGTTCTTCTCCGGGTCGGTGTGGGAGCTGGACGAGGCCACCGGCGAGTACTACCTGCACCTGTTCTCGAAGAAGCAACCAGACCTCAACTGGGAGAACCCGGAGGTCCGGCAGGCGGTCTACGCGATGATGAACTGGTGGCTGGACCGCGGCGTCGACGGCTTCCGGATGGACGTCATCAACATGATCTCCAAGCACCTGCCACTGCGGGACGGCACCACCACCCCGGGTTCGCCCTACGGTGACGGGAGCCCGCAGTACCTGTGTGGGCCGCGGATCCACGAGTTCATGCGGGAGATGCACGCCGCGGTCTTCGCCGATCGGCCGCCGCTGATCACGGTGGGCGAGACGCCGGGTGCCACCGTGGACGACGCGGTCCAGTTCACCGACCCGGCACATCCCGAAGTCGACATGATTTTCCAGTTCGAGCACGTCGGGCTGGACTACACCGGCTCCAAGTGGAATGTGAAGCCGCTGGACCTGCTGGATTTGAAGGCGTCGCTGGGACGTTGGCAGGCCGCGCTCGCCGAGACCGGTTGGAACAGCCTCTACTGGAACAACCACGACCAGCCGCGCACAGTCAGCCGCTTCGGCGACGACAGCACCTATCGGGTCGAATCCGCCAAGCTCCTCGGCACCGTCCTGCACCTGCACCGCGGCACGCCCTACATCTACCAGGGCGAAGAGCTCGGCATGACCAACGCGACGTTCGCCGGCGGGTCCGACTTCGCCGACATCGAGTCGGTGAACTACTACAACGAAGCCGTCCGGCTGGGCCGCGACCCTGAGGAGGTCATGGTCGGCCTGCGCAAGATGAGCCGGGACAACGCGCGCACCCCGATGCACTGGTCCGACGCCGAACACTCCGGATTCACCGTGGGGACCCCGTGGTTCCCGGTGAACGCGAACTACTCCGAGATCAATGCCGAATCCGCGATCGCCGACCCGGACTCGGTGTTCCACTACTACAGGCGGTTGATCGAACTGCGGCACACCGAGCCAACGGTGGCCATCGGCGACTTCCGCATGCTGCTCGGGCACGACCCGGGGGTGTACGCCTTCACCCGCACCCTGGACGACACCACCCTGTTGGTGCTCGGCAACTTCTCCGGCGACACCGTCCCGGTGGACCTGACCGCCGAGCTTGCCGACGCTGCCGCGTGGGCGGACGCCGAGCTCCTAATCGGCAACCACCCGACGCCCGACGCCGCACCTTACGGCGGGCGGCTCCAACTGCGGCCCTGGGAGACCAGGGTTTATCGGCGTTGCAACTGACGTTTCCGAGGCGTCCTTGAGGCATGGCCGAGGCACGGCTGAGGCTCGCCGGCGCAAATGCGAAGGCGCCATCAGTCTGATGCTTCAGACTGGACTGCGCCGCGGCGCGCCCCCCGCACCATTTCGGGTATCGAACACCGGAGGGGACGCGGACGACCACTGCTGTGGTCCGCGTCTGATGATTGCGTTCGTCGGTTCTCGGCGGTCGCCCGCGAAGGGGTTCCATGCCGAGCAATGCACAACGTCTGTCCGCGCTCGCAGCAGCTGCGTTCGGTGCGCCACTTCCGCTGCGCATCCGGGCGTGGGACGGCACCGAGGCCGGACCGTCCGACGGTCCGGTGCTGGAGGTCACCTCTCGGCGTGCCGTGCGCCGACTGCTGTGGTCGCCGCACCGGAACGGGTTGACCGAGGCCTACGTCGCCGGTGAGATCGACATCGACGGCGATCTGCGGGAGGCACTGAGCCGGCTCCGGAGCGCATTCGGTAGTGGCGCGATCCGTCAGCCCACCCTGCCGAGCATGGTCAGGCTGACCCCCGGTGCGCTGCGGCTGGGCGCGGTCGGCCGCCGCCCGGTGACCTCAGCCGAACGGTCCAGCTCAGCCGAACGGTCCAGCCCAGCCGAACGGTCCAGCTCAGCCGAACCGCCTCGTTCCGCTGGTGAGCCGGCCGCAGACGACCGCGACCGAGTGGCCGATCGCGACGGTGCGGGGCCGGAGTTCTTCGAGTTGCTGCTCGACGAGTCCATGGCCTACTCCTGCGGGTACTTCCTCGACGGTCCGGCCGGGGACATCGGTGCCGCGCAGCGGGCGAAGCTCGACCTGATCTGCCGCAAGCTCGGGCTCACCGAGGGCAGCCAGCACCTGGACGTCGGCTGCGGTTGGGGATCGCTGATCTGTCATGCCGCCGAGCACTACGGCACCATCTCCACCGGCGTGACGAGGTCGGCGCAGCAGTATGAATTCGTCAAGGGCCGGGTGTCGGACGCGGGTCTGTCCGACCGGGTGCAGGTCCGATTGGTCGAGTACGGCGACCTGCACATTGGTGCCGATGTCGGATGGTACGACGCGGTCAGCTCGATCGAGACGGGTGACCGCGTCGGGGACGCCGATGGACCGACCTTCGCGGCTTTACTCCATCGAGTGCTCAAGCCGGGGGGTCGCGCACTCGTCCAGCAGGTATCAGGATCTGCGGTCAGCACCGACGGAGGCGTCCTCCATGAGACCTACCCCGCCCCTGGCAGGCACCTGCGGCCGCTGGCCACCACGATCGGACAACTGGCGGGCGCCGGCCTCGAAATCCGCGACGTCCATTCGCTGCGTGAGCACTACGACTGGACGATGCAGGCGTGGGGGCGCACCTTGGAGGTGCAGTGGCAGGCGGCTGCAGCGCTTCTCGGGCGGGCAGGTGCTCGGCGTTGGCGGCTGCACCTCGCCGGGAGTGGACTCGCTTTCGCCGGCAATCGGATGGGCGTCGACCAGATCCTCAGCGTCAAAACCCCGTCGAATGGTTCGTCCGGGTTGCCGGCGGCGCGCAGGGCCTGACGATCGGCCCATGTTCTTCGGTGCCCATGTTTTTCGGTGCGCATGTTTTCGGTGCCCATGTTTTTCGTGCCATGGCTTCAGTGCCATGTTCTCGGTGCCATGTTCTCAGTGCCCACCGCCGAGATGCCCGGACAACCGCTCGTGGCGGGCGGTGCTGTCCGGGTTCAGCCCGATGATCTCGACCGGGACGTGGCGGCGGTCGAACTTCGTGGTCACCGCGTCCAGGGTGGCCACCGTGGACGCGTCCCACAGGTGGGCACCGGTGAAGTCGATCACCACCCGCTCGGCGGTGTCGTTGAAGTCGAACTGCTCGTAGAGGTCGTTCGACGAGGCGAAGAAAAGTTCGCCGGTGACGGTGTAGACGCGGGTGGTGCCGTCGGCCGACAGTTCACTGGACAGGTCGACCACATGCGCCACCCGGCGGGCGAACAGCACCAACGCCATCAACACTCCGGCGATCACGCCGTACGACAGGTTGTGCGTCGCCACCGTGACCGCCACCGTGATCAGCATGACGCTGGTCTCGCTCTTGGGCATCCGGCGGAGCGTGCGCGGCGTGATCGAGTGCCAGTCGAAGGTGGACACCGACACCATGATCATCACGCCGACCAGCGCTGCCATCGGGATCAGACCCACGATGTCGCCCAGGACCACCACCAGGACCAGCAGGAACACCCCGGCGAGGAACGTGGACAGTCGGGTCCGCGCGCCGGACCGGACGTTGATCATGGTCTGGCCGATCATGGCGCAGCCACCCATCCCGCCGAAGAGGCCGGTGATGATGTTGGCCACCCCCTGACCCCACGATTCGCGGGTCTTATTGGACCGGGTGTCGGTGATGTCGTCGACCAACTTCGCCGTCATCAACGACTCCAGCAGCCCGACCAGCGCAACTCCGATCACGAACGGGGCGATGATCTGCAGCGTCGCCCAGGTGAAGGGCACGTCCGGCCAGAGCAGGCTGGGCAGGTTCTTCGGCAGCGCGCCCTGATCTGCCACGGTCGGCACATTCACCCCGACAGTCGCGGTGATCACCGTCAGAACCACGATCGAGATCAGCGGGGCCGGGATCACCCGGGTCAGCAGCGGCAGCCCGTAGATCATCGCCAGGGCCGCGATCACCAGCGGGTACACCAGCCACGGCACCCGAATCAGTTGCGGCAACTGGGCCATGAAGATCAGGATCGCCAGCGCGTTGACGAAGCCCACCATCACACTGCGCGGCACGAACCGCATCAGCCGGGCCACGCCGAGTACGCCGAGCACGACCTGCAGAAGTCCCGCCATCAGCACCGTGGCGATCAGATACTGCAGTCCGTACTGGTGCACCAGGGGTGCGATGACCAGCGCGACCGCGCCGGTGGCCGCGGAGATCATCGCGGGCCTTCCGCCGAGGAACGAGATCGACACCGCCATCGTGAAGGAGGCGAACAGGCCCACTCTCGGGTCCACCCCGGCGATGATCGAGAACGAGATCGCCTCCGGGATCAGCGCCAGCGCCACGACCAGCCCGGCCAGGACTTCCGTCCGGAGCGTCCGAGGTCGAAGCCACGGCAGGCGCCGGAGTTGTCCCAGCACAGTGCGCCGTGGGTCTTTCTGCAGCGTGGTCACGAGTATCCGATCTGGTCGGGCGGCCGGGGTGCTGAGCCCGGCGCCGGTGGTCGCCGTCGGGTGGACGGTTCGAGCGGATCCAGCCACGCGGCGGGGTCCCGACCTGCGCGGCGCCGGCGGCTACTGCATCAGCGCCGTGATTTCGATACTCGGAGCGCTGAGCGCGACCACGAAGAGCACCAACACCAGCAGCACGGTCAGCGCGACCGCGGCCACCACGCAGGCGCTGCTCAGAAACGCCAGGCCGCGGAGTCGACCAGGTAGGAACGGAGCCAACCTGGGGATATCGGTCAACTGCGCGTAAAGATCGGATCCGAGTTTAACCCCGCGCCACACGGACCCGGCAATCCGGCGCGGGGTCGGGCCGGTCCGCCGCGCACGGCTGGGCGCCGAGTCCGGGGCGGTCGAGCCTGCGACCTGACGGCCCGCGACCGGCGCCTCGGGTCCGCCCACCAGAGTGCGGAGGTTCACCAGCAGGCGACTGCCGAGCTCGCCGCCACCGAGCGCCTGCTTGAGGTCGCGGACCGCCGCCGCGGGTGGTTGCAGAGCGGATACCAGTTGACGACGGCGCACGGTCAGCCAGGCGGAGGGAGCCAGGCCGATCACCGCGACCACAGCCGGGAACCATTGCGCGGTGATCAGTCCCACTCCGATCAGGATCACCGCCGGTATCACCGGGAGTAGCGAGGTGATCAGCAGTGGCTTGCGTAGCAGCGCGATGACGCCACCGAGCAACCCGACGAATTCGATCAGCCGACGCTCGACCGCCGCTGCCGCGCCCGCGGTGTCCAGGTTCGGCTCCGAAGGGTCGGCGGGGTCGGGCTCGACCCGGCGGCGGCGTTCCGGCTGGGTCGGGACCAGGTGGGGCCGCCGGTCTCGGGGCTCGCGACGCTTCAATTCAGGCGCTCCGTAGGTCGGTGCTGATGCGGCCGGGATCGGCGACGGCCAGGCCGTGAGATCGGCCTAGGGCCCGTGCTCACGGCTTCGAGTGTGCCGGCCGGGTGTGTCGCCGGCCGCCGCGGCTTCGGACCGGTGTCGACCCCTCGGCCGGGCTGACAGCCCCTCGGGTGCCGGATTCGGGTACCGCGACAGTGGTGCGGTTTACACTTCCGGAGTACTGAAGCTCACGTTTCGGCACTCGTACCCTGCACCGACTCCGAAGGTTCTCGCAGCAACCGGTCGAATGGGATCACCCATGCGTCGTGCACCGTTCCCTACGAAGAGGGGACTCGGTACCGCACGCGCGATGCTGCCTCATCCGACAGTCTCGATCATCGGGATTCTGCTGGCGCTCCAGTTGGTCGTGTTCACCGCCTCGACCATCCCCGGCGTGCGATCGGGGCCGGGGTTCCAGCCGCTGATGGACGGCTGGGTGCAGGGCGGGGCGTATTGCACCGGGGCGCTCCTGTGCGGGTTGCGAGCCGCGACGGTCGCCGCTCAGCGCGCGATCTGGTGGTGGATCTGCGCCGCGCTGACGGCTCGCGCGGTGGCGTTCGTGCTGTTCTTCACCGTGGTCCGCACCATGGATCCGATTCCGTACCCGTCGATTTCGGACGTCGGGTGGCTCGCGATGTACTTTTTCCTGCTGCTCGGGTTGATCGGCCTCGCCGGGTCGGGTCTGCGCGGCATGTCGGCCAGCCTGCTGCTGGACGGGATGACCGGAGCCCTCGCGGTGGCCGCGGTGTCGTACGCGCTGCTCGCACCGACGCTGACGGAACTCGTCGAGGCGGGCCGTGAGTCTGTCGTGTTGGTGAATCTCGCGTATCCGGCGCTCGACTTCATGCTGCTGTTGGTGATCATCGGGTTGCTGGTCGCGTTCCGCTGGCGGCCGCCGATCTCAGTGTGGGCGTTGGGTGTGGGGGTGGCCGGGCTGGCCGTGGGCGAGCAGATCTTCGTGCATATGGTCACGATCGGGTCCTACCGCCCCGGCACGATGTTGTCATCGGAGCTGTTGTGGTCGATGGCGATCATCGCGGCCGCCGGGTGGCTTCCGGAGCGGGCCGCCCAGCCCCACCGGTCGCGGTGGGTCCCCGGTCTGGTGCTGCCCGGGTTGTTCGCCATCACGTGCCTGGTGGTGCTGCTGGTGGCCGCCGCCCGACCCATTCCCCCCACCAGTGTGGTGTTGGCGGCGGCCGGCATGGCGATCGTGATCGCGCGTACCGGGTTGAGCTTTCGCACTCTGCGGTCGATGTCGCTACACCGACGCGAGGCCCGCACCGACGATCTGACCGGCCTCGCCAACCGCCGCGCGTTCAACGAGGCCCTCGCCGCCACGATGAAGTCGCGCGCAGACGATGATCCGTTCGCCCTGCTGATCGTCGATCTGGACGACTTCAAGGCCGTCAACGACTCGCTCGGACACCACCAGGGGGACGAGGTTCTCGTCCTGGTGGCCGGCCGACTGCAGCGACCCCTCCGCGACGGTGACCTACTCGCCCGCATCGGGGGCGACGAGTTCGCCGTGATCGTCGCCCGGGCGAATCAGGAGGCGGCTCTCGCCGTCGCCGCGCGGATGCGAGGGGCCCTGCGCCGACCGCTCGACATCGCCGCTCGAGAGGTCACCGTCTCGGCGAGTGTTGGTGTCGCGGTCTTCCCGCAGGACGGTCGTGACCCCACCGAACTGCAACAACACGCCGACATCGCGATGTATCACGCAAAGGTCAACGCCACCGGTCAGAGCGAATACCGGCCCCAGTTGGCGGCCGGCAGTAAGGTTCGGTTCGAGTGGTCGGAGCGGCTCCAGCGAGCGATCGACGGGGACGAGCTCGTGCTGCACTACCAGCCGCAGGTGTCGCTGCCCGATGGTGTGGTTGTCGGCGTCGAGGCACTGGTGCGCTGGCAGCAGCCGGGGTTGCCGCTGTTATATCCGGACGCGTTCCTGCACCGAGCCGAGGGTGCCGGTCTGATGCACCAGCTGACCCGGAATGTGCTGTGGCAGGCGGCGCGGCAGTGCGCCGCCTGGCGCCGCAGTGGCATGGACATCACGGTCGCGATCAACCTGTCGGTGAGCGACCTGCTGAACGCGGATTTTCCGACTGCCGTCACGGCCGCCCTCGACCACTTCGGGCTGCCCGGCTCGGCGTTGGAATTCGAGCTGACCGAGGACCTCTTCATGGCGGACCCATTGCGTGCCCACGTGGTGATCGGCAAGCTGCTCGACACCGGCGCGTCGCTCGTCGTCGACGACTACGGGACCGGCTATTCGTCACTGGCGTACCTGCGGGACCTGCGCGGGTTGAGCGGACTGAAGTTGGACCGCTCGTTCGTCACCCACCTCGACACCGACGACAGGTCGGAGGCGATCGTCCGGTCGACCGTATCGATGGCTGCGGCGCTCGGCATCAGGCTGATAGCGGAGGGGGTGGAAACCGCGGCCGTCCGGGATCGGTTGGTCCACCTGGGCTGCAGCCTGGCCCAGGGCTACCTGTTCTGTCGCCCGGCCCCGGCCGCTGAGGTCCCGTTCGGCCTCCTCGTCCCGGCGTCACTCGGGTTCGGCCGCGCCGGGCGTCACGGTCGCGGGTGAGCGGGCGTCACCGTCGCGGCTCAGCCCGGTGACAGGACCGCAAGTCCGCAGAGCCCGATGTCAGAGGTCCACCTTCTCGTTCTCACCGCCGTCGTAGCGTTCGCCGGTGATCTTCGACTTGACGAAGCTGATCACCGACGCGATCCGGCCGCCGGGGGTGTCCCAGTACTCCGCGCCGTGCGCGCTGACCTTGATCAGGACGACGCTCGGGTCGTCGGGTCCCTGCGGCAACCACGCCTCCACCCAGCCGTTCCACAACTCTTTGATCTTCGCCGAATCCTCCACGATCGCGGCTTCACCCTCGATCGAGATCCAGGTGTCGCTGGACGAGAGGGTGACGCCCACCTCGGGGTTGGCCCGGATCTGCGCGACCTTGCGCGATTCCCGCTCGGCGAAGAACCACAGGTCCCCGTCGAACTCGACCTCCTGCTGGGCCATCGGCCGGGCCAGGTGGTGTCCGTCGGCGTCCATCGTGGTCAACATCGCGATCCGGATTTCCCTCGCCAACTCGGCGACCTTGCTGACATCGGGGTTTGCGGTGGTCATGCGGCTCCTCACCCGGGTTCCTGCCGAGTCTCGGCGGGGCGGTTCATCCTCGGAGGTACCCGAACCCGCCCGCGGTCAGACCCGCTCGCGGTCGGGGCCGCCGATGTCACCGGGGCTGCAACCCCAACGCCGCGTCCACCCGACTGAGCACCCCGCTGTCGTCGGATCCCACCCCGCGCAGCAAATCGATGGTGATCGAGCGCAACTGACCGATCATCATCACCAGCGGCAGCGGCTGATCGTTCTGCAGAAGCGGTCGGGCGGCGGCGATGGCGGCCATCGCCGCGTCATCCACCCGACGCGCGAAGTCCGCCGACCGCTCCGGGTCGTTCAGAACTTCGGCGATCAGCGACTCGCCTGCGTACCCGACTGCGGCGGTGAGATGCCGCAGCGCTTCGCCGAGCAGGACGGTGCTGGTCGGCGGCCATCGGGTCAGCGTCAGCGCCGCCCGGGCGAGCACCCTGACCCCGCGCACGACGTAGTCGATGTGCCGGGTGGCGGTGTCGATGTGGGCGACGTTCTCCCGGCGGTTGCGTCGCCAGAGATCCAACCGTAGCGACTCCGCGGCGCCCGCGACCGCGTTTCGCAGCTTGTCGACGTCCTTGTCGACGGAGCGGGCCTGCGCCAGCGCCTGCCGCGCGGCTTCTTCGTCATGCTGCTGGAGCGCTGCCGCGGTGTGGTCGATGACGTCGCAGATTCGCCCGCAGATGGAGCGCATCTCCGCCACCAGGGGAGCCAGCGGGTCGTGGACGACGGCGATTTGGTTGACCAGCAATGCGATGGACCCGCCGATCAGCGCGTCGATGAATCGGAACGGCACCAGCGACTCGGTGGCCGGCGCCACGACCGCCACGTACAGGGCCGACACCGAGGCCTGGGTGACGGCGACGCCGTTCGCGCCGATCGCGGTGGTGATCGTCAGTGTCAGCACGATCAGCGTGAAAACCGTCAGCGTGGTGTGGGTGCCGAGCAGTCGAGCGACGATGTCGGCGAGCAACACCCCACCGGCGATGCCGAGAAGGATCTCCAGGGTGCGCCGCATCCGCATGCCGCGGGCCTGGCCGAGCACGATGATCGCCGAGGCCGGCGCGAAGAACGGGGCCGGGTGGCCGATCACAGTGGTGGACACGATCCACGCGGCGGTGGCGGCGACCGTCGACTCCAGCAGCGGCACCCAGCCCGCGCGGAGCCGCGCCCGCGCGGTGCGTAGGCCGGTCCGGCCGGCCGCCGACGATGCGGAGAATGCGCGAGTCATGGGAGCACTGTAGGGCGCCCCGCCCGTCGCGAATCGTGAAGGATGAGGACCGTATGCGGGCCTTTTTCTACCGGACGTGAAACGCATCGGGGGCGCTGAATGATCGAGAGCATCGGGTTCGGGACTACCCAGGTCGATCCGGGCACGTTCCGGGTGCACTTGAGCCCCGGCGCGTACCTCACTGTGGGGTTGGGAGTCACCGCGACGACGGCGGTGGAGCTGGCCGACGCGACTGCTGCGGTGTGGACGAATTTCGGCTCCCCCGATCCGCAGTCGTTCCGGGCCGTTCCGATGCACGAGTGGATCCCCACGGACGGACATCAGAAGGCGTTCCAACTCGCGCTCGGCCCGGCTCCCCTGGGCACCTTCATCGCGACCGCGTTCGTGGAGTTGAACGGACTCCGCTACTGGGCGCCGGGTTACCCGCGACCCGGCGACCCGGCGACGCAGTACGGACTGCAGAACCGTCTGGTGTTCCGGGTGCACGACCCCGAGGTCGCTGATCTGAACATCCGCGAGGTGCCGATCGACAAGGCCAACGCGCGCTCGGACAGCACCGACATCTCGATCATCGAGGACCTGCAGCAGCCGGAGCCCGGTTGGTACAGCCTGCAACGGTTACACGACGACGGCGTCAACTGCGTCTGGTTTCAGGTGCCGTACCGGCTCGACCCGTGGGACGGGCGGGACCCGCACGACGACGCGGGCAGCGACTACGCGAGCAACGACTGGTTCTCGATCGACCCGGATCTGTCGCGCGACTCGCGAGGGGTACCGCCGTGGGATCTCGACCGGGCGCACCGGCTCGCGAACACCGCCATGAAACGGCTGGTCGACGAGGCGCACAACCTGGGGATGAAGGTGCTGATCGGCATCGCACCCAATCACGTGGGCCACAACTTCATCTACCGCGACCCGGTGGACGGTTCGAGCGACCTGGAGGTGCCGCGGCGTGACTACCGCCTGTCGGTCGTCGACCAGGCCCAACTGACTCAGGTTCAACAACGGTTGGCCGGCGCCGAGTACACCGAGGAACTCAAGAACTACGCGGAATACATGCTGCCGCAGATGTACGCCGCGCACTATCCGGATGGGCGCTACAACCCGTACGGCGCGAACTCGGTGTACGAGATGTACTCGCCGGACTGGAACGGACTATGGGCCGACGTCAAGCATGTGAATCACGGTGGGCATGCGGGGCAACACGTCTGGGTGGCGTCCACTCCACAGAACTTTCACGTGCTCGCCTACATCGGGCGGGCGATGGCCTGGGCGGTCACCGAACTCGGCGTCGACGGGTTCCGGATCGACCACGCGCTGGGGATGCCCTATCACTTCTTCGAACAGACCCTGCCGTGGGTGGAGGCGCAGGCGCGCGTGCAGCGCGGGCCCGACGCGGCGCTGATCTGGGTCGCGGAAGACCACGAGCGCAAGGAGTACACCCGCTGCGTCAGCGACGTCATTCAGTCCACCGGATACCGAACGGTCTTGGAGGCGTTCCAGCAGCAGGACGTCGACCGGATCTGGGCGGCATTGGCTGTCGTGGAGCAGCAGCAGGAGTTCCTGGCGACCGGTAATCACGACGACGAGCGCGGGGTACTGACATTCGGTGGGGATCTGATCGCGTACGGAAACGCGATCATGAGCATGGAGTTGCTCGGCGGCCCGACGCTGCTGTTGGCCGGCGACGAGTTCGGCGAAGCGGAGCGGCTGCGCTTCATGTCCAGGGGCGGGATTCCCACCCTCTGGCAGCTTCGGCAGGGGCTGCTCCCGGACGGTAATCGGAAACTGGGCTGGTGGGTCGGCCGGAGTGCCTTACTGAGGCAGAGTCATTCGGCATTGCGCGGAGTGCGCCGCGAGCGGCTGTTCCCGATCACCCTCGCCGAGCAGGCAATTCTGGCCTGGAGTCGGCCCGGCCTGACCAGTAGCGACCCGCCGGTTCTCCTCGTGAACAACCTGGAGTCCGACACCTGGGTTGAGGCCACCGTCGATCTCGGCAGCGCCGGTCGCGCCTGGCTCGAACCGCTCGCCGATGAGTTCTTTCAGATCAGGGACCTGGTCGGCTTCGACCCGAACCGCTATTTGTGGAGCCGGCCGATCAGCGGGCGGGAGATCCTCACGTCGGGTCTCGGGATCGGCCTCCAGCCGAAGCAGATTCAAGCGCTGGAATTGACCGTCGTTCGCTGAGGGGAATTGGCCGTTCTGGGCGGCGGCCGAGCAGCATCCTCACCCGGTTTCGGCGTGAAAGTGTTCGCCTACCGAACAAGATCACGCCGAAACCGGGGCAAGGCGCGGGTCAGGTGCGGGTTAGTCGATCGATCCGGTGAGGTACCGCTGAACGGTGGGTGCCACGGCCGCGATGACGGCCTCGGGCTCGGCGGACGCCAGCGGCTCGACCTGAACGATGTAACGCGCCATGACCAGCCCGATCATCTGGCTACCGACAAGACTTGCCCGCAGGGCTTTGTCGGGGCTGTTCAGCGCCGAGGTGAGTCGGCCGAGGATCTGCTCGGTGACGAACTCACGCAGCATCCGGGTCGATTCGTCGTGGGTCACCGCGGACCGGACCAGAATCACCATCGGGCTGTGCGGGCCAGCCGCGTCCCACTGTTCGAGGAACCAGCGCACCAGTCGTTCGCCGAGGCCTTCCGGCCCGCCGGCGAGGAGCGCGGGCAGGAATTGCGCCGGGTTGATCGGCAGCTCCATCGCGGCTCGGAACAGGCCGGCCTTGTCGGTGAAGTAATGCCGGACCATGCCCTGGTCGACCCCGGCTGCCGCTGCGATGAGCCGCAGTGACGCCGCGTCGTATCCCTTGTCGGTGAACGTCTTTCGGGCGGCCGCGAGTACCAGCTCGCGAGTGTTCGTGCTACCGGCGGGGCGACCCGGCCGACGGGGGGTTGAGCCGGTCACGCCGATACGGTGGAAGCAGTGGGTGCAGCGGGTGCAGTGGGTGCAGTGGGTGTAATCGGTGCGGGTACCTGTGCGGCCCCGGCTTCGGCGGGCGGCAGTCGTACCACCCCGCTCGCCCCGTCGACGGTCACTTGCATCCCGGTGACGATTCGCGCGGTCGCGCCGGCGACGCCGACCACCGCCGGGATGCCGTACTCGCGGGCGACGACCGCGCCGTGGCTGTTCGAACCACCCATCTCCATGACCAGGCCGCCGGCGGTGAGGAACAGCGGGGTCCAGCCGGGATCGGTGGACGGTGCGACCAGAATCTCGCCGGGCTGCAACCGGGCGTCGACCGGGTCGAGGACCACTCGCGCGGTGGCCGTGACGACCCCGGCCGAAGCGGGCGTACCGGTCAGAGCATTGGGGTCGGCGGTGTGATCGGCGGTGAAATCGGCCAGGTTCATCGCCTCGGGCTCGGTCCCGTCGGACAGCAGGACTCGGGGGATGTGCCGGCGGTCGAGCTCTGCGCGGTACGTCGCGCGCCGCAGCGCGATTCGATCTCGAACGGCGATACCGGTCGAGGCGGCGATGATTTCGTCGAAGTCCAGGAAATTGACATCGCTCCGGTCGTCGAGAGCGCCTGCCAGCACCAAATCGTCGGCGATCTCGAGCAGCGCATGTCGGGCTCGACCGAACGCGGTGATCATCAGGAACTTCGGAGTCTCGCGGAGTCCGATCAGATCTCGACCGCGCCGCAGCAGGAGTCGAACGGCGACGGCTCGCACCCGCCCGAGACGCCCCGCCTCGCGGGCTCGCCCGGCCAGCCGTTCGATCATCTCTTCCGCCGCTGTTGCTCCGGCAGCGAAATGTGCTTCTGGCGAAGTCGTCTCGTCCCCGCCACCGCTCCGAAGCTCATTCTGGTGGAGCAGGTAACCCGCGAGCACCCCGAATAGATGTGCCGGATCCTCTGACCAGCGCGGCAGGCCGAGGTCGATCTCGGCCACGGCGCGGTGGCCGTAGCGCGTGAGGAAGTCGGTAATCGATTGTTGCAGGGCGGGCGGCAGGGTGCCCGACCGATGCTGAACGACCAACGCAGCGGGCGTCTCGTCCCGCAGCGCCGTCGCTGACATCGGGTCCCGCTGCGCTTCGACGGCGACCTGCCACAATTCGAGGTCCATCTCGGTGGTCACATTGTGCGGCAGGCTGCGGCGCACCACCTGAAGGTCCTCGCGGTCGGAAGGGGGCAGCAGACGGCCGGCGAGGTTGAGCGCGGCGAACCCGGCCGCCGCGGCGGGCAGCACCTTCGGTGCGAGCGGTAGCGCGCCGGCCAAGAATGCCGTCACCCCGGCGACCCGCTCCGCGACGGTGCCGTGCATGCCGTGCGTGCCGTGTGTCCCCGATATCGGTCGGTGGTGCAGGTCGTCGAGCATCCGGTCGATTCGTCGTCGCGCCAGTCGCGGACTGGCCAGCGACAGCAGGAAGGTCAACGGTAACCGGGTTCGGCGCATCACCCCGGCCATCGCGGGCGCGGCGCGGCGCACCGACCCGGGCTGCACAGCGAAGCGCGGGTCGTCGAACAACCGGCGGATCACCACCGCCGAGCGCGCCTCCATGATGTCCAGCAGGCGAGGGGCGATGTGCCGGCCGATCCGGGACCGCAGCACCGGGGTGGCGTCCACGAACACTCGTTCGGCCGCGACTGCGAACCCGCCGGGGCCGTCGACCGTTCGAGTCGGCGGAGATCCGGCCAGGCCCAGGAACGCCGATCCGAGGACGCGGAACGTCGCGATGCCCAGCGGGGTGATCGGCCGGTGCAGACCCTGCGCCAGGCTGACGCAGAAGTACACGCGAACTTCCCTGTCCGGCAGAGCCTTCCGGCGGCGGGGGAGCGGGAAGAGCGTGGTGATCGGCCGTGACTGCGTGAGCCGGAACGCAGTCGAGTCTGCGTCCAGCGCCCATTCGATGTCCTGTGGGGCGCCGAAGGCGAGCTCGACGCGCCGGCCAAGCTGGGCGAGCTCGACCACTTGTCGGTTCGTGAGGCAGAACTCCGCGCCGGCGCCGTGGCGACGCTCCAACACCGTGCCGGTGTCGGTGTCGACGGTGAAGTGGTCGGGATCTACCGCCCCGGAGACGACGGCCTCCCCCAGTCCGGGTGCGGCGTCGATCACCGCCTGGTGACGCCGGCCGGTGACCGGATCGGCGGTGAACAACACACCGGCCACACTCGCGTCGACCATCCGCTGCACCACGACCGCCAAGGCGATCCCGGCGCCGTCAACGCCCTGCGCCGCGCGGTAGGAGATCGCCCGATCCGTCCACAGCGATGCCCAGCACCGATGTATCGCGCCCTGCACATCGTCGATGCCGACGACGTTGAGGTACGTGTCCTGTTGGCCGGCGAAGCTGGCGCCCGGCAAGTCCTCCGCCGTCGCACTGGACCGAACCGCCACCGCGACGTCGGATCCGAGGCTCAGATAGGCGCCTCGGACAGCTTCGGCGACGTCAGCCGGAAATGACGCGGCCAGCACCGCAGCCCGAGCTGCGGGTCCGTCGACGGCAGAGCCGGCCGCCACGGACGTCTGGCGAACGGCACGCCGGTAGGCCGCAGTGGTGACGCAGAATCCCGCCGGTACGTCGAAACCAAATCGGATCAGCTCGCCGAGGTTGGCCGCCTTGCCTCCTGCTTCGGCCAGGTCGCCTGCCGACAGGTCGGCCAGGTCGACGATCAGGCGAACCTCGCTGCCGGAACCGCCGGTGGGCGCGTGCAACACCGGTGTGGCCATCGTCGACCTCCTCTGGATCGTCATATCGAGTGAGCTTCGGCAACTAATTCTGCGGGTGCGGAGTTAATTACCAGCATGGCACTGCGGAGCGCTCGAGGCAAGGCCCTGCGGAGCGCTCGAGGCAAGGCCCGCAACCGGTGCAACCCGAGCAGGGGCCGACCCGACGCGACTACACATTGCAGGGTCGGGTCACCCGACATCTGGCCAATGCCTTACCGCCGCAATCGAGCTGAACAATGCGGCGACGATAGGCTCGGTGTGGCCGCACTGACGAAAGGGCAGAGTAAGGCCCGACAGAACTGAGACGACCGGGGGCCGGGTGAACGCCGACGACCCGGCGGCGAACGCCGCCGTTGAGCAACCCGAGTTGCTGGCGCGTGCGCTGAACCGCGTGCGCTGAACAGCGTGGCGGACGCCGTCGTCATCACCGATGCGGACCACCGGATCATCTACTGGAACGTGGGTGCCGAATCCCTGTACGGCTTCACAGCCGGCGAAGCGATCGGTCGTCGAATGCGCGACCTCGCGATGCCACCCCGCCCGGATGACCGCGGTCCTCAGGTGATGGCCCGCGTTTCCGCCGGTGACAGTTTCAGCGGCGAGTGGACGATGCAGCATAAGGACGGTCGCCAGTTCCCGGTCTTCGTGTCGACGAGCGCCGTCTTCGACGAGTCGGGAACGCCGACCCAATTCATCGGTATCTCCCGCGATGCCAGCCGGCAGAAGGCCGCCTTCCGCACCACTCAGCTGCTGGCGAGCATCGCCGAGAACTCGACCGACGCGATCGTGTCCTGTGACGTCACGGGCACTGTCACCTGGGTCAACGAGCAACTCACGGGAGTGTTCGGCTGGTCACCGGAAGAGCTGATCGGACAGCACATTTCGGTGATGGCCCCCGACGGGGACCGGGCGAAGCAGGACGCGGCGATGGAGCGTGTGCGCGCCGGCGGGGACCCTCCTCCCATGGTCACCCGACGCAAGCGGCGGGACGGGGGTTTGGTGGACGTCAGCATCTCGATCGGCAAGATCCGCGACGAAGACGGCCACATCTGCGGTACCAGCGCGGTGCTCAGGGACCTGACGGTTGAGAACGAGCTTCGGCGAGATCTGGAACGTCAGGCGGAGAAATTTCGCGCGCGATTCGAGCAAACAGCGACTCCGCAGACGTTGATGGATTTGACCGGCAACTTCATCGCTGTCAACGACGCCTTCTGCACCCTCTTGGGGCGGAGTCGGCAGGAACTGCTACGGATGTCCCGCACCTCCGTCACCCATATCTCCGACAGCGGCGAGGGGGATCGGCAGGTGGCGCTGATCCGGAGCGGCCGGCAGCAGTCCGCATCGTTCGAAAGACGGCTGCGGCATCGTGACGGGCATCCCATTCAGGTTCTGATCGACATCACCATGCTCTACGACGACTCCGGAAACCCATTGGCCCTGGCCAGTTTCGTGCGAGATTTGAGTCCGGTCGCGACCTCGGACGAGCTGCTGTCGCGGCACCGTGCGGTCTTCCGAGCGTTGACTCAGCGGGCGTCCGACGTCGGCTGCGTGGCTGACGCCGAGCTGATCTTACGTTTCGTCTCGCCTGCAGTGACCGAAAATTTCGGGTACCCCGCGGACGATCTGGTCGGCCAGAGCTGCTGGAACTTCGTCCATTCCGACGACATGCCGATGCTGCGGCACGAGGTGAAGGGAGTGCTGCGCGATCCGGACGGATTCCAACGGGGGGTGATCAGGGTCCGGGCCGCGAGTGGTGAATGGCGCTGGGTCGAAACGTCGATGACCAACGCACTGCACGACGAGGCCATCCGAGGCGTAGTGCTCAACCTTCGAGACGTCACCCTGGAAGTGCAGGCCGAAGACAAGCTGCGGCGGTCCGAAGCCCGCTATCGCGCCATCGCGGAGGCCGCACAGGAGGGGATCGCCGTCTTCACGCACTCTGGTGAAACCGCCTTCGTGAATCAGAAGCTCGCCGACCTGCTCGGACATCCGCTCGCGGAGCTCGCCGCTATCAATCAGATGGGTTTGTTCGACCCCGAAACCGAGCAGTTGCTGCGGCAAAAACTGCTGCACCGAACGGAAGTCGGCCCGGAGCGCTACGAAGTGCCGTATCTGCATCCGGACGGGACATGGCACATCCTCTCGTTCTCCGTGACCCCGTTGCCGTTGCCCGACACCGACGAAGTCGGCGCGCTGGCAATGGTTGCGGATGTGACTGAGGCGCGCCGCGCCGAGAGTCAACTCCGGCATCGCGCGGCGCACGATGTCCTCACAGACCTGCCGAACAGAACACTGCTGTCAGAACGCATTCGGGCGGCGCTGGCCGGTGGCCCACCCACTGCCCGCCGTTCCACGGCACTGTTGTTCTTGGATCTGGATCATTTCAAATTGGTCAATGACTCTCGCGGTCACGACGCGGGTGACACGTTGCTCAAGGAGATCGGTAGTCGCCTGCGCCACGTCATTCGGCCGCAGGACACGGTCGCCCGGATCGGCGGTGACGAGTTCGCCGTGCTGTGTGAGGACGTCGACGAGGAGTTGGCCCTCGCGATCGCCGGACGCCTGCGGGACGCGCTGAGTGCCCCTGTCGAGATCGGCGGCCCACGAGTCTATGTCGACGCCAGCATCGGAATCGCATTGTCACCGCCGCATGACGCCGATGCGTTGCTGCGGTTCGCCGACGTCGCCATGTACGAGGCCAAGGCGTCGGGACGCGGTCGGATCCGGGTTTTCGACGCCAGCCTGGCCGTGATCGGCGAACGTCGACTGGTGGTGATGAACGCACTGCGTGAGGCTTTGGACAAGGACTCGCTGAGTCTGCATTACCAACCGGTGGTCGACGTCGCCACCGGACGACTGGTCGGCGTCGAGGCGTTACTGCGGTGGACGGACGACGATCTCGGTCCGGTGTCCCCGGTCGAGGTGGTCGCCGCCGCGGATGCGATGGGCCTCTCGTCTGCTTTGGACAGATGGGTCGTCGAGCGGGCCTGCGCAGAGATGGCCGCCATGCGCCATCAGTGCCCGCCGGGGCTGGATCTGGCTGTGAACGTGTCGGCCCGCAGCTTCGCGGCGAGCGGTCTGGACGATATCTTCGTCGCTGCAACTGCTGAATCCGGTTGGCCGGCATCCAATCTCATCCTGGAGGTCACCGAATCCGCCATCATGACCGACGCGCCGAGCGCGGTGACCCTGCTGCACCGGCTCAAGGCCCGGGGCGCCCGGATCGCGATCGACGACTTCGGTACCGGCTACAGTTCGCTCGCCTACCTGAAGAGGCTGCCGGTGAGCATTGTGAAGATCGACCGTTCATTCATCGATCAGGTCACCACCGACGCCGACTCGGGGGCGATCGTCACTTCGATCATCCAGATGTCCAGTGCCCTCGGCTTGGTGGTCGTCGCGGAGGGGATCGAGACTGCGGATCAGGCCGAGATGATGCGCAACCTGGGCTGTTCGGTGGGACAGGGACATTACTGGAGCCCCGCGGTGCCCGCGGCCGACCTGGCGCGCGTGGTGTGCGAACTCGACCTTCGGCGGCAGGCGAACAGTCGCTGAAGGCATCCCGCCACCTCGCTCTGACCTGCCCGGGTTTATGGTGCGCAACCATGGGACGCATCGTGTTCGACACGGCGACCAGCCTGAACGGCTGGATCGCCGACGAGGACAATTCACTGGCCTGGCTCTTCGCCGTTGACAACGGCCAGGCGCCGGACGAGGGCCTGTTCCCGTCCAAGGCGACGGTGATGGTCGAGGGGTCCACGACGTACGAGTGGGTGCTCGCCCAGGAGGACCTCCTGGCACATCCGGAGAAATGGCGCGCCATCTACGGCGACAAGCCCACCTTCGTTTTCACCAGCCGCGAACTGCCGGTTCCCCAGGGCGCCGACGTGCGGTTCGTCGCCGGACCGGTCACCGGCGCGCTGCCGGCGATTCGGGCCGCGGCCGGCGACGGCGACATCTGGGTGGTCGGCGGCGGCGACCTGGCCGGGCAGTTCTTCGACGCGGGCGCATTGGACGAGATCGCCCTGTCGGTGGCTCCGGTGGCGCTGACCGGCGGAGCGCCGCTGTTCCCGCGGCGGGTGCAGGCGGTGCGGCTGCGGTTGAAGTCAGTGGCCGCGGTCGGTCAGTTCGCCCGGCTGGTGTACTCGGTCCAGCCGCTCGTTCCCGCCGGAAACGGGGAAAATCGAGCTCAATAATGAGCTCGATCCTCCCCTTGTCTCCGGACGAGGTCACGCTCAACCGGCTGCTGCGCCGCATGCTCGCGCAGGCGGACGACCTTCAGTCCCCCCGGGGGTGGGTGGCGTGGCTGTGCCTGCCGCGCCGGGGTTCTCAGGGAATGTCGATGGTCAGCACGGGGCGGCTCGATGCGCTGCGCAGGCCGATCGGCGTCTCGGCGAGGCGCTCCCTTTCCGGCAGCATGCCGCGGGCCTGCGCAGCCGATTGAGATACCGCCCGCGAAACGCAGGTGCAGAGTTTGCTTCCCGTCGAGCGCTGTTTGTCGCTCAGGAACACGTCCCGGTGATCGATAGGCCCAACGCCGACGCCCGGCGTCCATCAGCCTGATCGGGCCGCACATGTACAGTTCGACGTTCTCCCGAGCCGGGTCGGCGGCGATCCCGTCGATCAGCGCAGCCACATCCAGCGAAATTCCTTCGCTGTCAAGGTGAATCCGCAGCCGATCGCGGCCGGGACTTTCGCGGTCACCGACAGGTTCTCCAGCGGCACCAGTCAGTCCTCCGCTCGCCTTGCTTCCGAAGTGGGTCAGCTGTTCGGGAATCCGGCTACGCCTGCACAGGGGACAGCACGACGACCGGAATCTCCCGAGACGTCTTGCGCTGGTAGGCGTCGTAGTCCGGCCAGGCGTCCACCATCGACGCCCACATCTCCGGTTTCTCCTCGGCGGTGGCGACCCTGGCGTGGGCTTGGAACCGGTCGCCCCGCACCTGTACCTCGACCTCGGGATCGGCCTGCAGGTTGACGAACCAGGCGGGCGGGTCGTCACTGCCACCCTTCGATGCGACGACGAGGTAGTCGTCGCCGTGCGGGCGGTAGATCAGCGCGTGCGAGCGCTGGGCGCCGGACCTACGGCCCTTCGTGAACAGGATGAGGATCGTCGTGTCCTTGCGCCAGTGGTAACCCTCCTCGCCGCTCGTCTCTAGATAACGAGCCACGTGGGCCGGGCCGTGAAGGAAGGCGGCGGGTGTCATGACTGCGACGATATCGACTGTGGTCAGTTATGCCACTGTGCTCACTGATACGACGTGCTCACTGATACGACGTGCTCACTGATACGACGCGCTCACTGATACGGCGTGCTCACTCCTACGGCGGTGGCCACCGCTACACCGATGCTCCGCGCTCGCGTGGGATGAGTGCGACTCGGTGCAGGAGCAGCGGCAGGTAGGTGGCGACGTCGTCGATCTGGTCGGGATCAGCCGGGCACGGGGGGGCGGTGACGGCCGCCTCGAGAATGTGGGCGGCGTCCCACGGCGAATAGTCGGCGAACATCAAACCCTCGGCGGTGGAACCGATTTCAATCTTGCGCCGGACGTCGTCGGCGTCGTCGCTGAACCAGACGTCTTTGATCCCGCCGCCCAATCGATGGTCGATCAGCACGATGCACGCGTGTGAGCGTTTCCCGTAGCGGAAGCCGATCGCGACGGACTCCTGCGACGACAGCGGGTCCCGGTAGCCGAACGCGCAGTAGAAAACCGGCTTTCCCAGGCTGCGGACCCACGGCGGGTCCTTCACGCCTGCGGTCGCCAATCGGTGCGCGGCGGCGGTGGCGGCCGGGTAGACCTCGGGGGGCCCGAGATGTGCCATCACCCTGGCGAACACCAGCGCCGCAGGCAGGTCCGAGTCGGCCACCTCCTCCAGCATCGCAGCGAGGGGGCCGGTGGGGTCCGGCGCCGCCTGCTGGAACAGATGGAGGAATTCGGCGCCGCACAGTTCCGCCTCCAGTGCGGTCGTGCCGCGCTTGAGCAGTACCGCCCAGTCGGCGAGGATGTCGCCGACCAGGTCTGCGCTGTCGCCGGTGACTCTCTGGTTCAGCAACCACTCGGACAGTCCCGCAACGTCATCCCCGAATTCATCGGCGATCGCCAGGTATTCCGCCGGGGCGCCGGCGTCGATCATGAGCTGCCTGAGTTCGTCGATCGTGAAGTCCGGCGTCACCAGCGAACCGTCCTGGTCAGCGGGGTGCTCCGACGCGGTCGGCAGTCGCTGATCGGTCGGGGAGTCGACGGCGAACAGGGACGGGGCCGGCCCGGTCCTGACGATCGGCTCGGGGTTGGGCGCGTTGTCTGGCGCCGGTGTCGGCACCGGGCTCAGGTGCCTGGCTCGGTTGCCCCGTTTCGCGCTGCTTTTGATCACGGCGCCTATTCTGCCGGGTGCCGCCAGGCAGGTGGAAGCGCTACCTCGCGGTGGCCGTTGCGGTCAATGGCTGGGTGGAGGTGAAGTCACCGGCCCGGGTCCGCCGAGACGGCACACGCCCCAATGGTCGAGATGGTGCCGTCACAGCGCTGTGTCGTTCCGCCAAGCCTGATCGGCGACCTCGTGCACGACGGTGCCGCCGAGAATCACACTCCGAACATCCGAAAGCGCGGTTAGATCGGCCTTGTCGGCTGGGGACGTAGCGAGAGGCGAGCGCGGGTTGCTGGCCGGCGAACGCGGCGCGATCTGCGCCGAAACACCGCGTCGACTAGCCCGTAGTCCTTCCCCGCGGGCGCTGACCCCCTCGCCCAGCTCGGCACCGGCCAGCAATGCGGTCACCACGTCGATCTCGTCCCCTGGGAGTGGCCCGAGGCAGCTGAAATCCGTCCTGTACGTCGTCGCGGCTCTCACGCACCGGACGTGCCCTCGATTTTGCCGGTCAGGATTCGCGGTTGGATGGTCGCGTGGACGGCCTTGCCCGGGCCGACGAGCCGTCCGAGTGGCTCGTCCGGGCATTGCGTGAGTGAGACGACCTCGGCACCGCTTTCGTGGGTAATGATCCGGGCGCTGACCAGTGCCATGCCCGGGCTCGCTGCACCGAGGAATCCGATCAGGCTCACCAGCGCGTCGATGGCGGCGCGGACGCCTTGGGTGGCTTGGATCCGTGCCGGACCGACCTTGGCGGCGGCCTGGGGGATCCATCTCAGCCCCAGCGGAAGCGTGATCTCGACATTGATGTCCTCGTCGGCGCTGACTACCTGTCGGTCGGACACCCCGATCCTGAACGAGGCCCGGATCTTGGCCGTTCCGGTTGCGGGCAACCGGTCCAGATCGAACCTCACATCGGCCCGAAGGTGAATCCGTCCGTCGGTGAAGGTCACCGTCGGGGTACGTGTCAACGAAAACGTGTCCATCTCTTGCAGGCCATGCTCCCAGGCCCGGTCCAGGACGTTGAGCACGTTGACGGGTTGATAGGTCACGCAGGCTCTGGAATCGACGCCGACGCTGACCTGTCCGAGTTCGCGTGCCATGCGCGGGGTTTTAGCGACGATCCGGTAGACCGAGGACGACTGCGGCGTGACCACCCGCGAGCCCGACAGCCCGACGAGTTCGCCGTTCAGCTCGATCCGCAGCGGGCCGCCCTCCGCATGAACGTCCCACTCGATCGTGGCCGCTTCGAACGGGTGAACCGAGCCCGGGGTTGCGGTCAGGGAGTTCAGCCAGATCGTGGCAACCTCATGTATCGGTGGTGCCGTACCGACGTCGAACGGGTCGAACGGTGTGTCGGTTGAGAGCAGGACCCCGTTCCGACTGTGGTTGCCGTTGTTGAGTTCCGTCGTGTGAGTCATGTCGACCGCCTTCTGGTTATTGCCTCGGACGGCCTCCGGACCGTGATCCGGTAGGACCGTTCGGGCGTGGACTTGCCTCTGGAACGTCGCCGCACGGCGATGAGGGTGTTGTTGTGGGTGCCTCTCGCCCGCACATCGCCGTCACGTCGGCCCCTCAGTCGGCAGGATGTTCTGTTCTGGTTCACGTCAAGGAGGTTGCGGGTTGTGGCCCGCAACAGCAGGCGAGGTCATGGTCATCGGATGGTTTCTCCTAGGTCGGCATGTTCGACGTGCTCGATAGCCGGACGATAGGTGCCACACCGTTCGCGAAACGTTCGACCGACTTCTGCCCGTCCGCACAACCCTCAGAGCGGTACCCGGCAGCGGCGCACTACCGATGTCGAGCTGCCCGGCACGTACGGAGTCCGGCCGGGACGGTCTTCAGCCCCGTGGTGGAGGGGTTTCCGGGTGAGAGGGTAGGAGGACGGTCCTTCAAGGGCCTCTCTGACGGCGTCGCGCTCGCCCACCGCGACCCTTGCGGCGGCCCCGACGACCGGCTGCACCAGAACTCCGCGATCTGCAACCGGCGGTGCCGGTCCTCGAAGCTCTGGAACTAGGGTGCGTAGGTTTGTCGCCGCCTGACCGCTTGGAGCGTCTGCTTGTCGTTCTTGAGGTCCGCCGGACTGGCGCGGGCGTGGATCAGCGGCGACGGAGGTTTCGGCCGTCCGGCAGGCTGCGGCCGCTCAGGAGCGCGACGAGGGCGCCGCTGTCGGCTCGCACGGTCTCGCCGGCACCCCAGTTCCAGTCGGCGTCGTCGGCCACGAGACGGACATCGGTCAGGTCGAGCCCGAAGATCGCGCCGTTGGCGGCGGTGAGTTGGTCGAGCACGGCAACCACGGCCTCGGGAGGTGCGACCGGCGGCCGGTCGAGCGCGACGGTGATGTCCAGGGAGTGGATCACGGCGTGGCTGAGCGCACCGGCGGCGCCGCCGCCCGGCGGTTGCCATGCGTGCAGCTGGGGCGAGCGGAGTAGGGCCAGGTGGTCGGCGACCGGCAGGGCGGCGTCACGGGCGGCCACGGTGTTGGACAGCACCGTGAAGTCCCCGCCGGCGGCGGCGATCTCGGCCCCGTACTGCGCGGGTGTGAGCCGCATCGGCATGGTCACGTGGGCGACGACGTGCCGGACCTGCCAGTTCTCGCACAGCGACGGGGCGTCCCAGGTGTCCGCGGGTGCGGCGGCGAGGAGGTCGGCGAGGCCGTCGTAGGTCGGCGCCACCCAGGACTGCGGATCTGTCACGGTTGGTCTCCTTGAATTGCAGGGTGGGAATTCAGCAGGGCGAGGTGCTCCTCCAGCTTGTCGAGCGATGTCAGGAAGCCGGCCTGTGCCTCGGGTGAGCGCATCGGCTCGGGCACGTGCCGCTGGTGGATGACGAGTTCGGTGCTGCCGTCGCCGAGATCAGTGAGCGTGCCGGTCGTGTGCATACCGCTGGCCGGCTCGACCCACGCCAGCCGCTCGGGTGGGACGACCTCGGTGAACATGGCGATCATCCGGTGGCTGCCGGGATCGGCGACCATCAGGGTCTCGAACCGGCCGCCGGCGTGTAACTCGACGACGATGCCGTCCAGCGGGGTGGTCATGCCGCGCGGGCCCCAGAACCGGGTGAGCTCCGCGGGCTCGGTCAGGCACCGCCACACCAGCTCCCGCGGCGCGCGCAGGATCCGCCGGTGAATCAACTCGTCAACGTTCACAGCTGCTCGCCGTCTTGTAGCCGTGCCAGATGTTCTTCCAGTCGATCAACTCTTTCGGCCCACGCTCGCCGGCTGTCCTCGATCCAGGACACCGCCGCCTCCAGTGCCTGCGGTTCCAGCCGGCACGGTCGAGTCTGCCGGTGCCGGCCGCGGCTGACCAGACCGCAACGTTGGAGCACGCCGATGTGCTGCGACACAGCCTGCAGGCTCATGGCGTACGGGGCCGCGAGCTCGCTGACCGTAGCCTCGCCCTCGGTCAGCCGGGCGACGATGTCGCGCCGGGTGCGGTCTGCGAGGGCGGCGAACATGGCGTCGAGCTGTTCGTCGTCGATGATGGTTGCCACGTGGACATTCAAGCAGATGCTTGATCAAGGGTCAATTGGATTTTCTGGGGGGTCGAGGCTTGCGATCGGTGAACACCTCTCGACATCGCGGTACAACACGTTGTCGGTGATCCTCGCGCCTCGATCAACCCCTCGAAGCGCAGAACCCGAGTGACATCGGCATCGTGGCTCGATGCTGGATCGATGCAGCCGGAATCCCTCCTCCGGAAACGTGAATTCGATGTCCTCCGGCGTGCGAGAAAAGTATCGCGGGGCGCCGACATTGCCCTTGTTGGTCGGCCCGCCGACGCGCGTCCACATTTCTGGGCACGCACGAATCGAACTGTCAGAGGTGCCAGGAGTACTTGAGGCACTCGTCGAGGTAGGTCGAGGCGTTGCCGGTCAGTCGGACGATGCCGTAGAAGTCGAGCACCTTCCGTTTGATCTGGTCGACCGGCTTGTCACTGAGTCCGAGATGCACTACCAGCGAAGACACCTCACTGCGCGGAATCTCGTACAGGGTGCGACTGCCGCGCTCACGGATGACAACGGGTTGCCTCCCGGGCAGATAGAGGGTGTGGTTCTCAACGCCGGGGATCGAGTCGTTGAGCCGGGCGAGTTCACCGGCGCGCAGTGCCTGCAGGGTCCGCTGATTCAAGGTCCGCTGGATCTCGCGGCCCACCCGCTGGCCTCCGGTGGCGTGGACGTAGCGGTGGTAGGCGGTGTCGGCGTGCATCGGCCCTTCGGCCGTGACGATCTCGACGAGTCCGTCCCGAACGGCGGCGGCGTCTCCTGCGCCGACCGGTGGTAACGGCCGAGCCGTCCACTCGTGAAACGGTGCGACACCGGTCCGCGTCGGGGTGGGCCTCGATGATGGCGCACCAGCTGAATCCGTTACCGGCGGGCCCGCGGTGCGGATTGCCGGCGGTTGCAACGACAGCTTGTAACCCGGCGGGCCGTCGATCTGTGACCGCAGATACGCGTGCACCCTGGCAACCGCAAGCGACGAATGTGTTGCGGCTGTGCCGTCGCGTGCCGTCTCGGCAAGAACAACGTCGACCTTCGCCGCGGTTGGGTCTGCGGCGCTCTCAGTGACGTTGCCAACGGGCTCACGATCTGCCGCCGGTCGGGCGGTCTGTTCGGAGAGACTGACCGGACCCGCGACCTCGCGGACGGTCAGCCGGCGCCCGCCGCCTGCCACTCGTCGCCGGTCGGGATTCCGAGCCGGTCGAGGTGGTCCCACACTGGCTGCATCGCCGCGTCCGGATCGCGATAGAACGCCGAGCCGCGGATCCGCTCGAACTTCCAGCCGGCCCGTTCCAGCACCTCCTGACGGGCGCGGTCTTTGTGCCAGTTCTCCTCGCCGTGCCAGCTGTCGCCGTCGCACTCCACGGCGAGTCGCCCGTCCGGCCCGTTGACGACGATGTCGATCCGATAGCGACCGACCAGGTGCTGCACCTCGACGCCGCGATAACCGCGAGCGAGCAGGCTGTTCACCACCCGCCGTTCGAAATCCGACTCGCAGCTGCTCAGCAGGTCCTCGGTGACCTTCGGTGGCCCGGCGTGGGGTCGGAGCAGTGCCGGATCAGTTCGGCGCGGAGGTCGTTGTTGGGCAGGTCGGTGGCGTCGACGGAGGTGACGACCCACATCTGGTTCCGCGCGCGGGACGCCGCGACGTTGATCCGGCGCAGGTCGCGTTCGCTGGTCATGGACGCCGATGCGTCTTGCCGCCCACCGCGTCCACCGCGACGACGGTGCTCAGCACCATCACGTCCCGCTCGTCACCTTGGAAATTCGGCCGCCTCACCACAGCGGATCTTGCGCTCACTCATCAGCCTCCGGGCCGAGCCGGTCGTAGAGCAGATCCCAGATCCGCTTCGACTGCGAGCTGCCGAGCAGCGAGATGACACCGAAAGTCATGCCGGCGTAGTCGGAGTCGTCGCAGAGTTCGGATGATCAGCGCGGCGACCTGCTGCGCCTCGGGTTCGTTGACATCGGCTGTTCGGTAGCCGTCGAGTACCCGGACCAGCCCCAGCGGCGTCCAGCCGATCTTCGGCGCCCGGTCCCGGAGCGGGATGATCGCGTTCTCGTAGGCGATGCGGTTCGAGAAGGCGATGATGTCCGGCAGGCAGCGGAAGTGCTCCTTGAGCATGATCGGCGTCGGCGAATCGTTCGCGAGCCAGGTCGTACAGGCTGCTGTCCGGGTCGAAAAGGGTCCGGTAGCCGGGTAGCCCGGTCAGGAAGTCGTCCATCATGTCGAAGATCTGCTGCCGGTCCAGGCCGACATTCTCAGGGCTGGTCTGCTTGTCGTCGCCGACGATGATCGCGGTGTTCGCCAGGGACAGCAGCGGCAGCGCGTCGAATCCGATCTGCGACGCCTCGTCGACGATGAGGACGTCGAACGGAGGAGTGGCCGACGGCCGGAACGAGGTCAGCGCCTTCGCAGTCGGCATGATCCACACCGGCACCGCCGTCTTCGCCTGGTCCAGCGCGATCCGCATCTCGGTGATCCACCGTTGGGCGAACTTGCCGCCGGTTTTGCCGAACCGGGTAGCCGCCTTGAGGTACGCGGTGAGCGCCTGCCGTTCGCGCGGCCCGAGGTTGGCGGCCATCCGTCGCCATGCCGCTCGCAGTGACCAGGCGGGTGACGTGCGTTTGCGCGCCGCGAGCAGCTCGGTCAGTTCATCCTGGAGTTGCGAGGCGGACTTACCGGCGGTGAGCTCGGAGACCCAGGTGTCCAGTTGCCGCCACTGCCACACGAGTTCCAACTGCGCCGGGTCGCCGGCGGCGGCGCGATCCGACTCGAACCGCTGCGCCCAGACGGGCGTCGGCGGACCCGGAACATCGTCCACAACATCCGCAGTCGCTGCGCCGGTGCGCCGAGCGAGCGCAGCTCGATCGACCTCGTCGAGGACGGGCTCCCCACTGGGCGACATCACGAGCCGCGAGTGCCGGCCGACAAGCGCGTCCACAACGGAGAGGCACCCTTTGCGGCCGCACCGCTCGATGAGCGTCGGGCAAGGTCGGCAATCCGGCGGGAGGCATCCTCGGTCTGGAGGTGAACGACCAAGCTGTCCAGGGCGGCCGTCAGCTCGGCGATGTTCTGCGAGCGTCGGCTGGGCCGACATCGCGGATGCCGACGGCCGTCAACGATGAGCTGATCGCGCTGCCACCGTGCAGGTGCCGCGAGTGCCTGTTCGACCAGTGCGAGCGGCTCGACCACGGCCTCCTCGGCGAGCCCGTGCGGGGAGCGGGCCTCGGCCACCACTGCCGCCTGGTTCGACCACACTGTCGCCATCCGGCGCCGCAGGGACATCGATCTCGAGCGCGTCGAGGCAGAGCTGCGCTTCTTCGGCGGTGACCGGGACGTGACCGTCGACCGTGGCAGCGTTCCAGGGCGCGCTTGGCGTCCTTGGCGAAGAAACCGAGCTTGCCGGACTCGATGGTAGGTCGCTGATGGGCGTCACTCAGTTGTCGGTCGCAACTCGTCGGGGTTGTCGGTCGGGCACCAGGACGTCGTGTGCACGAACCTCGGCGCGTAGCTGCATGATCCGGGTGCGCTGACTCCACCGACGTCGCTGGGCGAAGCCGCGCCACTCGACGAGCCTGCAGCGGGTCGTGCGAATCGACGCAGCAGCGTCGGAAACCCAGGACCGTTCGGCTTCCGTCCGCCAGGCAGCTTCTCTGGAGAGCTGTTGCACCGCTGTCTGTGCCGCAACCATCCCGGCCGCGACGGCCGTCTGCCAGTCCGAGATTCGCGACCCGGGCGACGGCGGCCGACTGCGTCCCGCCGGTCGACCCGGGCGAGGCAGTTCGGTCAGTTCCGCGGCTGTCGCCAACCGTCGCCGGGTCGGGCAGGGTGAGCACCGCCTGCTCGGCCCGGCTCGAGGCCGACGGAGTGGAGCAGCGACAAAAGTTCGGTGAAGTCCCGCGAGATCCGGCAGCCGGATGGCCAGAGTGATCCGATCCGGGATCAGGTTCAACTCCGGGTGCGCGCTGAGCCACGCGGCCGCAGACTGCGGCGTACGGGGGAGCCGGCGGCCCAGGTGCCGGGCAGTTGGCGGGTTTCAGCGTGGCGCGCGCGGAAGAAGGCCGTGCGGGTCTCGGCCAGGCGTACGGTCGACACCATCGAGTTCGGAGGTGAGTCTGGACGATCTCGGCGTCCGAGTGGGCGGGATCGATGCCGGCCACGCCCGACTGGATGTCGGTGATGGCGGCTCCGAGTTGGCGGCGGCCCTCCTCGTCGGCGCCCAGAATCGAGACGATGAGGTCCCGGATCTCGGGTGGCACCTTGTCGGCGAGAACCTTCAGCGACTGCTCCTTCTCGGCAACCACCAGCACCCGACGTCCGTATGCGACATGGTGGCTGATCAGATTGGCGATGGTGTGGGACTTGCCGGTGCCGGGTGGCCCCTGAACGACGACGCCCGGATGTCGTTGGGCGCGCTCCAGGATGCGGGCCTGCTCCTCGTTGCTGTCGAGGGGCAGCAGCAGCGCTCGCTCGATGGGGCTGTGGCGTCCTCGGGGCCGTGGTTCACCCAGCCCCGCGACGGTGTCTGTCAACGGGTGCGACGAGCGCGCAGCAAGGGCTCCGGAACGGGGTGATCGCGGGCGTACAGGTCACGCATCTCGTCCAGGAAGCCCTGGGAGTCCGGCACCCTGCGGCGCAGGAACAGTAGCCACCCCCGTTCCACGGTCGCATGCTCGGCGCGTCCCGGCGTCTTGTCGACGACGGTGCCCTCGTCGTCGACGGACGCGGATGAGACGTCGGAGCAGATCGGGCATCTCTTCGGACCACACGTCCACATCGTCGGCGTCGACGTCCTGCCGCACGGCCATGAAGCCGGGCCGGTCGTGGATGTCGAGGTGGTGCAGGTACCGCCCCTCGACGTGGGCCTCGCCAGCCGGTCGGACGTCGGATCTGCTGAGTGTCGGCGTTCAGTTCCACCTCGACCGGCACTGTGATCATCGGGTGGTCGACTCGATCGGTCGGCCGGGCCGATGTCCCACCGCAATCGGCCGAAACCCCACACCAATTCAAGGGTGTCGCGATCAATCACCAGCCGCTCACGGCTGCTCGAAGAGATCACGGTGCAGGCCCTTGACGGCGGCGACACGGTGCCACTGTGCCGCCCAGGGCCGCCACGTCGAGGCAATCCACTCGGTTGCTGCGCCGGTGCCCACCTCCCACTCCAGCAGGCCGCCGGTGTCTTCGACGTCCAGTGCGTAATCCGGCGCCCCGTCCGACCCGGCTTCGGGCGGCTCCAGAGCCTCCGGGAGTGGCTCCAGAGCCTCCGGTGGCGGGATCAGCCCCGGTTCGATGCCGGCTGTCAGGGTGGCGCCGTCCTGGAGGTAGTCGGCGACGCCGTCCGGGACTTCGGGTGTCGGCGGCAGGTCCAGAAAGTCGACCGATAGCCAGCTGTCCTCGCTCGGATGCACCCGGACACCGGTATGGGCCGGAAGTGCGTCGCCGGCGAGCCGGTACAGCTGGTAGCGGGCGATGTCGCGGACGGGCGGGTTCCGCCGTGCGTCGTAGGCGCTCAGGAAGTCGATCAGGCTGAGCACCTGTTCGCGCCCGTCCGCCCGCTCGGTTAACTCCTCCATCAGCTGTCCACCCCCGTCACGATCGCTGGGTGTCAACCTAGATGACGCCTCCGACGGTCCGCTCTTCGCTCCGTCTTGTTGGTGGCCAGCTGAGGACTACCTAGCTAGCTAGGTCTGGATACGAATGGAGTGGAGCGTCAATCAGGTGTCACCGCGAAGTTGTCCGGGGAGGGTGCGAACCGCCTTGGTCAGGCGAAATCGTTTCCCACGAGTCTCAGCGGAAAGGTGAGCTGTTCAGAGAGATCGGGCCTACCGATCTTAAGCGGTGGACGGTCTATCGTCTTGACCTTGCTGATTAATGGTTCATCGAACGTATCGAGCTGTACAACATTTGAGCAGTGCTGTGGCACGTGCACTGCGTCTTGGGATCGATATTGTAGTTCCAGACACTCCCGAGCTTCTTCGGCTAGTTTGCGGTCGAGCATGCGCACCAGGATGAAGCTGTTCTTGAAGAAGTCTCGTACCTGTTGAGCGTCCTCTTTTTGATGATGTCTTCCACCTTGATGACTTCGGCTAGTGTAAGCGACATGTCGATCATCTCTCCGGCTTCCGCCGATTTAGGACCGCGCGGCAGGCGTCGACCTTATCGGGCTCATCTTTGAGCCAGCCAGGAAGCAGTTCGAGTCCAGTAACGCCTGGGCGTTGGTTTCACCATGAGCCTCTACCTAGGATGCCAAGCACATCATCAGCGGAGGGAAGCAAGTTGTCCGGGGGGAAGACCTCGAACGAATCGGCCAAAACCGACGATATCGCCCCGCTGTACCCATACTGGATCATTCCTTGTACAGCTACGCGTTTCTCAATGGCGTCTGCCAGGTCCTTAACTCCAATACGATTCCCAAAGACACACTCGATCCTCGTATCATCGAACGGGTCGTACCGTTAAAGTAGCGCTTACTGTGGACAAAAAGTGCTTCTAACCGCCCCTCGATAGTTCCATATTCTCGTGTGATATCTGTTTCAATGATTTTCTGGGCGTTTTTGGCCAATTCTGGGCCGATCGTAGTACTTACGTGGCCATTGCGTATCTGGAGCCCGGGCAGACGCGCGCTGAGCTCTCCAAGCTTCTTAGCGGCCGTGAGAGCGTCGTCGCTGAAATACGCCGGCCGCTGGGCCCGCATGCCCACGACGTGCAGGCCGTTGACGATGTCCTCGGCGGTGAATGGCATCTTCGTAGCGGTGGGGCGAGGGGATAAAACCAGTATCGCGCTACCCTGCTCGACGCCGCTCAGATTCCAAACTGATGGCGCGCCGTTCGGCTCACGTGCAGCGCTGTCTACCGCTGTGACTAGGTCAAGAAGGTGGTCCTCAGCGTATATTACATCACCGAAGCGCACATCCACAGGAACGATGAGTCGCAGTTTCCCAGACTCATCGTCTTCTGGTTGGACTTGCTCAGGCTCCACCGGCCAAACATACGCCAGGCATTCATGCAAGGTTCATCCAGCCTGCAACTCGCTCGGGCCGCCAAGTGCGCGTAACAGTGTTCTCGAACAACTAGGCCAGCAGCGGTGGGCAGATAACAACGCAGACCGCTGACGCTGTTCGTCCGCAGTCGTCGGGCCGGGTTGCTCCGACCCGACGACTTTGGACCTACCTACTATGGCGGCTCTTGATGGTTCCGGGTGAGGGCGTGGCGTGGAGGGTGTCGGGCCCGCGGCCCTTCGAGACTGGTTGGTGTTGAGGCAGCCAGTCGAAAGGCCGCGAGCGTGGACGACGCTACTTTTGTTCTGTTCGACCTGCCAGGTTTCCGCGTTGTGGAGCGCGCCGCACTCGACGACGACCACGGGACCCGCCGGGTCGTTGTCATGCAAGCTCACAACGTGAGGTTCCCCAGACCGTAGAGGCTTCAGCTATAAGGGGAGCTGTGGCAGAGAAACGGAAGAAGTACGATCGGGAGTTCCGGGAGGGCGCGGTCCGGATCGTTGAGGAGAACCGGGAAGCCGAACGCGCAGATCGCTCGTGATCTGGGTGTGAACGAGGGCACCCTGGGTAACTGGGTGAACCTGGCCCGGTCGGAGCGTGAAGGCACGCAAGGGCTCTCCAGGGACGACATCGGCGAGCTGAAACGCTTGCGGGCCGAGAACGCCGAGCTGCGGATGGAGCGTGATGTCCTAAAGCGATCCGTGGTCCTGTGGGTGAAGAGGCGACGAGGTGAGCGTGGCACGCTTCATCGCCGACCAGAGGAACGGGTACCGGGTGCAACACGCGGTGAGCTGCGCGCTGATCGGGGTCAGCGTGGGCTGGTTCGACAAGTGGGCCCGGCGTGCCGCCGCGCCGGACGCGGCGGCGGGATTGCACACCGAGCGGGACCTGCGGCGGGCCCGGACGGACCGGTCGGTGGCGGCGGCGTATCCCGTCTTTCCGCACGCGGGTTCGGCAGGCATCGGCGAACCCGGTCACGCCCAGTACGAAGATGGTCCGCACGCGGTAGGCCGAATCGACAATACGGATTATCTAGGCTGCGGCCTAGCCAGGTGGTCGTCCGCATCCTCGCCCTGACTCAGACGTGGGTCATCGGATCTGGGACGAACGCGACCCGCACGGTCTGAGCGCTCGCCGTCGGCAATGGTTTCGTGGTGGTCGTACCATCATCCGAATTGGCGGATCCTGGCCAGTCGGGAGCGAACGGAGCCCGTTCAGGTCGAGGCCATCGATCTAGACCACCCACCGGTCCGTGACGCCGCTACCGCGCTGGTCAGGCCACTCCGCGACCCGAGGACGGCGGGCTCCACCCTGACCGACCCCCGATCGCCCGCTCACTCGACCAGTTCGTCGTGCAGGACGTTCAGCGAGGCCCCGGCCAACACGGTCGCGGTGGCGAGAATCCGATCGGCCGGGTCAAACAGTGTCGATCCGGGACCCAGGTGCAGCCGGTGTTCGGGGTCACTAGCTCGGAACCACGCGTTGCGGAAGGTGTCGTCGAGGGGATTCCAGCCGAAGCGACCCAGCGCCTCGACCCAGTGCGCGGACATCGGCGAGTCGTAACCGCCCTCGAAGAACTCCACGTGCACCGACGCCTCCTCCGCGACTCTGGTCCACTGCACGTAACCACCCCCCGGCAAGTCGATGGAGCCGCCGCCGAAGCCGCGGGCGTCGGCGGCCGGCACAAGCGCGGTGAGCAGCCGGTCGATCAGCGCACTACGCACGAGTGGCCAACGCGGGTCGCGTCGGTTGGCGAGATAATCGGTGATCGTGTCGACATGCGCGGGCATGGTGAGCAGGTCGTTGGAACGGCTGGGGGCAGGTCGCACCCACGTCGCGAGTAGTCGGTCGGGTTCACCCACCGGTCGTCCTCGAGACGGACCTCGACGGTTCGGGTCCTCGTCGAAGACGGTGACGTCGACGATCCCCTTGTCGGCGAAACGCAGTTCGAGCCACCGGGCGTCCGCCCGACCGTCGAGAGCACCCCGCCGGAGGGCGCTGCTGCGATTCCGGGCACCGCGCCCAGCACGCGGAGCAGCAGCGGATGAGTATCCACCATTCGCCGATGAGGCGCTCGAACCGCAGCCGAACCTTGGTGACACCATCCTCGTCGTCCTGCGAGACCACCGATACCGGCCGCCGCAGATCAGCTCCCGTTCCTCGGGCTTGATGCCTGATGCGGACCAGGCCGCCACGGCCGGAAACGGGCCTTCGATCTGGAAGATCCACCGCGAGTCGCTGGTCCCGAAGCGCTGGGCCACCGCCGGATCCAGAGACACGCCCCAGAGCGGCATGTCGATGACGCCGCCCCGAAGCTGTCGGGCGATCTGCTCGTCCTCGGTCTGTTTGCGACCGAGCCCGCGGCCGGCGAAGTTCGCCGGGTCGACACCATGTCTCTCGGCCCACTGGTCGGCCGTCAGTAGCGGTGCGTCCGCGATTGCGTGAAGTAGCGTCGCCGCGCGTTGGAGGGCGGCCGGATTTCCGCGCGCCTCCTCCTCCTTCTCCGTGATGAATGCGGCGGTGAAGTAATGCGGAATGCCGGTGAGTGCTCGAGCGGCCGCCCGCAGCAGCGTCGAGCCGCCGTCCCGTCCGCTCTGCCAGCTGGTGCAGGCAGCAGCCAGTGTGAATTCTGGTGCGATCGTGATGTCAGCCATGGTGGTTGTCCATTTTCGGTAGCGGCGGTCCACAGTTCGGGCTTTGGTTCCGCCCATGGCATCGAGCGGCGGACGTCGTCGGGATTCTCGCCGACAAGCAGCGAGTATCGGGCGGCGACGCTGGGGGTGCGGCTACTGGCCCTCGACGCAGTGCACAGCACGGTCTTACCCTCCGACGGAGGTCGAGGATGGTTCTCGCTGCATCGTCGAGGACGAAGTCCAGGTTGGGGTTAAGGCCGGGGCCGCCATCCGCGAGGACAGAACTCGACGTGCTCGCCATGAAGGGTCTCGGCGCCCATCCGGCACAGGCTGACGACCGCGTCGTAATCGCCGTCGAGGGCGGCCGCATAGCCACCGAGGAAGACGCCCGGGTCGTGCGGGTGAATGGTGCGCGGCGGGTTGGTGCGCCACCCCGCGTAGCCGACTCGCTCGGACGTCGGCCAGCCGATCCCGTCCGCTCGGCCGGCCCGCGCGGTCAAGCACGCCCAGGGCGACCAGATCCCGAGACCGCAGGCCGGGCCAGCCGTGCAGAATCCGCCGCCAACGAGCGGGCACGGCCGACGCGCCCCAGCGGGCGCCGAGCAGCGTTCCGGCGATGGCGGCGGTGGTGTCGGTGTCGTGCCCGGCGCGGACGGCCAGTTTTAGCGCGGCCTGCAGATGAGTCGGGTCGCGACCGTCGGCGTGGGTGATGGCCCACCAGGCGGTTTGCAGTGCGTGCACCACCCAACCGTTCTTCGGGAAGTCGCTCGGGTTGCCGGTCTCGGCGGCGGCGATGAGCGGGGCCCAGTAGGCGGCGACATCGCCGCGGCGCTCGTCCAGGAAGTCGTGCACCCCGTCGAACGTTCCAGAACAGCACGGCGTGCCGGACTGCGTGCGACCAGAGCCGGCAGGCCTGTGCGGCGCGGTTCGTCGTCGTGGGTGAGTCTGCTGATCGCGTCGGCCGCCTGCCCGGCAGGCACCGGCTCGTCGTCGAGATGGGCCACGCCGATCGGCAGCCGTCCGCATCAGCGATCCGTTGCCTCCTTTGCGGCCGGGCAGGTCGCTAGCGGCGGCCTGCATTGCTGCGCCGGTTCGATTGCCGCGGAGAGAGTACGGCGCGGGTCCGGTCGCCCATGTCCTTGGGCGCGGAGTCAACGACTCGGCGAACCTGGCGGCGACCGCATACGAGCCCGGTGTTGTCGTAGACGTCCGTCCGGTGACGATGACTCGCGCAACGGCGATCGCCATCGACGTGTCGTCGGTCCACTCGCCGGGAGCGAAGCCGAAGGGTCCGCCGCCCTTCATCGTGATCACGTCGTTAGGAGCTGGGTAGGCGAATTCGTAACCGGCGCCGAGCGCATCCCCCGCGGCGCAGGCCAGCAGGGCTCCCGCTGCCCGATCATGCCTGCCTGCTCGGCCAGTCACCGCGCGGCGAATGCGTGACACGGAGAACTCCTCAAGACTTGGATAGGGTATGCGTCTAAATCGAGGCGGAGTGATGCGCTAACGTCAACCGTGTGGCGAGTGTCACTTCCAGCGCTATCTGACCGACTACCCTCGGTCGTCGGTCGCGGTAGACGTCGCGGTGCTGACGGTGCGGGACGATGTCCGGCAGGTGGCGGTGATCCAGCACCGACTGGCTTGTCCGCGCTGCCCGGCACGTTCCTGCATGAGGGGGAGCGATTCACCGATGCGGCCGCTCGGGCGCTACGCGGACAAGGCCGGTCTGTCGGGACGCGCACTTCGCCCAACTTCGGGGTTTCGACGACCCGACGCGGACAACCCGGGTCGGGTGCTGCGAGTCGGACACAGCGCCGCCCTGGCGGCAGACCGCCTCCCGGGCGGGGTGCGGTCGTGTGCGGTGGTGGGCGGTCGGCCGATCGAGCCGTCGCCGTTCGACCACGCTGCGACGGTGACCCTGGCAGTGGAGCAGCTCCGGCTGCAGTACGCCGCCGCGGTGGATCCGAGCCGGCTGCTCGACGAGACGTTCACCGTCCTCGCCCTGCGCCGGGTGTACCAGGCTGTGTACGGAGGCCCCTGTTAAAGGACACCTTCCGGCGCTACGTGATCGACGCCATCGAGCCGACGGGGCAGATCGCCGGCGCCTTCGGCCGGCCGGCGGAGCTGTTTCGACGTCGGGCGGGAGCGCTGCTGCCGCCATCGGCGTGGGCGTTCTTCGTCGGCGACGGTCAGGGGCGATAACCGAACTGCTCCAGGGTGTGCAGGAGCGGCTGCCACGTCTCGTTCGGCGAGGCGCGCAGCCGCCTGCCGATCCCGTTCAACTCCGCGGCCAGCTCCTGGTCATCCTGATCGAGGATGGATTGATACCGCGGGTCCAGCAGGTAGGACCGCTCACCGGCGGCGGCGGTACATCGCTACCCGATCCAGGAATATCTCCAGCTGCCTGGATGCGGTTGGGATATCGGGCACCGGATCGTCGGTGACGGCGATCGATCTCAGATCGTCTTGCCACAGTTCGGACATTACCTTCTGCGAGCCGAGACTGACCGCGGTGCCGACGAGCCGGTCGACTTCGATTGCTCGAACATGGCACTAACGTCGCGGCCCAGCCGGATGAAGTTTTCGTCGGTGAGCGAATAGCCCACGAAGAGCACGTGTTTCGTTACCAACGCTGCCTGAAGCACGCTGGCCAACGGCCGCCACAGCATGTCGTAGCCGAGGAACTCGTCGCGGCTCAGCACGATCCCCTTGCTGCCGATGTCGCCGTGCATCTTGAGTAGCCACGGTTGTCCGGGCTTGGTCCGAGACCACGGCAGTACGGTCATCTGGTCGCCTGCCGGGACCTTCGACGCGTCTTCATAGAGGGTGTCGAAGTTAGTCGTGATCGCCTGCTGGGCGCGCAGTGACGCCAGCAGCGCGTGACCCACTGCGAAATGCGTCTTCTGCAGTGCTTGAGTGAGCAACCGATCGAATTGCTTCTCATTCTCGCGCTTCAGCAGAGACGCCGCGTCCACCGCGGGAATACCCTTCAGCTCCTCGATACGGTCGCGATAGGTTTCAGACTCCGAGGCGATCGCCTTGATGAGCTCGTCCCACGACGGCAGCCCGGCCGCGACGCTGACGCCCGCCCCCATGAACAGGGCCAAGCCGCCGGCCGCCGCCAACCGGCCGAGGTCGTCAGCTGCGTTCAGCAACTCCTTCGACAGACCCGGGTGGGTGTTGTGTCGGTCAGCCCGGACCTTTTGGATCGCCGCGAAATCGGATCGTCGATAACAGGTGATCGCAACGTCGAACCCATGCTGCTCGGCAGCGGCCTCACATGCGTCGAGTAGCGCGGTCAACGCCTCACCGCGGACGGTGTCGAAGCCGCCTTCGCCGACGCCGAACATCGGGATGCCCACCAGTCGACGGTCCCGCTTGTTGAGCGGAGCTCGTCTGCTGTCCGCTGCGACAGCGTCGAAGGCCTGTTTGATGCCCTCCTTCAGCCAGCTCACGGTGGCCGTCTTCGGAGTGGCGCCGGTGTTCACCCATCTTGTACGGGGGCCGCTCTCACTGCCCACCTGCACGGATGGCGTGACGCGGATGCCGTCGTCACCCCATCCGTGGTCGACCGGCGGCGGGGAGCCGAGCGCATTCCAGGCTGCGGTCACTCGACGGTCTGCATCGGTGGGGATGAGAATGTCGTCGCAAGCGAGCTTCGTCAGGTCGGAGTGAACGACGAGCGTGTGGCCGGAACCCGTAGATGCCATTGGCCAAGTCAACTACAGCCGGGGCTCGGCTATCAGGCAGCACCGGGCACCACCGGCGTCCTCCAGATGATATTCACGCCAGACACCCAACCAAGCCACGCAGTCCCTATGCCCGGAGTCAAATGCATTCGTAGCGCCTGCTGGCGTCATGGACGCCCGGGACCACCCGGATGCGCGATGGCACCCGCCAATGTCTGAACCTGTTCGAGAATGTCGACGGGGTCTCGATCCAGGTCGAGCGCGTGCTGGACAATCTGCACTCCTACATTGCGGACGATGTGATTCGCCGCCGACTCATTGCCCTTGGCGTACACGAGGTGACCGCGGGATAGTCCGAGCGCCGTGCAGTAGGCGAGCATCTGGTAGAGGTCTGCGTCCGGAAATCCCGAGGGTTTCTCGGCTTTGTACTTGGCGTCCACGACGGCTGCGACCCGACCCGGTTCGTCGTACCACACCAGGTCGGGCTTGATGCGGATATTGCGATCCACATCGAGATGCCAGCGGTCCTGGGGACGGCAAATCCCCCCATGTCGGTGCAGCGCCTCAGTCAGGCTGATCGTCAGGAAGCTTTCGAACACTGACGCCATGTCGATCATGAAGCCGTTGATGCGGCGGATCGCATCGCCGAGTTCGACTGAGGCGCCGCGCAGCACAAGTTCGGCCAGCGGAAGGATCGCCTGGTAGCGCCGATTCAGCCTTGATGGCTGCCAGCGCGGCAATTGCTGACCGCGCACTATGTCCGATACGCCGGCAGTCTGCAGCAGCACGCGTGATAATGCCTGCCGCGTGCGCGGAGGGATGCCGGGAAGGCGCAGCAGGCGATCTGCCGCTGAGCGGACCAGTTGATTCTCCGCGATGTCGACGGAATAGTCGTCGTAGCGCACCTCGACCGGCAGGGGCAACCCGTAACGACGACGCATCTGCTCGCTCTCGCGGATGCGCCCGCGCACTACGGGTAACGCCTCATCCACTTGGCGGTAACCCTGTAGCAGACCTTGTCGTAGCGCCCGATCCGCTTGGCGGACGAAGGTGTATGCCAGAGCAACCAGCAAGTCAGACGCGTCATCCACCTCGACCAGTTCATCCAACCAGCCGCGGTCGTCCGCGGCATAACCGAGCAGGAAGAACAGCCTCCTGATCGGGAGCTTCGGCTTGACCGAAAGCTCGATGCCGGCGACGCGGGCAACGCCGACCTTGCCGGCCGGCCCGATCGACCACCAGCCAGGGTCCACCGTGGGGACGGCGGAGACAACACCAGAAGCAGCCAGTGCTGCACCGATGTCGGGTCGAACCCGCCGCTCGACGGCGGGGCCGTTCTCGACGAGGTCGATCCGCATCAGGGCACAGGGTCGGTCACCGACGGCGCCTCACTGGGGTCGCTGCCGGGCTCGACCGCATCGACGTCAGCAGTCGAAGCCCGCTTCAGGATGCCGACGAGGTCGTATCGCTTCGCGACGTCGATGGACTCGCCGTAGTGGTGCTCTTCGAGTAGCGGCAGGATTGCGCTCCGCCACGCTCGCTGCAGACCTGCTTCGCTTCGTGACGCGCTGCCCATGAAGTACGAGGGTCCGATCTGGAAGTCGTCATCTCGGATGAGACTGTTCAGGGCCTCCAAAACACGCGCGGTGGTCAACGGGAGACCCTCGGCTGCAAGCCATCTCCTCAGGACGCTGCGGGTCGGCTCTATCACTCGGATGCAAGGCGGTGAAGGCGAAGCGGCGCCGCATCGCGGCGTCCACCAGCGCGATTGATCGGTCGGCCGTATTCATCGTGCCGATCGAAGAAGACGTTGTTCGGCATGGTGAACGCGATCTCGTCGCTTGACGTGTAGAGCAAGTCGACTGGATGTTCGCGGTACTCCAGCAGAAAGTAGAGCTCGCCGAAGACTTTGGCCAAGTTCGCGCGATTGATCTCGTCGATGATGAGAACGAATGACTTGCTCGGGATTGTCGCGGGCTGCGTCGACCAAGCGACGGAACGGGCCGGGCGGACAGTGTGAACACCACTGCCAGATCCATCTGCCGATGTGCGGGGCGGAAGCCCTCGAAGAAGTCTTCGTAGCTGTAGGACGGATGAAACTGAACCAGCTTCACCCGCTCGCGGTCTATCAGGTGCGGCCGCAATCTCTTGTGCGAGGTACGTCTTACCGTACCCGGCGGCCCGTAGAAGATGAGCTGCCGTCGTTCGCGCAGCAATTCAATCTGTTCTTGTAACCACCCCTGCCCCACCAGTAGACGGGTGGCGAGCTCTTCGGTCGCATCCGGCAGCGTCGCCTCGGCTGGCTCCAGCGTCTCCGCAGGGTCGTCGCCTGGTGATGCCGCGTGGAGTCGCCCGAGACTGCCGATCTCATTCGTCAAGTCCACGATGGTGTGCTGGCTTGACAGTTTCGCTGCTAGGGCGTCAGGGAGGTCGGAGAAGTCGATAGGCGTGTCGCGGTTGTGCCAGCGGACCGTGCGACGCAGGTTCGAGCGGTCACTCCCGCTCTTCACGTACACGGCTTCGCCGGTGATCTCGCCGATGTAGAACGCGCCACCGCTGGTGGTCACGACGATGTCACCGATCTGGATCCGGTTGAGGTAGGTGTCGAACTCGGTGACCTTCTCGTTGCGGGCGTTGTAGGAGACGTGTGAGTAGTCGTCATCCACCAATGCGGCGAGTTCGCGCCGGGTGATGGGCGGCTCGATGTGCCGAAGTCGGGAGGCCGCCAGCGAGCACGAGCCCTCTTCCAACCAGTCGGGGACCAGGTTGTAGCCGTTGACGCTCGAGCCCCGGACGAGCCACGCCCGGCTCGCGGCCGGCGATTCCGCTTCGGAGCCGAGAAGGTCGCGAAAGCCGTCGGCCGTCACCCGTTGAGCTTGGCTGGCGTGGCCGAGCTGGTCGAATTCGACTCCCTCGTCGACGAGCAGTTTCTTCGGGTCATCGGTGCGGTCCGGATCGGTCCATGCGAACTTGGATGAGACCGTACCGGCCGCCTCCAAAACCCGATGCGCGCTCGGTACCGGGTTCTTGGCGATGAACTGTCCCACGGTGAGCGCCGGCAGATCGACTATTTCACCCAGGTCACCATAGGTGGTCCAGTTGCCTTCGGGGAGCAAGGCGAGAAGTTCGGTGACCGTCGCCCATTTTGAATTGGCCTGCTTGGGCGCGGGTTTGCGGCGAGCGATTTCCTGCCGGTACCGCTTGTTCAGCACGGAGTACAGCGCCGATTTGTCGGCGATCTCTTCGAGTGCGGTGGCGCCGGCCTCGGTGAGCGCCCAGCCGCCTTTCTTGGTCATCCACCCCAGGGTGGTCGCCCAGGAGGATCCCCATCGGATCAGCGTCTCGGCTCGGGGAACGCCTGACGCGTTTGCGCTGGCCTCGTGTGGCGTCAACCCCACCCGGTCCATCGTTCGGGTGACCGCGTCGGAGGAGCTGATCGGGCCGTCAGCCTCCTGCAGCACTCCGAAGAGAGTCGCGAGCAGGAGCGATCGCCTGATTTCCGACTTATGGTCGCCACCCTCGGCAATCAGCACAATTCTCCTTGATCAGACTGCTGGTTTCGCATCAGCCGCGGCCGAGCCCGTCGATTGTCGGCTATCCGATAGTTCTGGCCACGGGCAGCCAACCACGCTCGCGAAGCGCACGCCATGCTGCCGTGATGTGCTCAGCGGTGAAGAGGCGAGCCTTCCGCTCCGTCCACGACTGCACCTGTTCAACCGCCAGCGCCGCATCATCCGTGATCGCCGGATTGGCTCTGGCCACCCAGTGCACGCTGGCCAGCAACTCCAGCCCGTACGCGCTGTCGAATCCCGCCGCCAGTTCCAGGACCCGGCTGATTCTGGCTCGCGTCTCGGGGTGCTGCTCCAGCACCGGTACCGCCGCGTCCGCCGCTCCGGCCATGACGACGAGCGGCTCCGCTTCCAGCACTGCTGCGCTGCCGTCGCCGAAACCGGTGAGATAGTGCCCTTCCAGTTCTCGAAGAGTCGCGCGAAGGTTGTCCGCGTACGGTCCGTACCGGCCTTGCGCGAAGCCCAGTCGTAACGGCTCGCCTGCTTCCTGCATGAAGTACATGAGCTTCTGTGACTCGATGAGGGACGGCGCCGCGAAGGTCAACTGCTCATAGTCGGCCATCAGTGCGATGAGCGCCGCCCGGCCGGGCGTCATCCGGGGCGACGCCCCGACGCTGACCATGTCGGCGGCGCGTGGGGCGCCTGTGGGCGGGTACACCACGATGTCGACGTTGTCGGAGACCGCCTGCAGCGCGGTCCAGATGCGCGGCCGTACTACGGACCAGTCGAGACCACCGTTGCCGCAGCCGAGCGGCGGCACGGCGAGCGAGCGGATGCCATGCTGCCGAATGACGCCGACCAGGTCGGCGAGACCCGCGTCGATGTCCGAGAGCTTCGAGCCACCCCGCCAGTGACGCTTGGTCGGGAAGTTGATGACGAACCGGGGGCCATCAAGTGCGCCGGTCTCCCAGACGTGCATGCGGCCGATCGCCACCTCGCCGGCCTTCGCAGCTCGGGCGTAGGCCTTGAACATCTCCGGGTAGGCGCGCTTGAACTGCAGGGCGATGCCCTTACCCATCACCCCGACGGTGTTGACGGTGTTGATCAGCGCGTCGACGTCCGCGTTGAGGAGGTTTCCTTCCACTTCCCGAATCACCCGCGACTCCTCCATGCTTCAGAAGTACCAGCCGGGTCTGACGATGACCGGTGTAGACATGCCATTCTGGGCCATGAGGTGCCGCGCGTGATCCTGGACCGCGTCGGATTTCGTCGCGACCCGCAGCACAGCACTCCACGGAACGCCATCGCGAACCAGCAGCTCAGCCTGTCGACGCTCCCTGCGGTCCGGGGCGTCGGGCGTGTCATTCCACCTCTTCTCCGCCATCAGTTCCCAGTCCACGATTTCGGTGAGGCGGTCATCATCGCTGGTGAACTCCGCATATGCCTTCGTCGCGTTCCGATCGGTCCCCACAACGGTCAACCGCTCCTCGCGCAGCCGCTGAGTCGTGGTCACGACATAGACGATGTCGTCGCACCCCTGCTGGTAGGTCGGAACGTTCCCGCAGTGGATGGCGAACAGCATGGGGCTCCGTGGGGCGAAGTAGAAGGGCACGAAATCGGCGACCACACCGCCCGGTTCGATCGGCACCTGTCGGGCCGCTCTGCGCTGCTTGATGCCGGTGTTGCCGATCTCGACCTCCACGAGCTGTTCCAGCTGCGCGCGGGTATCGGAGAGAAGACCGAGCCGCACCATCGACTCGACGTTCTCGATGCGGGTGATGTGGTAAACCCAGGTGGGGATTGGCCGAGGCATCAGGTCGACGGCCGCACCGGGTGGCGCGGGCCCTCGCCGGGCGGCGGGTCGAGGATGGTCTGGTACTCCGTGCCGGTCGCGGCTGCTTCTGCCATGGCGTCGTAGATTTCGAGGATGAGCCGCTTGGTTCGGAACTCTCCGAAGCGTGCTTCGTCTTTTCGGCGGACAATAGGAAATGTGTCGAGGATGTACGCAACATCGATGCGACTTATGCCGTAAATCATGAAGAATGCCGCATCCATTTCAGAGCGAAGTTTAAACCGACGCACTTCATCGCGAACGAACGGTCAACCATCGTCCTGGAAATGCTGCGCGTAATGCCTCATGTCCCAAGCAGTAAACGTCAATTCGAGTATTCGGCATGCAAACCACCGGTGCAATTGCGAGCTTATCCCGCTAGTGCTGCGAAAAGGCATCGCGGTTCCGGCACTGCCATCTGTGTGAAGTAATTGAAAGTAAAATTGACGCCTGCAATCTTTTGGCGTGCGACATAATCATAGGCAAAGCTGGCCAAAACAGCTTGCAGCACGTGAATGAGTGGTTCCTGCGAGAACAAAAGGGGGGTCATTACCCAACTCCGACAAGCGGAATGGACGTGGCGATCGCTGTTCGCTCGTCTGTGCTTCTCGCGATGTTCCTCCACCCAAGCAGCCAACCTTCCCGCCACCGACCTTTTAGCGATAGAGCGACCTCCGACTCGGCAATCCAATATCGGGGCATGACGCCGAAACTTGGATCCGATTTCTCAAGGTCTGTCGTGTCGCGGGCGTTGGGTCCGTCATAGGTGGCCCAGCGGTGGTCGTAGTGGTGGATCATCTTCGCCTCGTACAGCGGCAGCATGCGTCGCTTCGCCGCGCTCGAAGACGTTGCCCTCGAGAGTCCAGCCGTCGGCTTCGAGCTGCTCGCGGGTGCGGAACAGGTGCGAGTCGTTCGTCATGTGGAACAGGCCTCATGAACGACACGCCCCAGGGTTGCCGTCCGGGGTCGCCCTCGTCGATCAGGACCGGGACGCGGCGGTAGATGCCGAGGGTGATCTCGGCGTCGCGGCGGGTGCGGAAGACGGGCAGGTGCCGGTGTTGGGGTTGAGGAGCGTGATCTCCTCCGGGGTGAGCGTCGAAGCGCGACGTCGGCGCTCGCAGATCTGCCGGGTCGTGCAGCGAAGAAGGCGAACTGGCGGCCGGCCTCACCGGCTCGCCGGCCCGGCCGATGCGTCAGCAGGCAGAACTTGAAGCTGCGGTGCGACCCCGTCGAAGAGCGGCTCGGCGTTCTCGAAGTCGTAGAGCGCCGCCAGCGATCCGGTCTCGACCAGGTCGCTGAAGAAGTACTGCGTCGTGGCGTCGGTGGCGATGCCGGTCGGCACGATCACGCCGGAGCCGCCCGTGCGGCCCAGTCAGGTCGCGGTCGGTCTCGGCGAAGACCGCGTAGGTGTTGATGTCGCCGCGCCCGGTGAGCGGGTAGCGGCCGCGAGCTCGCGCAGAAGTGGCTCTCGCCCTCGGCCGCGGCGCTTGGCGGCGACGAACTCGGCGTGCAGCGGGATGTCGACGTCGCGCAGGTCGGCGATCAGCCGCTTGCGGGCGGCGGCGTTCGGCGCAGCGGCGATCGTCGGGTCGCGCGCGGCGAAGAACTCCTGCTCCTGGAGCTTGACCCGCTCCCACGGCGGGTTCCCGAGCACAGCGCTGAACCCGCCGGCCAGCCGGTCTTCGTTGGCGCGCCACCCTCGGGCACGTCGAAGAGCTCCGGGAACTCCAGGTGCCAGTGGAAGAACCGGTAGCTCGGCCGCGAGCCGTGACGACCTCGTCGCCAGTGCGCCGCGGGTGACCGGCTGCGTCGGATGTCGAGCGTCCGTGACGACGTCCGGTCGGTGATCGACGGCGGCGCCTCGCTGCTTGAGCTGCAGACGAAGGCGGCACACCAGGCGTCGGCGAGCAGCGCGGGCGCTGGTCGAGCTCCGGCGAGGCGAGGTATGCGGCGTAGCCGGCGCCGCGCATCGTGCGACGTCGGCCAGCGACAGGCTCGCGCCGATCGCGACCTTGCGGACGTCGTTCCGCGCAGTGCCGGTTGTCGACGTCCGGCAGCTTCGGTCACGCCGAACAGAGCCTGCCCTGCCCGTCGCGCTCGTGCCTTGTTGCGCTTGCGCCAGGCGGCGGCGTACTTCTGGTCGTCGCCCTCGATCGGCTTGAACGGCCGCGTCCGGGATCCCGTCGGCCAGCAGTGCCGGGGTGGCGCCGAGCAGGCCGTTGCCGACCTTGATGTGGGCGTCGAGGAAGCTCAGCGGCTTGCCCGGCTCCAGGGCCTCCAGCCAGAGGCTGACCTTGGCCAGCTCGGCGGCCATCGGGTTGAGGTCGACGCCGTAGATGCAGCGGCCGACGACGTCGTGCATGCGCGTGCCTGGACGATCGTCGGGCGTGGGCTCGGCGTCGCCGGTGCGGACGATCGGCGAGCCGGTTGGCGATCCGGCGGGCGGCGGCGACGAGGAAGTGCCCGGAGCCGCAGGCCGGGTCGCAGACGGTGAGCGCCGAGCAGGCGGCCTTCGGCGTCGCGGTCGGCGCTCTGCTCGCGCGTCGTCGAGCACCGGGTCGAGCGCCGAGTCGAGCAGGCACTCGATCAGCGAGGTCGGGGTGTAGTAGGAGCCGGTCGTCTTGCGCTCGTTGCCGGCCAGCGGCCTCGAGCGTGAAGGTGCTGGTCGCGCCGGGTCGTAGCGGGGGACGAGCTCGAGCAGGGACTCGTAGATGCTGCCGAGCTCCTCGGCGCCGAGGTTGCGGTAGTCGACGGCGCGCCGGCGGCTGGCCCTCGGGTCTGCACGACCGACAGGTGCGGACGGCGGTCGAGCAGGCCTCGTTGGCCAGCTGGCAGTCCGGCTGACGACGTCGGCGGGTCCGTGGTCGAACAGGCCGCCGAGGCCGGGCAGGCCGAGCTCGGCGCGGCCGCCCTCGTCGACCGAGGCGCGTCGAGCACGATGCGACAGCGCCTCCCACAGGTCGCCGTGCGCGGTGCCGCGGCGCCGCGGGCCAGCGCGCGCAGCCGGCGCGGTGGAGAAGTAGTCGGCGTACCGGCTCGCGGCGCGTCGGGGTCGCGTCCGGGTCGAGCAGGGCGTCGCGGTCCTCGGCGACGAACAGGAACAGCAGCCGGTAGACCAGCCGCAGCAGCGCGCGGTGGTAGTCGTCGCAGCGCCAGGTCGCCGTCGCCGAGCCGGTCGCGCAGCTCGGCGTTCGCCGGGTGCCGCAGGAACCCGGTGCCGAGGGCGCTCGATGCGGCCTGCACGCCGTCGCGCAGCTGGTCGAGCGCGCGGGTGCCGGACTCGATGGCGGTCGTGCGCCAGCGCTCCAGCCAGCAGTCGGCGGCCGGCGTCGCCCTCGGGCACCTCGAAGCGGGACTCGTGGCAGAGCAGGAAGAGCAGCGACGAAGTCGGTGAACAGCTCGCCGTCGAAGATCGCCTCCAGGTCGAACTCGACGTAGGCCTGCCGGACGAGCGAGCGTGGAGTCGCGCAGCAGCCGCAGCAGCGCGGCCGTTGCTGACGCATCGCCCACAGGTGGTCGTCGGTGCGGTTGAGCAGCTCCTGCACCATCGCCTGCGGGGCGCGCTCGGCGGCGCCGGCGACGCCCGTGGTGCGTCGGTCGAGGTCGACGCCCCAGCCGAGCAGGTGGATCGGCACGTGCTCCCAGCGGTGGCTGACCGGGAACGGCCTGTCCGTCGCCGTCGAGCCCGCCGGCGGGCGCGGTCGGGACCCGGCCGAAGCCGAGCTCGCGGAGCAGCGGCGAGCAGCCACTGCTCGCGGGTCAGCGCCGACGGCCGGGTCGCCGTCGGGCGCCGGTCCAGCTCGGCCCGGAACGGCGGCCCACACGCCGCTGCAGGTAGCCCAGGCGCGGTTGGCCGCCTCGCGCGGACGGTCTCGCCGCGGCCAGGTGGTAGTCGGCGGCCGCAGCCCGGCAGGTCCTTGTCACCGGCGACGATGCGGCCGAGCAGGTCGGCGTGGCAGCAGCCCACCGACGGTCCGGACGCGCGGCGAAGTCGGCCGGCTCACGACGCGCGCGCCGACCGGCACGGGCAGGTAGACGTAGACGCCGAGGACGTCGACCGGCTGCTGCGCGCGTGACCGCAGAGCCGCGGCGCGCTCGTCACCGGCGGCCTGCGCGGACCCGGCGCGTGGCGTCTCGAGCAGCTCGGCGGCGAGCTGCGTCGGCGTCGCCGTCGAGGTGCGCGGCGCAGAGCGCGGGCAGGCCGTCCAGGATGCGCGCGGCGATGGATCGCGGGCCTGGTCGGCGGGCACGTTGCCGGTCGGCTGGCGTGCGAGCAGGTGCTCGCGACCTCGTCTGGGCAGCCAGTCGGCGTCGTCGGCGGGCGCCGCGTGAAGGCCAGCAACCGGGCGTCCTCGGCGACCAGCTGGCGGGTGCCGTCCGCGGCCGGGCAGGGTCGAGGTGGAACCGGAACCGGACCAGCAGCAGCGTGGTCCGCGTGGCTGACCGCGTCGGTGCGGACGACGCCGCGCGCGGCGGGCCGGGCGGCCGTCGGGCGAGGCGGGTCGAGGGCGGCGTCGAGGACGTAGCGGGCGAGCGCCTCGACGGCGGGTCGGTGCGGGCCAGGACGCGCGTCGCCGCGCGGGCCGGGCAGTCGCGGTGGAACGGCAGCGGCTCGGCGCGGCCCGGCGGGCAGCGCGTCGCGGAGCCCGAGCGGGCAGCGTCGCGGTGACGGCGCGCGAAGCCGTCGGTCGGTCGGCGTGACGAGTGCGCCGAGGGCGCGCAGGGCCTCGCGCGACGAAGCGCCTCGACCTCGGCGTGGGCGCCGAGGGCGGCGCGGACGGCGGCGACCTCGCGGGCGACCTCGTCGGGGTGGATCGCGCGCTGGGCGTACTTGGTCCGGCGACGGCCTTCTCCCGCTCGGCGGCGCGACTCCCACTCGGCGTCGCAGGCTGCGTCGCGCTTCGGTCGAGGCCGAGGTCGAGCGTCGAGCTGCTCGTGGCGTCCTGGCCGCGCAGCAGCAGCCCTTCGACGAGGGCCTCGACGACGCTGTCGGACTCGTCGGGCACCGGGACCGACGACGCCGAGTCGCTTGCGGATCGCCTCGGTGCTTGTGGAGCAGGACGTCGAGGACGATGCCGTCGATCGGTTGTCCTGCCGTAGATGGTGACGGCCCGGACATGTCGCGCGTCTGGCCGAACCGGTCGACCCGGCCCTCGCGCTGGTCGTGCCGGGTCGGGTTCCACGCCAGGTCGTAGTGGACGACGGCGTGGAAGTGCGTCCTGCAGGTTGACGCCCTCGGACAGGCAGTCGGTGGCGACCAGCACGTGCCGGCCGTCGGCTGGCGGTCGAGCTCCGCGATGCGCGGCTTCCCGCTCGGCGGGCGGGAGGGTGCCGGTGACCGCGGCGACCGTCGACGTTCTTGCCCAGCGCGCTGGTCGAGGTGCTCGGCGACGTATCGGCGGTGTGGATGAACCGGCAGAAGACGATCGGGTCGTAGCCGTCGGCGAGCAGCGCCTTGACCTCCTCGGTCAGCGCGGCGAGCTTGCGCGTCGCCTTCGGCCCGCGAGCGCGTCGGCGTGCGCGGGCCATCGTCGAGCAGCCGTCGGCGCTGGCCGAGCGCTCGTCGCCGTCCGTCGGGACTCGGCGGTCGGCGCCGGGGGCGACGTCGAGGCCTCGAGCGCCTCGTCGTCGGCGGTGTCGAGGACGACGGCCCGGCCGAGCGCGTCGGCCTCCTCGGCGTGTCGCCGCGTGCCGGCGGCGGCCCGGGTGCGCAGCGTCGCGGCGGCGGCGCGCGGGCGACGAGGCGAGGGAGCGCAGCAGGGCGAGCGCCGACCACCAGCGGACCCGCTGGCGCGACGCCGGTCGCCCGCGCGTCGTCGCGACCTGCTCGCGGGCGTAGTCGAGCACCTGGTCGAAGAGGGCCGCGGTACTCGGGCGCTGAGCTCGTAGGGCGCTTCCTTGGTCTGCCGGTCGGAGGGAACGGCGGTCTCCTCGTCGAGGTAGCTGGCGGATGTCGGCCCGGCGCCGCTGGACGAAGTGCCGCGGCGAGCTGCTCGCGGCCCGCGGACGTCGTCGAGGTCGACGTCGGCCAGCTCCGGATCGAGCAGGCCGAGCAGGTTGCGGAAGCCCTCCTCCTTGCCGGAGTGCGGGGTCGCGGTGACCAGGACAGGTGGCGGTCGGGTCCGCGGCGAGGTCGCGGAGCAGGTCGTAGCGCTGGTGGCGGGCCGTCGCCGCCGGCGCCGTCGTCGGCGACCGCGGTGTGGGCCTCGTCGACGATCACCAGGTCGGGGCAGTGGTTCGAGGAAGTCGTCGCGGCGGCTGTGCGGACTTGATGAAGTCGGTCGAGACGACGACGTACGGGTACCGGTCGAACAGCGACTCGTTCATATCAGGCCGCGCTCGAGGCGGTCGGACGGTGGAGGCAGCACCAGCTCGGCGTCGATGCCGAACTTCTCGCGCAGCTCCCGCTGCCACTGCTCGGCCAGGGCGGGCGAGCAGAGCACGGCCAGCCGGCTGCGCGTCGCCCTGGGCGAGCAGCTCGGTGGCGATCAGGCCGGCCTCGATCGGTCTTGCCGATGCCGACGTCGTCGGCGATCAGCAGCCGGACGGTGTCCTGGCGCAGCGCCAGCAGCAGCGGGACGAACTGGTAGGCGCGCGGCTCGACGGCGAGGCCGGCCGAGCGAGCGGAACGGGCCGGCGGACGAGCGGAACCCGATGCGCAGCGCGGTGCGCAGCAGGCCGGCGCTCGCCGCGTCGCCGAGGTCGTCGACGGTCGGGCGGCGGGAAGGTGGCGTCGGTCGACGGTCTCGAGTGCCGGGAAGACGGCGGCGATGTCGTCGTCGCCGCCGCCGAGCGGGCGCAGCACGAGCAGGTCGCGGTCGCTCTCGGGCAGCACCACCCACTCCCGGCCGCGGGCGCGGACCAGCGATCCGGCGGCGTACGTGACGTCATGCGCGTGTCTCCGTGTCCGGTCATCCGCGGGACCGGTCGCGTGTCCGAACACCGACGGGTAGCGGCGCGACGCCGGACGTCCAGTCGTCGTCGTAGCGGACCCGGACCACGTTCCAGCCCGCGTCGACGAGCCGATCCTCCGCGGCGACGTCCCGCTCGCGCTTGGCGCGGGCTGTCGTGGACCGGGCCGTCGACGAACACCGCGACCGGGCCGGTCGGCAGGTCGTAGACGAGGTCGGGTCGGGCCTGCGCCTCGGCCGAGACGGTACCTGGGCTCGTCGGGCAGCCGCAGGCCCTCGCTCGTCCAGCCAGTCGACGAACTTGCTGCTCCAGGCACGAGTCGGCCAGGGCGTCGCAGGATGCCGTCGCTGCTCGGCCGCGGGTGCGTCCGCCGGCGCCCGCGGTCGTGGTGGACCCGGCGAGGCTCAGCAGCAGGTCGCTTGACAGCGTGCCGGTCGATCAGCGGCGTGGTCGAGCTGGTTGCCGTAGGACAGCAGGCAGTCGTAGCAGGCGTGCTCGCAGCGCTCGCGGCGCTCCGGCGGCATGCCCGCGGTCGTCGCCGGTGTCCGGGTCGAAGTGGCAGATCTCCAGGGCCGCGCGGGCCGACCTGCGCGCAGGGCGTCGCGGCTCGGCGACGAGGCGGCGCAGCACGCCGGCGCCGCCCTCGGCGGACTCGGTGAACAGGATCCGGCCGCGGTCGTCGAGGTCGGGCAGCAGCTCGCTGGCCAGCTCGGAGTCCTCGAGCTGGAACGCCGCCTCGATGCCGCGTTCCAGCGCGTACCGCAGGCGTGGTCGCGGTGGTCTCGTCGACGCGGCTCGGCCAGGCGGAGGACCAGGATGTTGCGGCGGTCCTCGACGTACGGGATGACCTTGCGCTTCTTGGCGCACGTCCTCGGCGGCGTCCAGCTCGTCGGTGTCCACCGTCGTGTCGGCCGCCTGCCTTCGTCCGAGAGCCAGCGCCCGTCTGCGGGTCGAGCCAGAAGCCGCGGTCGTTCGGTCCTTGCGGCGGCGGCGGCCGACGTTGGTGATCCGGACGGTGGCGGCGTCGCCGTAGGCGCAGCGTCGAGAGCGGCGTGCCGCCGCTGGCGGCGACGGTCGCGTCGATCCGGCCGGCCGGTCGCCGTGGTCGTGGAAGCGGTAGGAGACCTCCAGCTCGAAGCCGGCGCGGCGGCGCTCCTCCTCGTCGCTGGAGATCCGTTCGCGGCGCCGGGTGAAGACGGTCTGCAGGCGGAGCAGGCCGTAGCGTCTTGGCGCCGAGCGGCTCCGCACAGCGTCGCAGACGTCGGTGCCGACGCTCGACTGGGTGGTGGTAGCCGCAGCGTCGCAGCGGCGCGCCTCCTCGGTCTCGCGTGCCGGCCTCGCCGCTGTCGCGGCGGCAGCTGGACCCGGATGACCTCGTAGCGGGCGCCCTCGTGGTAGATCAGCGCGCCGGGCCCGAACTCGCGGATCGCGAGGAACCGGGGGCGCTGCAGGTAGTCGCCGTCCCGTCGGCCGCTCGTCGTGCGGCCGCCGGGGATGTAGGCGGCCAGCGGCAGGCGGGGGAAGGAGTAGCCGGGCAGGAAGCCCTCGGAGGCGAGGTAGCGGTAGGAGTAGAAGTCGGTCTGGCCGTTCTCGCTGTCCTCGTTGCGCAGCAGCTTCAGCTGGTTCTCGCGCCTCGCTTGCGCGGTGCTCGCGACTCTCGCGGTCCTCTGTCGGGGCGTTGGGGTCGACGGCGAGCTTGTTCTGCTCGTTGTACTCGGCCAGCGCGGTCCGGTACAGCGTCGCGCCACCGGTCGAGGCCTCGTCGAAGCTCTGCGGCGCTCGGCTCGACCTCGTCGCTCGACCCAGCCGTCGTACCACCAGGAGACGTGGTCGCCTTCGCGTCCACGCGTGCGCGAAGTTCGGTCGAGCACCGCGCTCCGCGCGCGTGGTCGCCAGCGCGTGCCGACGTCCGGCTCGGTGAGGGCCCGCCAGATCTCGGGAATGACGGTCGAGAGTCGGGCGTGTCGCCGCCGGCGTCGACGCAGGTCGGTGATCCGCGACTTCAACGACTGGCCGGTCTCGGCCAGCCAGATGGCGTGGACGTGGGAGCGGACCAGGTCCTCGTTGGCCAGGTCGAGCCGAGGCGCGGCGACCGACCCGGCGACCATCTCGCTGCGGAGCGCCGGAAGTAGTACTGGTCGTGGCGTTGCCGGTGGCGCAGTAGGTGACCACCAGCGCCGGCTGGCCGGAGCGGCCGGCCCGGCCGGAGCGCTGGGCGTAGTTGGCCGGCGTCGGCGGCACGTTGCGCATGCCGACGGCGTTGAGGCTGGCGATGTCGACGCCCAGCTCCATCGTCGGCGAGCAGTACAGCAGCGGCAGCTCGCCCGCGCGGAACTCCTGCTCGCGCTCCTCGCGCTCCGGTCCGGCGGGACCTGGGCGGTGTGCTCCTTGGCCTGCAGGCCCGCGAGCGTCGACGCGACGTCGCGGTAGAGGTCGCGGAAGAACGGGTTGACCCGGGCCACCGCGCTCGCTGTCGCAGCGATCTGCGCAGCGGGTCGTCGGCGCCCTTGGTGCCGTCGCCGGCGACCCAGCGATCGCGGACGCCTTGAGCCGGTAGCCCGGCACGCCATCGTCGAGGTCCGGAACGCTCGGTCGACCAGGCCGGCCTCGTTCCGAGCACGCGCGAAGAGGTCGACGATGACGTGCTGGGCGTCGTCGGTGGTCAGGTCGTTGCCGAGCCCGTCGCCGTCGCGCCGCAGGTAGCGGCCGAACGCCGAGCGGCCGGAGATGAACAGGTCGCGTGCGGGACCGGCCCGGCCGACCGGCGCGGGGATAGGCGGTGCCGATCTCGGCGACTCGTCGCCGTCCGGCAAGCGACCAGGGCTCGACGAGGTGCTGGCGGGACTCGCGCTTGGCGTGCGCTCGAAGCCGTCTCGTGAGGCAGTCGACGTCGATGGCCAGGACCCGGCGCAGCTCGTCCAGCAGGATCCGCAGCCAGCTCCTCGCGCAGCTCCGGCGCCGCGTCGCGCAGAGCGGGTGCCGCTCGTCGCCCAGCGACTCGTCGTCGGCGGCGATCTCGGCGAGGTCGACGTAGTCGACCTGCAGCAGGCCGGTCTGCTCGAGGTTCGGCATGGTGACCCGCCAGCCGCGCTGCAGGTCGGTGTAGAGGCGGTACTCGACCACGTCGCGCAGGGCCTCTCGGCCTGCGTCCTGCGCCGAGAACTGGCGCCATCGGGTTCGCGGCGTAGTCCGGCATGGTCGAGGGCCAGCGCGTCGGTGACCCGCTGGGCCACGGCCTCGTGGGTGAGCCCCGCGGGTTCGCCGCGCATCGCCCGGTACAGCGCGCCGCGCAGCTGGGTGACCTGCACGAAGTCGTTGAAGTGGCCGGCTTGGAGCGAGGCGTCCTGGCGGTTGTCGACGAAGGTAGCAGCTTGCGCGCCTCCGGGCTCAGCTCTGCTCGGCTGAGCTGCTCGAGCGATCGAACGATGCTCGAGCTGACGATGGTGACCGCCGAGGACCGGCCCTCCTGGTCGAGGGTGGCGAGCTTGGCGAAGTCGTTGCCGCGGACCTGCTCGTAGGACACCCGGCAGCGCAGGCAGAAGCCGAACGGCGTCGACACGAACCAGCGTCGCAGTCCCGTCGCCGCGGTGCGGCCTCGGTGCCGTCGGTGCCGAGCCGAGACTCCGTCGGCAGGTACTTCGCCTTGGCTGGGCAGCACGGTCGGCGTTCCGTCGCGCTCGATCGCAGCCACTGGTCGGGGATGCGACTCTCGGCGATCGGGTCGCGGGCCACGGGAGGTCAGTCGGAGACGTAGAGGTAGCCGGTCGACCGCTGTCGCCGCCGGAGGCGTCGGAGTCCTGGCGGGGACGTACGACGGTGCTGGCCGTCGCCGTTCGACCTTCGCGACCACCAGGTACTCCTGCCCGCACTCGCGGCAGAACCGAGCGGCAGCAGCGCCTTCTCGGGCTGCCCGGGCACGCGCAGCTGGTAGGTGCTGGTGATGTAGCGGCTGTCCTCCGGTTCCGAGGATGACGTAGACGGTGTCGCCCTTGGACAGGAACTGGTGCAGCCGGAAGGCGAACAGCGGACGCCCGGTTGCCGACGTCCGTGGCCCGGATCCGGCCAGCAGCGTGCTCCGGATCGCCTGCTCGCAGTCGTGCCGGGCGACCCCGGTGAGCTCGAGCGAGTTCGGCCGCGGCCGCTGGCTCGATGGTCGTGGGCTGCGCCGGATCAGCCGTTCCGTTCCGTCCTCGACGTCCAGCCCGAAGGTCGTCTCGATCCAGCCGGCGAGCGGGTCGGCGGCCAGTTCGTCGTAGTCGACTCGGGGGTGCTGGCGGCCGCTGCGGCGACGGCTGCTCGGAGCTCGTCGATCGAGGTCGACCGGACGTGGTGGCCCGGACCAGGGTCTCGCCGATGACCCGGTCCGGCGTCACCTCGGCCCCGAAGAGCCGTGGTCGCCACGTCGGCGACACGTCGCCTTCTGCTCGGCCGAGGTGCCCTCGGTGGCCATCGTCGCCGACGTACCGACGCACTGAGGTTCGGCGACTCGCAGGCCTCGCGCAGCCGGCGGATCGAGCAGCGCGACGTCGGCGCCCTGCCGGCCGCGGTAGGTGTGCAGCTCGTCGAGCACCAGGAACCGCAGGCCCTGCGGCCCGGATCAGGTGCTCCGCTCGTCGGGCCGGGTGAGGACCAGCTCGAGCATCACGTAGTTGGTGAGCAGGATGTCGGGCGGGTTCGGCGAGGATCTGCGCCGCGCGTCTCGTCGTTCTCCTGGCCGGTGTACCGGGCGAACGTGACTGGCTCGCCGCCCTCGTGGATAGCCGTAACTTGAGGAACTTCTCGAGCTCGCTCGACCTGGCTGTTGGCCAGGGCGTTCATCGGGTAGACGACGATCGCCTTGACACCAGGCAGCTGTTCGCCGCCGTTGGCTCGACGCTCGCGAAGGACGCTGTCGACGATGGGCACGATGTAGGCGAGGGACTTGCCCGATCCGGTGCCGGTGGTCAACACGTAGGACTGACCCGACGAGCCGCCTCGATCGCCTCACGCTGGTGTCGGTGCAGTGTCAGCGTCTTCGTGCCCGGATCGTCCTGGTCGGTCTTGACGCGGAAGACGGACTCACATTCGGGATCGAGAAGGTCGGCCTCGATCAGTTCAGTGATCGTGCCGCCGCCCGCGAAGCTCGGGTTCAGGCTCAGCCACGGATCTGGCCACTGGACCCCGTCTTCGAGCTCGCTCTCGACGTGGGCCTTGATACGGCGATCCCGGACTTCGATCGCACCGGACGTGAATGAGCGGTAGTCGTCGATGAGCTGTTCGTGGACCTGGAACACATCCATGTGCAAGTCCTCCAGCTCAGTCCACGATCTTCGACCATCAGCGACCTACGACGCTCGGCGTTTGATAGATCTTCACATATGGGGTCGGTTTCGCACTCTCGGACTACCCCAATAGAGTCGTCGGCCCGGACCCCGGGCGTGGTGAGCCTCTCGAATCGGTGTCATTTGGTACGCCTGGGGCCCTGCAGGGCTAGGTGACCGTGATTCGCGGTGTATTGCAGGTGGGACTAGGTGTTGGCGCAGTTTTCTCGCGCCGTAGTGGTAGACAAGGTGCCCGGTAGTTTACGCCTCATGGGTGCGCAGAAGTGGTCATCGTGTATTCGTCAGGGCCCGTCCAGGCGGAGGAACTGGTGCGCGTTCGAGTTCTGCCGGACATTGATGATCCCAGCTATTGCTGGTCGCCGGCACGCTCGATTGATCTGCTGGGCTGCGTGATCGATCTTTCGTCGCGATCTTCGATCTGCGTCGGCGTTGTCGAACGCCAGTGCCACGATCAGAGCCGCCGACGGGATTCGCGCATTCGAGGATTGCATGGTTCCATTGCTGTCCCTTGCAAGTTTGGCCACCTTGGCTATGGTAACGTGGATATTAACGACGCGTCCGCCGGGGTATCGGAGCGTCGTCAAACCGCGTCCGATGGACCATGGCTCGTCTGCTCGAATGCCGGAGTATGACAGCAGAACGGCCAGATAGGTTGATATCGCCGCCGACCACGCATCCTCTCCGCGAGGGCGAGCATCCAAACCTGCTCCCCAGAAGGCGTCGCGGGCTAAGCCGTGGTCGAATCCCTTCGCCAGCAGTTGGGTTAACATGAGAACAAGTCGATCGGGTGCCAGGTCGCCCAATTTCGAGGCTTCGGTGATGAACTGGCGGGCATACGCGCGACCTAGCTCGAGCCAGGAGGAGAGTAGGCGGTCGTCGGATTCGACGTCATACGGAAGGATTCGAGAATCCTGAGCCTCAAGATAGTCGATAACGATGTCGGGTCGTTTGATCGCAAACTCTTCACCCCTTTGGCGGCGTGTTGCTACGGTCCTGATCGATTCGTTGATCAGATGGGACATCTCGGCACGAAGTTCGCGGCTCTTGTGAAGGACCGCCCAGTCGTAGAAGCCCTCCTGGGAGTACGGGAATAACGCGGACAGGAATCTCGCTGGTACCAGTAAGATTGGTGCTCCTTTCGGACCGACTGGAAGGTTGAAACGCTCCGAACGCCAGCCTGTTGTGTCCCATCGGCAGTTGGATATGGTGACGGGCTCGGTTGGAATGGAGTGTGCTGCTACAACTTGGGCGGTATACATCACGAAATGCGCCTTGAGTATGTTACAGGTCATGTCGCTGATGCGGTCTTGGCCAATGTGAGTGCCAAGAATGCCCAGCGCTTCAACTCGGAATCGATCGATTTCAACCGCATTCAGGATTCGACGAACGTTTCCTGCGATCGCGCGGCCCAGGCCGGCGCCGATACCAGTCCCAATTGCTGTTCCGATCGCCCTGCCCAGGGCGAATTCGGTCGGTTCAGGAAAGAGAAATCGGTTTACTGAGCCCGTTTTCGCGCCGTGCTGAGTTGTGCTGACGTCGAGGCCGGCTAATTCAAAGTATTCTGCGAAAATCCCGCGGCAACGTGACCAATCCGGATCGTCGTCGGAGAATATGAGCTCCGGTTGAACAAAGAGGGGTGTGTCCACGGTTATCACCGGGTCGAACCAGTCGTCATTCGTCGTTCTCGTGATACCGAAGAGCTCACTGAAACGGACGGCACCACCTTCGTGGTGCGATGTCACGCCTGGCATTGGCGCCATCACCGAGGAGCTGCGCGCCATGATGGGCGGCCCTCCAGAGGCGTCGGTGAGATGCAAATTCGATTGAGCGCTCGTGATTCGTTTGGCGTCCGCGTCCATGGGCGGGCCGACCCGATTGCTATTCGCTTCCGAAGAACCTGTAGTCAGGCGACCGCGGTCAATTTCCTTCGCCCTCTCTCGTATATTTGTTATCGCGCCCGGCCGTGCGATCCTTGCCGCTGCCGCATATTGCGTGTCCGGAGTTAATATCCAGCCGCCCGGCACTTCGGCGACGTGGGCCTCGGATAAGGCGGCATGAATCTCGGATGAAGTCAACGCGCGAAATACGCCTCCGCTTTGAGCTTCCGCGAGGCGCGCCGTCGACACCGGCCTTTTGTATTGCGATAGCAGTCCTATCAGCCCTAAGTAGGGCCGGATCTCATCACGGACCCGGGGCCGGGCAGGCGCTGGCCGTTTGAAAGAAGTGACAGCGCTTGCCTGCGAAACCGTCTCCGGGGCCTCTTTGTCCGGAGCACTCGGCAGCGCGGTGCCATTCTCATTCATGTTCTCGTCGACATCTGTCATCGCGCGGGAGATGCGGCGAAGTCGCTCGAGGGCTCTGCTGTCGATCCTGGTCACCCGTTCCTACCCTTGGTGCTTATGTAGTAGTGCAATCAAATTATGCGGCAAGGTGCGGGTGGATCGCATTTTCTGCGCCGGATCCGCGAGTTGTTGATCTTGGGTGTTGTGCGGCCGGGAGGTCGACGCTGAATCCTGGTTTTCGTGGTGTGCGCAGCGGTCGTCGCCGGGTGTCGCTCCGGTGGGTGTTGGTCCTGGGTTCCTCGGGTCGGGAGAGCCTGCGGTGGTGGGTGTTTCAGGCCGCGGAGCTGAGTTCTCGGATCCGGGTGAGCACGACGGGGAGCAGGTGGTCACCAGGTGGCAGCCGCAGCGTCAGCCGGCGTCCGTGATGGACCAACCGGGCGGGGACGCAGAGCAGTTCGTGGCGCAGGCGGGCGGCGTGCGCGCGGCCGTGCTGGTCGATCCTGGTGAGTGCTTGGAGCAGGGTCGAGAGGTTGCCTGCCAGCAGCGCGGCCCACATCCACACGGTGTTGACGCTCTGATCGCCAGAGGGGAGCTTGCGGAGTGCGGCGCCGAGCTTGGCCTCGCGGATGCGGTCCTCGATGTCGGTGCGGCGTCGGAACCACGCCTCGACATCCAGGATCGTCTCGGCATTGCCGCTCGTGTCGCCGGGCCGGTCGTTGGCCGGGATGTTGGTGACGATGAACGAGACGGCGTAGGCGTGGGTGGCGGTGCCCTCCAACGCAAGCGCGAGCTGGTCCTTGTCGATGGTGCGTCGCCGCCGCGAACGCGGGTCGGCCGAGATTGTCTCGGCCTCGACGCGGACCCGACGCACGATCGTGTAGGTGTCGAGCGGCCAGCCTGCTGGGGCGTAGTCGACCGCGGCGACCTGCGCGCCCGGCATCCCGAGCGCGTCGACCCAGGCGTCGGCCCCGATGGAGGCGTAGGCGCGCCACATCGCGGTGTTCCGCTTCGCCGCGATCGCGAAGTCACAGCCCTGCGCCACGGCGGCGTTGGCGAGCTCGGCGGTGAAGTAGCCAGCATCTGCGCGCGTGCGCAGACGGTCCGCAGCCGGCAGCGGCAGCACGGACGGGTTCGGGGATCCCGGCCAGCCCGCGGCCCAGCATGTCCGCCGCGCGGGGCCGGACGTCGTCGTTGCCGGCCAGCAGGTCGGCCGCGGTCGTCAGGCCGGCCTCGGCCCAGGTCGCCAGATGCGGACGGCCAGCGCGTTGACCTTGGTAGTTGTAGGCCACGCCCTGCTTCTTCGATCCGTAGACCTCCACATCGGTGGAGTCCAGGTCGACGGTGACACCCGCGCCGAGCCCGATCCGACGCTCCACGGGCAGCAGCCCGAACGCACGAGCGACCAGGTCAGCGATCGCGGTCTCGACCCCGGCCAGATGCTCCGGCCCGAACCGGCGAGCCAGACCCGCAGCGGTCGTGGACGCCAACACCGGCACCGCCGAGAGCTCGCACGCAGCCACGTCGCCACGTTGGCGATCCAACGAGACCAGCGCATCGGCACCCAGCAGCTGCGACTGCGCCATACCCACCAGCAGCTCGCCCGCCGACGCGCCGCGGTCGCGCTGCTTCAGCAGGCCGATACCGCGGTCAAGCCGGCCCACGACGTCGAGCTTGTCGACCAACTCCGCGATCGCCGCGAGACCCGAGGTCGCGGTCAGCGATGGATCCGGCGCGCCCACCCGCACACGCTTCCGGACCCGACCACGACGACGTATTCTCTTCACCGACAAGGTGCTCTCCCAGCTGGACATTCGAAGGCCTCAAGAACCTCGATTCTCCAACCAGGACGGGCACCTTCGTCGTCTCACACGCGGATCACGCCACCACTACTCGCGGATCCGGGTCTGAGCCGATCCGCCCGGCGGCACTGGATGTCCGATACTGATATCACTCAAACCGCAGCTACGGACCTGGTCGCCTTCCTGCTCAACTACGACCCGCCACGCGAACTGCGACTCGGACCGACAGCGCTGGCCGCCTCCTCGAAACCGTCTTGCTCCTTCTCGATGACCACCGCGAACTCGTGATCCACGCCATGAGGGCCAGACCAAGTACCTCGACCTGCTCCCTGACCAGAAAGGACAGCCACGAACTCCACCCCCCCAACCAGCGGTGGAAAGCCCGTCACCGACGACCTGATCGAACAGCCCGCCGACCAGGCCGAAACCGGCTACGACGTCAAGACTCTCAAGCGAACCGGCGGCCGACCACCGATGGGTTCGGGTGCTGCCCGCGTCGTGCCGGTGCGACTCGACCCCGAACTCGACCAAGCCCTGCAACGCCGCGCTGAGACCGATGACATCACCACCAGCGACGTCATCCGAGACGCCCTTCGTGCCTGGCTGAAGTCCGCCTGAGTGCTGGTCTGCTGCTCAACGCCCGTAGCTTCCTGTCGGCATCCGCGCGCGTCTGACGTTCACTGGCCGGCTCGAGTCGGATGCCGAGCTCGCGCTCCCGGCGAAGCGACACAACGCATTCACCAACCGCAACTGCTCCGGACTCCGCACCTCGGCGTTCAGCAACTCCGGCGACCCGACGACGATGCACATCGCCTTCGCGCGCGACACGGCGACGTTGAGCCGGTGCAGGTCGTAGAGGAAGTTCACCCCGCGCGGCGCGTCCGCGGCCGACGAGGACGCCAGCGAGTAGATCACCACCGCGGCCTCCCGGCCCTGGAACTTGTCGACCGTCCCCACCTTCACCCGCGGGTCGACCGCCTTCCGCAGCCGCCCACGTGCGCGTTGTACGGGGCGACGATCAGCACGTCGTCCGGCGTGATCGGCGCGCTCGACACCGCGCCGCATCGACCCAGGTCGACCCGAGCAGCTCAGCCACGACCGCGGCGACCGCCTCCGCCTCCTCGGTGGATGCGGACTCGTTGCCCCGGTGCTCCACCGGCAGCCAGCGCAACCCGAACCCGACCAGCGGGACGACCCGACGATCCGCTGCCGCTCCAGCCCGGCCAGCCGAGTGCAACCGACCCTCGTACGACGTTCTGCGACACGAAGTCGGTGATCGCCGGGTGCATCCGCCAGGTGGTGTCCAGGAAGATGCCGCGGTCCGGCGGCACGGTGGGATGACCGTCCAGCAGGTGCTCCAGCGCGGACACCCCGGCGCCGTGCGGATGCTCGGCCTGACTCGGCTGCGCAAGCTGCTGAGGGTCGCCCAGTAGCACCATCGACGTCGCCGCACCGGCTACCGCGACGGCGTTCGCCAGCGAGAACTGGCCGGCCTCGTCGACGATCAGCACGTCGACCGACTCCGCATGTCGGCTCGCGCCCACAGCCACGCCGTGCCGCCGACCAGGCGGTGGGTGCCGTCCGCCAGCGCCGCGGCCACGAAGCCGTTGTCGTTGGCACACTCGACCAGCGGCGATGGCGCCTTCGCGTCCGCGCTCGCACTTCTGCAACGCGGGCCGCTCCACCTTGCCCAGCAGGTTCCCGATCACGGCGTGCGACAGCGCGGTGATACCGACCCGCAGCCCCGCGTCCAACAGCGCCCGAATCAAGCGCCGCCCCCGCGGTCGACTTGCCGGTGCCGGGCGGGCCCTGCACCGCCAAAACCGCACCGCCCAGAGCAGTTCCGATCCGGACCACCGCCTCGGCCGGGGTCTCGCCCGACCGCCACCGGCAAACCCGACGGGCACCACCCGGCGCAGCAGTCGCAGCCCGAGGCAGTCGCCCCCGGCGAGTGCCACCGCGCCCACCTCGGCGATGGCCGCCCGCTGCGCCTTGTCGTCGAGCGGGCCCTCCGGACCCAGTCCGCGCGGCCGTCGGCCCCGCCTTCTTGCCGATTTTCAGCTCGATCCAGCCCTCCTCCGGGCTGAATTCGACGATCTCGCCCGCAGGACTTCTGTGGTGTCGATGTCGATCGCCGGTCGCCCGAGCCGCAGCTTGGTGTCCTGCGGCGGGAAGGAGTACCGATGCACGTGCGATTGCTTCACGTCCCGGACGTGCACGGGTTCTCCCAACCCGCCGAGAGCCGACCCGTCGTCGATCAGCTCCTCCTCGTCGAGCGTCCTCCAACCGGAAGAACTGCCACCAGCCGGGCCGCTGCTCGCGGCGATGCCAACCGACGAGACCGGCCAGCAGGTCCTCCCCGTCGGCGAGAAGCTTCTCGGCGAGGGCCTGCTCGGCCAGCTCCGCGTCGGTCGGCTGATAGGACTCGGCGGGCTTGCCCGGATCCGGGCCGGGGGAGTGGTGCGCCGAAGACAGCCTCGGCCTCGGCGCGCCGCTGCTCCAGCCAGTCGTGCAGCGCGAGCGTGGACCGGACGTCGTCCTCGTTGTAGGCCAGGATCTGCGCCAGGGTGGTGTCGTCCCGCTCCACCAACCACCGCTCGTAGGCGACCACGCTCGACATCGCGTCGGCGACATCGCTGTTCTCGCTGCGGGTGTGGCCCCAGTAGAACGCCTCCAGCTTCTTGATCGAGTACGACTCCTTGCTGATCCGCAACCCCTGCCGCACCACCGCGTACAGGTCGACGAGAACCTCCGCGCGGAGCAGCACGTCGAGCTTGCCCTCGGCCACCCCGTGTCGAGACGTCAACCGCTGCAACGCACTCTTCTCGTACGGTGCGTAGTGGTAGACGTGCATGCCGGGGTGCGGCTTCCAACTGCGCCAGGATCCGGTCGATCAACTGCTCGGTGAGCCGCTTCTCCTCGTCGGCGCTGTGCGCCCAGAACGCCTCGACCGCGCCGGACCGATCACCCAGACCGGCCAGATACTCGCGACCCGCCGGTTCGACGTACGGATCACCCTCGAAGTCCAGGTACAGATCGCCGGGGTCCGGGGTCGGCAGCCGTTGCAGGCCGATTCCCGGCGCCGGCTCCAACAACTCGTACGCCGGCACCCCGGTGGCCCGCTCCTGCAGCTGCAACCGGGCCTGCGCCACCAGCCGCTCCCGCGAGTGCCTACCGATCGACCGCGGCAGCGCCTCCGAGTCCGCGCCCGCCAGCGCCGCCACCGTGGTGATGCCGCTCGACTCCAACGCTTCTCGGTGATCGGTGCGCATGAAGGCGACCAGCGACAGGTGATCGGCGGCCCGCCACCCGGTCGCGCAGGTGGCGTGCCAACGACACTGCGCACACATGGCGACCGGTTGCGCGGACGTCCCGCCGGGCGCCCCGGTGAACGTCTCGAACCGCCGCGATTGCTGCCGGTAGTAGCTGACCACGTCGTCGTACGGGTAGGCGAACTCGGTTCCGTCGCCGCCGATCACGGTCAGCCAGATCGGGGGAGCGCCCTGGATGCGGACTCAGATGCTCGCCGTAGGCGGCCATCTGCAGCAGGGCCGGCACCTTCAGTCGGCGGGCGAGCTTGGCGTCCGCGACGTCGTACGACCAGGCGCCCAGAGCCGACGGCCGGTCGACCCGAAGAAGGAAATCCGCCTGGCCGCGCCGCCCGGCATGCTCAAAGGCGGCCTGGTAGATGACCGCCGCGCCGGCTCGCATGGCCCGTTCGGTGTCGGCCGCGGCCTGCGCCGCCGACGATTGGTCGATGCGCACCACCGGTACGCGGTCCGCCAACTCCATGAGGTACCGGGCCTCGTGCTCCATGCCCTTGCGGAACAGCAACTCCAGCGATTCGTCCGGCCGGACGAACGGCGGTGTCGCCGCTCCGGTCGCCACCGCGACGTCCAATGCGGTCGCGTGCGAGCAACCGAGGAATGTCGTCAGGTCGGTCGGGCTGGACGCGAGAATTCCGGCGTGGATCTGAATGGTTCACCCTCCGCTGCCACCGCTGATGTCCAGGTTGGCCCGGGTAATCGTCATTTGCCGATGCTGCAACCCGGGCAAGGAGACATTACGTGGGCAAACCCGCCCGCCGGAGCTGTGGGACGCAAGGGGGCATTCCTTGGCGCAGTTTCCTTTCGGATGTGTGGACAGCGGCTCATGCCGACGTCGAGGCAGTGGTTCTCGGCTCCACGGGAGCCGAGAACACGGCCAACCGCTGCTGGAGAATCGTGTAGTAGACGTCGGTTGAGCCGTACGGAACGGTGAAGGTCACCCAGCCCTGGTGTCTCTCCCCGGTATTGAGCCGTTTCCACGTGTCCGGCGACGCGCCGGTCGGGTCGAGGGCTTCATCCGTCCGGAGCAGCCGGCCGTCGGCAGTCATGGCATCCCAGGTCTCAGTGTCGAAATCGGCCTGACCGGTGAGAGCCTCGACCGTGACCTGAAGCCGCAGCACGTCCATGGCCATCGGTGTGTGGGTCGTGCCTGTCCAGGTCATCTGGTCGACGGTGGCGCTACCGGTCCCAAGTTGCCAGGTGAAGGGGACGGGCGTTCCCATACCGGGGAAGGCCACGTGTTCCGTCCCGGTGGTATTTGCGCAGCCGCAGTCCGGCGGAGCCGACATACCCGTTGTCTCAGTCAAGCCCACGGGGATGCTGTTCACCTCGCTATCTGGAGCCGCATGCCATGCACACGCAGCACACAGCACGATCACCATCAGCGTCGCGAGCGACATTCCATGCTCATGGTGGAGATTATTCGCGCCGAGTCAACACCTGAGGACTGGCCACCATTCAGCCGTCGTCCGACAAGCCCACTGTTCGGACCGGCCCAGTGTTTGTAGGCATCGGGCGATCGCGATCCGAGGAAATCAATCGGGTGACATCGGGTTTAATTCCCCCGCCACGGTCGTAGCATTTTCTGGTGAGGTCACGGGTGCGCCTCGGAACGTCTGGGCCAGTCGGCGAGCTGTCGCTTGTTCTTGTGCTGACCGTCTCGCTGGTCATGTTGTCAGCGTGTGCCCGACGCCCCGTGAACACGGCCGCGTCGGGTGAATCCGGCGCCCACACCACCAGCTCGGTGATCATTACGGTGACGGACACCGAGCCAGGCGCCGAGACGACCGCCGGCACGAGCCCGGAGTCGGTGCCGGAGCCCGCCTCGATACCGGCCGCGGTGACGTCCGGCTCGGGAACGGCGGGCAGCGGGACGCCGGTGTTCACCTGCGCGGGTGCGACCTCGAACATGATCCTCGATCTGATCAGCGATTTCACCGGCCAGGCGTCGCCGATCGAGGCGGCCCGATTCTTCGTGTCCCAGTCGTGGGCGGCGACGTTCACCGCGCCGGTTGATGCGGTATGGATGGTCACCAGCGACGGGGCGCGGAGTGTCTACGTCTCGACGGACAACCTACGTCTGCACGTGGTCCAGTCGGCGACGAACGACACCTGGACGGTCGACGAGGCCGTCCGCTGCGCGTAGTCATCGCTTGCCGGCTGCGATGGGGGAAGGACAGCGGCCCTACGCGCAAACCCCGACACACAGGGGTTCTGCGGTCCCTGCGGACGTGGTTCGCGCGATGGGTGGCATGCCCAGGCACCCATGTCGTGGACATTCAGGTTTCGGGCACGCTGCGATATGTTGACCAGCCGATGTCTCACTCATAAGGAGCACAGTGCCGTCATCGAAGATGTCTTTGGACGTCCCCGAACTGCTCGCCAGAACTCACCGTGGAGGAGAAGGCCTCACTGCTCGACGGCTCGGACTTCTGGCGGACCCAGCCGATCGAGCGGCTCGGGATTCCCGCCATCATGGTCAGCGACGGCCCGCACGGCCTGCGCAAGCAAGCCGAAGGTGGCGACCACCTCGGGCTGACGGCGAGCGTGCCGGCGACGTGTTTCCCGCCGGCGGTCGGTTTGGCGTCCAGCTGGGACGTGTCATTGCTGGCCCGGGTCGGTGAAGCGCTCGGCGCGGAGACCAGAGCGGCCGACGTCGCGGTGCTGCTCGGCCCCGGCGTGAACATGAAACGGTCCCCGTTGTGCGGCCGCAACTTCGAGTACTTCTCCGAGGACCCGCTGCTCGCCGGGGAACTCGCCGCGGCCATGGTCAACGGCTCTGCAGAGTGAAGGCGTCGGCGCCTCGCTGAAGCATTACGCGGCGAACAACCAGGAGACGGACCGCATGACGGTGTCGGCCGACGTCGACGAGCGCACCCTGCGCGAGATCTATCTGCCCGCCTTCGAGCGGGTGGTCACCAAGGCGCAGCCGTGGACGGTGATGTGCTCGTACAACCGGATCAACGGCGTCTACGCCTCCGAGGACCGCTGGCTGCTCACCGAGATGCTGCGCGACGAGTGGGGTTTCGAGGGTCTGGTGGTGTCCGACTGGGGCGCGGTGAACCGGCGGGACGCCGGGGTCGCGGCCGGGCTCGACCTGGAGATGCCGTCGTCCGGCGGCGCCGGCACCAAGGTCATCCTGGACGCGCTCAGCGACGGTCGCCTCAGCGAGGCCGATCTCGACCGGGCCGTCGCCCGAGTGCTCGCCCTCGTAGACAGGGCGATCAGCGCCGAACCCGCGATGGCGGTGGATTTCGACGCACATCACCACCTCGCCCGCGAGGCCGCGGCATCCAGCGCCGTGCTGCTGAAGAACGACGGGATCCTGCCGCTGCCCGATCACGGTGGATCGATCGCCGTCATCGGCGAATTCGCCAGATCGCCGCGGTACCAGGGCGCCGGCTCGTCCCAGGTCAACCCGACCCGCCTGGACAGCGCACTCGATGCGCTGCGCACCGCGCTGGACGGCCGCCGCGACGTCACCTTCGCCGCCGGGTTCTCCGACCGAGAATGCCGCGTCCGACCCGGCCCTCATTGCCGAGGCCGTCGAGCAGGCCGCCGCCGCCGAGGTCGTCGTGCTGTTCCTCGGGCTGCCGTCCTCATACGAGTCCGAAGGGTACGACCGCGACAACCTGGACCTGCCCGCGGCGCAGATCGAGCTGTTGAACGCCGTCGCCGACGCCAACCCACAGGTCGTCGTGGTGTTGTCGAACGGCTCCGTCGTGACGGTCGCGGCGTGGCAGGACCGTGCGCAGGCCGTGCTCGAGGGTTGGCTACTCGGCCAGGCCGGGGGCGCGGCCACCGCCGACTTGCTGCGCGGCGTGGTCTCCCCGTCGGGCAAACTCGCCGAGACCATCCCGGTTCGCTACGAGGACAACCCGACCATCGGGGCGTTCCCCGGCGAGCACGGTCACGTCCGCTACGGCGAGGGCCTGCTGATCGGATATCGCTGGTACGACGCCCGCGACCTGCCGGTGTCGTACCCCTTCGGTCACGGACTCGCCTACACGACCTTCGCCTACAGCGACCTGCACACCACGATCCGCACCGACGGCGAGCACCCCGAGGTGGAGGTCACCCTGACCGTCACCAACACCGGCGACCGGGCCGGGGTAGAGACAGTCCAGGTGTACGTCACCGATCCGCAGGCCACGGTCTACCGCCCCGAGCAGGAGCTTCGCGGCTTCGACCGGGTCACCCTCGAGCCGGGCGAGAGCACAGCGGTCAGCATCGTCCTGGACGATCGAGCTTTCGCGTTCTGGCACGTACCGGCCGGGCGTTGGGTGGTCGAGGCCGGTGAGTTCGAGGTTCGGGTCGGCGCGTCGTCGCGGGAAATCCGGTTGCGGGACAGCATTCAACTCACCGGTGAGCGGGTCGTCCCGGCCTTGACCGCGCTGTCCACCGCCGACGAGTGGCTGGCCCATCCGGCGGCCGGTCCGTGGCTGCGAGAGTCGTTGGCCGGAAACGAGTTCGACACCGTGATGTTCGACCCGATCAACGGCCAGATGATGCGGGCCGTCCCGCTGCAGCGGCTCAGTCGCTTCCCCGGCTTCCCCGTGTCAGAGCAGGATATGGACCAGCGGGTGTCGGACTTCTCCACTGCACCGGAGGCGGCCGCCGGGTAGGCCGAAGGCTGTTCGGAATCACGTAGTCGCGGGCCGATCGGTGCGGTATCGGTCGCCGCCAAGCCCGCCGGCGGCATTGCGGCGCCGCCGGATCGCTGTCGGGCGAGCGTACTTCGCCCACCGAATGTTCGTTGGCCACGCTGCATCCTCGGCCGATTCGCATTCGATGGGCCAACTCTGGGCTGAGTCGGCCTGCACCGAGTTTGAGTCTGGTGCCACCCGCAGTCACTGTCGTACTATGACGGGGCGGGAGCCGCCAGCTGCAGACTGACGACTCCCCCCTGATGGACGGGCCTGCCCCTATCTCAGGGACCGGATTACAGACGCGATCCTCCGATCACGATGGCCGTGGTTCGTACGATTTCAGGGCCATGTGGTCGGGGCTTTCGCAGTTCTGCGTCTCCCCATCAACCTCACCTCCCCTCTGGGCGCACATCGCCGGACTACTCCAGATGCGCCCCTCGGCGAGCCCCGCCGCGACTCTATTGTCGGGCGCCGACTGTGAACTCGCGGCGAACGCCGCCGACCGCAACGATGCACAGCGGCCCAAGCGCCTGCCGACGACAGCGCGGCTCGGGTGTCAGCACCGCTCGCAGATCGACTACAGGTGATCCGCACGGTGGGCGAAGAACTCAGGAACAAACTCGAATACCGCGACGCCATCGCCGGCGCCGACATCGTGGCCTTCAACGTGGGCGCCAATGACTTCGACCAGACCGTCGACCCCGCCGAACTCACCGACATGTGGACGGCCAACCTCGGCGGGATGCTCGACGTCGTCGCGAGCTCCGCACGGGCAGCCGACTGCCGTGCGGATGGTCGGCCTGAGCAATGAATACCTCTTCGACCTCGGGCTCCAGGGGGCAGTCGGGCGAATCCGGGCCAGTGATCTTCGAAGCCTTCAACAAGGTGTCGTGCTCCGTGGCGACAGACCACTCGCGGTGTGCGGCGACGCGCCCGGTCCTCCACGGCGCGGACGGTATACGACCGGCCGACGTCGGGCCAGGAGTCGATAACGCGGTCTCCGCAGCGATCGCCGCCGCCGGCTCGCCAAGCTGCCCGCGAGTAGTGCATCACCGCGCACCTCGCCTGGGCCTGTTTCTCCACGGCGGGCCGGCGGGCATGCACTGGTCGACTCGCGATCGTGCAGGTGACAGGGGGTCGGTCATGCCGGTGTGGTTGCAGGCGGGCTGGTGGGGTCTCATCGGTGGCGCGGCCCTGGTGCTGGGCGCGGGCGTCGCCTGGTTCGTCCGGGTGCCGCCCCGCGTGGTCGCGACGGTGATGGCGTTCGGTGCCGGTGTGCTCATCTCGGCGCTGGCTTTCGACCTGGTCGACGAGGCCGAAACCCGCGGCGGGCTGGGCTCCACGATCGGCGGATTCGTCGCCGGAGCCGTGGTGTACGTCGCCGCTAACACCCTGCTGGCTCGTCGGGGCGCCCAGCACCGCAAGCGTTCCGGGGATCACCAACCGTCCGAGTCCGATCACGCGGGCAGCGGTGCAGCCATCGCGATCGGCGCGCTGCTGGACGGGATCCCGGAATCGGTGGTGCTGGGACTCTCGCTCCTCTCCGGCCACGGCGTCGGTGTGGGTGTGCTGGCCGCTGTCTTCATCTCCAATGTTCCGGAGGGCCTGTCCAGCGCGGCGGGGATGAAGGGCGCCGGCCGCAGCGCCGGTTACGTCTTCGGGGTCTGGGGCGGCATCGCGGCGATGAGCGGGGCGGCCGCACTGATCGGCGCCGCAACCCTGAAGAACGCCTCCGCGGGCACGGTCGCGGTGATCACCGCAGTTGCGGCGGGCGCGATCCTGGCGATGCTCGCCGACACCATGATCCCGGAGGCGTTCGAGCGCACCCACGCGTTGACCGGCCTGATCACCGCCGCCGGCTTCCTGACCGCGTTCACCATCGGTCGCGCCGGCTGACGAACAGCGACCCGCCGGGCTCAGCCGACCAGGCCGGCCCGAGTGGCCCGCTGCACCGCTTCGGCGCGGCCGCTGACATTCAGCTTGGCGTAGATCGAGGAGGTGTGGTTGGTGACGGTCTTCGCGGCCAGACCCAGCTTGGCGCCGATCGCGCCGATCGGCAGACCACCCGCCAGCAGCGCCAAGATCTGCCGCTCGCGCGCGGTCAGCTGCGGAAAGGGGTCGGGCGAAGCCGCCCGCCCGGCGAGCTGACCGAGCACCCGACGGGCGACGCCCGGGCCGAAAATCGCCTCGCCGGCAGCCACCGCGGTGATGGCCCGGACGATCTCGTCCTGCGAGGCGCCCTTGAGCAGATAGCCGGCGGCGCCGGCCCGCACCGCCGCCGAGATCCAGTCGTCGTCGTCGAACATGGTCAGCATCAGCACGGCGACACTCGGTGCGACACGGGTGATCTCGCGGGCCGCCGCGATTCCGTCGAGGTCGGGCATCTGAACGTCGAGGACCAGCACATCGGGGTGTTGGGACACCGCGGCGCGGATGGCTTCGCGACCTGTTGCCGCCGTCCCGACGACACGGATGCCGGCGATCGAGCCGAGCAGTGCGCTCAAACCGTCTCGCACCACCGGGTGATCGTCGGCGATCACCACCGTGATGTCGGCGGCTGGTGCGCCGAGGTCGGAATTGTCGCCCGTCACCGGGACGGCTCCGGATACAGCATCGACCGCGACGCTGCGTCGCCTCGGTCGGCAGCAGCCGCCGAATCGTCACCCAGTTCACCCGGGCCACCCCGGTCACCCGGGCCGACGGGGTCGACAGGGGCGTGCTGCGGTGAAGGTTCCGTCAGCGGCAGGTGAGCGACCACCCGTCCACCCGCGGTCGACGGGCCGACCGCCAGCGAGCCGCCCACCTGGGCGACCCGCTCGTGCATCGAGGTCAGACCGGTTCCGGGACGCCAGCCGAGACCCCCACAATCCCCATCGTCCTCGACGGTGATCACCACGTCGCCCTCGGCGGCGACCGACAGCCGGACGGCGGTCCCGCCGGAATGCCGCACGGCGTTGGTCAGCGCCTCGACGGCGACCCGGTACGCGGCCACCTCCACCGCGGGCGGCAGGGTCAGCGTTTCTGGTGCGGTGAAATCCATCTCGACCGCGACGGGCCCCGCATTCAGCTGCTCCACCCGAATTGTCAGCGCGCCCCGCAAACCAAGCTCGTCCAGTGCCGGCGAGCGCAGCGCGTCCACCAGTCGGCGCACGGCGTCCAACGCTTCGGTCAGCTCGGAGCGCAGCGTCCGGAGTAGGTCCTCGGATCGGTCGGGGTCGGTGCGCAACATGTTTCGCGCTGCGTCGACCTGGAAGGCCATCCCGGTCAACGCCGGCCCCAGCCCGTCGTGCAGATCCCGCCGCAACCGCTGCCGCTCCTCCGTACGGGTGCTCACGACCCGCTCCCGGGAGCGCCGCACGTCCTCGGCCAAGGTGGTGGCGTGCGCGGCGACCGCGATCGGCGCGGCCAGCAGGTCCAGCACCGCACGGTCGGGCCGGGGCAGCGTGACCTGACCGGGGTGCAGCCCGACCACCAGCTCCCCGACCTGCTCACCGCGGTACTGGAGTGGCACCGTCTCCAGCCGGGTTGTCGGCGCACCGCCGGAGGCACGCTCGCTCCCGCCGATCCGCAACGCCGCGTAGGGCAGACGCAGTGCGTCGATCACCGCTTGCAGCAGATCGGCCTGATCTCCGGTGGCCAACCGCCGGCCCAACCGCGCCACCGCCCGGACCGGGTCCGACCGGTCGCCATAGACCGCTCGGTCGACCAGCCGCTGCAACCACACCCGCACCGGATTGAAAGCGAGTGCTATGAGCAGGGTGAACAGCGCGGCGGGAGTGCCTCGGGAGGCGTCGCTTCGCAGGGTGGCGTCCGCGACGGCGACCAGACCCAGGTATCCGAGCACTACGGCGACTGTGAGTAGGCCGTACACGAGGGTCCGCGAGACCGCGAGGCGGATGTCGAGCAGCTGATATCGCAGCACCGCGACGGTCATCGACAGCGGTACCAACGCGATGGCGAGCAGGTTCAGCACACCCAGGCCCGGCACCAGCGGACCCCAGAAACCCAGCACCGCCAGCATGATCAGCAGCGATAACGCCAACCAGAGCAGCTGCCTGCGACCGCGCTCGTCCGCCCGTCGATACCGGATGATCAACGCCACCAGTGCGACCAGATCGACGAGCAGCGGCGCGAAATCGGCGAGTTGCCAGACCAGGGCACCCCGCTGCTCGATCACCCACCACGGCGTGAGTCGACCGGTGCCGTCGACCCCACCCGAATCGGACCCCGTCTGCACGACGAACGCCAGACCCGCGACCACGGCGGCTGCGGCCACCCAACGCCACCTCGGCGACGGCAGAGTTCCGGTGGGGAACAGCAGCAGCGCCATCGGCAGGCACAACCCGATAGACCACGGCCAGCTGTAAGAGAAGATGGTCGCCAGCGTGCGATCCCATCCGGTGGGCCGGCCGGATGCCGGCGCAGCCACGAGGAACGGCGCAGCGGCGGCGGTGAGGTTCTGACTGACCCCCGCTACCGCCAGCCACCAGCCGACCTGGTTCCGGGGCCGATGCCACGTCAACAAGATTCCGCTGACGGCACAGCTCGTCCCGATCACGAGGTTCGTGACCAGATACGACCCGGCAGCTTCGCGGAAACTGAGCTGCGCCACGACGACACCGATCACCGCCGTCACCAACTCGGCGACGGCGAGACCGAATAGTCCGACGGCGGCGACTCTGGTCCACCGGGTTCGGCGGTGCGGATCCGCCACGTGGTGACGCGATCCGTCGCCCGGATGAACCGCGTCGACGAACTGCATACGTCAGATCGTCCCACCACGCCGCCTGCTCCGACCCGGGAGATCTCCCGGATTCGACCGGGCGTTTTCCCGAGCTCGAAAGGTGCGCCTGCCCTGGTCGCCGGGTGCCTGATCGGCGGAGGGTGCGCACATGACAACCTCTGCAGCGGCACCCTCAGCCGCACCCTCCTCGGCGACACCACCAACGAGCTCAATCGTTCCCACGCGGCTTCTGCTACTTCGGGCTGCGGTGGTCATCGCGCCGATCGGCCCGCTGGCAATCGGTCTGGTCCGCGGTTTCCTGCCCTACGACACCGTGGACGACCCCGCCACCATCGTCGCCAAGATCGGGGCTGCTCCCGGAGCGGAGCTCTTGGTGCTCTGGCTCTCTTACCTGGCCGTGCTCACCCTGCCGCTCGGGATCCTGATCGCCGGTCGGCTCGCCATCCGCACCCGACCCGTCCTCGGCATCGTGGCAGCGGTCGTCGCGTGGGTCGGTTTCATGAGTCTGTTCGCGGCCGACGGGGGAGACGCGTTCATTTTGGCGGCGCATCGCAGTGGACTGGACAACCAGACGATCGTGTCGCTCGGCGCTGCCGCTGAATCGTTGCCCACGTCGACGGTGAGCATCGTGATCTTCGTCGTCGGGCACATCGCGGGCGGCGTGCTGCTGGGCATCGCTCTCTGGCGGGCGATACCGCACTGGGCGGCGGTCGGATTGGCGATCTCGCAACCGCTGCACCTGCTTTTCGCGGTCTTCGTCACCAACCACTGGGCCGACGCCGCCGCGTGGTCGCTGACCGGTGTCGGTTTCGCCGCCGCCGCACTGGTCACGCTTCGGTCGAGCGCACAGATTTCCAACTGAACGTGAGCGTTTGACTCATCGGGCTCGCCCGGCGGCACGGATTCTGCGAGGCCCCTGCGCCTGGACCAAAAGTGGTTCAGCGCGTTCGACGGCGGCTCGCGCATGGCTGGGTCGCCGGGTGCTGACATTGCCAGCGCGCGTGACCTACGGCCGTTACAGGCTGAGCTGCACACCGACGACGACCGCGAGTGGCCCGATGCCGCGGATCAAGAACCAGGCCAGTTCGATCGGGAGCGGGCCGAACCCGGTGTCGGCGATCTGAGCCCCCAGTTCGATCGGCTTGCCGGTCGCCCGCAACCACACGTTGACCAACACCCCGACCGGGACCAGCGCCAGCGCGGCGAGGTGGGTGGCGGGCACGGCGGGCGCCACCCCGGCGGTGTAGATCAGTACCGCCGCGGCGGGGAGTGCCAGATGAATCAGCCGCAGCGCACGATCACTGCCGCCCAGGTTTCGTCGCAGGGCAGGCGAACGGCAGATCTGTCGCAGTCCCGCGGCCAACGGGGAGATCGCGGCCACTGCGCAGCCCAAGGCCACTACCGGCACCCAGCGTTCGGCGACGGCGCCGGCCGCAGCATAGGGCCCGAGCAGCGCTGCCAGGAAGACGGCGATCGCCCGCCGGTTCCGGGCCGCCTGCAACCAGTCGGCGACCAATAGGGCTGGGACGCGACCCGTCGGAAACGACCAGGACCTGGCGACCCGGAGCTGGGCGGCCTGGCGTTGCGACAGGACGCCACCTAGAAGCGCTGGGTCCAGGAAGAGGACGGCGGCGCTGACTGCGGTTGCGACGGCGTTTCCCGCGGTCAGCGCGACGCGGTCGAGGCAAGGCAGGGAACGCCAGCCTCTAACGACGAAGACGACGGCCGCCGCGCCGGCGGCCACAGCGCCGATCAGTGGGCCGAGGCCGACATCACCGTGGGCGAGAGTGCCGGTGCTGCGGGGGGAGTCGGGGAAGAGTCCGGCCACAGCGAGACCGGCGAGCGCCACCGTGAACGCCGCGGACTGCACACGCCGCCGGCCTGCGGCTGCCGCGGCCTGCAGGCAGGTGGCTGCGGCGGTGACGAAGACGCCGAACCCCGCCCCGGTGAACCCGACGAGGGCGACGGTCTCGGCGGACACCCCGGCAAGCACCGCGCCGACCGCGGCGAAGACGGCGCCCGCCAGTCCGGTCGTCAGCAACGTCCCGATCCAGCGGGGGGCGAGCTCGGAGCGGCGCTCGACCGGCCCACTGAAGACCCAGCTGAACTCGCTCGGCGTCGCCCGTAGCGGCCCGACCGCGATGGCGACGACGAGGCCCAGCGAAGCGATGAGAATGCCGACGCCCACGGCGAAGGTGAAAGGGACCCGGGTGACGGCGGCGCCGCGCCCGCTTTCGACGAGCAGCCCGATGACCACTTGAATCGGGAAGCCGGCGAGCACCGCGACGCCGAGCACGACGCTGTACCAGTCTGTCGGCTCCTCCTGCCGGCGCCGTGAAGTCCGGCGAACCTGGGCGAGCAGCCTCATCGGCCGGTCTCACCGACGGTGTACCGGTGGTCTGCCACCGCGTCGATCAGGCCCGTGTGGTGCGAGGCGAACAAGATCGCTCCGCCGGCCGCCTTCGCCGCGTTGAGCCGATCTGTCAGCCAGCCGATGCCCTCTCGGTCCAACCGTTGCTCCGGTTCGTCCAGCACCAGCAGTGACCACGGGCGAACGAAACCGGCAGCGAGGGCGAGGCGCCGGCGCTGCCCGGACGACAGTGTCGGCGGCACCTGATTCCGTTGCGCAGTCAGGCCCACTTCGGCCAGCAGCGCCTGCACCACCTGCTCGGCGTCGTCCACCTCGTGAACCGCGGCGAGTAGACCGAGGTGCTCGGCGACGGTGAGCGCCGGGAAGAATTCGGTGCCCTCGTCCACGACGGCGAGTCGGGCACGCACGCTCGGATCCTGTTCCCGCAGCGGCTCGCCGTCGAGGGTGACCGTTCCCTCGTCCGGGCGTTGATTCCCGACGACGCACTGAAGCAACGTGGACTTGCCCGAGCCGTTCGGCCCGATCACCGCCATGGCCTGACCCCCGCGTAACTCCAGACTCACCTCGCGCAACACCTCGACCGGTCCGAAGCGCCGGTTGAGGCCAGTGACCTGAAGGAGCACCGGCCAACTGTATTCATCGCACAGACTCGGGCGTCCGGCGGAGGTCGCGCGGACATGGGCGTGCGGTGGAGGTCGCGCAGAGTGGGTGATGAGGGAGGCTCAGGATGCCGCCGGATCGCCGCCGGCGGGGGCGGCGGGGTCGCCGGGGGGGTTGGAAATGTCTGCGTCCAGTTGGGCCAGCAAGTCCCCGAAGTCGGCCTCCACCCAACCCTCTGCGGCCTTACCGTCCTCCATTCGGAAGATCTCGATCCAGCCGATCTCGACAGTGCGCCCGGTGGGCTCGCGTCCCATGAAGGGCCCGCGATGAGTCCCGCGATCCGTGCCGCGCACGGCGACCCGGTCACCTTCGGCAAGGACGTCGTGGACGGTGCTGACCAGGTCCGGGAAGGACAGGCGGTAGGCGACCACGCCGGCGGCGTAGTCGGCGGGGCTCGTGATACTCACCTTGAGTGTGTTGTGGCTGATGAAGTCGTCGGCGAGGAAGTCGCCGACGCGGTCCACCTGTCCGCGGCTCCACACCTGGTCGAAGAAGGTGCGCGCTGCTTCCTTGCTGCGCTCGATGTCGGACACGCGGCGACCCTCCCGGATCAGTCGGCCTGGAGTTGCTGCATGACCTCGAGCCCGTTCGTCTCGCCCCAGTGCTCGACCACCTTGCCGTCGGCGACCCGCAAGATGTCGATGCCGCTGAAGTTCACCACGCGGTGGGTAGGCGGCATCCCCATCTGGTCGCCTTCGTGGGTGCCCTTCCCACTCCACCGCACGACAGTGAGGTCGCCGTCGTCGAGAACGACCTCGACCCGGGTGTGCAGGTCGGGGAAGACGGAGAAGTAGACGCTCGCCAGTTGATTGAGCCCATCGATGCCGGGGCTCTGACCGGGCAGCGGGCGGTGCTCGATGTAGTCGGGTGCGTAGGCCTTCTCGGCGAGCCCGGGGGGCGAGGACACATCCCACAGCTTGACGAAGCTCTCGGCGATTTCAGCGGTTACGGAACTCATGACTGCTCCCGGACCTCACTGGCGGGGCGTCCCGATCGGGCGTCAGCATCGGGCCGCGATGCCAGAAGAATTCTGCTCCCGACGATGAGCCGATCACAAGAGGGTCACCCGAAGCGATCAGTCTCGGATCGATCCAACCGGAGCTCGCAGGCGATCTGCGCCTGGCGGTGACTCTCTACCTCAGGGCGACATGCCCTCGGTAGAGATAGTCACCCGTCTCGATGATGTGCTTGAAGTCGAGTCTGCGTGGTGGCCCTTTGAAGCCCCCGGCGCCGCTCCCGGAGGTACCGGAGTGTGCTGTGGTGCACCACCGGATCGATCGGACAATGGCCGCGGGGACTTCTCGCGCACCTGCCGGCCCGGCGAGGCTCTCACGAAACGAGAGGTCGACCGCCTAGGGTCTGCGGATGAGCGCGTTCTTCGTCGGTCGGTCCGTCGAATTGGGTCTGCTGGGCGAACAGTGGCAGACGGCGCTCGGGGGTTCGCCGCGGTTCGTCGTGATCGAGGGTGACAGCGGCACCGGTCAGTCCACCTTGGCGACTCACTTCGCCTCCACACTGAACCCCGCCCGAGTGGTGCGGGTGACCGGAGATGAAACCGAGACCGACCTTCCGCTGGGGCTTGTCGACCAACTGATTGATCGCCTCGGCCCGCTTACACACGGATCGACCCCACCCGGATCCCTCCCGGCCGATCCCGTCACCGCACCCGATCCGCATCCGTCGGCACCCGATTCGTCGGCACCCGATTCGTCGGCACCCGATTCTTCGGCGCCCAATGCGCCGGGGACCGGTCCCCGAGACGCCTTCCGCGCGGGCGCGATCCTGCTCGACGCCCTGCTCTGGGCCGCCAACCTGACACCGTTGCTGCTGATCGTCGACGATGCGCAGTTGGTCGACACCGCATCGCTGGCGGCGTTGACATTCGCCTTCCGCCGCCTGCACTCCGGGCGAGTCCTGGTGCTGATCACCATTCGACCGGACGGACTCGTCCGGTTGCCCCCCGGTCTGACCAGGTTGGTCGATGCGGCCGGCGCCACCATCCGGTTGACCGGGCTGTCGGTGGCGGACATCCGTGAATTCGCCGCGGTGTCGGGTTTCGGGGAACTGAGCCGCCCCGAGGCGCGACGCCTGCACGAGCACACCGGCGGGAGCCCGCTGCATCTACGTGCCCTGCTCGCAGAACTGACACTCGCTCAGTTAGGGGACGAGCGCCCTGGGCTACCCGCGCCGCGCACGCTGACCGCGACCATCCGAGGGTCGCTCGCCGCCCGACCCGCAGCTGCCGGTCGGCTCGCGGAAGCCGCCGGGGTGCTCGGCCCGCGCTCGCAGTTCGCACTGGCGGCGAGGCTGGCGGAGGTGCCCGATCCCCCTGCTGCGGCCCAGGATCTCGCCGAAATCGGGCTGATTCACCTGGTCGACGGCCCGTCGGGTAGGGAGTTGGTGTTCACCCACCAGCTGCTTCATGCAGCGGTCTACGACTCGACGGGAGCGGCGACCAGGTCGCGGCTTCATCTGCGAGCCGCCGCAGCAACGTCTGGGATCGAATCGCTGCGTCATCGAGTGGCCGCGGCCGTGCTGCCGGATGCGACGTTGGTCGCCGAGCTCATCTCAGCGGCGATCGCGGCTCGGGATCGCGGCGCCTGGCACGCCGCCGCTCGCTGGTACTTCGACGCGGTTCGCGTCAGCGAGCCCGGACCGGATCGCGATGCGCTCTTGGTGTCGGCCGTCGAGATGCTGCTGCTGGACGGGGATCTCCCCGCGGTGTCACAGCACCAACCGGCGCTGGCCACTCTGCCCACGACTCCACACCGACTGCTGTTGCAGGCGCACATCGCCTGGCTGACCGGGCGTGCCGCGGAGGCCGGAACATTGGCGGAGACGGCGAGCGCCGCCGCGGCCGACACCGAGCCCGAAATCGCAGTGGGGGCGGCCGCCCTCCTCGTGCAGCTGTGTGTGCAGGCCGGCGACGGGAGGGGCGCCGTAGCCTGGTCGAAAATCGCCCTCGCCCCCGGCGTGCTGTCTCCCGGAATGGAGCAGACCACGCGGATGGGTTTGATGTCCGGTTTGGCGATGGCGGGCCGGATTGACGAGGCGCTCGGGCAAGCCGCCCTGCTTCCGGCCGCCGACGTGGACGGTGAGTTCTCGCTCCGGCACCTCGCCGTCGGACTGCACCGCCTGTGGGCTGACGACGCGCCCGGCGGGCTGGCCGAACTCGAGGCGAGCGGCGCTGCCCCGCTGGACGTACGCCGCGGCGGCGTCGAACCCCATCGGTTGATCGCGCTGATATATCTGGCATTTGCGCACAGCCGCTGCGGTGATTGGGATGTCGCGGTCGCCCTGGCCGAGCAAGCGGTGTCTCTCGTGGAGGACACCGGGCAGGCGTGGCTGTCGGCCTTCGCGGCGTCGGCTCCGGTTGCGGTGCAGGCGGCGCGCGGTCAGTGGGTCGAAGCAGAGGAGTCGGTCGCCGCCGCACGGCAAGCCGCCGCCGTTCTCGCGGACGTCGCCAGCAGGGCGTTCGTCGACAACGCCGCGGTCCACCTCGCCGCATGTCGGGGTGACGCGAGGCGTGTCGTCGCAGAGTCGCAATGGCTGCTCGGCCTCGAACGCCCCGATTATCACGAGCCGGGCTTCTTCGACTGGTCGGTGCACCACGCGGCGGCGCTGGTCGAATTGGGTGAATACCCCGCCGCCGAACAGCGACTGGACCGATTGACGGCGTACGCCCACGCTCGCGGACGGCAGAGCCGCTGCGCGGCCCTCACCCGGGTGCGCGCCGAACTGGCTGCCGCGCGACGTGACGGCAATTCGGCCAGATCGCTCTTCGAGCAGGCGGTGGTGTTGAGCGTTGCCGCCGAGGATCCGCTGGAGCACGCAGTGCTTCAGCTGGCCTTCGGACGGTTTTTGCGCCGACGAGGGGAGCGCCGCGCCGCGATCGAGCGGCTGCGCACGGCAGACGCTCTCTTCGAACGCCTCGCGGCGACCCCGTTTCAACAGCGCTGCGCGGCGGAACTCGCGGTGGCCGGCGCCTCGTCGGGGGCCCCGGACGACGAGTCGCCACTGTCGGTTCTGACCCCGCAGGAGGTGATAGTCGCGCAGCTGGTGGCCGGTGGCTTGACCAATCGAGAGGTGGCTCAGCGGCTCTCCGTGAGCGTGAAGACGATCGGCTATCACCTGGGGCATGTCTACGCGAAGCTGGGCGTCAAGTCGCGGGTCGAGTTGGCCCGCAAGATCGGCACTCCGGATGCCGGCGGAACCTAGGTATTCACCCGGGGCGCCTGTGCCGGCGCGCCCCTAGCGTTCTTCGAGTGAGCGCCCGTGTGAATTCGAACGACATCCGACTGCGCAGGTCTGCACCCGCGTTCAACGATGTGCTGGTCAGCCGTGCTCTGTTCAACGGGCCGTGCACTCTTCTGCGGCTGATCAGACGAGGCCTGTCGGGCGGTGCGTCGTGCGGGTAGTGGCGACCCCGGTCCCGTCGTCCGGAGCCACGGCCTGCCGGTCGAAACGCGCCGTGCACCCGCCCCGCGCAGCCCTGCAACAGCCGTCTGCGGCGGTGTTCCTAGGGTCGGTTGTGCGGCCGCGCTCCTTCGTATTCTGCATCGGCTTCGTCCCGGCGTCTGACCCGGATGCGCACGCAGCTCCACGGCTCGACTGGTTCCTGCAGTCAGTCGTCGGCGGCGGGATGCGCACCGTCTTCCGGATGCGCGACGACCAGCCGGGCCCGGGTACCAAGGCCGCGGCCTCCCCGTTCGGTGCCGGGCGAGCTGCCCGGGACGCCACCGCCGACCTGAGCGACGGCGCTCGATCGGAGGTGGTCTTCCACGTCCGGCTCCGTTCCTCGCCGCCGGGTGCTGCGACGCCAACCTCGGTCGCGGTCCGCTACACCATCGAGTTGAACACGACCGTGACGAAATCGAAAACGTCGATCGACGTATAGGCGGGTCGACCAGCTAGCCCTGGCCGACTTCATCCACGCCGGTGAGCCTCGGTGCCCTCCTGTGAACGTGATGGGAGGACTGTGCACAACGATGCCGTCGTACTGCCGGCTGTCCACATCAGCGGGTCAGTCGGATCGGCGGAGCCACCGGCCTGCAATGCTGTCTTCCGGCACACCATCGGACCGGGAGCGAGGCGATGTTCGTCCTACACGCATTCTGGGCTGGGGCCGCTGTCGGCCCACCGGGCCGGTTGGCGTTCTGGGCCGAGGATTCGACCGCCGCGCCGCCGCCGCGGAAACCCGGCCGCGCCCCCCGGCGACCGGCGCACCCGTTCGCGGCGACTACTGAGCAAGTCGCAGAACTGCTCGCCGCGGCTGAGGGCCCTCCTGGCAGCCCCCTCTCTGCAGGTGCGGCCGGTTCGGCGGGCACCGCGTGCCTGACGTTGCCCGCCCGGGGCCCCCGACCCGTGCACTCACCGCAACTCATAAAGGACGACGTCGAATCGGCGTCGGGTGAGGTGACACTGCGCGAGTACATCGTGCCGACAAGGGAGTTCGATCCGCACGCAGCTTCAAACCTGATGCGCGGCTTCGCCGACACCTCTGCCGAGGACATTCCGGCCGTGGCGGGTCCGTCGCTGGCATACCTCGGCAGCCTGCTGGACTTCGCCGAAGACCTCGTCCAACGCGGCCGGCTGCTGCCCGGCGTCCACGACGACGAACCGCGGGCGGTGTGGCGGCCGGTGCTGACCGGACCGGACGCCGCCCGAGCCCGAGCCCTCGCGGTCTCCATGCCGACGTCGTTGGCCGCAGCTGCACCGACGGACACCCACGCCGCATGGTCGCAGGCATTGGACGCACTGGTCGACGCATCCGCCCGGTCCGCGCTGAGCGCCGGGCGATTTTCCTCGAAGCGCCCACGCGGCACCCGCGGAGCGGAATCCACAGCGCAGGCGTGGTGGGCGGCGCTCACCGCGCCCGACCCCGTCTTCCGGGCGGATGAGGTCGAGCTGAGCACCCTGCGCGCGCTGATCGGGTCCTGGCAGCGGGATGCGATCGCCGGTCCGGTGCGGGCCTGTTTTCGGCTGGTCGAGCCGCGCGACGACCTGCCGGATCCGGACGGTGCCGGTGTGGACGGTGCCGGTGTGGATCGGTGCCGCTGTGGACGGTGCGGCTGTGAACGCTGCCGATCTCGGTGGCGCGGATGTGCGAGGCGCCGGCAGCGGCGGAGACTGGTACGTGCAGTTCGCGCTTCAGGCGACCGACGAACCGAGCCTGATCGCGGCCGCGGAGGATGTCTGGCGCAGTACCGGGGCGCTGCCGGCGCTGGCCCGGCAGGTGCCCTCACCGCAGGAGACATTCCTTTCCGAACTCGGCAAGGCCAGTCGGATCTACCCTGAACTGGATGCGGGTTTGCGGGTGGCGCGACCGTCCCAGCTACGACTCGACATCGATGGCGCACACCGCTTTCTCACCATCGCAGCCCCGTCGCTGGCAACCGCCGGCTTCGGCGTACAGCTGCCCGGATGGTGGCACCGGCCGCAGAAGTTGGGGCTGCGACTCACCGCTTCCACGCCCGCCCAGCCGGGTCGGGTGGATGGTGTCAGCCGGGTCGGGATGGACGCCGTCGCCGATTTCCGGCACGAACTAGCCGTCGGCGGCGAGGTGCTGACTGCGGCCGAGTTGGCCACCCTGGCCGCGGTGAAGGCTCCGATGGTCCGACTGCGCGGGCAGTGGGTCGAACTGGACGCGCGTCAGTTGGCGGCGGGGATGAAACTCGTCGGTCGCAGCGGAACGGCCACCGTCGGCGAGTTGCTGCGACTCGGCATGGGTCTCGGTGGCGGTGTCGACGGACTGTCGACATCTGAGCTGCCGATCGAAGGGGTGCACGCCGACGGCTGGCTCGGTGAGTTGCTCTCCGGCGACTCCGAACATCGACTCGCGCCCGTCGATGTGCCCGCCGGGTTCGACGGCACTCTGCGTCCCTACCAAGCTCGGGGTCTCGCCTGGCTGGATTTCCTACAGCGCACCGGACTCGGCGGTGTGCTGGCCGACGACATGGGTTTGGGGAAGACGATCCAGCTGCTGGCGCTCCTCGCGCACGACGCGGCGCATTGCACCGAGAACGAATCGGACGGTCCGCCCAGCCTGCTCATCTGCCCGATGTCTCTGGTCGGAAACTGGCAGCGGGAGGCGGCCCGGTTCGCTCCGGGACTGCGGGTGCACGTTCACCACGGAGCAGAGCGGGCTCGCGGCGCCCAATTCGCCGCCGCCGTCGCCGCCGCCGACCTGGTGATCACCACCTACTCACTCGCCGCCCGCGACGCCGCCGAATTGCGCAAGATCACCTGGTCGCGGGTGATCGCAGACGAAGCGCAGGCGATCAAGAACAGTGCTACCAAGCAGGCGACGGCGATCCGGTCGGTGCCGGCCAAAGTGCGGATCGCGGTCACCGGGACCCCGGTGGAGAACCGGTTGGCCGACCTCTGGTCGATATTGGAGTTCGCCAACCCCGGACTGCTCGGCACCGCCGCCGGGTTCAAGAAGCGCTACGCCGAGCCGATCGAGAAGCGCGGCGACGACGAGGCTGCCGCCCGCCTGCGAGCGTTCACCGCACCGTTCATCCTGCGCCGGGTGAAGACCGACACGTCGATCATCGCCGACCTCCCGGCGAAGCTCGAAATGGACGTCGTGTGCAACCTCACCCGGGAGCAGGCCGGCCTGTACCAGGCGGTGGTGGACGAGATGATGCAGCGGATCGAGTCCTCCGACGGCATTGAACGCCGTGGCCTGGTGTTGGCCACCATGACCAAACTGAAGCAGGTCTGCAACCATCCGGCGCACTTCCTGCGGGACGGCAGCGCACTGGGCAACAGGTCCGGAAAGCTGGAGCGGCTGGACGAGATCGTCGACGAGGCGCTCGCCGTGGGGGAAAAGCTACTGCTGTTCACTCAGTATGCGGAGTTCGGGGCGATGCTACGGGGTCGGCTGGCCGGGCGCGTCGGTCGGGAGGTGCTGTTCCTGCACGGCGGGGTGGCCAAGCCTGCGCGCGACGAGATGGTGACCCGTTTCCAGTCCGACGAGCCCGGCGGGCCGCCGGTGTTCGTGCTGTCCCTGAAGGCGGGCGGCACCGGACTGACGCTCACCGCGGCGAATCATGTGGTGCACGTGGACCGCTGGTGGAACCCCGCCGTGGAGGATCAGGCGACCGACCGCGCGTATCGGATCGGCCAGCGGCGGGCGGTTCAGGTTCGCAAGTTCGTCTGCGCGGGCACCGTCGAAGAGAAGATCGCGGCGATGATCCAGGACAAGCGGCGGCTGGCGGCCCGAGTCGTGGGGGACGGGGAGCAGTGGCTGACTGAACTGTCCACAGGGCAGTTGCGCGAATTGTTCCAACTGGAAGCGGGTGCCGTCGTTGAATGAGTCACCGCGCTCCTGCTGCGAGTCCGGTCATCGTGCCGTTGGTGAGTCCGGCCGTGCGCCGGCCGATGAATCGAGGGCCGGATGGTAGGTCGGCCGAACAACCGGCAGGGTGGCTGGCCGGATTACCCGAAGGCGCGCCCGCGCAAAGTCGAAGGCGGGATTACGGCCAAGACTGCGCGCGGAGTCATCGGATCGTCCTGGTGGTCCCGACGGTTTCTGACCGTCTTGGAGTCGCTGGCCATGGGTGGCAGGTTGACCCGCGGCCGCACCTACGCCCGGCAGGGCCAGGTGATCTCGCTGGAGGTCAACCCCGGCGTCGTAGCGGCTCGGGTGCAGGGTTCCCGCGCGCGTCCGTACGACGTCGTGATCGGGCTGCGCGAGTTCGACGCCGACGTGTGGAACCGTGCCGAGGTGGCGCTGGCCGAGCAGGCACTGCTCAGCGCCAAGCTGTTGGCGGGGGAGGTGCCGCCCGAACTCGACGACATCTTCACCGCCGCCGGGGCGCCACTGTTCCCTCGCAGTACCGGCGACCTGGCGCAGGACTGCAGCTGCCCCGACCATGAGGTTCCCTGCAAGCACCTGGCCGCTACCTTCTACCTGCTGGCCGAGGCGTTCGACGAGGACCCGTTCCTGGTGCTGAAGTGGCGGGGTCGCGACCGCGAAAAATTGCTGAGCCGGCTGCGGGAGTTGCGTACACCCGACGCTGCCGACGCTGCCGTTGCGGCAACGGCGGCGCCCCTCGCGCCGACCTTCGGTGCTGCCGCCGTGTTGGCCGGGCTGGAGCTGCCGAGCGTCACGCCGGATCGGTTCTGGGCACCACCGCCGCCGTTGCCGCCGCGCACGCCGACCTTCGTGACCGACGCCGATCTGCTGCTCCGACAGCTTCCGGCTCCGCCGCCGGCCCTCGGTGGGGAGTCGTTAGCCGAACGGCTGAGTGTGGCCTACCAGCGGTTCGCCGAGTGGTCGGGCTGAGCCTGCCGGTTCACCGTGGTCGAAGCATCCAGGTGGCGATTTCGGTGCGGGTGGCGAAGCCGAGCTTCGCCAGTATTCGCCGCACATGGGACTCGACGGTGCGCTCGGACAGCTGCAGCCGGGCGGCGATGTCCCGGTTGGTCAATCCCTCGGCGACCAGCGCAGACACCTCCGACTCGCGCTCGGAGAGCGGGTTGGCGCGCGTGCGCGCAGCGTGATGTCCAGTTGGCGGCGTCGCCCGGCCTGATCGGATCGGCCGCAGTCAGGGCCGGATGACCGTGATCCCGGCGCGGGCCGCCGGTCCGTCCATCGCGGTGAACGAGGACGGTACATCGGTGAGCGCCATCACCTCGGCGACCAGCAGCCCGGGGTCGAGTCGGCCGTCCTCCACCAAATCGAGCATCGGCCCGTAGTCCACAGCGGCCATTCCGTGTGAACCGTGAATGCTCAGCTCTCGCGAGATGACCAAGTCCATCGGAACCGCCGGTGTCGCGTTCGCACCCAGCAGTAGACCGATCTGGACATGGCGACCGTGTCGCCGCAACGACCGAATCGCGTCCGAGAGGGCGGCCGGCGATCCGATGGCGTCGATGGTGACCTGCGCACCACCCTCCGTGATCTCGTAGATCACGCTGGGTACGTCGGCTGTCGTGGGGTTGACCGCGGCGGAGGCGCCGAGCTCGCGGGCCCGCTGCAATGCGGCGTCCGAGATGTCCACGGCGATGATGGCGGCGCCCAGGGCGCGGCCGATCAGGATGGCGGACAGACCGACTCCGCCGCAGCCGAACACCGCCACCCAGTGACCCGGCTTGACGGCGCCGTCCACGGTCAAGGCCCGGAACGCAGTGGCGAACCGGCAACCCAGCGCGGCTGCGGCGACGAAGTCGACTCCCCTCGGCAGTCGGACCAGGTTCAGATCTGCGTGCTCCACGACGACCAACTCGGCGAAGGCGCCAGGCGCCGTGAACCCGGGCTGGACCTGGTGCGGGCACACCTGCGCGGCTCCGGACCGGCAGAACTCGCACTCCCCGCAACCTTGGACGAAAGGCGCCGTGACCCTGGCGCCCGGCTGCCACTCGCGCACTGTCGGACCCACCTCGATGACGGTGCCGGCAAACTCGTGGCCGGGGATGAGCGGCAACGCCACCGGGTCGTGGCCGCGCCAAGCGTGCCAATCGGAGCGGCACAAGCCTGCCGCAGCGACCCGCACCACCGCGCCGTCGGCGGGGCAGCGCGGCACCGGCACCTCGCGGACAGTCAGCGGACCGCCGACACGGTCGTAGACGACCGCCCGCATCAACCCCGGCGCCGTCGCCCGCGCCGCCCTGATCGGGCCGGGGTTCATCGGTTGCCGGTCCATCGGGGTCGAGGCCGAGACTGGTTTCGCATCAGGTCAGGTTATTCAGGCGAGGTTATGCGGACCGACGAGCATCCTTGCGGCCCCAGCTGGAGCCTCCTGGAGGATAAGGACCACATACGGTCCTCATCCTCCACGATTCTCGGCGGGGGAGCGGTGCGTTTGCGCGAGCGTCGCACGCAGCCGCGATCGTTTCTCGCAGCCGCGATCATTACTGCTGTTCGCGACTGATGCATCGTTCGCGTCTAGCAGCTTCGTTCGCGTATAGCTGGCTGGCTCGCGCGAGGCTGGTCGCTTGGGGCTGGTCGCGCGGGGGGCTGGCTGGTGCACGTGAGGCGCCCCGGTGCGGGTGAGCCAGCCCCATCGCGCGGGGCCTCCCTCACCCCGGTCCCGCGAAGGGTTTCACCCAGCCGCGATCAATACTGCTGTTCGCGACTGATGCATCGTTCGCGTATAGCAGATTCGTTCGCGTCTAGCTGGTTGGTCGCGCGTGGGTAGGCCTGGTCCGCGTGAGCCAACCCCATCGCGCGGGGCCCCGTCACCCCGGTCCCACGAAGGGTTTCTCCCAGCCGCGATCATTACTGCTGTTCGCGATTGATGCATCGTTCGCGTCTAGCAGCTTCGTTCGCGTATAGCTGGCTGGCTCGCGCGAGGCTGGCTGCTTCGCGTGAGGCGCCCCGGTTCGCGGACACCTGCAGCGGGAAACAGGGGCCGGCTGGGGCGAGGTCCGGCGGGAGCGTTAAGACGAGCCAGGGGGGCTGCCGGGCGCAGAGCGTCCAAGCTGGTCTGGGATCAGGCGTTCGGGTCTCGGCCTACCATGCCGAGCAGGCGGCTCTGCGGGTCCGCGTCGGCGGGCACCGGCACTGCGGGCCCGAAGACGCCCCAGGCGCGCCAGGTGTCGATCTGCGGCTCGACTTCGGCGTGCAGTCCGGCGACGAGGTCTGGTGGCAGGGTGCGGTCGACGCCGATGAACCGGGCGATGTCGTAGGCGCGGAAGCCGCGGAAGCTGGAGATGTGCTTGAGGTACTCGCGGCCGGGAAAGTCGCCGTAGGAGAGATGGACCGAGTCGTCCAGCTGGGCGCAGTCCTCGGCGGCAGCGATGGCGGCTTCCATCAGCACGGAGTACTCGGCAGCCGGGTCGGCGAGCCCGGTCCCGTGCTTGTAGTGGTCGTAGGTGTCACCGACCTCGTCGGCGGTCTTGCCGGCCAGCACGTCCGGCACCCAGGCTTCGTCATAGCAGTGGTAGGACACGATCTTGCGCAGGGTCAGGCCGGATTCGCGGGCGGCTACGTAGTCCGGTACTGCTCGGTCCCACTGGTCAGGCGTGACCTGCTGAAGCACCCGCTCCAGCGCATGATCGGCGAGCGCGAACACGCGAACCTCGAAGTCGTCGGCAGCCATGAGCGTCCCTTTCCGGACTTGGGGGCGGGTTTATGGTGCGTCCTGTCCAGCCGAGGAAACTCTACCGAGCCCCTCTGACAGACCCGATTCGGATCGGTCGGAGCAGGAGACGTCGCCGCTTCGTAAAGGATGGTGCCGTGCCCATCGTCGAGAGTGCTCGTGCCGGATGGAGTGTCGGGTGGAAGTTCATCCGTGCTGATCTGCGCGCGGTCGCACCCGCCATCGCCGCGTCGGGTCCGCCCGCAGGTCAGTGGCTGCCAGGGCCTCGCTCAGCGTGTTGATCCCGCTACTGGTCGGCTAGTTCGCGGGTGAACCGGCGGCCGGTGCGGTGGCCGCGTTCGGCGGGCTGGCCGTCGTCTACTTCCCGGACTCGGCCTACCGATATCGAGCGCGGGTCGTCGCCGCGGTCGGCGTCGGTTTGGCGGCGGCGGTATTCGTCGGAGCCTTCGGCTCGCAAGGGTGGGTCGCCGCCGCGCTCATCGCGGGGGCCGTCGCCGCGATCGCCTCCTTCGCGTGCCAGGCCTTCGCGTTGCCGCCGCCGCGCGAGTTGATCCCGATCATGGCCGCACTGGCGTCCACCGCGGTCCCAGCCGATGCCCGAGACGCCTTGTTCCGAGCCGGGCTCACCGCGCCGGCGGCGCAGTCGCCTGGGTGGTGACGATGGCCCCGGCGTTGTGGGGCTGGAGCAGTCCCGATCAGCTCCGCGCCGCGATGGCCACCAGATCACGCGCGGGTCCGGCCGGCGGGTGCGGCCCCGACGACCACACCGCCCGCAGCTTCCGACTGAGGTCGACGTCCGCGATCGGCACCGCACGAAGTCGACCGAGGGTGAGGTCGTCGGCAACGGCCAGTTCGCTGAGCGCCGCCGGCGCCGTGCCGGCCGCGATCGCAGCTCGGACGGCTGCCGTACTGGTGAGTTCCAGCGCGGGCCGAGCCAATTCGACTCCGGAGGGGAGCGCTGCGCGGAGTGCGCGGTCCAACGCGTCTCTGGTGCCCGATCCGACTTCGCGGCTCACCAGCGGAGTCACCGCAAGCTCGGCGGCGGTGATCGGTTTACTGCGTCTGGCCCACTTGTGACTCGGCTCGACGACGAGCACCAGTCGGTCATGGGCGACCACGCGACTGTGCACTCCGCGCGGGGTGCCCGCGCTCTCGATGAATCCGAGATCGACTGTCCCGGTGCGGACCTCGTCCAGCACGGCATCGCTGTTCACGGCGGTCAACTCGACCGTGGTGGGCTCGGTTCCGGCGGCGAGTTGCCCGGCCCGCAGCGCGAGAAACCAGCGTGGCGCGAGGTGCTCGGCGATCGTCAGGCTGGCGGCCACCCGTAGATGGATGTCCCGATCGTGCCGCAGCGAGGCGATCCCGGCGTCCAGCCGTGACACCGCGTCGACGACGGGTACCGCCCACTGGGCGATCAGCGTGCCGGCCGGACTCAGTGTCGAGCCGCGCCGCGACCGTGTCAGCAGCGGCACACCGATTTGCCCCTCCATGGTGCGAATGCGCGCCGACGCGGCCTGCTGGGTGATGCCCACTGCTTTCCCCGCGGCACCCAAACTGCCCGTCGACTGGACGGCGAGCAGCAGTTGCAACGACGCCAGCTCCGGAACCCACGCGCTGAACATGCCTGTCATCTGATCACAAACGGCGCTTGTGAGCGCCGGTCAGGCCGCTCGGAGCAGCCGACCGTCGATCACGCCGCGGAGGGTCTGTCTGGTGACCGTGACCCAGGCCACCAGCAGCAGTACGTACAACAGGTCGGCCAGCCCGTGCACGGCCGCCGAACCGGACGCGGTTCCCAACGCGGTCGCCCCGGTGACGCAGGTGCCGATGGGGAATGTGAAACTCCACCAGGTCAGCCCGAACGGCATTCCGCGGCGGGTGGCATGCAGGGTCAGCGCCACCGCGAGCGCGAAGAACAGTGCGCCGAAACCGCCCATCACCAACCCGAACAGCACCCCGAAGACGCGCAACCCCGTCGCCAGCGGTTCGTCGACGACGAGGTGTGCGCCGGCCCCGAGGAGGTTCGCCGCGGTGATCGACTGACCGACCATGCCCAGCGTGATCCAGATCGTCGGAGCTGCCGATCCCGCGAGCGGCCCCTGCTGGAGGAGTCGGGAGTAGACCAGCGTCATCGTCATCAGGCCGATGATCAGGCTGAGCCCGAACATGCCGTAGCAGGCGAGCAGCAGCGTCAGCCGAACTTCGCCGGCCGGGACGTGGGGGAGCAGCAGCGCTCCGGTGGACGCCGAAACCATCGGCGGCACCACGGGCATCAACCAGGCCGGCAGCGCGTTCGCAGTGCCCTTGTCGTGTCGGGTGATCATCTGGAACGGCACCCACAGGCTGGTGCCGAGGCCGAGCAGAGTCCCCGCCGTCCAGAGCACGGCGTCGACGACGAGCGCGGCGGGTAGCCCGATCAGAGCCGGCCCGTACAGCAGGGTTCCGGCGCCGACGGTGAGCAGGGCCATCGCCGGGGCGCCGTAGAACTGGCTCATCACCGGATGGGCGGCGTAACCGCGTGCGGTGGACCGGTGGCGACGCCAGTGCAGGAGGAAGGCGGTGGACAAGGCGATCAGCGCGATGGACGCGAGCAGCCAGACGAGGGAGCCGAACACGTGCAGTCCGGACACCCGGAGCGGCAGCGTTGCGGCCGCGTTCGCCACGATTCCCGTGCCCATCACCGATGCGAACCAGTTCGGTGTGATGTGCTCCAGCAGGCGGTTGGTCCGGGCGCTGCCGATGCCGCGACCGGAACGCTGTTGAGTCGCACTCTGCAGAACACTGCCGTGGGCCGTTGCTACGGATGATTGTGCCTCGGGTCCGGTCCACAGGCTGCTCGCGATGGTCATGCCAACGAGCATGTCGGTGGGTCGGCGTGCCCGGTAGGGCACACTACCTTGTCTGGTCACAAGGATAGGTTGTGAGCAAACGGGAGTTGATCGCTTGCTCCAACACCGCCCCGTCACGAGATCATCGACGACGGCGCCACCGGTCAGCGGGGGAGCGGGGGGCATGACCCGAGTCACGGTCGAACAACCAGCAGCAGGTCCTTGCGTCTACCTGATGTCGCAGGAGACCGTTCGGCGCCGCCGAATCGTCCCCAGCCACCGGGCAGCGACCCACCGCGAATCACGCGGGCTGCCAACACACACCGGCGTGTTTCCCGAAGTCCTCGTACTCGGGCCGTCGTCAGTAGCGGACCGAGCTCACCTGTTCAGGAGATCCCGTGTCCGGATCCACCAGCACCCGCAACGGTGTTCGACGGCCCACTCAGCCCGAAACCGACGCCCCACAGCGCCCCGCGCGGTCGAAGGGCGCCGCGCCGGGCACTCCGCACTGGCTCCCCGTCCTCGTTCTCTTCGCCTTCGACGGGTTCGTCTTCGGAACGTGGGCATCGCGGGTGCCGGATCTCAGCGCGCAGGTGCAGGCGTCGCCCGCCGGGTTGGGTGCCGCGCTGCTGTGCATCTCGCTGGGCGCCCTGGCCGCCATGCAACTGGCGGGCCGATGGTGCACCCGGTACGGCGGGGGAGCGGTGGCGACTGCATCCGCCGGTCTGCTCTCGATCGCGCTGGTACTGCCGGGCTTCGCCTCCACGGTGACTCACCTGGCCGCCGCCTTGGTGCTCTTCGGTGCGGCCACCGGCGCGGTCAACGTCTCCGCCAACAGCCTCGGCGTCCGGCTTGAGGGCATGCACGGCCGATCGTTGCTGCCGATGTTGCACGCCGGTGTCAGCTTCGGTGCGTTGTCGGGTGCCGTCCTGGGCGGCGTGATCTCCACGGCGGCGGGAGTGCTTCCCCACCTTCTCGCCGTCGCTGCGTTGGGCGTGCTGGTGACCGTGGGCGGGGCCAAGGGTCTGGCGCGGATCGATCCGTTCGTGCCGGCCGAGGTTCGCAGGCCCGGAGAGCCCCGGACCCGCCAGTCGGCTCGTCCCGCGCCGGCCGAGCGTGTGCGGAACCGCGGCATCGTGGTGATGTTGGGCGCGGTCGCCGGCTGCACCGCTTTCGCCGAGGGCACACTGACCGACTGGGCGGCGCTGCACTTGAAGACCGATCTGGGCGCCGGATCGGTCGCCGCGGCCGCGGGTTTCGCCGGCTTCTCGCTGGCGATGGGGGTCGGTCGGCTGTTGGGCGGGCGGGCGATACGCCGCTTCGGCGAGACCCGGTTACTGGTCGGCGGCGCCCTGGTGGCGGCTACCGCGATGGTTCCCGCCGCCTTCTCCTCGTCGGTGCCCGTGGTGTTGACCAGCTTCCTGCTGGTCGGCGCGGGCCTGGCGAATGTGTTCCCGGTCGCGATCGCCTCCGCCGGGGCGGTGGCCGGACCGGGCGGTGTGGCCCTCGCGTCGACCGTCGGGTACGCGGGCCTGCTGGGTGGGCCCCCGCTGATCGGGTTCGTCGCCGACCACTTCGGGCTCCCGATCGCGCTGACCCTGGTCGCGGCGCTCGCGCTGGGTGTCGCCGCCCTGGCCCGCACCGTCCGGTCGCTGGCCGACCGGCGGGCGATCACGGTCTTCCCGGTCGAGGAGGGTGCCCCCGCCACGGCCGCCGCCCGCACCGCTGCCGTGAGCGGCGCGGTGTCCCAGCTGCTGCACGGCTACTTCGCCGACCTGAGCCTGCTCTCGCAGAGCCGCTGAATGCGCTGATCCTGGCTGATGGCGCCCGCCGTGAAGCGGACTGCATCAGCCAGGATCAGGTACAGCCGTCCCGGGTCCCGGTGTCAGTAGGCTTCCCGGCCGGTGCCCTTGCGCAGCGTCGCCTTGTTGAACTCCAGCCAGTTGGTCTGTGATGTGGTCAGGCCGCCGGACCGGCCGATGCGGGCCAGCACCCGTCGGGAGTTCGTATTGGTCTGCGATCCCCAGACACCGTCGACGGCGGTCGCGTAGCCCCAGACGAAGCTGCAACTGGCCTGAATGTGCTTCACCTGAGCTTCGGAGCTGGTGTCCAGCTTCGAGTTGCCGGTGCCGGAGACCAGGTTGTCGATGTGTATGTGGTTGTGGTGCTCCGAGTTGTAGGCGTAGGTCAGCACATTCCGGAAGTGATAGTGCGCCGCGGCGGAGGTGGCCCAGTACCGCCTGCGCGTGGCGGTGTCGCCGGCCTTGTCCGCAGCAGACCAGGTGTCGTAGCGGGCGTTGAAAACCTTCGTCAGGGAGCCGTTGACCGTGGCGTAGATCCGCGAGAGATCGAAGCCGCGGCCCGCATTGTGAGCTTCTGTCACGCGCCCGTCGTAGTGAGCGCCGTAGCTCCAGATCCGCAACGGCTTCTGCCAGGAGACGGGAGTGTTCTGGAACCAGAAGTTGACGAATGTCTCCATCCGCGCATAGAAGGTCGGGTTGTAACCGAATGAACTGGCGGCGCCGTTGACCTCGTAGTAGGTGCGGGCATCGGCGATCTCGGAGTGGCTGGCGATGGTGCCGTGAGCGGATGCGGGCAGGGCGCCGAGGATCGGAGCAGCAACCGCGCCGGTGACGCCCAGCCCGGTCAGCTGGAGCAGGCGGCGGCGGGACAGCCCGCCCGGGAGGACCGGTTTCTCGTCCTTCGGGGTGAACAACGGAATTTCGTTCATGCCGGCTCCTTCGCCAGTCGAGTGAGCCGCCGTTCACTTCCGGGTGCGTACCGCGGTCTCAGGTGACATCAATAGACCGCAGGTTAAGGGGCGCATCAAGCAAACGCCAGTTGAACGCACACGGATTGATCCCTTCGAGTGGGAGGGGTAACCTAGAGCGACATCAGGCGGTGAAGTATCCGGCCACGGTCGCTGCCTCGGATGCGATGACATCGGCGGCGACGAGGTCGGCGGCGGACTCGGTCAGCACCGCGGTCCAGGAGTCCAGGATCTGCTGTGCAACGCCGCTGGTGTAGAGCTGCGCCCGCAGGTCGGCGGTAGCGGCTGTTGTCATGGCCGCGAAGTCGGTGTTCTGGGCGAACCGCTCCGCGAGGATGTTGCCACCGCGCGCCCCACCCCCGCCGCCGACAGCAGCAGCACCGGCGGGCCGCTGCCCGGCCACACGCCCGGCACCGCCGCCGGCCGCTGCGCCCGGGCCACCGCCGCCGGCGTCTCCGCGGCCGCCGAACGAAAGGTTCTGGTCCCAGGCGACGACGGTGAACGAATCTTCGGCGGTGGTGTAGCGCAGGTAGGAGTTGTTGCCGGGGCCGTCGATGTCGTCGTCGTTGGCCACCAGACTCTGCACAGCCAGATAGCGGGCGAACGCCGAGACATCGAGGTGGTTCGGCAGTTCGGTGGCGAAGGACGCGTCGTCGCTCTGATTGAGAAACTTCGAGCAGCGCGATCAGCGGCGTGTAGTCGTCCGTCCCGGACGTGCTCGCCTCGACATCGAAGATGCCGGCGTAGGCGGTCGGATCGTCGCCGCGGTAGGAGTAGTCGCCCTCGGCCTCGGCCTTGTAGAGCACGCCCGCGGTGCCGAAGTTAGCAGCGTCCCAGGTGTTCGACGGATTCTGGATCACCAGCCGCAGCGCCTCCGCGCCGCCGTTCACCGACAGTCGCATCGCAGCAGCCTGTTCGGTGGCAAGCCCGGCCCGGCCGATCAGCGCCAACGCGACAGCCTCGTTCAGCCCGGTCTCGGTGTTTCCGCCGCGGACCACCATATCCGTTTCGCCGTGCAGGCTTTGCCCGTCGACGTACTTGTCGAATCTGATCCGCCACGGCAGCCCGGCCGGGTCGTCGGCCGACAGTTCGCCGCCCAACCCGGTTATCACTCCCTGAGCCGCGCCCGCCGTGCCGGCAAGGCCGCGGAGTGTCGAGTTGCCCTTGAGTCGAAGGCCGACATTGTCGAGCGTGGTTCCGTCGACCGTCACCGACGCTGAGATCCACTTCTTGCTGCCGTCTGTCGTATACGCGTCGATGAGGGCCTGATAGTCGTCTTGGTTGAATGTCAACGCGATGCTGTGTACCGCCGAGCTGTCGAACGGGCTGCCCGCCGCCGCGGTGGCAACCGAGACGGCCGCACTGCCGGCTCCCGACGCACCCGTGCCTGACGAGCTGGTGCCTGCCGAGCTGGTGCCTGCCGAGCTGGTGCCTGACGAGGTCGGGTCAGCCGAGGTTGCGGCCGCGTCCGTGCAGGCGGCGAGCGCCGCGAGGGCGGCCGCACCGCCGGCTCCGCGCAGGAACATGCGCCGGGCGATCGGCGCCCGGCCGGCCGTCGGTACGGAGGAGTAGCGGGAAGTCATCATGGTGTCTCGTTTCCGGTTCAGATCGGGCGAAAGGAGTAAAAGGTTCGAGCTTGCGAAATCGACGCTGCGGATCACGCTGCGCGTGGTAGCGGCGACCAGTCGAAGTGCTTGCGCAGTGTGGTGTTCCACTTGTTCGCCGGCAGCTCGGGCATCACGGCGGCCAGGCCGGTGCAGTACTTGCTGACCGACACGGGTCGGATTCCGCGTTGCCACAGCAACCGATCCAGTTCGGTGACCGGGCCGACGGATTTCGTTTCGACCAGGACCTGATCAGACAAGATCGCCTGCCGGCCGTCGAGGCCCGTGCAGACCAGCCCGGAGTCGATGGTGAACCGGAAACCGCTGTTGGCGAGCACAGTGCTACGCCGATAGGTCGTCGTCAGCGTGGGCTGCAGTGAGTCGACGATGACAGCTTCGATGTCGTTGCTCAGCAGAAACTCTCGTGCGGCCGGATTGAGACTGTCCCGTCGCTGCGGGTCGTAGCCGAGTCGTTCCTTCACGGTGTGCCCGCGCCCTCCGGCCCGCTTCACCTCCAATACTGTCGCTCCGGAGTCCAGGTAGGACCGGGTGCGCACCTTGAAGCGACGCCGCCGTCCGTGCGCCGAACTGAGATAGGAGTCCAGGGCGGGCGTGTCGAAGTAAGTGGACTCGTAGCGGAACCGACGGCGGTCGTCGATGCACAACACACTGAGCGCCGTCTGCTCGCGAGCAATCAGCTCAGCGACGATTGCCGGGTCCAGGATGTACTTTCGATCGATCCTGGTTTGCAGGTCGGCGGTCTGTTGAATCGACGCGAGGTCGATAGTGCTCAGCTCGGCCATGGTGTCGTGGAGTGTGTCCAGCGCGTTCATCGGGCGAACGAGCGACTGAATGCGGGCGAGTCGTCAGCCGGGATCTCGACACGGGCCGTCGGGCGCGGTCGGCGGCCGACGAGCACCCGGTAACGCACATTGACCACGGTCATGTCGCGGACGAGATCAGTGCGCAGTACGGTCATCTGGTCGACGCGGGCGTCGAGCAGATCCTCCAGGCGCTCCTGCAGAGCAGTTTCGGTCGGGTAAACCGCGTCGACGGTGATCTCCTGCGAACGATGATTCGCATGCAGCCGCGGATGATCCACCGCGGCGAAGACCGCGACGATCATCGCGCAGAGCACCGGCGCCAACCACAGCGGTGTCGGCTGCAGCCCGCAGATCAGACCGAGTGCCAGCGCGGCGAAGTAATAGGCGACCTCCTGATGCGAGATCTCCGACGAGCGCAGCCGAATGATGGCGAGAACACCGAAAAGCCCCAGCCCGACACCGACGCCGACGGCCACACCGGTCAGCACCGCGGACACTGCCAGCACACCGATGTTCATGCCGATCAACGGCAGCAACATGTCTCGACCGCGGTGCCGCCGGTAGTAGACGCCGAACGTGAGGACGGCGATCGACACCAGGTCGGCCGCGAGGATCAGCAGGTGAGGCATGGGGACTCCTTGAATGGTGCGGGTCGGATGAGAACTGTCTATCGGCCGAAACTGAGCGGATGCTGTGCACCCGCTGAACGAATTCCCAGCGCCGGGAACCGTTTCGGTTTCTGGGCCGAGCCAGGGCGAGGGCTCAGCGGGCACACAGCCGCGCCGCATAGAAATCTCGGCATGGCCCTGATGAACGAACCCACCACACTGCCCGCGCCCCAGACCCAAGCGGCGACACACCGACCCGTTGAGACCGGTCCGGCGCGCGAGAAACACTCCCGCCGTGCATTTCTCGGCGCGGCGTTCGCCACCACGATCGCGGCGGGCGGGGCCGGTGTGTGGGCACTCAACCGCTTCGTCATAGATCACGTCGAGATCGCGGATGTGTCCGCCTACGAGGCGAGCCTGGCGACCACGGGCACCACCGGAGCCGCGACCGGCACCGCCACGACCGCGGCCACCGGCACCGCCACGACAGCGGCGACGGGCAGTGCCGCGATCGCAGGTGTGGTCGACGGAATGTCGTACACCTCGGCCGGCGGCGACATCTCGATCTCGACCGTCGTGACCGGCAGCGGGTCGGCGACGGTCACCTACTTCGTGGCCGATCTGCAGCTCACCGATGCGACGATTCTGCGGTCGGCCTTCGCGAACGACAGCTTCGGCGAGAACATCATCGACGACACGTCGGTGATCGCGAAGGAGAACGATGCCGTATTCGCGATCAACGGTGACTATTACGGTTTCCGCGACATCGGTATGGTCATCCGCGACGGGGTCGTGTTCCGGGACAAGGGCGCTCGCGAGGGGTTGGCGTTCTACCGCGACGGCTCGGCCAAGATCTACGACGAGACCACCACCACAGCGAAAGAACTCGTCGCCGCCGGGGTCTGGAATACGGTCTCGTTCGGGCCGGCCCTCCTAAAAGATGGTCGAATCCTGTCCGGGATAGACGATGTCGAGGTCGACACCAACTTCGGCAACCACTCCATTCAGGGCGCCCAACCCCGGACGGCGATCGGCTACATCGACACCAACCACCTCGTGTTCGTGGTGGTCGACGGTCGGAGTACCGGTTACAGCGCCGGTGTCACCATGACCGGTCTCGCCGAGATCATGCAGAGCCTGGGTGCGACCACGGCCTACAACATCGACGGCGGCGGGTCGTCCACCATGTATTTCGACGGCGCTCTGGTGAACAACCCGCTCGGCAAGGGCCAGGAGCGGGGCACCTCCGACATCCTCTACATCAAGGCCTGAGGCGTCGTGGTCATCCTCATCCCGGCCTACGAACCCGACCGGAAACTGATCGCGCTACTGCTCGACATCCGCACAGCCGACCCCGAGGTGCCGATCGTGGTGGTGGACGACGGGAGCGGACCGACCTACGAACACGTCTTCGACGAGGCGGCCGACCACGACGTGGTCATACTGTCCTATCCGGCGAATCACGGTAAGGGACACGCCCTGAAGACCGGCTTCGGCTACGTGCAGGCGGAGCACCCCGGAGCGGTTGTGGTCTGCGCCGACTCGGACGGGCAGCACAGCGTTGCCGACATCTTTCGGGTCGCGCGCCGAGCCGAGTCGTCCGGCACCGCGATGGTTCTCGGGGTGCGCGGCTTCGACGGGGCCGTTCCCGCCCGCAGTCGCATGGGGAACACCCTCACCCGGTGGCTGTTCCGGCTCGCCACCGGCGTCCCCGTGTCCGACACGCAGACCGGCTTGCGTGCCTACCCGGCGACCATGCTGCCGTGGCTGCAATCCGTCGACGGGGATCGGTTCGAGTACGAGCTCAAGCTTCTGCTGCAGGCCACTCGGGCCGGCCACGGCATCGAGTCAGTCCAGATCAGCACCATCTACCTCGAGGACAACAAGTCGTCGCACTTCCGACCGTTCGTCGACTCGATCCGCGTCTACCTGCCGCTGCTGATGTTCTCGCTCTCGTCTCTGTTCGCGTTCGCTGTCGACACTGCGGCGCTGCTGGTGCTGAGTGCGTTCACCGGGTCGCTGCTGTTCGCCGTGGTGGGGGCGCGTGTGCTGAGCTCGGTGGTCAACTTCGGGGCCAACCGGCGGATCGTGTTCGCCCGCAGTCGGGACAAACCGGCCCGCGTCGCCGCGGTGCAGTACTTCGCGCTCGTGTTCGTCCTACTCGCGGTCAATTACAGCCTGCTGCTCAGCTGGAACATGCTCGGGTTGCCGCTGCTACTCGGCAAGGTCATCACCGAGACCACCCTGTTCGCCATTAGTTTCCTGGTGCAGCGCCGGGTCGTGTTCGCTCGCGCCGGCACACCGGACTCACTTCGGTGCGGCAATGCAGGTGACCTTCGCATATCACTGCTGGGGCCAGTACACGGTCTACACCGGCGGCACAGCCGACGTCACGGCGGGGCTCGGACCGGTTCGCTGACCGGCGCGCAGTCGGTCACCACGGTCACCGCCGGTCAGTACACCGCCGGTGGGGGGCCCAGTGGGGGCGGCCTTCCGGGCCCTTGATCACTGGCCGCTGATGATCACTGGCCGCTGATCAGCAGCCGCGTTGCCGGCCCATCTCCCACGGGTCCGGCGGCGCGGTGTTCATACTGTTCCGATGACCGCAGCAATCTTCCGATTCGACTTCGAAGGCCGCTACCGGTTGCCCGCCGCAGTTTTGGGCATTCGGGACGGCACCGCGTCGGTGACCGTCTCCGATGATGACCGTCTGGACGCCCGGTTCGGTCGGTGGTCGCTGACCACCGACCTCGCCAATATCGTCTCGGTGAGCGTCGCCGGTCCGTACGGATATCTGAAAACGGTTGGCCCTGCGCATCTCTCGTTGTCCGATCGCGGACTGACCTTCGCCACCAACAGTCGTCGCGGAGTGTGCCTGTGCTTCGCCGAACCGGTGTCCGGCATCGACCCGTTCGGCCTGATCAAGCATCCGAACCTGACTGTGACAGTGGCCGACTGTGCGGGACTGGCCGCGACGGTGCAGCGCCGAGCCGGCCTGACCTGACGTGTGCCGACATCCCTAACCTGCGCTACGCATGTGCACAGCCCGCGATCGCGCGGCGAACAGGCCCGCGTGCAACGGACGAGGGATCAGCTTCCCGCGAGGTTGCGTTGACGCTGCTGGACACCGAGTTCGCCGTACGGGTAGTCGCCCACGGACGGCTTCGATGCCGCGTCCAGCGCTGACAACTCGTCCGCATCCAAGATCATGTCCGCGGCCTTGAGGTTCTCATCCAGCTGATCGATCGTGCGGGCCCCGAGGATCGTGGAGGTCACCGCAGGCTGCTGGGTGACCCACGCCAGTGCGACCTGCGCCATCGTTGAGCCCCGGTTCGCCGCCACGGTTTCGACGGCGTCGATGACGTCCCAGGTGATGTCGCGGCTGCTGCGTCGGTCGTACGCCTCGACTCCGCGGGTCGGATCTTCGCCGAGTCGAGTCGCCCCGGTCGGTCGCTGGTCCCGCCGATACTTACCGGACAGCCAGCCGCCACCCATCGGAGACCACGGCAGCAGGCCCAGCTTCGCGTCGAGCGCGGCGGGCACGATCTCCCATTCGATCTCGCGGGTCAGCAGGTTGTACTGGGGCTGCAGGGTGATCGGGGGAGCCAAATTCATCTCGGCGGCGAGGCGGACCGCTTTGGTGAGCTGCCAGCCGGTGAAATTGGACAGACCGTAGTAGCGGATCTTGCCGGCACGGATGAAGCCGTCGAAGGTGCGCAGCGTCTCCTCCAGCGGCGTGTGTGCGTCGAACGCGTGCGCCTGGTAGAGGTCGACCGAATCGACGTCCATACGTCGCAGCGAGTTGTCCAGCGCCCTGGTCAGGTGGCGGGCGGACAGACCGGATCCGTTCGGATGGCCATCGGTGGGGAAGCGCCCCTTGGTGGCGATCACCACCGGCTCGGTGACATCGGCAGGTCGATCGGCGAGCCACCGTCCGACGATCTCCTCGGACACGCCGCCTGCGTACACGTCGGCGATGTCGACCAGGGTGCCGCCCGCTTCGACGAACAGGTCCAGCTGCGCGAACGCGCCCGCCTCGTCCGTCTCGGCGCCGAACGTCATCGTGCCCAGCGCGAACGCCGACACCGCGCACCCGCTGTTTCCCATCGTGCGGTATTCCATCGCCAACCTCCTGCTCGACTGCATCCCGAACGGGACCACAGTGAAGCATCTGCCCACATGCGTGGTTCGGCAGCCGCCGCAGATCCGCGGGCTGAGATCTCGTCGCATCGGTGGGACCGCCGACGGAGTCGGCCAATGTCACGTGCCCCCGGCAGGAATCGAACCTGCGACCAACGCGTTAGGAGTGCGTTGCTCTATCCCCTGAGCTACGGAGGCGCCTCACCAGGGTAGTCGCTGCCAGAACCGCCGGGCGCAGAGTGCACACCGCCGCCGGGGTGCGCGCAGCGCCCCGGCGGCGGCGGTCAGTGTGCGCGCCTCAGCGGGCGCGCTGCCCCAGGGCGTCCAGTACCTCGCCGATGCTGGGGTTCACCATCGAGTGCGAGCCGACGAAAACGGTCGGGACGGTCTCGTTGCCGTTGGCGACCGAGCGCACTCGGGCCGCCGCCGACTCGTCGTCCCAGATGTTGTAGTCGCGGTATTCGACGCCCGCGCCGTCCAGCTTGGAGCGCAGCCTGGCACAGAATCCGCAGCCGGGCCGCCACAGGAATTCGACCACCGGAGTCACGGCGGCGGCGGTCACCGGGCAACCCCGGCGGTGACTTCCTGCTCGCCCTCGACGGTGACACCCTTCCAGAACGCCACGTGATCCTTGATCTCAGCGGCGGCGGATTTCGGTGCGGGGTAGTACCAGGCCGCATCCTTGTTGACCGCGCCGTCCACGGTGACCGTGTAGTACGACGCGGTGCCCTTCCACGGGCAGACCGTGTTGGTCGGGCTGTCAGCGAAGTGATCGCTACGCAGCGACCCCACCGGGAAGTAGTGGTTCCCCTCGACCTGCACCGTTGCGGGGGATTCCGCGAGGATTCGACCATTCCACACTGCACGCATCATTAGCGACAAACCTTCCTGTCCGTCGTCCCGCGACGACGTTCGACTCGGTTCAGTCCAACTACCGCTCTTCGCGGGACATTCCCCCGAAAGTGCAATCGGTAAGCAGACCGCCGATACGACAGGCTCCATGCGCGCGTATGGACCGAGCGTATCCCGCGGTCGTGGCTGCCGGGTTCGTCCTCGATCGCCGAGACGACGATCACACCGCGCGGACCGCGGGCGACGCGGTCGCCGCCGGCGAATGTGGACAAACCGAGATGTGTTGATCGGGCCGCTGATAACCTCCAGCGGTGGGTCTTTTGTCCGATTCGACCGAGGGCCTGATGCGCAGAAACCGGGCAGTTCATCCCCGTCCTGAACGGGTTCGCGCTTGTCGAGCCCAGCGCGACGACGGCTTCCACAGCCGTCCAGTCCGAGTCGCTGATGATCGCGGGTCGATCACCCCACTCATCCTCGGCCTGACTCTGTGTGTGCTCCTGCTGGTGGCGGGCGTGGCCGCCGCGGGATCGGCGTTCCTGGGCCGCAATCGCCTGCAGAACCAGTGCGACGGGGCAGCCCTGGCGGCATCCGACGCGGCCGACGTTGCCGTCGACGCCACGCGAGTCGCCGTGGCCGGGACCGCTGCCCGGCAGTACCTCGGTGTCCGCGCCCCGGCGGTCGCGGTTGCCGTGACCGTCCAGAATCAGGCAGTCACCGCAGTGTGCCGCGCGGACGTCCAGATCACCTTCGGTTCGGTATTCCTCACGCCCACCCTGGGTCAGACAGTCTCGGCCAGCAGTCGAATCCGGCTGCGCTACTCCTGAGCGGTCGGTCCGTCTAACGCGGTCTCCATCCGGTTAGGCGCCGACTGGGCCGGCAATCCTGGATCGCGCTCATTGCGTGGGCGAGATGCAATACAGAGCGCCGAGTCATTTGCGACCCCAGATGCCGCACAACCTGGGTCCGCGTCCGCGTCCGCGTCCGCGTTCACGTTCGCGCCAAGCCGCACTCCTCGGCTTCCTTGATCGCGAAGTCAGCTGTCGGGCCGGCATCGCGAGTAACTCCACCTGCGGTGATTCGCTTCGAACCGATTTCCGTCTTTTTTCCCACCCGCTCACGAGAAGCAGTTCAACCATCGTGTGCTGTCTGCATTGCCGCAGTTTCTTCTGTTTGCAACTGTGGAGACCCTCCTACAATGGAGTGTGGAGGCAGACGGACCATTCGGTTTGTCGCTGCCGGGGTCGCCGTTCAACCATGACTGTCGGTGGCATCTTCTATCATTGAGGGTATGAGCGGGCCCGGTTTCTACACACTCGACGAGGCGATGCGCCTGGTCGAGAATGCGATGGAAGCCGTGTCCGGCCTGGTCGCCGGGGAACGCTGGAAGTTGAACGGCGACGAATTGTTGGAACTTTCTCTCGGTGTGGAGAAACTCGGCCGGAAAACGTGGGCGGCGCAGGTGCAGTTGACCGACGAACTGGACCAGCAGGGCGTAGCCACGGCCCGGTCGGTGTCCTCGACGGCGGCGCTGCTGCGGGAGACGTTGCGGATCTCCCCCGGTGAGGCGTCCGCCCGGGTGAGTGCGGCCCGGGCGACCCAGCCGCAGGACTTGCCGTCGGGTGGGGAGCGACCCGCGAAGCGGCCGATCCTGGGCGGCGCGATCGACTGACGGGGACCGTGTCGGTCGATCACGTCCGCACCATCGTGTCGACGTTGCGGCGGTTGCCGGACGCCCTACCGGCCGAGGTGGTGTCGGAGGCGGAGCGGGTGTTGGTGGACAACGCGCTGATCCAGGACCCGGAGCAGCTCAAGAAACTCGCCCGGCACCTGGAGTGCGTGTTGGACCCGGACGGGACCCCACCCGACGACACCGCGGCCCGGTCGAAGATGGAACTGACAATCGGATCGCGCAGCGCCACCACCGGTCTGACCGGGATCCACGGATATTTGAACGACCTGGGTGTGGCCGCTTTGCGGGCGGTGATCGACCCGCTCGCCGCGCCGAAACCCGCGGTCGACGGTTCGAAGGACCCCCGCCCGGCGGCGACCCGACGGGCCCACGCCCTCGTCGAAGTGTTGGAGTACGTACTGCGTACCGGCGGGAACATGGAGAACCCGCTCCCGGAGGCCGCGGGGGTTCGGCCGCACATCACCGTCTCCCTGGACTGGGACGTCCTCAAGGCAACAGGCACGCGGTGCGGTCCTGGACGACGGGCACCGGCTGCTCGCCGGCGGACACCCGCCGCCTGCTGTGCGACGCAGCGGTGATCCCCGCGGTGTTGGGCGGCGCCGGTGAGGTGCTGGACCTCGGGCAGGTCGTCCCGGACGTTCAGCACCGCGATCCGGCGGGCGATCACCGTGCGGGATCGCGGATGTTCATTCCCGGGTTGCACCAGACCCCCGAATTGGTGTGATGCGCATCATTTGAAATGGTGGGCGCGCGACCTCGGCGAGACGAGTTACCAGAATGGCACCCTGTTATGCGCTTTTCACCACACGGAGATCCACCGGGGTGACTGGCGAATACAACCCGGGCCCGACGGGGTCCCCGAATTCGTTCCACCGAAATGGTTGGACTCTGCCCAGAAACCCAGACGCAACAATGTGCACCACGTCGGCCCACCCGCGATCACCGACGAATAGAGCTGCGCAGAAAACCTCGGCGAGATCCGATACGGCGAAACCGTCGAATTGCCCACTACGCTGCTCATCACGCTGCTCATCACGCTGCTCATCACGCTGCCCGTCGCCAGTGCGTCCTATGCGGTTCGGACGCCGATCGCGATCGCCGGTGACTGCGCCGGATCGAGCCAACGAATCAGCCGGATCAATGCGGACGCGTCGATCGACACGCACCCGGCGGTCGGTGCCCCGCCCGCGACGTGCAGGAAGAATGCGCTCCCCGCACCGGGCACCGCGGGGGAGCGGTTGTAGTCGATGACCACCGCATGCGCGTACTCCGGTGTGATGGCGCCCAGCTGTTCGGAGCGGGCGGTGTCGAATGGGCAGTTCTGCCGGGCACAGTTCTGGCGCGTGTTGTACAGCGGTGAATCGACATCGGACACCCACCAGTCTGAAAGACCGACTTGCCGGTACGGCAGTCTGCTCCCCGGATCTGGCGACACCCCGAACGCCTCGGTAAGCGAATATGTGCCCGCCGGTGAAACTGAGGTGGACTCACTAGCTCGACCGACACCGCCCGAGCCGACGAAGGCCCGCGTAGGCCCCAGCTCGGCTACCGGTGCCCAGGACCCGCCGTCGTCTTTCTGCCAGGCCCGCAAGGACCCCGAGGTGGCGGTCGAGGAGTCGACCGTGACGGTGATCAGCTGCCGGTGCGAGCCGATCTCGACGCGGACCGGGAACGCCGGCACAGGTGGCGCGGGTGGTGGCGCCGGGGGTGGCGCGGGTGGCGGCGGGGGTGGCGGGGGTGGCGCGGGCGGTGCCGGCGCAGGCGGCGCGGGTGTGGGTGTGGGTGTGGGTGTGGACGAGGTGGCGGGCGGTGGCGGCGGTGCGGGCGGCTGCGTCGAGACCGGCGCACTGGACGGCGGTGGAGGCAGCGGCTGGGCCGGAGCCGTCACCTCCGACGGCGAAGACACCCTCGTCGTCGGTGTCGTCGGTGTCGTCGGTGTCGTCGGTGTCGGTCGTCGGTGTCGGTGTCGACGGTGTCGACGGTGTCGCAGTCGCCGGGAGCGAGGGGTCCGGGGAATTCGTCGTGAATGGGGTCGACTCGCCTCGCGTCGGTGCCGCAGATGTCGGCTCGAACTGGGCGGATCCGGCCTGCGACGGCACGGTGACCGGCACGGGTCCGGCTGCGACACCGGGCAGCTCGTCATAGCTCGGAACTGTCACCACCACCGCTGTCGGGGCGACCCCTGATGGTGCGTCGGCAGAGGGTGCGCCGGCAGTCGGTGCTACGGCAGTCAGTGCTACGGCAGCCGCAGATATGGAGGAGGCGCCGCTGACCTCGAGTTGCAGGCCCGCCGACGACTCAGCTCCGACAGCCGCAACCGCGATCCGACTGGCGCAACCGGTGAGGGCCGTCGCGAACAGAAGCAGCGCAGCGAGCGGCAGTACATTCCGAGACGGAGCCCAGAAGGCAGACCGGCGCGTTGGCCGCAGTGCGAACAGCGTGGTTTGGTGACTGGTAGTCATCAGGGCTCAACGTACCGTCAAAACGCGTCAGGGCGAGCACCAACACTCGCGGCCGAGCACATTTGTGCAGGCCGCCGCCGACCGCGGATGATGGTGGTCATCTCATTCGGCGTTGGCGCCCCAGTGCGCCGCAGCGGCAGGTTTTCGGAGCCTGCCGTCTTCGGAGTGGCTGATTCCTCATCCCGAAAGGGTCGTTCCAGTACCGGGAAGCGCAGTCGATAGCTCACACTAGGGGCATGCTGATCACCGTCGACGCCGTCCTGTTCGATCTGGACGGCACCCTCGCCGATTCGACCGGCAGTGTCGATCGGAGCTGGCGCAAACTGGCCGATCGCCTGGGCCTCGACTTCGAGAGCATGAACGGCAGCTACCACGGGGTTCCGGCCAGGCAGACCCTGGCCCGGTTGATGGCAGGCTCCACCGAACGCGAAATCGACGACGTGAACGCGTGGCTCGGCGAGATCGAGGCCACGGACACCGAGGGTGTGGTCGCGATCCGAGGTGCTGTCGATCTGCTCGATTCACTGCCGGCCGAGCGGTGGGCAATCGTCACGAGCGGCACTCGTCGGCTGGCCACCGGTCGCATTGCGGCTGCCGGACTACCGATGCCCAAAGAGCTGATCACGGCCGACGACGTCGCGGTCGGGAAACCGGCGCCCGACCCGTACATCCTGGCCGCCCGCCGGCTCGGATTCGAGCCGAAACGCTGCCTGGTCGTGGAGGACGCCCCGGCCGGCGTCGCCTCGGGTCTCGCGAGCGGCGCGATGGTGCTGGGACTGCGGACCACCCACAACGATCTGGGTATACCGACTGTTGCCGATCTCACCGAAGTCGAGATGACTGTCGACGGCTCCCGGATCGGGGTCAGTCTGCGCGGGAGGTGAGCGATGGAGCTCGAACTCGTCGCCGGTGACATCACCGGTGACATCGCCGCGTCGGTCGACGCGATAGTGAACGCGGCGAACTCCAAGCTGCTCGGCGGCGGGGGCGTCGACGGTGCGATCCACCGCGCCGGCGGCAAGGCGATCCTTCGCGAATGCAAAGAGCTGCGTCGTACTACGTGGCCGGGCGGGCTCCCGCCCGGTTCGGCGGTCGCCACCACAGCCGGGAACCTGCCGTGCCGGTGGGTCATTCACACCGTGGGTCCGGTGTTCAATCGCAAAGACGATCGGTCGGCGACGCTGCGGTCCTGCTACACCAGCAGCCTGACGCTGGCCGATGAAATCGGCGCGAAAACGATCGCTTTTCCGCTGATCTCCGCGGGGCTCTATCGGTGGCCCAAGGATGATGCGATCGCCCAGGCGCGAACAGCGATCACAACAGCCGCCGGTGCGGTGTCCGTGGAGCGCATATTGCTCGTGCTGTTCGACCACGACACCTACGCGCTGGCCAAGCGCCTGCTTCAGGTCGGTTGACCGGTCAATCGCACGGTGAAGGTGGTACGGCCAGGAGAGCTGTCCGCGGTCACCGTTCCGTGGTGCGCCGCGACGACAGCACGGACGATGGCCAGGCCCAGCCCGGTGGAGCCGGCCTGCCGGGAACGTGAGGAGTCGCCCCGGACGAATCGTTCGAAAATCCCGGGCAGCAGGGTCGGATCGATGCCCGGCCCGTCGTCGGTCACGGTCAGCACCACGTGCCGCTCTTCTTGGCGGACGCTCGTCGTGACGGTGGTGCCGGGTGGGGTGTGCGTGCGAGCGTTGGTGAGCAGATTGGCCAGCACCTGATGCAGCCGCGGTCCGTCGCCGGGAACGGTCACCGGTTCGTCGGGAAGGGCCAGCCGCCACCGGTGATCCGGTCCGGCGACTCGGGCGTCGCTGACCACGTCCATGGTCAGCAGGGTCAGGTCGACCTCATCGGAGCTGAGTGGGCGACCGGCATCCAGGCGGGCCAGCAACAGCAGATCGTCCACCAGCGCGGCCATCCGCACCGACTCGGAGTCGACCCGGGACAGGGCATGGGTCACGGTCGCCGCGTCGGCGTCCCCACGGCGAGCCAGCTCGGTGTACCCGCGGATCGCGGCGAGTGGGGTGCGCAGTTCGTGCGAGGCGTCCGCGACGAAGCGCCGGACCTGCATCTCGCTCGCGTGGCGGCGTTCGAGCGCGGTCGAGACGTGGCCCAACATCTGATTCAGCGCGGCGCCGACTTGACCCACCTCGGTGCGCGGATCGGTATCCCGTTCCGGCACCCGTAGGCCCAGATCGACCTCACCACGATGCAACTGCATCCGCGAGACCTGGCGCGCCGTCGCCGCGACTCGATCCAGCGGGCGCAGCGTGCGGCGCACGATCAGGAACGCGCCGGCCACAGCGACTGCGAGCGCGCTCGCCATGGCGATCAGCAGCGTCCAGACGACCTGGGAACTCGTCCCCTGTTCCCGTGCCAGCGACACCCCGATGATGGTGGTCCCGCGGCCGGTGCTGCTCGCCAGCACCCGGTAGTCGCCGTAACCGGGAATGGTGACCGTCACCGGTCGGGTGCTGCCGGTCGCGGCGAGCAGCGCCTGCCGCGCGCCCGCATCGAGGTTCACCGCGCCGGACTGGCGGCTGGTCACACTCGCGGCGGTCACCGCGCCCCCGACGACCGTCGCGCTGAGCGAGTCGCTGTAACCGGGATCGGATCGCGGGCCGGCGTTCGAGCCGTTCGAGCCGTTCGGGCCGTTCGAGCCGTCCGGCCCGGTTTCACCGGTCGCCGGGTTGGTGGAGCCCGAGTTGTCCCGGTCGCCCCGGGGGACGGACATCAGGCGCTGATCAACCTGTTGGGTGAGGTAGCGCGTCAGCGAGACTTGGGTCGCGACGACGGTGATTCCGCAGACCAGCAGCACCAGCAGCACGGCTGCGCCGACGAGCTTCGTACGCAGTTTCAACGGACGGAATCCGCGCCCCGCGACGCGGGCGCCGGCCGCGGGATCGGTGTCGATCGAGCCCGCGGCAGTCGTCGAATCCGGCGGGGCCGGTGGGACTGGCTGGGTCACGGTCAGCCTGCCGGTTTCAGGACGTAGCCGAAGCCACGCATGGTGTGGATCATCGGTTCGCGACCAGAGTCGATCTTCTTCCGCAGATAGGAGATGTACAGCTCGACGATGTTGGCCTGGCCGCCGAAGTCGTAATTCCAGACTCGGTCCAGGATCTGGCTCTTGGACAGCACCCGCTTGGAGTTGCGCATCAAGAAGCGCAGCAGTTCGAACTCGGTGGCGGTGAGCGAGATCAGGTCTCCCGATCGGCGCACCTCGCGGCTGTCCTCGTCGAGGGTGAGGTCGCCCACGACGATCATCGAGGTGTCCGACTCGACGGTGTTGCGACCGCGGCGAAGCAGGGCGCGCAGTCGCAGGACCAGCTCCTCCAGCGAGAACGGCTTGGTCACGTAGTCGTCGCCGCCGGCGGTCAGGCCGGCGATCCGGTCCTCGACCGAGTCGCGCGCGGTCAGGAAGAGCACCGGTGCCAGTTCGCCGTCCGCCCGGATTCGACGGAGCACCTCCATGCCGTCGAAGTCGGGGAGCATCACATCGAGGACGATGGCGTCGGGGCGAAACTCCCGAGCCGCGGACACCGCCGCGGAACCCGATGCGGCAGTCTGGATGTCCCACCCCTCGTAGCGCAGCGCCATGCTGACCAGTTCGGCCAGGGTGTTCTCGTCGTCGACCACGAGGACCCGTACCGGCCGACCGTCGACGCCGCGGATCGCGGGCAACCCGAGGCCCGGGGTGCGCCCAGCGCGCGCGCTCCCAGCGCCCCCAGTGCCAGTGCCAGTGCCAGTGCTCGCGGTGGCAATGTGTGAGGCGGCGGACCTGGTGGCGGTGGGCTGCGTGAAAGAACTCATGTCACAGATCATCCAAGGCGAACACATGGCGAACGCTTTGCACCTGCTGTGTGCAACCTGTGAATGAAATTCAGATCGATCACGGTCCGGCCGCAGGTCAGCTCAGGACGACCGAACCGTTCTGTTCGGCGAACGCGACTTCGGGCAGCGGGGCCTCGGCGGGACCGCGCAGCACAGCGCCGGTAAAGGCGTCGAACTCGGACCCGTGGCACGGGCAACGCAGGGTCACACCGTCGGCGGCGACGGCACACCCCTGATGAGTGCAGACCCCGGAATGGAGGGACACCGTTCCGTCGTCCTTCTTGGCGAGCGCGAACGGCTTTCCGCCCGCGGTGACCATGAGGGCACCGCCCGCGGGAATGTCCTTCACCGCGGCGATCGCGCTGCCAGCTGTCGCCGCGGCGGCGGCTGTGCCGGTGGTGCCCGTGGAGCCCGCGCCGCAGGCCGACACCAAGGTGGCGGCGCCCGCCATCAGGCCCGCGCCGATGGCGGTCCGCCTGGTCAGGGTGTTCCGACCCGCACATTCGGCGTGGTCGCATCCGCGGTTCGAGACCGGTTGGACGGCGGCTGATGTCGGCGACGGGGAGGTGGTCATGCAAGCTCCTGTGGCAGCGGGATGGCAGTCGTCGATTCCGAGTTGCGGGGTCGGCACCCGGGTGAAGCGAGCCGGTGGAGCGATCGGTGAACAGACGGCGCTTTCACAGCGGCGCACCATATCGGTCCACGATGGACGACTCGGCAACGCGGGACAGACCTTCTCGGACAACCCTGGCGCGGGCTTCGCCGACACCCTCCACCGTCTGCAGGTCACCCGCAGTGGCGGCCAACAGGCCCTGCACATTTTGGAAGTGCGCGACCAGTCGATCCTGGATCGCCTGCGGAACGCGGGGGATCGCGGACAGCAGCCGGTAGCCGCGCGGGCTCACATGCTGGTCGAGGACCTCCGGGGTGATGGCGTATCCCAACTCGCGGGCGATCGAGTGCAGGTCGAGCAGCGCCGCCTCGTCGATCAGTTCGAGTGCGTTCAGTACCTCGATTTCGGTGCGGTTGGCGTGCTCGGGGAGATAGTCGCGCACCAGCAGCACCCTGGTCTCCTCGATGGTGCCGGTGAGCTCGTCGAGCTGCAGCGCCGGCAGCCGGCCGTCGGTGCCGAGTTCCACCACATCGCTGGCGATCTCGGTGGCGATGCGCCGCACCATGAGCAAACGCTGAACCACCGTCATGACGTCGCGAACCGTGGTGAAGTCTTCGATCTCCAGCGCGGACAACGCCTGAGCGACTTCGTCCAGCCTGGTCCGGTATCGCTGCAGCGTTGCCAGGGCCTGATTGGCCCGGGCCAGAATCGCCGACGGGTCGGCCATCACATACCGAATGCCGTCGAAATACAGGCTGATGATGGACATCGAATGGCTCACCGAGATGACCGGTAGGCCGGTCTGCTGGGCCACCCGTTCGGCTGTGCGATGTCTGGTCCCCGATTCGACGGTGGGGATCGTCGGGTCCGGCATCAGCTGAACGTTGGCGCGGACGATGCGGGTCGCCGCGTCGTTCAAGATGACCGCGCCGTCCATCTTGCAGAGCTCGCGGAGGCGGGTGGGGGAGAAGTCGATGTTGATCTGAAACCCGCCGTCGCAGATCTGCTCCACTGGCCGATCGAAGCCGAGCACGATCAGTGCACCCGTCCGGCCGCGGAGGATGCGCTCCAGCCCGTCCCGAAGGGCGGTACCAGGGGCCAGGCGTTCGAGCACGGGGCGGAGCGCGGCACTCGTAGCGCGTTCGGCCACCCGCTCCCCTTCGTTCGACGGAATGCTCACACTGTTGATTCACCAGCGACCCCGGTGCGCAGTGATGGACCGATCCGCATCGCTACCGGTCACCCTGCGTCAGTCAGTCTAAGGTTCCCGCCACGCGACGAGTTCGTCCGGACGAATCAGAGTCAGCGGGCGCGTCGCTCGCGCAACCAGTGGACGACGCCGGAGTCGTTGCCCTGCGCCCGCAGTGCCTCACCCAAATCGGCGACCTGATCGACTCTCATCCCCGACGGGCGCTCCACCGAATCCCCTTTCGGCACAATCGCATGCTCGAAGCCGAGCCGCCGAGCCTCGGCCAACCGTCGACTCAAGGCCGAGACCGGCCTGATGTCGGCAGACAGACCCAATTCGCCGATCACCACCAACCCGGGCTCGAGGGGGATGTCGCGGGCCGAGGACCAGACCGCCATCGCCAACGGCAGGTCTGCGCCGGGCTCGATCAGTCGGGCGCCGCCCACCGTGGCCGCCATCACGTCGTAGCTGTTGATCGCGATCCCGCCCCAGCGTTGCAACACGGCGAGCACGATCTCGAATCGCGGGGTCGCCAAACCCACGGCCGAGCGCTGACCGTAGCCGTCCCTGGCTCGGGTCGTGACCAGAGTCTGGATCTCGACGGGCAGTGGGCGGCGGCCCTCCATGGCGATGGTGGAGCAGGTCCCGGGGATGTGCGGACGCCGAGCGGACAGGAACAATCCCGACGGGTCGTCGAGGGACTGGATGCCGTCGCCCACCATCTGGAAGCACCCGACTTCGTCGGACGGGCCGAACCTGTTCTTCACCCCACGCACGAGCCGCAGGGTGGACTGCCGGTCCCCCTCGAAGTGCAGCACCACGTCGACGAGGTGCTCCAACACCCGGGGGCCGGCGATGCTGCCGTCCTTGGTGACGTGCCCGACCAGGACGGTGGCGATGCCTTTCGCCTTGGCCGTGGCGCCGAGCGCGGAAGCCACCGCCCTGATCTGGTTCACCCCACCGGTGCTGCCGTCGATCTCGGCGGCGGCGATCGTCTGGACCGAGTCGACGATGAGCAGGCTGGGGGCGACAGCCTCGATGTGAGCGAGCGCCGCCGACAACTCGGTCTCGGCGGCCAGGAAGACCGACTCGTGCAATGCGCCGATGCGTTCTGCGCGGAGCCGGACCTGGGCGGCCGACTCCTCGCCGGTGACGATCAGGGCCCGGCCGTGGCCCGCTGCGGCCCACGCCTGGGCGGCGGCCAGCAGCAGCGTGGACTTCCCGACACCGGGCTCGCCGGCCAGGAGCGTGACCGAGCCGGGCACCAGTCCACCGCCCAATACCCGGTCGAGCTCCTTGATGCCGCTCGCGCGCATCTGGACGCTGTCCGTGTTGATCTCCGGCATGGACTGCGCCGGCCTGGTCACCGAGCCGGCTGACACCTTCCGCAGAGTGCCCGACACCGGGGACACCTCGATCACGGTGCCCCAGGTCTGGCACTCCGGGCAACGCCCGTGCCACTTACCCGCGGAAACACCGCATTCCGAGCAGCGAAATGACGGTCGTGACGGTTTAGACGTCGGTTGGCTGGCCATGCGAGGAAGGGTAGGCGGACCCACCGACAGTGCCCTCAGCCGAGCTCGGACCCGAAGTCTTTCGGTTCTGGACTCAGCTCCCGGCTGAGGCGGTGTGCTCGTCGTCCGCCACCAGGCGGTTGATCAATTCGGCCAACGTCCCCGACTTCGGCAAGCCGCGGTCGACCAGCATGCCGCTGAGCTGAGCCTTGGTCTTGCCCTCATAAGGCGCCTTCGCCTTCACGCGCGCATCGCGCGCCGCGGCGCGTGGCGCCTTGGGCTTCGGTGTGGCGCCCGAACCCTGCTCAGCTACCGAATCCTGTTCAGCGACCGACTCTTTGGCGACCGACTCTTTGGCGACCGACTCTGGGGCCACCGACTCCTGCTCGACGACCACCGCCTGCTCGGCGGCGACCTGCTGGACCGCCGCCGCCTGCTCCGCTACCTCGACGGCGGCTTCGGCAGCGTCGGGTTCGGACCCTGCAGCGTTGGTTTCGGAAGCTGCAGCGTCGGCTGCGGAAGCTGCAGCGTCGGCTTTGGGGGCGGCAGCGTCGGCTTCGGAGGTGGCGTTGGAACCGGCGGCAGCCACCGGCGCCGAGGCGGCGAACGCGTCCGACATCGAAGTCACCGCAGCAGCCCAGCTACCGGCCAACTCCCGGTTCACCTCGACGGCCTGATGGAGTAGCTCGAAGTACCGACTCAGGCCGGCCGCCGGATCGATCGGAGGCAGTTGCGAGAGTGTCTCGGCCTGCTTGGTGAGTGCTGCGGCGCCCTGTTTCCACAGGTCGGCTGACTGGTCGGCCATCCGCCGTAGTTGACTCGCCATATCTGCGTACTGCTCGCTGCTGGTCATTGCTGTCTCCTCTCGGCGCGCACGGCTTCGGCGCGTACATCCGATCGCCGGAGTGTGGAGCTACTCCGATCCGTGGCCCGAACCAGATGTTGGTGGGCTCCGGCGGCAGGATGTTCACCGTCTCGCGGCCGCTGGTTTCGCGCTGCGCGGGAATTTCGATCGGCACCTTGACGGTGATGGTGCCAGCCTGCTCGAAGGTGAACGACAGGTCGATCGTCTTGCCGTAGGGCAGCGAATCCTGCAACTTGGTGACAGTCAGCGTCACGGGTGTCTCATCGGCGATCTCGGTGAGCGTCTGACCTTCGAAAGTCGCCGTTCCGGTGATGGTGACATCGGCTGCTGCGGGCGTACTGACCCTGGTCAGCGTGTCCGCGGTGATGGAGGCGTTGGAAACCCACAATTTGACCGGAACGTCGGCACCGGCCGGGTAGCCCTCGAAGTCCGCCGGCGCCAATCGCACGTCGCGGACCCCGATCGCACCCGAGGTGGCATTGGCACCGTCGATCGCGGCGACCTGCTGTGCCGTCTGGGCGATCTGACCCGCGGCGCAGCCGCCGAGAGTCATGGCCACCACAGCGCCCACAGCCGGAATGAGGCGCAGGCGGGCGAGCCGGGCAGTGCGGGCCACGACGGTCCCCTCTCTAGGGCGTCAACAGGACCGTGTCGTCGCCACGGCTGTTCGAGTGATGCTGGTGGGCTGCAGTTCTGGTCGTGCGGGAGATGCGCTCGGCCGGTACTGCGAGCCGGGTCGTTCGATGGTGCAGGCGGTGCCGATTATTGCCGTGCCGATTATTGCCGTGCCGATCATTGTCGTGCTGTTCGTCGGGCGAGACCGAACCAGTCGGCCGCCCTCCGTTCCTAGCAGATTAGCCCGGCGGGGTCGGCGAGCGCGCGCCGGGCGCGCCCCGGGGTGACCCGACCGCGGCGACCGGGAGGGTGCCGACCGGAGGGGTCCGGCGTCGGATCCGTCGGGTGGGGCGAATCCGGGTGTGGCGGCGGTCATATCACCCGGAGTGATGAAGAACTCGCACAGAATGAGGGTTCTGCTGTGCCGGGACCCTCCGGAAGCACGGGCGGTTGCGGCTTGTCAAGCCCCTGCTGAACGCGCTAGATCCGTTGCGACCGCCCTGACCTGCGACAACGGCTCGAGCACTCGCTGCGCCGTGGTAAGCTGAGGTATCGAAAGGGGCAGCGACTCATGGTCTTCAAGGTCGGCGAAACTGTCGTCTATCCCCATCACGGGGCCGCGCTTATTCAGGCAACTGAGACGCGGATGGTCAAAGGAGTCGAAAGGCTCTATCTCGTTTTGAAAGTCGCCCAGGGCGACCTCACGGTCAAGGTACCGGCTGACAACGCCGAATTCGTCGGCGTGCGCGACGTAGTGGATACCGAAGGTCTGGAAAGTGTGTTCGGTGTGTTGCGCGCACCCCACACCGAGGAGCCCACGAACTGGTCGCGTCGATACAAGGCCAATCTCGAGAAGCTCGCATCCGGCGACGTCAAGAAGGTGGCCGAGGTGGTTCGCGACCTCTGGCGCCGCGATCGTGAACGCGGCCTGTCCGCAGGCGAGAAGCGGATGCTGGCCAAGGCTCGGCAGATCCTGGTCTCCGAGCTCGCACTGGCCGAGGGAATCGACGAGGACCGCGCGAGTGGTCGACTCGACGAGGTCCTCGCCTCCTGACGCGGGCTCTCGACGAACGCCTTCCGATCGCAGCAGTAAGCGCAGCGCCGGTGACGGTCATCGCTCTCGTGCCGGCCGCGGGTCGCGGCGAACGCCTCGGGCTCGGCGTGCCCAAGGCGTGGGTCACCGTGGGCGATCGACCCATTCTGTGGCACGCCGTGCAGCGGCTGATCGAGGCCGGTGTCGATCGGGTTTATGTCGCGGTGGCTGCGGAGCAGGTCGACGACGCCCGGGTGCTGCTCGGCGAAAATGCGGTCGTCCTGGCGGGCGGCGCCGACCGGGTGGCGTCGGTTCGCGCTGCCCTCATGGTGGCGCTGGCGGAGCAGGTCGACACCCCGGACGTGGTCCTCGTGCATGACGCCGCCCGTGCGTTCGTCCCCGTCGAGGTCGTCGCGCGGGTGATCGCAGCAGTTCACGCCGGGGCCGGTGCGGTCGTTCCGGTCCTACCCGTCGTCGACACGATCCGTCAGGTCGACACCGCCGGGCACTTGGCGGTAGTGGTCGACCGCGATCGCCTGCGGGTCGTTCAGACCCCGCAGGGCTTCGATTCCGCGGTGATCGTGGAGGCGCATCGGTGGGCCGCCGCGGAGAACGCGACAGCCACCGACGACGCGGGACTGGCCGAGGCGGTGGGTGCCTCGGTGTCGATGGTGGCTGGTGACCCGGACGGTTTCAAGATCACCACCCCGGCGGATCTCGCCCGCGCGCGACGGCTGTTCGGGTCGACGCCGGACGGAAGCCCCCCCGACCCGAGCTCTGCAAGCGCCAGCTCGTCACACGATGTCCAGCCCGAGTACCAGGGCCAGACCGAGTACCAGGGCCAGACCGAGTACCAGGTCCAGCCCGAGAACCCGGTCCAGCCCGAGAACCAGGTCCAGCCCGAGAACCAGGTCCAGCCCGTGAATCCCGGTCAGCCCCCGGGTCTTTCTGATTTCCGGGTGGGCATCGGTGTTGACGTACACCCGATCGAGGTCGGGCGACCGTGCCGATTGGCCGGCCTGTCATTCCCCGAGGCGGACGGCTGTGCCGGGCATTCCGACGGTGACGTCGCGGCCCATGCGCTGTGCGACGCCCTGCTCTCCGCGGCCGGCCTGGGTGACCTGGGCGCCGTCTTCGGTACCTCGGACCCGCGGTGGGCGGGTGCGTCCGGTGTCGAACTGTTGGCCGAGGTGATCAGCCGGGTGCAGGCGGCCGGATTCCGCGTCGCCAATGCCGCTGTCCAGGTGATCGCGAACACCCCCAAACTCGCGTCGCGACGTCGCGACGCCGAGGCGGTTCTCGCGGCCGTGCTGCACGCCCCGGTATCGGTGGCCGGAACGACGACCGACGGACTCGGCTTGACCGGCCGCGGCGAGGGTCGGGCCGCGACGGCAACCGCGTTGCTGTGCGGGGTCTGACGTACCGGTCTGTCGCCCGCTCCAGGCGGCGCGCGTCGTCCGGCGACGCTGCAGAACGCGGACCCCTCGCGGTCGAACAGTCGAGTCCGGGTAAGGGTCAGCCTGTCCGCAACCCGTCCTCGACCACCTGCGGCCGGGCGACCTGGAGTCCCACCCCGACCATCATCACCGCGGACACCATCAGGGTGAGGATCGGCCAGGACCACCCGCCCGCGACGTCGTGTAGCGCCCCGATCGCGACCGGGCCCGCGGCGGCGATCAGGTACCCCACGCTCTGGGTGAATGCGGACAGCGCCGCGACCCCCTCCGGCGTCCGGGCGCGGATCGCGATCAGGGTCAGGACCAGCGGGAACGTTCCCGACCCGACGCCGATCAGGACGGCCCACGCCCACATGCCGCCGGCCGGATTCAGCAGCAGACCGAGGTAGCCCGCGAGATAGCACCCGCCCAGGACACTGACGATGACCGGCAGTCGGGACTGTCGTCCCAACAACGCGGGAATCAGTGCGGATCCGGGGATGCCCAGCCCCGCGAACACACCCACCGCGTACCCGGCCGACCTCTCACCGATGCCCGAATCGACCAGAATCTGGGCCAGCCACGAAGTGACGATGTACGCCTGTGCAGCTTGCAGGCCGAAGAAGACGCTCATGAACCACGCCAGCCTGCTCCGCAGCAGGCGACGCACCGGCACCGCCCCTGTCGCACCGATTGTGCCGACCGCACCCACGGTGCCGACGGGCTTCACGGTGCCCCCCGGAGGCGCGGCGCCGACGCGGCCGTCGATCCTGCCCCGCCGGTGCTCCCTGAGCATCAGCACCCAGGGCACCAGGGCGACACCCGCGGCGACCCCCCAGCTGCCCAGGCCGGCCCGCCAGTCGCCGCCCAACCCTCGCTCGATCGGGATCGAGAAGGCGGAACTGCTGGTGGCGCCGATCGCCAAACTGGTGGTGTAGACGGCGGTCATGGTGCCGATCCGGGTCGGGAAGTAGCGCCGAATCAGGCTCGGCAGCAGCACGTTGCACAGCGCCAGCCCCGCGAGCGCCAGCAATGATCCGCCGAACAACAGCGGTACCGAGGCGCCGATCACCCGGACGAGCTGGCCCGCCGTCATCGCGGTCAGCGCTCCGAAGACGACGATGTGCGGGCGGAACCGACCGGCCAGCACCGGTGCGGCCAGCCCGAGCAGTGCGAAACACAACGGGGGCAACGAGGTCAGGGCGCCTGCCGTGGTCGCCGACAACCGCAGCGAATCCCGGATCTCGGGCAGCAGTGAACCGACCGAGTTGACCACTGGTCGCAGGTTCAGGGCGAGCGCGGCGATGGCGACGGCGACGAGCAGCCGTGGGCGGTCTGCGGGACGGGGTGGCACTTCGGCAGGATAAGTCGGTCGGGTACCGCCTCCGGACGGCCGTCCGCCGCCGACCGCACCCGGCACCCCGCTTCGACAAGATGTGTCGACAAGGTGTGTCGACAAGATGCGTCGACAAGATGTGTCGACAAGATGTGTCGAGTAGATGTGTCGACCAGATGTTCCGTACCGGTGTGGGAGGGTGACCCCCATGACAACGAGATCGATCGCCGTCGTCGGTGCCGGAAAAATCGGAGAGGCGTTGCTGTCCGGTCTGTTGGCGGGCGGGGTGCCCGCCACCGACCTGATGTTCACCGAGCGCTACCCGGCTCGTGCGGAGCAGCTAACCGGGCTGTACGGCGTACGCGCAGTCGAGGTGCTCGACGCGGCCCACGCCGACGTGGTGATCGTTGCGGTCAAGCCGCAGGACATCGAACCGGTGCTGGCCGAGTTGAGCCCCCACGTGGGCCCCGCCACCCTGGTCGTCTCGTTGTGCGCGGGACTTCCGACGGCGCTCTACGAACGCTCGCTACCACCGGACACCCCAGTGGTCCGAGTCATGCCGAACACGCCGATGCTGGTCGGCGAGGCGATGTCGGCGATCTCGCCGGGTTCGTCGGCGACCGACGCGCACCTGCAGATCGTCGAGGATCTACTCCTCACAGTAGGCAAGGTGGTGCGGGTCCCCGAAAGCCAGCAGGACGCGGTCACGGCCTTGTCGGGTTCCGGGCCTGCCTACTTCTTCTTCCTGGTCGAGGCGATGATCGATGCCGGGATCCTGCTCGGGCTGCCCCGGACGGTGTCAGCGGAGCTGATAATCCAGTCGGCGGTCGGGTCGGCCAAGATGCTGCGCGAGTCCGGTGAGCACCCGGTGCTGCTCCGCGAGGCGGTGACGTCGCCGGGTGGCACCACCATTGCGGCGATCCGCGAGCTGGAGAAGCACGGCGTGCGGGCGGCACTCCTGGCCGCGATCGAGGCGGCGGCGTTGCGATCGACCGAGCTCGGTCGAGCACACCACTGATCGCACGGATTGGCACTTTCATCGCTCACGTCCCACGTGTACCGCTAGAGTCTGTTCAGCACGGGTGCGAGCGTCTACCGGAGGGGAAGCCGGCAGCCACTTCGTGTGCGAAATGACGGTGGAGTTATGGCACGTTCGCCGCACGACCCTGCTTTAGCGGAGATCCGGTTCCTGACGGTTGCCGAGGTCGCCGCGTTGATGCGCGTCTCCCGAATGACGGTGTACCGGCTGGTGCATTCCGAGGACCTGCCCGCGGTTCGGGTGGGCCGATCGTTCCGGGTGTCCGAGCGCGCCGTGCACGACTACCTGCGCCGGGCGTTCAACGACGTCGGCTGATCCGTTCCACGTCGGCTGATTTCGGTTCGACGTGGCCCGGGGTGAGCGGCGCGATCGCACTCCCACGCCACCCGCCGACCCGTCCTCCATCTCGCTCGCGGCCGGTTGATCCGCGACCGCTCCACCGGCGACGGCCGCTCGCCTCCTCCGCGAGACGTTAGGATGTTGCCAGTCGGTCGGTTCACACTGCCGATCGGAGCCACGTTCGATCCATCATGACGCCGGAGATGTCGGTTGTCGGATCGTGTGCGCGGCACTGTTCATCCGTACAGAGTCGAACCTCGCTGGGTTCGGCGTGTCAGTCAGAGGTCAGACATGGGTTCGATCATCAAGAAGCGGCGCAAGCGGATGGCGAAGAAGAAGCACCGCAAGCTGCTGCGCAAGACCCGCGTCGCACGTCGCAAGGCCGGCAAGTAACTCTCGTCTGACGCCGCGAGCGGGATCCGCCTCGCGGCCGCCAGGTGTGTGCAACACGATCGAGGTGAGCATGTCGTGTCCGGGCTAGTCGTGCTGGTCACCGGGGTGAACACCTTTCTCGGCTCGGAGTTGGCCGGCCGGTTGTCCGCTGCGCCCGGAGTCGCGAGAGTGGTCGGCGTCGACGCGACCCTGCCGCAGCCGGCGGCGCGGGCTCGGATGGGCGGCGCGGAATTCGCCCGCGCCGACATTCGCAACCCGCTGATCTCGCGCATCATCGAGGCGGCGGGTGTGGACACCGTGGTGCACGCGGCCGCTTCGGCGTCACCGGCCTCGTCGCAGGCGCGGGCGATGCTGAAGGAAATGAACGTGCTGGGCACGATGCAGCTGTTGGCCGCGTGCCAACGGTCGGCGACGGTTCGTTCGGTGATCGTTCGCTCCACCACCGCGGTGTACGGCCGAAGCCCCAGGGACCCTGCCGTCTGCACCGAGGCCACCGAGCCGCACACGGTGCCGACCCGCGGTCAGGCCCGCGACGCGGTCGACATCGAGGGCTACGTCCGCGGTTTCGCCAGACGACGGCCGGACGTCAGAGTCGTCGTACCCCGCCTCGCGGGCATCGTGGGGCCGACTGCCCAATCCTTCCTGACCCGCTACTTCAGCACCGGGCCGATCATCCCGGTGCCGCTGGGTCGAGACGCTCGACTGCAGTTGCTTCACGAGGCGGATGCGGTGGGTGTGCTCCAGCATCTGGTCACCGCGGATTTCGCCGGCATCGTGAACGTCGCCGGCGACGGTGTGCTGATGCTCTCGCAGGCCATCCATCGGGCAGGCCGCATCCCCCTTCCGATCCCGCAGCGGTTACTGGGCAGGCTGGGCGCCGTGCTGCGTCCGTTGGGTCTGGGATACCTGCCGGCGGATGAGCTCAGCACGTTGATCGCGGGTCGCGTCGTCGACACCACCCGATTGCGCACCGTCGTGGGCTTCACGCCGCAGTTCGACACCGTCGCCGCTTTCGACGACTTCGCCTACACCCTGGCTCCGGTGGTCGAGCGGGAGACCGTGCACCGGGTCGCCGCCCAGATCAGCGCCGGTTTAGGGCTTCGAACCGAGACCGAGGGGTGGAGTGCCGTGCCGCCGGCCGCCACCGTCCGACCCACGCTGGTCGGCATCAGCGGGCAGCGTGTCGGCCCGAATCCCGCCGGTCGGCGGCGGCGTTCATGAGGCGCGACGCGTGACGGGTCATCCCCTACCGGACTCTCCGCATCCAGACCCGACGCCGGCACCGGCACCCGAGGACGGCTGGCGGTCGACGGTCGCCGGCGGGCTGGCGTTCCTGCGCAGGCGGCTCACCGGCGAATACGACGTCGACGATTTCGGCTACGACGAGGATTTCACCCGGTCGGTAGTGCTGCCACCGTTGCGAGTGCTCTTCGACAAATGGTTCAGGGTCGAGATGGTCGGCCTGGAGAACGTACCGGCGTCGGACGGCGCACTACTGGTCGCCAACCACTCCGGCACCATCGCCGTCGACGCGTTGATGCTGGCCGCCGGGATCGCCGACCACCACCCGGCGGGTCGGGCGCTGCGGATGCTCGGCGCCAACCTTGTTTTCGACACACCCGTTCTCGGGCCGCTGGCCCGCAAGACCGGCAACACGCTCGCCTGTCACGCCGACGCCGAACGACTACTGACCGGAGGTGAGTTGGTCGCCGTCTTCCCCGAGGGGTTCAAGGGTGTCGGCAAGCCGTTCAGTCAGCGCTACCGGTTGCAGCGGTTCGGGCGAGGCGGGTTCGTCTCCGCGGCGATCCGCACCGGCACCCCCATCATCCCGGTGTCGATCGTCGGCGCCGAGGAGAGCTACCCGATGTTGGCCGACATCAAGCCGCTTGCGCGGGCGCTGGGGGTGCCCTACTTCCCGGTGACGCCGACGTTCCCCCTTCTCGGCCCGCTCGGAGCGATACCGCTGCCCAGCAAGTGGTTCATCGAATTCGGGGAGCCGATTCCCACCGACGGCTACGACGTGACCGCCGCCGACGACCCCGCGGTCATCTTCGAGCTGACCGATCACGTGCGGGAGACCATCCAACAGACGCTCTACAAGTTGCTGTTGAAGCGCGGACATCCGTTCCTCGGCTGAGATCGGCACCCGGCCGCTCAGCGCGGCTGAGCTCCTACCCGGACCGCTCAGCGCAGCTGAGATCGACGCGAACCGCTCAGCGCAGCCGCCGCCGCAGCGCGACCCCGGCCAGTACCGCGCCGCCGACGGCACCGGCTCCCAGCACGGACGGGACGCCGATCCGAACCGCGGGGGTGCGGCTCACCCGGAAGTCGCGCACCTTCCAACCGCGCTGACGGGCGACGTCACGCAACTCCGAGTCGGGGTTCACGGCCACCGCGGTGCCGACCGCGGAGAGCATGGGCAGATCGTTGATCGAATCCGAATACGCCGTGCAGCGTCGCAGGTCGAGACCCTCGCGCGCGGCCATCGCCCGGACCGCGGCCGCCTTGGCCCGCCCATGCAGCATCTCGCCGACCAGGGCGCCGGTGTAAACGCCGTCGACCGATTCGGCCACCGTCCCCAACGCGCCGGTCAAGCCCAACCTCTTCGCGATGAGCTGGGCCAGTTCCACCGGCGTCGCGGTCACCAGCCACACCCGCTGACCGGCGTCGAGGTGCTGCTGAGCCAGCGCGCGGGTGCCGGCGTAGATCTTCTCCGCCATCGTCTCGTCGTAGATCTCCTCGCCGATCCGGATGATCTCCTCAACGGTGCGCCCCGCCACGAACGACAACGCCTCTTGTCGGGCGGTTCCGACGTCGTCCAGGTTCTCCGCGCCGATCATTCGGAACTTGAGCTGGCGGGCCGCGAATCGGACCAGGTCGCCGGTCTTGAAGTACTTCCGCGCCACCAGACCGCGGGCGTAGTGAAAGATCGACGCGCCGACCATCATCGTGTTGTCGACGTCGAAGAACGCCGCGGCGGTCAGGTCGGCGCCGGGGGCCGGCCGGGTCGGATCGTCGGCCTCCGCCTGCGCGGCAGCCTCGGCGGACGCCTCACCGGCGATCTCCGCGCGCTCTTCCGCCCGCCGCTCGGCGCGGCGCGATTTCCGGGAAACCATGGACCGCAGCTCCCCTCCGGTGTGTTCGGCTGCCGATTAAGCCTAGCGACCCCGGATGCCGTGAGGGCGTGCCCACGACGTGGGGCTCGCCGCAGTCGACCGATGGCCCGGCCGGCCACTGTCGGCGATCGCCAGTAGGGTCGATGGTCGGATGGTGGCGGCGGTGCCGTCGACGGATGGGGGCGGAATGGGGGAGGCGCGGGTGGCAGGCAACATCGCGGACCTGATCCGAACCGCCGCGACCGCATTTCCCGACGCGTCCGCATTGATCGGCGACGACGAGCAGTGGACCTGGCGCCAACTCGATGGCGCGGCCGATGCGGGCGCCCACGCGCTGGCCGCACGCGGGCTGCGGCCGGGCGACCGGGTGCTGGTGCACCTGCCCACCGGCGCGCCGCTGGCGGTGGCGTTGTTGTCCATTCTGCGGGCCGGCTGTGTCGCGATCCCGATCGATCCGCATCGGGCGGCCGCCGACGTCGCCGACCGATTCGACGTGACCGCGGTGTGCACGGCCGATCCGACGGGTCTGCGTCCCCAGCAGGTGGTGACGGCGACGGAGATCCAGCGCTGGTTCGCTGTCGATGCGCCGCCGTTCCCGGCGCTGGGCGGTGCGGAGGACATCGCGTGGCTCGCCCGGGCCTCCCGTGGCGGCCGCGCCGTGATGTTGTCGCATCGGGCGCTGCTGGCGTCGGTGGCGGCGATCGTCGGTGCGCCCAGCCTGGGGCTGCGCGGCGGCGACCGGGTGCTGCTGGTGTTGCCGTTGTTCCACCTCGCCGGTTTCGTCACGTCGTTCCTGCCGTTGGCCACGGTGGGGGCCGCGGCGGTCGTCGCCGACACCCCCCCGGTCACCGGGCCGAATGTGTCGGGTACCGGTGCGTGGGTGACGTTCAGCAATGCCGTACTGAGCACCGTGCACGACCATCGAGTGACGGTGATCCCCGGTGCGCCGGCGCTGTACCGGCTGCTGTTGCGGTCCACCGGTCTGGAGAGATCGTTGGCCACGGTGCGACTGATGACCTCCGGGGCGTCCCCGCTCAGTCCGGATGACGGCTCCGCGGTGCGGGCTCGGACCGGATCCCCCGTGTGGGAGGGGTACGGCATCTCCGAAGCCGCATCCACGGTGGCGTCGACCCTGATGACCGCTGCCCCGCGGCCGGGTTCGGTCGGACTGCCGCTGCCGGGCGTGGAGATCCGGATCGAGAGATCGGCGGACGAATCGGCGGCCGTTGACGACATCGACGACGACAGCCTGGCCTCGATGGACACCGAAGGCGACCCCGGCCCGATCGCCCTGCGCGGTCCGCAGCTGTTCAGCGGTTACTGGCCGAACGGGGCGGACGGTCCGGACGCCGACGGGTGGTTCACCACCAGCGATGTGGGCTATCTCGACGACCGCGGCGAACTGCACCTGATCGACCGGATCGCCGAGACGATCACGGTCTCGGGTTTCACCGTCTACCCCCGCGAGGTCGAGGGCGCGCTGCTGACCCATCCGTTCGTGCGTGACGCGGCGGTCGTCGGCCTGCCCGGCCCGTCCGGCGAAGTGGCACTGGCCGCCGCGGTCGTCGCCGCACACGGCACCGCACCCACCGACGACGACCTGACCGAGCACCTCGCCGAATTGCTGCCGTCGTTCAAACGTCCGGTGCGCTACCAGGTGCTGCAGATCCTGCCCCGGACCGAACTCGGACGCCTCGACCGCGATCAGGTGCGGACCGACTGGGCCGCCGAACTGGGCATCGACGCGGCCGCCCCCGGCGCCGGATCGGCCACCGCGGCCCGATTGACCGTCGTCGCACCCCATTCGCCCGCCGTGCTCAACGCGCCACTGCCGGTCGTCCCCCCCGAGGTGATCGAGGTGTCCCAACTGGACACCCTGGGCACCCGGCTGCCGGGGATCGGCAGCCGGAGTCGCCGCAGCGCCCTGGACTCCGACTCCGATCTGTTCGGCGAGGAGGTACTCGGAGCGGCGTCCGCGTCCGCAGCTCAACCGGGGCGCGAATCTGCAGCGCCGGAAGCGCCGGAAGCGCCTGAAGCGCCTGAAGCGCCGAGTGAATCTGAGGTGCGGACCGAGCCGGATTCGTCGGCCGTCCCCGCGGGGCCGCCGGCGCCCGCCGATCCCAGTCCGCCCGACACTCGCTGACCCGATGACCCGATGACCCGAGTCGAGTTCCTCACCCGCCGCGGCTGCCATCTGTGCGAGGTCGCCCTCGAGCAGGTGTTGCTCGCGCGGACCGTCGAGCCGTTCGAATTGGTGCAGGTGGACGTGGACGAGGACCCGGAGCTGCGCGCAGAGTACGGCGATCAGATTCCGGTGGTGCTGATCGACGGCCGGCAGCACAGCTTCTTCTCGGTGGAGCCGGGTCAGCTGATCGAGTCTGTTCGGGCGGCGGGCAACCCTCGCATCGCACATCGCTGACTTTGTTCACGGCATCACATGTAGCTAGGGTGAGGCTGTCATCAGCCCCCGGGCGGTGTCTGCAACAGCCGAGGTCTTCGACTTCCGCGGTTTCCGCAGAAGGTGGGTTCTGTGAGCCAGCAGCTGGATGGCGCAGCGGGAGGTAAGCCGCGTGCCATTCCCGAGGCCACCATCGCTCGACTCGCCTCTTATCTGCGCGCGCTGATGGTGATGGGCGAAACCAAGGACGCGACTTCGTCAGACGAACTCGCGACGGCGGCGGGGGTGAACTCGGCGACGTTGCGCAAGGACCTGTCGTACCTCGGAACCTACGGAGTGCGCGGTGTCGGCTACGACATCGAACTCCTGGTGGCCGAGATCGGCCGGGCGCTGGGCGCCCATCAGCGGCACCGGGTGGCTCTGGTGGGCGTCGGGAATCTGGGCGCCGCGCTCGCCGGATACCCCGGATTCGAATCCCGCGGCTTGGTGATCAGCGCTCTGTTCGACGTCGACCCGATCAGAGTCGGCCATCGCGTCGGCGGGGTGCTCGTGGAGCACGTCGACGACATCGTCGCGGCGTGCCGACGGGAGGAGATCACGATCGGCGTGATCGCCACCCCCGAGCCGGCCGCGCAGGCCGCGGCGGACGCGCTGGTCGCCGCCGGCGTACGAGCGATCCTGGCCTTCACACCCGGCATGATCCAGGTGCCCGGCGACGTCGAGTTGCGCAAGGTCGACCTGGCGGTCGAACTCCAGATTCTGGCATTTCACGAAACCCGGCGGCAGCCGAATGAACTCCAACGGAACTTTCGACTTAACAACACCGACATCCACTCCTCGCATGATGCAGTGGTGCCCGAAGTCCAACTCGCCGCTGCCGCGCAGACACCCAGCTCAAGGAGCGCTCGATGACTGCACACCCGGTTGCCGGTCGGATCGCCTTCGTCGGTGCGGGCCCGGGCGATCCCGGACTGCTCACGGTGCGGGCGACGCGGCTCCTCGCGGCGGCCACTCTGGTCGTCACCGATCCCGACGTGGGGGAGGAACTTATCCAGCAGGCCCCCTGCGCCGACATCCGACCAGCCGTCGGTGATCCGGCTGAAGTGGCGGCCACCTTGGTGGAAGCCGCCGCCACCGGGGCCAACGTGGTGCGGCTGATCGCCGGCGATGTGCTCACCGCCGACCCCGTGGTGCTTGAAATTCAGGCGGTGGTGGCCGCGGGAGTGCAGTTCGATTTGATTCCCGGCATCTCCGTCAGTTCGGCGGCCGCCTCGTACGCGGGTGTCGCGGTCGGGTCGTTCCACACCGCCGCGGATGTCCGCTCCGGATCCGACTGGTCGTCGCTGGTCGGTTCCCCCGGCACCCTGCTGTTGCAAGCCGCGGCGGGCCACCTCGCAGACACGGCCGCGAACCTGGTGGAGAACGGGCTGGCTCCCGACACGCCCGTCACCATCACCGCGGGCACCAGCCTGCCCACCCAACGCACGGTGGACGCGACACTGGCGACGCTGTCCGCGCTCGGCCGCGACCTCCCGGGCCCACTCGTGGTCAGCATCGGCTCCGGGGTGGCGACCCGGCCGTCGCTGTCGTGGTGGGAGTCTCGCGCGTTGTACGGGTGGCGAGTGCTGGTGCCGCGCACCCGTGACACCGACGACCACATCTTCGACCTGCTGCGCCGGCACGGCGCCAGCCCCGAGGAGGTGGCCACCATCGCGGTCGAACCGCCGCGCACCCCGGCCCAGATGGAGCGGGCGATCAAGGGCCTGGTGGACGGTCGCTATCAGTGGGTGGTGTTCACCTCGGTCAACGCCGTACGCGCGATCTGGGACAAGTTCCGCGAATTCGGCCTGGATGCGCGCGCCTTCGCCGGCGTCAGCATCGCGTGTTCCGACGAGGCGAGCCGGGCCGCAGTCCAGGCCCTGGGGATCACCCCAGATCTGGTCGCCGAAGACAGCACGTCGACCGCCGGTCTGCTCGACGTGTTCCCCGAGTACGACGAGATTCTGGACCCGGTCGACCGCATCCTGCTGCCGCGTGCCGACATCGCCACCGAGACACTGGCCGAGGGTTTGCGCACTGCCGGCTGGGAGATCGACGATGTGACCGCCTACCGGACCGTGCGGGCCGCTCCGCCGCCCGCCCCGGTTCGGGAGGCGATCAAGGCCGGCGGGTTCGACGCCGTGCTCTTCACCTCGTCGTCGACTGTGCGCAATCTGGTCGGCATCGCCGGCAAGCCGCACACCCGGTCGTTGGTGGCCGTCCTCGGTCCGAAGACCGCTGAGACGGCGCGCGAGTTCGGCCTTCGGGTCGACGTGCAACCCGAAGTTCCGGACTTGTCCGTGCTGGTCGACGCCTTGGCGCGGCACGCCTGTGAACTCCGGGCCGCGGGCGCGCTGCCCCCGCCGCGTCGATCGCCCAAGCGGCGCTGACCCGCGCCGACCGACCGCCCGGTCCGGCTCGTCGTGACGAGTGCGGATCGCGCGGCGACGTCGCCCGGCAGTGCCGGGAACAGCAGGAACAGCAGGTAAGTTGGCGACATGAGCATGTTCAACGGGTCGGGTCGACCCCGCTTCATAGACACGTTTAGAGCCGCGTTGTCCCCCCGTGAACAGATCACGGTCGATCCGGATGCGCCCAACCCGATGCCGCGCACGGTCACGGTGGCCGGCTGGCTGACCCTCGCCGCCGGTCTGTTGACCGCGGTGGTCGGGCTGCTCTACATCTTCGGTCGGCACGCGAGCATTCAGGGCGCGCTCGACCAGATCGTCCAATGCAAGCAACAGGGCGTCGGCGTCGGGGCTGCGGTCTCCACCACGGACTCCAGTGAGTTGGCCACCACTTGCAAATCGCTGATCGACCCCACCGCCGAGCAGGTGTCGAGCGCGTTGACATCACTGCTGTACACCGGGGTGATCGTCCTGGTGGTCGGCCTCGGTGTGCTGTTCGCGGGCTACGGCCTGCTCAAAGGGACCCGGTGGGGTCGCCGGATGGCCACGATCCTGGGCGCGCTGTTGCTGATCGGCACCATGCTGGGCATTTTCGCGCATCTGTTCCTGCTGCTCGCCGCACTGCTGCTGATCATCTCGCTCTCGCTCACCTACGTCGGCAAGGGAGCGACGTACTACATCCGGGCCAAGGCAAAGGGCGTCAAGTAAGTTGTCAGTCCCACCCGCGGCGGCCGCCATCCCGACCACCGACTCCCCTGCCGGCCCGGCCAGCAGTACACACGCCGACGCCGCAGTGATACCGGCGGAGCCCGGTGCCGCAGTGGTGGCGCGTCGGTCGCCGATTCGGCTGTGGTCCGTGGCCGCGCCGGCGCTGGTCGGGATCGGCTGCGTCGCCGGGGCGATCGTGTTGTACCGACACGGCATCGCGGCTCATCCGTTCCCCTCCTGGGTCGACGGCGAGGCGGACTATCAGGTCGAGCGCTACTCCGGTCCCTGGGTGGTCGGCGCGATGGGATTGGGCGGCCTCGGCGTGGTGCTTTTCGTGTTGGCCGTCGTGACCGGTTGGCGCGGATGGCGGGATTGGTCCGCCGCCCGACGACGATCGGCCGCCCCGGCCGCGGAATGGACCTGGCAACTGAAGGCCGACGCACCCACGGGCGCCGGGTCACCGGTGGGCAGCCGTGAGCGCTGAACGCGAACGCGAAGCCGGTGCCGCAGCACCCGCAGAACCCGCCGGCCCTGTCCGCACCACAGTGCACCTGCTGCGGCACGGCAAGGTGCACAACCCGGACAACGTCCTGTACGGCCGACTGCCGGGCTATCACCTCGCCGCCAGCGGGATCGCCATGGCCGACGCGGCGGCCGCCGCTCTCGTCGACCGCGACATCACCTACCTCGCGGCCTCCTCACTGTTGCGGGCGCAACAGACGGCCCGCCCCATCGCCGAGCAGCACCAGCTGCGTGTCGTGACCGATGACCGGGCCATCGAAGCGGACAACGTCTTCGCCGGCACCACCCCCACCGGGCGCGGCGGATCGCTCTGGCAGCCGGGCAACTGGCCCACCCTGCGCAATCCGATCACCCCGTCCTGGGGGGAGCCGTATCTTCAGATCGCTCATCGCATGCTCGCCGCCGTGTACACCGCGGTGTGCACCGCCGCCGGGCACGAAGCGGTCATCGTGTCGCATCAACTGCCGATCTGGACGGTGCGGCTCCAGCTGACCGGTCGTCGACTCTGGCACAACCCGGCCCGGCGGCAGTGCGCCGTCGCGTCGCTGACGTCGCTGGACTTCGTCGACGGCGTATTCGTCGGCGTCCGCTACAGCGAGCCCGCAGCGCACATCCGCGCCGAGAACGACCCGGCCGCCCAGTGACGTCGACGGTCGCGCGCCGCACCGGGGAGCGTGGACGGCGCCGGGCCGCGACGCGCGGCGGGCGGACCGTGGTGATCGCGCTGACCGTCCTCCTGACCGGGCTGCTCGCCGGGTGCGCATCCAACCAGGCCGGCGGGCTCAGCGGTGGATCGTTCACCTTCGTCTCACCCGGCGCCAAGGTCGAGTTCAGCTACCCGGCCGGCAGCCGGCAGACCATCGGGGACTTCACCGGTCCGAGCGTCACCGACGCCTCCCGCACGCTGTCCCTGTCCGATTTCGGGGACCAGGCCGTGGTGATCAACTTCTGGGGTTCGTGGTGCGGCCCGTGCCGGGCGGAGGCGCCGGAGCTGAACGTCGCCGCACAGCTCTCGGTGGGACGCCCGGTGCAGTTCCTCGGGATCAATGTGCAGGACAGCCGGGAGAGCGCGGCCGACTTCATGACCGGCAAACAGGTCGACTTCCCGTCGATCTTCGACCCCACCATGCGGACCATGCTGTCGATGCAGGGTTATCCGACGACGGGAATCCCGTCCACGATCATCCTCGACCGGCAGCACCGGGTCGCTCACATCTTCCTGCGCCCGGTGACCGCGGCCGAACTGGACCAGACGATCCTCGCCCTGCTCGCCGAATCCGACGCCGGCGCCGGTACGGGCCCCGGTACGGCCGTCGAGTCCGGTACAGCCGTCGAGTCCGGTACAGCGGGGGCCGGGCCATGACCGACATCGCACAGACGGTTTACTCCGGGCCGTTCCTGGTGGCGGCGCTGCTCTCGATCGCCGCGGGTGCCGTCTCCTTCGCCTCCCCGTGCGTGGTGCCGCTGGTGCCGGGCTACCTGTCCTACCTCGCCGGTCTGGTCGGCGGCGAGACCGCGGACGCGGACCTCGGCGGTACTCAGACCAAGGTGCGCAGCCGTGCGGTGCGGGCCACCGCGCTCTTCGTGCTGGGGTTCACCGCGGTGTTCCTGGCCCAGACGGCGACCGTGCTCGGCGTCGCGCGGGCTCTTCAGGTCAACGTCGACCTGCTGACCAGGATCGGCGGTGGCGTGACGATCCTGATGGGCCTGGTCATGTTGGGTTTCTTCAGTCCGCTGCAGCGGGAGTGGCGGCTGCACAGTCGACCCACCGGTCGGATACTCGGGCCGCCGCTGCTCGGTGTGGTCTTCGGCTTGGGCTGGGTGACCTGCCTCGGCCCGACGCTGGCCGCCGTGATGTCGTTGGCCGTGAGCACCGAGTGGAACGGCAACGCCTGGCGGGGCCTGTTCCTGGTGTTTTTCTACTGTCTCGGATTGGGCGTGCCCTTCCTGCTGATGGCACTCGGTTTCAGCTGGGCGGGATCGGCGCTGCAGTTCCTGCGTCGGCATGCGCGGCAGATTCAGATTCTCGGCGGCGGCCTGTTGATCGCGCTGGGGGTCGTGATGGTGACCGGTCTGTGGGGCGAATTCATCGCACAGCTGCGCACGTCGGTGGGGGATGGGGGAGTGCTCCTGTGAGAACTCGCGACACGACTCACCTGCGGACCGATGACGCGCTCGACACCCGTGTCGACCCGGTCGATCCGGACGGCGCTGCGGTCCCCGTCGATTCGGCCGCCGGTGGTCAGTCGGTTCGGCCGGGGGGCGATCTCGCTCCACCCGGACGGCCGCGCCCGGCGCGTGCTGTTCTCAGCGCGGCGCGCAACACCTGGCGCCAGCTGACCAGCATGCGGGTGGCGCTGATTCTGCTGTTCTTGTTGGCCCTGGCCTCGCTGCCGGGAGCGCTGCTGCCGCAGTGGAACCTCAGTCAGGTCAGAACCGCCCAGTTCATCGTCGACCACTCGACGATCGGGCCGATCCTCGACAAGCTCGGCTTCTTCGGCGTCTTCGGCTCACCCTGGTACGCCGCGATCTACCTCGCGCTCTTCACCTCGCTCATCGGGTGCCTGGTGCCGCGCAGCTGGGAGTTCGTCCGAGTCCTCCGGTCGAAGCCGGTGCCCACGCCGCGCAACCTCAGCCGACTGCCGCATCACGCCCCGCCGGTGGTCACGGCGGCCGCACCGGCAGTGGCCGCGGAGCAGCTCGCCGCAGCTCTGCGCCGGTGGCGGGTGCTGCGGCGGGACGAGCCGGGCGGCACGGTCACAGTGTCGGCGGAGAAGGGATTTCTCCGCGAAGTCGGCAACCTCCTCTTCCACTTCTCGCTGCTGGGGCTGCTCGGTGCGATCGCCGTCGGCAAGATGGTCGGCTTCGAGGGCACCGTCGTCGTCACCGAGGGCAACGGGTTCTGCTCGGGGTCGCCGAGCGTTTACAGCTCCTTCCGGCCCGGCCTGCTGATCGACGGCACCGAACTGGCGCCGTTCTGTGTCGATGTCGACTCCTTCACCGCGTCCTACACCGACGACGGGCAGGCGACCGAGTTCAACGCGGCCATTCGGTACCAGGTCGGGACCGGGGCGGCCGCCGGCGACACGGGCTGGACGGCGACCGATCTTCAGGTCAACGACCCGCTGCGGATCAGCGGCGAACGTGTGTATCTGCTGGGGCACGGCTTCACCCCGAGCTTTCAGGTCACCTTTCCCAACGGCGAGGTGCGCACCGCGTCTCAGGTGTTCCAACCCAGCAACGGCAACCTGCTGTCCGAAGGTGTGGTGAAGTTCCTGGACCCGCCCGGTTACACCGGGTCGCAGGTTCGCGAACACCAACTCGCCCTGCAGGGTCTCTTCGCCCCCACCGCGGGGTTCGCCAACACCGACATCCTGACCTCCACCTACCCGGCGCCGACGAAACCGGGCGTGGCGATCCAGGCGTATCGGGGCGACCTCGGCCTGGAGGACGGCGCATCCCAGTCGATCTTCACCTTGGATCAGCGTCAAGTGGACAACGGATCGCTGAAGAAGTTGAGCCGCGCCAATCTGATGCTCGGCGAGTCCATGACGCTGGACGACGGCACGGTCGTCACGTTCACCGGATACCGGCAGTGGGTGCAGTTGCAGACGTCCTACGACCCCGCCCAGGGGTACGCGCTGGTGTTCGCGATCACGCTTCTGTCCGGGCTGATGCTGTCGTTGACCGTGAAGCGCCGCCGGGTCTGGTACCGCATCGTGCCGGCCCGGAATGCGAGCGGATCATCTGCCGGCCCGGGTGGGGGTGACGGTCGGGGGGACGGTCGGGGTGACGGTGGGGGTGACACTGTCGGTACGGGCGGCGCTGTCGGCGCTGTCGGTGCAGGGTCCACAATCGAGGTCGGCGGGCTGGCCCGCACAGATCAGGCGGGGTACGGCGAGGAGTTCGCCGTATTGAAGGCCCACGCGCTCGCCGTCGTGGGTCGGTCGCGGGCGACCGCACGCGGCTGACATTCTTGAAACAGTCACCGGCACACACCGGCTGTCCGCAGTAGCAGAGCACTAATGGAGGGGTCGACCGCATGGCCATCAACACCACACTCGATGTGCTGTCCGATCAGGCGTTCGGCGCCGCTGCAGCCGCCTACACCGTGGGCATCCTGTGCACCGCCGTGGAGTTCGCGTCGCGCCGGACGACGGTGCGAACGGACAGCGGCCACACCCTCGTCGCCGCGGCTGCGCCCGCTCGGAGTGGTCGGGGCGACGGTCCGGTCAGTAGTCAGGGCAGCGATACGAACAGCCGCCCGAGCCTGCCGCGCGACGCCTTCGGTCACGTCGCGGAAGACTCGCGACCCGCCCCGCGGTGGGGCGACCGGTTCGGCCGCATCGGGTTGATCGTGTTGGTGGTCGGGTTCGCCGCCCACGTGCTGTCCATCGTCACCCGCGGGTTGTCCGCCGGCCGGTTGCCGTTGGGGAACATGTACGAGTTCACCTCGCTGATCTGCGCCACGGTGGTGGCGGCGTATCTGGTGATCAAGGTGCGGCAGCGGGCGCTGGCCATCGGGGTGTTCGTGCTGATCCCGGTGACGGTGCTGATGTACGTCAACGGCACGATTCTGCACACCCCGGCGCGCGAGTTGCAGCCGGCGCTGAATTCGTACTGGAAGTGGATTCACGTCACCACCGTGTCGCTGTCCAGTGGGGTCCTGCTGTTCTCCGGTATCGCATCGCTGCTGTACGTGCTGCGGAACCGTTGGGAGGTGCGTGGTGCCCGTCCGGACTCCGTCTGGGCCAAACTGCCCGAGGCGGCGACGCTGGACCGGATCGCCTACCGCACTGCGATCCTGGCCTTCCCGGTGTACACATTCGCGGTGATCACCGGGGCCTTGTGGGCCGAGGTGGCATGGGGTCGCTACTGGAACTGGGATCCGAAGGAGACCTGCGCCTTCATCACCTGGGTCATCTATGCCGGGTACCTGCACTCGCGGGCGACCGCCGGGTGGCGAGGGGTCAAGGCGGCGTGGATCTCCGTCATCGGACTCGTGTCCATCCTGTTCAACCTGTTCTTCATCAACATGGTGATCGCAGGCCTGCACTCGTACGCCGGATTGAACTGAGGCCGTCGCAACGGAAGCACTCTGCCGCCGGTAGACCCGCCTGAGCCCTACAAACGCTCCTCCCCAAGCGGTGCCGGGGAGGGTGCCTGCCGGACGGTGTCTGCTGGATGCTGCCTGCTGGGTGATGTCTGCTGGATGCTGCGTGCTGGACGGTGCCGATAGACGGTGCTTTGCCGGCACTGCTGACCGGGGCCGCATACAGAACGAGGCACCCCGATCAGGGGTGCCTCGATCTCACGACTTCTAGTCGGTCAGATAGTTTTCGGTTCAGTGGTATCGGATCACAGTTGCGTTGATTCGGGATCCGCGGCGTGGGGCACCGTATCTACCTGACAGGGGTTCAGGAACTCTTGTCCTCGCCGCGCATCCGGCGATCGATCTCGTTCAGGAAATCCGGGTCGTCGTCGGGCGCGAGGATGCGGGGGGCGCGGTTCTTCTGTCGCAAGACCGGCGGACGAGTACCGGGACCACCGGCAGCACCGCCCTCGTCGGAGTTGCTGAGTCCCCGCCAAGCAAGCAAGACAACGATGGCCGTGACGATGACGGCGAGCAGGAAATACGGCATCACTCCTCCTTTCGGTCCAGAGTACGCACGGTTGCAACATCGGCCCGTGTAGTCGGGTAACGATTGCGGGCGGTCCCGGGAAATGAGGAAACCCCGCCACTTCGCAGAAGAGGCGGGGTCCTGAGGATCTGTTGCGCTGGCGTCAGGCGGTGTCGCGGGTGGCGTCGACGGTCAGGTCGGTCAGCAGCGACCGAACCTCAGCCTCGCGGAAGCGGCGATGCCCGCCCGGGGTTCTGATCGATCCGATGCGACCCGCCGACGCCCATCGCGTCACTGTCTTGGGGTCCACGCGGAACATCAGGGCGACCTCACCCGGCGTCAACAGACGCTCACTGGTCTCGATGGACATATGACCTCCTTGTTCAGGCCCCGACGGCCACACCGCCATGTAGCGGTATGACCAGTATGCGCCCCGCCGGCCTAAATGATCAATATTCAACGCACGGAATGCCTGATTCGGGTTTTTTGTCTGCACCCCCGAACGAGTGACGAGCAACCATCTGGTCACTCTGTGGACGCTCGGCCCGACGAGGAAGACGGGATGACGGGCGCGTTGAGTAGCGGGCAGAAGTAGTGAACGGGTGATCGCATAGCAAAAAATTCATGCGTCGGCATCCCAATTAGTCGATTCGCGGGCGTGTCGCCGCGGCCGGCTCCGCGTCGACCGCTCGAACACCCGGTGGCTCTCTGTTGTCACAGAATGGGCGTAAATGGTCGAGAATGTTTAATTATTGAGCCGTCTGGGGGGTATGCGCGTGCAGATGAACGTTCGGCACTTCCGATGGTTGCGGTGCGTATTGGGTTCGCAGCCGGCGGCGGGTCACAATGCTGGTTGCGGCGTGGCGGTCGCAGTGGTGGTCGCAGTGACTGTCGCAGCGGCAACTGTCGGCGAGTGATGCCCGCTGCCGTGAACGTGTTGCCGTGAACGTGTTGCCGTGAACGTGTTGCCGTGAACGTGTTGCCGTGAACGTGCTGCCGTGAACGTGCTGCGATGAACCCGTGCCCCGAACCGAGGGTCTGGCCGAATGGAACGAGCGAGAGGTGCCGGCGAATGGACGCTCTGGATAGGCGGTTGATCGACGTGCTGCGCCTCGACGGCAGGGCGAGTTACGCCGAGCTCGCACGCGCGGTCGGGTTGTCGTCCTCGGCCGTCCATGAGCGGGTTTCCAAGCTGGAGTCATCCGGAATCATCCTGGGTTACCGGGCTGTCGTCGCACCGAGTTCCATCGGACTGGGTGTGACGGCCTTGGTGGGAATCGAGCCCGGCGAGACGTCGACCGACGCCGCCGTGGTCGCCGCCCTGGAGCTGATGCCGGAGGTGGAGAGCTGCTACGGCGTTGCCGGGGCGGAGGCTTTCGTGGTCAAGGTCCGGGTCCCGACGGTCGACGACCTGCACCTGCTGCTGGGGCGCTTACGCGGCATCGACGGCGTTGCCCGGACCCGGACCACGGTGGTCTTGTCGACCTGGTTCGAGGGGCGGCCGAGCCGGATCGCGGAGCGAGCGCTGGACGAGACCGACTGAACCAGAAGGCCGGCTACCCTGGACCGGTGACCAGTTCGCCGGCGCCCGGCTTCGACAGCGACCGTAGTGCCCCCGCCGCCGCGGGCCCCGATGCCGCGGGCGCGCCGGTCGTCGGCACCCCGGCAACGACGGAGCACTCCGCCGCCCAAGCGCCGCGGTTGCTGCCGGCGCTGTTGATTTTCAGCGCGCTGCGGCTGCTACTGCTCGTCGTGATCACCCTGATCCTGATGCCCTTCATGCCGTTGATCATCGCGGTGGCAATCGGGATCGTGCTGCAGTTGCCGTTGGCGTTCGTGCTCTTCGGCAGGCAGCGGGCCATGGTCAACGCGGCGCTGGCTGACCGCAATGCCGACCGTCGCGCCGAGCGGGCCAGACTCCGAGCCGAACTCCGCGGGGAGCAGTAGCGCCGACTGCTGATCAGCCGCGGGTGCCGGAGCAGCTCAGCCGACCACCAGACCCAGCGTCAACATCAGCGCGTACCCCAGCTCCAGCCGCCCGGTGGCACCCAACACCGTGATCAGCGCGCGCCCGGATGCGCCGCCCATCGTTTGTCGGACCGGGGGCACCGCGAGCGGCGCGGCCAGCAGCGCCAGCAGGACCCACGACTGGTTGAGTCCGACCAGTAGCACCGTGACGAACGCCCCGATCACCAGCGCCGCGAAGAGTCGACGTGTCGCGGGCGCCCCCAACAACACCGCCAATGTCCGCTTCCCGACTGCCGCGTCGGTGGGAATGTCCCGCAGGTTGTTGGCGACGAGGAGGGCGCATGCCAACAGGCCGATTCCGACGGCGCCGCCGAGGGCGGGCAGCGACAGTCGACCGGCCTGAACGTAGGTGGTGCCCAACACGGCGACCAGCCCGAAAAAGGTGAAGACGAAGACCTCGCCGTAGCCCGCGTATCCATACGGCCGCGGGCCGCCCGTATAGAACCAGGCCGCCAGGATGCAGGCGGCGCCGACCAGCAGCAGCCACCACGCGGTCAGCAGAGCCAGCACCAGACCCACGATCGCGGCAGCGCCGAAGAACGCGAAGGCGGTGTACTTGACCGTTCGGGGAGACACCGCGCCGCTCGCGGTGAGCCTGGTCGGCCCGACGCGCACGGCGTCGGTGCCGCGGATTCCGTCGGAGTAATCGTTCGCGAAGTTCACGCCGATCTGCAGCGCCAGCGCGACTGACAGGCAGAGCACCGCGCGGGCCGGACGAAACGAGTCCATCGCCGCAGCGGCACCGGACCCGACCAGAACGGGTGCCAGCGCGGCGGGCAGGGTGCGCGGTCGGGCCGCTTTGATCCAGTCGGGGAGGGAAGCCACCGGCCTACCCTAGGGGTGCCGAGACGCCGGTTCAGCCGGCATCGCTAATGGTCGGGGTGGGCTCTCCCCGACCGGTGGTCGAGCTCGCGGATGTTCGTAGCGAGCTGCGCCACCAGATCGGCGAACCACTCGACGAAATGCGTGGGCAGGCCACCGGGGATGCGCAGCCAACTCGCGGCGACCATCAGCGGCGAGAAGGCCTCGGCCACCGCGGCGTCGCGGCGTAGGGCGTCACTCGGCAGCGCGTCACCCGGTACCGCGCCGCCCGGTATCGCGTCGTTCGACAGCGCGTCACTCGACAGCGCGTGGCTCGGCAGGGCGGCACTCGTGAGGGCCCCGCCTGGGAGGGCCCGGCCCGGCAGGGCCTCCAAGGGCCGGGCATCGGGGACCGGTGTGGGCCGTCGGTGAAGCCCCGCAATGGTCCATCGCGCCAGGTATGCACTCCGCAACGTGTCGATCGACTGGCCGCTCGCCGTGTCGATCGACTGGCCGCTCGCCGGGTCGTCCGCCGCCGCGGTGTGCAGGATGTCGCCCAACCCGACGAACGGATGCGCGATGACCGCGTCGCCCCAATCGATGATGCGCAGGAACTCGGCCCGGTCGGGCGGCCCGGCGAACACATTCCCGGTGTGCAGGTCGGTGTGCTCCAGAGTGACCGGGATCCCGCCCGCCGCGAGTTCCGCCGCCCAGAACTCCACTGATGGTCCGATGACCCTGAGTGTGTGCATCGGGTCCGCGGTCAGGTCGCACTGGAAACCGGACTGGAAACGCCCGGACTGGAAACGCCCGGTACTCAGTAGCTGCCACACCCGCTCGTCCTCGGCGCTCCGGTCGACGACCGATTCCCACCAGGCGAGCAGAGTGGGCGGGCTCATGTCCGGTAGCCCCAACTCGCGCAGGGCGCCGAGCCGGCCGGCCATCGCCTGTTGCAGCTCCGCGTAACCGAGAAGAAGTGTCCGCCAGTGGGAATGCTCCGTGGTCCCCAGATCGCTGAGCACCGGGCCGCCGTCGGGCAACAGCAGCAGTCCCCGCTCCACGTCCAGCGCTATCGGCGCCAACACGTGGTCTGGTGCGTGCACGGCCAGCAGATCGGTCAGTCCGGCCTCGGCGGCGAAGGGGCGGGCGTTCGCCTTGGCCCACACCGGCCCGCGCGCGGTCTGCAGCCGGAGCACCAGCGACCAACTCCGCCGCCGCTCGAGGTCCAACACGGGCTGATCGCCGAACCCCGCCGCCGCCAGCCGATCGGTGGCCCAACGGAGCAGCGGCTCGATTGATTCGTCGGCCATCGACACCGGGACCAGTCGCGGGTCGGGTCTGCTGATCATCGTTGTCGCGGGCTGTCTACGCGCCTGAATCGGCGGGGCCGATCCGGGTTCGCGCCAGGTCGGCGATCGCAGACCGGTCGATCTTGCCCGGCCCGCGCAGCGGCAGATCTTCGACGATGAGGAGCGCGCGCGGAGCCGCAGCTGGATTCATCGCCGCCGCGACCCGGAGCCGCAGGTCGTCGAGGTCGGGCACGGGTCCGTCGACTGTCGGGACCACGACCGCAACCAGGCGGGAGCCCCATTCCGCGTCGGGCACTGCACTGAGTACGAGTTGAGCGACACCCGGTGCCCCGCTCAGCAGGTCCTCCACGGCCTGCGGTGCCACGTTGACGCCGCCGGTGATCAGCACGTCGTCGACCCGGCCCAGCACGGTCACGCGATCGGTCGCATCATCGATCGATCCGAGGTCGCTGGTGGTGAATGAACGCGCCCCGGTCTCCGGGTCGCGGCTGAAGGGACCCCCGAAGGGCAGACCCTGATACCCCGCGGCGACCATTGGGCCGGTCAGCACGATCGGGCCAACCGTCCCGCCGACCCCGCCCACCGGTCCTGGCGCGCCGTGCCCGCCTGGTCCGTTCGGCTCGCCGACCCCGACTGGGCCGGTCACCGCGGACATCCCGTCCAGGGGTATGCCGTCGTAGACGCAGCCGCCGACCGTCTCGGTCATGCCGTAGCTGGTCGTCAGCCGGATCCCGGCTGTGGCAGCCCGGGCGACCAGGTCGGGCGGGGTGGCTGCGCCGCCCACCAACACGGACGAATATCGGCGCAGCACGTCGACCCCGGCCGGTTCGGACAGCAATCGGTGCAACTGGGTGGGAACCAACGACACCAGGGCGGGCCCGCTCGGCAGCCGAGCGGTCGCCGCTTCGAATGCGGCGACGGTGAACCGGGCGGGGGTGTGGAAGCCCGGCCCGTCCGACCCGTGCGCGGCTGCTCCGGCCGCTCCGGCTTGTCCGGCGGTGTACAGAAAGGTGGGCACCCGGCCGGCCAGGCCGGCCCGGATCAGCACCAGCAGACCGGCGATGTGCTGGGGGGGCAGCGCCAGCAGCCAGTTCACCGGCTGTTGAGTGGCGCCCGGCGGGGTTTGCATCAGTCGACGCTCACCGGCCGCCGCGGCGTGCGCGACAGCCGATGCCGGCAGCAGCACCGTTTTGGGGGCCCCGGTGGAGCCGGAGGTGTTGATCAGCAGTGCGATGGGCCCGGCGTCGATCGCCGCACCCGGCACCGACCGCACGCGCCCTGCAGCGTTGGCGCTTTCGGGGCCCGCCGCAGTCGGCGCGATCGCCGGGCCGGTGCCGGCCAGCGCGGCCAGCAGGTGCGCCATCAGGTCCACTACCGCCGGACCGGTGGGCACGGCGAGGGGCAGCACCTCGATCATCGGCGCACCCACGGTTGCCATACGGACGCTAGTAGGCCCACGGGAATCCGTCGAATTCCGGCGGGCGCTTCTGCAGAAAGGCGTCGCGCCCCTCGACGGCCTCGTCGGTGCCGTAGGCGAGTCGGGTGGCCTCGCCGGCGAACAACTGTTGGCCCACCATTCCGTCGTCGGTCAGATTGAAGGCGTATTTCAGCATCCGCTGCGCCGTCGGTGACTTGCCGTTGATCTCTGCGGCCCACTGCAACGCAGTCGACTCCAATTCCGCATGTGGCACCACCGCGTTGACCGCGCCCATGGCGTGCATCTGGGCGGCGGTGTACTCGCGGCCGAGGAAGAAGATCTCGCGGGCGAACTTCTGGCCGACCATCTTGGCCAGGTACGCGGAGCCGTATCCGCCGTCGAAGGAGCCGACGTCGGCGTCCGTCTGCTTGAACCGGGCGTGCTCCGCGGAGGCCAGCGTGAGGTCGGCGACCACGTGCAGCGAGTGTCCGCCACCGGCTGCCCAACCGGGCACCACCGCGATCACGATCTTCGGCATGAACCGGATCAACCGCTGCACCTCGAGGATGTGCAACCGCCCTGCGCGGGCCGGGTCGACCGACTCCGCACCCTCGCCCGCCGCGTACTGGTAGCCGGTGCGCCCGCGAATCCGCTGATCGCCGCCGGAACAGAAGGCCCAGCCGCCGTCCTTGACCGACGGACCGTTCCCGGTCAACAGGACACAACCGACGTCGGAGGTCATCCGGGCGTGGTCGAGTGCGGTGTACAACTCGTCCACGGTGTGCGGCCGGAACGCGTTGCGGACTTCGGGTCGGTTGAAGGCGATCCGCACGGTGGGTCTGTCCGCAGTGCCGGTGCCGGGGCCAGTACCGGGGGGCGCGACGTGGCGGTGGTAGGTGATGTCGGTGAAGTCGAAGCCGACCACCGGACGCCAGGCGGTCGGGTCGAAGATGCCGCCGGCCGCGAGCGCGTCTGTCATGCAGTGCACCCTACGTCGGCCCTGAGGTGGGCTTCGGGACCGACGGCTGGAAGTCCCCGGGCCCCCGGACGCCGCCCGATTCGACCTGAATCTGCGGCCCACCCCGGTCGGTGCACCCGGCGGCGGCCGACCACGGCATGCTGGTCCGGGCTGGGTATCGGACTCGGTATCGAGCTCGGTATCGGACTCGGAACATCGGACCGGGGGGAGGGGGACGTGCTGATGATCGACGTGTCGACCCCATCGACGCGCGCACCCCGTCGATGAACAACCCGATCGATCGGCAGGGCGACGACCCGAACGACGACCCGGGCGACCAGCGGGCAGTGCGGTCGGCGGTGCTCCGCAGCGCCGTGGTGTTCGCGTTGCCGATGCGGGTTCGCTTCCGCGGGATCACCGCCCGGCAGGGTGTCCTGCTGCGCGGGCCGGCCGGGTGGGCGGAATTCGCGCCGTTCGAGAACTACACCGACGAGCAGTGCGTGCCGTGGTTGCGTTCGGCGCTGGAGGCGGCCGTCGCCGGCTGGCCGACCCCGCGTCGGAACGCGATCGAGGTCAACACGACCGTGCCGGTCGTCCCGCCAGATCGCGCCGCGGCACTGGTGACGGGCTCCGGTTGCCGCACCGCCAAGGTCAAGGTGGCCGATCGGGGCCGGTTCCGCGAGGTGCTCGCCGCAGACTGCGATCGGGTGGCCGCCGTCCGCGCCGCCCTGGGGCCGAAGGGTCTGATCCGGGTGGACGCCAACGGTGCGTGGTCGGTGCGCGAGGCGGTGACGGCGATCCGCGCATTGGACGCCGCGGCCGGCGGGCTGCAGTACGCGGAACAACCCTGTGCCGACATCGCCGGGCTCGCGGCGGTCCGAACCGAGGTGGCGGTCCCGATCGCCGCTGACGAGTCGATCCGGTTGGCCGACGACCCGGAGCGGGTGGCGCTGGCCGGTGCCGCCGACATCGCCGTGCTCAAGGTGGCTCCGCTGGGTGGAGTGCGGCGCGCTCTGCAGGTGGCTGCCGCGAGCGGCCTGACGGTGGTCGTGTCGTCCGCAATCGATTCCGCGGTGGGGTTGGCCGCCGGCCTCGCGCTCGCCGGTGCACTCCCCGAACTCGACCTCGCCTGCGGTCTGGGCACCGCGAGCCTGCTGCTCGCCGATGTGACGACAGTCGGTCCTGCGGTGCGCGACGGGTTCCTGCCGGTGCCGAATCGGGCGCCGGAACCCGATGCGCTCGACGCCGTGACCGCGCCGCCCGAAGTCGCGGAACGCTGGCTGGCGCGACTGAACCGGGTGGCGTCCCTGCTGGCGGCATCGGACCGGCGCCAGTGACGCCGCGAGCCCCGGTGTCGCTACAGCAGCGTCCTCAGTAGAGCGTCCTCAGCACAGCTTCCCCGCCGCAGTGACGAAGCCTCAGTGCTCGGGATGCAGGGGCGAGTGGGTGGCGCCGACCCGGTGCAACAACTCGTGAATTGCGTCGTGGCAGAGGTTCCACTGCCGTTCTCGGCCGATCCGCTCCGCCACTACCAGCCCCCGCAACCGCAGCGAGTTCAAGGCGTGCGAAGTGGCGTTGTCCGTCATCCCGGTCGCGGTCGCCAGGTCCGTCACGTTGATCCCCGGCGCCCGGTGGATCGCCAGCAGGATGCGCAGCCGGTTCGGGTCCGCCAAGGCGCTGAACAACTCCGACCACTCGGTGACGGCGGCCACGTCGATGGCGCCCCGAGCGATGCCCAGGTGCTCGTCGTGATCGTGGGTGTGCACCCGATGATCTTCGCACTCGACGGCCGTCGGATGCAGGCGCCAATCGCGCGGGCCGCTGCGATCCGTCGGGCAGAATGGCCCGTTGTGAACCCCTCGACGGCGATGGCGCAGGTCGTCGTGGACGAACTCGCGGCAAACGGAGTGACGGACGTCGTGTTGTCGCCGGGGTCGCGGAACGCGCCGCTCTCCCTCGCCGTGCACCGCGCGGACCTGTCGGGCCGAATCCGGCTGCACGTGCGGATTGATGAACGCACCGCCGGTTTCCTCGCGCTGGGCTTGGCGAAGGCCTCGGGTCGGCCGGTCGCCGTGGTCACCACCTCGGGGACAGCGGTCGCGAACCTGCACCCCGCGGTCATCGAAGCCCACTTGAGCGCGGTTCCGCTGCTTATTCTGACCGCGGACCGGCCGCCGTGGATGCGTGACGTCGGGGCCAATCAGGTGATCGACCAGACTCGGGTTTTCGGTCCGTCGCTGCGGTTCTTCCACGAGTTCGAGGTGCCCGGCCGGATCGCCGGCCAGAACGCGCGCTGGCGGTCGATGGTCTGCCGGGCCGTGGCGCACGCCGTCGGCGCCGACGGGCCGGCAGGTCCGGTGCAGCTGAATCTGTGCCTGTCCGACCCGCTGCTGCCGGATCAGCAGCTCGAATCGGCGGTCGAATCGCCGCTCGACTCGGCGCTCGACTCGGCCCTTGATTCTGCAGCTGTCTCGGGCCGCTCGACCAGCCGCGACGAGAATATTCTGGGCGCCGACGACCTCGGTTTCGGCTGGCCCGAGTCACTGGCCGGTCGGTCCACGACAGGCACCGCGCCGCAGCCGTGGACCGACATCGAGCGGACCGGAGCCGTTCTCGCGGCGAGGGGCTGGGGTGGTCCCGCGGCCGCAGCGTGGGCGCCGGCATCGAGCCGCCCGCGCCGGGTGAGCGGGCGCTGATCTTGGCCGACGTCGAGTGTCCGCAGGCGGCGTCGCTGGCCGCGGCCGGGCATCTGGTCATCTCGGAGGCCGGCGGCGCGGCGGGGGCGGGGGTGCTCGCTGCCGGGTTTCACCTGCTGGGCAACAAGCGCTTCATGGCGGCGCACCGCCCGGACCGAGTGGTCGTGCTCGGCCGTCCGACGCTGCATCGGCAGGTCACCGGGCTACTCACCGACAATCGGGTGCGGGTGGAGATGGTCGCGCCGGCCACCGGGTGGCGTGGCGTCGCGGGCAATGTGCGTCGATTGGCCGGCCGGCTCGCGGCCGGTGGCCCGCTGCCGGCGTCGGAGTGGACGCAGTCGTGGCGTGCGGCCGACCGGGATGCGGCGGCCGCCGTGGCTGCGGTGCTCGACGGTCAGCCGCTTGCCGCCTCCCCGGTGTTGGCCCGGGCCCTGGTGGCCGCACTCGCCGAGGGCACCCTCATGGTGCTGGGTTCCTCGCAGCCGGTGCGCGATGTGAGTCTGGCGAGCCGGCCGCGCAGTGGGATCCGCACGCTGGCCAATCGCGGGGCCGCGGGCATCGACGGCACCGTGTCGACGGCGATCGGATGCGCCCTGTCGCACGCCGGCCCGGCGGTGGCGCTGCTGGGCGACCTCACCCTGCTGCACGACCTGAGCGGACTGATCGTCGGGCCGGACGAGCCCCGCCCCGACCTCACCATCGTCGTGTCCAACAACGACGGCGGCGGCATCTTCAGCACCCTGGAACCGGGCGACCCGGTGTTCGCGGGTTCCTTCGAACGGGTCTTCGGCACCCCGCATCGGGCCGACCTGGGATCGCTGGTGCGCGGCGCGGGCCACCGTCACCTGGTCGCGGAGTCTGCGGCGGAGCTCGCCGCCGGTCTCGGTCATGCGGGCATCACCGTGGTCGAGGTGCGCACCGACCGGGTGGAACTGCGCGGGCTGTACGCCGAGCTGCGGGCTGCGGTGGACCGGGCGCTGGCCTGAGGTTCAGGTCGTCCCGCGGCTGGATGGAGGTGCGCTACCGCTCCAGCGCGTCCCGCATCGGGATCATCTTGACCTGCGCCTCACGCGCCTCCACCGCGGGATCGGAGTCGGCGACGATTCCGCAGCCCGCGATCAGTCGCACCTGGTCCGCGGTGACCTGCGCGCAGCGCAACGCGATGGCGAACTCGCCGTCCCCGGCTCGGTCCATCCAACCCACCGGCGCGGCGTAGCGGCCGCGACCGGCCGGCTCCAGCTCGTCGATCAGCTGCAGGGCGGCGTCGCGCGGGGTGCCGCCGACCGCGGCGGAGGGGTGCAATGTGGCCGCCAACAACAGCGCAGCTGCCGGTGATGTGGGTGAACGGGGAGTCTGGGACGGCAGTCGAGCGACGATGTCGGTGACCAGGTGGGTCAGGTTCGCCAGCGGCAACGCCCGCGGCGAGCGAGGCACGCGCACATCGGTGGCGACCGCCCGGAGGATCTCCGCCACCGACTCCACGGCGTATCCGTGCTCGGCCAGGTCTTTCGCCGAACCCAATAGAGCGCTCGCGACGGTGCCCGCCGTGTGCTCGCCGGCATGTTCCGGCCAGGCGGTGCCCGCGAGCACCCGGGAGCTGACCTTCCGGCCGTGCCGCCGGATCAACATCTCGGGGGAGGCGCCGATCAGACCGGCCACCGCGAACGACCAGCAGGTCGGGTAGGCAGCACTCAGACCGGTCAGCAGAAAGCGCTCGTCCACCGGTAACTCCGTGCGGGCCACCAGGTCGTGGGCCAACACCACCTTGCGCAGCGCTCCCCCGCGAATCTGGTCGACGGCTCGGCCGACCGCGGCGACGAATTCCGCGACCGGCAGGTCGCCGTCGGAATAGCTGACGTGCCCCGGCCCACGGACCGGGCTGGAACTGCGCAGCCGGGCGCCGTCCTCGTCGCCGATGGAGGTGGTGAAGCGACGTCCGTGACGACTGCCCAGCAGGGTGCGGGGGATCACCGCGACCGACTCGTCAGACGGCGCGAAACCCAGCGACACGAAGATCACCGGCCCGGACCCGGCCACACCGACCTCGTCCTGAACTTCGAAGTCGGCGCACCGCTGCTCCCACCACCGGGCGATCTGGGTGGCGGCGTCCGGTCCGTGCGCGGTGAAGCGGGCGTACTCACCCCAGCCCACCAGGCCGTCACCCTCGGACAGGAAGCACACGTTGCCGGTCGAGTCGGGCAGGGCCGCGACCAGGTCGGCGGGGGTGGCCGCGGTGTAGCGGGAGGTCACCGAGACGCGGACGGTCGGGGGAGTTGCAACCGGTCGCCACGCGGATCCGGAGAGTGGCGATCGTGGCGAGGCAGACACGATTTCCCAGCCTACTGGCGCGTCGCCTCAGTCGTGTCCGGATCCCCCGCAGCGACGTTCGAGGTTCGGCGTTCCGGGTTCCGCGTTCAGGTTCAAGTCGGCGGGAGCGGGCAGGGCGAGGGGCCCGCGCCGGCTGGCGCGTGTCGCAGCGCCTCCCCGGGCGGTAGCGTCGTGGCCGACGTGTGGAGACTCGGAAAGTCTGGACAGAGGTCCGGCCGCGGGCGGGCGACGGTTCCGCCTGGCGGCATGCAGGCCGGCGCCGAAGCGCGGCCGCGGTCCGCTGGGGCCGCCGGCATCGCGTGGCTGACCCTGCGGAGGGCGGGTACCGTCGCCCGACTCCGGGCCGGCGGGCCCGGCAACATCGCGCGGCTCCGGTCCGGGACCGGCGGGAACGTGGCGCGTCTGCGGGTGGCCACCGGAGTGGCCGCCCTCGCCTGGTTGCTGACCGCGATGATGGTTCTCCTCGTATTGGGCATGTTTCGCAATGACGCCGTGATCGCATCCAACCCCGTGCGCACCACCGCCACCGTGCTAACCGTGTCGTCGGTGAGCACCGGCATCGAGTTCGTCGATTCGGCCGGGGTGTTGCAGCGCCCGCCGGCAGGAGTGTTGTATCCCGGCGGTCTTCGAGTGGGTCAGGAGTTCCTGGTCGAGTACGACGGGGCCGATCCGACGGTGGCTCGGGTGGCCGGGCGCAGTGCGATCAACGGGTTGGTGATGCCGGTTTTCGTGGTGCTCGGGATCTGGCTGCCGGCGCTGCCCCTGCTGTGGTGGTTGCGACGTCCGCCGCAGCCGCGGCGACGAGCGCGAGCACGTAGGCGGGCGGCGGGGCGCGCCGGGCACCTTCCCGCGCAAGCTAGCCCACCGAATCGCGACTAGCCCACGCTGCAGCCCGGGCTGGGAACGATTCGATGGGCTAAGTCGGTGGCCCGCCCGCGACGGCCCCTGGAGTGCTCCGGCCCACTGATTCGGAGGGGTGGATTCGGATCCCGCCCGGGTATGTTTGCCTGATGGGACGTGCCGGCTTGGAGAAGGACCCGCACCAGGTCGCCGAGATGTTCGACGACGTGGCCGGCGGATACGACCGAGCGAACACATTCATCTCGCTGGGCCAAGATCGCCGGTGGCGCCGCCAGATGGTGCGCACCCTGCAACTGTTCCCCGGTCAGCGGGTGCTCGACGTGGCCGCCGGTACTGCAGTCTCCACCGCCGAACTTGCTCGGAGCGGCGCTTGGGCGGTCGCGTTGGACTTCTCGCTGGGCATGCTCCGGGCAGGGTCCCGTCGTCGGGTGCCGAAGGTGGCAGGCGACGCGATGAACCTGCCGTTCCCGGACGGCACCTTCGACGCGGTGACGATCTCGTTCGGGCTGCGCAACGTGCAGGATCCCAAGGCCGCGCTCGTCGAGTTCGCCAGGGTCACCCGACCGGGTGGGCAACTCCTGGTGTGCGAGGTGTCCCGGCCGCGGTTCGCCCCGCTCCGCGCCGGGCACCGATTTCACCTGCGCAAGGTGCTGCCGCTGATGGCGCGCCGGTTCTCGTCCAACCCGGACGCCTACACCTACCTCGCGGAAAGCACCGAGGCGTGGATGGACCCGCGGGATCTCGCTCGAACGATGGCTGCGGCGGGGTGGCAGGCGGTGGCCTGGCGGTCGATGACGTTCGGCGTGGTGGCCCTGCATCACGCGATTCGCGACGAGGGCTGAGCGAGTCGATTCACGCGGTCCGGCGTCACTGATCGCAGATGACCAGCCGGCAGATCGGCCGTCTGCGAGTCGGGCCGTCTGCAAATCGGACAGCTAGAAACGCTGCGGAGCAGCCGTCCCGACCCGGCGGCCGGGTCGGGACGGCCACTGACCGCTACCGCGTGGGGGCCTGCTGGGCCAAGAAGAAGCGAACCATCTCGGCCGAGGCGTCCGGTCCGCTCGAATCCGTGTAGCTGCCGACCGGATTCCCGCCGAACCAGGCATGGCCGCCGCCGTGAACCAGCCAACTCTCGGCAACCGGTCGGCCGTCGAGTCCGGCGTGCACCGTCCGGGTGTAAGTGCGTCCGCCGTCAGCCGGGTGTCCGGTGGAAGTCGTCCGGGTCGTCTCGGGGCCGCCGGCGATCGCCGCCGCGGTGATCTTCTGAGCGTTCACCGGCGCCACCGTGTGGTCGGCGTCGCCGTGGAACACGATCATCGGGACGGCGCCGGTGGGCGCCGGAGACCCGCCGGACTGCATCGCGCCGAACGCCGAACCCATGTCCGTCGCGCTGCGATAGCCCAGGCCGGAGTGGACCCCGGCGGCTGCGTAGAGCTCCGGATGGGTCGCCGCCATCACTGCGGCCATCGCGCCGCCTGCTGACAGTCCCGCGACGAAGACCCGGCCGGGATCGACCGAATGGTCGGCGATCACCTGGCGAGTGATGCCGGCGATGATCGCCGGTTCGCCCACGTGGGCTTGCTGGTCCTCGGCCCGAAACCAGTTCCAGTAGCCGTTCGGATTGGCGCCGCGCGACTGCTCGGGGTAGGCGACGAGGAAGGTGTGCTGCTCGGCCAGGGCGTTCATCCCGGTGCCGGCGGCGAAGTCGACCGCATTCTGAGTGCCGCCGTGCAGCATGACGACCAGCGGTAACGGCTGGCCGACGGATCCGGTCGGGACATACAGGTCGTAGGTGCGGGATCCGGCTGGACCGGAGTAGACGAGATGCCGGATCTCACCGCCGGGTGCGGCAGCGGCCGCAGCGGCAGCCGTCGCGGAGCCCGACCCCTGGGTCATCCCCGGGAGGAGGCCGCCGGGCAGGCCGCTCAACAGGGACTCGGGCAGGCCGCTGAGCAGAGACTCGGGCAGGCTGCTGAGTAGGGATGCGGGAAGCGAGCCGGCACCGGTCGACGTCGAACGTTGCAGCTGGACCGGCATGCTGCTGAGCAGGTCGCCGAGCTGTGGGGGAGGCCCGTTCGGGGGGAGCAGACCGTGAGCGGCCAGTTGACCGAGAACTCCCGTCGGGTCCGGCAGGCCATCGAAGGTGCGGCGCGCACTCGGCGGAAGAACGGTGGTCCCGGTGTGGACGCTCGACTGGTGGTCCGGCGACTGGTAATCCGGCGACTGGTGGTCCGGCGACTGGTGGTCCCGAGTGTGCGCGGCGGGTGCGTTGCGGTGCAGCAGGTGCAGCGCCTTGTTGAGCGTGTTGGTGACGGTTTTGGGCATGGCAAAGCTCCTTTGTGGAGGTGGGGATTGCCGACCGGTTGGTCGGTACGGGACGCGGGGTGCGGGGGTGCGGCGCGGGTGCGGCGCGAGTGAGGGGCGCGAGCGAGGTGCGGGGGTGCGGGAGCGAGGAGCTGGGTGCGACCGCGCGGCGGCGTCAGGTGGTGCGGTCGGCCAGCGCGGTCTTGACGGCCCGGGTCGCGCGGAACGCGCCGAGTACTTCAACGGAGTCGATGGTGGCCGCCGCCAGTTCGGCGGACACGTCGTCGGCGATGCTGCCGAGGCCGAGGACGTGCAGCTGGACCGTCTGGCCCGCGGTTCGGGCCGCTTCGAGTTGGTCCCGCGAGAGGTGCACGGTGCCGAGCGCCAGGGTGCGACGCGCGACGGTATCTCGGACCGCGCCGGCGCGGGTGTCCAGTTGCCGCCGGATCGCCGACCGGATGAAGTCGGTGCGGTTCGCGTAGAAACCCTCGCTCACCAACAGGTCGATCTCGCCGAGATCGACCAGACCGAGGTTGACGGTGATCTTCTCGGTCTTCTCCAGCTCTGCCATGTCGTTCCTTTCCTGGGCCTGAAACCATCCTAGCACCATCTCCAGGGATGGTGCAGAGATGTTTTCGTGCTGTGCGCACACTGCTGACCCGAAGTCAGAAGAAGGCTTGGGAACTGCCGTGTCCTCGGTGGTCGAGACTCGGAGCAGACCCGCCGTCGCCGCGCTCCTGAGCCCGGCGACCGTGCCGAGTCCTGTTGGTCGAGGTTCGGCGTCGATCGGCGGAGCGGTCGCGGGGTTGCCGGTACGCGGACGCTTCGGGACTCCCCACACCGGGATGCCCGGCTCGCCCGCGGCGGTCCGATGGGCGCGGCGGTCGGGGCGGTGGTAAGGGTGCCCTACTAACACGGCCCTCGGGAGCAGTCCTACACTGGGCCTGCGAGTTCGTGAAGCAATTCACAAGCTCGCCCCCACGGGCCTCGCTCGCCGCGGGCCATCAGCGTTGAAGGATTAGTATGCAAGCACCTCTGACGGACCGCAGCGCAGACGTCATCGTCGTCGGCGCCGGCCCCGCCGGTGCTACCGCAGCGACCTACCTGGCTCGTTCCGGCGCCGACGTGCTGCTGTTGGAGAAGTCCACCTTCCCGCGCGAAAAGGTCTGCGGAGACGGCCTCACCCCGCGGGGTGTCAAACAAGTACTCGCCCTCGGCGTGGACCTGAGCGGGGACGACTGGGTGCGCAACCGCGGGCTGCGCGTCGTCGGCGGTGATGTAACCCTCGAACTCGACTGGCCCGAACTCACCAGCTTCCCGAATTACGGCGTGGTCCGGCCCCGCCGCGACTTCGACGAGATGCTCGCGCAGTTGGCCGTCAAGGCGGGCGCCCGCCTGCGGCAGTCCACCACTGTCACCGGACCGGTCATCGACGAAGTCACCGGCCGCGTCACCGGAGTCACCGCGAAGACGCCCGACGGTCCGCAGACCTACTCCGCGCCGATCGTCATCGCCGCCGACGGAGTGTCGGCCCGCACCGCCATCGGCATGGGTCTGCAGAAGAACGACAAGCGCCCGATGGGCGTGGCCGTGCGGCGGTATTACCGCAGTGCCGCCCGCACCGACGACGACTTCCTCGAGTCCCACCTAGAACTGTGGGACCGATCCGACCCGGACCACCCGATCCTGATGCCGGGGTACGGCTGGATCTTCGGTCTCGGCGACGGCACGGTCAATGTCGGCCTGGGTGTGCTCAACACGTCCAAGGCATTCGGCCGCACTGACTACCGCGCGCTGTTGAAGACTTGGATGGCGGGCACCCCGGGGGAGTGGCAGCTGGGTGAGGACACGGCCGACGGCGCGATCCTCGGCGCCGCGCTGCCGATGGGATTCAACCGCACCCCGCATTACAAGGACGGCATGCTGCTGGTCGGCGACGCGGGCGGGGTGGTCAACCCGTTCAACGGTGAGGGCATCGCCTACGCGATGGAGTCCGCCGCGTTCGCCGCCGAGGCGGTGTTGCAGGCGCTCGGTCGCGGTGACGGCCCCGCTCGCGAGACGGCGTTGCTCGCTTACCCGGCGATGATGACCGACCACCTGGGCAAGTACTACCGACTCGGCTCGGCGTTCTCCAAGCTGATCGGCCAGCCGAAGATCATGGCCGCCGCCACCAAACTCGGACTGCCTCGCAAGCGGCTCATGTACCTGGTGCTCAAGCTGCTGGCCGGCCTCTACGACACCCGCGACGGCGACTGGGCCGACCGCGTCGTGGTCGCCCTGACCAAGGCGGTGCCCAGTGTGTAGCACGGTGGCCGTCCGCGGTGTGTCGGATCGCGCGGTGTTTGATCGCTCGGTGTCTGATTTCCAGCCTCATCCGGCACTTAGCCCATCGAATCGTTCTTCGCCGACGCTGCAGCGTGGGCTAGTCGCGATTAGTTGGGCAAAGTTCAACCTCGCGTCAGATCCGGCTGAACTCGCGGGGGCACCTGGCGCCGGTTCCGCAACCGCCGCCGGTTCCGCAACCGCCGCCGGCTCCGCAGCCACCGCCGGTCGTCCTGTCGTTGCCACTCGTTCGCCCGCGTCTCCGGAGGTTCAATCATGCTGAGCGCGTACTTGCCGATTCTGATCCTGCTGGTGGTGGCGGGCGGCTTCGCCGTCACCAACGCGACGGTGGTGACCGACCTGATCGGCCCACGCCGCTACAACCGGGCCAAGTTGGACGCCTACGAGTGTGGGATCGAGCCGACGCCGCTGCCCGCCGGAGCCACCGGCCGGTTGCCGGTGAAGTTCTACCTCACCGCGATGTTGTTCATCATCTTCGACATCGAAATCGTCTTCCTGTACCCCTGGGCGTCGTCGGCGCTTCCGCTCGGGGTGCTGGGGTTGGTCGAGATCGCCGTGTTCATGGCGACGGTGTTCGTCGCGTACGCCTACGTCTGGCGTCGCGGTGGTCTGGATTGGGACTGAGCACCGATTAAGCTCGCCCGGGCCGAATGAGAACGCGGGACACAGTTCATCGTTGAGTTGTCGAGAAGGGAGGCGCCGCAATGGGTTTGGAAGAGAAGCTGCCGAACGGCATCGTGTTGGCCAGTGTCGAGAAGCTGGTCAACTGGACCCGTAAGGCGTCGTTGTTCCCGGCGACCTTCGGGTTGGCCTGCTGCGCCATCGAGATGATGACCACCGGTGCGCCCCGCTACGACCTGGGCCGATTCGGCATGGAGGTCTTCCGTGCGTCGCCGCGCCAGGCGGACCTGATGATCGTGGCCGGCCGGGTGTCGCAGAAGATGGCCCCGGTGCTCCGGCAGATCTACGACCAGATGGCCGAGCCCAAGTGGGTCATCGCGATGGGTGTCTGCGCCTCGTCGGGCGGCATGTTCAACAACTACGCGATCGTGCAGGGCGTGGATCACATCGTCCCGGTCGACATGTACCTGCCCGGCTGCCCGCCCCGGCCGGAGATGCTGATCGACGCGATCCTGAAGCTGCACGCCAAGATCCTGGACGACCCGATGGGGCCGAAGCGGGCCGCCGAATGGGCGGGCAAGCGCACAGAACTGGTCGCCTCCTCCGTCAAGTACGGACCGAAGCTGACCGCCACCAAGTCCACTGATTTCGGCGAGTCCTCCTCATGACGAACAACCCCGAGATGACGAACAACCCCGACATGACCAACAACAGCGAGCAGGCCCAGCCCGGCGTACCGGCGGCGCCCGCGGTGCCGACCAACCCGGCGGCCCCCGCCGCCGTCGACTCGACGCAATCGCCGAAGGCGACCGCGGTCAGCGCCGAGACACAGGGCGCCGCAGTCGACACCACCGTCCCGGCGACCGTCGGAACCACCCCGCCGGGCGCTGCGGGCCGCGAGTTGCTGTCGCTGACCAACGCGCCGACCGCGGCGCCGACGACCGGTCACGGCGGCAGTGGCATGTTCGGCGCGCAGGACTCCGGCGACACCTCGGGATTCGGCGGTCTGGTGCAGGCGGCGTATGTCCCGGCCCCCTCCGAACGGCCGTTCGGCGGTTACTTCGACCTGGTCGCCGACGAACTGGCCGCGGCAATGGACCGGCGGAACATCCCCGGCGCGGCGATCTACCAGACCACCGTCGCGCACGGCGAGATCACCTTCTACGTCGCGCGCGAGCACCTGCGCGAACTGCTGTGGGCGATTCGCGACGAGCCTCAGCTCAGGTTCGAGTTGGCGTCGTCCATCTCCGGGGTGGACTACGGCGAGGGTGTGCCCCAGCGACTGCACTCGGTCTATCACCTGACGTCGATGACCTGGCGTCGGCGGATCAGGCTCGAGGTCTGCGTAGACGTCGCCGACCCGCATCTGCCCAGCGCTGTTGAGATCTATCCGACCGCGGACTGGCACGAGCGGGAGGCCTACGACATGTTCGGCCTGATCTACGACGGGCACCCCGCGTTGACCAGAATCCTGATGCCCGACGACTGGGAGGGCTTCCCGCAGCGGAAGGACTACCCGCTCGGCGGCATCCCGGTCGAGTACAAGGGCGCGGAGATTCCCCCGCCGGACCAGCGGAGGGCTTACACATGAGCACCCACACCGATGCGGTGAACAGCGAAGCGCCCGCGGGGGACACCGGCCCCGGCGGCGCCGACCGCGAGCCACGGTCCGCGCAGTCGACCCGGACCACCGAGGGCCGGGTTTTCACCGTCACCGGCGGCGACTGGGACGACCTGCTCAAGGACGAGAACTTCGCCGACGACGAACGCATCATCGTCAACATGGGTCCGCAGCACCCGTCGACCCACGGCGTGCTCCGGCTGATTCTGGAGATCGAGGGCGAGACGGTCACGCAGGCGCGGTCGGTGATCGGCTACCTGCACACCGGTATCGAGAAGTCGTGTGAGTTCCGCACCTGGACCCAGGGCGTCACCTTCGTGACCAGGGCCGACTATCTGTCACCCGCGTTCAACGAGGCCGTGTACTGCATGGCGGTCGAGAAGCTGCTAGGGATCGAGGTCCCGCGGCGCGCCACCGTGATTCGGGTGCTGCTCATGGAGCTCACCCGGATCTCATCGCACCTGGTCGCGCTGGCCACCGGCGGGATGGAACTCGGCGCGTTGACCGGGATGACCGCGGGCTTCCGGGAACGCGAGGAAGCCCTGCACCTGATGGAGTTCTTCACCGGACTCCGGATGAACATGGCCTTCATCCGCCCCGGTGGCGTCGTCCAGGACCTGCCGGAGGGCTACCGCGCCCGCACCGAACAGTTCATCACCGTGATGCGTTCGCGACTGCCGGAGTACGACAAGCTGCTGACCGGGCAGCCGATCTGGAAGGCACGCACCGAGGGGATCGGGGTGCTGCCGCTGGAGGGCTGCATGCAGCTCGGTATCACCGGCCCGGTGCTGCGCTCGGCGGGCCTGCCGTGGGATCTGCGCAAGACCGAACCGTACTGCGGGTATGAGGAGTACGACTTCGACGTCCCGGTCCTGCGGGAGGCCGACTGCTACGCCCGGTTCAAGCTGCGGCTGGCGGAGATCTGGGAGTCGCTGCGGATCATGGAGCAGGCGCTGGACAAGCTCGACGAACCCGGCCCGGTGATGGTCGCCGACCCGAAGGTCGCCTGGCCCGCGCAACTGTCGATCGGCGCCGACGGCATGGGCAACTCGCTGGAGCACGTCCGGAACATCATGGGCCAGTCGATGGAAGCCCTGATCCACCACTTCAAGCTGGTCACCGAGGGCTTCGCGGTCCCGCCGGGCCAGGCCTACGTCGCCGTCGAGGGCCCCCGCGGCGAGCTCGGCTGCCACCTGGTGTCCGCCGGTGGCACCCGGCCGTGGCGCGTCCACCTGCGGGATCCCGGCTTCGTGAATCTGCAGGCGATGCCCGCGATGTCCGAGGGCGGCATGATCGCCGACCTGGTCGCCGCGGTCGCCTCGATCGACCCGGTGATGGGCGGCGTCGACCGATGACCCGTCACGGCACCCTCTGTACCCTCAGCGCCCGCCGCACCCCCATCCCCACCCCCACCCCCACCCACCCCCGTTTTCGGCGTGATTGTGTTCGCTCAGCGGACGTTTTCACGCCGAAACCTGCCTTGGAAGGGGCTCGGCGATGAGCACCAGGCACCAGATCGGGCTGCCCGAGTTCCTGGACACGCACCACGAGTTCAGCGAGTTGACCCACCAGCGCGCGGTCGAGCTGATCGCCCGCTACCCCCAGAGCAGGTCGGCGCTGCTGCCGCTGCTGCACCTCGTGCAGTCCGAGGAGGCCTGCGTCTCGGTGGCGGGGCTGCAGTTCTGCGCCGACCACCTGGGGTTGCAGACGGCTGAGGTGGCCGCGGTGGCGAGTTTTTACACCATGTACAAGCGGCACCCCTGCGGTGAGCACCTGGTCAGCGTCTGCACGAACACGCTGTGCGCGGTGCTCGGCGGCGACGCCATCTTCGGTGCGCTGACCCGGCACCTGGGCGTCGGCCGCGACGAGACCGCGGGTGTGCCCGGCGAGGCCGGAAGCATCACGCTGGAGTCGGCGGAGTGCCTGGCGGCGTGCGACCACGCGCCGGTGGTCACCGTGGACTACGAGTACTACGACGAGCAGAGCCCCGACTCCGCGCTGGACCTGGTTCAGGCGCTGCAGCGCGGCGAGAAGCCGGACCCCACCCGCGGCGCGCCGCTGACCGACTTCCGCCGCACCGAGCTGCAGATCGCCGGCATCCACCCCGAACTCGCGAGGCTGGTGGACGGGCCGTCCGCCACCACTCCGACGCTGCGCGGCGCCCGGCTCGCCGAGGAGCAGAACTGGCGGGCGCCGGCGATGCCGCACACCGCACCGGCCTTCCCCGCGCTACCCGAGAAGAAGTAGGAGCGCCCGATGCCAGACGCACCCTCGACGGCCGACAAGCCGCCGGTCGCGCCGCTGACCCCGATGCTGACCCGGCGGTGGGCGTCGCCGCAGTCCTGGACGATGGCCACGTACGAGCAGCTCGACGGATATCAGGGGCTCAAGGCGGCCTTGAAGGCCCAGCCGGGACAACTCGTCGAGCTGATGAAGCAGTCCGGGCTGCGCGGTCGCGGCGGGGCGGGCTTCCCGACCGGCCTCAAGTGGTCGTTCCTCCCGCAGGGCGACGGCAAGCCGCACTATCTGGTGGTCAACGCCGACGAGGGTGAGCCGGGGACCTGCAAGGACATCCCGTTGATGATGGCCGACCCGCACTCGCTGATCGAGGGCTGCCTGATCACCTGCTATGCGATCCGCGCCGAGTTCTGTGCGATCTACATCCGCGGCGAGGCCATCCACCCGCTGCGTCGGATGATCAATGCGGTCAACGAGGCGCGTGCCAAGGGCTACCTGGGACAGGACATCCTGGGCACCGGCTTCAACTGCGAGATCGTGGTGCACGCCGGAGCCGGTGCCTACATCTGCGGTGAGGAGACCGCGCTGCTGGACTCGCTGGAGGGGCGTCGCGGCCAGCCCCGGTTGAAGCCGCCGTTCCCGGCGGTGGCGGGTCTGTACGCCTCGCCGACCGTGGTGAACAACGTGGAGACGATCTGTTCGGTGCCGCCGATCATCCTCGGTGGCGCGGAGTGGTACCGCAGCATGGGCACCGAGAAGTCGCCCGGCCCGAAGATCTACTCGCTGTCCGGTCACGTGACCCGGCCGGGCCAGTACGAGGCGCCGATGGGCACCACGTTGCGCCAATTGCTGGAGCTCGCGGGTGGCATGAAGGACGGCATTCCGCTCAAATTCTTCACCCCAGGCGGCTCGTCGACGCCGATCTTCACCCCGGAGCACCTGGACGTGCCGTTGTCGTTCGACGATGTCGCGGCCGCCGGTTCGATGCTCGGGACCACCGCGTTGATGTGTTTCAACGAGACCGTGTCAGTCCCGTGGGCGGTCTGGAAGTGGCTCGAGTTCTACAAGCACGAGTCGTGTGGCAAGTGCACCCCCTGTCGGGAGGGCACCGGCTGGTTGGTCGCGATTTTGCGCCGAGTCGTGCAGGGCCAGGGCACCCACGCGGACCTGGAGACGCTCACCGACGCCGCGTCCAACATCGCCGGCCGCTCGTTCTGCGCGCTGGGCGACGCCGCCGCCACCCCGGTGCTCAGCTCCTTCAAGTACTTCCGGTCCGAGTACGAAGACCTGGTCAACGGCGTCACGGTGATCTCCCCGGACCAACTGGTGGGGGCGCACTGATGACGCTGTTCGCCGACCGGCCCCGCATGGGTGACACACCGCCCACAGCGCGCGACACCCCGCGCGACACCTCGCGCACACCGCGCGACACCTCGCGCACACCGCGCGACACCTCGCTCTCGACGACAGGGAGAGATCACCTGTGACCACCGCGAACCCGCCGGTGTCCTCGCCGAAGGTCGACACCAACACCGCGAACGCCCCGGACGCCACCGTCGGTGACCGACCCGCGCAGACGCCGATCCCAGACGGCTACGTCAGCGTCACGATCGACGGCGTCGAGGTGGCGGCACCCAAGGGCGAACTGATCATCCGCACCGCGGAGCGGATCGGCATCGCCATCCCCCGGTTCTGCGACCACCCCCTGCTGGAGCCCGTCGGGGCCTGCCGCCAGTGTCTGGTGGAGGTCGAGATGGGTGGCCGGCCCATGCCCAAGCCGCAGGCCTCCTGCACGCAGGAGGTCGCCGCCGGGATGGTGGTCAAGACCCAGATCAGCTCGCCGGTCGCGGAGAAGGCGCAGCGATCCAACCTCGAATTCCTGCTGCTGAACCACCCGTTGGACTGCCCCGTCTGCGACAAGGGCGGCGAGTGCCCGCTGCAGAATCAGGTGCTCGCGAACGGATCCGCGCACTCCCGGATGGTGGATGCCAAGCGCACCTTCACCAAGCCGATCGCGATCTCGACCCAGGTGCTCCTGGACCGGGAGCGGTGCGTGCTCTGCCAGCGGTGCACCCGGTTCTCCGACCAGATCGCCGGCGACCGGTTCATCGACCTGATCGAGCGCGGCTCCAGCCAGCAGATCGGGATCAGCCCGGACCAGCCCTTTCAGTCGTACTTCTCCGGTAACACCATCCAGATCTGCCCGGTCGGCGCTCTCACGTCAGCTGCGTACCGCTTCCGGTCCCGCCCGTTCGACCTGGTGTCGACGCCGTTCACCTGTGAGCACTGCGCCAGCGGTTGTTCGTTGCGCGTCGACCACCGGCGCGGTGCGGTGATGCGCCGAATGGCGGCCGCCAACCCCGAGGTCAACGAGGAGTGGAACTGCGACAAGGGACGCTTCGCGTTCACCTACGCCTCGCAGTCCGATCGATTGACCCGCCCGCTCGTCCGCGACGAGTCCGGCGAATTGGTCGAGGCTTCGTGGACCGATGCGATGGCAGCGGCCGCGCGCGGGCTGGCCGCGGCACGTGACGAACACGGCGGGGTCGGGGTGCTGGCCGGGGGTCGACTCACCGTCAGCGACGCGTACGCCTACGGCAAGTTCGCGCGGCTCGCGCTGCGAACCAACGACATCGACTTTCGGACCCGCGACGGCTCGGCGGAAGAGGATGCGTTCTTCGCTCACCATGTCGCAGCGGTGACACCGGACACCGGCGGCGTCACCTACGCCGCGGTGGAGCAGGCCCGCACGGTGCTGCTGGTCGCCCTCGAACCGGAGGAGGAGTCGCCGATCCTGTTCCTGCGGCTGCGCAAGGCCGTTCGTCGCAGCCGAACGGCGGTCTACTCGGTCGCCGCGCTCTCCTCTCGCGGACTGCGCAAGATGGACGGCACGCTGGTGCCCGCGGTACCGGGCACCGAGGCCGCTGTGGTCGCCGGCCTGCTGGACGGGTCCGCTGCCCCGGCCGACCTCGCGGATCGACTACGCGGCGAGGGCGTCGTGGTGTTGGTCGGCGAACGCGCCGCCGCCGTGCCGGGTCTGCTGTCCGCGGTGTCGGCGCTGGCGCGCAGCACGAATGCCCCCCTCGCCTGGGTGCCACGCCGGGCCGGCGACCGCGGCGCGGTCGATGCCGGGGCGTTGGGTGCGCTGCTGCCGGGCGGGCGACCCATCACCGACGACGAAGCCCGCGCCCAGGTGGAGCGCCTGTGGCAGGCGCCGGTCCCGACCAGTCCGGGTCGGCACACCGGCCAGATTCTGGCGGCGGCGGCGACCGGCGCGCTCGGCGGGCTGGTGATCGGTGGTGTGTCGCTGGCCGACCTGCCCGATCCGGTCGCCGCGGCGGCCGCCATCCGCACCGCCGGGTTCGTGGTCAGCCTCGAACTCCGTCGGACCGAGATCACCGAACTCGCCGATGTGGTGTTCCCGGTCGCCGCTGCGGTCGAGAAGGCCGGCGGTTACCTGAACTGGGAAGGTCGCTACGGCTCGTTCGACGCCACGGTCACCGCGAAGGGAACGCTGGACGACGGTCGCATCCTGGACACCCTGGGTGTCGAGATGGACGTCGACCTGTACACCCAGACGCCGAAGGCCGCCGCCGGTGAGTTGCGCCGACTGGGGTTCCACGTCGGCGACCGCGGACCGGCTCCGCTCGGGTCGCCCACTCGGCACGTCTCGGCCGGTATCACCCTGGCCACCTGGCGGTCCAACCTCGACGGTGGGGCGATGCAGGACGGCGAGCCCTTCCTGGCCGGTACTGCCCGGCCCGACCTGGCCCGGCTGTCGCCGGCCACCGCGAACCGTCTCGACCTCGCCGACGGCGCGCTGGTCGCCGTCACCGGCGCGGCCGGCACGGTCCGGCTGCCGCTCGCCGTCACGGCCATGGTGGACGACGTGGTGTGGCTGCCCGGGTCACCCGGCGGCGTCCCATTGGAACGCTCGATCGGTGCCCGACACGGCGACATCCTGCAGGTCGGCGCCGACGCACCCGGCCACCGCAACATGCATCCCGCAACCGGAGGAGCGCGATGATCGACGACGGTTCGGTGGCGGGGCTGCTCGCGGGCGACCCGGTCTGGCTGATGTTGATCAAGGCAGTGGCGGTCTTCGTCTTCCTGCTGCTGATGACACTGTTCGCGATCTGGTTCGAGCGCAAGGTCGTCGGGCGGATGCAGCACCGGCCGGGACCGAACTGGCACGGTCCGTTCGGCATCCTGCAGCCGGTTGCCGACGCGGTGAAGTTGATCTTCAAGGAGGGGATGATTCCCTCCAACGCCGACAAGGTCGTCTTCGTGTTGGCGCCGCTGATGATCTCCATTCCGGCCTTCCTCACCTTCTCGGTGATCCCGATGGGTGGCCCGGTGACGATGTTCGGTCACGAGACGGCGATCCAGCTGACCGATCTGCCCACCGGGGCGTTGGCGGTGCTCGCCTTCGCTGCGATCGGCGTCTACGGCATCGCGCTCGGCGGTTGGGCGTCCGGATCGACGTACCCGCTGCTCGGTGGTCTGCGGTCGGCGGCGCAGCTGATCTCGTACGAGATCGCGATGGGTCTGTCCTTCGTTGCGGTCTTCCTCTACTCGGGCACGTTGTCCACCTCGGGCATCGTCGCCCAGCAGGAGCACGGCTGGTACTTCTGGCTGCTGCCGGTGTCCTTCCTCGTCTACACGGTGGCGATGGTGGGGGAGACCAACCGGGCCCCCTTCGACATGGCCGAAGCCGAGGGTGAGCTGGTCGGCGGGTTCAACACCGAGTACACCGGCATGCGCTTCGGTCTGTTCTTCCTCGGCGAGTACATCAACGTGATCAACGTGTCGGCGATCTCGACCACCCTGTTCCTCGGCGGGTGGCGGGCCCCGTGGCCGCTGTCGCTGTGGGAGGGGGCGAACACCGGTTGGTGGACCTTCGTGTGGTTCCTGATCAAGGTCGTGCTGGTGATGTTCCTGTTCGTCTGGCTCCGCGGATCGCTGCCCCGGATCCGGTACGACCAGTTCATGGCCCTGGGGTGGAAAGTGCTCGTCCCGGTCTCGCTGGCGTGGATCGTGCTGGTCGGCGCGGCTCGGGTGCTGAACAACGCGACCGACATGACCACCGGCGAGGTGATGCTGTGGATGGGCATCCCGGTGCTGATCCTGCTGCTCGTGGCGTTCTTCTGGCCGGCTCCGCGGACCGCCGAAGACGGCTCCGAGTACGACGAGGACGACGACCGCTACCAAGAGGACTTCTACGACGCGGACTTCGGCGATCAAGACGCCGGGGAGGTTCGCGCGGATGAACGCGTCCCGTCCGGTCATCGCTCCGCGGTGGAACGCGACGCGTTCATGCCGCCGGTGTACACCTCGGCCGGCGCCCTACCGCCGGGCGTGATCCGACCAGCCACCCCCGGCTACCCGATTCCGCCCATCGATCTGAAAATTCCCGCGAGCGCCGCCGGCTACCGGCCGGATGCCACGCCCGGGCTTGCCGACTCCGGTCGACCATCTGCTGCAGGGAGGCACTGATGTCCTTTCTCGACCCGGTCAAGGGCTTCGGGGTCACCTTCGCGACCATGTTCAAGCCGGTGGTCACCGAGGATTACCCCCGCAATCCCGAGCCGACCGCTCCCCGTTACCACGGGCGGCACCAGCTGAACCGACACCCCGACGGGTTGGAGAAGTGCGTCGGCTGCGAGCTCTGCGCGTGGGCCTGCCCGGCCGACGCGATCTTCGTCGAGGGCGGCGACAACACCGACGAGCAGCGGTTCTCGCCGGGTGAGCGCTACGCCGTGAACTACCAGATCAACTACCTCCGCTGCATCGGCTGCGGCTTGTGCATCGAGGCCTGTCCTACTCGTTCGCTGACGATGACCAACGAGTACGAACTCGCCGACGACGAGCGGCAGCGGTTGATCTACACCAAGGACATGCTGCTGGCGCCGCTGTTGCCCGGCATGGAGCAACCCCCGCATCCGCGGCGACTGGGCACCGACGACGACTACTACGTCAAGGGCCCGGAGCTGCTCCGCGGTAGTCGACTGCCGCTGACCCCCGTGTCGAACCCGGTGGAATCGACCCGACCCGCCGGTGCCGGCTCGTCCAGTCAGGAGCACGGGTCGTGAGTGTCGTCGCGCTGCTCGCCGCCGCTGAAACCGACGGGCTGGCCACGACCGGCGAGCAGATCTCCTTCTGGGTACTCGCCCCGTTGGCGTTGGTCGGTGCGGTGGGCATGGTGTTCGCGAAGAACGCCGTTCACTCCGCCCTGCTGCTCGCCGCCACAATGTTGACCCTGGGCTGCATGTACCTGGTGCAGGGCGCCCAGTTCCTCGGTTTCGCGCAGATCATCGTCTACACGGGCGCGATCATGATGTTGTTCCTCTTCGTGCTGATGCTGACCGGCCGCGAATCCGGGGATTCGATCATCGAAGTGCTGCGCGGTCAACGTGTCGCGGCGCTCCTGGTCGGATTGGGGTTGGTGGGCCTGCTGGTCACCGGCCTGGTGCACGCCGTGTCCGGGATCACCCCGGTCGGCCTCCAGGCGGCGATCGCCGAGCGGGGCGAGATGGGGTCGATCGCCGAGGTGCTCTTCACCCGGTTCCTGTTCCCGTTCGAGCTGACCAGCGCGCTGCTGATCACTGCGGCGCTCGGCGCCATGGTGCTGGCCCACGTCGAACGCAAGGGGGGCGACAAGCGCAGCCAACGGCAGATGGTCGCCGCCCGGATGCGTTCGGGCCGGATGTCCCCACTGCCGGGGCCGGGCGTTTTCGCCACCTCCTCGTCCAACGCGACGCCGGCGCTGCTGCCGGACGGATCGATCGCACCGGAATCGGTGTCGTCGCTGGTGGAACAGAGCGTGGGGGAACAGGTGGTGCGGCGGCATCGTGAGTCGCGCGATCTGGCCCCGCTGGAGGGACCGACGCACAACACGCTGCATCCGGCGACGCATGCGGGCGAACTGCCCGCCGGCCGCCCCGATCCGCGGGAGAACTGATGACCCCCTCGTGGTACCTCGTGCTGTCCGCGCTCCTGTTCGGCATCGGTGCCGTCGGCGTCCTGGTGCGCCGCAACGCGATCGTGGTCTTCATGTGCATCGAGCTGATGCTCAACGCGGTCAATCTGACCCTGGTGACCTTCTCCCGGATCAACGGCAACCTCGACGGTGAGGTGATGGCCTTCTTCGTGATGGTCGTCGCGGCCGCCGAGGTCGTGGTCGGGCTCGCCATCATCATGTCGATCTTCCGCAGCCGACGCAGTGCATCCATCGACGACGCCAACCTGCTGAAGTACTAGGACCAGGGGACTCATACCGTGCTCACCCAGCTCGCCGCTGGCGCCCGCTCGCTCGCGGCCGAAACCGAATCGCTGTCGACCGTCCATCAGGCGACCGGCATCTCCTCCGCGGCGCTACTGCTGATCCTGCTGCCGCTGCTCGGCGCCACCGTGCTGCTCGTCGGCGGGCGTCGACTCGACGCCGTCGGGCACCTGGTCGCGGTCGCCCTGGTGGCGGTCTCCTTCGTGCTGGGCCTGTTGATGTTCTTCCAGGTCGTGGGGATGGCGCCGGGCCAACGGGTCGCGGACGTCCCGCTGTTCTCCTGGATCCCGGCGGCGGCGCTGCAGGTCGACTTCGGGCTCCGCATCGACCCGCTGTCGCTGACCTTCGTGCTACTGATCACCGGGGTCGGCTCGCTGATCCACGTCTACTCCCTCGGCTACATGGCGCACGACCCCGATCGCCGGCGCTTCTTCGCCTACCTGAACCTGTTCGTCGCCGCCATGCTGCTGCTCGTTCTCGGCAACTCCTTCGTGACCCTGTACGCCGGGTGGGAGGGCGTCGGTCTGGCGTCGTACCTGCTGATCGGCTTCTGGTCGTATCGGCCGGCGGCGGCGACCGCCGCGAAGAAGGCCTTCGTCATGAACCGGGTCGGTGATGTCGGTCTGGCCATCGCCATCTTCATGATGTTCAAGGAGTTCGGCACCACCACCTTCAGCGGCGTGTTCTCCGGGGTAGGTGCACTGGCCGAGAGCTCGCCGGGCACCGTGACCGCGATGGCGTTGCTGTTGCTGCTCGGCGCTTGCGGCAAGTCCGGTCAGGTGCCGTTGCAGGCGTGGCTGCCCGACGCCATGGAGGGCCCGACCCCGGTGTCCGCGCTGATCCACGCGGCCACCATGGTCACCGCCGGGGTGTATCTGATCTCCCGGTCCAACGCCATCTTCGACTTGACCGCGGACGGTCGGTTGGTGGTGACCATCATCGGCGCGGTCACCCTGCTGGTGGGCTGCATCGCCGGCTGCGCCAAGGACGACATCAAGAAGGTGCTCGCCTATTCGACGGTGTCTCAGATCGGCTACATGTTCCTCGCGGTCGGCCTCGGGGCCGGGGTGTACGCGCTGGGCATCCTGCACCTGCTGACACACGGGTTCTTCAAGGCCGGTCTGTTCCTCGGGGCGGGCTCGGTGATGCACGCGATGAACGACGACGTCGACATGCGGCACTACGGCAATCTGTGGCGCTCGATGCCGATCACGTTCTGGACGTTCACCGCCGGTTATCTGGCCCTGATCGGCTTCCCCTTCCTCTCCGGCTACTTCTCGAAGGATCCGATCATCGAGGCCGCCTTCGCCGCCGGTGGCGTCCAGGGGTGGCTGCTCGGCTCCGCCGCACTGATCGGCGCCGGGCTCACCGCCTTCTACATGACCCGCCTGATGCTGATGACCTTCTTCGGCAAGGCCCGCTGGAAGGACCTGAAGTCCGCGGACGGGCGGGACTACCACCCGCACGAGTCGCCGTCGACGATGACGGTGCCGATGGTGGTGCTCGCGGTGGGCTCGATCGGAGCGGGTGCGTTCCTGGCCATCGGACACCGGCTGCCCGAGTGGCTCGCGCCGTCTCTCGGCGAGTTCGTCGAACCCCATCCCCCGGTGGCGCCGATCGTGATCACCATCGCCACCCTGCTGCTGATCGCCGCCGGTGTCGGCGTGGCCTACCTGGCGGTCGGGCGTCGCCCGGTGCCGGTGCAGGCACCGTCCCGGGTGCCCTTGGTGGTTCGGCTGGCTCGGGCGGATGTCGGCGGCAACGCGATCAACGAGGCGTTGTTCGCCCGGCCCGGCATCGCACTGACCGCGAAACTCACGGACCTGGACACCTCCGCGGTCGATTACACGGTGAGCGGCACCGGTACCGCGCTCGCCGCCTTCTCCGCGCGTGCCCGGCGCGTGCAGACCGGTTTCGTCCGGTCGTATGCCCTGTCGATGCTCGGCGGCACCCTCGTGGTGGTCGCCGCCCTGCTGTTGGTGAGGTTCGCGTGACGAGTTCGGCGTTGTTGCTGCTGCTGTTGGTGGTGCCGCTGGTCGGCGCCGGTGTGCTGGGCGCCATGAAGAGCGCCACCCCCCAGCAGGTGAAGTTGTTCGCGCTGGGCGTCTCGCTGGTCGAGCTGGTGCTCGCGGCACTGATCTGGATCGGGTTCACGCCGGGGGCGCAGGGCTACCAGTTCGCGGCGCATTGGGAGTGGATCCCGGCGCTGGGCATCGGATTCTCGGTCGGCGTCGACGGCGTGGCGCTGGTCATGATCGCGCTGATCGGGGTCCTGGTGCCGATCGTGCTGGGTGCGTCCTGGGAGGAGAAGCTGCCGGCGGGGCGGACCATCGGCGGCTACTTCGCGCTGCTGCTGGTGCTCGAGTCCACGATGATGACCGTCTTCGCCGCGACCGACGTCTTCGTGTTCTACGTCGCGTTCGAAATCATGCTGGTCCCGATGTACTTCCTGATCGGCGCCTTCGGCGGGCCCGACCGCACCTACGCCGCCACCAAGTTCTTCCTGTACTCGCTGTTCGGCGGGCTGATGATGCTGGCGAGCGTGATCGGGCTGTACGTCGTCAGCGCGGACTACCTGCCGGGTGGTCGCGGCACCCTCGACTGGGCGACTCTGCGGAGCATCGCCGACCAGATCCCGCTGTCCACCCAGTTGTGGATCTTCGCCGGGTTCGCGATCGCCTTCGCGATCAAGGCCCCGCTGGTTCCGCTGCACAGCTGGTTGCCCGACGCCGGTGCCGAGGCGCCGGTGGGTTCGGGCACGCTGATCGTCGGGGTGCTGGACAAGGTCGGCACCTTCGGGTTCCTCCGGGTCTGCCTGCCGCTGCTCCCCGCCGCGTCGACCGAACTCGCCTGGCTCATCATCACCCTCGCCGTGATCGGCATCTTCTACGGCGGCATCGTCGCCGCGGGTCAGAACGACCTCAAGCGGTTCGTCACCTTCACCTCCATCGCGCACTTCGGGTTCATCGCAATGGGTGTCTTCGCCTTCACCACCCAGGCCATCGCCGGCGCGGTGTTCTACATGGTCGCGCACGGCCTCGCCACCGGACTGCTCTTCCTCACGGTCGGGATGCTGACCGCCCGCGGCGGCTCCCGTCTCGCCTCGGACTACGGGGGGGTGTGGAAGGTCGCCCCGATCCTGGCCGGCATGTTCCTGATCGGCGCGTTGGCCACCATTGCGCTGCCCGGCACCAGTTCCTTCATCGCCGAGTTCCTGGTGTTGATCGGAACGTTCGCCGTGTTGCCGGCGTGGGGCGCCCTCGCCACGGTCGGCATCGTGATCGCGGCGGTGTACATGCTCTGGATCTTCCAGCGCACGATGACCGGCCCGCCGCGGGGCGCGGGTGTGCTCCTGCGACCCGACGTGTTGCTGGTCAAGACCGGCACCGCGCACCCGCTGCCGCCCGGCTCCGAGCACGGCGCCGACTCCGGCTTCGAGCACGGCTCGGTGCTCACCGCAGAGGTGGGGGAGGCGCCGCGGTACCGCTTCGGCGACTTGAAACCGCGTGAGATCGCGGTGCTGACACCGCTCGTGGTGCTGATCTTGTTCCTCGGGATCTATCCGAAGCCGGTACTGGACGTGATCAACCCGACCGCAGCGCAGATCGTGGTGGACTCCGGGCACACCGACCCGACTCCCGCCGTAGAAGGAGCCTCGAAGTGAGCCTGAACATGGGAGACGCGATGCTGGCGGCGCCCCTGCCGAACAGCATCACCGCTCCGAGCATCGACTACGCCGGGATCCTGCCGGTCCTGATCATTCTGGGCGCAGCCTGCGTCGGGGTGCTCCTGGAGGCGCTCCTGCCGGCCCACCGCCGGTACGCCGCGCAATTGGCGCTGACCGTGGGCGCCATCGTGGCGGCAGGGGTTTGGACGGTGATTCAGGGTGCGCAGAAGCATTACGCGCTGACCCTCGCGGGGTCGCTGTCGATCGATCAAGCCACGTATGTGATGTGGGGTGTGCTGCTCGCACTCGCGCTCGCCGCGGTGATGTTGATGGCCGATCGGGTGGCCGAGCCCGGTGGCGCATTCGCCGCCCAGGCGGCGTCAGCGGCGACGGTCCGCGCGCGGGCGCGGTCCGCGACCATCACCCCGATGCAGACCGAGGTCTTCCCGCTCACGCTCTTCGCCGTCGGCGGGATGCTGGTCTTCCCGGCCTCCGCGGACCTCATCACGCTCTTCGTCGGTCTCGAAGTGTTGTCGCTGCCGCTGTACCTGATGTGCGGCCTGGCGCGGCGTCGGCGGCTGATCTCGCAGGAGGCCGCGGTCAAGTACTTCCTCCTGGGTGCCTTCGCCTCGGCGATCCTGCTCTACGGGATGGCCCTGCTGTACGGATACGCCGGCAGCCTCCGGTACCGCGACATCGCCCTGGTCACCCAGGCGTCCGGGCGCAGCGACGTGCTGCTGCTCGGCGGCTTGGCGCTCCTCGTGGTGGGCCTGCTGTTCAAGGGTTCGGTCGGGCCGTTCCACACCTGGACGCCGGACGTGTATCAGGGCGCGCCGACGCCGGTCACCGCCTTCATGGCGGCCTGCACCAAGGTCGCGGCGTTCGCCGCGATGGTGCGGATCTTCTACAGCGCCTTCGGTCCGAGCGAATGGGACTGGAAGGGCACCCTGTGGGGGGTGGCGATCGCCTCGATGCTGATCGGCGCCATCCTGGGCATGACGCAGACCGACATCAAGCGGATGCTCGCCTATTCGTCGGTGGCGCATGCCGGATTCCTGCTGCTGGGTGTACTGACTCTCAGTAGCGAGGGAATGACGGGAACCTTCTTTTATCTGCTGACCTACGGGTTCGCCACGATCGGCGCCCTCGGGCTGGTGATGCTGGTCCGCAACGCCGATGGTGAGGTGACCTCGGTCACCGAGTGGGCGGGGTTGGCCCGCAAGTCCCCGGCGTTGGCCGCGCTGATGACGCTGTTCCTGCTCTCGTTTGCCGGGATACCGCTGACCAGCGGTTTCATCGGCAAGTTGACCGTGTTCAGTGCCGCGATGCGGGAGGGGATGGGGCCACTGGTGGTGGTCGCGATGATCGCGACCGCGATCACCGCGTTCTTCTACCTGCGCATCGTGGTCCTGATGTTCTTCGCCGCCCCGCGGGACGGCGGCCCGTCGGTCATCGTGCCGAGCTATCTGACCCTGGCCGTGGTCGCAGTCTGCGGTGTCGTCACTCTGGGCTTGGGCCTCTATCCGAGTGCGATGCTCGACATACTCGCGGTTCAGGTCCCGCTGCTGTCGTAATGTCATGACTGTGACTGCTCCTCAGGTGGTGTCCGGCATAGAGCTGGCCGACGCCGCCCTCGCCCGCCGGGTGGCGACCGGCATGGCCGCGGTGGAAGAGCTGCTCGACCGGGAGCTTCAGTCCGAGTTCGGGTTCGTCACCGAAACCGCCTCGCATCTGATGCACGCCGGCGGGAAGCGCTTCCGGCCGCTGTTCCTCCTGGTCGCAGCCGGTGTCGGCCCGCATCCGGAGAACTCCGACGTGACGGTGGCGGCCGCTGTCGTCGAGCTGGTGCACCTCGCGACGCTGTACCACGACGACGTCATGGACGAGGCCGAGGTTCGCCGCGGGGCCAAGTCGGCGAACGCCCGGTGGGACAACTCCATCGCCATCCTGACCGGTGACTTCCTGTTCGCCCATGCGTCGCGGCTGGTGGCCGACCTCGGGCCGGGCGCGGTACGGATCATCGCCGAGACGTTCGCCGAACTCGTCACCGGGCAGACCAGGGAGACCGTGGGGCCCGCCCCCACCGGCAGCCCGATCGAGCATCACCTCCTCGTCCTGCACGAGAAGACCGCCTCGCTGATCGACACCTGCGCCCGTTATGCGGGGATGTTCTCCGGTGCGACGGACGCCGAGATCGCCGCCTTGCGGCGGTACGGGCGGGCGGTCGGCGTCGCCTTCCAGATCGCCGACGACATCATCGACATCGTGTCGGCCGACTCCGGCAAGACGCCCGGCACCGACCTGCGCGAGGGGGTGCCGACCCTGCCCGCCCTCTACACACTGGCCGCCGGGCGCGACGCTCGGCTGATCGACCTGGTCTCCCGCCCGTTGCACGACGAGGACGAGGTGGCGGAGGCGGTCGCGTTGCTGGCGGCGTCGGAGGGCATGGTGCAGGCCCGCGAGACGTTGGACTCCTACGCCTCGGAGGCGGCGGCCGCACTGGCCGACCTACCGCCGTCGCCGGCCCGGGATGCGCTGAGTTCACTCACCACATTCGTCATCGAACGCACCCGCTAGACCCCGATCCCCGGGCCTGACGTCCGTTCGGCGCGGCGTCGCCGGCCGTGCCGAATCGCGTCGTACGAGTAGACCGCGAGCGCGAGCCAGATCACCGCGAACCCCAGCCAACGGGACGGGGCCATCGTTTCGTGAGCCCAGAACACGCCCAGCAGGAACTGCAGCGTCGGGGTTATGTACTGCAGGAATCCCACCGCGGACAGCGGCAGCGCCTGCGCCGCCACGGCGAACGCACCGAGCGGCACGATGGTGATCAGACCGGTGGTGGTCAGCAAGGCCACGTGGCCGACCCCGTGGCCCACCAGCGTCGACCGATCCGTCAGCTGCAGGTGGGTCAGGAAGGCCAGTGCGACCGGCACCAGCACCAGTGACTCGGCGGTCAGCGACTCGGTCGCGACCAACGGGATGACCTTCTTCACCAGTCCGTACAGCGCGAATGACCCGGCGAGGGCGATTGCGATGTACGGAACTCCTCCGGTGCCCAGGGTGATCACCAATACTGCGGCAGCGGCGATCCCGATCGCCACCCACTGCAACGGCCGCAATCGCTCGCGCAGGATCAGCACGCCGAGTGCGACGCTGACCAGCGGGTTGATGTAATAACCGAGGGCGGCCTCCACGATGTGGCCGTTGTTCACCGCGAAGATGTAGAAGCCCCAGTTGACCGCGATCAGCAGCGCTGCCGCCGAAACCTGCGCCCACGTCCGTCGGGAGAGCCCCCGCAACCGACGCCACCGCCGACTGAGCGACAGCACGACCGCCATCGAGATGAACGACCAGAGCACCCGGTGCGCCAGGATCTCGGCGGCGGACGCGGGTTCCAACAGCGGCCAGTAGAGCGGGAACAGGCCCCACACGCCGTAGGCGAGGAGCCCGAACCACACGCCGCGGCGCACCGACGAGTTACCGATAGTTGGTGAACTGCAGCGGTAAATCCAGGTCGGCGCTCTTGAGTAGTGCGATCACCGCCTGCAGGTCGTCGCGCTTCTTGCCGGTCACCCGCAACTGGTCGCCCTGGATCTGCGCCTGGACACCCTTGGGGCCCGACTCCTTGATCAGCTTGACGATGCTCTTGGCTTTGTCCGACTCGATCCCGGACACCAGCTTCCCGGTCACCTTGAAGATCTTTCCCGAGCTCTGCGGCGCGTCGATGTCCAGCGCCTTCAGCGAGATGTCCCGCCGGATCAGCTTCTCCTTGAAGACCTCGATCGCGGCCGCACAGCGCTCCTCGGTGTCCGCGGTGAGTGTGACGGCATCCTCGCCGGACCACACGATGCTCGCGTTCACGCCACGGAAGTCGAAACGCTGCGACAACTCCTTCGCCGCCTGGTTGAGCGCGTTGTCCGCTTCCTGATGGTCGACCTTGCTCACGATGTCGAACGACGGATCCGCCACGACCACTCCCTTCCCCTGGCGCCGCACCCTGGCGACGCCCGGACCATTCTTCACGTTCACGGCGGGCCCGTTCGACACGGCTCCGGCGGCCACTGCCGTGGGCGCCACCACAGTCGGCTCCGGCCGGCCCAGCGGTCGGCCCAGTGGCCGATTGGGAACCAGGGGGGAGGGTCAGTAATATGTGCGTTCGGCGTCATGCCGTGCCCGTTGCGGAGGTCGAGAACTCCTTCGCGTCGAGCATGGTGTCGCCGCCTGGCAGGTTGCCCGAGTGGCCAAAGGGAGCTGACTGTAAATCAGCCGCGCAAGCTACGGGAGTTCGAATCTCTCACCTGCCACCCGTCGACGGGCCGGACAGTTGTCCGGCCCGCTTGTCGTTCCGGGGCGATTTCCAAGACGTCCGCCGACCACTCTTCGCACCTGCGCATGCGGTGTCGTCGGCGATTCGGCCGGGCATTGGGGTGAATTCTTCGGGCATCCGGGTATGAATCGGCCATCGTGATGGTCCCCCGTCAGCCAAAAGCGCCTCTCGGCTTTGACAGGACACCAGCGGCGGCGGGTGGGCTGCCTCGCAACGCCTTCAGCGGCGACCACTCATTCCCCCGGACGGGATGGACATCCCCGGTTCAGGTCGTCGTTCATCGCCAGATCGGGACCGCATGAGGCCATGATCCATGTGCGTCACCCAATCAGCTTAGTCGCGCGGCTTCGCGGACTGGCCCAATGCACGGAGCGATTTGGTCGGCTACTCCCGCCGGTTACGCTCCGCATATGCTGATCGGCCATTCGTTGCTCCGACATCTCGCGCCTGCCTCCTCAGGCGCCCGGGGTGCCGTGAACATCGTGGTCTGCGTCAGGTGACCGTCTCCGGCGGCTCGGCCCCGGGGTCGGCACCGTCAGCAGCGGGACCATCGTCAGCGGGACCGTCGTCAGCGGGACCGTCGGCAGCGGGACCGACGGGGCTCGCGCCGAAGCGGACGTGGCAACCCCGGCAGGTCTATCCGGTCACCACTGCGCTGGTCGCCGCGGGCTGTGTGCCGATCTGGATCTTCATCGTGCAGCACCCCTTGCCGGACCCGCACCCGGCGCTTTCCGCGGTGCAGAAGGGGTGGCTCACCGCTGCGCTGATAGGCATCTTCCTGTTCTGCGAATTGGTGCCGCTGCGGGTCGAGGTGCGTACCGAGACACTGATGGTCGCGCTGATGGAGTTCCCGCTCGTCATCGGCTTCCTGGTGCTGCCCTGGGAGTTGGTGTTGGCTGCGCAGTTGATCTCCGGGGTCTCGGTGTACATCGGCCGCCGGGACGACCTGCCGCACTCCCTGCTGAACGTTGCTCTGGTGCTGGCCGACTCCGGTGTCGCGCTGACCGTGATGACCGTGGTGCGGCTGGTGTCCGACACCCCGACGGACGCGCCGATCGCGCCGCTGGTCGTCGCCGTCGGGGTGCTGGCGGGCACGCTGACCAGTCCGCTGATCGTCGGCATCGCCTACCGATTGCTCGACTCGTCGGATCCGGTGTGGAAGGTGGTCGCCCGGTCGGCGGGTGGTGCGTTCTTCGTCATCGTCTTCGCCCTGGTCGAGTACCTGCTTTGGCAGGTTGACGACGCCGGTCCGTACCTGGTGGTGGTGTTGGTCATCGCGGCCACCATGATCTACCTGGCATTCCGGTCGATGATGAGCCGGCACGCCAACTTGAATCAGCTCTACAACTTCATCCGTAGTGTCGGCGTCACTCAGGCGGACAACTCGCGGTGGCCCGAGATGATGGAGATGGTCCGCTCGCACAACAACGCCGCCACCGCGGTGCTGTACCTGGAGAACGACGGCTACCTGGAGAACATCGGCGAGTACGTCGACGTGGTCCCGTCCAAGCTGCTGGCCTTGGCGGTCAACTCGGCGGGCGAGGTCAGGGTGGCACCGACCGGCGCCGACGACTACCTGCTGCGTCTGGCCAACACCACCGGTGTGCTGCGGGCGTCCGTCGACAAGGACAGCGACTACCGCATCCTGCAGGCGCTGAAAGCTCGCGGCGTCCAGGCGGTGATGATCGTGTCGCTGGGGTCGTCCGGTCGCGTGCGCGGGTTCGTCGAGGTGCGCGATCGACTGAGCCGTTGGGGTCGGTTCACCGCCGAGGACGCGCAATTCCTGAGCACCCTGAGCGTGCACCTGGGAACCGCGTTGGAGAACGTCCAGCTGCTGGGGAACCTGCGCAACGAGGCGTACCGGGATTCGGTGACCGGGTTGCGCAGCCGCGCCGGTCTGACCGTCGACGCCGAGGAGTTGCTGCAGGCGGGGCAACTGGGCGCGCTCGCCCTCGTCCAGCTGGACACGCTGTCTCAGGTGAACAACGCACTCGGCTACCGGCACGGCGAGGAACTCCTGGTGCAGGCGGGCAACCGGATCGTGGCGGCGGGCACTCGGCAGCGCGCGGTGGCCCGGCTCGAGTCCGACCTGTTCGCCATCCTGCTGGAGCCGTTGTCCGAGGCGGCGTTGACCGCCGAGGTCCTGCGAATCCTGGACGCGATCAGCCCCTCGTACAGCCTTGCCGGTGTCGATGTCGAAACCGAGCCGCACGCCGGCATCGCCGTGGTCGGCCACGACCACCCCGGGGATCACGTCGACGCGGCGGGGCTGCTGCAGCGAGCCGAGATGGCGCTGCTGGCCGGCCGGACCCGGCACGAGCGGTACGACGTCTTCCGCCCGACCATGGGCGAGGTCTACCGCAGGCGGTTCCAGCTGGTCACCCAGTTTCGCGCGGCCGCCGACCAGGGCCACATAGTCGTGTACTACCAGCCGAAGGTGACGCTGGGGAACCAGCAGCTCCGCGGGGTGGAGGCTCTCGTCCGCTGGATCCACCCCGAGTTCGGCATGGTGACGCCGGGCGAGTTCGTGAAGGCGATCGAGGCGACCGGGTCGATCGACATCCTGCTCAATCACGTGCTGGAGACCGTGCTGCAGCAGATCCGGAAATGGCTGGACCGCGGCCTGCACATCAGCGTCGCGGTCAATCTGTCGGTACGGAACCTGACCGGAAAGCACTTCCCCGAGCGCGTCGCCGCCTCCCTGGAGCAGCACCGGGTGCCGGCCGACCTGTTGACCTTCGAGCTCACCGAGTCGAACGTGATGACCGACCCGGAGACCGCGCTGCCGATCCTGGACGCGCTGCACTCGATGGGCATCAAGCTCTCCGTCGACGACTTCGGCACCGGCTACTCGTCGCTGGCCTATCTGCGTCGACTGCCGATCGATGAGATCAAGATCGACCGATCATTCGTGCTCGGTATGTCGACGGCGCTGCACGACCTGGCGATCGTGCAGTCGATCATCGATCTCGGCCACTCGCTCGGGCTGCAGGTCATCGCCGAGGGCGTCGAGGAGGACTCGTCCCGCGAGGCGCTGCTGTCGATGCGCTGCGACGGGATCCAGGGTTTCCTGCTGAGCCGCCCGCAGCCGGCGGATCGATTCGAGGCGTGGCTCGCCGCCCGCACCGTGCGCACCATGCAGGCGGGGACGAACAAGCCGGTGCTGCGGGTGGTCGGTTAGGCGCTGCCGGGCCGTCGTCGGTTCGCTGGTTACGGTCTTGGCCACCGCCTCATGTACAGTTGTCCAGGCTCCGCAGGACGCGGAAAGTCGCACCGGGTGACCGGTACCGCGCCTTTCCGTAGAGGTGTGGCGCGCCCCCTTAGCTCAGTCGGCAGAGCGTCTCCATGGTAAGGAGAAGGTCTACGGTTCGATTCCGTAAGGGGGCTCGAAGGACGCGGCCGTAGGGCTGAGAATCCCGGAAGAGGGGTCTCGGCGTACTGCGGCCGTTCTTTCGTGAGCACACCCGGACGGTTGCCGGGTTGCTCAACACGGCGGTGTAGCTCAGCTGGCAGAGCAAACGGCTCATAATCGTTAGGTCGCCGGTTCAAGTCCGGCCACCGCTACCCAAGTGGTTCGGGGTGGAAGACCATTCCGCCCCCGGTCGCTCAACCACCGACGGCGCTGACCGCAGCGCCGCCAGTTCGATAAGCAGAAATGGGGCCGACGGCAGTGGCCGCGAAATCCACCGATATCCGTCCGAAGATCACGCTGGCTTGCGAAGAGTGCAAGCACCGTAACTACATCACGAAGAAGAACCGGCGCAACGACCCGGATCGGCTCGAGATCAAGAAGTTCTGTCCGAACTGCGGCAGTCACCGGAATCACAAAGAAACCCGCTAGTTCGTCGTGCCGATGGATCAGTCCTACGTCGGGCGGGAGTTCCCGTTCGCGGATCCGTACGAGGTCGGGCGCGAAAGCATCCGTCAGTTCGCCACCGCCATCGGCGACGGCAACCCGCTATACCACGACCGGGAGGCCGCCCAACGGGCCGGCCACCCGGACGTCGTCGCGCCTCCGACGTTCATGATCGCCGTCGTCGCCCGCGCGCAGGACTCCGTGATGTTCGACCCCGCCCTGGGTCTGGACTTCTCCCGAGTGGTGCATCTGGATCAGCGCTTCGTCCATCACCGATCGGTGTCCCCGGGGGACGTGCTGCACTCCACGGTGCACGTCGACTCGATCAAGCTGCTCGCCGGTAACGACGTCATCGCCGTCCGCACCGAGGTCGTCGATCAGGCTGGTGCGGCGGTCTGCACGGCCCACGGCACCCTGGTCTCCCGCGGTGCACCAGACGATGCGAGCGCGGCAGGCGCTGCCGCGAGCACCGGAGCGACGGCGTGAGCGCGCAGATCGCATTCGACTCGGTGCAGGTCGGCGACCGACTGCCCACCCTGGAACTGGTCGTGCCGCGCGCTCAGCTCGTGCGGTACGCGGGTGCTTCCGGCGACTTCAACGCGATCCACTGGAACGAGCGGGTTGCCACCGAGGTGGGCCTGCCCGGCGTGATCGTGCACGGCATGCTGACGATGGCGCTGGCCGGCCGACTGGTGACGGACTGGGTCGGCGACCCGGCGGCGTTGGTCGACTACGGGGTCCGCTTCACCAGACCGATCGTGGTTCCCGACGACGACCGCGGGGCCGAGCTGGAGATCACCGGTGTCGTCGGCGCGCTGGACGACCAGGCGCGCACGGCTCGGATCGATGTGACCGCCAGGTTCGGCGGTCAGACCGTGCTGGGTAAGGCCCGCGCGGTCGTGCGCCTCAGCTGACCCGCCGGCAGCTGCTGTCCCGTAGCGAACCGGGGCCTGCCAGGCGCCTGTTTGTGGTCGGCGTTTAGGCCAACTCGTACCCGGTGGCCTACACTGGGTCGTCCGGGGTGTGACCCCATCGTGCCCTTGCGGGGGTCGGTGACGGTGACGCCCCGGTTCGGTGTGCCGGCTACCTCGCCGCGATCGCCCCCGGGCTTTCGGTGCAGGTAACCGGTCGTCGAAGGGGTGTAGCTCAATTGGTAGAGCAACGGTCTCCAAAACCGTAGGTTGCAGGTTCAAGTCCTGTCACCCCTGCTCCACATTCCGCCGGACGGGCGGGACGCGGATTGCGCCATGGACCGGCGCCGCCGGCACCGAGCAGGAGACGAGGGACCAGTGAGCATGGACCGGGATGGGAACGAGGACGACGATCGCCTCGTACCCGAGACCGACGGCTCTGTCGACGGCACCGACTCGGCCGCTCGGGCCGACGGCGAGACCACGGACCTGACCGACCCGGAGGCACTGCACCCCGACGCCTACGACGTCGAGGCGGCGATGGAGTCCGCTGCGGACGGGCCCGAGCTCGCTGACACCGCATCAAACGATTCGGCGTCAGGCGATTCGGCGGTAAGCGATTCGGCGTCAGGCGAGTCGGCATTAGACGATTCGGCACTGGACGAGGGCGACGACCGCGAACTCGCGGTTGCCGAGGCGGGCGCCGGTCGATCCGGCTCCACGCGCCGCCCAGCGGGGCGAGCGGCGGCCGCGGCTATCCGCAAGGACGCGCCCACTCGCGCTCGGGACACCGTCGAGCGGGCGAATCCGCTCAGCAGAATCGGTCGGTTCCTGCGCGAAGTGGTCGCCGAGCTGCGGAAGGTGATCTGGCCCAGCCGTAAGCAGATGACCACCTACACCGTCGTCGTCATCGTGTTCCTGGTGGTCATGGTCGCGTTGGTCTCCGGGATGGATCTGCTCTTCCACCTCGTCGTCGGCAAGGTTCTGGGTTAGCGGCCACCAGGGTGTGCGCTGTTGTGAATGCAGTAAATACGAGTGCCTGATTTGAGTGCAGTAGGGAAGAGAGTGTCAACCGTGTCCAGCCACGATCCGTTCGCGACAGGTGAGCCCACGGGCTCCAACGACGATTCGGCGGGGTTCAACGGCTCTGACCCGTCCGGCCTGTCGTTCACCGAAACCCACAGCAACGTCGACCAGTCGCTCAATGACGACCCGTTCGTCGACAACGATCCGTTCCGGCAGGCGGGCCACAGCGCTCCCACGTCGCCCGCAGTTGCGACCGAGGCGGACGTCGAGTCCGACGCGTCCGACCTCGACCTCGATTTCGCCGCCGGTGACACCTCCAGCGACTCCGCCGGCGACAGCGACACCGAGTCTGAGGTCGACAGCGGCGCCGACGCCTCTGACGGTGCCGACGCCTCTGACGGTGCCGACGCGTCTGACGGTGCCGACGCATCTGACGGTGCCGACGCGTCCGAGCCTGCGGAGGCCGTCGGGGAGCCCGATGCCGACCAGGCCGATACCGCTGAACCGGTCGAGGAGGACCCGGCCACCGAGATGCGCGCCGCGCTGGCCCACGCACCCGGTCACTGGTTCGTCGTGCACTCCTACTCGGGCTACGAGAAGAAGGTCAAGGCGAACCTGGAGAACAGGATCAAGTCGCTGGACATGGAGGATTACATCTTCCAGATCGAGGTGCCCGAAGAAGAGGTCACCGAGATCAAGAACGGCCAGCCCAAGAAGGTGCAGCGGCGGGTCTACCCGGGCTACATCCTGGTCCGGATGGACCTGACGGACGGTTCGTGGTCCGCGGTGCGCAACACGCCCGGCGTCACCGGCTTCGTCGGTGCGAACTCCAAGCCGTCGCCGCTGTCGCTCAACGACGTGGTGAAGATTCTGGTTCCGGCGGGCCCCAAGAAGACCGCCGAGAAGGCCGGCGTCGCAGGCGGCCGCGCACCGTCGCGCACCGTCGTCGACTTCTCCATCGGGGAATCGGTGACCGTGATGGACGGCCCGTTCGCGACACTGCCCGCCACCATCAACGAGATCAACGCCGACCAGCAGAAGCTCAAGGTGCTCGTCTCCATCTTCGGCCGCGAGACCCCCGTCGAGCTGGCGTTCAACCAGGTGTCGAAGCTCTAAGCACCCGGCATCCGCCCCGTCGACGGCCCTGGCAGTCGTCGACACCACCCAGGAGAGAAAGTACGTAATGCCCCCCAAGAAGAAGAAGCTTGCGGCGATCGTCAAGCTGCAGATCAAGGCCGGTATGGCCAACCCGGCGCCCCCGGTCGGTCCGGCGCTCGGCCAGCACGGCGTCAACATCATGGAGTTCTGCAAGGCCTACAACGCGGCCACCGAGTCCCAGCGGGGCGAGGTCGTACCGGTTGAGATCTCCGTGTTCGAAGACCGCTCGTTCACCTTCGAGCTGAAGACACCCCCGGCCGCTCGGCTGTTGCTGAAGGCCGCGGGCGTCGACAAGGGCTCCGCCACCCCGCACACCGTCAAGGTGGCGTCGGTGACGACCGCGCAGCTTCGCGAGATCGCCGGCGTCAAGCAGGTCGACCTCAACGCGAACTCCGTCGACGCCGCCGCGAAGATCATCGCCGGTACCGCCCGTTCGATGGGCATCACCGTCAAGGATTGATTTCGACCGGGCGCTCCGGCGCCCGGTGACATCGGCGCCTCACGGCAGCCGGTATCTGCGGCCGACCTCGGCTGCAGCGTGGCAGGGCCTGCGCCGGCCCGCTGACCACACCCTCCATCCGCATATTCAGGAGTAGCTCATGAAGCGCAGCAAGGCATACAAGAAGTCCGCCGAGTTGATTGACAAGTCCAAGCAGTACAGCCCGTTGGAAGCAGTCCGGCTCGCGAAGCAGACATCGGTGACCAAGTACGACGCCACCGTCGAGGTCGCGCTGATCCTCGGTGTCGACCCCCGCAAGGCCGACCAGATGGTCCGTGGCACCGTCAACCTGCCGCACGGCACCGGCAAGACCGCTCGGGTCATCGTGTTCGCCGTGGGTGACAAGGCCGCCGAGGCCGAAGCCGCGGGCGCCGACGTCGTCGGCAGCGACGACCTGATCGCCCGGATTCAGGGCGGCTGGCTGGAGTTCGACGCCGCGGTCGCCACCCCCGACCAGATGGCCAAGATCGGTCGCATCGCGCGGGTCCTGGGCCCTCGTGGTCTGATGCCGAACCCGAAGACCGGCACCGTCACCGCCGACGTCGCGAAGGCCGTCACCGAGATCAAGGGTGGCAAGATCAACTTCCGCGTGGACAAGGCGGCGAACCTGCACCTGGTGATCGGCAAGGTCTCCTTCCCCGCCGAGAAGCTGGTGGAGAACTACGCCGCCGCGCTCGACGAGGTGCTCCGGTCCAAGCCCGCCACCTCGAAGGGCCGCTACCTGAAGCGGATCTTCTTCTCCACCACGATGGGCCCCGGCGTTCCGGTCGATGCGACCGTCACCCGGAACATGCTCGAAGAGACCACGTCCGCCTGACGGCTCCGTACTCCTGAGGCAACTCGCACAGCGAGCAGCCCCGACGCACCTGCCAGGTGTGCGTCGGGGCTGTTTCGCGTTCGGCGGCGGTTTGAATTTTTCGCCTTCGGCGGCGGTGCGAATTGTTCGCCGTTCGGCGACGGTGCGAAACGTGTGTTCGCCTTCGGCGACGGTGCGAATTGTTGGCTTGGCGTGCGAAATTTCTTCCCGTTCGGCGGCGAGTGAAATTGCGCCCCGCGCAAATGGGACGCTGGTGTCCACACAATGGCGGATGGACCTCGATTCCGGGCAGGGGTACCGTCCGGCTACGACGGCTCACAACGGAGTGGGCCCCGTCGAGCGGGGAACGTGATGATGCGTTTCAGGACGTATGTCGTGGCTGCACTCATCGCGCTGCTCGTCGCCGGCGTGCCGGGCGTCGACTGCATCGGCCAAGATCATCGACCGCGAGCGGTATAGCGACACCTTCTCCGGCCAGTTCACCGCGTGCGGTGGCGTCAACGTCCGGGTGGACGGCCAGGTCGACGGCAGATTCAAGGTGCGCCAGCACGGCAGCCAGCTGCGGGCGTACGTTTTCGACAACTACCTGGCGAACTCCCGCTACACGAATCTGCAGACGGGGAGATCCTGGACCAGTACGTCGCGATCCACTCACGTCGATGTTCAGATCCGACTCGTCAGCGGGACCACATACAAGTTCACCTGGCAGGACGCGGGCACCTTCAAGGTGTTCGACCAGACCGGGAAACTCGCCTACGTGCAGTCCGGTCTTCGTCGGGAGACTGCTCTGGTGGATACCCACGGCAATCTGAACCTCGACGACGACGACTATCTGATTCAACTCAGTGTCAAACTCACCGGCCACTACCCGTTCAGCGACTTCTGCGTGGACCTTCGGAAGTTCACCACCGGCTGAAGGCGGCGGTCGACTGCCCGATGCGGTTGGTTCATCCGGGGCGGCGCCACCAGGTCGACGCGCGGCGCCCGGCCTGCGCGGTGACGCCGCCCCGGGAACAGGCGATCGGCGATGTCGGGGGTTCTTGCTAGATTCGGACTCGGCCCGGATAGCGGCCGGCTGTGGGGTCACCCGCGGTCGGCAGGGTCTCCACCCAGCCGACGAAGGAGCCGGGGTTGACGCAACCTGCCGCGCCGATGCGCTCCAATCGTCGTGGGCTCATCGTCGCGGTTCTGGTGGGAGCGCTGCTGATCGGCGGTATTCGCTGGTACACCACGCGCCAGGATACCGCCGGGTCCGACACGGGGACCGGGTCCGCCGTCGCCGGCTCGAGCGACCAGAGCACGCTCGCGCCCCGCGAGGGTTGCCTTCCGCTGACCATCGCCGCCTCCAGCGAGAAAGCGGCGCTGATGGGCCAGATAGCCGCCGAATATCGCAGCTCGGGCCGCACGGTCGACGGTGACTGTTTCGACGTCACCGTCGACTCCGTGGCGTCCGGAAGCGGGGAGGCGGCGCTGGCCGCGGGCTGGGATGAGGCGCTGAACGGGACACCACCCGACGTGTGGACACCGGCAGCGTCAACGTGGGTGAGTCTGCTGCGCTCCGACCTGACTGCGAACGACAAGCCCAGCATCGTTCCGGACCCGTCCGTCCCGATCGCCTCGGTCACGCAGACGCCGCTGGTCCTCGCCATGCCGAAGCCGATGGCGGAGGCGCTGGGTTGGCCGAGTGCCGCGATCGGCTGGGCGGACGTGCTCGCCCTGGCCAACGATCCACAGGGCTGGGCGTCCAAGGGACACCCGGAGTGGGGCAAGTTCACCCTCGGCAAGACCAACCCGACGGTGTCGACGTCCGGGCTGGCGGCAACCATCGGGACCCTGGTCGCCGCGACCGGCACGTCGTCGGACCTCACCGCGGCGTCGCTCGCGGACCCGAAGGTGCGTCAGTTCCTGACCGATGTCGAACGCTCGGTGGTGCACTACGGCGACACCACCCTCACCTATCTGTCCAATCTGCAGCGCGCCGACGACAGCGGGGCCGCCCTCAGTTACCTGTCGGCGGTGGCGGTCGAGGAGAAGAGCGTTCTCGACTACAACAGCGGCAACCCCAGCGGTGACCCGGCGACCCTGGGCGAACACGCGCCGCCGACGGTTCCGCTGGTGGCCGTCTATCCCAAAGAGGGCACCCTCTACAGCGACAGCCCGTACGTGGTGCTCGACGCGCCCTGGTCGACACCGGCGAAGAAAGCCGGGGCGGCGGATTTCCTCGCGTACCTGAAGCTGCCCGAACAGCAGAAACTGTTCACCGACCACTTCTTCCGCACGGCTGATCGGCAGGCTGGTGAACCGATCATCGCCAGCCCCGACCTGATCGCCGACGGGGTCAAGGTGACCCTCAACCCGCCGGGGCCGGAAGCGTTGAGCATCGTCCGGTCGCTGTGGGCGGAGGTGCGCAAACCGGCCCGGATCCTGCTCGTTCTGGACGTGTCGGGTTCGATGGCCTCGGACGCGGGCACCGGTCAGTCCAAGCTGGACCTCGCCAAGACCGCTGCCGTCAAGGCGCTCGGTCAGCTGACCGACACCGATCAGGTCGGGCTGTGGACATTCACCACCCAGATGGCGACGTCATCCGGGATCACCGACGAGCGGGTCCCCGTCGGACCGCTCAGCGCTACTCGGGGGGCCTTGACTGCTGCGATCGGGGCCCTCATCCCGCTGAACGGCACGCCGCTGTATGCGGCGACGAAACTGGCCGTAGCCGAGATGAACAGCTCGGCCCGGGCGGACTCGATCAACGCTGTCGTGTTGCTCACGGACGGCAAGAACGAGTACAGCGACGCCGATCTGGACGGGCTCATCACCCAGCTCGCAGGCAGCGCACGTGAGAACGGGGTGCGGGTCTTCTCCATCGCCTACGGCAGCGACGCCGATCTCGATACGCTGCAGCAGATCTCTGAGGCGTCCCGGGCGGCCGCTTACGACGCCCGCAAGGCGGCCAGCATCGACAAGGTGTTCAGCAACGTGCTGTCCAACTTCTGATCCGGATCGAGGTGTGATGGCCGGCTTCGCCGCGAGAGCCGCGGGCGTGCTGCGCGATCCACTGAATGTGGTGGTAGCCGCGATCGGCGCCGGGGCCGCCTGGGCGGTCGGCTTACCGGTGGTCGGCGTTGCCGCGGTCGGCGCGGGCATGCTGGGCGCGGCCGTGGTGGCCGGTGCGGCGTTGAGTCATCGGACCGCGTCGGAGCCGGTGCCCGAACTCGCCCGCGGCACGGCGCAGCGAGCACTCGTCGACGAGTTGGATCGATACCGTCGGGATCTCCTCGAACTGAGCCGCGGCCCGTTGCCACCGGTGCTGGTCGTTTCGGCGGGTGAATCCGTCGACGCCGCGGACCGAGCGGGGAAGGTCGCCGTCACCGTCGCGGCCGCCGTGGACGCCCTGGACCGAGCGATCGCCCGGGCTGCCTCGGTGGGGCGCCGGATGCCCGCATCGACTGAAGTGCGCGCGTCGATCGACCGGATGTCCCGTCGTCGCGACCAGCTGCTGGCCAAACTCGCCGCCGCGGTGACCGGGGTCGGCGAGGTCTACACCGGCCTGCTCGAATTGTCCGCGACCGCTCCGCTGGCGGGCATGGGCACCGACGGCCTCGACGACGTCCATCGCGTCAACGATTCCCTTGACGCGTTGCGTGGGGCCTTCGAGGAGCTGGAAGTGGATGCCGCGTCCAGCCGGGCGCTCCTCTGACGTCGCCGCCGATGGCGTGATGTGGGATTGGCGTGACGATCTGGGCGTCAAGCCGCCCCCGCGAACGGATCGTTTGATCGCGACTGATGCATCGGTCGCGGATGGCAGGTTTGTTCGCGTTCAGCGGGTTGGATTGCCCGGGGTGGCCTGCGGCGGGTGGTCGCGGCGCGTGAGTGTGGATCTGGGCGTCAAGCCGCAGCCGCGAACGGTTCGTTTGATCGCGACTGATGCATCGGTCGCGGATGGCAGGTTTGTTCGCGTCGGCGGCCCGCTGCCCCCGGTCGGGACGGCTTTTGCAGAACTGCTGGCCCGGGGCGTAGCCTTAGCTCGATCCACCGAAGACCGTCGGTTTTCTGCTGCCCGCTTGCGGGCGGCGGAACGTAAGGTCCGGCCAGCCGGGCGACCCACGCAGGAGGACGAGGTTCGACTCGCGTCGTTCCGGTCGTGCGTGCTCGTGACGCCGATCGGCAGCGCCGCATTCAACGCCCCGTGCCGCTCTGCGCCGGGGCGTTTCTTGTTGTCAGGCCCTTCTTCCGAATTGGTTTGCGGTGGCCGGTAGCTCACCGCTACCGGGACGCACACACACAGGAAGGAGGCGAGATGGTAAAGGCTCAATCGGTGGCCACCGTGGCTGAGATTGCCGACCAGTTCCGCAATTCTTCAGCCGCGGTGATCACTGAATACCGCGGGCTCACCATGAAGCAGATCACCGCGCTACGGCGTGCCCTCGGATCTGACACCGACTACACCGTCGCCAAGAACACTCTCGTCAAGCGCGCCGCCGCGGATGCCGGAGTGGAGGGTCTGGACGACTTGTTCGCCGGCCCCACTGCGATCGCATTCGTCCGAGGCGAGCCGAGCGATGCGGCCAAGGCGATTCGCGAGTTCGCCAAGACCAACCCGCTGCTGGTGATCAAGGGCGGCGTGCTCGACGGCAGGCCGCTGAAGGCGGCCGACGTCAGCAAGATCGCCGACCTGGAGTCGCGCGAGGTGCTGCTGGCCAAGTTCGCTGGTGCGATGAAGGGCAACCTCTCCAAGGCTGCCGCTGTCTTCATCCAGCTCCCCTCGCAGATGGCGCGGCTTGCCGCGGCGCTGCAGGACAAGCGCGTCCAGGACGGCGAAACCGCTCCTGACGCCGCTGCCGCTGATTCTGCTGCTGACACTGCTGCGGTAGACACTGCCGCTGCTGCTGACACTGCTGCGGTGACACTGCTGCTGCTGCTGACTCCGCTGCGGCTGACACCTCGGCTGTCGACGTTGCAGCCGACAACGCTGCTGCTGACTCTGCGGTCGTGGAAAACGCTGTGGCTGACACCGCCGCTGTGGAGTCTGCTGACACCGCCGCTGTGGAGTCTGCTGCTGACACTGCCGCTGTGGAATCCGCTGCAGGCACCGCCGCTGCGACAGAAGCCGCGGAGGGCGAGGACACCGCTGTCCCGGTTTCCACGCCCACGTCTGACGACGGGGTCGTGAACACCGAGGGCAACCAGGCTGAAGCGGCGAGCACCGAGGCTCCGGCTGAAGCTCCGGCTGATTCCGGATCTCCGGAGCCCGAGTCGGCGGCCCCCGCTGACGAGGACGCCTCGGCCGCGGTTTCCACGCCCACGTCTGACGACGGGGTCGTGAACACCGAGGTCAACCAGGCTGAAGCAGCTAGCACCGAGGCGCCGGCTGAAGCTCCGGCCGATTCCGGAACTCCGGAGCCCGAGTCGGCGGCCCCCGCTGACGAGGACGCCTCGGCCGCGGTTTCCACCCCCACGTCTGACGACGGGGTCGTGAACACCGAGGTCAACCAGGCGGAAGCAGCTAGCACTGAAGACCCGGCCGATCTGGCCTGAGCTGACCCGTCGGAGCCACTCGGCGCCGACAATCCCCGGTCAGCGTGACCGGATCCCACCGAAACCACCGCCGGACACCCGAAACACGTCCGGCGCAGAAGTGAAAGGAACGCCATCATGGCAAAGCTCTCCGCTGACGAACTGCTCGACGCATTCAAGGAACTGACTCTCATCGAGCTCAGCGAATTCATCAAGCAGTTCGAAGACACCTTCGGTGTAACGGCTGCCGCGCCGGTCGCCGCCGCCGGCCCGGCAGGCCCGGCCGGTCCCGCCGCCGCCGAAGCCGTCGAGGAGCAGGACGAGTTCGACGTCGTCCTCGAGTCCGCTGGTGAGAAGAAGGTCCAGGTCATCAAGGCCGTCCGTGAGCTCGTTTCGGGCCTCGGCCTGAAGGAAGCCAAGGACCTCGTCGACGCCGCCCCCAAGGCGATCCTGGAGAAGGTCGCCAAGGACCAGGCCGAAGCCGCCAAGGCCAAGCTGGAAGAAGCCGGCGCCAAGGCGACCGTCAAGTAGTTCTGGCGACCGACCGGTCACCCGGTCATCGCTTACCCCGCCCTCGGGCTGGGTTTGCTTTCCCCACCGGCTTCGCCGGTGCGCTCTGGGGCGGGTCCGCGAACACGGGCCCGCCCTTCGGCGTATCTGGGCCCTTCGCGCGAACGATGCTGTCGTTTGCGACTGATGCTGCGTTCGCGGGGGACAGTTTCGTTCGCGGGAGCCGGATCAGATGGTGTGGGCCGGCCCTGGTCGCGCGAGGTGGGTGCTCGCGGAGGGGGTGGCCCGGCCGCCAGTGGCCCGCCGCCGGGTGGCCCGGTTGAGCGGGTGGCCCGGCCGCCGGGTGGCCCGGCCGCCTGGTGGCTCGGCCGAGCGGGGGCGGGGCCTGGTGAGCGGGTGGCGTGGGTGCCTGGTGAGCGGGTGGCGGGGTACCCGGTGTGAGGGTGGCGGGGTGGCTCGGCCGAGAAATGACGGGGTGGCGAGGTGGCGGCGGTGCCGTGCCTCCTTCGCGCGAACGATGCTGTCGTTCGCGACTGATGCTGCGTTCGCGGGGGACAGTTTCGTTCGCGGACGCCGGATCAGATGGTGTGAGCCGCACCGGGTCGTGCGTGGTGGGCGCTTCGCGGCGGAGTGGCCCGGCCGAGCGGGCGGCGAGGGCCTGGTGAGCGGGTGACGGGGGTGGCTCGGCCGAGAAATGGCGGAGTGGCGAGGTGGCGGCGGTGCCGTGCCTCCTTCGCGCGAACGATGCTGTCGTTTGCGACTGATGCTGCGTTCGCGGGGGACAGTTTCGTTCGCGGACGCCGGAGCGGGTGGCGGGGGTGCCCGTGAGCTGGTGGCGGGGGTGGCGCGGGCCGAGAGATGGCGGGCTGGCGCGGAGCGGCGGCGCCCGTGCGCTCCTTCGCGCGAACGATGCCGTCGTTTGCGACTGATGCTTCGTTCGCGGGGGACAGTTTCGTTCGCGCGAGCCGAGTCCAGTCGCGGTAACCGGGTCATGTGGCGCGAGCCGGGACCAGGTCGCCCGATCCGCCACCCGGTGACGCCAGCCTGACCACGTAGCCCGACCCGGTCCAGGGTCACGCGAGTCCGGCGTCCTGGTCGCCCCACCGACAGGATCGGAGGGGTTCCAGCGACCACGCCGGTGATTTATCCACAGAACTGGAGCGTCGGTCTTGACGAAACCCCCGGTCAGGGCTCACGCTGTGTGCACGAGGAGCAGTAGGCGTTCACAGATCCGGCATGAGCCCCAGGGTCGCAGCCGCCGTGGCAGATCCTGCAGTGTCGACCGCGTTCCGAGCGGTCGCTCACCTGCAGCGACGTCACGGCCCGCGCGCGACTGCCTGCCGAGTGGACAAGCGTGCCCGTGCGCGTTACTCTTGAACTTTGCGCTGCCCTCTTTGTGCTGCCCTCGTTCAGCCTCGACCCGATAGCTGTCGCAACTACGCAGAAGTGTGCCACGTTCCACCGGCACCCGTCTGGTGATTGCCGCAGTTCTGTGGGCCGAGTGCTGCCCGCCGTCAGCCCGCAAAGTAGGGGAGCGGGAATGTTATCGACGGCTATCTTTACCGCGGTCCTTGGAAGGACGAATCTTGGCAGTCAGCAGCACGTCCAATTCCCCCCTGCCCACCCTCCCCGGAGCCCCGAAGCGAGTCTCGTTCGCCAAGCTCCGCGAACCGCTGGAAGTCCCTAACCTGCTCGCGCTGCAGACGGATTCGTTCGACTGGCTGGTAGGTGGCCCGGGGTGGCGTTCACGGCAGGAAGATCCCTCCATTCCCAGCGGTCTCGATGAGATCCTGGCCGAAATCTCGCCGATCGAGGATTTCTCCGGCGAGCTGTCGCTGTCCTTCTCCGATCCCCGGTTCGACGAGGTCAAGGCCACCGAGGAGGAGTGCCGCGACAAGGACATGACCTACTCGGCACCGCTGTTCGTGACCGCCGAGTTCGTCAACGGCGAGACCGGCGAGATCAAGTCCCAGACGGTCTTCATGGGTGACTTCCCGATGATGACCAAGAAGGGCACCTTCATCATCAACGGCACCGAGCGTGTCGTGGTCAGCCAGCTGGTCCGGTCGCCGGGCGTCTACTTCGACAAGACGATGGACAAGCTGGCCGGCAAAGAGGTCTTCTCGGTCAAGGTGATCCCGAGCCGCGGTGCGTGGCTGGAGTTCGACATCGACAAGCGCGACACCATCGGTGTGCGCATCGACCGCAAGCGTCGCCAGCCGGTGACCGTGCTGCTGAAGGCGCTGGGTTGGGACGTCGACAAGATCCGCGAGCGCTTCGAGTGGTCGCCCGTGCTGATGGGCACCCTGGAGAAGGACCACATCGCCGGCACCGACGAGGCGCTGCTGGACATCTACCGCAAGCTGCGCCCGGGCGAGCCGCCGACCCGCGAGTCCGCCCAGGCCCTGCTGGAGAACTTGTTCTTCAAGGACAAGCGCTACGACCTGGCCAAGGTGGGTCGCTACAAGCTGAACAAGAAGCTCGGCGTCAATCAGCCGACCGCCCGCGGCATCCTCACCGAGGACGACCTCGTCGCCACCGTCGAGTACCTGTTGCGTCTGCACCAGGGTGACGAGTTCTGGCAGCCGAACGGCGAGGATCGCGCGGTCGAGGTCGACGACATCGACCACTTCGGCAACCGTCGCCTGCGCACCGTGGGTGAGCTGATCCAGAACCAGATCCGGGTGGGCCTGTCCCGCATGGAGCGCGTCGTCCGCGAGCGGATGACCACTCAGGACCGCGAGGCGATCACCCCGCAGACGCTGATCAACATCCGGCCCGTCGTCGCCTCCATCAAGGAGTTCTTCGGCACCAGCCAGCTGTCGCAGTTCATGGACCAGACCAACCCGCTGGCCGGTCTGACCCACAAGCGGCGGCTGTCCGCGCTCGGCCCCGGTGGTCTGTCCCGCGAGCGGGCCAGCCTCGAGGTCCGTGACGTGCACCCGTCCCACTACGGCCGGATGTGCCCGATCGAGACCCCGGAAGGCCCGAACATCGGCCTGATCGGGTCGCTGTCGACATTCGCCCGGGTCAACCCGTTCGGCTTCATCGAGACCCCGTACCGCAAGGTCGAGGACGGCCGGGTCACCGATCAGACCGAGTACCTGACGGCTGACGAGGAGGACCGCTTCGTCATCGCCCAGGCCAACGCCAAGATCACCGACGACGGCACCTTCACCGAGAACCGGGTGCTGGTCCGCCGCCGCGGCGGCGAGGTCGACCAGGTGCGCCCCAACGAGGTCCAGTACATGGACGTCTCGCCGCGCCAGGTGGTCTCCGTCGCGACCGCGATGATCCCGTTCCTGGAGCACGACGAGGCGAACCGCGCCCTGATGGGCGCCAACATGCAGCGCCAGAGTGTCCCGCTGCTGCGCAGCGAGGCACCGCTGGTCGGCACCGGCATGGAGCTGCGCGCCGCGGTCGACGCCGGCGACGTCGTCGTCTGCGAGGGCGCCGGTGTGGTCGAGGAGGTCACCGCCGATTACGTCTCGGTGATGACCGACGAGGGCCAGCACCGCACCTACCGGCTGCACAAGTTCCGTCGCTCGAACCAGGGCACCAGCTTCAACCAGAAGCCGGTCGTCGACGAGGGTCAGCGGGTCGAGGTCGGGCAGGTCCTGGCCGACGGTCCGTGCACCGACCAGGGTGAGATGGCGCTGGGCAAGAACCTGCTCGTCGCCTTCATGCCGTGGGAGGGTCACAACTTCGAAGACGCGATCATCCTGAGCCAGCGCATCGTCCAGGACGACGTGCTGACCTCGATCCACATCGAAGAGCACGAGATCGACGCCCGCGACACCAAGCTGGGCCCCGAGGAGATCACCCGGGACATCCCGAACGTCTCCGAGGAGGTGCTCGCCGACCTCGACGAGCGCGGCATCATCCGGATCGGCGCCGAGGTGCAGGACGGCGACGTCCTGGTCGGCAAGGTCACCCCCAAGGGCGAGACCGAGCTGACCCCGGAGGAGCGACTGCTCCGCGCGATCTTCGGTGAGAAGGCCCGCGAGGTCCGCGACACCAGCCTCAAGGTGCCGCACGGCGAGACCGGCAAGGTGATCGGCATCCGGGTCTTCAGCCGGGACGACGACGCCGCCGAGCTGCCGCCGGGGGTCAACGAGCTGGTCCGCGTGTACGTGGCCCAGAAGCGCAAGATTCAGGACGGCGACAAGCTCGCCGGCCGACACGGCAACAAGGGCGTCATCGGCAAGATCCTGCCGGTCGAGGACATGCCGTTCCTCGAAGACGGGACCCCGGTCGACATCATCCTGAACCCGCACGGTGTGCCGCGACGGATGAACGTGGGCCAGATCCTGGAGACCCACCTCGGCTGGGCCGCGGCGCAGGGCTGGGAGATCGCCGGCCAACCCGAGTGGGCGAGCAACCTGCACGACGACCTCAAGGCCGCGGAGCCGTGGACGCGCACCGCGTCGCCGGTGTTCGACGGTGCCACCGAGGACGAGATCGCGGGTCTGCTGGACTCGACGACCCCGACCCGCGACGGCGACCGTCTGGTGCACACCGACGGCAAGGCGACCCTGATCGACGGTCGCTCCGGGGAACCGTTCCCGTACCCGGTCTCGGTCGGCTACATGTACATCATCAAGCTGCTCCACCTGGTGGACGACAAGATCCACGCCCGCTCCACCGGGCCGTACTCGATGATCACCCAGCAGCCGCTGGGCGGTAAGGCGCAGTTCGGTGGGCAGCGTTTCGGTGAGATGGAGTGCTGGGCCATGCAGGCGTATGGCGCCGCCTACACCCTGCAGGAACTGCTCACCATCAAGAGCGACGACATCGTGGGCCGCGTCAAGGTCTACGAGGCGATCGTGAAGGGCGAGAACATCCCTGAGCCGGGGATCCCCGAGTCGTTCAAGGTGCTCCTCAAGGAGCTCCAGGCCCTGTGCCTGAACGTCGAGGTGCTCTCCAGTGATGGTGGCGTCATCGAGATGCGGGACAGCGACGACGACGACCTCGAGCGGGCTGCGGCCAACCTCGGGATCAATCTGTCGCGCAACGAGTCCGCCTCGGTCGACGAAATCATCAACTAATTCGTCGGTGCGCCGGGCGGGGTCGACAAGACCCGCCCGGCGCCGCCCGACGGCCCCCGGGCCTTTCGATTCCCGCTTCCACCGTGGGGGTCGTGAAGCCCATCGAGTGTCAACAGACAGGGAATGAATCTAGTGCTGGACGTCAACTTCTTCGATGAGTTGCGTATTGGCCTCGCTGCTGCCGAGGACATCCGCGCCTGGTCGCACGGTGAGGTCAAGAAGCCTGAAACGATCAACTACCGCACGCTGAAGCCGGAGAAGGACGGGCTCTTCTGCGAGAAGATCTTCGGTCCGACCCGCGACTGGGAGTGCGCCTGCGGCAAGTACAAGCGCGTCCGCTTCAAGGGCATCGTCTGCGAGCGTTGCGGCGTCGAGGTCACCCGGGCCAAGGTCCGTCGCGAGCGGATGGGCCACATCGAGCTGGCCGCCCCCGTCACCCACATCTGGTACTTCAAGGGCGTCCCGTCGCGTCTGGGCTACCTGCTCGATCTGGCGCCGAAGGATCTCGAGAAGATCATCTACTTCGCCGCGTACCTGATCACCAGCGTGAACACCGAGCAGCGGCACAACGATCTGCCGACCATCGAGGCCGAGATCGGCGTCGAGCGCAAGCACATCGAGAACACCCGCGACTCCGACATCGACACCCGCGCCAAGAAGCTCGAAGACGACCTGGCCGAGCTCGAGGCGGAGGGCGCCAAGTCCGACGTCCGGCGCAAGGTCCGTGAGGGCGGCGAGCGGGAGCAGCGGCACATCCGCGAGTCCGCGCAGCGCGCCCTGGACCGGCTCGACGAGGTGCTCACGACCTTCAAGAAGCTGTCGGTCCGTGAGCTGATCATCGACGAGGTGCTGTACCGCGAACTGCAGGACCGGTTCGGCGACTACTTCACCGGTGGCATGGGCGCGGAGTCGCTGCAGGCGATCATTCGCGACTTCGACATCGACGCTGAGGCCACCTCGCTGCGCGACACCATCAAGAACGGCAAGGGCCAGCGCAAGATCCGCGCGATCAAGCGGCTCCGCGTCGTCGCCGCGTTCCAGCAGACCCAGAACTCCCCACTGGGCATGGTGTTGGACGCCGTGCCGGTCATCCCGCCGGACCTGCGCCCGATGGTGCAGCTCGACGGTGGTCGGTTCGCGACCTCCGACCTGAACGATCTGTACCGCCGCGTGATCAACAGGAACAACCGGTTGAAGCGACTGCTCGACCTCGGCGCCCCCGAGATCATCGTGAACAACGAGAAGCGGATGCTGCAGGAGGCCGTCGACGCGCTGTTCGACAACGGTCGCCGCGGCCGTCCGGTCACCGGGCCGGGCAACCGTCCGCTGAAGTCGCTGTCCGATCTGCTCAAGGGTAAGCAGGGTCGGTTCCGGCAGAACCTGCTGGGCAAGCGCGTCGACTACTCCGGCCGTTCGGTCATCGTGGTCGGCCCGCAGTTGAAGCTGCACCAGTGCGGTCTGCCGAAGCTGATGGCGCTCGAGCTGTTCAAGCCGTTCGTGATGAAGCGGCTGGTCGACCTCAACCACGCGCAGAACATCAAGTCGGCCAAGCGGATGGTGGAACGCCAGCGGGCCCAGGTCTGGGACGTCCTCGAAGAGGTCATCTCCCAACACCCGGTGCTGCTGAACCGTGCGCCCACCCTGCACCGGTTGGGCATCCAGGCCTTCGAGCCGATGCTGGTCGAGGGCAAGGCCATTCAGCTGCACCCGCTGGTCTGTGCCGCGTTCAACGCCGACTTCGACGGCGACCAGATGGCGGTCCACCTGCCGCTGTCCGCCGAGGCGCAGGCCGAGGCCCGGGTGTTGATGCTGTCCAGCAACAACATCCTGTCGCCGGCGTCGGGCAAGCCGTTGGCGATGCCGTCGCTGGACCTCGTGACCGGCCTGTACTACCTGTGCGGTTGGGACGAGAACGCGCGCGGCAACCGGCACGCGCTGGACGGCGAACTGGACGAGGCGAGCGGACAGCTCCGCACGTTCTCCTCTGTCGCCGAGGCCACCATGGCCCTGGACGCCAAGATCATCAGCGTGCGCACACCCATTCACATCAAGCTCGCGGGTGTCGTGCCCGGCTCCGATGTGGACACCAATGCGTTCGGTGAGGAGTGGACGGCCGGCGATTCCTGGACCGCACACACCACCCTCGGCCGGGTGCTGTTCAACGAGCTGCTGCCCGCGGACTACCCGTTCATCAACGAGGAGATGCCGAAGAAGCGTCAGGCGCTGATCGTCAACGATCTCGCCGAGCGTTACCCGATGTCGCTGGTGGCCCGCACCCTGGACGCCTTGAAGGAAGCCGGCTTCCACTGGGCCACCCGGTCCGGGATGACCATCGCCATCGGCGACGTCATCATCCCGCCGGAGAAGGCCGACATCCTGGCCAAGTTCGACGCCCAGGCCGAGAAGGTCGAGTCCGCTTACCAGCGCGGCAACCTCTCGCACCCCGAGCGCAACGAGGACCTGGTTCGGATCTGGGAGCAGGCGACCAAGGAGATCGAGGCCGCGATCCCGAAGGCGTACCCGAAGGACAACCCGGTCTACACCCTGGTGGCGGCCGGCGCGGCGGGTAACTGGATTCAGGTCCGGTCGCTGGCCGGTATGAAGGGCGTCGTCGCGAACTCTCGCGGCGAGGAGATCCCGCGTCCGATTCGGTCCTCGTTCCGGGAAGGACTCAGCGTACTGGAATATTTCATTAACACCCACTCGGCTCGTAAGGGCCTGGCCGACACCGCGCTGCGGACGGCGGAGTCGGGTTACCTGACCCGACGTCTGGTCGACGTGTCGCAGGACGTCATCGTGCGCGACGAGGACTGTGGCACCGAGCGTGGCGCCGAGCTGCCGATCGCGCACCGCGGTGCGGGTGGTGCACTGGTCAAGGACGAGTTCACCGAGACCTCGGTGGTGGCTCGGGTGTTGGCCACCGACATCGTCGACGCCGACGGCACGGTCGTCGTGCCGCGCGGCACCGACATGCGCGACGAGCACGTCAACGCCGCTATCGCCGCGGGCGTCACCGCGGTGAAGATCCGTTCGGTGCTGACCTGCGAGACCCTGATCGGGACCTGCGCGACCTGCTACGGCCGGTCGCTGGCCACCGGTAACCGGGTCGACGTGGGCGAGGCCGTCGGCATCGTCGCGGCCCAGTCGATCGGTGAGCCGGGTACCCAGCTGACCATGCGTACCTTCCACACCGGTGGTGCGTCGGGTTCGTCGGACATCACCCAGGGTCTGCCGCGTGTGCAGGAACTGTTCGAGGCGCGCATCCCCAAGGGTCGGGCGCCGATCGCCGACGCCGCCGGGCGGATCCGGATCGAGGAGAGCGACAAGTTCCTCAAGATCACGATCATCCCGGACGACGGCAGCGAAGAGGTCGAGTACGACAAGCTGCCCAAGTCGCAGCGGCTGGCCACCACCACGGTCGACGGCAGTGAGCGTCTGCTCACCGACGGCGATCAGGTGTCGGTCGGTCAGCAGCTGCTCGAGGGCAACGTCGACCCTCATGAGGTGCTCCGCGTAATGGGCCCCCGTGCCGTGCAGCTCCACCTGGTCCGCGAGGTCCAGGAGGTGTACCGCTCGCAGGGCGTGTCCATCCACGACAAGCACATCGAGGTGATCATCCGGCAGATGCTGCGCCGGGTGACCGTCATCGATTCCGGCTCGACCGACTTCCTGCCGGGTGCCGTCGTGGAGCGTCGCGAGTTCGAGACCCAGAACCGGCGGATGCTGGCCGAGGGTCTGGAAGCCGCGGCCGGTCGACCCGCGCTGATGGGTATCACGAAGGCGTCGCTCGCGACGGACTCGTGGCTGTCGGCGGCCTCCTTCCAGGAGACCACCAAGGTGCTCACCGACGCCGCCATCAACGCCAAGAGCGACAAGCTCGTGGGGTTGAAGGAGAACGTCATCATCGGCAAGCTCATCCCGGCCGGTACCGGCATCAACCGGTACCGCAACCTG